>NZ_JAXQPQ010000010.1:0-128915 GCF_034427535.1 Enterobacter sp. A103
ATTTGCCTGGCGGCTTTAGCGCGGTGGTCCCACCTGACCCCATGCCGAACTCAGAAGTGAAACGCCGTAGCGCCGATGGTAGTGTGGGGTCTCCCCATGTGAGAGTAGGGAACTGCCAGGCATAAATTAGAAGAACCCCGTACCGAAAGGTGCGGGGTTTTTTGCTTTTGTTTTTCCCTCTTTCCCTCCTTGAAACTTTCTCACCTTCCGCTTGCAGGCTCGACATTATGCCCGTTTCTGGGTATCGTTAGCTGTCTGGATGTCTAAACGTTTATACGTATGCTGTGAGGATATAAAGCTATGCCGATTCGGGTGCAGGACGAGCTACCAGCCGTCAATTTCTTGCGTGAAGAAAACGTCTTCGTCATGACGGCTTCGCGTGCGACAGGTCAGGAAATTCGCCCGCTGAAGGTGCTTATTCTCAATCTGATGCCAAAAAAGATCGAAACAGAAAACCAGTTCCTGCGTCTTCTGTCGAACTCCCCGCTGCAGGTGGATATCCAGTTGCTGCGAATCGATGCCCGTGAATCACGTAACACGCCATCTGAGCATTTGAACAACTTCTACTGTAACTTCGATGACATTCAGGGGGAAAACTTCGACGGACTGATCGTGACCGGCGCGCCGCTCGGCCTGGTTGAATTTAACGATGTCGCCTACTGGCCGCAGATCAAACAGGTTCTGGAGTGGGCAAAAGATCACGTTACCTCCACATTGTTTGTCTGTTGGGCGGTACAAGCCGCACTGAATATTCTTTATGGCATCCCCAAGCAAACCCGCACTGAAAAGCTCTCCGGCGTATACGAACACCATATTCTTCATCCACATGCGTTGCTGACGCGCGGTTTCGATGACTCTTTCCTGGCCCCGCATTCTCGCTACGCCGATTTCCCGGCCCAGCTGATTCGTGATTACACCGATCTGGAGATCCTGGCCGAAACGGAAGACGGAGATGCTTACCTGTTTGCCAGCAAGGATAAACGCATTGCTTTTGTGACCGGACATCCTGAGTACGATCCGCATACCCTCGCATCAGAGTATTTCCGTGATGTCGAAGCGGGTCTTAATCCGGATGTACCGTACAACTATTTCCCGAAAGACGATCCGCAAAACAAACCGAGAGCAACCTGGCGCAGCCACGGAAATTTGCTTTTCACTAACTGGCTCAACTATTACGTCTACCAGATAACGCCATACGATCTGCGTCACATGAATCCGACGCTGGAGTAATCTTCTGCACTAAACGATCCTAAAGCGTTTCAGCTATTCAAATCAGGCACCTTCGGGTGCCTTTTTTATTTCCGAAATGTCACTCACCGTTCGATCCAACTTTAATCTCAATGAAATCAATCAATTAATAACAATTAATAATTAAAATGGAAATTGTTTTTGATTTTAGAAAAAATATAGATAGTCTTAATTCTGCTGAGCGAAAACTACCCAACGATCTTTCGTTCGCATCGGGGGCGTGATTTTGGATCTTTGATGAGGAGCAGAGTAATGACTCAACAGGCAACGACGGTCGATGAACTGGCCTTTACCCAGCCGTATGGCGAGCAAGAACAGCAAGTTTTGACGGCGGAAGCGGTAGAATTTCTGACTGAACTGGTGACCCGCTTTACACCGCAGCGTAATAAGCTGCTGGCGGCACGCATTCATCAGCAGCAGGAAATTGACGATGGCAAGTTGCCTGGATTCATTTCGGAAACCGCTTCCATTCGTCGCGGTGAGTGGAAAATCCGCGGCATCCCTGAAGATTTACAGGATCGTCGCGTTGAGATCACCGGCCCGGTAGAGCGCAAAATGGTGATCAACGCCATGAACGCCAACGTTAAAGTCTTCATGGCCGATTTTGAAGACTCTCTGGCGCCGGACTGGCGTAAGGTCATCGAGGGGCAGATCAACCTGCGCGACGCCGTGAACGGCACCATCAGCTATACCAACGAAGCCGGCAAAATTTACCAGCTCAAACCAAACCCTGCGGTGCTGATCTGTCGCGTGCGCGGCCTGCACCTGCCTGAAAAACATGTCACCTGGCGTGGGGAAGCCATTCCAGGCAGCCTGTTTGATTTCGCACTCTATTTCTTCCACAACTACAAGAACCTGCTGGCAAAAGGCAGCGGCCCTTATTTCTATCTGCCAAAAACGCAGGCCTGGCAGGAAGCGGCCTGGTGGAGCGAGGTGTTTAGCTACGCGGAAGATCGTTTCAACCTGCCGCGCGGCACCATCAAAGCCACGCTGCTGATTGAAACGCTGCCTGCCGTGTTCCAGATGAATGAAATTCTGCACGCCCTGCGCGACCACATCGTCGGCCTGAACTGCGGGCGCTGGGACTATATTTTCAGCTACATCAAAACCCTGAAAAACTATCCCGACCGCGTACTGCCGGATCGCCAGGTCGTGACCATGGATAAACCGTTCCTGAGCGCCTACTCGCGCCTGCTGATCAAAACCTGCCACAAGCGCGGCGCCTTTGCGATGGGCGGCATGGCGGCATTTATCCCGAGCAAAGACGCAGAGCGCAACAATCAGGTGCTCAACAAGGTGAAGGCCGACAAAGAGCTTGAAGCGCGTAACGGTCACGACGGCACGTGGATTGCCCATCCCGGCCTGGCCGATACGGCGATGGAGGTCTTTAACCGCGTTCTCGGCGACAACAAAAACCAGCTGTTTGTCACGCGTGAAGACGATGCCCCAACGGCTGAAGAACAGCTGCTGGCACCGTGCGCGGGCGAGCGTACGGAAGAGGGCATGCGTGCCAATATCCGCGTCGCGGTCCAGTACATCGAAGCGTGGATCTCCGGCAACGGCTGCGTACCTATCTACGGCCTGATGGAAGATGCCGCGACGGCGGAGATTTCACGTACCTCCATCTGGCAGTGGATCCACCATCAAAAAACGCTCAGCAACGGCAAACCGGTGACCAAGACCCTGTTCCGCCAGATGCTGGCCGAAGAGATGCGGGTGATCCAGGACGAGCTGGGCGAGCACCGCTTCAGCAGCGGACGTTTTGACGACGCCGCGCGCCTGATGGAGCAAATCACCACATCAGATGACTTAATCGACTTCCTGACCCTGCCGGGCTACCGCTTCCTGGCGTAACTCACCACATAACAATATGGAGCATCTGCACATGAAAACCCGTACCCAACAAATCGAAGAGTTGAAGAAAGAGTGGACACAGCCTCGCTGGGAAGGCATCCGCCGTCCTTACAGCGCGGAGGAAGTGGTGAAATTACGCGGCTCGGTCAATCCGGAATGCACGCTGGCACAGAACGGTGCGGCGAAAATGTGGAAGCTGCTGCACGGTGGCTCTAAAAAGGGCTACATCAACAGCCTCGGCGCGCTGACCGGCGGTCAGGCGCTGCAGCAGGCGAAGGCCGGTATTGAGGCGATTTACCTCTCCGGCTGGCAGGTCGCGGCGGACGCCAACCTGGCCTCCAGCATGTACCCGGATCAGTCGCTCTATCCGGCTAACTCCGTGCCGTCGGTGGTGGATCGGATCAACAACACCTTCCGCCGTGCGGATCAGATCCAGTGGGCCGCAGGTATCGAACCTGGCGATCCGCGCTTTACTGACTACTTCCTGCCGATCGTCGCGGATGCGGAAGCGGGCTTCGGCGGCGTGCTGAACGCCTTCGAGCTGATGAAATCGATGATTGAGGCCGGTGCAGCGGCCGTTCACTTCGAAGACCAGCTGGCGTCAGTGAAAAAATGCGGACACATGGGCGGTAAGGTGCTGGTTCCTACACAGGAAGCCGTACAGAAGCTGGTTGCCGCGCGTCTGGCCGCGGACGTGCTCGGCGTGCCGACGCTGGTGATTGCCCGTACTGATGCCGACGCGGCGGACCTGATCACCTCTGACTGCGACCCGTATGACAGCGAGTTCATCACCGGCGAGCGTACCAGTGAAGGCTTCTACCGCACCCATGCCGGCATTGAACAGGCGATCAGCCGCGGCCTGGCGTACGCGCCTTATGCGGACCTGGTCTGGTGTGAAACCTCCACGCCGGATCTGGCGCTGGCAAAACGCTTTGCCGACGCCATCCACGCGAAGTATCCGGGCAAACTGCTGGCCTATAACTGCTCGCCGTCCTTCAACTGGCAGAAAAAGCTGGATGACAAAACCATCGCCAGCTTCCAGCAGCAGCTGTCCGACATGGGCTACAAATACCAGTTCATTACCCTGGCCGGTATCCACAGCATGTGGTTCAACATGTTCGACCTGGCGCACGCCTATGCGCAGGGTGAGGGCATGAAGCACTACGTTGAGAAGGTGCAGCAGCCGGAGTTTGCGGCGGGCAAAGACGGTTACACCTTCGTGTCTCACCAGCAGGAGGTGGGAACCGGCTACTTTGACAATGTGACCACGATTATCCAGGGCGGAACCTCCTCCGTCACCGCCTTAACGGGTTCAACGGAAGAAGCACAGTTCTAATCTTTTCCCCCTCTCCCCTCTCGGGGAGAGGGTTGGGGTGAGGGGGAATATATGTCGCGTGGCCTGGAATTGCTGATTGCCCAAACTATTTTGCAGGGCTTCGATGCCCAGTATGGTCGTTTTCTTGAAGTGACATCCGGCGCGCAGCAGCGCTTCGAACATGCAGACTGGCATGCGGTTCAGCAGGCTATGAAGCAACGTATCCATCTCTATGACCACCACGTGGGTCTGGTGGTGGAGCAGCTGCGCTGTATTACCGACGGTAAAAGTCCGGACGCGGAATTTTTACTGCGCGTGAAGGAGCACTACACCCATTTGTTACCCGATTACCCGCGCTTCGAGATTGCGGAGAGCTTTTTCAACTCCGTCTATTGCCGGTTATTTGACCACCGCTCACTATCTCCTGAGCGGTTATTTATCTTCAGCTCCCAGCCCGAGCGACGCTTTCGAACCATTCCCCGTCCGCTGGCGAAAGATTTCTTTCCCGATCGCGGATGGGAAAAGCTCCTGCACCGCGTGCTAACGGATCTGCCGCTGCGCCTGCCCTGGGAGAATAAAACCCGGGATATCGGCTATGTCCACGCCCATCTCAACGAAACCTTCGGCGCGGAGGTGCTCAGCCACAGCCATTTGCAGGTTGCCAACGAGCTTTTCTACCGCAATAAAGCCGCCTGGCTGGTGGGCAAACTGGTTACGCCGACCGCCATTGTGCCGTTTCTGCTGCCCATTCACCGTACCGACGACGGGGAACTGTTTGTCGATACTTGCCTGACCACCGGCGCCGAGGCCAGCATCGTGTTTGGCTTCGCCCGCTCCTATTTCATGGTGTACGCCCCGCTGCCTGCCGCGCTGGTGGAGTGGCTGCGCGAGATCCTGCCGGGCAAAACCACCGCCGAGCTGTATATGGCCATTGGCTGCCAGAAGCACGCCAAAACGGAAAGCTACCGGGAGTACCTGCGCTATGTCACCGCCGCCGACGAGCAGTTTATCGAAGCGCCCGGCATTCGCGGCATGGTGATGCTGGTGTTTACGCTGCCGGGCTTTGACCGGGTCTTTAAGGTGATTAAAGACAGATTCGCGCCGCAGAAAGAGATGACCGCCGCACACGTTCGCGCCTGCTATCAGCTGGTGAAAGAGCACGACCGCGTCGGGCGCATGGCGGATACCCAGGAATTCGAAAACTTTGTGCTGGATAAACAGCAGATCGACCCGGCGCTCATGGCGCTGTTAATGCAGGAAGCGCCTGCGAAAATCACCGATCTTGGCGACAAAATTGCCATTAGCCATCTCTACATCGAACGCCGCATGGTGCCGCTGAATATCTGGCTTGAGCAGTCCGAAGGCCAGGCGCTGCGGGATGCCATCGAAGAATACGGCAACGCGATTCGCCAGCTTGCCGCCGCCAATATTTTCCCGGGCGACATGCTGTTTAAAAACTTCGGCGTCACCCGTCACGGGCGCGTGGTGTTCTACGATTACGACGAAATTTGCTACATGACCGAAGTGAATTTCCGCGATATACCACAGCCCCGCTACCCGGAAGATGAGCTTTCCGGCGAGCCGTGGTACAGCGTCTCGCCGGGCGATGTGTTTCCGGAGGAGTTTCGCCACTGGCTGTGTGCCGACCCGCGCATCGGGCCGTTATTTGAAGAGATGCATGAGGATCTGTTCCGCGCCAGCTACTGGCGCGGACTGCAAACGCGCATCAAAAATGGGCATGTCGAAGATGTGTACGCTTACCGCCGCAAGCAGAGGTTTTGCATTAGGTTTGCACCCTCTCTAGCAGGGTGAGGGCATCAGATTTTCTCCCTCTCCCTGCGGGAGAGGGCCGGGGTGAGGGCATCAGGCCGCACTCAATCTCAACGAATCCCACCATACGCCAGCGTCACCTCTTTCGCCGCCTTAATCACCAGCGCGCCCAGCTCGGTCACGCGGTCGTCGGTCATGCGCGAAATCGGCCCGGAGATGGAGATGGCGGCAAACGGCTCGCGGTGCTCGTCAAAAATACAGGCCGCGAGGCAGCGCAGGCCCAGGGCATGTTCTTCATCATCAAACGAATAGCCGCGCTTGCGGGTCAGGGCCAGATCTTCTTTCAGATGCACGGGCGACACCAGCGTGGCGTGGGTATAGGCGTGCAGCCCTTTACGGTGCAGCAGTCCCGTCACCTGTTCTTCGCTCAGCTGCGAGAGAAACGCTTTACCCGCGCCGGAGGCGTGCATGGGCAGCTTGCCGCCAATCGGTGCGGACATACGCATCAGCTGCGTGCACTGCACCTGGTCGATGATAATCGCCTGATGATCGCTCTGGTCCAGCACCGCCAGGTTTACGGTCTCGCCGGACTCCTCCATCAGCTTGCGCAGAATCGGGTGCACAATCGCCAGCAGGTTGCGGCTCTGCAGGAAGCTGCTGCCGACGATAAACGCATGCGCGCCCACCGCCCAGTGCCCCAGCTCGCCGACCTGGCGGACAAAGCCCAGCTGCTGCATGGTGGTCAGCAGGCGGTGCGTCGTGGAGTTCGGCAGGCCAGCCTGCTGGGCCAGCTCCGTCAGGGCCACGCTGCTGTGCGACTCGGCTATCCACTCCAGCAGCTTCAAACCGCGCGTGAGCGATTGAACCTGTCCGCCCTGTTGTGCGGCGGCGGTGGTGGCAGCAGGTTTTCTGCCGCGTTTAGCGGGAACGGTCGCGACCATGACGATCTCCTTTTTCTGTATCGTGGAAATCATTTTCGTTTTATTTGGTGAATTTGCAACCGTTATCCTGACTGATCGGAGGAGTGATGGTGAACATGTCTCATGTTACCGCTGTGCGGCTTTTCCACCCTGCGAGATTGTGCCAGTATGGAACGCAGCCTTATGGCCTTGTTGAGCGGTGTCGGGAGCAAGTGTGAGCAGCAAAGTAGAGCAACTGCGTGCGCAGTTAAATGAACGAATTCTGGTGCTGGACGGCGGCATGGGCACCATGATCCAGGGGTATCGTCTGAGTGAAGACGATTTCCGCGGCGAACGCTTTGCCGACTGGCCCTGCGACCTGAAAGGGAACAACGACCTGCTGGTGCTCAGCAAGCCGTCCGTTATTAAGGATATCCACAACGCCTACTTCGAAGCGGGTGCGGATATCGTTGAAACCAACACCTTTAACTCGACAACTATCGCCATGGCGGATTACCAGATGGAATCCCTGTCGGCGGAAATCAACCTGGAAGCCGCGAAGCTGGCGCGCGCCTGCGCCGACGAGTGGACGGCCCGCACGCCGGACAAGCCTCGCTACGTTGCCGGGGTGCTTGGCCCGACGAACCGCACCGCGTCGATTTCACCGGACGTCAACGACCCGGCGTTTCGTAATATCACCTTCGATCAGCTGGTCGCGGCCTACCGTGAATCGACCAAAGCGCTGGTGGAAGGCGGTTCCGATCTGATCCTGATTGAAACCGTATTCGATACCCTCAATGCCAAAGCCGCGATTTACGCGGTGAAAGAGGAGTTTGAAGCGCTCGGCGTTGACCTGCCAATCATGATTTCCGGCACCATCACCGACGCCTCCGGCCGTACCCTGTCCGGCCAGACAACCGAAGCGTTTTATAACTCCCTGCGCCACGCCGAAGCGCTCTCCTTTGGCCTGAACTGCGCGCTGGGGCCGGATGAACTGCGCCAGTACGTGCAGGAGCTTTCCCGTATCGCGGAATGCTATGTCACCGCCCACCCGAACGCCGGTCTGCCAAACGCGTTTGGTGAATACGATCTCGATGCCGACACCATGGCGGCGCAAATCCGCGAGTGGGCCGAGTCTGGCTTCCTGAACATCGTCGGCGGCTGCTGCGGCACCACGCCGGAGCATATCGCGGCTATGAGCAACGCCGTAGCCGGTCTGCCGCCGCGCAAGCTGCCCGAGCTTCCGGTTGCCTGTCGTCTGTCCGGCCTGGAGCCGTTGACCATCGGCGACGACAGCCTGTTTGTGAACGTGGGTGAGCGTACTAACGTCACCGGTTCCGCAAAGTTCAAACGCCTGATTAAAGAAGAGAAGTACAGCGAAGCGCTGGACGTTGCCCGCCAGCAGGTAGAAAGCGGCGCGCAGATTATCGATATCAACATGGATGAGGGGATGCTCGACGCCGAAGCGGCGATGGTGCGTTTCCTCAACCTGATTGCCGGTGAGCCGGACATTGCCCGCGTGCCGATCATGATTGACTCCTCCAAGTGGGAAGTCATCGAAAAAGGGCTGAAGTGCATCCAGGGTAAAGGCATCGTCAACTCTATCTCGATGAAAGAGGGCGTTGATATCTTTATCCACCACGCGAAGATGGTCCGCCGCTACGGTGCCGCCGTGGTGGTGATGGCCTTTGACGAAGTGGGTCAGGCCGATACCCGCGAGCGCAAAATCGAGATTTGCCGCCGCGCGTACAAGATTTTGACCGAAGAGGTGGGCTTCCCGCCGGAAGACATTATCTTTGACCCGAATATCTTCGCCGTCGCTACCGGGATTGAAGAGCACAACAACTACGCCCAGGACTTTATCGGCGCATGTGAAGACATCAAGCGCGAGCTGCCGCATGCGCTGATCTCCGGCGGCGTATCGAACGTGTCGTTCTCGTTCCGCGGCAACGACCCGGTGCGCGAAGCGATCCACGCCGTGTTCCTCTACTACGCCATCCGCAACGGCATGGACATGGGGATCGTTAACGCCGGCCAGCTGGCGATTTACGACGACCTCCCCGCCGAGCTGCGCGATGCCGTAGAGGACGTGATCCTTAACCGCCGCGACGACGCCACCGAGCGCATGCTGGACCTGGCGGAGAAATACCGCGGCAGCAAATCGGATGAGGCGGCAAACGTTCAGCAGGCCGAGTGGCGTTCCTGGGACGTGAAAAAGCGTCTGGAATATTCTCTGGTCAAAGGCATCACCGAATTTATCGAGCTCGATACCGAAGAGGCGCGCCAGCAGGCAGCCCGCCCGATTGAGGTTATCGAAGGCCCACTGATGGACGGCATGAACGTGGTCGGCGATCTGTTCGGTGAGGGCAAAATGTTCCTGCCGCAGGTGGTGAAATCCGCCCGCGTGATGAAGCAGGCAGTGGCCTATCTGGAGCCCTACATCGAAGCCAGCAAAGAGAAAGGCTCCAGCAACGGCAAGATGGTTATCGCCACCGTGAAGGGCGACGTGCACGACATCGGCAAGAACATCGTTGGCGTAGTGCTGCAGTGTAATAACTACGAAATTATCGACCTTGGCGTGATGGTCCCGGCGGACAAAATCCTCAAGACCGCGCGCGAAGTGAACGCCGACCTGATAGGCCTCTCTGGCCTGATTACGCCGTCGCTCGACGAAATGGTCAACGTGGCAAAAGAGATGGAGCGACAGGGCTTCACCATTCCGCTATTGATTGGCGGGGCGACCACCTCGAAAGCGCACACGGCGGTGAAAATCGAGCAGAACTACAGCGGCCCGACGGTCTACGTGCAGAACGCCTCGCGCACCGTGGGCGTGGTCTCCGCGCTGCTCTCCGACACCCAGCGCGACGATTTTGTGGCGCGCACCCGCAAAGAGTACGAAACCGTTCGCATCCAGCACGGCCGTAAGAAGCCGCGCACCCCGCCTGTTTCGCTTCAGGCGGCGCGCGACAACGATCTGGCCTTCGACTGGTCCAGCTACACGCCGCCGGTCGCACACCGTCTGGGCGTGCAGGACGTGACGGCCAGCATCGAGACGCTGCGCAACTACATCGACTGGACGCCGTTCTTTATGACCTGGTCGCTGGCGGGTAAATATCCGCGCATCCTGGAAGATGAGGTGGTCGGCGAGGAGGCGAAGCGCCTGTTTAAAGACGCCAACGACATGCTCGACACGCTGAGCGCAGAGAAAACCCTAAACCCGCGCGGCGTGGTGGGCCTGTTCCCGGCGAACCGCGTGGGCGACGACATCGAAATCTATCGCGATGAAACCCGCACCCACGTGCTGGCGGTCAGCCGTCATCTGCGCCAGCAAACCGAGAAAGTGGGCTTTGCCAACTACTGCCTGGCCGATTTTGTCGCGCCGAAGCTGAGTGGTAAAGCCGACTATATCGGCGCCTTTGCGGTGACCGGCGGTCTGGAGGAAGACGCGCTGGCGGACGCGTTCGAAGCGCAGCACGATGATTACAATAAAATCATGGTGAAAGCGATTGCCGACCGCCTGGCGGAAGCCTTCGCCGAGTACCTCCACGAGCGCGTGCGTAAGGTGCACTGGGGCTACGCGGCGAATGAAAACCTCAGCAATGAGGATCTGATCCGCGAAAATTACCAGGGCATTCGCCCGGCGCCGGGCTATCCGGCCTGTCCGGAGCACACCGAAAAAGGCACCATCTGGAAGCTGCTGGACGTGGAAACCCATACCGGGATGAAGCTCACCGAGTCGTTCGCCATGTGGCCAGGCGCGTCCGTTTCCGGCTGGTACTTCAGCCATCCGGACAGCAAGTACTTTGCCGTGGCGCAGCTGCAGCGGGATCAGATTGAAGATTACGCCCTGCGCAAAGGCATGAGCGTGTCTGAAGTGGAGCGCTGGCTGGCGCCTAATCTTGGCTACGACGCCGATTAAAATCACTTTTCCTTACAACAAACAGGGCGCTCATGGGGCGCCCTGTCTCTTTCTTACGTTTAAACCCTTATACTGGACCTATGGAAAACGAATAACGATAAGGAGGAAAAACTTCCGTGCTGACACTGTTACACCTGCTCTCTGCAGTCGCCCTGCTCGTATGGGGCACCCATATCGTCCGTACCGGCGTGATGCGCGTATTTGGCGCGCGCTTACGTACCGTTCTCAGCAGCAGCGTTGAGAAGAAGCCGCTCGCCTTCTGCGCGGGCATTGGCGTAACGGCACTGGTGCAGAGCAGTAACGCCACGACACTGCTTGTGACCTCCTTTGTGGCGCAGGATCTGGTGGCGCTGGCCCCGGCGCTGGTGATTGTGCTGGGTGCGGATGTAGGTACCGCGCTGATGGCGCGTGTTCTGACCTTCGATCTCTCCTGGCTGTCGCCGCTGCTGATTTTTCTCGGCGTCATCTTCTTCCTCGGCCGCAAACAGACGCGCGCCGGGCAGCTCGGGCGCGTAGGAATTGGCCTCGGGCTGATCCTGCTGGCGCTGGAGCTGATTGTGCAGGCGGTCACGCCAATCACCGAGGCCAATGGCGTTCAGGTCATCTTCGCCTCCCTGACCGGGGACATCATGCTGGACGCGCTCATTGGCGCGGTGTTTGCTATCGTCAGCTACTCCAGCCTGGCGGCGGTTCTGCTGACGGCCACGCTTACCGCCGCCGGGGCGATCTCCTTCCCGGTAGCGCTGTGTCTGGTGATCGGGGCCAACCTCGGCTCAGGCCTGCTGGCGATGCTTAACAACAGCGCCGCCAACGCCGCCGCCCGCCGCGTGGCGCTGGGCAGCCTGCTGTTTAAGCTGGTGGGCAGCCTGATTATCCTGCCCTTTATCCACCCGCTGGCGAACCTGATGGACAATCTCCCGCTGCCGAAGGCGGAGCTGGTGATCTACTTCCACGTGTTCTACAACCTGGTGCGCTGCCTGGCGATGGTGCCTTTTGCCGGGCCGATGGCCCGCTTCTGCGAGCGTCTCATTCAGGACGAACCGGAGCTGGATGCGCGCCTGAAGCCGAAGCACCTGGATACGTCCGCTCTGGATACCCCGGCGCTGGCGCTGGCGAATGCCGCGCGCGAGACGCTGCGCATGGGCGACGCAATGGAAACCATGCTCGAAGGCCTGCAAAAGGTGATGCACGGCGAGCCGCGTGAAGAGAAAGAACTGCGCAGACTGGCCGACGATATCAACGTGCTCTATACCGCCATTAAGCTTTACCTGGCGCGTATGCCGCAGGACGAGCTGGCGGAAGAGGAGTCCCGCCGCTGGGCGGAAATCATCGAGATGTCGCTTAACCTTGAGCAGGCCTCGGATATCGTGGAGCGTATGGGCAGCGAGATCGCCGACAAATCCCTTGCCGCGCGTCGTGCGTTTTCAGGTGAAGGCCTGAAGGAGCTGGAAGCGCTGCACGAACAGCTGGTCAGCAACCTCAAGCTGGCGATGCTGGTCTTCTTCTCCAGCGACGTGCCGAGCGCGCGCCGCCTGCGCCGCAACAAGCATCGTTTCCGCATTCTGAACCGCCGCTATTCGCACGCCCACGTTGAGCGTCTGCACCAGCAGAACGTGCAGAGTATCGAGACCAGTTCGCTGCACTTGGGGCTGCTGGGGGATATGAAGCGTCTCAACTCGTTGTTCTGCGCGGTGGCGTACAGCGTGATGGAACAGCCGGATGAAGACGACGAGCGGGATGAGTATTAATCTTCGGCGTGTTTGATTGTTAGCCCAAGACCCAATGCTTTCATGACCGCCAGAGTGGTTTTAAGCGTTGGGTTTCCTTTATCACTGAACGATCGATACAGTTGCTCTCGTGATAGGCCAGTTTGCTGTGAAATGGTCGACATTCCTTTCGCTCGCGCGATGACGCCCAGAGCTTTAGCAATATACGCTGAGTCGCCCGTTTCTAAGGCATCAGCCATAAACACGGCGATTTCCTCGTCATCCACCAGCGCATTGGCTGGATCGTAGGGTGTTAATTTATGCATGCTCATTCACTCCTGCCATTGGGATTGCTCAGCATTTTTGCCATAAGTATGTCTCTGGCCTGGCTGCTTTTGTCACCACCACACAACAGCACGATGATGCAATTGCCCTGGTCTTTAAAATAGAGTCTATAGCCCGGACCATAGTGGATCCTCAGCTCACTTATACCTTCGCCCACGGGTTTAATGTCGCCCGCTAAACCATTTGCCAACCGAAAGAGGCGGGAAGCGATAATGGTCTTCGCTCGCCGATCTTTTAAGTTTTGCTCCCAGCGTTGGAAGGATTCTGTCTGAACGATCTCCTTCATATTACTCAATGTGATTTATAAACTACAAATAATTGTCTCTGGAGAGTAAAGCTAAAAGGAGGTAGCTCAAGGATAAATGGCCTGACGCTAAATCCTGAAAGCGTCTCGCAAAATAAAAAACCCGTCTCAGTAACCGTCGGCTAATCTTTTTTTCCAGCCCATACCTAAGGTATATTTCGCCCTTCACAGGAGAAACTATGCTGCCAACTCAATCAACCCGATTAAACAAATACATTAGCGAGAGCGGGATCTGCTCACGTCGCGAGGCTGATCGTTACATTGAACAAGGTAACGTGTTTCTTAACGGCAAACGCGCCACCATCGGCGACCAGGTGGTCCCTGGCGATGTGGTTAAAGTGAATGGTCAGGTCATCGAACCGCGTGATGCTGAAGACCTGGTGTTTATCGCGTTGAACAAACCGGTTGGGATTGTCAGCACCACGGAAGACGGTGAGCGGGACAACATCGTTGATTTCGTGAACCACAGCAGCCGTATCTTCCCGATTGGCCGTCTGGATAAAGACTCTCAGGGGCTGATTTTTCTCACCAACCACGGCGATCTGGTCAACAAAATTCTGCGTGCCGGTAATGACCACGAGAAAGAGTATGTCGTTACGGTGAACAAGCCAGTGACGGACGAATTTATTCGTGGCATGGGCGCCGGGGTGCCGATCCTCGGTACCGTCACGAAAAAGTGTAAGGTGAAGAAAGAAGCGCCGTTCGCGTTCCGCATTACGCTGGTGCAGGGCTTAAACCGCCAGATCCGCCGTATGTGCGAGCACTTCGGTTATGAAGTGACGAAGCTGGAACGCACGCGCATCATGAACGTCAGCCTGTCCGGTATCCCGCTGGGCGAGTGGCGCGATTTAACGGATGACGAGCTGATTGAGCTCTTCAAGCTTATCGAGAACTCCTCGTCCGAAGCGAAGCCGAAGGCCAAAGCCAAACCGAAAACCCAGGCGATTAAGCGCCCGGTGGTGAAGGCGCCTCAGGCGGAAGATAAGGGGCGAGGCAAGCCGGGTAATGGAAAACGCTTTACCCAGCCGGGGCGCAAAAAGAAAGGGCGCTGATTAGCGCCTTCCACGGGTAGACGTTGTGGCGGACCAGGAAAAGGTCGCCTCTGCATCGGGTTTATAAGCCTGCTCTTTTTTAAGCTTGCGGGCTTTTTTCGCCGCGGCGTCACGCTGCGCCATCAGCTTATCGATGTACTCTTTTTTCACCTGATTGGTTTCGGCGTTCGTCAGCGTGCGGCCATGTGCGATACGGGCGCGGTCGAGAAGCGTTTTCAGTTCGCGCTGCTCGGCTTCCGTCATGTCTTTCTGGGTCAAACGTGGTGTAGCCATTGCTGAAGCCTCCTGATAGAGAGGCTTCAGTGTAAAGCAAGCCGCGTAAATTAACCCTGCTTCACCGCATCTTTTTTCGTTTGTTCATCAATCGGTTTGCCGGACCAGTAGCCCGCCAGCAGCGAGCCGGAGAGGTTATGCCAGACGGAGAACAGCGCGCCAGGCAGGGCCGCCAGCGGGGAGAAGTAAATTTTACCGAGCGCCGCCGCCAGGCCGGAGTTCTGCATGCCTACCTCGATTGCCAGCGTGCGGCAGGTCGATTCGTCAAAACCGAACAGCTTCCCGCCCCAGTAGCCGCCCAGCAGGCCAATAGTGTTATGCAGCACCACGGCGATGATCACGATAAAGCCCACGGAAGCAATGTGCGATGCGGAACCCGCCACCACGGCACTGATGATCGCCAGAATGCAGACCATCGAAAACGCGGGAAGGTACGGCTCAACGGCCTTCACCACGCGCGGGAAAAGATGGTGAATGACCAGCCCCAGCGCAATCGGGATCACCACAATCTGCAGAATGCTGAGCAGCATGCCCATCACGTCCACCTGAATATGCGCGTCCACGTACAGGCGGGTTAACAGCGGCGTGGCAACGACGCCAACCAGCGTTGAAACGGAGGAGATGGTGACGGAGAGCGCCACGTCGCCTTTTGCCAGGTAGATCATGACGTTGGAGGCCGTGCCGCTGGCCACGCTGCCCACCAGCACCATCCCGGCGGAGAGATCGGGCGGCATCTTAAAGGCCATCGCCAGCAGCCACGCCGCAAGCGGCATCACCAGGTAGTGCAGGAAGATCCCTGCCGCGACGGGCGCAGGGCGAGACAGCACGCGTTTGAAGTCGTCGATTTTCAGATGCACGCCCATACCGAACATGATCAGCATCAGCAGCGTGGCGACCCACGGACCAATGCCCGTGAAGGTGGCGGGGGTGTAATACGCGAGTACGGAGAGCAGCAGCGCCCATAACGGGAACAGCCGCGTAACGGCGGATAACATAGTGGATTCCTTGCAGTATTGTCGTGTTGTTTAGTTATGAAAAAGCCGGGTCTGTGCCCGGCTTATAGGTATTGTTTATCCTGCTAACGAATTTTATTCAAACAAATTCTGATGAAGTTTCTGCACGACCTGCTCGGCCTGATCGGCAGGCACCAGGAAGCAGAGGTTGTAGCTGGATGCGCCGTAGCAGATCATGCGGATGCTGAACGGGTCGAGCACGCCGAACACCTCTTTACCCACGCCGCAGGCGCGTGACAGCTTGTTGCCGATGATGGCAACCAGCGCCAGGTCTTCTTCTACTTCCACGCGGCACAGCTCAGACAGCTCAATCAGCAGCGACTGCGTCAGCAGCGTGTCGCCGGTGGAGGTCGAGCCGGTGGTGTCCAGCGTTAGCGCAATGCTCACTTCAGAGGTGGTGATCAGATCCACCGAAATATTGTGGCGCGCCAGAATGCCAAACACTTCCGCCAGGAAACCGCGTGAATGCAGCATATTGTGGCTGTGGAGCGTCACCAGCGTCTGGCGACGGCGCAGGGCCAGGGCGCGGAACAGAGGTGGGTTTTCCGTTTTCTTGCAGACCAGCGTCCCGCCCGCTTTCGGATCTTTGCTGGAGCCGACGAAGACCGGAATATCGCTGCGTACGGCCGGCAGCAGCGTTGCCGGGTGCAGCACTTTCGCACCGAAGGTGGCCATTTCAGCCGCTTCTTCAAAGGCGATCACATCAATACGTTTAGCCGCAGAAACGACGCGCGGGTCGGTGGTGTAAATGCCCGGAACGTCCGTCCAGATATCCACGCGCGTTGCATGCAGGGCTTCGCCCAGCAGCGCGGCGGTGTAGTCGCTGCCGCCGCGGCCAAGCGTGGTGGTGCGGCCTTTCGCTTCACTGCCGATAAAGCCCTGGGTAATCACGATACCGTCTGCCAGGCGTGGTGCCAGCTGCTGATTGGTCAGCTCCGCCAGCGCCTCAACGTCCGGCTCGGCGCGGCCAAAGCGATCGCTGGTACGCATCACTTTACGCACGTCAAACCACTGCGCCTGAACGTTACGCTCGCGCATGATTTCAACAAACAGCAGGGTAGACATCAGCTCGCCGTGGCTGACCAGTTCGTCGGTCAGGGCGGTGGAGGTAGCCAGAGACGCCGCTTCTGCCAGAGTGGTGATATTTTCCAGCAGACGTTCCACTTCCTCGCGGATGACGTTTGGGTTCTGCAGACGTTCAAGGATGTCGAACTGAATTTTGCGCAGTGCATCCAGCTTCACGAAACGTTCTGTCGCTTCCAGTCCTTCAGACAGAGAAACCAGCAGGTTCGTCACGCCGGCGGAGGCAGACAGCACCACCAGGCGGGTATTCGGATCGGCCAGCACCACATCGGCGCTGCGGTTCATGGCATCGTAATCGGCCACACTGGTGCCGCCAAATTTGGCGACCACAAAACTCGTCATAACAACCTCGTGTCAGGGAATGAATAAGCGACCTTGGCACAAGAGTGAAACGAAAACAGGTGCAGGCGCAAAATACGGCCCTATAAATAAAATGCGGGGGAGGTCCTGTCAATGCTGGGATTATGCGGATTTTTTATGGGGGGGTACCCCTGAGAAACAGGACTTATAACAGCGCCAGATTTTATGCTCCGTTTTAGGGCTTTTTGACCGACATTTCGCCGCCCCGGGAGGGCGCTTCAGCAGCTATACTTTTCGGGTCTTTTCACCTGTGTTTGATGCAGGCCAGGGCAATGGCATAAAAACCATCACAATTTTTATTTGCAGGCGCTACAATCGACCGCAGTCACAATTCTCAAATCAGAAGAGTATTGCTAATGAAAAACATCAACCCAACGCAGACCGCTGCCTGGCAGGCACTCCAGAAACATTTTGATGAAATGAAAGACGTCACCATCGCGGATCTGTTCGCGAAAGATGCCGATCGTTTCTCTAAGTTCTCCGCAACCTTCGACGACCTGATGCTGGTGGATTTCTCCAAAAACCGCATTACCGAAGAAACGCTGGCAAAACTGCAGGATCTGGCGAAAGAGACTGAGCTTGCCGACGCCATCAAATCCATGTTCTCCGGCGAGAAGATCAACCGTACCGAAGACCGTGCCGTGCTCCACGTGGCCCTGCGTAACCGTAGCAATACGCCAATCATCGTTGACGGCAAAGACGTCATGCCGGAAGTGAACGCGGTGCTGGAAAAGATGAAAACCTTCTCCGAAGCGATCATCTCCGGTAGCTGGAAAGGCTACACCGGCAAAGCGATCACCGACGTGGTTAACATCGGTATCGGCGGTTCTGACCTCGGCCCGTTCATGGTGACCGAAGCGCTGCGCCCGTATAAAAACCACCTCAATATGCACTTTGTGTCTAACGTCGATGGTACCCACATCGCCGAAGTGCTGAAGAACGTGAACCCGGAAACCACCCTGTTCCTGGTTGCGTCCAAAACCTTCACCACTCAGGAAACCATGACCAACGCCCACAGCGCGCGCGACTGGTTCCTGAAAACCGCGGGCGACAACAAGCACGTGGCGAAACACTTCGCGGCGCTGTCTACCAACGGCAAAGCGGTCAGCGAGTTCGGCATTGATACCGCGAACATGTTCGAGTTCTGGGACTGGGTTGGCGGCCGCTACTCCCTGTGGTCTGCGATCGGTCTGTCCATCATCCTGTCCGTGGGCTTCGACAACTTCGTCGAGCTGCTCTCCGGCGCGCACGCGATGGACAAACACTTCTCCACCACCGCACCAGAGAAAAACCTGCCGGTACTGCTGGCGCTGATCGGTATCTGGTACAACAACTTCTTCGGCGCTGAGACCGAAGCGATCCTGCCATACGACCAGTACATGCACCGCTTCGCAGCCTACTTCCAGCAGGGCAACATGGAATCCAACGGTAAGTACGTTGACCGTAACGGCAACGCGGTGGATTACCAGACTGGCCCAATCATCTGGGGCGAGCCGGGCACCAACGGCCAGCATGCCTTCTACCAGCTGATCCACCAGGGCACCAAAATGGTACCGTGCGATTTCATCGCCCCGGCTATCACCCATAACCCGCTGTCCGACCACCATCCGAAGCTGCTGTCCAACTTCTTTGCGCAGACCGAAGCGCTGGCGTTCGGTAAATCCCGCGAAGTGGTTGAGCAGGAATACCGTGACCAGGGTAAAGATCCGGCAACCCTGGATCACGTGGTGCCGTTCAAAGTGTTCGAAGGCAACCGCCCAACCAACTCCATCCTGCTGCGCGAAATTACGCCGTTCAGCCTGGGCGCGCTGATTGCCCTGTACGAGCACAAGATCTTCACGCAGGGCGCCATCCTGAACATCTTCACCTTTGACCAGTGGGGCGTTGAGCTGGGCAAACAGCTGGCAAACCGTATTCTGCCAGAGCTGGGTGACGATAAAGCGATTGCCAGCCATGACAGCTCGACAAATGGTTTGATCAACCGTTATAAAGCCTGGCGTGCGTAATTAAAGCGTCATGAAAACGTGCCGGCTTAATGCCGGCATTTTTTTATCGGATAATTCCTGATGTCTGTTAGTTAACTCAAATTCTGAATCTGAGTTTAATCCGAAAAGGACGCTTAACCCGTTAATTGCTGCGGTTTATTTTAAGAAAATACGTAGTGGTTCATTAATATTGATATATTATAACTTATTGATTTTTATTAATTATATATTTGTGTTATTTGCCTTTTATTTCCATTTTAACCATTAGTCCGAAAACCCTCTCCCTATTTCCCCTTACGGCAAACCCACGGCACTAGTTGTGTATACTCGATTCCGCCTGAAATTCTTTTCGGGCAAATCTCCATTCATTCATTGAAGGGAAATTGTTATGAAGAAAGTACTGTATGGCATTTTTGCCATATCTGCGCTTGCGGCGACATCTGTCTATGCAGCTCCGGTTCAGGTCGGGGAAGCGGCAGGTTCGGCTGCGACGTCTGCGTCTGCGGGAAGTTCTACCGCAGCCAGCGCCAGCACCGTAAGTTCAGCCGTGGGTGTCGCGCTGGCGGCAACCGGTGGCGGTGATGGCTCCAATACCGGAACCACGACCACCACGACAACCAGCACCCAGTAGTAGCGGGTGTTTTAATCATAACCACACTTCGGTGTGGTTATTTCGCCCCTTCGGAGAAGAGTCGTGAAGCGACCTGCAATCATTCTGATTTGCCTGCTGCTGCAGGCGTGCTCGGCCACCACCAAAGGGCTGGGAAACTCACTGTGGGAAAGCATGTTCGGCACACCGGGCGTGCATTTGACCGATGACGAACTTCAAAACATGCCCTATGCCAGTCAGTACATGCAGCTAAACGATGGCCCGCAGCTGTTTGTGGTGCTCGCTTTCGATGAAAACGGGCAGCAGAAATGGGTGACGCAGGATCAGGCCACCATCGTGACGCAGCATGGTCGTATCGTGAAAACCCTGTTGGGCGGCGACAACCTGCTGGAGGTGAATAACATCGCTGCCGATCCGCTGATCAAGCCGAACCAGATCGCCGACGGCGCAAGCTGGACGCGCACGATGGGCTGGACCGAACATAAGCAGGTGCGTTACGCCACGGCACGCTCGACCTTCCGCTGGGACGGCACGGACAGCGTGAAAGTCGGCAGCGACGAAACGCAGGTTCGCGTGCTGGATGAAGAAGTCACCACCGACCAGGCCACCTGGCACAACCGCTTCTGGATCGACGAGGAAGGGCAGATCCGCCAGTCCCTGCAGTATCTTGGTGCCGGATTCTTCCCGGTGAAAACCACCCTGATCAAGGCGGCGAAATCATGAAAACGCTCATCCACGTTGCGCTTCTCGCCAGCCTTGCCGCACCGCTGGCATGGTCCGCAGGGACGGTGAAGGTCTACACGCCGGACAGTGAAAAACCCAAAACCTTAACCCACGCTGAGCATCTGCTCGATCTCGTCGGACAGCCAAGGCTCGCCAACAGCTGGTGGCCGGGGGCAGTGATCGCTGAGCGGCAGAAGACGGCTGAAGCGGAACAACAGCACAAGGCGCTTCTTGCCAGGCTGACGGGATTAGCGGAGCAGGAAGATGGCGACGACGCGGCGGCGATTAACAGCGTTCGCCAGCAGCTGCAGGCGCTGAAGGTGACGGGCCGTCAGAACGTGAACCTTGATCCCGACGAAGTGCGCGTCACGGAAAAGGGAAATCCCACGCTTGAAGGGGAGTATACGCTCTGGCTGCCGGAGAAGCCGACGACGGTGACCGTAGTGGGGCTTATCAGCAGCCCGGGTAAAAAGCCCTTTACGCCCGGTCGTGACGTGGCGAGCTACCTCGACGAGCAGAGCCTGCTGAGCGGTGCCGATAACAGCTACGCCTGGGTGGTTTACCCAGACGGGCACACACAAAAAGCCCCCGTCGCTTACTGGAATAAACGGCATATCGAACCTATGCCGGGCAGCATCATTTTTGTCGGTTTTGCCGACCATTTCTGGACGAAGGCGTATGACGGGCTTAACGCCGATATCCTTCACTCCCTGATTCAGCGGATACCGGAATAATGAAAAGAACCTATCTCTACAGCATGCTGGCGCTCTGCGTGAGTGCCGCCTGCCATGCAGAAACGTATCCGGCACCCATTGGCCCGTCTCAGTCAGACTTCGGCGGTGTCGGT
The DNA here is from genome assembly GCF_034427535.1 of Enterobacter sp. A103. NCBI lineage: Bacteria > Pseudomonadati > Pseudomonadota > Gammaproteobacteria > Enterobacterales > Enterobacteriaceae > Enterobacter > Enterobacter sp. A103. Next base: position 21,307 of record NZ_JAXQPQ010000010.1, read on the forward strand.
TTACTGCAAACGCCCACCGCGCGGATGGCGCGCGAAGGCGAAATTAGCCTTAACTACCGTGATAACGACCAGTATCGCTACTACTCCGCCTCGGTGCAGCTGTTCCCGTGGCTTGAAACCACGCTGCGCTATACCGACGTGCGTACGAAACAATACAGCAGCGTAGAGGCGTTCTCCGGCGATCAGACCTACAAAGATAAAGCCTTCGACGTCAAGCTGCGCCTGTGGGAAGAGAGCTACTGGATGCCGCAGGTGTCCGTGGGCGCCAAAGATATCGGTGGTACCGGTCTGTTTGATGCGGAATACATCGTGGCCAGTAAAGCCTGGGGGCCGTTCGACTTCTCGCTCGGTCTGGGATGGGGCTATCTCGGCACCAGCGGAAACGTGAAAAACCCGTTTTGCTCCTACAGCGATAAATACTGCTACCGCGATAACAGCTATAAGAAAGCGGGCTCCATCAACGGAGACCAGATGTTCCACGGTCCGGCATCGCTGTTTGGCGGCGTGGAGTATCAAACGCCCTGGCAGCCATTGCGCCTGAAGCTGGAATATGAGGGGAATGACTACTCGCAGGACTTCGCCGGAAAGATTGAGCAGAAGAGCAAGTTTAACGTCGGCGCCATTTATCGCGTCACCGACTGGGCCGACGTTAACCTCAGCTACGAGCGCGGCAATACGGTGATGTTTGGCTTCACGCTGCGCACCAACTTTAACGACATGCGGCCGCACTACAATGATAACGCGCGCCCTGCATACCAGCCGGAGCCGCAGGATGCGATTCTGCAGCACTCCGTGGTGGCAAACCAGCTGACGCTGCTGAAATACAATGCCGGCCTGGCGGATCCGAAAATTCAGGTGAAAGGCGATACGCTGTACGTGACCGGCGAGCAGGTGAAATACCGCGACTCGCGCGAAGGGATCGAACGCGCTAACCGGATCGTTATGAACGATCTGCCGGAGGGGATCCGCACGATCCGCGTGACGGAGAACCGTCTCAACCTGCCGCAGGTCACAACCGAAACGGACGTTGCCAGCCTCAAGCGCCATCTGGAAGGCGAGCCGCTAGGGCATGAAACCGAGCTGGTGCAAAAACGCGTAGAGCCGATCGTGCCGGAAACCACCGAGCAGGGCTGGTATATCGACAAATCGCGCTTCGATTTCCATATCGATCCGGTGCTGAACCAGTCCGTGGGCGGGCCTGAAAACTTCTACATGTATCAGCTGGGCGTCATGGCGACGGCGGATCTGTGGCTCACCGACCACCTGCTGACCACCGGCAGCCTGTTCGGCAACATCGCCAATAACTACGACAAGTTCAACTACACCAACCCGCCAAAAGACTCGGCGCTGCCGCGCGTGCGTACCCGCGTGCGTGAGTACGTACAAAACGATGCCTACGTGAATAACCTGCAGGCCAACTACTTCCAGTACTTCGGCAACGGCTTCTACGGCCAGGTGTACGGCGGGTATCTGGAAACCATGTACGGCGGCGCGGGGGCGGAAGTGCTTTATCGTCCTGTCGACAGCAACTGGGCGTTCGGGGTGGATGCCAACTACGTCAAACAGCGTGACTGGCGCAGCGCGCAGGACATGATGAAATTCACCGACTACAGCGTCAAAACGGGCCATCTGACCGCTTACTGGACGCCGTCGTTCGCACCTGACGTGCTGGTGAAAGCCAGCGTCGGCCAGTACCTGGCGGGCGATAAGGGCGGCACGCTCGATATCTCTAAACACTTCGACAGCGGCGTCGTGGTGGGTGGCTACGCCACTATCACCAACGTTTCGCCGGACGAGTACGGGGAAGGGGACTTCACCAAAGGGGTCTACGTGTCGATTCCGCTGGATCTGTTCTCGTCAGGCCCAACCCGCAGCCGTGCGGCAGTGGGCTGGACGCCGCTGACGCGTGACGGGGGTCAGCAGCTTGGACGTAAGTTCCAGCTGTATGACATGACGAGCGATAAGAACATTAACTTCCGCTGATGCCCCTCACCCTCTCCCCTAAGGGGAGAGGGGAATCCTCTCCATTGCGTCAAACATAAACAAAAAATATAGATCCCCGTCACATTTTTGCGTTATACAGGAACCTCGCCCTGGAGAATGAGGTGCTGTATGACATCCCTGACTCGCCCGCGCGTTGAGTTTATCTCAACGATCCTCCAGACCGTGCTGAACCTCGGTCTGTTGAGCCTTGGCCTGATACTGGTCGTCTTTTTGGGTAAAGAGACGGTGCATCTTGCGGATGTACTGTTCGCCCCTGAACAAACCAGCAAATATGCGCTGGTGGAAGGCCTGGTGGTCTACTTTCTCTACTTTGAATTTATCGCCCTGATTGTGAAGTACTTTCAGTCCGGCTTTCACTTCCCGCTGCGTTATTTTGTCTACATTGGGATCACTGCGATAGTGCGGCTGATCATCGTCGATCATAAGTCCCCGCTCGACGTGCTGATCTACTCGGCGGCGATCCTGCTGCTGGTGATCACCCTCTGGCTGTGCAACTCGAAGCGGCTGAAACGCGAATAAAAAAAATGGCGCTCCGAAGAGCGCCTAACAACAGTCACAAGTTGGGTCAATACAATACGTCTAAAGTTGAGGGTTGCAGTGGCATAACAAAATGAAACTTAACCTTTCACACCGCCCGCCGTCAGGCCGTTGACCAGCCAGCGCTGCGCCAGCAGGAACACCACGGTAATCGGGATGGCGGAAAGTACGGCCGCCGCGGCAAAGTCGCCCCACAGGTAGTTTTGCGGGTTGAGGTATTGCTGCATACCTACGGCCAGGGTGTAGCTGTTCACATCACGCAGTAACAGTGAGGCAACCGGTACTTCGGTGATCGCAGCGATAAACGACAGAATAAACACTACCGCCAGAATCGGCACCGACAGCGGCAGCAGCACCAGGCGGAACGCCTGCCACGGGGTTGCGCCATCCAGCGCGGCCGCTTCTTCCAGCGAGCCGTCGATGGTTTCGAAATAGCCTTTAATGGTCCATACATGCAGTGCGATACCGCCAAGATAGGCGAAGATCACGCCGCCGTGGGTGTTCAGGCCGATAAACGGTACGTACTGGCCCAGACGGTCAAACAGGGCATACAACGCCACCAGCGACAGCACGGCGGGGAACATCTGGAAAATCAGCATCCCTTTCAGCAGCGTCGCTTTGCCCGGGAAACGCATGCGGGCGAAGGCATAAGCACAGGTGGTGGAAAGCGCCACGATACCAATGGCGGTAATGCCTGCGATTTTCACCGAGTTCCACAGCCACAGCAGGACCGGGAACGGCGGCGGCGTGACGCGGCCATCCGCGTGTTCCACGCTGAAGCCCAGCGCGAGCTTCCAGTGCTCCCAGGAGATTTCGTCCGGGATCAGGCTCCCTGTCGCGAAGTTACCCGAACGCAGGGAGATGGCGATAACCATCAGCAGCGGGAACATGATCGCCGCGATGAAAATCAGCAGGCCTAAGTGCGTCGCCAGGAGGCGCAACTTTTGAGATTTGGGTTGTACCATTGCCATGATTGATGCCCTCCTTAATCAAATTTCATACGTGTGGCTTTCAGGTTCACAATCGCCAGAGCGCCTACCAGCAGGAAGATCAGGGTGGCAATCGCCGCCGCCAGACCGAAGTCCTGGCCGCCGCCGCCTTCGAAGGCGATACGGTAGGTGTAGCTCACGAGCAGGTCGGTATAGCCTGCTGGCGTCGTGGTGCCAAGGCGGTCCGGGCCGCCGTTGGTCAACAGCTGAATCAGCACGAAGTTGTTAAAGTTAAAGGCGAAGCTGGCAATCATCAGCGGCGTCAGCGGCTTAATGAGCAGCGGCAGCGTAATTTTAAAGAAGTTCTGGAACGGGCCAGCGCCGTCCATCGCCGAGGCTTCGTACAGATCGTCCGGGATAGCCTTCAGCAGGCCCATGCACAGGATCATCATGTACGGATAACCGAGCCAGGTGTTCACGATGATAATCATCGAGCGAGCGGTGGTCGGGTCGCTGAACCAGGCCGGTTTGATGCCGAACAGGGCGCTCAGCATCATGTTGATTTCACCGAAGCTCTGGTTAAACAGCCCTTTGAAAATCAGAATCGAGATAAACGACGGTACGGCATACGGCAGGATCAGCAGCACGCGGTAAATCGCTTTGCCTTTCAGGGATTCCCACTGGACCAGACAGGCCAGCACCATGCCCACGGCCACGGTCAGGATCACCGTCAGCACCGAGAAGACCACCGTCCAGACGAAGATGGCGAAGAACGGTTTCTGAATGCCTTCGTCGGTAAACACGCGGGTAAAGTTGTCCCAGCCGATGGTGACGGTATAGCCCGGGCTGAGCTTGTCATCACCCCATTTGCCGTCGGCAGTAATGGACTGATAGAAACCAATGTCGTTATTCGGACGATATTTCACGCCGCTCTGGTTGTTGGTCAGCGTGCCGTCGTCCGCCAGGGTATACAGCGGCTGCGTGCCGGAGAACTGGCGCAGCGAGCTCATGGTCACCTTGCTTTCGTCTGGCAGCACGGCGGTGAGCTGTGTCAGCGCCTGACGGTTCTGGGTAATAACGCGCAGGTTGGCACGTTCACCTTCCGGCAGGGCCTGTGCCTCTTTTAAGGCCAGCTTCTGCTCGCCGCCAAATTTGAACGCGTCGGAGACATAGTATTTGCTGCTTGCTTCGTCAGTAAGCGCTAACTTCCACTCGTTACCGGCAGGATACAGGCCGAAGTTAAAGGTCTTGCCTGCCTGATATGAGCGATCCAGCAGGACCTGCTGCGCGCGTTCCTGCGCAAGCTGGTTGGTGCTGCTGTAGTTGGTAAACGCAATGGCGATGGTACAAATCAGCGGGAACAGGACAAACAGCCCCATCCCGGCCACGCCCGGGTAAACATAGCGCCAGGCATAGGCTTTACGATTAGCGAAAATATACAGGCCAGCAGAGCTTAAAATCAGCGTCATGATGGCAAACAGATATTCCCCTTGTACGTACATTAAAACAACAAGGTAACCCACCAGCAGACACAGCAGACCGATCGCTGACCACTTCAGCGCGTCGCTTTGCCACCAGCGTTTCTTTTTAATGACATCCATGGGGTTTTTCCTCTACAACGTTTGATCTTTTCTCCCTCTCCTGGGGGAGAGGGCCGGGGTGAGGGCGTGCGGATAGCGCCAACCCTTACCCTAACCCTCTCCCGAAGGGAGAGGGGACTACGTCATTACTTAGTAATACGACCCTGAGCATCTTTCAGCGCGGCATCGACAGTCTGACGACCGCTTGCAGCGTTGATGACCGCGGTACGCGTGGCGTACCAGAACGCAGCCATCTGTGGGATGTTCGGCATGATTTCGCCTTTCTGGGCGTTATCCATGGTGGCCGCGATACGTGGGTCTTTCGCCAGCTGATCCTGGAAGGATTTCAGCGCGACGGCGCCCAGCGGTTTGTCCTTGTTCACTTCATCCAGACCCTGATCGGTCAGCAGGTAGTTTTCCAGGAACTCTTTCGCCAGCTCTTTGTTCGGGCTGGCGGCGTTGATGCCCGCGCTCAGCACGCCAACGAACGGTTTAGACGGCTTGCCTTTGAAGGTTGGCAGCAGCGTCACGCCGTAGTTGACTTTGCTCTTGTCGATGTTGGTCCAGGCCCACGGACCGTTGATGGTCATCGCGGTTTCGCCTTTGTTGAACGCCGCTTCCGCGATGGAGTAGTCGGTATCCGCGTTCATGTGTTTGTTCTTGATCAGATCAACCAGGAAGGTCAGACCCGCTTTCGCGCCAGCGTTGTCCACGCCCACGTCTTTCACGTCATATTTGCCGTTTTCAAACTTGAACGCGTAACCGCCGTCGGCAGCAATCAGCGGCCAGGTGAAGTACGGCTCTTGCAGGTTGAACATCAGCGCGGATTTACCTTTCGCCTTCAGCTCTTTATCCAGTTTCGGGATCTCTTCCCAGGTTTTCGGTGGGTTTGGTACCAGGTCTTTGTTGTAAATCAGAGACAGGGCTTCAACGGCGATAGGGTAAGCGATCAGCTTGCCGTTATAGCGAACGGCATCCCAGGTGAACGGGAACAGTTTGTCCTGGAAGGCTTTATCTGGCGTCACTTCTGCCAGCAGGCCAGACTGCGCGTAACCCCCGAAACGGTCATGCGCCCAGAAGATGATGTCCGGGCCGTCGCCGGTTGCTGCAACCTGCGGGAACTTCTCTTCCAGCTTGTCAGGGTGTTCTACGGTAACTTTGATGCCGGTATCTTTTTCGAATTTTTTGCCCACTTCGGCCAGGCCGTTATAGCCCTTGTCGCCGTTAATCCAGATAACCAGTTTGCCTTCTTCAATTTTGGCGAGCGCCGGTGCGGAAACCATCATTGCTGCAAGGGCGGACAATGCGAAAACGCGTGCGCCAGTCTTGATATTCATATCTGCCATCCTTTTTGGTGATGTGCTCGTGGATACATAAGGTGGTTCAACGTGACTCAGTCTCCTTATTTGACATCCTCTTTCCATCCTCCCAACCCCTACGCCCCACCCCCCGTTTGTGTGATCTCCGTTGCATAAATTTAAGTTATGAGTGCTGGCGCACATAAAAACCCACCGAATTTTGCAGGCGGCTTCACGAATTTTGCCGCAGCACGCCCACGGCGGTCGCAGAGCCTGCTCCCTCATCCTCCCGCCTCCTCCCCCATAAAAAAGGCGGGGGGTGGAGGATTCGGGAAAGTAATGGATACCCCATAGTGAACTTATCTTGAATGTTTCTGTCGGTGACAGGTTGTAACGAAGGGAGAAGGGCATGGCGAGCGTACAGCTGCGTAATGTAACGAAAGCCTGGGGTGACGTTGTGGTGTCGAAAGACATCAATCTGGACATCAACGAAGGCGAATTCGTGGTGTTTGTTGGCCCATCAGGCTGCGGTAAATCTACTCTGCTGCGTATGATTGCCGGTCTTGAAACGATTACCAGCGGCGACCTGCTGATTGGTGATACCCGAATGAACGACATCCCGCCTGCCGAACGTGGCGTCGGTATGGTGTTCCAGTCTTATGCACTCTATCCACACCTTTCCGTTGCCGAAAATATGTCCTTTGGCCTGAAGCTGGCCGGCGCGAAGAAAGAGGTCATTAACCAGCGCGTGACGCAGGTGGCGGAAGTGTTACAGCTGGCCCACCTGCTGGAGCGTAAACCAAAAGCGCTTTCCGGTGGTCAGCGTCAGCGTGTGGCGATTGGCCGTACGCTGGTGGCCGAACCGCGCGTGTTCCTGCTCGATGAACCTCTCTCTAACCTGGATGCCGCCCTGCGCGTCCAGATGCGTATTGAAATCTCCCGTCTGCACAAGCGTCTTGGCCGCACGATGATTTACGTCACCCACGATCAGGTGGAAGCGATGACCCTCGCCGACAAAATCGTGGTGCTGGATGCCGGCCGCGTGGCGCAGGTGGGTAAACCGCTGGAGCTGTACCACTACCCGGCAGACCGCTTTGTTGCGGGCTTCATTGGCTCGCCAAAGATGAACTTCCTGCCCGTCAAAGTGACCGCGACAGCCATTGAACAGGTACAGGTGGAGCTGCCAAACCGCCAGCAGGTCTGGCTGCCGGTCGACAGCGCCAACGTACAGGTCGGGGCAAACATGTCCCTCGGTATTCGTCCTGAGCACCTGCTGCCGAGCCACATCGCTGATGTGACCCTGGAAGGTGACGTTCAGGTCGTCGAACAGCTTGGTCACGAAACACAGATTCATATCCAGATCCCCGCCATCCGTCAGAACCTGGTCTACCGCCAGAACGACGTGGTGTTGGTAGAAGAGGGTGCCACATTCGCTATCGGCTTGCCGCCAGAGCGTTGCCATCTGTTCCGTGAGGATGGCACTGCATGTCGTCGGTTGCACAAAGAGCCAGGCGTTTAAGCAATCCCAAAAGAAGACACGAAACCGACAGGTGAAGTGTTCAAAGAAAAGCAATGATCTCAGGAGATAGAATGATGATTACTCTGCGCAAACTTCCTCTGGCAGTTGCCGTCGCAGCGGGCGTAATGTCTGCTCAGGCAATGGCCGTGGATTTCCATGGTTATGCTCGTTCCGGTATCGGCTGGACGGGTAGTGGCGGCGAACAACAGTGCTTCCAGGCAACCGGTGCTCAAAGTAAATACCGTCTGGGTAACGAATGTGAAACCTATGCGGAACTGAAACTGGGCCAGGAAGTGTGGAAAGAAGGCGATAAGAGCTTCTACTTCGACACCAACGTTGCGTATTCCGTGGCGCAACAGAACGACTGGGAGGCCACTGACCCGGCGTTCCGTGAAGCCAACGTGCAGGGTAAAAACCTGATTGAGTGGCTGCCAGGTTCGACTATCTGGGCCGGTAAGCGCTTCTATCAGCGTCATGACGTCCACATGATCGACTTCTACTACTGGGATATTTCAGGTCCTGGTGCAGGTCTTGAAAACATCGACGTAGGTTTTGGTAAGCTCTCTCTGGCTGCAACCCGTTCTTCTGAAGCCGGCGGTTCTTCATCCTTCGCCAGCAACAGCGTTTATGACTACACCACTCGCACGGCGAATGATGTCTTTGACGTGCGTTTAGCCCAGATGGAAATTAACCCGGGCGGTACCCTGGAGCTGGGGGCTGATTACGGCCGTGCAAACCCACGTGATGATTATCACCTGATCGACGGCGCATCTAAAGATGGCTGGATGTTCACCGCTGAACACACGCAGAGCATGCTGAAAGGCTACAACAAATTTGTTCTGCAATATGCAACTGACTCTATGACCTCTCAGGGTAAAGGTCTGTCGCAAGGTTCGAACATTGGCACCACTGACGATATCAACTACGGCATCAACAACAACGGGCACCTGTGGCGCGTACTTGACCACGGTGCTATCTCGCTGGGCGATAGCTGGGATCTGATGTACGTCGGTATGTACCAGGATATCAACTGGGATAACAACAACGGTACTAAATGGTGGACCGTAGGCGTTCGTCCTATGTACAAATGGACGCCTATCATGAGCACTCTGCTTGAAGTGGGCTACGACAACGTCAAATCTCAGGAAACTGGCGAAACCAACAACCAGTATAAAATCACCCTGGCACAACAGTGGCAGGCTGGCGACAGCATCTGGTCACGTCCAGCAATCCGCGTCTTCGCCACCTATGCCAAGTGGGATGAGAAATGGGGTTATGCGCCTTCAGGTAAAAACTCCGTTGCGGGTTACACCCCAGGCATGGCCTATAGCGATACCACTGCGAAAAGCTTCAGCCGCGGCGACAACGATGAGTGGTCCTTCGGCGCCCAGATGGAAATCTGGTGGTAATCCCGTCTTAACCTGACGTAATGACCAAACTGAGGGGCGCAAGCCCCTCAATCCTTGGGACGGCGCGCTATTGCCTGGCTACCGCTGAACCTGTGCATTTTGAGGTGATAACAATGAAAATGAACAAAACTCTCCTTGCCCTTTGTTTAACCGCAGGGCTGCTGGCAAGCGCGCCTGCTGTAACGCTCGCTAACGTCAATTTCGTTCCGCAAAACACAACATCCGCGCCAGCCATTCCGACAGCGGCATTGCAACAGCTTGTCTGGACCCCTGTCGATCAGTCTAAAACCCAGACCACCCAGCTCTCAACGGCTGGTCAGTCACTTAATGTTCCGGGTATTACCGGCCCTGTCGCTGCGTATAGCGTACCCGCCAATATTGGTGAACTGGCCATTACCTTGACCAGTGAAGTTAATAAGCAGACGAGTGTATTTGCACCAAACGTGTTAATTCTCGATCAGAACATGACGCCATCTGCCTTTTTCCCAAGTGAATACTTTACGTATCAGGAGCCCGGCGTGATGAGCGCCGACCGTCTGGAAGGCGTCATGCGCCTTACGCCAGCGCTGGGCCAGCAAAAACTCTACGTTCTGGTCTTTACCACTGAGCAAGATCTTCAGAAGACCACCACGTTGCTCGATCCGGCTAAAGCCTACGCAAAAGGTACCGGTAACGCGATTCCTGATATTCCAGACCCGATTGCTCGTCACGTCACCGACGGAACGTTAAAGCTGAAGGTGAAAACGAACAGCGGTTCAAGCGTGCTGGTCGGCCCGCTGTTTGGCTCTTCCGGTTCCGGCCCTGTCACTGTAGGTAACACAGCAGCTCCTGCCTATACCGCGCCAGCTGCCACGGCAGCCGCACCGGTAGCGACCGCAACTCCTGCCCCGGCGAAGAAAGCCGAGCCGGTACTGAACGACACCGAAGAGTACTTCAACAACGCCATTAAGCAGGCGGTGAAGCGCGGCGATGTCGATAAGGCGCTGAAACTGCTTGATGAAGCCGAACGTTTAGGTTCAACCACTGCCCGTTCCACCTTTATCAGCAGTGTAAAAGGCAAGGGGTAACCGTTTCCCCACAGTGCTGATTTGTTAGTAGTTTGGTGCGCCTGAGTGGGCGCACTTTTTTTCGTATCCGCCAGGCTGTTGCGCCCATGTTGCGATCGTGATCGTTAAATAACGTTTGGCCCCCCTCAATCCGTGTTTCTGCGATACAATGCCATTACGTTATGTATCGGAGAGTCTGGCATGTCACACCCTGCGCTAACGCAACTGCGTGCGCTGCGCTATTTCGACCAAATACCTGCGCTTGATCCGCAGCAACTGGACTGGCTGTTGCTGGAAGATTCCATGACGAAACGTTTTGAGCAACAGGGTAAAACGGTCACGGTGACCCTGATTCAGGAAGGGTTTGTCTCTGGCGATGAGATCGCCAGCGAGCTGCCGCTGCTGCCGCAAGAGCCACGCTACTGGCTGCGCGAAATTTTACTCTGTGCTGATGGTGAGCCGTGGCTTGCCGGGCGGACGGTGGTCCCCGAGTCCACCCTTTCCGGGCCAGAGCTCGCGCTGCAACGTCTGGGGAAAACGCCGCTGGGGCGCTACCTTTTCACCTCGTCTGAGCTTACCCGGGATTTCATTGAGATTGGTCGTGATGCCGAACTCTGGGGGCGTCGTTCCCGCCTTCGCCTGAGCGGTAAACCGTTAATTCTGACGGAGCTTTTTTTACCGGCATCACCGTTGTACTAAGAGGAAGAAAAAATGGAGTGGAGCCTGACGCAGAATAAGCTGTTGGCGTATCACCGCTTAATGCGTACCGATAAACCCATTGGCGCGTTACTGCTGCTGTGGCCGACCCTGTGGGCGCTGTGGCTCGCCACGCCAGGCGTGCCGCCGCTGTGGATCCTGGCCGTGTTCGTTGCCGGCGTCTGGCTGATGCGCGCTGCGGGCTGCGTGGTGAATGACTATGCCGATCGTAAATTCGACGGTCATGTTAAGCGTACTGCCGGACGTCCGTTACCCAGCGGGCAGGTCACCGGGAAAGAAGCCCGCGTGCTGTTCATTGTTCTGGTGCTGCTCTCTTTCCTGCTGGTGTTAACCCTCAACACCATGACCATTCTGCTTTCCGTTGCGGCGCTGGCGTTGGCCTGGGTATATCCCTTTATGAAGCGCTATACCCACCTGCCTCAGGTGGTGCTGGGCGCGGCGTTTGGCTGGTCGATTCCGATGGCGTTTGCGGCGGTTAGTGAGTCCTTACCGCTCAGCTGCTGGCTGATGTTCCTGGCGAACATTCTCTGGGCCGTGGCGTATGACACGCAATACGCGATGGTAGACCGCGACGATGACCTGAAGATTGGCATTAAATCCACCGCCATCCTCTTTGGTCGTCAGGACAAGCTGATTATCGGCATCCTGCAGGTCGCGGTACTGGCGCTGATGGTTGCGATCGGTCGCCTGAACGGGCTGAACTGGGAGTTTTACTGGTCCGTGCTGGTGGCGGGACTGCTGTTTGCTTATCAGCAAAAGCTGATTGCTAAGCGTGAACGCGACGCCTGCTTTAAAGCGTTTATGAACAACAACTATGTCGGTCTGGTGCTGTTTTTAGGCCTGGCGATGAGCTATTTCTTATAAAAAAGTCGGGTGGCGGCTTCGCCTTACCCGACCTACGAGTTAGCAGGACATCTAGGCCCGGTAAGCGTTAGCGCCACCGGGCTTTTTTTATCGGCGACGCAGCAGCCGAAGCGCGTTCGCCGTCACCAGCACCGTTGCCCCGGTATCCGCCAGCACCGCCAGCCACAGTCCGGTCATGCCGAGCAGGGTCGTCACCAGGAAAATCCCCTTCAGACCGAGCGCAATGCCGATGTTCTGACGGATGTTGGCCCGCGTCGCGCGCGCCAGGGCGATCGTCTGCGCCAGGCCGGTCAGGCGGTTGTGGGTCAGCGCCGCGTCGGCCGTTTCCAGCGCCACGTCGGTACCACTGCCCATTGCAATACCAATGGTGGACGCTTTCATCGCCGGGGCATCGTTAATCCCGTCACCGACCATTGCCAGCGGCGCGCGGGCGTTCAGCGCCGTCACGGCGCTGACCTTATCCGCAGGCAACAGTCCGGCTTTAAACTCCAGCCCCAGCTCACCGGCAATCGCTGCCGCCGCGCGAGGGTTATCACCGGTAAGAATAACGCCCTGCACGCCCAGCTTGTGCAGCGCCGCTACGGCTTCTTTGGCGTCATCGCGCAGGGTATCGCGCAGCGCCAGCATTCCCTTCGCGACACCGTCCTGCAGGACGGTCACGACGGTTTGTCCGGTCTGTTCTAACGCCTCAACCTCTGGACTGGAAGACTTGCCTGCCGCGACAATCAGCACATTTTTACCGTCAACGGTGGCCTCAATCCCTGACCCGACCAGCGCTCGCTGGGCGGTTGCCGGAGGGATGTTCAGCCCGCGCGACTGCGCTTCTCGCACAATCGCCTGCGCCAGCGGGTGAGTGGACCCCTGTTCAACGGCGGCGGCCAGTGTAAGCAGCTCATCTTCACTGATGTCCTGCGGATAGACGCCGGTCACCTGCGGCTTGCCCACGGTCAGCGTACCGGTTTTATCGAAGGCGATATGCTGAACCTGGCTCAGCTGTTCCAGCGCCGCGCCGCCCTTAATCAGCGCGCCGCGACGCGCCGCCGCCGCCAGACCTGAGGTAATCGCCGCCGGGGTGGAAATCACCAGCGCGCACGGGCAGCCAATCAGCAGCAGCGTCAGCCCTTTATAAATCCAGCCCTCCCACGGCGCGCCAAAGAACAGCGGCGGGACGACGGTGACCAGCAGGGCAACCAGCATGATGGCAGGGGTATAAATCCGGCTGAAGCGATCGATAAAGCGTTCGACCGGCGCGCGGCGTTCCTCTGCCTCTTCAATCAGCTTCAGGATACGGTCGATGGCGCTGTCGCCCGGCTCTGAAAGCACGGTGAGCTGCACCAGACGGTCGACGCTGGTGGCACCAGCAGGCACTTTTTCACCTGCGGCACGCTCTACCGGAATGGATTCCCCGGTCAGGGCGCTTTCATCAAAGCTCGCGGTGGCGGTAAGTAGCGCGCCGTCTGCGGGCAGACGCCCCCCTGCGGCCACTTCAATCACGTCGCCCGGGCGCAGCGTATTGATGGCGACCGTTTCACGCGTGCCGTTTATCACGCGAGTGGCGGTTTCCGGCTTCAGCGCCATCAGCGCGCTGACCCCTTTACGCGCCCGGCTCGCCGCCCAGCCCTCAAGGCGTTCGCCGATTAAGAACAGCAGCAGCACCATCGCCGCTTCTGCCGTCGCGCCAATGAACAGTGCGCCGATTGCCGCCACGCTCATCAGCGTTTCGATGGCAAACCAGCTGCCGCTTTTCATCAGGCGAAGCGCCTGACGGGCAATCGGGAACAGCCCGACCAGCGTGGTGGCGATAAACGCCAGATTGCCGAACGGATGGTTAATCTGCTCCAGACCCCAGCTCAGGGCCATCATGATGATGAGGGTAATGAGCGGCAGGTTTTCTTTCAGGGAGGAGGCTTTTTCAACGGGCGCCGTTTCGCTACGCAGGGTATAGCCCGCCTTGCTGACGGCGGCTTCAACCTGTTTGCTGACGTCGCTATCGGCGCTGACCAGCAGCTTTTCGGTGGCGAACAGCACCTGAACGTGACTCACGCCCGGCACCTGCTTGACGGCGTTTTCCACCTTGCGGGCGCAGGCCGCGCAGTCCATGCCGTTGACGACCCAGCTGTAGCGGTTGCCGCTTTCAGGAAGGGGTTGAGTTGGCGTTTCGCACGCGCCTTCGCAGCAGCAGTCGTCTTTCGACGGAGCCGGGCTGAGCTTAAGTGCCGAGAATTGAGGAACTTTTTTAGGTATTTCTGGAGTCGACATGGCAGTCTCCGGCAATGATAATTTTCTCATTAACCGCAGCATACACTCTGGAGTCGACTCCAGAGTCAAGCGCTATTTAGATGTACAGCGAACGCACAATCAGGAAATGCCCGGCAAAGTAACACGCGGAGGCTATCGCGTTATCCGCCCGGAAGCGGCGGCGATAGTGGCTGCCCAGCCAGACGACATTCCCGATCAGCAGCAGCGCGGCGCCGAAGAACGCGGACATCGCCGGAGCGGTCGGACGAAAGAACCACAGTTCACCTGCCAGCCATACCATTACCAGCGTCATGGCGATAAACGTACAAACCGGCAAACGCATCTCTTCCAGACGCGACCAGATCACCGCGATCAGCAGGGCGCCAATCACCAGCAGGACCAGCGGCAGCGGCCAGAAGAAAGAGAGCGTCATCTGGCTGGCGAAGTAGATGGTATACAGCAGATGCGACAGGAAAAATGCCCCTACGGCATACAGCAGGCGCTGGCGCGGCAGCAGGGTCAGGGCATCGCCAATCAGAGAGGCGCACAGCCCGGCGAGCACCAGATAGCTGACGGCGTTAAACATTGGCGCTTGCCAGGCCAGCAGCAGCAGGAGCAACAGCGTGACCGGTTTAAACAACCAGCGCTGCCAGGTGGGACCACGGTACGACGCATCGACATAAAGCCATGCGGAAAAACAGACAGCGATAAATGACCAAAGCATATTAACTCCCTGTATCTGTTAAGCCTGAATAATCAGTTTCTGATCCAGTGTAGTGACGCGGGCGGGCGTTTGGCAATGGTGGGGAAGGCAAGGTATCCTGAATTCCGCATAATCTGATGGGATTTTTCAATGAGCAAGATGCCGCTTTTTTTCATTATCGTGGTGGCGATTATCGTCATTGCCGCCTCGTTTCGTTTCGTGCAGCAGCGCCGCGAGAAGGCGGATAACGATGCCGCACCGCTGATGCAAAAGCGCGTGGTGGTGACGAACAAACGCGAAAAACCGCTCAATGACCGCCGCTCGCGCCAGCAGCAGGTGACGCCTGCGGGCACAACAATGCGCTATGAAGCGAGCTTTAAGCCGGAAACGGGCGGCCTTGAGATGACCTTCCGCCTGGAGGCGCAGCAGTATCATCAGCTGACGGTAGGGGAGAAAGGGACGTTGAGCTACAAAGGGACGCGGTTTGAAGGGTTCAGGACGGAATAATGCATGAACGGTCCCCTCTCCCTGTGGGAGAGGGTTAGGGTGAGGGCATCAGGCCGCGCCTTACTTCTTCACCTGCGCCTTAAACTTCTTCATCCACACCAGCAGTTCAAACACGCCGAAAATAAACACGCGCAGCTGCTGCCAGCCCGTCATCTGCGGGCCGTCTTTCGGCAGGCCGTTTTTCAGCATCACCATCTGCAGGGCATGCATAAACGACGTGAAAATCAGCGCGACGTTAACGAAAATATTCATCGGGCGCGGGAAGGGGTGTACCAGGTTGAGAATTAAAAACGCCCAGACGCCCAGCATCAGCAAACGTCCCAGGTTAATCAGTACCGGCATCGGAGCCTCCTTGTGCCTGACGGTGATAAAGACGATAAGCGACCTGGCCGGCGACCTTTTCGCGGTGCAGATCCCAGTGGGCGGGAACCGGCGGTAAACCGTTTTCCACTTCGCTTTCAACGTAAATTAGCGCGTCATCCGCCAGCCAGCCGTTTTGTTCCAGCAGGCATAACGTCTCTTCCAGCAGCCCCTTGCGGAACGGCGGGTCGACAAACACCACGTTATGCGGCGTGCCTTTCTGCGCAAGAAAACTCAGCGTATTGGTGTTCACGACTTTGGCGTTGCCCGCCTTCAGCGTCGCCAGATTTTGCTGCAGCGTCTGCGCCACGCCGCGCTCCATCTCCAGCAGCGTGGCGCTGGCGGCATAGCGCGACAGCGCTTCCAGGCCGAGCGCGCCGCTTCCGGCGAAGCAGTCCAGGCAGTGGGCGTCTACCATTGACGGGGCCAGCCAGTTAAACAGCGTCTCGCGCACGCGGTCGGTAGTAGGGCGTAAACCGGGGCTGTCCGGCACCGGTAATTTCCGGCCTCGCCACTGACCGCCGATAATACGAATTTGACCGGCCGGGGCGCGGTTGGGTTTCTTCATCTCAGGAAAGCTCTGTTAACAATTGGCCTGCGATTGCGGGCGGTGATGTCAATTAAGTAAAGTGTTAGACTATTTCATCATTTTTTTAGCTTCCATGTATATAGCGCCGCGAGGAGTGTAGTCGCAGATGGCAAAACAAAAAAAACGTGGCTTCTTTTCCTGGCTGGGCTTCGGTGAAAAAGAGCAAGAAACAGAACAGAAAACCGAAGAGCAACAAGCCGTTGAAGAGCAGTCACAGCCTGAAACGCCTGTAGAAACCGCCGCGGTTGTCGAAGCGGAAGAAACGGCGCACAGCAAAGAAGAGATTGAATCCTTTGCTGAAGAGGTGGTTGAGGTCACGGAACAGGTTCAGGAGAGCGAGAAGCCAGAGCCGGTTGTCATTGAGGCCCTTGCCGAAGCGCCGCAGGCCGTAATCGAGCACGAAGAGCTGCCGCTGCCGGAAGAGGTGAAAGCCGAAGAGGTTTCTGCCGAAGAGTGGCAGGCGGAAGCGGAAACCGTTGAAATTGTTGAGGCGGTGGAAGAAGAAGCGGCACTCGAGCCAGAGCTGACCGACGAAGAGCTGGAAGCCCAGGCGCTGGCGGCAGAAGCCGCGGAAGAGGCGGTCATCGTCGTGCCGGTGGAAGAACAGCCGGAAGAAGAGATCGTTCAGGAGCAGGAAAAACCGACCAAAGAAGGTTTCTTCGCGCGCCTGAAGCGCAGCCTGCTCAAAACCAAAGAAAACTTAGGTTCCGGATTTATCAGTCTGTTCCGCGGCAAGAAGATCGACGACGATCTTTTTGAAGAGCTGGAAGAACAGCTGCTGATTGCGGACGTCGGCGTGGAAACCACCCGTAAGATCATCGCTAATCTGACCGAAGGGGCGAGCCGCAAACAGCTGCGCGACGCCGAAGCGCTGTACGGCCTGCTGAAAGACGAGATGGGTGAAATTCTCGCAAAAGTTGACGAACCGCTTAATATTGAAGGCAAAACGCCATTTGTTATTCTGATGGTTGGCGTGAACGGCGTGGGTAAAACTACCACCATCGGCAAGCTGGCGCGTCAGTTCGAACAGCAGGGCAAATCGGTGATGCTGGCGGCGGGCGATACCTTCCGCGCGGCAGCGGTTGAGCAGCTGCAGGTTTGGGGCCAGCGCAACAACATTCCGGTGATTGCCCAGCATACCGGCGCGGACTCCGCGTCCGTGATCTTCGATGCCATCCAGGCGGCGAAGGCGCGCAACGTGGACGTGCTGATTGCCGATACCGCAGGGCGTTTGCAGAACAAATCGCACCTGATGGAAGAGTTGAAGAAAATCGTTCGCGTCATGAAGAAGCTGGACGAAGACGCGCCGCATGAAATTATGCTGACCATTGATGCCAGCACCGGACAGAACGCCATCAGCCAGGCGAAGCTGTTCAATGAAGCGGTAGGACTGACGGGGATCGCGCTGACCAAGCTGGACGGCACCGCGAAAGGCGGGGTGATCTTCTCCGTGGCCGATCAGTTCGGTATTCCTATCCGCTACATCGGTGTGGGCGAGCGTATTGAGGATTTGCGTCCGTTTAAGGCGGACGACTTTATTGAGGCATTATTTGCCCGAGAGGACTAACAATGATTCGCTTTGAACACGTCAGCAAGGCCTATCTCGGTGGGAGACAAGCGCTGCAGGGGGTAACATTCCACCTGCAGCCGGGCGAGATGGCATTCCTGACCGGCCATTCCGGCGCGGGGAAAAGTACCCTGCTCAAGCTTATCTGTGGGATCGAGCGGCCAAGCGCCGGGAAAATCTTTTTCGGCGGCCATGAGATCAGCCGCCTGAAAAACCGCGAAGTGCCGTTCCTGCGTCGTCAGATCGGCATGATTTTCCAGGATCACCACCTGCTGATGGATCGCACCGTTTTCGATAACGTGGCCATTCCGCTGATTATTGCCGGCGCCAGCTATGACGATATCCGCCGTCGCGTCTCTGCGGCGCTGGATAAGGTCGGGCTGCTGGACAAAGCGAAGAACTTCCCGATCCAGCTCTCCGGCGGTGAACAGCAGCGCGTGGGCATCGCCCGCGCGGTGGTGAACAAGCCTGCCGTACTGCTGGCGGATGAACCAACCGGTAACCTGGACGATGCTCTGTCCGAAGGGATTTTGCGTCTGTTTGAGGAATTCAACCGCGTAGGAGTCACCGTATTGATGGCCACGCACGACATCGGGCTCATTTCCCGTCGTTCGTACCGCATGCTGACCCTGAGCGACGGGCATTTGCACGGAGGCCACGGTGAATAAGCGTGATGCAATAAACCAGATTCGGCAGTTCGGAAACCGGTTTGACCGTTTCCGTAAGCCGCAGGGCGGTGGTGACGGCAATCGTAATGCGCCGAAGCGCCAGAAGGCCGCGCCAAAACCGGCCTCCCGTAAAACCAACGTGTTTAACGAGCAGGTGCGCTACGCCTTCCACGGCGCGCTGCAGGACCTGAAAAGCAAACCGCTGGCGACGTTCCTGACGGTGATGGTGATCGCCATCTCCCTGACGCTGCCAAGCGTCTGCTATATGGTCTATAAAAACGTCAACCAGGCGGCCTCACAGTATTATCCGTCGCCGCAGATCACGGTCTATATGGATAAAGCGCTCGACGATAACGCCGCCGCGCAGGTGGTCGGGCAAATCCAGGCCGAGCAGGGCGTGGAGAAGGTCAACTATCTCTCACGTGAAGACGCGCTGGGCGAGTTCCGTAACTGGTCTGGCTTTGGCGGCGCGCTGGATATGCTCGAAGAGAACCCGCTGCCCGCCGTTGCGGTGGTGATCCCGAAGCTGGATTTCCAGGGGACCGATTCGCTTAACACCCTGCGCGATCGCATCACGCGCATTAAGGGCATTGATGAAGTGCGCATGGACGACAGTTGGTTTGCGCGCCTTGCTGCCCTGACCGGGCTGGTAGGACGCGTCGCGGCGATGATTGGCGTGCTGATGGTGGCGGCGGTCTTCCTCGTCATCGGTAACAGCGTGCGCCTGAGCATCTTTGCCCGTCGCGATACCATTAACGTGCAGAAACTGATTGGTGCGACGGATGGTTTCATCCTCCGACCGTTCCTTTACGGTGGCGCATTGCTCGGTTTTTCCGGTGCATTTCTTTCACTGATATTGTCAGAAATTTTGGTGATGCGGCTTTCGTCCGCCGTCACTGAAGTGGCGCAGGTTTTCGGAACGAAGTTTGATATCAGTGGCTTAGGCTTCGATGAGTGTCTGTTGCTGCTGCTGGTTTGTTCGATGATTGGGTGGGTGGCAGCCTGGCTGGCAACCGTTCAACATTTACGTCACTTTACTCCCGACTAATAAAAGCGTGATATAATCTTTCCCTGCACCGAGATGCTCGCTCTGCAGGGAAAGCGTCCCTGTTGTCGCTTCCCCTGTTATCATCTTCATGTCACAATTTGTGCGTAATTTATTCACCGTTGCACCTGGAACTTGTGGATAAAATCACTGTCTGATAAAAGAGTGAATGCTAATCTCGTTGCTCAAACGCTTTGGCATGGTTGTTGCCTGACGGGGACGACCAGGACCAGAAGAAACATTGAGAGGAATGAATGACCAAAGAAATGCAAACTTTAGCTTTAGCCCCTGTTGGTAACCTGGAATCTTATATCCGGGCTGCGAACACCTGGCCGATGTTAACGGCCGAGGAAGAAAAGGAGCTTGCTGAAAAGCTGCATTACCAGGGCGATCTGGAAGCAGCGAAAAAGCTGATCCTGTCTCACCTGCGCTTTGTTGTTCACATTGCTCGTAACTATGCGGGCTATGGCCTGCCGCAGGCGGACTTGATTCAGGAAGGCAACATCGGCCTGATGAAGGCTGTGCGTCGCTTTAACCCGGAAGTGGGTGTGCGACTCGTCTCCTTCGCTGTGCACTGGATCAAAGCAGAAATTCATGAATACGTGCTGCGCAACTGGCGTATCGTGAAAGTCGCCACGACAAAAGCGCAACGCAAACTGTTCTTCAACCTGCGTAAAGCCAAGCAGCGTCTGGGCTGGTTCAACCAGGATGAAGTGGAAATGGTGGCGCGCGAGCTGGGCGTATCCAGCAAAGACGTGCGTGAGATGGAATCCCGTATGGCCGCGCAGGACATGACCTTTGATATGTCCTCCGACGACGACGCATCTGACAGCCAGCCGATGGCGCCGGTTCTGTATCTGCAGGATAAAACCTCTAACTTTGCTGACGGCATCGAAGAGGATAACTGGGAAGATCAGGCCGCGAACAAGCTGACCCATGCGATGGAAGGCCTCGACGAACGTAGCCAGGATATTATTCGCGCCCGCTGGCTGGACGAAGACAACAAGTCCACGCTGCAGGAGCTGGCCGACCGCTACGGCGTTTCTGCGGAACGTGTCCGTCAGCTTGAAAAGAACGCCATGAAAAAACTTCGCGCCGCTATCGAAGCGTAATTTTCGCGAAGTACACCGAGAACCCCTGGATGAGAGTCTGGGGGTTTTGTTTTTTTAGCGCCCGCTCTGGCGAATTCCCTCCCCCTGGCAAACACTTACTGATGCGCTAAGCAGGCGACTTTCTCAGGGGGACAGG
Organism: Enterobacter sp. A103; assembly: GCF_034427535.1. Taxonomy (NCBI): domain Bacteria; kingdom Pseudomonadati; phylum Pseudomonadota; class Gammaproteobacteria; order Enterobacterales; family Enterobacteriaceae; genus Enterobacter; species Enterobacter sp. A103. The sequence continues at coordinate 42,135 of NZ_JAXQPQ010000010.1, forward strand.
GTGAAAAATAACGAACTGAACGACCGGCGTTTACAGGCGACGCCGCGCGGCATCGGCGTGATGTGTAACTTCTATGCTGATAAAGCTGAAAACGCCACGGTGTGGGACGTGGAAGGTAACGAGTACATCGACTTCGCCGCCGGGATCGCGGTGCTGAATACCGGCCATCGCCATCCAAAAGTCATTTCCGCCATTGAAAAACAGCTCCACGCGTTCACCCATACGGCGTACCAGATTGTGCCGTACGAAGGCTATGTGACGCTTGCCGAGCGCATCAACCAGCGCGTGCCCGTTGACGGTCCGGCCAAAACCGCGTTCTTCTCCACGGGGGCAGAGGCGGTCGAAAACGCGGTCAAAATTGCCCGGGCGTACACCAAACGTCCTGGCCTTATCACCTTTGGCGGCGCGTTCCACGGCCGCACCTTTATGACCATGGCGCTGACCGGCAAAGTTGCGCCGTACAAGCTCGGCTTTGGCCCGTTCCCCGGTTCGGTGTATCACGCGCAGTATCCGAATGAACTGCACGGCGTCAGCACGGCGGAAGCGTTGAAAAGCCTGGAACGTATCTTTAAAGCGGATATCGCACCCGACCAGGTCGCGGCCATTATTCTCGAACCGGTTCAGGGAGAGGGCGGTTTCAACATTGCGCCAGCTGATTTTATGCAGGCGCTGCGCGCCCTGTGCGACACCCACGGTATTTTGCTGATTGCCGACGAGGTGCAAAGCGGCTTTGCCCGTACAGGCAAGCTGTTCTCGATGGAACACCACTGCGTTAAGCCCGATCTGATCACCATGGCGAAAAGCCTGGCGGGCGGGATGCCGCTTTCGGCGGTTTCTGGCCGTGCGGAGGTGATGGACGCACCCGCGCCTGGCGGGCTGGGCGGTACCTACGCCGGAAACCCGCTGGCAATTGCGGCGGCACATGCCGTGCTCGACGTGATTGATGAAGAGGATCTCTGCACGCGCTCGGCGCATCTTGGCCACCACCTGGTGGAAGTGCTGAATAAGGCGAAGGAACACTGCCCGTATATCGCTGACATTCGCGCGCAGGGCTCGATGGTGGCGGTGGAGTTTAACGACCCGCAAACGGGTCAGCCTTCGCCGGAATTTACCCGCCAGGTGCAGGAGCGCGCGTTGCAGGAAGGGCTGCTGCTGCTGAGCTGCGGCGTCTACGGCAACGTCATTCGTTTCCTCTATCCGCTGACTATTCCTGAAGCGCAATTCCGTAAAGCGCTGGACATTATCTCCGCGTCGCTGACACGTTAAAGCCATATGCCCGGCGAAAATCCCTGCCGGGCTTATCATATATTCATTTCAAATTAGCTATTCCAAAATCATAAAAATCGGGTATGTTTTAGCAGAGTATGCTGAAAAAGCGCGGACAGCACACCTATAATTGACATAAAGCGCTGCACAACAACATCACAACAATCGTAATAACCATAATAATGGGGAATCTCAGGATGAACATGAAGGGTAAAGCGTTACTGGCAGGATGTATCGCGTTGGCATTCAGCACCATGGCACAGGCAGACATCAAGGTGGCTGTAGTTGGCGCAATGTCCGGTCCGGTAGCACAGTACGGCGACCAGGAATTTACCGGCGCTGAGCAGGCGGTTGCAGACATTAATGCCAAGGGCGGTATCAAAGGCGAAAAACTGCAGATCGTAAAATATGATGATGCCTGTGACCCGAAACAAGCGGTCGCGGTCGCGAACAAAGTGGTGAACGACGGGATCAAATACGTTATCGGTCACCTGTGCTCTTCCTCGACTCAGCCTGCGTCTGACATCTACGAAGACGAAGGTATTCTGATGATCACCCCGGCAGCGACCGCACCGGAGCTGACCGCGCGCGGCTACAAGCTGACCCTGCGCACCACCGGTCTGGACTCTGACCAGGGCCCAACCGCGGCGAAATACATCGTTGAAAAAGTGAAGCCGAAGCGCATTGCCATCGTTCATGACAAGCAGCAGTACGGTGAAGGTCTGGCGCGTTCAGTGCAGGATAACCTCAAGAAAGCGAATGCCGACGTGGTGTTCTTCGACGGGATCACCGCCGGTGAGAAAGACTTCTCCACCCTGGTGGCGCGTCTGAAGAAAGAGAATATTGATTTCGTTTACTACGGTGGCTACCACCCGGAAATGGGCCAGATCCTGCGCCAGGCGCGCGCTGCGGGCCTGAAAACCCAGTTTATGGGCCCGGAAGGCGTGGCGAACGTTTCCCTGTCTAACATTGCGGGTGAATCAGCCGAAGGCCTGCTGGTGACCAAACCGAAGAACTACGACCAGGTTCCTGCGAACAAACCTATCGTAGATGCCATCAAGGCGAAGAAACAGGATCCAAGCGGCGCGTTCGTCTGGACCACCTACGCGGCGCTGCAGTCTCTGCAGGCGGGCCTGAACCAGTCAGCCGATCCGGCTGAGATTGCCACCTGGCTGAAAGCGAATACCGTCGAGACCGTCATGGGACCACTCTCCTGGGACGCGAAGGGCGACCTGAAAGGCTTCGAGTTCGGCGTGTTTGACTGGCATGCTAACGGTACGGCGACAGACGCCAAATAATTTTCCCGTCGCCTTTCGCGCCGCAGGTGCGTTGGCTGCGTTATTCAACCCCGGTCACTTACTTATGTAAGCTCCCGGGGATTTCATAACTTGCCGCCTTCCTGCAACACGAAATGCTTGGGAAAATACAGTGGAGAATGTAGGCCGGGTAAGGCGCAGCCGCCACCCGGCTTTCTTTTAGCGCTTCTCCCACCCGCTATCCTGCGCCGTAAACCCTAACGCCTGCATAAACGCCGCCATCACGCCGCGGTCTTCCACGCCCACGTCAGCCATCCACCATGAGGTCACGCTCGGGTTTTCGCGGATCACTTCTTCAATTAAATACTGTCCCACACCGCGACGACGGGTGACGTCACGCACGCGCAGCGAGTCCAGCGCTCCCTCTGTACCGCTCAGGGTTACGCGAACCGCTGCCAGCAGGCGTTCGTTAAAACGCGCGGCATAAATGCGGTGGGTCTCATCAACGCGCAGCGACGAAGGGGAATATTCCGGCCAGATCTTGCCCAGGTCGATATGATCCTGGTCGCTAAAGGTCACCAGACGCACGATAGTCAGTTTCATTAGCCACTTGTCCAAATCAGATTGAGTAGGGGCAGTGTACTCAATTTATTCACTCAGCGGCTTCCTCTTTTTATTCTCATTAACCAGGTGATTAGTTTTTTGGCAACGCGATGTGCAGTTTGAAAACACATGGATCGAAAAATAAGCAGAATTTTAACCTGAACGGTAGTGATTTATTCGGCGCTTTGTACCGTTATTTTATGCTGCAAACTGCACTTTTATTTGTTTATCTCTGCCTGATTTCAGAATATTATCTTTGCTTAATCGCCTGAAAAATAGAGATTTTAGTCTGGTTTTTGACAAAAAACTGCGCTAAACCATTAAAGGCACTGGTAAAAATAGCGTTGTTCATTAAAAGTACAGAATGCTTTTTAACCATAATAAAACAAAATATAAACACGACATCACGAATGGGGATTCAGAGATGAAAAGGAACGCGAAGACGTTAATCGCGGGGATGGTCGCACTGTCGATCTCGCATGCCGCTATGGCAGACGACATTAAAGTTGCGGTAGTGGGCGCGATGTCCGGCCCTGTTGCCCAGTGGGGTGACATGGAGTTCAACGGCGCGCGCCAGGCCATCAAAGACATCAACGCCAAGGGCGGTATCAAAGGCGACAAGCTGGTGGGCGTGGAATATGACGACGCCTGCGATCCGAAACAGGCCGTCGCGGTCGCCAACAAAATCGTCAACGACGGTATTCAGTATGTGATCGGCCACCTGTGCTCATCCTCCACGCAGCCGGCGTCTGATATCTACGAAGACGAAGGCATTCTGATGATCACCCCAGGCGCAACGAACCCGGAACTGACCCAGCGCGGCTATCAGCACATCATGCGTACCGCCGGTCTGGACTCCTCGCAGGGCCCCACCGCCGCCAAATATATCCTCGAGACCGTTAAGCCACAGCGCATTGCCATTATTCATGACAAACAGCAGTACGGCGAAGGCCTGGCGCGCTCCGTGCAGGACGGCCTGAAAAAAGGCGGCGCGAACATCGTCTTCTTCGACGGCATTACCGCCGGTGAGAAAGACTTCTCCGCGCTGATTGCCCGTCTGCAAAAAGAGAATATCGACTTCGTTTACTACGGCGGCTATTACCCGGAGATGGGCCAGATGCTGCGTCAGGCGCGCGCCACCGGTCTGAAAACCCAGTTTATGGGGCCAGAGGGCGTGGGCAATGCCTCCCTGTCAAACATCGCGGGGGATTCTGCCGAAGGCATGCTGGTGACGATGCCAAAACGCTATGACCAGGATCCGGCCAACAAGGCTATCGTGGATGCGCTCAAGGCGCAGAAGAAAGATCCGAGTGGTCCGTACGTCTGGATCACCTACGCGGCCGTACAGTCTCTGGCCACCGCGCTGGATCGCTCCGGCAGCAAAGAACCGCTGGATCTGGTGAAAGATTTAAAAGCACACGGGGCGAACACCGTGATTGGGCCGCTGAACTGGGATGAGAAAGGCGATCTGAAGGGATTTGAGTTTGGTGTCTTTAAGTGGCACGCCGACGGTTCATCCTCGGTCGCCAAATAATTATCCCACCGCCCGGCATGACGGGCGGGTATAAAAAGGTTTGCATATGTCCGAGCAGTTTCTCTATTTCCTGCAGCAGATGTTTAACGGCGTTACGCTGGGAAGCACCTACGCGCTGATCGCCATCGGCTATACGATGGTTTACGGCATTATCGGCATGATCAACTTCGCCCACGGCGAGGTGTACATGATCGGTAGCTACGTCTCCTTTATGATTATCGCCGCCCTGATGATGATGGGCATCGACAGCAGCTGGCTGCTGGTCGCCGCCGGGTTTGTCGGCGCGATCGTGATTGCCAGCGCCTACGGCTGGAGCATTGAACGCGTGGCCTACCGGCCGGTGCGCAGCTCCAAGCGTTTGATTGCGCTTATTTCCGCGATCGGGATGTCGATCTTCCTGCAAAACTACGTCAGCCTGACCGAAGGCTCGCGCGACGTGGCGCTGCCAAGCCTGTTTAACGGCCAGTGGATTGTGGGGGCCAGCGAAAACTTCGCGGCCTCTATCACCACCATGCAGCTGGTTATCTGGGTCGTGACCTTTATAGCGATGCTCGCCCTGACGCTGTTCATCCGCTACTCGCGTATGGGACGCGCCTGCCGCGCCTGCGCGGAAGACCTGAAGATGGCGAGCCTGCTCGGCATCAACACCGACCGCGTGATTGCCCTGACCTTCGTGATTGGCGCCGCGATGGCGGCGGTGGCGGGCGTCCTGCTCGGCCAGTTCTACGGCGTGATCAATCCGTACATCGGCTTCATGGCCGGGATGAAAGCCTTCACCGCGGCGGTTCTGGGCGGTATCGGCAGTATTCCGGGCGCGATGATCGGCGGCCTGATCCTGGGCGTGGCCGAAGCGCTCTCCTCGGCGTACCTGAGCACGGAGTATAAAGACGTGGTGTCGTTTGCCCTGCTGATTCTGGTTCTGCTGGTGATGCCTACCGGTATTCTGGGCCGTCCGGAGGTAGAGAAAGTATGAAACCGATGCATTTTGCAATGGCGCTGCTCTCTGCCGCCATGTTCTTCGTGCTGGCCAGCGTCTTTATGGGCGTCCAGCTTGAGCTGAATGGCACCAAACTGGTTGTCGATACCGCTGCTGACATCCGCTGGCAGTGGGTATTTATCGGTACGGCCGTGGTGTTCCTGTTCCAGCTGCTGCGTCCGCTGTTCCAGAAGACGCTGAAAAACGTCTCCGGGCCGAAATTCGTCCTGCCGGCAATCGACGGTTCTACGGTTAAGCAGAAGCTGTTCCTCGTGGCGCTGCTGGTGGCCGCCGTGGCATGGCCGTTCGTGGTGTCACGTGGCACCGTGGATATCGCCACCCTGACCATGATCTACGTGATTCTCGGCCTCGGTCTGAACGTGGTCGTGGGGCTCTCGGGCCTGCTGGTGCTGGGCTACGGCGGCTTCTACGCCATCGGCGCCTATACCTTCGCGCTGCTGAACCACTATTACGGTCTCGGCTTCTGGACCTGCCTGCCGCTGGCGGGGCTGGTCTCTGCCGCAGCAGGCTTCCTGCTGGGCTTCCCGGTACTGCGCCTGCGCGGTGACTACCTGGCGATTGTGACCTTAGGCTTCGGCGAAATCGTCCGTATCCTGCTGCTCAACAACACCGAAGTGACCGGCGGCCCGAACGGCATCAGCCAGATCCCGAAACCGACCTTCTTCGGCCTGGAATTCAGCCGTACCGCCCGCGAAGGCGGCTGGGATACCTTCAGCAACTTCTTCGGCGTGAAGTATGACCCGTCCGACCGCGTGATCTGGCTCTATCTGGTGGCGCTGCTGCTGGTGGTGATTACCCTGTTCGTGATCAACCGCCTGCTGCGCATGCCGCTGGGCCGCGCGTGGGAAGCGCTGCGCGAGGATGAGATCGCCTGCCGCTCCCTGGGCCTGAACCCGACCCGCATCAAGCTGACCGCGTTCACCATCAGCGCCGCGTTTGCCGGTTTCGCCGGAACGCTGTTTGCCGCACGTCAGGGCTTCGTTAGCCCGGAATCGTTCACCTTCGCCGAATCCGCCTTTGTGCTGGCGATTGTGGTGCTCGGCGGGATGGGCTCGCAGTTCGCCGTTATCCTCGCGGCCATCCTGCTGGTGGTCTCCCGCGAGCTGATGCGCGACTTTAACGAATACAGCATGCTGATGCTGGGTGGTTTGATGGTGCTGATGATGATCTGGCGTCCGCAGGGTCTGCTGCCGATGACCCGTCCACAGCTGAAGCTGAAGAACGGGCAAGCGAAAGGAGAGCAGGCATGAGTCAGCCATTATTATCCGTTAACGGCCTGATGATGCGTTTTGGCGGCCTGCTGGCGGTCAACAACGTGAATCTGGATCTGCACAAGAAAGAGATTGTCTCCCTGATTGGCCCGAACGGCGCCGGGAAAACCACGGTCTTTAACTGTCTGACCGGCTTCTACAAGCCGACGGGCGGTACCATCATGCTGCGCGACCAGCACCTGGAAGGGCTGCCGGGCCAGCAGATCGCCCGCATGGGCGTGGTGCGTACCTTCCAGCACGTGCGTTTGTTCCGCGAGATGACGGTGATTGAGAACCTGCTGGTGGCACAGCATCAGCAGCTAAAAACCGGGCTGTTCTCCGGCCTGCTGAAAACCCCGGCCTTCCGCCGCGCGCAGGATGAAGCGCTTGACCGCGCCGCCACCTGGCTTGACCGAATTGGCTTGCTGCAGCACGCCAACCGTCAGGCGAGCAACCTGGCCTACGGCGATCAGCGTCGCCTGGAGATCGTGCGCTGCATGGTGACGCAGCCGGAAATCCTGATGCTCGACGAACCGGCGGCAGGGCTCAACCCGAAAGAGACCAAAGAGCTGGACGAGCTGATTGCCGAGCTGCGCGACAGTCACGACACCACCATCCTGCTGATTGAGCACGACATGAAGCTGGTGATGGGCATTTCGGACCGTATCTACGTGGTAAACCAGGGCACGCCGCTGGCAAACGGCACGCCGGAAGAGATCCGCAATAACCCGGACGTGATCCGCGCATACCTTGGTGAGGCATAAGATGGAAAAAGCGATGTTAACGTTCGACAAGGTCAACGCGCACTACGGCAAGATCCAGGCGCTGCACGACGTCAGCCTGCACATCAATCAGGGTGAAATCGTGACCCTGATTGGCGCCAACGGCGCGGGCAAAACCACGCTGCTCGGCACCCTGTGCGGCGACCCGCGCGCCACCAGCGGGCGGATTGTGTTCGATGGTAAAGACATTACCGACTGGCAGACTGCCAGGATCATGCGCGAGGCGGTGGCGATTGTTCCGGAAGGGCGCCGCGTCTTCTCCCGCATGACGGTGGAAGAGAACCTGGCGATGGGCGGTTTCTTCGCTCACCGCGATGAATACCAGACCCGCATCAAGTGGGTGTACGAACTCTTCCCGCGCCTGTGGGAGCGCCGCATCCAGCGTGCGGGCACCATGTCCGGCGGTGAGCAGCAGATGCTGGCGATTGGCCGCGCGCTGATGAGCCAGCCCCGCCTGCTGCTGCTGGATGAACCGTCGCTCGGTCTGGCGCCGATCATCATTCAGCAGATCTTCGACACCATCGAGCAGCTGCGCAAAGAGGGGATGACCATCTTCCTCGTCGAGCAGAACGCCAACCAGGCGCTGAAGCTCGCCGATCGTGGCTACGTGCTGGAGAACGGCCGCGTGGTGCTGGAGGATACCGGCGACGCGCTGCTGGCGAACGAGGCGGTGCGGAGCGCGTATCTGGGCGGATAGGTAAAAGCAAAAAGGCAACGCAAGTTGCCTTTTTTAATGTTTTCTCCCTCTCCCCGTGGGAGAGGGTCGGGGTGAGGGCACCAGACCGCACGAGGTAAAAGCAAAAAGGCAACGCAAGTTGCCTTTTTTAATGTTTTCTCCCTCTCCCCGTGGGAGAGGGGCGGGGTGAGGGCACCAGACAGCACCTAAACCACCCCCCCAGCCCCTTTCACACAACCATCATCCCCCTGACGCCTGGCTGTCACTTATCTGTAAACAAACAGTTATTTTTCTGTCATTCGAGCATGTCATGTTACCTCGCGAGCATAAAACGCGTGATATCGCGCATCCGGCACAATAAGAGAGATGACAATGACATCGTTACGACACACAGCTTTGGGTCTGGCACTGGGTCTGGCTTTTGCGACGAACGCAATGGCTGTCACCACCATTCCGTTCTGGCATTCCATGGAAGGGGAGTTGGGTAAAGAAGTTGACTCCCTGGCGCAGCGTTTCAACGACACCCATCCGGATTACAAAATTGTGCCGGTGTACAAAGGCAACTACGAGCAGAGCCTGAGCGCGGGCATCGCCGCCTTCCGTACCGGTAACGCACCTGCGCTGTTGCAGGTTTATGAAGTGGGTACCGCCACCATGATGGCCTCCAAAGCCATCAAACCGGTCTATGAAGTGTTCAAAGAAGCGGGCATCAACTTCGATGAGTCGCAGTTCGTGCCGACCGTAGCGGGTTACTACACCGATTCCAAAACCGGCCACCTGCTGTCTCAGCCGTTTAACAGCTCCACGCCGGTGCTGTACTACAACAAAGACGCCTTCAAAAAAGCCGGTTTAGACCCGGAGCAGCCGCCTAAAACCTGGCAGGACCTGGCGGAGTACACCGCGAAGCTGAAAGCGGCGGGGATGAAGTGCGGCTACGCCAGCGGCTGGCAGGGCTGGATCCAGATTGAAAACTTCAGCGCCTGGCACGGCCTGCCGGTTGCGACCAAAAACAACGGCTTCGACGGCACCGACGCGGTCCTGGAGTTCAACAAGCCTGAGCAGGTGAAGCATATCGCGCTGCTTGCCGATCTGAACAAGAAGGGCGACTTCAGCTACTTCGGACGTAAAGACGAATCCACCGAGAAGTTCTACAACGGCGACTGCGCCATTACCACCGCCTCGTCCGGTTCGCTGGCGGATATCCGCCACTACGCCAAATTCAACTACGGCGTGGGCATGATGCCGTACGATGCTGACGTGAAGGGCGCACCGCAGAACGCCATCATCGGCGGAGCGAGCCTGTGGGTGATGCAGGGTAAAGACAAGGGCACCTACAAAGGCGTAGCCGAATTCCTCGACTTCCTGGCGAAGCCTGAAAACGCCGCCGAATGGCACCAGAAGACCGGCTACCTGCCGATCACCAAAGCCGCGTACGACCTGACCCGCGAGCAGGGCTTCTACAGCAAGAACCCGGGCGCGGACATTGCGACGCGTCAGATGCTGAACAAGCCGCCGTTGCCGTTCACCAAAGGCCTGCGTCTGGGCAACATGCCGCAGATCCGCACCATCGTGGATGAAGAGCTGGAAAGCGTGTGGACCGGTAAGAAAACGCCACAGCAGGCGCTGGACTCTGCGGTAGAGCGCGGGAATCAGCTGCTGCGCCGCTTTGAGCAGTCGACCAAATCGTAATTCAAACCTGCCCCTCACCCTAACCCTCTCCCATAGGGGAGAGGGGACTGCGCGGAGCCGTCTTTTCTCCCTCGCCCCTTTGGGGAGAGGGCCGGGGTGAGGGGGAATACCTACAGAGCAAACCTATGTCATCATCCCGTCCGGTGTTCCGTTCCCGCTGGCTGCCCTATCTTCTGGTCGCGCCGCAGCTGGTCATTACCGTTATCTTCTTTATCTGGCCTGCGGGCGAAGCGCTGTGGTACTCGGTACAAAGCGTCGACCCGTTCGGGCTTTCCAGCCAGTTTGTTGGCCTGGACAACTTTACCGCACTGTTCCACGACAGCTACTACCTGGACTCCTTCTGGACGACGATGAAGTTCAGCGCGCTGGTGACCGTCAGCGGTCTGGTTGCCTCGCTGTTTTTCGCCGCGCTGGTGGACTACGTGGTGCGCGGCAGCCGTATTTATCAAACCCTGATGCTGCTGCCTTACGCCGTGGCTCCCGCCGTCGCCGCCGTACTGTGGATCTTTCTGTTTAACCCGGGGCGCGGGTTGATTACCCATTTCCTGGCCGAACTGGGCTACGACTGGAACCATGCCCAGAACAGCGGTCAGGCGATGTTCCTGGTGGTGTTCGCCTCGGTGTGGAAGCAGATCAGCTACAACTTCCTGTTCTTCTTTGCCGCGCTGCAGTCCATTCCGCGCTCGCTGGTGGAAGCCGCGGCGATTGACGGGGCAGGGCCTATTCGTCGCTTCTTCAGGCTGTCGCTGCCGCTGATCGCCCCGGTGAGTTTCTTCCTGCTGGTGGTTAACCTCGTGTACGCCTTCTTCGACACCTTCCCGGTGATCGACGCGGCGACCGCAGGCGGCCCGGTGCAGGCGACCACCACGCTGATTTACAAAATCTACCGCGAAGGCTTTGCGGGGCTGGATCTCTCCGCCTCCGCCGCGCAGTCGGTTGTGCTGATGTTCCTCGTTATCATCCTCACGGTGGTGCAGTTCCGCTATGTCGAAAGCAAGGTGCGCTACCAATGATTGAGAACCGTCGCGGGCTGACGATTTTCAGCCATACCATGCTGATTTTAGGGATTATCGTCATCCTCTTCCCGCTGTACGTGGCGTTTGTCGCCGCCACGCTGGACACCAAAGCGGTGTTCGACACGCCGATGACGCTGATCCCCGGCGGGCATCTGTTCGAGAACATGAAGACCATCTGGACTCAGGGCGTGGGCGCCAACAGCGCACCGTTCTGGCTGATGATGCTCAACAGCTTCATCATGGCGTTTGGCATTACGGTCGGCAAAATTACGGTGTCGATGCTTTCGGCCTTCGCCATCGTCTGGTTCCGCTTTCCGCTGCGTAACCTCTTCTTCTGGATGATTTTTATCACCCTGATGCTACCGGTAGAGGTGCGTATCTTCCCGACGGTAGAAGTGATTGCCAACCTGAAGCTGCTCGACAGCTACGCGGGCTTAACCCTGCCGCTGATGGCCTCGGCGACCGCCACCTTCCTGTTCCGCCAGTTCTTTATGACCCTGCCGGACGAGCTGATTGAAGCGGCGCGTATCGACGGCGCGTCGCCGATGCGCTTCTTCCGCGACATCGTGCTGCCGCTGTCGAAAACCAACCTCGCGGCGCTGTTTGTGATCACCTTTATCTACGGCTGGAACCAGTACCTGTGGCCGCTGCTGATTATTCAGGACGTTAACCTCGGCACCGCCGTGGCGGGCATCAAAGGCATGATCGCCACTGGCGAAGGCACCACCCTCTGGAACCAGGTGATGGCGGCGATGCTGCTCACCCTTATCCCACCCGTAGTCATTGTTTTAGCCATGCAGCGCGCGTTTGTCCGCGGCCTGGTCGATAGCGAGAAATAAGATGGCAGGTTTAAAACTTCAGGCAGTAACCAAAAGCTGGGACGGTAAAACCCAGGTGATTCAGCCGCTGACGCTCGACGTGGCGGACGGGGAATTCATCGTGATGGTCGGCCCGTCCGGCTGCGGCAAATCCACCCTGCTGCGCATGGTGGCGGGGCTGGAGCGCGTGACCTCCGGGGATATCTGGATTGATCGTCAGCGAGTCACCGAAATGGAGCCGAAAGACAGAGGCATTGCGATGGTGTTCCAGAACTACGCTCTCTATCCGCACATGAGCGTGGAAGAGAACATGGCCTGGGGGCTGAAAATCCGCGGCATGGGCAAAGGCCATATCGACGAGCGCGTGAAAGAAGCGGCGCGCATTCTCGAGCTGGACGGACTGCTGAAGCGCCGCCCGCGCGAGCTTTCCGGCGGCCAGCGCCAGCGCGTGGCGATGGGGCGCGCCATCGTGCGCGATCCGGCGGTATTCCTGTTCGACGAGCCGCTGTCTAACCTCGACGCCAAGCTGCGCGTGCAGATGCGTCTTGAGCTGCAGCAGCTGCACCGTCGCCTGAACACTACCTCCCTGTACGTGACCCACGATCAGGTCGAAGCCATGACCCTCGCCCAGCGCGTGATGGTGATGAACAAAGGCATCGCCGAGCAGATTGGCACCCCGGTGGAGGTGTATGAGAAACCGGCCACCCGCTTTGTGGCGAGCTTTATCGGCAGCCCGGCAATGAACTTGCTGGAAGGGCGTATCAGCAGCGCGGGCACGCATTTTGAGCTGGAAAGCGGGATGGCGTTGCCGATCAACTGGTACTATCGTGGCTACGCCGGGCGTAAGATGACGCTCGGTATCCGCCCCGAGCATATCGTTTTAACCTCTCAGGCGGACGGCGGCGTGCCGCTGGTGATGGACACGCTGGAGATGTTGGGTGCAGATAACCTGGCGCACGGGCGCTGGGGCGAACAAAAAATGGTGATGCGCCTGGCGCATCAGGAGCGTCCGAAAGCAGGCAGCACGCTGTGGCTGCACCTGCCGGAAAACCATCTGCACCTGTTTGACGGTGAAACAGGACAACGAGTATGAGCAACTGGCCTTATCCCCACGTCGTCGCCCACCGGGGCGGCGGTAAGCTGGCGCCGGAGAACACCCTGGCGGCGATTGACGTTGGCGCGCGCTACGGTCACACGATGATCGAGTTCGACGCCAAGCTGTCGAAAGACGGCGAAATTTTCCTGCTGCATGACGATAACCTCGAACGCACCAGCAACGGCTGGGGCGTGGCGGGCGAGCTGCCGTGGCGCGATCTGCTGAAGGTGGACGCCGGAAGCTGGTACAGCGGCGAATTCAAAGGTGAACCGCTGCCGCTGCTGGCGGAAGTGGCCGATCGCTGTCGCCAGCACGGCATGATGGCCAATATCGAAATCAAACCGACCACCGGCACCGGGCCGCTGACGGGCAAAGTCATTGCCCTGGCCGCGCGCGAGCTGTGGGAAGGGATGACCGCACCGCTGCTGTCATCATTTGAAATCGATGCGCTGGAGGCCGCACAGGCGGCCGTACCGGAGCTGCCGCGCGGGCTGCTGCTTGACGAGTGGCGCGAGGACTGGCGCGAGCTGACGACACGCTTAGCGTGCGTTTCTATCCATCTCAACCACAGGCTGCTGGATGAGGCGCGGGTGAAGATGCTGAAGGACGCGGGCCTGCATATTCTGGTCTACACGGTTAACAAACCCCAGCGCGCAGCCGAACTGCTGCGCTGGGGCGTGGACAGCATCTGTACCGATGCAATCGACCTGATCGGCCCGGACTTTAGTTCTGCGGATTAAGCATACTGCCATTCGACTGCGGCGGCAGCATGTGCTGCTGTCCGCTGCCTGACGACGTCATTCCTCCTAACATCCCGCCGTTTTTATTCGGCAGCGGCTGCTCGCGCACCTGCCCCTGCTGCACGCGCTGGGTGTTGGCGTTCATCTGATTTTGCAGGCTTTGCTGCTGCATCTGGGTCTGCGTTTTAAGCTGCTGATTAAGCATTCCTTTCTGCTGCTGTTGCTGGCTCATCATCTCCGTCTGCATACGCTGCTGGCTCGGGATAACGTAACCCTGCTGGTTCGGGTTGTTCATGGTGTTGAGTGGCTGTGCGAGCGCGGCAAACGGGATCAGCGCCGTAAGGATCCATAAGCGTTTCATTGTCATTTCCTCCTTTTGAGGTCTCTCTTAAGTTTACCCCGATTTCACCATGACGATGATTTTTTAGGAGTTGTGAACCAGGCTTAAGCGGGGAATATGGATCCCTTCACCTGGAGAACAATAATGATGAAACCAACGTTTTTGCGCTGGGTCGCCATCGCCGCGCTGATGGCTGGCGGTACATTTAGCGTGGCGGCCAACCCGCCAGCGGCGCCTCCGGTCTCTTACGGCGTGGAGGAAGATGTTTTTCATCCCGTGCGGGCAACCCATGGCATGGTGGCGTCGGTGGATGCGCTGGCAACCAAAGTGGGCGTCGATATTCTCAGGCAGGGCGGTAACGCGGTGGATGCAGCGGTCGCCGTCGGCTATGCGCTGGCGGTGACGCATCCGCAGGCGGGGAACCTGGGCGGCGGCGGCTTTATGATGCTGCGTACCAAAGACGGCAAAACCACCGCCATCGATTTCCGCGAAATGGCGCCTTCTCAGGCGTCCCGCGATATGTTCCTCGACGATCAGGGTAACCCTGACAGCAAAAAATCCCTGACTTCGCACCTCGCCACCGGCACGCCGGGCACCGTTGCGGGCTTCTGGCTGGCGCTGGAAAAATACGGCACGATGCCGCTGAACAAGGTGGTGCAGCCTGCCATCAAGCTGGCGCGCGACGGCTTTGTGGTAAACGATGCGCTGGCGGACGATCTCAAGACCTACGGCAGCGAGGTCATTCCGAATCACGAAAACAGCAAGGCCATCTTCTGGAAAGACGGTGAGCCCCTGAAGAAGGGCGATAGGCTGGTGCAGAAGAACCTCGCCAAAAGCCTGGAGCTGATTGCGGAGCACGGTCCGGACGCCTTCTACAAAGGGGCAATTGCCGACCAGATTGCGGAAGAGATGCAAAAGAACGGCGGGCTCATCACCAAAGCGGATCTTGCGGAATACAAGGCGGTGGAGCGCGAGCCGATTAGCGGTACCTATCGCGGATACGAGGTCTTCTCCATGCCGCCGCCGTCTTCCGGTGGGATCCACATCGTGCAGATCCTCAATATTCTCGAAAACTTCGATATGCACAAGTTCGGCTTCGGCAGCGCGGACGCCATGCAGGTGATGGCGGAAGCGGAAAAACGCGCCTACGCCGACCGGTCGGAATATCTCGGCGATCCGGACTTCGTGAAGGTGCCGTGGCAGGCGCTGACCAACAAGGCATATGCCAAATCCATTGCCGATCAGATTGACATCAACAAGGCCAAACCGTCGAGCGAGATCCGCCCCGGCAAGCTGGCGCCGTACGAAAGCAACCAGACCACCCACTTCTCGGTGGTGGATAAAGACGGTAACGCGGTGGCGGTGACGTACACGCTCAACACCACCTTCGGCACCGGGATTGTGGCGGGCAACAGCGGTATTCTGCTGAACAACGAGATGGATGACTTCTCTGCCAAGCCTGGCGTGCCGAACGTCTACGGGCTTGTCGGCGGTGATGCCAACGCCGTCGGGCCGAAGAAGCGTCCGCTGTCGTCCATGTCGCCCACCATTGTCGTGAAAGACGGGAAAACCTGGCTGGTAACCGGCAGCCCTGGCGGCAGCCGTATTATCACCACCGTGCTACAAATGGTGGTGAACAGCATCGACTTTGGCATGAACGTCGCCGAAGCGACCAACGCCCCGCGTTTCCATCACCAGTGGCTGCCGGACGAGCTGCGCGTCGAGAAGGGCTTTAGCCCGGATACCATCAAGCTGCTGGAACAGCGCGGTCAAAAGGTGGCGTTGAAAGAGGCGATGGGCAGCACCCAGAGCATTATGGTGGGGCCGGACGGGGCGCTGTTTGGCGCGTCGGACCCGCGTTCGGTAGATGATTTGTCGGCGGGGTATTAACGATCCCCTCACCCTAACCCTCTCCCCTGTGGGGAGAGGGGATTGCACGGTGCGGTCTTTTCTCCCTCGCCCCTGTGGGGAGAGGGCCGGGGTGAGGGGAGTGTGTCACTTCATTCGCGCCATATAATACGCGTCCACATACTCGCCGTTGCGCAGGGCATAGCGTTTGCCGGTGCCTTCAATTTCGAACCCGTGTTTTTTGTACACCGCAATCGCCGGTTCGTTATCGACAAATACCGTCAGCTCAATGCGGTCAACGCGCAGCCAGTTATCGCACATATCAATCATAGTGCGCATCAGAGCGCTGGCAACGCCCCGGTTTTGCCACTGCGCGCCGACACAAATCCCAAAATCAGCCACATGGCTGCGGCGCGGGCGTTGCGCGACGACGATGCACAGATGGCCGGCGACATGACCGTCTATGCAGGCGACGAGCTGCTTGATGCCGGGCTGGTCGGATAGCCGTTCTTGCCACATTTGCTCAGAGGGATGAGGAACCTGTAGTGTGTTGTGGTACACCTCCGGCTGGGCGTGGATCTGACGAATGGCGTCATAATCTTTCGGTTCCGCATGGAGTATCACTATCTCACTCATTCCTTGTTCCTCAGTCAGTTAAACGTCCCTTTCAACATCAATGACTTTAAAATTTGAGTCAACCGCTATTTTTTGCAAAAAGTATTGGACAAGTGCGAATGAGAATGATTATTATTGCTCTGCATTCAGGAAGACCGCTACGGGAACCTGAAAGCACGACATTGCTCACATTGCTTCCAGTATTACTTTAGCCAGCTTTTAGCTGGCTTTTTTTTTGTTATGGTTAGACTCAGTAACCTTCCAAAAGGACTGAGCCATGACACTACATTGCGCATTTATTGGATTTGGTAAAAGTACGACCCGCTACCACCTGCCGTATGTTCTCAACCGTAAAGACAGCTGGCACGTCGCGCACATCTTCCGCCGCCGCGCGAAGCCGGAAGAGCAATCCCCGCAGTATTCTCATATCCATTTCACCAGCGATCTTGATGAAGTACTTAACGATCCGCAGGTCAAACTGGTTGTTGTCTGCACCCACGCCGACAGCCATTTTGACTATGCGAAACGCGCGCTGGAAGCGGGTAAAAACGTGCTGGTGGAAAAGCCGTTCACCCCGACCATCGCCGAAGCAAAAGCGCTGTTCGCGCTGGCGAAAAGTAAAGGCCTGACCGTTACGCCGTATCAGAACCGTCGCTTTGACAGCTGCTTCCTGACGGCGAAAAAGGCGATTGAAAGCGGCAAGCTGGGCGACATTGTGGAAATCGAAAGCCACTTCGATTACTACCGTCCGGTGGCGGAAACCCAACCCGGCCTGCCGCAGGACGGCTCGTTCTATGGTCTGGGCGTGCATACGATGGACCAGATCATCTCCCTGTTTGGCCGACCGGATCATGTCGCATACGACATCCGCAGCCTGCGTAATAAAGCCAACCCGGACGACACCTTTGAAGCGCGGCTGTTCTACGGCGACCTGAAGGCCATCGTCAAAACCAGCCATCTGGTGAAAATCGACTATCCGAAATTTATCGTTCACGGCACCCGAGGCTCGTTCATCAAGTACGGCATCGACCAGCAGGAGACCAGCCTGAAGGCCAACATCATGCCGGGTGAGCCGGGCTTTGCGGCGGATGATTCCGTGGGCATTCTGGAATACGTAAACGATGAGGGCGTGACGGTCAGGGAAGAGATGAAACCGGAAATTGGCGACTATGGCCGCGTCTACGATGCGCTGTATGAAACTCTCACCACTAGCGCGCCGAATTACGTCAAGGAATCTGACGTTCTGACCAACCTGGAAATCCTCGAGCGGGCCTTTGAGCAGGCTTCTCCTGCCACGGTAACCCTCGCGAAATAAGCAAAAACGGCTCCTCTGCGCTTGTTCATAATTTTTGAACAGAGGAGTCAATTTTCACCCTCTATGATCCCAGGCGGTTTACGTCCACACTTACTCCATCGAAACGAACTGAGGGTGAAACAATGATCTACTTACGCAAAGCAAACGAACGTGGTCACGCGAATCATGGCTGGCTGGACTCATGGCATTCATTCTCGTTTGCCGACTACTACGACCCGAACTTCATGGGCTTCTCCGCACTGCGCGTGATTAACGACGACGTGATTGATGCAGGCCAGGGCTTCGGTACCCACCCGCACAAAGACATGGAAATCCTGACCTATGTGCTGGAAGGGGCGGTGGAACACCAGGACAGCATGGGCAACAAAGAGCAGGTTCCGGCGGGCGAGTTCCAGATTATGAGTGCGGGTACCGGGGTGCGTCACTCCGAGTACAACCCGAGCAAAACGGAAAAACTGCACCTGTATCAAATCTGGATCATTCCAGAAGAGACCGGCATCACGCCGCGCTACGAGCAGCGCCGCTTCGACGCGAAACAGGGCAAACAGCTGGTGCTGTCCCCGGATGCGCGTGAAGGTTCCCTGAAGGTGCATCAGGATATGGAGCTGTACCGCTGGGCGCTGGCGAAAGACGAACAGTCTGTGCACCAGATTGCCGCCAACCGCCGCGTCTGGATCCAGGTGGTGAAAGGTGAAGTGTCCATCAACGGCACCAAAGCGACAACCGCCGATGGCCTGGCCGTCTGGGATGAGCAGGCGCTTTCCGTGCATGCCGACAGCGAAAGTGAAATTCTGCTGTTTGACCTGCCGCCGGTGTAATAAATCATAAATAAATGCCCATCCTTCCCTTTGGCAGGGGAAGGATGGGCTTTGTCCGTGATAAACTGAGCGAATCTCTCACTTCAAGATTTCTCAGGACGATGAAAAAGAAACGCCCCGTACTTCAGGATGTCGCCGATCGCGTCGGTGTGACCAAAATGACGGTCAGCCGTTTTTTACGTAACCCGGAACAGGTTTCCGTGGCGTTGCGTGGCAAGATTGCCGCGGCCCTTGATGAACTGGGTTATATCCCCAACCGCGCGCCCGATATTCTCTCCAATGCGACCAGCCGTGCGGTGGGCGTCCTGCTTCCTTCCCTGACCAACCAGGTTTTCGCCGAAGTTTTGCGCGGCATTGAAAGCGTCACCGATGCTTTTGGCTATCAGACCATGCTCGCCCACTACGGGTACAAGCCGGAACTGGAAGAAGAACGTCTTGAATCGATGCTTTCCTGGAACATCGACGGCCTGATTTTAACCGAACGTACCCACACTGCCCGCACGCTCAAAATGATTGAAGTGGCCGGTATCCCGGTGGTGGAGCTGATGGACAGTCAGTCGCCGTGCCTCGATATCGCCGTGGGGTTCGATAACTTCGAAGCGGCGCGCCAGATGACGGCGGCGATCATCGCTCGCGGTCATCGTCATATCGCCTATCTGGGTGCGCGTCTTGATGAACGTACTATCATCAAACAGAAGGGATACGAGCAGGCGATGCTCGACGCGAACCTAACCCCGTACAGCGTGATGGTGGAACAGTCCTCTTCCTATACGTCGGGTATTGAGCTGATGCGTCAGGCACGACGCGAGTATCCGCAACTGGACGGTATTTTCTGTACCAACGATGACCTTGCGGTTGGCGCGGCGTTTGAGTGCCAGCGTCTGGGGCTCAAGATCCCGGATGATATGGCAATTGCCGGTTTCCACGGCCACGACATTGGCCAGGTGATGGAGCCGCGTCTGGCGAGCGTCCTGACCCCGCGTGAACGTATGGGCCGCATTGGCGCAGAACGCCTGCTGGCGCGCATTCGTGGCGAGACGGTTACCCCAAAAATGTTAGATTTAGGTTTCACCTTGTCACCGGGTGGATCTATTTGAACTGACAAATTTGAAGTAGCTCACACTTATTCACTTCGCGCACGTTTGGATATTGCTTCTCTTTTGCCCCGGCAGGACAATGTTACCGATAACTGTTACCCGTAACAATTGACTGAGGGACACCCTTTGAGCACGACTAATCACGATCACCACGTCTACGTCCTGATGGGCGTTTCCGGTAGCGGGAAATCAGCCGTAGCCAGCGAAGTGGCGCATCAACTCCAGGCTGCGTTCCTTGATGGCGACTTCCTCCATCCGCGCAGCAACATCATGAAAATGGCCTCCGGCGAGCCGCTGAACGACGACGACCGCAAACCGTGGTTGCAGGCGCTGAATGACGCCGCGTTCGCCATGCAGCGCACCAACAAAGTCTCCCTGATCGTCTGCTCTGCGCTGAAAAAAACCTACCGCGACCTGCTGCGCGACGGTAACCCGAACCTCTCTTTCATCTACCTGAAAGGGGACTTCGAGGTGATTGAAAGCCGCCTGAAGGCGCGTAAAGGTCACTTCTTCAAAACCCAGATGCTGGTGACGCAGTTCGAAGCGCTGCAGGAGCCGGGTGAAGATGAGAAAGACGTCTTAGTGGTTGATATCGATCAGTCACTGGAAGGTGTTGTTGCCAGCACCATCGAGGTCATTAATAAAAGGCAGTAAGTTTTGAGTACATTAACGCTAGTTTTGACAGCAGTGGGTTCCGTGTTGCTGCTGCTGTTTTTAGTGATGAAGGCGCGTATGCACGCTTTTGTCGCTTTGATGGTGGTTTCTATAGGTGCAGGTCTCTTTTCCGGTATGCCGCTCGACAAGATCGCCGCGACGATGGAAAAAGGGATGGGCGGTACGCTGGGCTTCCTGGCGATTGTGGTCGCCCTTGGCGCGATGTTTGGCAAGATTTTGCACGAGACGGGCGCGGTCGACCAGATTGCCGTCAAGATGCTGAAATCCTTCGGTCACAGCCGCGCGCACTACGCGATTGGTCTGGCTGGTCTGATTTGCGCGCTGCCGCTGTTCTTCGAAGTGGCCGTAGTGCTGCTGATAAGCGTCGCGTTCTCCATGGCGCGCCATACCGGCACTAACCTCGTGAAGCTGGTTATTCCGCTGTTTGCGGGCGTGGCGGCGGCCGCAGCGTTCCTGCTGCCTGGGCCTGCGCCGATGCTGCTGGCGTCTCAGATGCACGCTGACTTTGGCTGGATGATCCTGATTGGACTGTGCGCGGCAATCCCGGGGATGATTATTGCCGGTCCGCTGTGGGGCAACTTCATCAGCCGTTACGTTGAGCTGCATATTCCGGACGACATCACCGAGCCGCACCTGGGCGAGGGCAAAATGCCGTCCTTCGGCTTCAGCCTGTCGCTGATCCTGCTCCCGCTGGTTCTCGTGGGTCTGAAAACCATCGCCGCGCGCTTTGTGCCGGTGGGTTCCAGCGCCTACGAATGGTTCGAGTTCATCGGTCACCCGTTCACGGCGATCCTGGTGGCCTGTCTGGTGGCGATTTACGGCCTGGCGATGCGTCAGGGAATGCCGAAAGATCGGGTGATGGAGATCTGCGGTGCCGCGCTGCAGCCTGCGGGCATTATCCTGCTGGTGATCGGCGCTGGCGGCGTGTTCAAGCAGGTGCTGGTGGATTCCGGCGTAGGCCCAGCTCTGGGCGAAGCGCTGACCGGGATGGGCCTGCCGATTGCGGTCACCTGCTTCGTGCTGGCTGCGGCGGTGCGTATCATCCAGGGTTCCGCAACCGTGGCGTGCTTAACCGCCGTGGGTCTGGTGATGCCGGTGATTGAACAGCTGAACTACTCCGGTGCGCAGATGGCGGCGCTGTCTATCTGTATCGCGGGCGGTTCGATTGTGGTCTCTCACGTTAACGACGCGGGCTTCTGGCTGTTCGGTAAATTTACCGGCGCCACCGAAGCGCAAACCCTGAAAACCTGGACGCTGATGGAAACCATCCTCGGCACGACGGGTGCCATTGTCGGGATGATTGCTTTCACACTGCTGAGCTGAATGCGGTGATTTAACAAGGCTCAAAAATAAGGCCCGGTAGCGTTAACGCTTACCGGGCCTTTATATTATGCAGAACGCCAGGCCGGGTCAGGTAAAACCACCAACCCGGCTTTTTCACATCACTCGCCCTGCGTCGCGCTCTCGATCGTCAAACGCACATCTGACGTAATGAGTTCGGCCAGCATCTGGTACACCTTCAGCGTCTCTTCCGGCTCGGCATCACCCGTATCGCTGATGTAGCCTTCGTCACGCAGCGTCAGGACCAGAGAGCTGAAGACCGCTTTGTCGAAGAATTCCGGGGCGTTAATGCCGTGCAGAACGGACAGGCGCTGTGCCAGCGTCCGGCTCTCTTTCTCCAGCGTGCCGCGGTTGATAGACGGGTTCGCACTCAGCAGCCAGAACGTAATGGCGTAGCGCTGCAGCGTTTCGCGCGCACCGGCAGCAAGCAGTTGCAGGGTTCGGGAACGCGACGGATTGATGTGCAGCTCGTCGTTTGAGACGGTGATCAGCCCCTGACGACGCAGCTCTTCCGTCAGTTTGTCCAGTTCGCCCGCCAGCTCGTCTTTGCTCCAGCGCAGGAACAGCTCCGCTTTCAGCATCGGATAGAGCGTCTCAACGTGACGCAATAGCTCCTGACGCGAAATACGGCGATGCTGGGTGATGATAGCCGCCATGAGTGACGGCAGCATCAGCATATGGGTGATGTTGTTGCGGTAGTAGGTCATCAGCACTGCCTGCTCGCGCGGCAGAATGATGATGTCGCCGATCGTGTCCTTTTCGACTTCAAACTTGTTCATCTGCAGCGCGTGATCGATAAGCTCACTGGCGGTAGCAGAAGGCACGGTTGAATCAACGGAATACGGCACGTTGCGCATCATGTCCAGATAGCAATCCAGCTGCTCCGTGAGCTGTTCGCGGGTCAGCGAGCGCTGACGCGAAGCCAGAAGCGCCGTACAGCACAGGTTCATGGCGTTAGCCGCACCGGCGTTGTTAATACGCACCATCAGCTCGGACGCGATGCCGTTGACCGTTGGCGTCAGCCAGGCCGGACGAATCGCTTCGATAGGATCGATGGATTCACGCCACTCGGGAACGTGATGGTTCAGATACGTCATCAGCGGCATCGGTTCGCCGAAGTTCACGTAGCCCTGACCGAGATTGCGTAGCTTGCTCAAGCCGCGAAGCATCTGCGGCAGGCTCTCTTTCTCTTTGGTCGCACCGCGCAGCTCTTTGGCGTACGTGCCCACTTCCATCACGTGCTCATAGCCAATGTAGATTGGCACCAGCGTGATTGGACGGGTTCCTCCGCGCAGCATCGCCTGAATGGTCATCGACAGCGTGCCGGTCTTCGGATCGAGCAGACGTCCGGTACGGGAACGACCGCCCTCCACGAAGTACTCCACGGAATAGCCTCGGCTGAACAGCTCGCCCAGATACTCGCGGAACACGGTGGAGTAGAGCTTGTTGCCCTTGAAGGTGCGACGGATAAAGAACGCGCCCAGGCGGCGGAAAATCGGACCTGCTGGCCAGAAATTCAGGTTGATACCGGCAGCAATGTGCGGCGGTACCAGCCCCTGGTGATAGAGCACGTAGGAAAGAAGCAGGTAGTCCATGTGGCTGCGGTGGCAGGGAACATAGACAATCTCATGGCCATCGTGCGCCAGCTGACGCACACGTTCGGCATTATGAACGTTGATGCCCTGATACAGGCGGTTCCAGGTAAAGCCGAGAATACGATCGGACAGGCGAATCATCTCGTAAGAGAAGTTCGCTGCAATCTCTTCCATCAGCGCAATGGCGTTCTGCTGGGCTTTCTCATGCGATATTTTCTTGCTGCGCGCTTCGTCTTCAACGGCGCGGGCAATCGCTTTGGAGGCCAACAGCTTGTTGAACAGATCCTGACGCGCCGGGAGACGCGGCCCTACGGCAGCGAGGCGCTGGCGCGCGAAGTGCATACGCGCCACGCGCGCCAGTTTTTGCGCGATGATCTTGTCGGTACCGTGCTCGTCCGCCATTCGACGCAGCGAAACGGAAGGGGAGAAACGCACAAAGCTGTCGCGTCCCAGCCAGGAGACCGCGAAGAACTTCTGGATGCCGTTAAGCATGCGCAGCGGCGGGTTCTCTTCACCTTTTTCACGGCCCGGACGACGACCAAACATCACCGATACCGGCACCATCTGCACATCCAGATCGGGGTTGCTGCGGTGCAGGTCAAGATAGTCGTGGAACAGCTTGATGGACTCTTCTTTTGGCGTGTAGTAGGTAAACACGCGCGGTCCACCGTGAATGAACACGTAGCGCGGCAGCAGCGTACCGTCAACTTCAAGCGGTTCAAGCGGGTCCGGTAAGTCATGCGCCAGACACTGGGCGCGAAGCGTCAGTAAGTCTGCCTTCGAGTTATAAGGCAAAACGTACATAATAGGACGCGAGGTATCGAGCCCCAATTCCAGCGCGGGTTCTGCTGGGATAGACTTGCTTTTTACCAGGATGCTTAATGGTAAATTAAGTAATTTGTAGTAAATTCGTGGCCAGCCGGACATAAACGATGTAAAGCCTCTGGTTAATAATGCAATTGCGGCGCAAGGATAACAGAAAGCGCGCAAAATTTCTGTTGTTACCCGTCATACTTCAGGCTGTAGCGAAACGCGCTACAGTTCCTGTTACTGACGCTTTTTTTCATAAAAGGTTCTTTTAATGGCCAATAATACCACTGGGTTAACGCGTATCATCAAAGCCGCCGGCTATTCATGGAAAGGTTTCCGTGCCGCGTGGATCAACGAAGCCGCCTTTCGCCAGGAGGGCGTCGCCGCTATCATCGCGGTGATCATCGCCTCTTTCCTTGATGTTGATGCTATTACCCGCGTACTTCTAATCGGTTCCGTGCTTCTGGTGATGATAGTGGAAATTCTTAATAGCGCTATTGAAGCCGTTGTTGATCGCATTGGTTCAGATTTCCACGAGCTTTCTGGCCGCGCAAAAGACATGGGCTCTGCTGCCGTGTTGCTGGCGATTATCACTGCCGTTATCACCTGGGTCACGCTGCTTTGGTCACATTTCCGATGAGCCTCGAGGAATAATTAAGTCCCTGGTTTTTTGTGCAGTTTTTGGTTCCAAAATCGCCTTTGACTGTATATACTCACAGCATAACTGTATATACACCCAGGGGGCGGAATGAAAGCGTTAACGACCAGGCAGCAAGAGGTGTTTGATCTCATCCGGGATCATATCGGCCAGACGGGTATGCCACCCACGCGTGCGGAAATCGCGCAGCGTCTGGGCTTCCGTTCTCCGAATGCTGCCGAAGAACACCTGAAAGCGCTGGCGCGTAAAGGCGTGATTGAGATTGTTTCAGGCGCGTCACGCGGTATCCGCCTGCTGGTGGAAGAAGAGACGGGCATTCCGCTGATAGGCCGTGTTGCTGCCGGTGAGCCTTTACTGGCACAGCAGCATATTGAAGGCCACTACCAGGTCGATCCTGGCATGTTCAAACCGAGCGCAGATTTCCTGCTGCGCGTTAGCGGTATGTCGATGAAAGACATCGGTATTCTTGATGGCGATCTGCTTGCGGTGCACAAAACGCAGGATGTGCGTAACGGCCAGGTAGTTGTCGCGCGCATTGATGATGAAGTTACCGTCAAGCGTCTGAAAAAACAGGGTAACACCGTTCAGTTGCTGCCTGAAAACAACGAGTTCTCCCCGATTGTGGTCGATCTCCGCGAACACAACTTCTCTATCGAAGGACTGGCGGTTGGGGTCATTCGCAACGGTGAATGGCTGTAATCTCTTCCTGACAGGCTATGGCGCCGCTGTAGCCTGCTTCATTCTCCACTCCCGGTATTTTTCATGTCACTGCTGACGGAATCAGATAAGGCATTGTGGCGTCTTGCTCTGCCGATGATTTTCTCCAATATCACCGTGCCCTTGCTGGGGCTGGTCGATACTGCCGTTATTGGTCATCTTGATTCGCCTGTTTATCTTGGCGGCGTGGCGATTGGCGCGACGGCAACCAGCTTCCTGTTTATGCTGCTGCTCTTTTTGCGCATGAGCACCACCGGGCTCACGGCACAGGCTTATGGTGCAAAAGATCCGCTGCGTCTGGCGCGCGCGCTGGTCCAGCCGCTGATCCTTGCGCTTGGCGCGGGAGTGTTAATCGTTTTATTACGTACGCCTTTGATCGACCTTGCGCTCCATGTTGTCGGCGGCAGCGAGGCGGTACTGGCTCAGGCGCGCCGTTTCCTTGAAATTCGCTGGCTCAGCGCGCCCGCCTCGCTGGCAAACCTGGTTCTGCTGGGGTGGCTACTGGGCGTGCAGTACGCCCGTGCGCCAGTGATTTTGCTGGTGGCAGGCAACCTTCTCAACATTGTGCTGGATGTCTGGCTGGTAATGGGCCTGCATATTAACGTGCGGGGCGCGGCGCTGGCGACGGCGATTGCCGAATACGGAACCTTGATTATCGGTCTGTGGATGGTCTGGCGCGTGCTGGCGATGCGCGGGATCTCCCTGGCACTGCTCAAAACCGCATGGCGCGGCAATATCCGTAAGCTGCTGGCGCTCAATCGTGACATCATGCTGCGCTCGCTGCTGCTTCAGCTCTGCTTCGGCGCGCTGACGGTTTTCGGGGCCCGACTGGGGCCAGAAATCGTCGCGGTCAACGCGGTATTGATGACGCTGCTGACCTTTACCGCCTACGCGCTGGACGGATTTGCCTATGCGGTAGAAGCGCATTCCGGGCAGGCGTACGGGGCGCGCGAAAGCGGGCAGCTTAGGGACGTCTGGCGGGCAGCCTGCCGCCAGTCTGGGCTGGTGGCGCTGGCGTTCGGCCTGGTTTACGCCTGCTTTGGTGAGCAAATAGTCGCGTTGCTTACGTCTATCCCTGCGCTGCGCGAGCTGGCGAGTCACTATCTCATCTGGCAAGTCATCTTACCGGTGGTCGGCGTCTGGTGTTATCTGCTGGACGGCATGTTCATTGGTGCGACGCGCGGAGCGGAAATGCGTAACAGCATGGCGGTCGCGGCGGCCGGGTTTGGTCTGACGCTGCTGACGCTTCCCTGGCTGGGTAATCACGGTTTGTGGCTGGCCCTGGCCGTTTTCCTCTCGCTGCGAGGGATATCGCTGGCTTTTATCTGGCACCGCCACTGGCAAAACAATACCTGGTTCCCTTCACGTCACGATATATCGTGACGGTTAAAGATTCCGAATATGAAATCAACTGCCGAATCCTTAACTACAATAATTATCACGTCCAGCAGAAAAGAACGTAACGGACGTTACGAACCGACGCTTAACTAAGAGGACACGATGATGAATAAAGACGAAATCGGCGGCAACTGGAAGCAGTTCAAAGGTAAAGCGAAAGAACAGTGGGGTAAGCTGACTGATGACGATATGACCGTCATCGAAGGTAAACGCGATCAGCTTGTCGGTAAAATCCAGGAGCGTTACGGCTACGCGAAAGATCAGGCGGAAAAAGAAGTGGGCGACTGGGAAAAACGCAACGACTACCGCTGGTAACCGGGCTATACCCGCAAGTACAAGGAAGTACACCCTGAGGGCGGCCATGAGCCGCCTTTGCTTTTACTGCTAACGCGGTTTTTTCTTCACAAGAATAGAGTGGTCGTGCTGACATGCGTCCTGATGACGGCAGGCTTCCACTTCCACGCAGGCACAGCACAGCCCGTGCGCTTCAATCACGTTATGACGCAGGGCAAAACCCATTTTCGCCGCCAGCGTATGCATAATATCTTCCACGCCTTCCGCAGCCTCTTCTTTCACCACGCCGCAGCGGTCGCAGATAAACATCGCCGATGTATGGGTGGGCTGATCGAACAGATGGCACAACACATAGCTGTTTGTGGACTCAACTTTGTGCACGAATCCTTGTTCCAGCAGGAAATCCAGGGCGCGATACACGGTCGGTGGTTTCGCCTGCGGCTCGCTTTCGCGGAGCAGGTCCAGCAGATCGTAAGCGCTGATGGCACCCTGCTGCAGGCTCATCAGACGTAAGACTTCAAGGCGCTGCGGAGTCAGGCGCACATTGCGTTGCGCACACAGCTTTTCGGCCTGCGCTAACAGCTCTTTTGTGGACTTATCCATTTAGCACCCCGGATGTTATAGGACGGAAAACCCTCACTTTATCATGTTCTGGTAAAAACGCCGAGATCCGCCAGTCTGTGCTATACCTGACCCATTGCAAAACGGGAAATAAACAATGAAAAAACCTGACTGTATTCGGCACTGGCGCGACGTTGAAGGCGCGGATGATTCGACCTATCCAGATAGCGATGAGCGTTTTTCTATCGGCGCCCCGTTGGCTCGCAAGCTTGGGCTCGGGCGCATTGGTATCCATCATGAGCGTTTACCGCCCGGGCGCAGAACGTCCTATCCGCATGCGGAAAGCGACGAAGAAGAGTTCATTTACGTGCTCGAAGGTCATCCAGAAGCGTGGATTAATGGCTATTTATGGAAACTTGAACCGGGCGACAGCGTGGGGTTTCCTGCCGGAACCGGTATCTGCCACACCTTTATCAACAACACGGACGAAGAGGTGCGGTTACTGGTCGTTGGCGAGGCCAATAAGAAGCACAACCGCATCTACTATCCGCTCAACCCCGTGTATGCCGCCACGCGTGAGGATCGCTGGGTAGACCACCCGCCCCAGTTTTTTGGACCGCATGATGGAAAACCTGGGAAAAAATAATTTCCTCTTCTATAAATATTGAGGGCCGTCACAAAATATAACAGGCCGTAAGGGAGTTTTACTTAGGGATAGAAATAGCGGGTCTTTTACTACTTATTCACAGCAATAGTTCGTTCCTGTTTGGGTGATAACAGACAGGGGTTATTTCATAACAGACTATAACGGGCATACTGTGAAAAAAAATTTTAAATTTTCGGTGGTTAGTATCGCTGTTTCCTTGTTTATGGCAAATCAGGCGGGAGCAGCCAATACCTGGACAGAATCACGTAGCGACGCAATGGGTGGCACTGGCGTTGCCTCCGGGAGCTATGGTAGCGGGGCGTTAATCAACCCCGCGTTGCTGGCAAAGGCAAAACCGGACGATGATGTGACGGTCATTTTGCCGTCCGTTGGCGTACAGGTAACGGATGAGGACAATCTTCAGGACGAGATTGATACCATCAACGACAAAATCAATCACTATAAGGATGTGGTTGATGACCTCACGCCAAGGGAGATCATCACCAATCCGTTAGGTTCCATTAATCAATTCCAGGGCGCGGCCAAAGATCTGGCCGATGAGCTGGACTACCTCAAGGGCAAAACCGCACGCGCGACGGCAGGTGCAGGGCTTGCCGTGAGTATCCCTAACGATGTGCTTTCCGTGGCCTTTATGGCGAAAGGCTATGCCCATGGCCGGGTAAGCTCGTCTATCGATCAGCAAGATATTGATTATCTGCGCGGTATTCAACAAAGCAAAGCGGTGGCTGCCGGTGTTGCCCTGGACGCCGCGCTGAACGGCACGGATCAGATCACTAAAAATCTCAACTCAACGGCGTCTGGCCGGGCAGCGATTGTGTCCGACTATGGTGTTGCTGTTGCCCGTCAGTTTGACCTCGGCGGCGTCCCGGTTTCCGTGGGCGTGACGCCAAAACTGCAAAAAACCTGGGTCTATAACTACACCACGTCAATCTACGATTACGACAGTAATAAGTGGAACGACAGCCGCTACCGCACGGACGACACGGGCTTTAACGTCGATGCCGGTATCGCGGCTGATTTCGGCGAACACTGGACGGTTGGCGTGAGCGGTCAAAACCTGATGTCGCGCGATATCGACACCAAAGATATCCGTATCCGCAACGGCCGGACGGGAGAAGTGGTGAGCTACAAAGACACCTACCAGATCCGTCCGCTGGTGACCGCCGGCGCCGCCTGGCATAACGACCTGGTGACGCTGACCGCCGATGGCGATCTGACGGAAACCAAAGGCTTCAAGAGCGAAGATACGTCGCAGTACGTTGGCGTCGGTGCCGAGGTTACGCCGCTCAGCTGGCTGGCGGTGCGTGCGGGTTATCGCGCGGACGTGAAGGGTAACGACAGCAATGTCTTTACCGGCGGTGTCGGCTTCGCACCGTTCAGTACCGTTCATGTTGACCTGATGGGACTTTACGGTGAGGACGAAACCTGGGGCGCAGGGGCTCAGCTGAGCATGACGTTCTAAAGTCCACCGGAGGCGCTGCGCCTCCGGCTTTTCTTTGTGCTATAGTAGCGCCCCTTTTCCACCAGATGCTTAAAACTTCGCCATGTCGTCAGAATTACAGACCGCTTTCCCTGCACACCGTTTCTCCATTGCGCCGATGCTCGACTGGACGGACAGACACTGCCGCTACTTCCTGCGCCAGCTCTCCCGCCATACGCTGCTGTACACCGAAATGGTGACCACGGGCGCAATCATTCACGGGAAGGGCGACTATCTGGCCTATAGCGAAGAAGAGCATCCGGTTGCCCTGCAGCTGGGCGGCAGCGATCCGGCCGCGCTGGCGCAGTGCGCGAAGCTGGCGGAAGAACGCGGCTACGACGAGATCAACCTGAACGTTGGCTGCCCGTCCGACCGCGTGCAAAACGGCATGTTTGGCGCCTGTCTGATGGGGAATGCACAGCTGGTAGCGGACTGTATCAAGGCGATGCGCGATGTGGTCTCCATTCCGGTCACGGTCAAAACCCGTATCGGCATTGACGACCAGGACAGCTACGAATTCCTGTGCGACTTCATCAACACGGTATCCGGGAAAGGCGAGTGTGAGATGTTCATCATCCACGCGCGAAAAGCCTGGCTCTCCGGCCTCAGCCCGAAAGAGAACCGCGAGATCCCGCCGCTGGACTATCCGCGCGTGTATCAACTGAAGCGTGACTTTCCGCACCTGACGATGTCCATCAACGGCGGCATCAAGTCGCTGGAAGAGGCCAAAGCGCATCTGGCGCATATGGATGGCGTGATGGTCGGCCGCGAGGCGTATCAGAACCCGGGCATTCTGGCGACGGTCGATCGCGAAATCTTTGGTATCGAAGGCGCGGACACCGATCCGGTTGCCGTCGTGCGTGCGATGTACCCTTACATTGAGCGCGAGTTGAGTAATGGCACGTATCTCGGCCATATCACCCGCCATATGCTTGGCCTGTTCCAGGGGATTCCGGGCGCGCGTCAGTGGCGCCGCTACCTGAGCGAGAATGCGCATAAAGCCGGTGCCGATATTGAGGTGCTGGAACATGCGCTGCGACTGGTGGCAGACAAGCGATAACTTTCGCTAAAAGTTCGTCAAATTCACCACGCCCTGCGAACGTTAGCGGGGCGTTTTGCTTTAATAACAACAGGTTAATACTGGCATGATTCTTGTAATGCTTACTTCATTACTCGGGAACTCGTGGGAGATCACCATGCTGGAACTACTTTTTGTGATTGGCTTTTTTGTCATGCTGTTAGCGACAGGCGTTTCGCTGCTCGGCATTCTGGCGGCTATCGTGGTGGCGACGGTGGTCATGTTTATTGGCGGACTGTTTGCGCTGACGATCAAACTGTTGCCGTGGCTACTGCTGGCCATTGCGGTCGTGTGGGTGATTCGGGCGATTAAAGCGCCAAAAGTGCCCAGTTATCAGCGCAATAACCGCTTCCGTTACTAAGGTATTGAGGGGTTCGTCACATACTTGTAACTTTTCCGGCGGCATGGCTTAGAACAGAATAGGATTTAGTTATCGAATCTGTCACTATGACTGCCGTTAAAGAATTCATCGAGCTGTACCCTACATACAGCCGAACTAAAAAAAGAAAGGGCTTCCCACGGGAAGCCCAATTTCTTTTTGGGGCTCAGGGAATCAACAAGCTCGACCCCTGCGTCGCCCGGCTCTCCAGCACCTCATGCGCACGCTGCGCATCGGTCAGCGCGAATTTCTGCGCATCTGCCACATCCACTTTGATGACCCCGCTGGCGATCAGCGAGAACAGCTCGTTGCTGGCTTCCTCAAGTTCTTCCCGGTTGGTTATGTATCCCTGCAGGGAAGGGCGCGTCACGTACAGCGAACCTTTCTGATTCAGAATACCGAGGTTAACGCCGGTTACCGCGCCTGAAGCATTGCCGAAACTTACCATCAGACCACGGCGCTGCAGACAGTCCAGCGACGCTTCCCACGTGTCTTTCCCCACCGAGTCATACACCACGCGCACTTTTTTGCCGCTGGTGATCTCCTTCAGCCGCTCAACAATGCTCTCTTCACGGTAGTTAATCACCTGCCAGGCGCCCGCCTGCAGCGCGCGCTGCGCTTTTTGTGCATTTCCGACGGTGCCGATCAGCTTCGCGCCCAGTGCTTTTGCCCACTGACAGGCGATGAGCCCGACGCCACCCGCTGCGGCATGGAACAGGAACTGCTCGTCGGGCTTAATTTCATAGGTTTTGCGCAGCAGGTAGTAAACCGTCAGGCCTTTCAGGAACGAGGCCGCCGCCTGCTCAAAGGAGATGGCGTTAGGCAGCAGGGCGGCTTTATCCGCCGGAACGTTGTGGACGGAGCTGTAAGCGCCCAGCGCAGACTGCGCGTACACCACGCGATCGCCCTCTTTAATATGCTTAACCGCGCTGCCCACTTTGACGACGACCCCGGCCGCCTCGGTGCCCAGGCCGCTCGGCATTGACGGAGGCGGGTAGAGACCGCCGCGAATATAGGTGTCGATGTAGTTAATGCCGATGGCTTTGTTTTCAACCTGCACTTCGTTTTCGCCAGGCGCGGCAGGTGTGAACTCCACCGCTTTCAGTACGTCTGGCCCACCGTGTTTCTGGAATTCAATGCGCGTTGCCATGCTCCCTCCGTAAGAAAAATATGGTAATCTTTCGACCCACTCTTTATCTCGGTAACTCCATTCACTATGGCAGGAAACAAACCCTTCAACAAACAGACTGAACCTCGCGAGCGTGATTTCCAGGTCGCAGGGTTAAAGGTCCCGCCGCACTCGATTGAAGCGGAACAGTCGGTGTTGGGCGGTTTAATGCTGGATAACGAACGCTGGGACGACGTCGCCGAGCGCGTCGTGGCGGAAGATTTCTACACCCGCCCGCACCGCCACATCTTTACCGAAATGGCGCGTCTGCAGGAGTCGGGTAGCCCGATAGACCTGATCACGCTCGCGGAATCGCTGGAGCGCCTTGGTCAGCTCGACAGCTGCGGCGGGTTTGCCTATCTGGCGGAACTGTCAAAAAACACGCCTAGTGCGGCGAACATCAGCGCTTATGCCGATATCGTGCGCGAACGTGCCGTCGTCCGCGAGATGATCTCGGTGGCGAATGAGATCGCCGAGGCCGGTTTTGATCCGCAGGGGCGTACCAGCGAAGACCTGCTCGATCTGGCTGAATCCCGCGTCTTTAAAATCGCCGAAAGCCGCGCCAATAAAGACGAAGGTCCAAAAAACATCGCCGATGTCCTCGACGCCACCGTTGCCCGTATCGAACAGCTGTTCCAGCAGCCGCACGACGGTGTGACCGGGGTAAACACCGGCTATGACGATTTGAACAAGAAAACCGCCGGTCTGCAGCCGTCGGATTTGATTATCGTCGCCGCGCGTCCGTCTATGGGTAAAACTACCTTTGCGATGAACCTCGTCGAAAACGCGGCGATGTTGCAGGATAAGCCGGTGCTGATCTTCAGCCTTGAGATGCCCTCCGAGCAGATTATGATGCGTTCTCTGGCGTCGCTGTCGCGCGTGGATCAGACCCGCATTCGTACCGGCCAGCTCGATGATGAAGACTGGGCGCGCATCTCCGGCACCATGGGCATTCTGCTGGAAAAACGTAACATCTATATCGATGACTCCTCCGGCCTGACGCCGACGGAAGTGCGTTCCCGCGCGCGCCGTATCGCCCGTGAACACGGCGGCATCGGCCTCATCATGATCGACTACCTTCAACTGATGCGCGTCCCGTCGCTTTCCGACAACCGTACGCTGGAAATTGCGGAGATTTCCCGCTCGCTCAAGGCGTTAGCCAAAGAGCTGCACGTACCGGTCGTTGCGCTGTCTCAGCTGAACCGCTCTCTGGAACAACGTGCCGACAAGCGCCCGGTCAACTCTGACCTGCGTGAGTCCGGCTCCATCGAGCAGGATGCCGACTTAATCATGTTTATCTACCGTGATGAGGTTTATCACGAGAACAGCGACCTGAAAGGGATCGCCGAAATTATTATTGGTAAACAACGTAACGGCCCAATCGGGACGGTGCGTCTGACCTTTAACGGACAGTGGTCGCGTTTCGACAACTATGCCGGTCCTCAATATGATGATGAGTAATTTCTAAGGAATTCAAATGCAAGCGGCAACTGTTGTTATTAACCGCCGCGCTCTGCGACACAACCTGCAACGTCTGCGTGAACTGGCGCCCGCCAGCAAGCTCGTTGCAGTCGTGAAAGCGAACGCTTACGGACACGGTCTTCTTGAGACCGCGCGAACGCTCCCCGATGCCGACGCCTTTGGCGTCGCCCGTCTTGAAGAAGCCCTCCGCCTGCGCGCGGGCGGCATTACTCAACCTATTCTGCTCCTCGAAGGCTTTTTCGAAGCCAGCGATCTGCCGACCATTGCTGACCAGCATCTGCATACCGCGGTACATAACGAAGAACAGCTCGCCGCACTGGAAACCGCCGAGCTGAGCGAGCCGGTGACCGTCTGGATGAAGCTCGACACGGGCATGCACCGTCTGGGCGTGCGTCCGGAAAGCGCGGAAGCGTTTTATCAGCGTTTATGCCGGTGCAAAAACGTACGCCAGCCGGTGAATATCGTCAGCCACTTCGCCCGCGCCGATGAGCCCGAGTGCGGTGCGACCGAGCGGCAGCTGGATATCTTTAACACCTTCTGCGAAGGCAAGCCGGGGATGCGCTCGATTGCGGCATCCGGCGGGATTCTGCTGTGGCCGCAGTCGCATTTCGACTGGGCGCGACCCGGCATCATTCTCTACGGCGTGTCGCCGCTGGAGAATAAACCCTGGGGGCCGGACTTTGGCTTCCAGCCGGTCATGTCGCTGGTCTCTAACCTGATTGCCGTGCGTGACCATAAAGCGGGCGAGCCGGTGGGCTACGGCGGTACCTGGGCCAGCGAGCGTGATACCCGTCTCGGCGTGGTGGCGATGGGCTATGGTGACGGCTATCCGCGCGCCGCGCCTTCGGGCACGCCGGTTCTGGTCAACGGTCGCGAGGTGAAGATCGTCGGCCGCGTGGCGATGGACATGATTTGTGTCGATCTGGGGCCTGAAGCCCAGGATAAGCCCGGCGACGATGTCGTGATGTGGGGCGAAGGTTTGCCCGTCGAACGCATTGCTGAAATTACAAAAGTGAGTGCTTACGAACTTATCACGCGTCTGACGTCAAGGGTGGCGATGAAGTACATCGACTGAGACTTGCAGATAGTCGTCCAACGGCATTAGCTGCCGTTGGACGCTTAACGCTTATTTCAACACGTTATAGATCGCCTGATTAGTCAAATAATCCGACGCGAGCCCTGACTCCGGACTGAAGCGCGAACCCTGGATGGACGAGAACCGTTTTCCGGTGCTGCCCAGCGAGACATAGCGCTCCCCCCCATCGTTTTCCGAAATGGTGTACACCGTTTTCTGCATCTCGGCGAATAGCGGAGCGTTGCGCTGAATGGCCTGATGCAGTTCCAGCAGCTGCACCCCATCCAGATTGAGCTTTTTATCCAGCGTGACGCCCCATCTTTGCAGGCAAACTTCGGCGAAATGACGCACGATCGTGCCGGGCTCATGGACCACTTTTTCCCCGCTATTCCCATTGGCCGAAGCATTCCCCACCAGCGTAGCGTGGCGGCCGGACATGGGATAAATATGGACTTTTGTCGCGCTATCGGTCTGTGGAATGACGCACGAGAAACCTTTTGATCGCTCATGTCTGGCATAGAAAGCCACATACTCCTTCACGTTGCTGCCCAGAGTAACTTTGTCCGCCTGGAAATTGCCCATGCCCGGAACCGGATCGACCGCAAAAATATTCACCGGAATCGTCGTTAAAAGGGGGTCGGCCAGCATTGCATTGGCAAGCATATGGCAGCTAATTCCGCCCCGGCTCCACCCAACAAGGTTCACCTGAGTGGGCAGGATCTGCCCCTGACGGAAGGTTTTGATGATTTGCTGCTGCAGCGCCTGCTGGGTCACTTTACGATCGCCATAGTCATATTTGCGCCACCAAAAGGAACCGGTAACCTCAACGTCCTGAATCGGTACGCCCGCCTTTTTAAGCTGCTCATAGTTTTCTTTTGTGAGCTTCTCACGCTGCCAGTCAACGTGGCCCTTGATAATATTGATCGCATGCTGAACATTCTCATTCCAGCCGCTGCCCAGAAGCTGGGCGCGAAGCTGAGAATATTCTCCGCTTTTGACCCAAAGCTCATCGCTTTGTAGATTGCCGCTCCCCGGACCATCAAGAATGACCCATTCGGCGAACTCTTTACCCTTGTTATTGGCTGCCAGAGAAGAGATGAGCTCGCCGTTCCAGTAATTAGCATGAGACTCATCAAATTTATTAGATCCAGTACCACAGAAATACACTGTTAGTATTGTCATAAATGACCTCATTGAAATATTAATATGTAGGTGGATGGCACGCGTGCAGTAAAATAATAAGTGCCAGCAATATTTCTGGGAATATGCTATTGAGCCCAGGCTGTTTTTAATAACGATAAGATCGTTCTTAATTAAACATGGCTATGTTTAATGTGTAGTACTGCTTAACTTTTTGCTTTGGGTATATGACGTTTGCCTTATGCCGAATGCTGTTTTTACAGTTTTGCAATAGCACGCATACTTAATTTCGGAATAAGTTGGTTGAATAACCTAAGAAAATAGATTTCACACGGGGTTATGCTACGATGAATATATTAATGATCGATGAATTACCGATCTTCATTCACGGTATGAAAACAGAGCTGGAACGCGTAATGCCGGAATGCACTGTTTTTGCAGCGAACAACTTTGAAGATGCACACGCAATTTTAACCTCTATGCCGGTCAGCATTATTTTGCTGGATGGTGAAATGAAGTGCCGTGATTTTATCACTAATTTGATGACAAACTGGCCTGAGCTACCGATCGTGGTGATGTTACGAAAAACGACGGATAAGATATTCAACTTCTACATCCGCCAAAGCATTAAGGGCATTTTTACCAAGGATCTCCCCGCCGAGAAAATCAGCCAGATACTTTGTATGGTCTCCTCGGGGGTGGTCTGTTTTCCGGAGCAAGCCGTGGTCCAGCGAGAACAACCCACTGGCGGGTTGCCGATCTACTCCCTGAGTCGTCGGCAGAAGGAAGTTCTTAAGCTGCTGGCGAATGGGGGAACAAATAAGCAGATCAGCCGGCAATTGAATATCAGCGCAGGTACGGTCAAAGTGCATCTGGAATCCATCTTTCACCGATTACAGGTCAACAATCGGACACAGGCCGCAATGCTCTATTTTAAATATATGTCTAATTAGCCGCTTTTCAGCAAAGCGAAAGGCTGCAGTCAAAATGCGTTAAAAGAAAAGCGCAACAGACAGACCTCTGTTGCGCTTTGTTTTTTTAACGGTACTGAGATTTGAAATAATATATCACCACCACCAGCGTTCCGAAGTCCTGCAATAGCCAGAATGGAAAGCTGTCACTCAGTATATCAGCACCGGTAAGAATAAATTTCATGTTTAAGCTGCTTTCACCAAAAAAACCAAAGGCGAGGGCGGCTAAGCCAATTTTACACATTACCGGCAGGGCATGGACTCTTCGGCTATAGGCGGCGAACAAAATCAGCAGCGATGTTATCAGGTCGACGAAGATAATAAAGGGAAGTACCCAGCCATTCATTATGTTAAGCATTTATTCTCCATCGGGTTTGTTGTGGGTTAAATCAGGCGGAGAAAGTGATTCATGTCTGACTTTATTTTTGATGACGCTTGCAACATCAAAAATATCGCGTTGTTCATGCCGGCGAAAAAAGTTGGCCAGCCAGACGATCAGGCCATTACTCATTGCCCCGAGGATATACCCTAAACCAAGCGTGATATCGGCCTGATTAAGGTCTATCTTTAACCAGCGGGCTGCTAATCCACCTAATGCGACGGCCGCGCCCATGCTGATTCCACCAAAAATAATGCCTGCCATAAATCGGCTGTGCTGGTGCAATCGCTGCGGTTGCCAGAAAAACGAGATACTGACGCCGCCAAATAAACCTGAAAAAGCCAGCAAGGCTTCACTGATGAGGGTCGGGAGATAGATGTCAGACATACGTTCATCCTCTGCAAGGATAAATCCCCTCGGAAAAGGGGATTTATTATCGTAACGGGCGCTTATTATTGGCAGGGATCCAGCTCAACAATATGCTGATACTTATCGGTCGTAATAAAGCGCTGTTGCCCTGACAGGCTGTAAATCAAACGCTTGGGAGAGCGATATCCCTTCACGACATCGACATCCGCGCTAAGCCAGGGCTGACTGGAAGGAAGAGCGCGATCGCTGTATTTATCGCCACCGATCCATTTTTGATTGGTGGGTTTAAGACCCCAAAGCGATTCGCTTTCACTTCCCGACCAGCCGAGGCGTTTGGCCTCATCCGAGGTAATATAGCGGTCGGGCAGGCGCCCAAAATTTTTTATATGACGAAGCGTTGTCGCCAGATCGGTCACGTTATTGACGGGCACCATACCCTGAGAAGATAAAAAGGTGTTGGCTTCCTTTATTTCCTCTTCGCAGGTTGGCATGGCGGCGGTTGCCTGTAACACGTTGAATAACGAAACAGACAGTACGGCCATTTTCACTATGTATAGTGGTTTCATTGTAATTTTCCTGTTGAATTAACTAAGAAATAGCTTCATTTCCGCCTCGCGGCGTCGGGTAAGCCCGGTCAAAACCTTACCGCCTGCCTTATTCCAGCTTTTGAACTGCAGTGCGGCGCCCTGGATATCGCCTGCATTGAATTTTTTGAGCAGCGTGGATTTCTTTAAATTGCCCACGCCAAGGTTGAAGGCGAACGAAACCAGCGCGTCGAATTGGTTCTGCGTCGAAGCGTTGTTCAGCAGTTTTTTCACGCCGTCCTCGGTGCGTTTCAGATCTTTGCGCAGCAGATCTTTGGCTTCACCGGTGGTAATTTTGGTGAGCTTTTCCATCTCCTCTTTGAGGATCAAATGGCCGTAGCCGATGGTCCATAAACCTACGGCATCGCGATAACGCTCCAGCCTCAGCCCTTCAAACTGGCAAATAAGCTGAATGCCCTTGTCACCTGTACGTTCTGGTTGTTTTTGCATTACGGAGTCTCCTCTGCTTTCGGGCGGGGAATCACCTTGTTGGTGTATTCGTCAATCAAACGCATGACGCTTTCCGGTGGCTCAAGTGCGGTAAATTGCATCTCTACATCGACGTGGCGGCTGTCACGCCCGCCTTTGTTATCGCTGGAAGGCGAAAGGCTGACGTGAAAGCGGCCAAATTCGTTTTCACCGGACTGGCGGGAAGGCGCCTGCATGCCTTCCGTGCGGATCGTCAGGTTGACCTTCATCTTTTCCAGCATCAGCCCGCGCGGTGTCGAAAGCGCGACTAAGGGCAGGTCAAAGTAGTGCTTTTCATCCAGCGCCAACTGTACCGTGCGTGGAATTAACGAACCGTCTTCTGCGGGTTCGAAAAAGGGATCCAGCGCCTTCATATACTGCTGAGCAATCAGTTCGTTGGCCGCAGTGGCCGCGTACTGCATCCCACGCGTGATATCTTCAAGCGAGATCGGCACGCCGGGAATATCGGCTGGAGGCGCTGGAGGCGTGTTTTCCTGTACCGGCGGCGTGCCTTCATCCTCTTTGCCCGCCCTGTTTTCCGGCTCCTCATCCTTGCCGCCGCGCAGCCATTTTTTAAAAGACATATTTCGCTCCTGGAAAAAGGGCTACCCGGGTAGCCCCTGCGTTACGGAATCGCACGTATGTCGCGGCGTGGAAGATTATTGCGCGGCGACAGGCTTGGTTTTGGCGTTGGTCAGGTAATCAATCACGCGCTGCAGAGCTTCAGGTGGCTCCTGGCGTTTAATCTGGGTATGAATGGAATATTTCGCGCGTGTATCGGTCGAACGGGTCTGCTCCGATTTATGGGAGACCTTGCCGGTCATTTTCGCTTTGAAAACGCCCCAGCCGACGGACGCTTCCACGGAGGCCTCCGCTTCGGTGCTGCTGGAACTGGCTTCGCTCTGGCTCACTTCCAGCTCAAAGTCGATAGTGCCGTCCTCAATGCAGATGATAGGGTGGGTGACCGCCGCCAGGAGCGGAATACTCATCTTGCGAGTCACGCTGCCTTTATTGACCCCCTGTTCGTCTACCACGGTTTCGTCGTAATCGAACTCGATCGCGACAGCTTTGCCGTCTTTAATACAGACGGAGAGCAGGAAGTCGGTATAGGCCTTGCTCGCCTGGACCTGTGCTTTGATCATCGCCTGCAGCGGACCGCCGATCATATGTTCCAGCGGCAGGGCGTTAATAACTGAACCAATAAATTGTGAATCCATGATGTGAACTCCTTGAATCAGTGAATGCGCGGTTGCGCAGGAGCCACATTACGGAAAGCGAGAAGGGGAAAATATTGGGTAAATGTCATGGCGAGAGGACGCAAAAAACCTATGCCGATCGCAGGATAATCTTAAGGGGTGGTGTTGAGTGATGTTCCGGTTTATTGTTGAAATCCCTGCCTCATCGAATTCCGGAGAACCATCGCGTGTTTCAGAAAGTTGACGCCTATGCCGGCGACCCTATCCTCTCCTTAATGGAGCGTTTCAAAGAAGATCCTCGCAGCGACAAAGTAAACCTCAGCATCGGTCTGTATTACAACGAGGATGGCATCATTCCTCAATTAAAAGCCGTTGCCGAAGCCGAAGCGCGTCTGAACGCTGTTCCACACGGTGCTTCTCTTTATCTGCCGATGGAAGGGTTAAACGCCTACCGCAACACCATCGCTCCGCTGTTATTCGGTGCCGATCACGCGGTGCTCGCGCAAAAACGCGTGGCGACCATCCAGACGCTGGGCGGCTCGGGTGCGCTGAAAGTGGGAGCAGACTTCCTGAAAAAATACTTCCCGGATTCAGGCGTATGGGTCAGTGACCCGACGTGGGAAAACCACGTTGCGATCTTCGAGGGCGCAGGTTTCAACGTGGCGACCTATCCGTGGTTCGACAGCGAAACGAACGGCGTGCGCGTTGAAGCGCTGCTGGAGAAACTAAACACGCTGCCGGCGCGCAGCATTGTGCTGCTGCACCCATGCTGCCATAACCCGACCGGGGCGGATCTCACCAACGCCCAGTGGGATGCGGTGATTGAGGTACTGAAGGCCCGCGACCTGATTCCGTTCCTCGACATTGCCTACCAGGGCTTTGGTGCGGGCATGGAAGAAGATGCTTACGCCATCCGCGCCGTGGCCTGCGCCGGGCTGCCAGCGCTGGTCAGCAACTCCTTCTCTAAAATCTTCTCCCTGTACGGTGAACGCGTTGGCGGTCTGTCCGTGGTTTGTGAAGACGCCGAAGCGGCGGGTCGCGTGCTCGGCCAGCTGAAGGCGACGGTGCGCCGTATTTACTCCAGCCCGCCAAACTTTGGTGCGCAGGTGGTGGCGACGGTTCTCGGTGACGAACAGCTGAAAGCGTCCTGGCTTGCCGAAGTGGAAGCGATGCGTAAGCGCATCCTGTCCATGCGACAGGAGCTGGTTAACGTGCTGAAAGAGGCCGTGCCGGGACATAACTTCAACTATCTGCTCAAGCAGCGTGGGATGTTCAGCTATACCGGTCTGAGCGCGGCGCAGGTCGATCGCCTGCGGGAAGAATTCGGCGTCTATCTGATCGCCAGCGGCCGTATGTGCGTGGCGGGCCTGAATGCCAGCAACGTTCATCGCGTGGCGCAGGCGTTTGCTGCTGTAATGTAAGCGCTTACCAACCAGCCCTCTCCCTGTGGGAGAGGGCTGGGGTGGGGGCATCAGGCCGCACAAATACGTTGCCCGGCATTCTGTGATCGTCTTCTTTTTATTCCGCTTCATAAGCAAAAACTCCTTCCCTTCACCTCCCGCTGGGGTTATGGTCGGATAGTTTTTTGACCATCCGCTCAAATTAAAACGATAACAAACTGAATATTCAGGGGAAAATATGCGCAAGATCACACTGGCGCTCAGCGCCGCCTGCTTATTGTTCTCGCTTAACAGCGCCGTCGTCGCACGAGCTTCTGCCCCGACGCCGCTTTACACCGGCACCACCGCCGCCATTCTTGCCGAGCAGGCACCCATTCACTGGGTTTCAGTGGCCCAAATTGAAAACAGTCTGATCGGCCGCGCGCCAATGGCCGTGGGTTTTGACATTGACGATACCGTGCTTTTCTCAAGCCCCGGCTTCTGGCGCGGGAAGAAAACGTATTCACCCGACAGCGAAGCGTATCTGAAGAACACGGAATTCTGGGAAAAAATGAATAACGGCTGGGACGAATTCAGCATCCCGAAAGAGGTTGCCCGTGCGCTTATTGCTATGCACGTGAAGCGCGGTGACAGCATCTACTTTGTTACCGGCCGCAGTCAGACCAAAACCGAAACCGTCTCTAAAACGCTGCAGGATGATTTCCAGATCCCGGCGACCAGCATGAATCCGGTCATTTTTGCCGGTGACAAAGAGGGGCAAAACACCAAAACCCAGTGGCTGGAAAAGAAAAATATCAAAGTATTCTACGGCGATTCGGATAACGACATCACCGCCGCGCATGACGTGGGAGCCAGAGGGATCAGGGTGTTACGTGCCTCTAACTCGACCTATCGACCGCTTCCGATGGCCGGAAAGTTTGGCGAAGAGGTGATCGTCAATTCGGAGTATTAAGTACCCGGCAGCGGGTTTGACTCTTTTTTAATCAAATCTCGCTGCTGCGGGTTTTACCTTTCGTCTTCTTGCTGCACACTTAGAAAGATTCATCTTTCATCACGGAGCAGCACATGTGGTACCAACAGACCCTGACCTTAAGCGCTAAACCACGCGGATTTCACCTGGTGACGGATGAAGTCATCGGGCAACTCCGCGACCTGTCGCGGGTGAAAACGGGTTTGCTGCATCTGCTGCTTCAGCACACGTCCGCCTCTCTCACGCTTAATGAAAATTGCGATCCCACCGTCCGGTCCGACATGGAGCACCATTTTCTGAAGAGCGTCCCGGACAACGCGCCTTACGAGCATGACTATGAGGGGGCGGACGATATGCCTTCGCATATTAAATCCTCCCTGCTGGGCGTATCGTTGATGCTGCCGGTTCACAACGGGCGGCTGCTGTTGGGAACGTGGCAGGGGATCTGGCTGGGAGAGCATCGCATTCACGGTGGTTCGCGTAAAATTATCGCCACGCTACAAGGGGAATAAAGATGACAATTTCGGAGATACTTCAGTACTGCATGAGCAAGCCCGGCGCGGAGCAGAGCGTTCATAGCGACTGGAAAGCCACGCAGATTAAGGTGGGAGATGTCCTGTTTGCGATGGTGAAAGAGGTGGAAGGCCGTCCGGCTGCGTCGCTGAAAACCAGCCCTGAACTGGCGGATTTGCTACGTCAACAGCATGATGACGTGAGGCCGAGCA
This sequence comes from Enterobacter sp. A103, assembly GCF_034427535.1. Lineage (NCBI taxonomy): Bacteria > Pseudomonadati > Pseudomonadota > Gammaproteobacteria > Enterobacterales > Enterobacteriaceae > Enterobacter > Enterobacter sp. A103. The sequence continues at coordinate 85,471 of NZ_JAXQPQ010000010.1, forward strand.
AGCACCTTAATAAGGCGCACTGGAGCACCGTCTATCTGGATGGGTCGATTCCTGGCTCGCAGATTTACTACCTGGTGGACGCGTCCTATCAGCAGGCGGTTGAGCTGCTGCCGGAAACCACCCGACAGCAACTCTCCGTGTGACAATTACAGCAACGGTTTAAGGAAGCGCGCGGTGTGCGAGGCTTCGCACTCTGCAACGGTCTCTGGCGTACCGGAGACGAGAATTTCACCGCCGCCGCTGCCGCCTTCCGGGCCGAGATCGACAATCCAGTCCGCGGTTTTAATCACGTCCAGGTTATGTTCGATGACCACGATGGTGTTGCCCTGATCGCGCAGCTGATGCAGCACGTCGAGCAGCTGCTGGATATCGGCAAAGTGCAGGCCGGTGGTCGGCTCATCCAGAATGTACAGCGTCTGACCGGTGCCGCGTTTTGACAGCTCACGCGCCAGCTTCACGCGCTGCGCTTCACCGCCGGACAGCGTGGTTGCCGACTGTCCCAGACGAATGTAGGTCAGGCCCACGTCCATCAGCGTCTGCAGCTTACGCGCCAGCGCAGGGACGGCGTCAAAGAATTCGCGCGCCTCTTCGATGGTCATGTCCAGCACTTCGTGGATGGTCTTGCCCTTGTACTTAATCTCCAGCGTTTCGCGGTTATAGCGTTTGCCTTTGCACTGGTCGCACGGCACGTAGATATCCGGCAGGAAGTGCATTTCAACCTTGATCACGCCGTCGCCCTGGCACGCTTCGCAGCGGCCACCGCGCACGTTAAAGCTGAAACGTCCTGGCGTATAGCCGCGGGAGCGCGCTTCCGGCACACCGGCAAACAGTTCACGTACGGGCGTGAAGACGCCGGTATAGGTTGCCGGGTTAGAGCGCGGGGTACGGCCAATCGGGCTCTGGTCAATGTCGATAACTTTATCGAAATGCTCCAGACCCTGGATGTCGCGGTACGGCGCAGGCTCGGCCAGCGTCGCGCCGTTCAGCGCCGTCTGCGCAATCGGGAACAGCGTATCGTTGATCAGCGTCGATTTACCGGAACCGGACACGCCGGTGATGCAGGTAAACAGGCCAACCGGCAGCGTCAGGGTGACGTCTTTCAGGTTGTTGCCGCGCGCGCCGGTCAGCTTCAGCACTTTTTCCGGATCTGCCGCTACGCGCTGTTTCGGCACCTCAATCTTACGCTTGCCGCTCATGAACTGACCGGTCAGCGACTCGGGCACCGCCATGATGTCCTTCAGCGTCCCTTCCGCGACCACCTGGCCGCCGTGTACGCCAGCGCCAGGGCCAATGTCGATGACGTGGTCAGCCGCGCGGATCGCATCTTCATCGTGCTCGACCACGATCACCGTGTTGCCGAGGTTACGCAGGTGGACCAGCGTGCCGAGCAGACGCTCGTTGTCGCGCTGGTGCAGGCCGATGGACGGCTCATCCAGCACGTACATCACGCCTACCAGACCCGCGCCAATCTGGCTCGCCAGACGGATACGCTGGGCTTCACCGCCGGAGAGCGTTTCTGCCGAGCGGGAAAGCGTCAGGTAGTTCAGGCCGACGTTCACCAGGAATTTCAGGCGATCGCCAATCTCTTTCAGCACTTTTTCGGCGATTTTCGCGCGCTGGCCGGAGAGCTTCAGATTGTTGAAGAAGTCCATCGCATGGCCGATGCTCATGTCTGAGATAGTCGGCAGCGCGGTGTTTTCCACAAACACGTGGCGCGCTTCGCGACGCAGACGCGTGCCTTCACAGGTGGCGCAGGAGCGGTTGCTGATGAACTTCGCCAGCTCCTCGCGCACCGCGCTGGATTCGGTCTCTTTGTAGCGGCGCTCCATGTTGTGCAGCACCCCTTCGAACGGGTGGCGGCGCACGGAGGTATCGCCGCGATCGTTCATATACTTGAACTCGATGTTCTCTTTGCCGGAACCGAACAGGATCACTTTGTGCACGTTCGGGCTCAGGCTCGCCCACGGGGCTTCGACGTCGAACTTGTAGTGCTCCGCCAGCGATTTCAGCATCTGGAAGTAGTAGAAGTTACGCTTGTCCCAGCCGCGAATGGCCCCGCCCGCCAGCGACAGCTCCGGGTTCTGAATCACACGGTCCGGATCGAAATATTGTTGAACACCCAGGCCGTCACACGTCGGGCACGCGCCCGCCGGGTTGTTGAATGAGAACAGGCGCGGCTCGAGCTCGCGCATGCTGTAGCCGCAAATCGGGCAGGCGAAGTTGGCGGAGAAGAGCAGCTCTTCCGCTTTTGGGTCGTCCATGTCGGAGACCACGGCCGTGCCGCCAGAGAGTTCCAGCGCCGTTTCAAAAGATTCCGCCAGGCGCGTGGCGAGATCGTCGCGTACCTTAAAGCGGTCAATCACCACTTCGATGGTGTGCTTCTTCTGCAGCTCCAGCTTTGGCGGGTCGGACAGGTCACACACCTCGCCGTCGATACGGGCGCGGATATAGCCCTGGCTTGCCAGGTTTTCCAGCGTTTTGGTGTGTTCGCCTTTTCGCTCTTTAATGATCGGCGCCAGCAGCATCAGGCGTTTCCCTTCCGGCTGCGACAGCACGTTATCCACCATCTGGCTTACGGTCTGGGCCGCCAGCGGGACGTCGTGGTCCGGGCAGCGCGGCTCGCCCACGCGGGCATACAGCAGACGCAGGTAGTCATGAATTTCGGTAATGGTACCGACCGTTGAACGCGGGTTATGCGAGGTGGACTTCTGCTCAATAGAGATAGCAGGGGACAACCCTTCAATATGGTCGACATCCGGTTTTTCCATCAGCGACAGGAACTGACGCGCGTACGCAGAGAGCGATTCAACGTAACGACGCTGTCCTTCGGCATACAAAGTGTCGAAAGCCAGTGAGGATTTGCCAGACCCCGAAAGCCCGGTCACGACAATGAGTTTGTCGCGAGGGATTATGAGGTTGATATTCTTGAGATTGTGGGTGCGGGCGCCCCGAACTTCGATCTTATCCATTCACCTTTCCCGGTTGGAACACGGATTGCCTGATTTGTTTGAAGGACAAACGGCTGTCAGAAACGGCTAATTATGACACAATTTGACCTGTTTGAATATACAGTATTGGAATGCATTTTCTGATTGGCTGTGTAACAATGTGGAGTTGCGAGAGAACTCTGGAACGTGCTACGCAACTATCAAAGTGCAGCATGGAAATGGTACACTCGCGCGTTTACACTATTAAGAAACGTATTCAGGAGACACGAACATGGCCAGCAGAGGCGTAAACAAGGTGATTCTCGTCGGTAATCTGGGCCAGGACCCGGAAGTACGCTACATGCCGAGTGGTGGCGCAGTTGCCAACATTACGCTGGCTACTTCCGAATCCTGGCGTGATAAAGCGACCGGTGAGATGAAAGAGCAGACCGAATGGCACCGTGTAGTGCTGTTTGGCAAACTGGCCGAAGTGGCCGGTGAGTATCTGCGTAAAGGTTCTCAGGTCTATATCGAAGGCCAGCTGCGTACCCGCAAATGGACCGATCAGGCCGGCGCTGAGAAGTACACCACAGAAGTCGTGGTCAACGTGGGCGGTACCATGCAGATGCTGGGTGGCCGTCAGGGCGGTGGCGCACCGGCAGGTGGCGGTCAGAGCCAGCAGCAGGGCGGTTGGGGTCAGCCTCAGCAGCCGCAGGGCGGCAACCAGTTCAGCGGCGGCGCACAGTCTCGTCCGCAGCAGCAGTCTGCTCCGGCGCCGTCTAACGAGCCGCCAATGGATTTCGACGACGACATTCCGTTCTGATTTCCGCGTGCTGAAAACAAAAAACCCAGACTATCGTCTGGGTTTTTTTATTCCGTCAGGGATCAGGTAATCACCATCGGCCAGTCTGGCGGCGTGTGGCTCATCGCCTCAACCATCACCACTTTAATGTTTTCCCAGACGGCAGCGATATCCAGCAGGGTGATGCCAAGCAGACCCGTTGCAAACCAGCAGGCCGCACCCAGCCCCAGCAGGGTGCTGATGACAGCAAGACCTGCATAGTCAGATTTACGAAACTGAATATTCAGCGTGCTGGCTAGAAACATCAGTACCGCACTCAACAAAGGCCAGCGCAGGAGAACCATGCTGGTAGTAATGGTTGCCATAAAACCCATCCTCTATAAAACAGACGAACTGAATGAAACGGTGTTTCTCGTTACAAAATATGTGTGAACTATATCACATTTGTTGATTTATTCGCCAGTGTCTGTGCGATCAAAAAAGAGGATTTTATTCCTCAGAAAAGGCGATTGCGCGGGCTGGTTCTGCCTTCGGCGCACGAGGAGGCGGAGCCACAGCTTGCCGAAAATGCCCTTCGGGCAAGTGGGGATAGCGCAAATTCGGTTTTTATAAGAGGGGCGTTATTCTCCGCCAATACTCAAAATATTGTGGTGTAGGCTGACTATTTATAAATCAACGAACACAATGCCTCAGAGCAAATAGCATAAAACGTCCTGATGAAGTTGTACTTTTTTCATGCTGTCAGACGTTTGGCTTAATCAACGATTGTCTGTTGTGTTATCTTCCCGTCTGCCTGACGGGCTGGATAATTATTTTCCTTAATTGAAACGGAACGAATACTTACAGTTTAACTTACGGGAAAATATTATCGGCATAACGAAATTTAAGATTTTTAATACTAAAAGTCAGTTGCTAACTTCGCATGATTCATGCAACGTAATCACCTGTTTAACAAAGCATCCGGCCTTAAGTACTACAGGCGTACAACATGCAGGGATATAGGGCGGGAAATGAATCGTAGCGCGCGGCGCAAAATGCTCAGGGTGGTAGGGATCATCATGGTAGTTATGCTGCCGGTGATGCTTGCGCTATGGTTTGCCCAACTGCGTGCCGTGTCTGAAACAAGCGCCCAGCTACGCACATTTGCTGAACTGGCTTTAGACAAAACAGAGCTGGTTATTCAACAGGTTGAGCTGGCCAGGGACGAGGCGGTAAAATATCAGGGCGAGCTTTGCACGCCGGGACACCGTCAATATATGCTGAACGTTGTTCGTGGCCGCCTGTTTGTCGCCGATTTAATTTACGCTGAAGGTCAGAATTTTCTTTGTTCGACCGTTTTTACACCGGATCACCCCTACGCCATTCCTGTCGCTAATTACACGCGCAAACCTGACGTCGCTATCTATTATTATCGCGATACCCCATTTTATACTGGCTATAAAATGACATATATGCAGCGCGGAAATTATGTGGTGGTCGTCAATCCGCTTTCATACAGCGAAGTCATGTCCGCGGATCATTCTCTCTCCTGGGGTGTGTACGACACGGTAACCAATGCTTTCTTTTCCGTCAGCCAGAAAGCCAATGTTTCTTTATTAAATTCGATGATTCGGGATAAGGAATCGGTATTTCAAAAAGATAACCGCTTTTATACGATCGTAACATCTCCCAAAAGACCGATTGCGGCCATTGTCTCGACATCAAATAAACGCTTTTATGAAACGCTTTATCACCAGGCGACGTTGACGCTACCGCTGGGCATGATCTGCAGCATTATTATTTTGCTGGTATGGTCGCGTACCCATCGTGAGCTTAATTCGCCGGGGCGCTTACTGCACCGCGCGCTGAACAAACGACAGCTTTGCGTCCACTATCAGCCGATTATTGATATTAAGAATAATCAGTGTGTGGGCGCGGAGGCGTTGTTACGATGGCCTGGCTTTAACGGGCAGGTGATGAGCCCGGCTGAGTTTATCCCGCTGGCGGAAAATGAGGGAATGAGCGAGCGGATTACGGACTATGTCGTTGAGGAGGTGTTCAACGATCTGGGCCATTTCCTGGCCGAGCATCCGCATCTCTATATTTCGATTAACCTGTCGGCCACGGATTTCCACTCCTCGCGGCTGATCGCCATGATTTCCGACAAGGCCCGCCACTATGCCGTCCGTGCGCAGCAAATCAAAATAGAAGTGACGGAACGCGGTTTTATCGATGTGCCAAAAACCACCCCGGTGATTCAGGCTTTCCGTCAGGCGGGTTATGAAGTCGCGATCGATGATTTCGGTACCGGCTACTCGAACCTGCACAACCTCTACTCGCTGAACGTGGATATTCTGAAAATCGATAAATCGTTTATCGATACCTTAACGACCAACAGTACCAGCCACCTGATCGCCGAGCATATTATCGAGATGGCGCAAAGCCTGCGGCTGAAAACCATTGCGGAAGGGGTAGAGACGGCAGAGCAGGTAAGCTGGCTGCTGAAGCGCGGCGTCCAGTTTTGTCAGGGATGGCACTTCGCGAAAGCGATGCCGCCCCAGGAATTTATGACCTGGCAGCAGCAACCTTTGCACTGAGGGTGATTAATTCAACTGGTGGCGATAGTCGCTCGGCGTGCGGTCAAACTCGCGGCGAAACACGCGGGAAAAGGTTTGTTGCGACACATAGCCAAGGTCCATCGCGATATCAAAAATGGGCCGCTGCGTTGAGCGTAGCGCCTGCGCCGCCAGCAGTAGTCTGCGCTGGCGAATGTACTCACCCAGCGTCTGATGCATGACCGTGCGGAACATTCTCTGTAAATACCATTTCGAATAGCCCGACTTTTTAGCGACCACATCAATGTTCAACGGTTGGTCGATATGTTCATCAATCCATTCAATAAGCGTCTGAATAATCTGCTGATGCGACATAAGGTTGCCCCTCTGTAGATACAACTATCTCGGTTAATTCGTCGTTTTCTCTGCGGGCGAGTATAATTCCTCAAGTTAACTTGAGGTAAAGAGGTTTTATGGAAAAGAGATTGCCGCGAATTAAAGCGCTGTTAACCCCCGGTGAAGTGGCGAAGCGAAGCGGCGTTGCGGTATCCGCGCTCCACTTCTATGAAAGCAAAGGGTTAATTAAAAGCATCCGCAACGGGGGCAACCAGCGTCGCTATACCCGCGACGTGCTCCGCTACGTGGCGATTATCAAAATTGCGCAACGAATCGGAATTCCCCTGGCAACGATCGGCGAGGCGTTTGGCGTGCTGCCGGAAGGGCATACGCTTAGCCCGAAAGAGTGGAAAGAGCTGTCGTCCCAGTGGCGTGAAGAGCTGGACCGACGCATTCATACGCTGGTCGCCCTGCGTGACGAGCTGGATGGCTGCATCGGCTGCGGCTGCCTGTCGCGTAGCGATTGTCCGTTGCGTAACCCTGGTGACAGGCTGGGCGAGCAGGGGACGGGGGCGCGGTTGCTGGAAGAGGATTGAGATTGTGCGGCCGGCAAAAGCATTATAAAGAACTAAAGCGCCACATAAGGGCGCTTTAGTTTTTCCCGGTCTTTGTCTTTCACTCTATCCCGCTGGTTCACGGGAGGGTTTCCCCCGACATCAGCACCCCTCAGTGTCGAGCTGGTTGGGGAGGTTCCGGATTGTGCTGACACTTTAATTCTATGCAAGACCCGTTTTTTCGCCAGCCTCACCGACCGTTTTTTAGACGAATTTTTTTCGCGGTGTTGTTCAATTTTCTATAGTTAAAAAGTATGAATAACAGGAGAAAGCCATGCTCACGGTACACCACCTTAACCAGTCGCGCTCGCACCGCGTGATTTGGGCGCTGGAAGAACTTGACCTGCCTTATGAGATTGTTCACTACCAGCGCGAAAAGAACATGCTGGCGCCGGAGGCTCTTAAAAAGGTGCATCCGTTGGGCAAATCGCCGGTTATCGAAGATAACGGACTGATCCTTGCGGAATCGGGCGCCATCCTGGAGTACCTGCAGGAAACGTACGATCCCGAGTCACGCCTTAAGCCTTTAGACCCGTCGCATAAGGTGCAATACCGCTTCTGGCTGCATTACGCCGAAGGATCGCTGATGCCGCTGCTGTTAATGAAGCTGGTCTTCAACAGCCTCGGCAAGCCGCCGGTGCCGTTTGGTATCAGAACCCTGGGCAAAGCGCTGGGGCAGGGGGTGCAGAAAGCGTATCTCAACCGTCAACTGGAAACCCATGCGCGCTTTATTGAGTCACATCTTGCCGAAAACAGCTGGTTTGCCGGGGATTCGCTCAGCATGGCCGATATCCAGATGAGCTTCCCGATCTTTGCGCTGCTGGCGCGCGGCGGTATCGCTAATCTGCCGCATATTCAGGCGTGGAAGACAAAAGTTGAGAACACCCCAGGCTGGCAAAGAACCCTGGAACAGGGGGGACCGTTATCTATCCCGGGCGAGGACTGAAATGTAAACAAATTGCGCATAGACGATAACGTTTGCGCATCCTCTGTTTATTTCTTCAGCGTCATAAGGGAATTTTAGCGAAAAACGAGAAAGTTCAGTTGAAAAGGGCGGGGATTACGCTAGATAATCGTTTGCCTTAATTTGACCACCCGTTTGTAAGCGCGGAGCTAAACGTTTGCTTTTTTTGTGACGCCCTTTCGTCACAAACGCAACACAAGGATTTGACGTTCAGCTGGCAGTGGCGTCTCCACCTCGCTTACGGACTTCCTAAAAAACTCTCAGGGGATGTTTTCTATGTCTACGCCATCTGCGCGTACTGGCGGTTCACTTGACGCCATGTTTAAAATTTCGGCCCGCGGCAGCACCGTGCGCCAGGAAATTGTTGCCGGTTTGACAACGTTTCTGGCGATGGTTTATTCCGTCATCGTTGTGCCGGGCATGCTGGGCAAAGCAGGCTTCCCGCCAGCGGCTGTCTTTGTGGCGACCTGTCTTGTGGCCGGCGTGGGCTCCATCGTGATGGGTCTGTGGGCGAACCTGCCGCTGGCGATTGGTTGCGCCATCTCTCTGACCGCGTTTACCGCGTTCAGCCTGGTGCTGGGTCAGCACATCAGCGTACCGGTTGCGCTGGGTGCCGTGTTCCTGATGGGTGTGCTGTTTACCGTGATTTCAGCGACCGGCATCCGTAGCTGGATTTTGCGCAACCTGCCGCAGGGCGTGGCGCACGGTACCGGCATCGGTATCGGCCTGTTCCTGTTGCTGATCGCCGCCAACGGTGTCGGTCTGGTCATTAAGAACCCGCTGGACGGTCTGCCTGTAGCGCTGGGCCACTTCGCCAGCTTCCCGGTGATCATGTCGCTGATCGGTCTGGCGGTGATTATCGGTCTGGAAAAACTGAAGGTGCCTGGCGGCATTCTGCTGACTATTATCGGCGTTTCTATTGTCGGCCTGATTTTCGATCCAACCGTACACTTCTCCGGTATCTTCGCCATGCCGTCGCTGAGCGATGACAAAGGCAACTCTCTGATTGGCAGCCTGGATATCGTTGGCGCGCTGAACCCGGTGATCCTGCCAAGCGTGCTGGCGCTGGTCATGACCGCCGTGTTTGACGCGACCGGTACCATTCGTGCGGTGGCCGGTCAGGCGAACCTGCTGGATAAAGACGGTCAGATTATTGATGGCGGCAAAGCGCTGACCACTGACTCCCTGAGCAGCGTCTTCTCCGGCCTGGTGGGCGCGGCGCCTGCGGCGGTGTACATCGAGTCCGCAGCGGGTACGGCGGCAGGCGGTAAAACCGGCCTGACGGCGATCACCGTCGGCGTGCTGTTCATGCTGATCCTGTTCCTCTCTCCGCTCTCCTATCTGGTTCCGGCGTATGCGACCGCGCCAGCGCTGATGTACGTTGGCCTGCTGATGCTGAGCAACGTGGCGAAAATCGACTTTGCGGACTTCGTGGACGCGATGTCTGGCCTGATTACCGCGGTCTTTATCGTCCTGACCTGTAACATCGTGACCGGCATTATGATCGGCTTCGCGTCGCTGGTGATTGGTCGTCTGGTCTCCGGTGAATGGCGCAAGCTGAACGTCGGCACCGTGATTATCGCCGTTGCGCTGGTAGCGTTCTACGCGGGCGGCTGGGCAATCTAAGTTGTCCATTGATGCGAAAACGGGTGGCTCAGGCCGCCCGTTTTTATTTTCAGGACTCATCCTGTTGCCTTTTGCGTTACTCTGGAGAAGATAGAATAAAAGGCACGACGCCTTCCGGAGTACATAAGCAACACAGCAAACAGGGAACGCATGGAAATCTTCTTCACAATACTCATCATGACCCTTGTGGTCTCGCTATCCGGGGTGGTTACACGCGTACTGCCCTTTCAGGTCCCCCTGCCATTAATGCAAATTGCCATCGGCGCGCTGCTGGCGTGGCCGACGTTTGGCCTGCACGTGGAATTTGACCCCGAACTGTTCCTCGTGCTGTTTATTCCGCCGCTGCTGTTTGCCGATGGCTGGAAAACGCCCACCCGCGAATTCCTTGAGCACGGGCGCGAGATCTTCGGCCTGGCGCTGGCGCTGGTGGTGGTCACCGTCGTCGGGATTGGTTTTCTGATCTACTGGGCGGTACCGGGTATTCCATTAATACCGGCTTTTGCGCTGGCCGCCGTGCTGTCGCCAACCGATGCCGTGGCGCTGTCCGGCATTGTGGGTGAAGGCCGTATTCCGAAGAAAATCATGGGGATTTTACAGGGTGAGGCGCTGATGAACGACGCCTCTGGCCTGGTTGCCCTGAAGTTTGCCGTGGCCGTTGCGATGGGCACGATGGTCTTTACCATCGGCGGCGCAACCCTGGAATTCTTCAAGGTGGCGATTGGCGGTATTCTGGCGGGCTTCGTGGTGAGCTGGCTGTACGGCCGCTCATTGCGCTTCCTCAGCCGCTGGGGCGGCGATGAACCCGCAACGCAGATCGTACTGCTGTTCCTGCTGCCGTTTGCCTCTTATCTGATTGCCGAACATATCGGCGTGTCGGGCATTCTGGCTGCGGTTGCGGCGGGGATGACCATCACCCGTTCCGGCGTAATGCGCCGCGCGCCGCTGGCCATGCGTCTGCGTGCCAACAGCACCTGGGCCATGCTGGAATTTGTCTTTAACGGCATGGTGTTCCTGCTGTTGGGCCTGCAGCTGCCGGGCATTATGGAATCCTCGCTGGTGGCAGCGGAGGCCGATCCGAACGTTGAGGTCTGGATGCTGTTTACCGACATCGTGCTGATCTACATGGCGCTGATGCTGGTGCGTTTCGGCTGGCTGTGGACGATGAAAAACTTCAGCGTGCGCTTCCTGAAGAAAAAGCCGATGGAGTTCGGCTCGTGGACAACGCGTGAGCTGCTGATCGCCTCTTTTGCGGGCGTACGCGGGGCGATCACCCTTGCCGGTGTACTCTCCATTCCGCTGCTACTGCCCACGGGCGACGTCTTCCCGGCGCGCTACGAGCTGGTCTTCCTGGCGGCGGGCGTGATTCTGTTCTCCCTGTTTGTCGGCGTGATTATGCTGCCGATTTTACTCCAGCATATTGATGCCGGTGATTCGACCCAGCAGCATAAAGAGGAGCGTATTGCCCGGGCGGCCACCGCCGAAGTGGCAATTGTCGCGATTCAGAAGATGGAAGAGCGTCTGGCCGCGGATGCGGAAGAGAACATCGACAATCAGCTGCTGACGGAAGTCAGTTCCCGCGTGATTGGTAACCTGCGCCGCCGCGCGGACGGGCGTAACGATGTGGAAAGCTCGCTGCAGGAGGAAAACCTGGAGCGCCGGTTCCGCCTGGCGGCGCTGCGCTCCGAGCGCGCCGAGCTGTACCATCTGCGCGCCACGCGGCAGATCAGCAACGAAACGCTGCAAAAGCTGCTGCACGATCTGGACCTGCTGGAAGCGCTGTTGATAGAGAATCAGTAGCGCTGTTTTTGCCCGGTGGCGCTGCGCTTACCGGGCCTACGTGCTCGATCGGTTCCCTCTCCTTGTGGGCTGAGGGTTTCCCACAAAATAATGCCTGCACGGACGACCCCCTCTCCCTTGAGGGAGAGGGCTGGGGTGGGGGGGAACATATAACTCTAGTGGTCATTCCGTTCACTTTATGTTCCTTGCTACTCTGTCACGACATAACCGGTGAACGTGCCAGGGTGGCTCAATCGCCACCACCCTGGCGACCCGGGCTCCCGGCGGTAAATCGCCGCTTCGCGGTGCCCTCAGCTTATTCCTTCAGGCTATCGGGTCGGGCATGAGCCTGCATCCCTGCAGGCCACGCCCTCTCGGCGCATCCCTGCGCCTCGCCCCGGCCTTACGGAAACGCTTCGGCGATTTACAGCCGGACCAGGGTGTCGCTGTAAGTCATTAATTTTGCAAAGAAGCGTTCATCGCTTCAGGTAAAAAATTACTGGGGATTCCTCAGCCCTGTGGGAGAGGGTTAGGGTGAGGGCACCCAAAACCCCTCACAACACTGCAGCCACGCCTGCGCGCTCTGCGATAAATACACCCCTTCACGCCAGATCATCCCCAGCTGCCAGTGCAGGTCGCTCTCCAGCGGGATCCAGCGCAGCGTGTTTTTATCCAGACGCTCGCAAATCGGCTGCGGCAGAATGGCAATCCCCACGCCGGCCTGCACCATCGCCGCCAGGAAATCCCACTGTCCGCTGCGCACCGCTATGCGCGGCTTGACGTTATGCTGGTTAAACAGCGTCATCAGCTGGCGGCTGAGGGCGAAGTCTTCGTTATAGATCAGCAGAGGGTGCTCGCCGAGCAGTTCAGGTCTCACCGAGTCTAACTTCAGCCAGTCGCCGGAGCGGGGAACCAGCACGCACAGCGGGTGGCTAAAGAGCGGAAGCGTCGCCAGACCGCTCTCTTCCTCAACGGGGAGGGCGGTCATTGCCACGTCGAGCTCGCCGTTGGTGACGGCCTGCTGGACGGTTAACCCACCAAACTCCGAAATCTTCAGCTCAACGCCGGGATAACGCTGGCGAAACAGGCTAATCGGCCCGGCCATCATCATCCCCACCATGGGCGGAATGCCGAGGCGAAGCACTCCTTTCTTCAGATGATTGATATCGCCCAGCTCTGCTTCCAGCTGGCGAAACTCCGCCAGAATCGCCAGCCCGCGTTCGAATACCACGCGTCCGGTGTCGGTCAGCAACAGCTTGCGCCCGTCGCGGATCAGCAGGGTACAGTTCAGTTCATCTTCGAGGTTTTTCAGCATCTTGCTGATGGTGGGCTGGGTAACAAACAACTTCTCCGCTGCGCGGGTAAAACTTTGCTGACGAACCACTTCGACAAAATAGCGCAGCGTTCTTATGTCCATGATTATTCCTCGAAACTATACCTTTGATGATTTTAATTCATTTCAGTCCATACCGTGCGCTCTCTATACTGGCGCCTCGTCTCATTTTTGAGGAAAACCCCCATGGCCGTGGCGTTAAGCCGTGTTACGCCTGCCGTTGTGCAACGACTCCAGGTCCCGGTGCAGGTACTGCTCTACGCGGGACTGTTTGTTTTCGCGGAATATCTTGTCGGCTGGCTGCATCTGCCGCTGCCCGCCAATCTTGTCGGGATGCTGCTGATGCTGACGCTTATTCTGTGCCGCGTGATCCCCCTTAACTGGGTGCGCGCCGGGGCGCGCTGGCTGCTGGCGGAGATGCTGCTGTTCTTTGTTCCGGCGGTGGTGGCGGTGGTGAACTATGCGCAGCTGCTGATGGTGGACGGCTGGCGAATCTTTGCGGTTATCGCGCTGAGTACGCTGATGGTGCTGGGCGCAACCGCCTGGGTGGTGGATAAAGTGTATCGCTTTGAAATCAGCAGGCACAAACATGACTAATTTTCAGATCAGCATCCTGTGCCTGATTGCGACGCTGGCGATCTACTTTGCCAACAAGCGGCTGTATCGCCGCTTTCACGCCCTGCCGCTGATGCCGCTGGTCTTCACGCCGATCCTGCTGGTGCTGATGCTGGTCTTCGGCCACATCTCCTGGCAAAACTACATTGGCGAATCCCACTGGCTGCTGTGGCTGCTCGGCCCGGCGACCATCGCTTTTGCCGTCCCCGTTTACGACAACCTGGCGATTATCAAACGCCACTGGATGTCGCTCAGCGCGGGCGTGATCACCGCCACGGTGGTCGCGGTGTGCAGCTCCGTCTGGCTGGCGCGGCTGTTTACGCTGCCCGATGAAATTCAGCGCAGCCTGGCGGTGCGTTCGGTGACCACGCCGTTTGCGCTGGCGGCCGCTAAACCGCTCGGCGGGCAGCCGGACCTGGTGGCGCTGTTTGTTGTCGTGACGGGTGTGTTCGGTATGGCGGTCGGCGATATGTTGTTCCTGCGCTTGTCGATCCGGGAAGGGATGGCGAAAGGCGCGGGGTTTGGCGCGGCGTCGCACGGGGCGGGCACGGCACGTTCGTATGAGCTGGGGCAGCAGGAGGGCGTTGTCGCAAGCCTGGTAATGATGCTCTCAGGCGTAGTGATGGTGCTGATTGCGCCGCTGGTGGCGTGGGTGATGTTTTAAGCTCCCCGGCCAGAATGACCGGGGAGAAAGGCTTAGTGCGCGCGGCCCTGCTCAACGCCCAGGCCGGTTTGTGAGCGGATAAACTGGGCGCGGAATTTCTCTCGCTCCAGGTTACCTTCCGGCGAATTGTCGGTGGCCGAGAAGAACCAGATGCCGATAAACGCCACGGCGATCGAGAACAGCGCCGGGTATTCATACGGGAAGATAGCGCTCGCGTGACCGAGGATCTGCACCCAGATGGTCGGGCCCAGAATCATCAGGATCACCGCCGTCAGCAGTCCCAGCCAGCCGCCAATCATCGCGCCGCGCGTGGTCAGTTTCGGCCAGTACATGGAGAGCAGGATGATCGGGAAGTTACAGCTTGCCGCAATCGAGAAGGCCAGCCCCACCATAAAGGCGATGTTTTGCTTCTCGAACAGAATGCCTAACAGAATCGCGACCACGCCCAGCACCAGCACGGTGATTTTCGAGACCTTCAGCTCGTCGCGCTCGCTCGCGCCTTTGCGGATAACGTTGGCGTAGAGGTCATGCGACACCGCAGACGCGCCGGCGAGCGTCAGTCCTGCAACCACCGCAAGAATGGTGGCGAAGGCCACGGCGGAGATAAAGCCGAGGAACAGGTTACCGCCCACCGCGTCCGCCAGATGCACCGCCGCCATGTTGTTACCGCCAATCAGCGCGCCCGCCGCGTCTTTAAACGCCGGGTTCGCCCCCACCAGCATGATCGCGCCAAAGCCGATGATAAAGGTCAGGATGTAGAAGTAACCCATGAAACCGGTGGCGTAGAAGACGCTCTTGCGCGCTTCACGCGCATCGCTCACGGTGAAGAAGCGCATCAGGATATGCGGCAGGCCCGCGGTACCGAACATCAGGCCGAGACCAAGCGAGAGCGCGGATATCGGGTCTTTCACCAGCCCGCCCGGGCTCATGATCGCTTCCCCTTTCGGGTGGACCGCCATCGCTTCGGTGAACAGGTTATTGAAGCTGAACCCGACGTGCTTCATCACCATAAAGGCCATAAAGCTGGCGCCGAACAGCAGCAGGACGGCTTTGATGATCTGCACCCAGGTGGTTGCCAGCATGCCGCCGAACAGCACGTACATCACCATCAGCACGCCAACCAGCACCACCGCGACGTGGTAGTTCAGGCCGAACAGCAGTTCGATCAATTTACCCGCGCCGACCATCTGCGCAATCAGGTACAGCGCCACCACCACCAGCGAACCGCAGGCGGAGAGGGTGCGAATCGGCCCCTGCTTCAGGCGATAGGAGGCCACGTCAGCGAAGGTATAGCGGCCCAGGTTACGCAGGCGTTCGGCAATCAGGAACAGGATGATCGGCCAGCCGACGAGGAAGCCGAGGGAATAAATCAGGCCGTCATAGCCGGATGTATACACCAGCGCGGAGATCCCGAGGAACGAGGCGGCGGACATAAAGTCACCCGCGATCGCCAGCCCGTTCTGGAAGCCGGTAATGTTGCCGCCAGCGGTGTAGTAATCGTTACGGGAGCGCACGCGTTTCGACGCCCAGTAGGTGATGTACAGCGTCAGCAGGACGAAAATCAGGAACATCACAATGGCCTGCCAGTTGGTTGGCTGGCGCTGGACCTCGCCGGTAATGGCATCCGCCGCGTGGGCGGCAAAGGGAAGCGTGGCGGCGAGCGCCGTCAGAACTCTCTTCATGATGCTTTTACCTCTTGCAGTACCGCTTTATTAAGTCGATCGAATTCACCGTTCGCGCGCCAGACGTAGACGCCGGTCAGCAGGAATGAAATCACAATCACGCCAATGCCAATCGGAATACCGCGCGTCACGCTGGTCCCCTCGTGCAGCGGGGTGCCCAGCCAGTGCGGGGCAAAGGCGATCAGCAGAATAAAGCCGACGTAGATAACCAGCATGATGATGGAAAGGATGAAGGCAAACCGTTGCCGCTTATCGACGAGCTCCCTGTAGTGCGCACTATTCTCTATCTGCTGACAAATATCGTTATTCATCACAGAGTCTCCAAAGGTAAGGTAGGTTTGTTTTTAGTCCCCTCTCCCTTTTGGGGAGAGGGTTAGGGTGAGGGGAGGAAGGTGCGGTCTGATGCCCTCACCCCAGCCCTCTCCCACAGGGAGAGGGAGAAAACACTAGGAAGGCATCGCGATGGCCTGCTTCTCTTCGAGCAGTTTTTCCACCACGCCAGGATCCGCGAGCGTTGAGGTATCACCGAGGTTGCTGGTGTCTCCAGCCGCGATTTTGCGCAAGATACGACGCATAATTTTGCCGGAACGGGTTTTCGGCAGCGAGTCGGTCCAGTGCAGCACGTCCGGCGTCGCCAGCGGGCCAATCTCTTTACGCACCCAGTTGCGCACCTCAGCGTAGAGCTCAGGCGACGGTTCTTCACCGTGGTTCAGAGTGACATAGGCGTAAATCGCCTGGCCTTTGATGTTATGCGGAATGCCCACAACCGCCGCTTCGGCAATCTTCGGATGCGAGACCAGCGCCGATTCAATCTCAGCAGTGCCCAGACGGTGGCCGGAGACGTTCAGCACGTCGTCCACGCGCCCGGTTATCCAGTAATAGCCATCTTCGTCACGACGCGCGCCGTCGCCGCTGAAGTACATGTTTTTAAAGGTCGAGAAGTAGGTCTGCTCGAAGCGATCGTGATCGCCGAACAGGGTACGCGCCTGACCCGGCCAGGAATCTGTGATCACCAGGTTGCCTTCGGTGGCGCCTTCCAGCGGGTTGCCTTCGTTATCCACCAGCGCAGGCTGCACGCCGAAGAACGGACGGGTTGCGGAACCGGCCTTCAGCTGCGTGGCGCCCGGCATCGGAGTGATCATGAAGCCGCCGGTTTCGGTCTGCCACCAGGTGTCCATCACCGGGCATTTTTCGTTGCCGATTTTCTTCCAGTACCACTCCCAGGCTTCCGGGTTGATTGGCTCACCCACGGAACCGAGGATGCGCAATGAAGATCGGTCAGTGCCTTCGATGGCTTTATCGCCTTCCGCCATCAGTGCGCGGATCGCCGTTGGCGCGGTGTAGAGAATGTTGACCTGGTGTTTGTCGACCACCTGACACATACGCGCCGGGGTCGGCCAGTTTGGTACGCCCTCAAACATCAACGTTGTTGCACCACAGGCCAGCGGGCCGTACAGCAGATAGCTGTGTCCGGTAACCCAGCCCACGTCGGCGGTACACCAGTAGATGTCGCCCGGATGGTAGTCGAAGACGTATTTGAAGGTAGTGGCCGCATAGACCAGATAGCCGCCGGTGGTGTGCAGGACGCCTTTCGGCTTACCGGTGGAGCCGGAGGTGTAAAGAATGAACAGCGGATCTTCGGCGTTCATCTCTTCCGGCTGATGCTGGTCGCTCGCGTTCTCAATCAGGTCGCTCCACCACAGGTCGCGCCCCTCGGTCCAGTCGATTTTGCCGCCGGTACGCTTAAGGACGATGACGTTACTGACCGTTTTGACGTTCGGGTTTTTCAGCGCTTCGTCGACGTTTTTCTTCAGTGGGATACCGCGTCCGGCGCGCACGCCTTCATCGGCGGTGATCACCAGTTTTGAACTGGAATCGACAATACGGCCCGCAACCGCCTCTGGCGAGAACCCGCCAAAAATCACCGAGTGAATTGCGCCGATACGCGCGCAGGCCAGCATGGCCACCGCCGCTTCCGGCACCATCGGCATATAGATAGCGACTACATCGCCTTTTTTAATGCCCTTTTCCAGCAGGACGTTGGCGAAGCGGCACACGTCGCGGTGAAGCTCTTTGTAGGTAATGTGTTTGCTTTGCGAGGCGTCATCGCCTTCCCAGATGATGGCCGTCTCGTTCCCGCGCTCGGCGAGGTGACGATCGAGGCAGTTCGCCGCCAGGTTCAGGGTGCCATCTTCATACCATTTAATGGAGACATTGCCGGGCGCAAAGGAGGTGTTCTTCACCTTCTGATAAGGTTTGATCCAGTCAAGGATATGGCCCTGCTCACCCCAGAAGGTGTCCGGGGCGGTGATAGATTGCTGATATTTCTCGTGGTACTGCTCCGGGGTGATCAGGCAACGGTCCGCAATATTTGCGGGAATGTCGTGTTTATGTATTTGGCTCATGGCTTTTTTTCTCCTTGTAAGATGTTAATAATATGTCGCAAAAACGTTAATTGTAGGGGCTTTACAAGCTTTGTTTATTATTTGGGCTACAGATCACGCATTGTTTGAAGAGTATGAAAATTGAGCGAATGAAACTTTGAAGGAAAATAATTGATGCTGACGATTATTCACATTTATGTTTAAAAAAGCGTTTTTATAACAAAAGGTTATTTATCAGAATTAGAACAAACTCCCGTCATCGTCGCTTTTGTGAGTGAAACGCGTCGTTCTTTAAGGCTTGCGCAACAGGTCGCGCAAATGATACTCATACGCCGCGTTAAAAAATCCCATAAACCAACGCAACACAATTCATACCCTTTCAGTATGTCTCCCTGTTCATGCAGTTTGAGTGAATAAGGCGCTTCATTGAGGAAGTCAGTTTCTATGAAAAACGTTAAAGTCAGCCTTGCCTGGCAGATCTTAATCGCCCTTGTGCTGGGCATCTTGCTGGGCAGTTACCTCCACTATCATAGCGACAGCCGCGAATGGCTGATTGCGAACTTGCTTTCACCGGCAGGGGATATCTTTATTCATCTGATCAAGATGATTGTGGTGCCGATTGTGATCTCGACGCTGGTGGTCGGTATTGCGGGCGTCGGCGATGCGAAGCAGTTAGGCCGTATTGGTGCGAAAACCATTATCTATTTCGAAGTGATCACTACGGTTGCGATTATCCTCGGTATCACGCTGGCGAACGTGTTCCAGCCGGGGTCCGGGATCGATATGTCGCAGCTGGCAACGGTGGATATTTCGAAATACCAAAGTACGACCGCTGACGTGCAGAGCCATGCGCATGGCCTGATGGGCACTATCCTGTCGCTGGTGCCGACCAATATCGTGGCGTCGATGGCGAAGGGCGAGATGCTGCCTATCATCTTCTTCTCGGTGCTGTTTGGTCTGGGGCTCTCTTCCCTGCCGGCGACGCACCGTGAGCCGCTGGTGACCGTGTTCCGCTCTATCTCCGAAACCATGTTCAAAGTGACGCACATGGTGATGCGTTACGCGCCGGTAGGGGTGTTTGCGCTTATCGCCGTCACCGTGGCGAACTTCGGTTTTGCCTCCCTGTGGCCGCTGGCGAAGCTGGTGCTCCTGGTGCACTTCGCCATTTTGTTCTTCGCGCTGGTGGTGCTGGGGATCGTGGCGCGCCTGTGCGGGCTGAGCATCTGGATCCTGATTCGCATCCTGAAAGATGAGCTGATTCTGGCGTACTCCACGGCAAGTTCTGAGAGCGTGCTGCCGCGCATCATTGAGAAGATGGAAGCCTACGGCGCGCCTGCCTCTATTACCAGCTTCGTGGTACCGACCGGCTACTCCTTTAACCTGGACGGTTCGACGCTGTACCAGAGCATCGCCGCTATCTTTATTGCGCAGCTGTACGGCATTGACCTGTCGCTGTGGCAGGAGATCGTGCTGGTGCTGACGCTGATGGTGACGTCAAAAGGTATTGCAGGCGTTCCGGGCGTCTCCTTCGTGGTGCTGCTGGCGACGCTTGGCAGCGTCGGTATTCCGCTGGAAGGTCTGGCGTTTATCGCCGGTGTCGACCGTATCCTCGACATGGCGCGTACCGCGCTGAACGTGGTGGGGAATGCCCTGGCGGTGCTGGTTATCGCCAAGTGGGAACACAAATTCGATCGTAAAAAAGCGCTGGCGTATGAACGCGAGGTGCTGGGTCGTTTTGATAAGACGGCTGACCAGTAATGTTAAAAGCCGGGTGGCGGCTTCGCCTTACCGGGCCTACACAAGCCGTAGGCCCGGTAAGCGCAGCGCCACCGGGCAATGCTTTACTCTCCGCTCAGCGCATCAAACTCTTCGCATCCGGTATCAAAGCCTTCAGTGCAGCTCAGGTTCAACCAGTACAGCGCTTTCTGTTTATTGGGTGTGATAAAGCCTTTCTCACCCTGCCTGAACAACATCCCCGCCCAGTACTCGGCGTAGCCCGTGCGTGAAAGTGCCGAGCTCCGCTTGAACCACGAGGCGGCCTGCACGTCGTCCTGGGCCACTTCAACGCCGTTGGCATAAATCAGCCCCAGCAGCATTTGCGCATCTACCGCAGAATCGTTGTCGATATCTTCGGTCGCCGTTTGCAGCAGTTTGATGGCCTGGGGATAGTCGGTTGTACCAGCCTGAGTGTTGACCAGCACGCGCGCCAGCATGATCGCGCCGCGTTTGCTGCCCGCGATGGTTGCCTGCTGCGCCAGTGCCTTAGCTTGCGCATAATTTCCCTGGGTAAAGAGGATTTGCGAGAGCAGCCCCATGGCGTCGACATCGCCACCTTTAGCGGCTTTCTCGGCCCACAGCGCGGCCTGCTTGCTGTCACCGGAGCTAAAGTATGTATCGGCCAAATAATACTGGGCACGGGCATCGCCCGCTTCAGCCTGTTCTTTGTACTGGCTGCCAATCTCGTCGGCACGGACAAGCGATGTAAAAAGTAACAACAACAGAAAAATATGTTTCATGGGTTCTTATCATCGAGGTACACGCCGCGCAGTATAATCGCGGCGACAGAAGAAAAAAATGGGTGCATTAAGACCTCAGCATCCTGCAAGCCGGGCGGAACCGTGGTTCCGCCCGTAGAGGTTAGCCTGCGTTACAGGCTAATTTTGCCGCCACCTCCTGATGTTCACCCTTTATTGAAAACTCGCATAACTTACCTCGAGTAATAAAGGTAAAGATCACTATCGTCAGGCAGATAATAAATACAATGCCTAACGCAGTTTTTAATGGCGTCATGCCTTTTACTCCTTGTCAAAAAAAGAATAAGAGGCTACTCTCAACTTGTTCGGAGTTGAGGGAGTAGCCTCGGGTAAATGAAAATTTCCCGGGGCTTTCTACTTTCTGTCCCTCAACAATGCTCAAGACAGAAAGTCTTAAGCACCCGCCGCACATCTTATCCCTCTGAATTAAAATGCAAAGATGTAATTCTTTTTCGCGAAAATTACATTATTTCTGCGAGCCGCTTTCCAGAATAATAATTGATATATTTGATGAGTTAATCGGAAATAAAAAGGGAGTGAATATCTCACCCCCTTTATTCACTGATGAATTAACGGCTTCAGCCCATTGCGCTTTCGCGCAGTCGGGCTTTCAGCTTGTTATATTCGTCGATGACATACTGTTCCGCAGCGTGCTGATCCGCAATCGGCTCCACGCGTACGGCGCAGTATTTATACTCCGGCGTTTTGGTTATCGGGCTTAAGTTCTCCGTCACCAGCTCGTTACAGGCGCCAATCCACCACTGGTAGGTCATATAGACCGCCCCTTTGTTCGGACGATCGCTGACCTGCGCACGGGTAATGATCCGGCCTTTGCGCGAGTTCACCCACACCAGCGCTTCATCCTCAATGCCGAGGCGGTCAGCGTCGGCGGTGTTGATTTGCGCGTAGCCCGGTTCGTCCGCCAGCGCCGCCAGCGCGGCGCAGTTACCCGTCATCGAACGGCAGGAGTAGTGGCCCACTTCACGCACGGTGGAGAGCACCATCGGATACTCGTCGGTGAGTTTATCGATCGGCGCGACCCAGTCGCAGGTGAAGAACTGCGCCAGCCCGTTCGGGGTGTCGAACTTCTCTTTAAAGAGGTATGACGTCCCCTGATCGGCTTCTGACTCATCGCGACACGGCCACTGGATGTACCCCAGCTCACCCATTTTTTCATAGGTTGCCCCGTAGAAGTCCGGACATAGATTGCGCAGCTCGTCCCAGATCTCCTGAGTGTTGTTGTAGTGCATCGGGTAGCCCATGCGGGTGGCTATTTCGCTGATGATCTGCCAGTCCGTTTTCAGATCCCACTTCGGCTCGACCGCCTTAAAGAAGCGCTGGAAACCGCGGTCCGCCGCCGTGTAGACGCCTTCATGCTCGCCCCAGGAGGTCGACGGTAAAATCACATCCGCCGCCGCCGCGGTTTTGGTCATGAAGATATCCTGGACAATCACCAGCTCCAGATCCTCAAACCCCTTGCGCACCGCAGACAGCTCGGCGTCGGTCTGGAGCGGATCTTCACCCATGATGTAGGCCGCACGCACTTCGCCGTGCGCCGCGCGGTGCGGCAGCTCGCTGATGCGATACCCGGTGTGTTCCGGCAGGCTTTCCACGCCCCAGGCCTTCGCGAACTTAGCGCGGTTTTCCGGGAACTTCACGTACTGGTAGCCCGGGTAGGTGTCCGGCAGCGCGCCCATATCGCAGGCGCCCTGGACGTTATTCTGACCACGTACCGGGTTGACGCCGACGTGCGCTTTACCCAGATTGCCGGTCAGCATCGCGAGGCTTGTCAGAGAACGCACGGTTTCCACGCCCTGATAGAACTGGGTCACGCCCATTCCCCACAGGATGGCGGCGGTTTTCGCCCCGGCATACATCCGTGCCGCCTGGCGGATCTCCTGCGCGCTGACGCCGGTGATTGTTTCCACCGACTCTGGCGTATAGCCTTCGACAATTTTCCGATACTCTTCAAAACCTTCCGTACGGGTCGCGACAAACGCCTGGTCGTACAGGTTCTCCTCAATAATGACGTGCCCCATTGCGTTCAACAGCGCGATGTTCGAGCCGTTTTTCAACGCGATGTGCATATCCGCAATGCGCGCGGTTTCAATTTTGCGCGGATCGCAGACGATGATTTTCGCCCCGTTCTGCTTAGCGCGAATAACGTGGTTCGCGACGATAGGGTGAGAATCCGCCGGGTTATAACCAAAGATGAAGACGAGATCGGTGTTATCTATCTCGTTGATGGCATTACTCATTGCGCCGTTACCGACCGACTGGTGCAGACCTGCAACCGATGGGCCGTGTCAAACGCGAGCGCAGCAGTCGACGTTATTGGTTCCAATAACGGCGCGCGCGAATTTTTGCATCACATAGTTGGTTTCATTCCCGGTCCCGCGTGAAGAGCCGGTGGTCTGAATCGCATCCGGGCCATACTTGGCCTTGATAGCGCTCAGACGCATGGCGACGTAATCCAGCGCCTCGCTCCAGGAGACGGCTTCCAGCTTGCCGCCGCGCTCGCGGCGGATCATAGGGGTTTTCAGGCGCGGGGTGAGGATTTGGGTATCGTTAATAAAATCCCAGCCGTAGTAACCTTTCAGGCATAGCGTGCCCTGGTTGGTTTTCCCCTGTGCGGCCTCCGCCCGGACGATTTTGCCGTTATCGACCACCAGGTGGATCTTGCAACCTGAGGCACAATAAGGGCAAACCGTGACGACTTTTTTCATCAGTCTGCTCCAGTTAATCGAATCATTCGCACCCACTATGCAGCTTCTATGCCATGTTTTTTGTATGGGTATACCCTGACTTTACGGTCCCTTCGCGGTGAAAACCCTGACAAAAAGCAGCCAATCGTCAAAATTGACGTGTCGACAGGGCAGCGGATGTGACATGGGTTGAATTTCCGTCACTGAAAAAACCATTTGACTGGAGCCGACGGCAGAATGGTTCAGACTTAACATAATCCCCTGACGGAAGCATACGATGAAACCGGCGATCCTGGTGGTTGATGACGATACGGCAGTCTGCGAACTGCTTCAGGACGTGCTGAGCGAGCACGTCTTTAGCGTGCTTGTCTGCCATAACGGCCAGGATGCACTGCGGCAGGTACAGCAGGAGCCGAATATCGCGCTGGTGCTGCTGGATATGATGCTGCCGGATATCAACGGCTTACAGGTTTTGCTGCAGCTGCAAAAGCAGCGCCCGGCGCTACCGGTGATCATGTTAACCGGGCTGGGTAGTGAGTCAGACGTGGTGGTGGGGCTGGAGATGGGGGCTGACGATTATATCGGCAAACCTTTCAACCCGCGCGTGGTGGTCGCCCGCGTAAAAGCGGTATTGCGCCGTACCGGCGTGCTGGCGGCGGAAGTTCCCGCAGCGCCCGTCGCGGGCATTGCTTTTAACGGATGGACGCTCGATACCACCCGCTGTGAGCTGAGCGATCCGCAGCGTAACCCTGTTCCCTTAACCCAGGGCGAGTACGGCCTGCTGCTGGCGCTCACGCAAAATGCCCGTCGGGTGCTGAGTCGTGACCGGCTGCTTGAGCTGACCCACAGCGAAAGCGCGGACGTGTTCGACCGCACGATTGACGTGCTGATCATGCGCCTGCGCCGGAAGATAGAGGCTAATCCGCATCAGCCTGCGCTCATCAAAACCATCCGTGGGCTGGGCTATGTGTTTGCCACCGACGTTTCCCATAGCGAGAAAGCGGCCTAGGTATTCTCTTTGATAAACAGCTGCAGCTCGGCCAGCGTTTTCGCGCCGTCAATCGCGTTGGCGGCCAGCAGGCTGGCCCGCGCGCAGGCGTGTGCCAGATAAATGCTCTCCGTGAGCGGCAGCGATTCATGGCAGCCGTATAAAAACCCCGCGCAAAACGCATCGCCCGCGCCAACGCTGCCGACAATCTCTTTCTGCTCCAGCAACCATGATGGGATCCAGCGGCCTTGCTCACCCGGCGCTTCGCCCCACGCCCCTTCCGGACAGTGGATCACCACCCGCTGACGCACGCCTGCCGCCAGCAGCTGCGTCGCGGCATCGGCGATATGGGCGATATTCAGCGCATCGTCGGCGTCGCGCATCTCCAGTCCGCTAAACTCCCCGGCTTCCAGCTCGTTAATCACCAGATAATCAAGGTGGCGCAGGGCTGGGAGCACCAGCGGCTGATAGCGCGGGTCGCCCTTGCGGGAAACCAGATCGAGCGACGTTTCATACCCCTGGTCGCGCATCTGCGCCAGCAGGCGCGCGCTGCGGGTGCCAAACTCGTCATCGGGCATATCCAGGCTGTCGAGCAGCAGCAGGTAGCCGAGATGGAAGATCTTCATCGATCCGTCTAAGCGATCGAAGGCGGGAAGATCCAGCAGGCGGTTGGCGCCCGGCGAGTGGAAGAAGGTGCGCTGTCCGCTGGGATCGGTCATCACCTGCGACATGGAGGTCGGTGCAAAGGTGGTGCGCTGGACGCGCTGGCGGTTGACGTGGTACTGGTCGAGCATCGCCAGAATGTAATCCCCGTCGGCATCTTCGCCAATCAGCCCCACCGCCTGCAGCGGCAGGCCAACGTGCATTTTCGCCAGCGTCAGCAGCACGTTGAGCGGCGCGCCGCCGGTTGAGCGTTCGCTGTGGGTGATTTCCGCCAGCCAGCCGCGCTCCGGCCACTGCACGATCTGGTGGACGTGATCCACCAGCATGTTGCCTGCGGCGATGATGCCTTTGCGTTCCATTATGCCTGCCCCGCGCTGCCGAAGATGCGCATCTGTTCGGCGACCGTATCGGCAATCGCCTCTTCTATCCCCAGCAACAGCTCGGCAAATTCATCGTACAGCGGCTGGCGGTTCGCCATGCGCTGCTCAACGGCGGCGAGTGCGGCCTGCGACATGCCGGTGTAGAAGTTGATTTTATGAATGCCGAGCTCGATGGCGCGGCGGAAGTCGGCATCGCTAATCCCGGAGCCGCCGTGTAAAACCAGCGGCAGGCCCGTCTGCTGGCGAATGGCGTCCAGGCGTGGGAAATCGAGTTTCGGCTCGCCCTTGTATTTGCCGTGCG
Organism: Enterobacter sp. A103; assembly: GCF_034427535.1. NCBI lineage: Bacteria > Pseudomonadati > Pseudomonadota > Gammaproteobacteria > Enterobacterales > Enterobacteriaceae > Enterobacter > Enterobacter sp. A103. Next base: position 111,299 of record NZ_JAXQPQ010000010.1, read on the forward strand.
CGTTGCCGATGGCAACCGCCAGCGCGTCAATGCCGGTTGAATCGACAAACTCGCGCGCCAGCTGCGGGTCGGTAAAGAACGCTTCATCCGCATGCCCGTACAGCGCGCCGCCTTCATCGCCGCCGACCGCGCCCAGCTCCGCCTCCACCGACACGCCGACCGCGTGGCACATCTTCACCACCTCCCGCGTCTGGCGAATGTTCTCCTCATAGCTTAGCGTAGAGCCGTCAAACATTACCGAGCTGAACCCTAAGCGCAGGGCGCGCACCACCGCCTCGAAATGCAGGCCGTGGTCGAGGTTGAGCACCACGGGAATATCGTGACGGGCGGCTTCGAACTTCACCGCTTCGACAAGCGAATCCAGGGAGACGTACTTAAAATGCACTTCGGCGATGTTGATGATAAACGGCGAGCGTTCCTGCTTCGCGGCGGCGAACAGCGCGCGCAGGAAGTGGGAGTCGAGCACGTTAAACGCGCCCAGCGCGTAGCGATGCGCCCTGGCGTGCTCCAGACCGTCGGCAAGAGAGATCAATGGCATCATTTACTCCTTATATCCGAAACAGGTTGTACTCGTTGCACAGCACCAGCAGCGCCGGTTCGTCTTCTTCGATGTTGTTATAGCGGGCAACGGGCTGCAAAAAGTGGTTATCGTGCTCGTCGTCGTTTACCGATGATACCTCCCCAACCAGCACGTCGCCGAAGCCGCGTTCGCCCCAGAAGCTGTGGTACAGAGTGGGTGTCAGACAGATGCTTTCCCCTGGCGTGAGGCGCAGCTGGCTGCCGGGCGCGTGGGTCTGACGGCAGCCGTCGACGGTGACCGTCACGTCGGTGTTTTCCGTCTCTTCATGCGCCCCGGCATTCCATAACTCAATAATCAGATTCCCGCCGCCCCGGTTGATGATGTCTTCCCGCTTGCGCCAGTGAAAATGCATCGGCGTCACCTGGCCGTCGCGCACGTGCATAATTTTTTCGGCATAGCACTTATCATATGGCACGCCGTTGGGCGAACCGTTGCGCAGGGTAAACAGCGTCAGGCCCTCAGCGGCAAAGCTGTTGCCGCCGAACGCCGTCACGTCCCAGCCGAGCTTGAGGTCGAACACTTCCTGCCAGGCGGCCTGGTCAAGCTGCTGCCATTTTGTGGGCGGGAAGCTGGCAAACGGCGGGAGATGCACGTCGTGCATGGAAAAAAACTGTCGCGTGTGGCCGAGAATTTCATTGATGTCGGAGCGTTTCATGGGGACTCCTGGCTTTTTTTGCAAAACCCTAGCCCTCACCCTCAAGGGGGAGGGGGAGTAAGTTCCCTCTCCCTGTGGGAGAGGGTTAGGGTGAGGGCATCAGGCCGCACCGAAGTTACTTAACCGTCCAGCCCTTATACGTGCCGACGTTCTTTTTATCGATCATCGTCACCGGGATCAGCACAGGCGCTTTCGGCGCAGGTTTGCCCTGTAGAATGTCATAGCCGATCTCCACCGCTTTTGCCGCCATCACCTGCGGATCTTGCGCCGGGGTCGCGACAAACAGCGAGTTTTCCCGCTTCAGCGCTTCCTCGCCGTCCGGGCTGCCATCCACGCCGACGATAAAGAACTCGTTGCGCTGAGCCTGCTTCGCGGCCAGATCGGCGCCGATCGCGGTCGGATCGTTAATCGCAAACACGCCGTCGATCTTCGGATTGGCCGCCAGCAGGGAGGTCATGACTTCCAGACCGCCTTCACGACTGCCCTTGGCGTTCTGGTTATCCGAGAGCACCTTGATATCCGGATGTTTTTTGAATTCCGTCTGGCAGCCTTCCACGCGGTTTTGCACCGCAGAGACCGGCGGTCCGTTGATGATCACCACGTTGCCTTTGCCTTTCAGGCGATCGGTAATGTACTTACAGGCCATTTCGCCCGCCTGGGTGTTATCGGAGGTGATGGTCGCATCCGCCCCTTCCGCCGCCACGTCAACCGCAACGACCACGATCCCGGCGTCCTTCGCGCGCTTCACCGCCGGGCCGATCCCTTTGGAATCCGCAGCGTTGAGGATGATCATGTCTACCTTTGCGGCGATGAAGTTGTCGATCTGCGCCACCTGCTGGCCCAGATCGTACCCGCTGGAGACCAGCGTCACCTTGACGTTATCGCCAGCCAGCTTGCGCGCTTCCAGCTCGGCACCTTTGGTGATCTGCACGAAGAACGGGTTGGCCAGGTCGCCCACCGTCACGCCGATGGACTTCAGATCTTTTGCCTGCGCAAACGGCGTTGCGGCAAGCAGCGCGCCAGCACAGAGCGCGGTCACTAACGGTTTCAAACGCATGTTGTTTTCCTCGAAGCTGTAGGGTTTTGTTGTTATGCACTTTGATGGTGTCGGGTACGGTATTTGTCGATCAGCACCGCTATGATGATCACCGCCCCTTTGATCACCAGCTGCCAGAAGTAGGAGACGCCCATCAGCGTCATGCCGTTGTTGAGGGTGGCGATGATTAATGCGCCGACCAGCGTGCCGGTGATCGTGCCGATCCCGCCGACGAAGCTGGTGCCGCCGAGGATCACCGCCGCAATCGCATCCAGCTCGTAGCCCGTGCCGAGGTTGCCGTTGGCGCTGTAGAGGCGCGAGGCGCTCATCACGCCGCCGAGCCCGGAGAGCAGGCCGCTCATGCCGTAGACAAACAGCAGCACCAGCCAGACCTTGATGCCGGTCAGTCGCGCCGCCTGCATGTTGCCGCCCACCGCGTAGATGTGGACGCCGAGCGTGGTGCGGCGCAGGATGAACCAGCAGATAGCAATCACCGCAAGGGCAANCCCACCGCGTAGATGTGGACGCCGAGCGTGGTGCGGCGCAGGATGAACCAGCAGATAGCAATCACCGCAAGGGCAATAACTACCAGCCACGGAATCGGGCCGAGGTAGTTATTGCCGATCCACTCGAAGCTGATGTTGGAGTTAATGACCGTCGTGCCGTCCGCCAGCAGATACGCCGCGCCGCGCAGCGCCGTATAGGTGCCGAGCGTCACGATGAAGGGCGGCAGCCCGGCAAAGGCCACCAGCGCGCCGTTGAACAGGCCCAGCACCATGCCGAGCATCAGCGCGGCCGGAATGGAGAGCATCGCAAATTCAGGGATAAGCGAGACCACCATCGCCGCTACCGCCGTGGTGCCCAGAATCGATCCCACGGAGAGGTCAATCCCGCCGGTTAAAATGATGAAGGTCATTCCCGCCGCCAGCACGATGTTGATCGACGCCTGACGGGTAATGTTGAGCAGGTTGCTCTCGGTGAAGAAGTTCGGGGCGATAAAGCCAAATACCGCCACAATCAGGATAAGAATCGGCAGGATGCCGACCGTTTGCATCAGATCGCTCATCAGCATTTTTTTGGCGGAGGCGGATTTCGCCACCTGCTGCGGATGGGTTGGAGTTGTCATGATTGCACCGCCTGATGATGAGTGTCGTTCACGCCGGTTGCCAGCGTCATAATGTTTTCCTGAGAGATGTCGCGCCCGTGGAGTTCACCCGCAATACTGCCTTCCCGCATCACGTACACCCGGTCGCTCATGCCCACCACTTCCGGCAGCTCGCTGGAGATCATCAAAATCGCCACCCCTTTGCGCGCCATCTGGTTCATGATGCGGTAGATCTCGCTTTTCGCGCCGACGTCCACGCCGCGCGTGGGTTCGTCCAGGATCAGAATGCGCGGGCCGATGGCCACCCAGCGGGAGATCAGCAGCTTTTGCTGATTGCCGCCTGACAGCCCGCCCGCGCGCACCTGCGAATGGGGTACGCGGATGTTGAGCAATGCAATGGCGTCATCGGAAATCGACTGGGCTTTTTTGCGGTTTAACATACCGAAGGTCGCGTCGCGCTCCAGCGTCGCCATGGTGATGTTCTCCTGCGCCGCCAGCTCCAGAAACAGCCCCTGCTCCTTGCGGTTTTCGGTGAGAAAACCGATGCCGTTCTCGATGGCCGCGCGCGGGGAGTGGATCACCACCGGCTCGCCGTCGACCTCAATCATGCCGCCGGTGGCTTTACGCACGCCGAAAATCAGCTGCGCCAGCTCGGAGCGTCCGGCCCCCACCAGGCCCGCCAGCCCGACGATTTCGCCGGAACGGACCTGCAGGCTGCACGGCTGTACCTTTTTACCGTCGGTGAGGTGGTGGACGTTGAGGCGCGGGCTGCCGAGGGGAATATCCCGCTCTTTGTTGAACAGGTCGCTTAACGGGCGGCCCACCATCATGCGCACCAGCTCGGAGGCGTTCAGCTTGTCGCGCGTCAGGCTGCCGACGTACTGACCGTCGCGCAGAACGCTGACGCGGTCAGAAAGTTCATAAACTTCCGCCATGCGGTGGCTGATATAGATGATCGCCATCCCTTCATCGCGCAGGCGCAAAATCAGTTCAAACAGGCGATGCGTTTCCCGCGAGGAGAGGGCGGCGGTGGGTTCATCCATCACCAGAATGCGGCTGTTGCGGTGCAGCGCGCGGGCAATTTCCACCTGCTGCTGCTCGGCGATGGTCAGCTTCATCACCAGGTCAGTGGCATTGAACTGTGCGCCGAGGCGCTCAATCACCGCCTGCGCCTGGGCGGCCATCTCTTTGCGCTGCACCATCCCGCCGCGCGACAGCTCGCTGCCAAGAAAAATATTTTCGGCAACGGTCAGGTTGGGCGCGAGCTGCATCTCCTGATAAATCAGGGTAATGCCTGCGGCCAGCGCATCTTTCGGCCCTTTAATGTGAAACGGCTGACCGTCGATCAGGATCTCACCGCTGGTGGCGGTATAGGCTCCCGCGAGGATTTTCATCAGCGTGCTTTTTCCCGCGCCGTTTTCGCCCATCAGCGCGTGGATCTCTCCGGGAAAGACCGTCAAATCCACACCCTTGAGCGCGTGGAAACTGCCAAACGTTTTGGCAATGCTGCGCATCTCTAATACCGGGGTTCTGCTCATGGCGGATCTCCTGCGAATGCCGATATCTGCACTTCATCACAGGTGCGTAAATGCAAAATGTCAGAAGCTGTTCATATTTGTCATAGTTATGAATAGCTAATGTAGATCACAGTTATTGAACTACCCTCACCCCGGCCCTCTCCCTGAAAGGGAGAGGGAGCAAATCATTCCCTCGCCCCTTTGGGGAGAGGGTTAGGGTGAGGGCACCAAACCGCACAGGAGCCCAAGCCCATGCCATCACGCCGTCCGCCCTTTTTCGCCAGCGCCCGAGGCCGCCTGCTGATTTTTAATCTGCTGGTGGTCGCCGTGACGCTAATGGTGAGCGGCGTGGCGGTGCTCGGCTTTCGTCACGCCAGTCAAATCCAGGAGCAGGTTCAGCAGCAAACGCTGGACGATATGACCGGCAGCATGAACCTGGCCCGCGATACCGCCAACGTGGCGACGGCGGCGGTGCGGCTTTCGCAGGTCGTCGGGGCGCTGGAGTACAAAGGCGAAGCCGAGCGCCTGAAGCAGACGCAAATGGCGCTGCGCCGCTCGCTGGAACAGCTTGCGGAAGCGCCGCTGGCGCAGCAGGAGCCGGCGCTGGTGGCGCGTATTATTCAACGAAGCAATGAGCTACAGCAGAGCGTGACGGAGATGCTTGAGCGCGGCCAGCGGCGCCATCTGGAGCGTAACGCGCTGCTGAGCTCGCTGTATCAAAGCCAGAGCTACCTGCGTCATCTGCAGGACATCAACCGCCGTTACGACAGCAACGTGCCGGATGCGCAGCAGCTGATGGAGATGGACCGGCTGATCGCCGCCGCCATCGACACCCCTTCGCCGCGCGCGACCGTTCAGCAACTGGACGCCGTGGCCGCTGCGCTGCCCCGGAGTGCCGTACAGCCGGTCGTGAAGGGGGTTCTGCCAGATTTTAATGCCGAGCTAGGCAAGCTCGCCCCGCTGTCGAAGCAGCTGGAAGAGAGCGATCTGGCGATAAGCTGGTATATGTTCCACATTAAGGCGCTGGTGGCGATCCTCAACAGCGACATTAATCAGTACGTCGGGCAGGTGGCGCAGGCTTCCCGGCTTCGCACGGCCCAGAGCCATCACGAGCTGCAGTCCATCAGCGTGTTTATCAGCTTCTTCGCCGTGCTGGCGCTGATCATCACCGGGTGCGCCTGCTGGTATATCTACCGCAATCTGGCCTCTAACCTGACGGCGATTTCCCGGGCAATGTCGCGCCTTGCTCACGGCGAACAGGATGTCTCCGTTCCCGCCCTCCAGCGGCGCGATGAGCTGGGCGAGCTGGCGCGCGCGTTTAACGTGTTTGCCCGCAATACCGCCTCGCTTGAGCACACCACGCGCCTGCTGAAAGAGAAAACCACGCAGATGGAGATCGACCGCGTTGAGCGTCAGGGGCTGGAAGAGGCGCTGCTGCACAGCCAGAAGATGAAGGCGGTCGGACAGCTGACCGGCGGGCTGGCGCATGATTTTAACAACCTGCTGGCGGTAATCATCGGCAGCCTTGAGCTCACCGACCCCGAATCAAAAGACGCGCCGCGCATTACCCGGGCGCTGAAGGCGGCCGAGCGGGGTGCCTTACTGACGCAGCGCCTGCTGGCGTTTTCCCGCAAGCAGTCCCTGACGCCGCATGCGGTAGAGATGCTGCCGCTGCTGGAGAACCTCCGGGAACTGATGCGCCACTCCCTGCCTGCCACCCTGACCCTGGAGATTGAAGCGCAAACCCCGGCGTGGCCCGCGTGGATTGACGTTAGCCAGCTGGAAAACGCCATCATCAACCTGGTGATGAACGCGCGCGATGCGATGGAAGGGCAAAGCGGGGTGATTAAAATTCGGACCTGGAATCAGCGCGTCACCCGCAGCGACGGGCGCAGGCAGGATATGGTGGCGCTGGAGGTCATTGACCGCGGCAGCGGCATGTCGCAGGAGGTGAAATCCCGGGTCTTTGAACCGTTCTTCACCACCAAGCAGACCGGAAGCGGAAGCGGGTTAGGCCTGTCGATGGTCTACGGCTTTGTGCGCCAGTCCGGTGGCCGCGTGGAGATTGAAAGCGCGCCGGGGCAGGGAACGACCGTTCGGCTTCACCTCCCGCGCTCGGTGCTGCCTGCTGCGGCAGACGATGAAGCGCTGTCAGCCACCGCCTCCGTCGATAGCGAGCGGCTGGTGCTGGTGCTGGAAGATGAGGCCGATGTTCGGCAAACCCTGTGCGAGCAGCTGCATCAGCTCGGCTACCTGACGCTGGAAGCGGACAACGGCGAACAGGCGCTGAATATGCTGGCGGCGTCGCCGGATATTGGCATGTTTATCAGCGACCTGATGTTGCCGGGAAGCCTGAGCGGCGCTGAGGTGATTAACCATGTGCGCAGCCATTATCCGCAGCTTCCTGTGCTGCTGATCAGCGGCCAGGATCTACGGCCCGCGCATAACCCTCAGCTGCCGGACGTCCAGCTACTGCGTAAGCCGTTTACGCGGATGCAGCTGGCGCAGGCGCTGCGCAAGGTCATGGTAATTTGAGATTTGCCCATTATTTTCAGAATTTAACTCCTGTTTCAGCCATTTACTCCCCCGCCTCTCCATGCAACCATCCTGATTTAACCATAATTATTATCAGGTTTTTATTATGGATAACTGGCTGGTGCTTTTTGACGGGCAGACCCGTTACTTTCTGGATATCAATGACAGTTCGGTGAAGCCGGATGTTCTGCGCTTTTACGGCAGGGAAGCACTGAGCGAGCCCTTCCGGTGGGACATCGAGTTCACCACGCTTCAGGCGAACATCCCCCCGGAACAGGTGCTGATGAAATATGCCACCTTCCGGATGCGTAGCGGCAAACGTATTCACGGCATGGTGACCCGCCTGGAATGGCTGTCCACATCAAAAGACCAGTCCCGTTACCGGCTCACGCTCAGTTCCCGCCTGGCGCTGCTGGGATACACCCGCCAGTGCGCCGTATTTCAGAACCAGTCCGTCCCGGAAGTGGTGGAGCAGGTGCTGCGTAAACACGGTCTGGAAGGTGCGGATTTTGAAGTCAGGCTGGAGCGCACGTACCCGCCGCGTGAAATTATCACCCAGTGGCGGGAAACGGACCTTGAGTTTATCCGGCGCATTCTGTCTGAAGTGGGGATTTACTGGCGCACGGAGATGGACGACGTGCGCGGTCTGGATACGTACATTTTTGCCGACAGCCAGCTGAACTATCAGTTTGACGTGCGCCTGCCCTACAGCGAACCATCAGGCCTGTTTGACGGCGCGGCAGAATCGGTCTGGGATGTGCGGACCTGGCACAACATCGCCACCGGGACCGTCACCACGCGGGATTACAACTACCGGACTGCCACCACGCCGATGGATGCGACGATCAGCGTGCGTAATGATGCGGTCACCACCGGGGAGCATTACCGCTACGCGGCACCTTACCGTGACGCGGGCGATGACGCCAGCCCGGAGCCGGAAACCGAATCCGGCGCGTTCTATGCCCGGCTTCACCACGAGCGGGAGCTCAACAGGTCGGCCCGCATTCACCTGTTCAGCAACGCTTCACATCTCGCGCCCGGGCAGGTGCTGGAGCCGCAGGGTGATGTCATTGCAGCCCTGAAAGAAGGTGTTGTCCTCACCCTGGTGACCTTTCGGGGAGCGCGTGATTCCCGTCTGCACGTGTCGGTCTGGGGCCAGCCTTACACCGAACGGTACTGTTTCCGCCCGGCGGAAATTCCGCGTCCGGAAATCCATGGCACGCTTCCGGCGCGGATTGAGAGCCGGGAGAAGAATGATATTTACGCCCACCTGGACGAGCAGGGACGCTACCGGGTGAAGCCGGACTTCGACCGTGAAGGAACAGAGCCGGGCTACGGCTATCTGTGGCTGCGGATGGCAAAGCCTTATGCCGGAGACACGCTGGGCTGGCACACGCCGCTCACCGACGGCACTGAAGTGGCGATTGCGTACAGCAACGGTGATATTGACCTGCCGTACATCGCGTATACGCTGCACGACTCGGAGCACCCGGACCCCGTGAACCGGGACAACCACACCCGCAACGTGCTGCGCACCCCGGCGAACAACAAGCTGCGGATGGAGGATAAACGGGGAGAGGAGCACATTAAGCTCGCCACGGAGTACGGGAAAACACAGCTCAATACCGGGCACCTGGTGGACGGCAAGGGGCAACTGCGCGGTGAAGGCACAGAGCTGCGCACCGATGAACGGGGAACGCTGAGAGCCGGGAAGGGACTCTTTGTCGCTGCGGATGCGCAGGTGAAGGCGCAGGGTGAGTTGCTGGATATGAGCGCTGCCCTGAAGGAAATCGACCGGCTTAACCAGCAACTGCAGCAGCTGGAAATCGCGGCAGAACAGGCGCAGGCGCTGAAGGCGGATGTTGACAGCCAGACAGCGATGTTTGAGCAGCGGCTGAAACCGCTCAATGAGGCGCTGGTGATGTCGGCCCCGGAAGGGATGGCCCTGACCAGCGGGGAGCACCTGCAGATGACCGCTACGAAAAATGTCGCCCTGAATGCCGGGGGCGATATCAGTGTCGGAACAATGGGCAATCTGACCGCGCTGGCCGGGGAAAAGCTCGGGCTGTTTGCGCGGGAGGGGCAGCTAAGCCTGAAGGCGTCGGAAGGACCGGTGGATGTCCAGGCGCAGAACGGGAAGATGCAGTTGTTTGCAGAGAAGAAGCTGACGATGAGCTCGGCGAGTGACATCTCTTTTGCCGGGAAAAAACGTATCACGCTTATCGGTGGCGGGAGCTATCTGCGCCTTGAGGCCGGGAAGATTGAGTACGGCACGACAGCGATGTACCTGCGGAGAACAAAGAGAACAATGGCGGCGGCTCCGGCCACCATGCCACTACCTATTCCATTGCTTCCCGGTCAGTATCCACCTCTTAACGGAACGATTTGCATCGAGTGCCTCCTCAATGCCATCAAAGCCAATGACGCTATTGTCCAGGGAGCGTAGAAAATGAATGCCACAAATATGATCCAGGCGTTAACGGAATCGAAAAAAGCACATTTATTTCTGTTGCTGGAAGGTGGGGCGCAAACAACGGAAGCTTTTCAGGCTTTTTATAACGAAAACGCAGCGGTTATGTATTCGTTGTATCTTCATCCACAGCTTACCGAAGTCAGAGATTATGGCCCCTGGTTGTTTGCGATAAAGGATAAAGAGGAGTTAAAGGCCCGTATTACCTCAACGCCGGGGTTAACTGCTGTTATCGCCTCTTCACGATCCGCAGGGGCGTTAGCCGTTCAGCTTTCTGCGGCCTGCACAATTATTTCTCCGGAAGGAGCAGCGACTGTAGTGCGTTTTTATATGCACGATGTCATTCGTCTGCTGGCGGGCCTGAAGGAACGTGAGTGGCATAGCCTATTATTCAGGGAGATTTTTCAATGGTGGGTACCTGGTGAAAATGAATGGCGGCAGACATACATTCCCGTTTCAGAGGTGATAGATGCCAGAGACAGTGCCATACGGTTAAGGCATGAAGAATGGCAACACATCGCGGATAAACCTGTTGTCACCGTAGTGTTAGCCGAGTGGCAGAAAATGCCATCCAGCCAGCATTTTCCCGCCTGTGTTCAACGTGACATGGTAATAAAAGCACTGAATAAGGCCAGCGAAGCGAAAATGAAAGCGGGTACAGAGCAAAAACTTTATGCTCTTTATTACCTTAATGGCGGAAAAAAGAACCTAGAGTCAGATGATATTCAGGTTGCGCTCGAAAAAGTAGTTCAGCGAAAAGTATCGCTGGAATATGTGTTATTTAAACATGCTCACTCTCAGGGATGAAAATACAGAATGGGATTCTTCAGGACGTATAAGAAAATAGATAGTGCGGTTAACCGGGGTTACGCCCGCTGGGGAAAATGGCTGTGGGGTGCGCTGTTACTGCCAGTGGCGATTTATTTAGGCTGGTCGGTATGGGCGGCAGTCTGGGGACCACCGTCAGGGCCGGTAACGCTGATTATCCATAGTGAAATTGACAGGCCCATAAGAGGATTTAGTGTAAATGGCGTGGCGGGGGGGAATGCATTTGCTCATGGCGGGGGAAAAGCCACCTGCTGCGGCAGCATCAGTGGGGATAAGGCCGAAATTATCTGGACTGTAGATTACACACTTGCGCAATACAAAGCGGGGGTACGAACAGAAATTCACCGAATAACAATGCCTATGCCAGAACGAAAGAAAGGAGAAAATGATTTACACGTTCATTTCCTGCCGGGTGACAAAGTCCTGCTGGGATGGAGTGATAATGCATGGTCACCTTATGAATCACGCCCGGAGCATAGCAATTACAAGGAAACTGAATAATGGGATTTTTCAGTAGATTGGAAAAAATTGACAGCGGCATAAATGGCTTTTATGCCCGCTGGAGAAAATGGATCTGGGGGGCACTGGCACTGCCAGTGGTTATTTATCTTGGCTGGTCGGTATGGGCTGCGGTCTGGGGACCACCGTCAGGGCCGGTAACGCTAATTATTCACAATGAGCTCGACAGGCCAATTTTAGGATTTAGCGTGAATGGCGTGGCGGGTGCGAATGCATTTGCACATGGAGGTGGTGGGTCGACCTGCTGTGGGAGTATCAGTGGAAATAAGGCAGATGTCACATGGACATTGGACATTACTCACGAGCAATATCTTAAAGGTATGAGGTTAGAAACACGCCGTACGTTAATGGCTATGCCTGCACGCCAGTGGGGTGAAAACTTTCTGCACGTTTATTTTTTATCTGGTGATAACGTCTATTTATGGTGGAGCACAGGATTTAATCACCCTGACCCTAAAGACATTAAAGAACAAACCGTAGAATTAAAACAGGATAAATAATATATGGATATTGAAAGTCTAATCGCCGCTGCAAATCGGGCTCAACAGGCAGAAGATACAGAACTGGGGAATTGTTCTCGTGTATGGCACGTAGGTTTTTTTTTCGACGGATTCCATCGGAACATAGAACAGGATGCATCAGAGCGTCGTCTAAGCAATATCGCTCGTTTGTTTCGGGCATTTCCTGATGATGCGCAAAAAACAAATAAAGAATACTACTCAAAGTTTTACATTTCTGGTCTGGGTACTCCGTTCCATGAAACCATCGCCGAAAAACTTCACACCATTATGGACAGCGGCCTGGACAGCATAACAGATGACATAAAAGGTCAACCGGGTGAAATGGCCAAAGAAGCGGGTGTGGATTTCATAAAAGGCGAGAACTGGTACGAGATTTTAAAAAATCAGGGTAAGAAGCTCCTGAAGCCTGCGGAATGGAAAAATCTGGCCTTCGATACGGCAAAAAATGCGGCTAAAAAAGTCAGTATCGAAGCCACTCCCTGGCTGCGCGATAACCCCACGGTAGCCGATATGCTGGTGACTGGTGTTAATACCCGTATAACCTCCACAAAAATAACGTTTGAAGAGGGATACAAGGAGGCCGTTAAAAAAAGCCCGGTTCCCATCAAACTGATCTCTGTCTCTCTCTTTGGCTTCGACCTTGGTGCCACCCTTGCCCGTAAGTTCCTTGATGCACTGCTGGAAGATCTCTGCCAGAAACAGGGAGACAAATACGCTTATGAGGGAATACCAGTTAATATTGTTTTTACCGGCCTCTTTGACTGTTCACGGCGTACGTCGGCCAGTAACAACAACGGCGTGGATTATTTTATCTCTGCGTTTGGTGGGCCGGTAAAAGGCATCAGCGTGTTGCTGGGGGATAAATCCATTGACCAAGACACCCCCCTGCCTGAGGTGGTAAAGAAGAGTCTGCATTTGGTCGCAGCCCATGAAACCCGAGCCTGGCGCTGCCTGTACCGGACCGGCGATAACCCGGCGCATAAGGAAGAGCTCTACCCGGGATGCGCTGAAGATATCGGTGGTGGCCTGAAACCGGACGAGCAGAAACCCAGTGCGGAGCTTTGTCGCGTCGCGCTGCACAGGATTTACCGTGAGGCGACGATGGCGGGCGTGCCTTTCCCGGATTTTCAAAGTCTGAAATCTTATTCTGAAACCGTAGCCAGCTATTTCACTATTCAGGACAACATCAAAAACCAGTCCGTCCTGCAATGGGCGAAGGCGTACCAGAGCGCGGTACCCTTTTCTTCATTAAGCACTTCTAGCCAGAATCACCACCTCGACAGCTATATCGACTGGCTGGGTCGCCAGTACTATCAGTACCGCATTGAATGTATGAGATACGAAAAACAGCGTGGCGATACGCTCGCCTCTGCTGGCGCATCGGCAGGGTTTGTTGGCATTACGCAGGAGGCGAAAGAGACCGCCGGGCAGTACGCCAGTGAACTGTCTGTATTGCAGCAAAACTGGGGCTGGCTTGATGACGTGAAGGATGCCGCGATAAGAATGCGAAACAGTATGGAACAGAACCCCATGGACAGACGCAGGGAAATCGTTCCGAACGTTTATGGACCGGCGCTGTGGCGTGCGAAGCGTTTTCTCGACTACTTCCACGCGGCAAATCTCGGTAAACCCCAGCCGTTCCCGATCGACACTGCCCCACCCGAGATGTACGCATGGTTTGTACACGACCTGCAAACGGTGGACAAAGGCGCAGGTATTTCGCAGGACTTTTTTGTTATCCGCTCAATGGAAATGCCTGAAGCCTGAGGCATGGGCTTTATGCTAAAAAATTTGAGATTCCTCCGCTACCTCAGTGCTCCGCCGTTCATTATCGTAAGGCCAGTTCACCTGCGAGTCTGGCCTTATGAAACGTTACTCAACTGCTCTGTTATTCGGTCTGCTGTCACTCACCAGCCAACTGGCTCATGCCGATATTGTTGATGATGCTATTGGCAACATTCAGCAGGCGATCAACGATGCCTATAACCCCAGCAGCAGCCGCAGCAATGACGACGACGATCGTTATGACCGCAGCCGTCAAATCGACAGCCGACAATACGACGATCGTCGTCGGCAGCTTGAAGACAGACGCCGTCGTTTAGATGAACGTCAGCGTCAGCTGGATGACGACAGACGTCGTCTGGAAGAGGATGAGCGGCGGTTAGAAGACGATTACGATCGAGGCTAAGTGCGGCCTGTTGCCCTCTCCCACGGGAGAGGGAGAAAACCTAATCCAGCACCAGCACCATCCCGTCATAGCCCGCTTCTATGCCCTGCGGCAGCGGGTTATCCATCATCCACACGTCAAACTGATGGCTGATGTGCGTCAGGATCACCTGCGGGCAGCCAATCGCTTCGTTTAACGCAATCACGGTATTTAAGTCGCAATGGTTTCGCGGCGTTTCCTCGCGCGGCTCATGGCTGCAGTCGATAATCATCGCCTGCGGCTGGCTGTTGAGCAGGAACTTCACCGTTTTTTCCGGCAGTCCGGCGGTATCTGAAAGCCAGGCCACGCGGCTGTGGGCCGATTCCAGCAAATACCCGAAGGTCAGTTTCGAATGGTTGAGCGGCAGCGGCGTGACCCGCAAACCCTGAAGCTCAAACATCACAAACGGTTCGACCGTGTGGCTGAAATCCAGAATGCCGGGGTGCTTAAACAGGTCGTCGCATCCGGCGTCGTCCGGCGGACCGTAAACCGGGATCGTCGCCCCCACGCCCCAGCGCAGGGGGAACAGCCCCTGAACGTGATCCATATGGTAATGGGTGAGCAAAAACTGCTGGAAGCTGCCCGCCGGCCAGTCGTCCATCAGGTGCGGAATACCGGCATCCAGCAGGGTGACGGCATCGTTGAATTTCACCACCGCGCTGCACGGGCGACGGCGATAGTTATCCTGCAGGCGAGCCCGGCGACACGCCGCGCAGTCGCAGCCAAAGACCGGCACTAGCTGGGCGCCACCCGTTCCCGTCAACGTGATGGTTAGACTCATAGCGCACCTCTACAGCGGTTTGGTAAATCGGAAATGGCTCTGCGTGTATCCTTCACGAACGTAAAAACGGTGCGCGTCGGTGCGCTTCACGCTGGTGGAAAGTTCGGTCAGCTCAGCGCCAGCCTGTCGCGCTACCTCTTCCGCCCAGGCCAGCAGCTGACTTCCGACCTTTAACCCTCGCGCCTGCGGCATCACCACCAGCTCCTGGATCTCGCCGATCCAGCGCGCGTGATGGAGGTGAAACTGCATGTGCAGACCGATCATGCCGATGACCTGTCCCTCTCTCTCCGCAAGCTGGTAGCGCATGTTGTGATCCTGCAGATTGGCAAGAAACCCGGCGTGGAACGCCTGATGGTCGAACTCTGCCTGCTTCAGTTCGCAGATCAGGGCGTAAACACTCTGCGCATCGTCGGCGGTTGCGGGGCGAAGCTGGCAGTCAGGCATGCTGTTTCTCCTTCTGACGGATAAGCGATAAAAAGGTATCGACTGACTGTAGCAAACTTCCGTCGTTATTGAGGATGTAGCAGTCCGACGGGGCATAGCGGGCCGCACGCTCAAGCCGCAGATCGATCTCACGGGCTGATTCACGCCCCCGACTCTGCAACCGGCTGCGCAGAACGTCCGGCGAAACCTGCAGGCAGACCGGCAGCAGGGCCGCCTCATAGCGGGCGCGCGCTTGCGGCAGATGCGCACGCGAGCCGTTAACCAGCACGTCGAACCCCGCATGCAGCCAGAGGTCGATTTCGATGCCCACGCCATAGTAATAACCGTTGGCATGCCAGCTCAGCGCCAGCAGGTTTTGCCCGGCGCGGATGAAAAACTCCTGCTCGCTCAGGGCGATATGGTTTTCACTTCCGGCATGGGCCGCGCGGGTAATATAGCGGTGCGCGACCAGCAGCTGCGGATGTTCCCGCTGCCGTAAGGCAGACAGCAGGCTGTCTTTACCGGAACCCGAGGGCCCCATTAACCAGATGAGCCTTCCCATCAGAACACCCTTTTTCCCTGACGCCAGACGTGGTCGATATGAACGTGCTCGCCCTTGCGGTGGGCCAGCACCAGATCCGCGCGTTTACCCTCGGCGATTTCCCCGCGATCCTGAAGATTAAGCGCCGAGGCCGGGTTTTTCGTCACCAGGCGAATCGCCTGCGGCAGCGTAAAGCTGTTGCTCTCGTCGTCGGCCACCCGGAACGCCGCATCCAGCAGGCTGGCGGGGTAGTAGTCGGACGAGAGAATATCCAGCAGGCCGAGGGAGGCAAGCCTGCTTGCCGCGACGTTGCCGGAGTGCGATCCGCCGCGCACGATGTTCGGCGCGCCCATCAGCACGTTCATGCCGTGCCTGCGGGAGGCTTCAGCCGCTTCAAACGTGGTGGGAAATTCGGCGATCACGCTGCCAAGCTGGTGGGATTCGCGCACGTGATCGTGCGTGGCATCGTCATGGCTGGCCAGCGCGATATTGCGGTCACGACACATCGCGGCAATCCTGAGACGGTTTGGCTGCGACCACTGGGCGGCAAGCGCCAGCTGCTCTTCCTCGTAGCGGGCCATCTCCGCATCGCTGAGAGAATATTTGCCCTGATAGTATTCGCGATACTTTTCAATGTTGGCGAACTGGCGCTGCCCCGGCGAGTGGTCCATCAGGGAGACCAGCGACACCGGCTCGCGCCCGACCAGTTTTTCAAACAGCGGCAGGGTGGTGTGGTGCGGCAGCTCGCAGCGCAGGTGCAGACGGTGCTCGGCGCGGTTGAGGCCGCGTTTTTGCGTCTCCTCTACGGCGTTGATCATCTTCTCCAGATTCTCCAGTCGATCGCCGCCGTCGCGCACGTCGCCAATCGCCACCGCGTCCAGCACGGTGGTGATGCCGCTGGCGACCATCAGCGCGTCATGGCTGCTCATCGCCGAATGGGCGGGCCAGTCGACCTTCGGGCGCGGGGTGAAAAATTTGTCCAGATTATCGGTATGCAGCTCAATCAGCCCCGGCAGCAGCCAGCCGCCTTCACCGTCCATCGCTTCAGGGGTACGGCTTTGGGTTTCGGCAAAGGCGCGAATAACGCCTTCATGAACTTCAACCGAGCCATTAACGACTTCATTTTCCAGCACCAGCCTGACGTTATTGATAATCATGCGTGGACCCCCATCGGGTGCAATCTGTCCGCCACGCGGCTGCGTACGGCGTCGTCGTGGAAGATCCCGACGATCGCCGCGCCGCGCGCTTTGGCCTGTTCGATCAGTTCCACCACGGCCGCGCTGTTTTTGCCGTCGAGCGAGGCGGTGGGTTCATCCAGAAGTAAAATCGGGTAGTCGACGATAAACCCGCGGGCGATATTGACGCGCTGCTGTTCACCGCCGGAAAAGGTCGACGGGGCGAGATGCCACAGGCGCTCCGGCACGTTGAGGCGCGTCAGCAGGCTGGCGGCTTTGGCGGCGCAGGCTTCGCGCGGCACGCCGAGATCCAGCAGCGGCTGCATCACCACGTCCAGAGCGGAGATCCGCGGGATCACTCGCAGAAACTGGCTGACCCAGCCGATCGTCGTGCGGCGCACTTCCAGCACTTTGCGCGCGGGGGCCTGCACCAGATCGACCCATTCATCGTTGTGGCGAATGTGAATGTGGCCTTCATCCGGGAGATAATTGGCGTACAGGGAGCGTAGCAGGGTGGATTTTCCGCTGCCGGAATGGCCGTGCAGCACCACGCATTCGCCGCTGCTGACCTCTAACGAGGCATTTTGCAGCACCGGCAGGCGCACGCCGTTTTGCTGGTGGAGCACAAAGGTCTTACTTACGTTTTGTACGTGGATCATGTTGGCCTCGTGGCGTTTTCTTGCCGGGTGGCGCTTCGCTTACCCGGCCTACAAAGAGCTCGGTCC
>NZ_JAXQPQ010000011.1:0-109065 GCF_034427535.1 Enterobacter sp. A103
TTACGCTTTCCCGCTTCAGAGTCAAGTGATTAATTTCGCTTTTCTCTGCTGACCCGGCGGCGTGTGTGCCGTTGTTCCGTGTCAGTGGAGGCGCATTATAGGGAGTTATTCCGACGTGACAAGAGGAAATTTAAAAAAAGTTTCCATCCGCGTTTTTTTTCACCAATAGAGGTGAAATCAAGCTACAAATTGTTCTATTTGATGTATCTGCAACCACAATCACATTCGAGGTGGCATAATTATCAGCATGAATCTTTAAGGAATAAAAGCGATGCCATTAAGCGCACAACAGCTAGCCGCCCAAAAAAACCTGTCGTACGTGCTGGCAGAAAAGCTGGCTCAGCGGATTTTAGCGGGTAAATATGCCCCAGGTAGCATCCTGCCGGGTGAGATGGAGCTGGGTGAGCAGTTTGGGGTGAGCCGTACCGCCGTGCGCGAAGCGGTGAAAACCCTAACGGCAAAAGGTATGGTGCTTCCACGCCCTCGCATTGGCACACGCGTGATGCCACAGAGTAACTGGAATTTTCTCGATCAGGAGCTGCTCTCCTGGTGGATGACGGAAGATAACTTTCATCAGGTCGTCGATCACTTTCTGGTGATGCGCAGCAGCCTTGAACCTCAGGCATGTCTGCTTGCCGCCACGCTGGGAACAGCAGAGCAGAAAGCGCAGCTTAACGCGCTGATGGAAGAGATGGTGTTCCTGAAAAAAAACTTCAACCGCGAACGCTGGGTTGAGGTCGATATGGCCTGGCATGAACACATCTATATGATGAGCGCCAATCCGTTCCTCACCTCTTTTGCCTCTTTATTTCATTCGGTGTATCACACCTACTTTACCTCTATTACACAAAACGAAGTGGTAAAACTGGATTTGCACCAGGCGATAGTTGATGCCATCCAGGAAAGCGACGGGCAGCGAGCCCTGAGTGCGTGCCAGGCATTGCTGGCCGCGCCAACCCACCAGCAGGTAAATAAATGACAACGAAAAAAGCGCGCAGCATGGCCGGATTGCCGTGGATTGCAGCCATGGCGTTTTTTATGCAGGCACTGGATGCCACCATCCTCAACACAGCGCTTCCCGCTATAGCGCAAAGCCTTAACCGCTCCCCGCTGGCGATGCAGTCCGCCATCATCAGCTACACCCTGACGGTCGCAATGTTAATTCCGGTCAGCGGCTGGCTGGCCGACCGCTTTGGCACCCGCAGAGTTTTCATGCTGGCCGTAACGCTCTTTACGCTCGGTTCGCTGGCCTGTGCGCTCTCCTCATCCTTAACGGAGCTGGTTATCTTTCGCGTATTGCAGGGCATTGGCGGCGCGATGATGATGCCGGTGGCGCGCCTTGCCTTGCTGCGAGCCTACCCCAGGAGCGAACTGCTTCCCGTACTCAACTTCGTCACCATGCCGGGCCTGGTCGGCCCGATTCTTGGCCCGGTACTCGGTGGCGTGTTTGTCACCTGGGCAAGCTGGCACTGGATCTTCCTGATTAATATTCCAATTGGCGTTGCGGGGCTGCTGTATGCCCGCAAATATATGCCGAACTTCACCACGCCAAGGCGCAGCTTCGATATGGGCGGCTTTTTCCTGTTTGGCCTGAGCCTGGTGTTATTCTCCAGCGGGATGGAGCTGTTTGGCGAGAAGATCGTCGCGACGTGGTTAGCACTCTCCGTTATCCTCGGCGGTATTCTGTTATTCCTTCTTTATATACGTCACGCGCGCCGTCACCCGACGCCGTTAATCTCCCTGGGGCTCTTTAACACCCGAACGTTTTCCGTAGGGATTGCTGGGAACATTGCGTCTCGTCTGGGGACGGGTTGCGTACCGTTCCTGATGCCATTGATGCTGCAGGTGGGTTTCGGCTACCCGGCCCTGATTGCTGGCTGCATGATGGCGCCCACGGCAATGGGCTCGATTCTGGCAAAATCAACCGTGACACAGGTGCTGCGCTGGTTTGGCTATCGTAAGACGCTGGTTGGCGTGACGGTCTTTATCGGTCTGATGATTGCGCAGTTCTCGCTGCAATCCGCCGCGTTACCCGTCTGGATGCTGATCCTGCCGCTGTTTGTGTTGGGCATGGCGATGTCGACGCAGTTCACGTCGATGAACACCATCACCCTCGCCGACCTGACTGACGAGAACGCCAGCAGCGGCAACAGCGTGCTGGCGGTAACGCAACAGCTGTCGATCAGTTTAGGGGTTGCCGTGAGTGCAGCGGTGCTGAGGTTTTATGAGGGTTTTGACAGCGCGAATACCGTTGAGCAGTTCCACTATACCTTTATCACCATGGGCGCACTTACCGTGGTATCGGCGCTGGTCTTTATGCTGTTAAAACCAAAAGACGGCCGAAACCTGATTAAAGAGCGTCACAAAGAGAAAGCTAAACCGAACCGCGTTCCATCAGAACAGGAGTAAGCTGCAGCCGTTGCTGTTGCAGCGTGGGCTGCGCCATACGGTGGATCAACACATCGATGGCCAGCTCGCCCAGTTCATCCTTCGGCTGATGAATAGTGGTCAGCGGCGGCGTCATGTAGCTGGCCAGTTCGATATCGTCATAGCCAATCACCGCCATATCGTCCGGCACGCGTAGCCCCGCCTGATACAACGCCTGATAGGCACCAAACGCCATCGCGTCGTTACCAATAAAGACCGCCTGCGGACGCGGCTTTTGCGTTAGCAGTTTCTGCATTGCCTCGAAGCCGCCGTTAAACTCAAAGTCGCCTGTGATCCGGTAGCCATCAGGAATGGCAAGCCCCGCTCGTTCCATGGCGGAAAGATACCCTTCCAGACGCAAACGCGCCGGAGTTTTATCCAGCGGCCCCGTAATACAGGCAATGCGAGTGTGTCCTTTATCAATCAGGTACTGAGTCGCCATATCGCCGCCCAGCAGGGAGTTATCCTGAATGAGATCGCTGGTTCCGTCGAACGGCGCCCAGTCCATCATCACGGTGGGAATCGAAGGATAACGCTGGATGATCTCTTTCGAGGGCTGGTGCGTTTCGGTGCAGAGCAGCAGTAGCCCGTCGACGCGTTTTTGCATCAGCGTTTCCAGGTTACGATTCATGCGCTGCTCGTCTCCCTCGGTATTGCACAGCACCAGGCTGTAGCCACGCTCGAAGCAGCTGCGCTCCACGCCGCGAACCAGTTCTGAATAAAAGGGGTTGGTACTGGCGGTGATCAGCATACCGATGGTGCGCGTCTGGTTGAGCTTAAGACTGCGCGCCAGCGCAGACGGCGCATAGTTGAGTTCTTTTACCGCAGCTTCGACTTTCTCACGAATCGCCTCGCTGACGAAGCGATCGTTGTTTATAACGTGGGAGACCGTCGAGGTAGAAACGCCCGCCATGCGGGCGACATCTTTCATTGTGGCCAAGCGTTACCCCTGCTGACTTAAGAATTCATCGATCTCTTTACGCCACGGAACGGAAGGCTGGGCGCCTTTGCGCGTCACCGCAATCGCTGCAGCAGCGTGTGCGAAGCGAATAGCGTCATCCATTCTCTTGCCTTCCAGCAGCGCGGTGACCAGTGCACCGTTGAAGGTATCTCCCGCTGCGATGGTATCAATCGCTTTGACCTTAAAGCCCGGCACGCGACGGCCTTCGCCATTGACGCTTGCCCACACCCCACGGCTACCAAGTGTGATAATCACGGTACCGATGCCCTTATCATGCAGTGCACGCGCGGCTCGCGCGGCATCGTCATCATTTTCTACGCGGATGCCCGTCAGCTTTTCGGCTTCGGTTTCGTTCGGCGTAATGATGTCCACCAGCGCCAGCAGCTCGTCTGATAATACACGGGCCGGGGCCGGGTTAAGTACGACACTGGTATGATTTTCATGCGCAATTTTCGCGGCGGCCAGCACGCTTTCAACCGGTGACTCCAGTTGCATGAGCAGGGCTTCCGCTCCGGCGATGATGGCACGTTGCGCTTCTACGCGCTCCGTCGTCAGCGCAGCGTTAGCACCCGCATGAATACCGATGACATTCTCACCTTCAGCGTTGACGAAAATCAGCGCCACGCCGGTCGATTCCCCTGCAACCACGCTGACCGGTGCGACATCAATGTTGTCGCTCGCCAGCTGTTTGCGTACGCGCTCACCGGTATCGTCATCACCCGTGCAGGCGATAAACGCAATATTCGCCCCGCTGCGACCGGCGGCGACGGCCTGGTTGGCACCTTTACCGCCAAATGCCACCTGATACTGGTTACCCGTGACGGTTTCGCCCGGTGCAGGGAACGATTCAAGGTTAAGAATGTGATCGGCATTAATACTGCCAAGGACGACGAGGTTGCCTGCGGTTTTCATGGTTGGGTTGTCCATCTGAGAGCGCCACCGGTGTTACCCGGTGGCGTATGCCACACTTTTCTTTATTGGTGTCCCTCAGGCAGCCAGCGACTGCCTGATTCGCCTTTTACTGCTTGATGACCAGCTTCAGGTCAACTGGGTATTTAGCCTGAACTTTTTCGCCCTTCAGCACTTTGTCGGCAGTTTCAACGCCAGTGGCGCCAATCTGCTCAGGCAGCTGAGCGATGGTCGCAGCCAGTTTGCCATCGTTTACTGCTTTTTCACCATCCGGCGTGCCGTCAAATCCGACAACCATCACATCAGATTTACCTGCGGTCTGCAGGGCACGCAGCGCGCCCAGCGCCATTTCGTCGTTCTGCGCGAATACCGCCTGCACGTCAGGGTGTGCGGTCAGCAGGTTCTGCATAACGTTCAGACCTTTAGTACGGTCGAAGTCTGCCGGCTGGCTGGCCAGCACGTTGAATTTGTGTGCAGCCACAGCCTGCTGGAAGCCTTCACCACGCTCGCGGGCTGCGGACGTACCGGCAATCCCCTGCAGTTCGATAACTTTCGCGCCTTCGCCGGCTTTCTTCGCGATGTAATCACCCGCGATTTTGCCGCCCAGCACGTTATCAGACGCAATGTGGCTAACAACTTCGCCTTTCGTTGCCTGGCGGTCCAGAGTAATCACCGGAATTTTCGCCTGGTTTGCCATTTTAACAGCGTTACCTACGGCGTCAGAATCGGTTGGGTTGATCAGCAGAATTTTGGTGCCGCGAACGGTTAAGTCCTGAACGTTAGCCAGCTCTTTCGCCGGGTTGTTCTGTGAATCCAGTACCACCAGGTTGTAGCCCAGTTTGTCCGCTTCTTTCTGCGCACCGTCCTTCAGGGAGACGAAGAACGGGTTGTTCAGGGTAGAGACAACCAGCGCGATGGTATCTTTCGCCATGGCGTTAGCACTTACGGTTGCGCTCAGCGCGACAGCAGAAACCAGGGTAGCCAGTTTTTTCATGTTCATATCTAAGATGTCCTGTAGTGTCGTCAGTTACTGTTTTTTGTTGTCTACCAGTACCGCCAGCAAAATCACCACTGCCTTAACGATCATCTGGTAATAGGAGGAAACACCTAACAAATTCAAACCATTATTCAGGAAACCGAGAATCAGTGCGCCGATCAATGTCCCAACAATGCGACCTTTACCGCCCGCAAGACTCGTACCGCCCAGAACCACTGCTGCGATAGCATCCAGCTCATACCCCGTACCCGCCGTCGGCTGCGCAGAAGAGAGGCGCGCCACTTCGATGATACCTGCCAGCGATGCCAGCAGACCGCACAGGGAGTAAACGATAATTTTGACTTTATTAACGCTGATCCCGGACAGGCGCGTTGCCGCTTCGTTACCGCCCAGCGCGTAAATATAACGGCCCAGACGGGTGTGGTGCAGCATGTACCACGCCGCCAGGAAGACGATAGCCATGATCCAGACCGGGGTCGGAACACCCAGCGGGCGACCGATACCGAACCAGCCAAACAGATCCGCGTTATCGGTAAAGCCGGTATTAACCGGGCTACCGTTGGTGTATACCATGGTCACACCGCGCAGCAGCAGCATCATCACCAGCGTGGCGATAAACGCCTGAACGCGGCCTTTTGCCACAATCACGCCTGTTACGGCGCCAATCGCCGCGCCTGCCGCCAGGGCAGCGGCCACGGCCACCAGCGCGTTGACTTCAATGCCGACAATCGAAGCGGCGATCGCGCCGGTGAGCGCCAGTAGGGAACCGACGGACAGATCGATACCTGAGGTCAAAATCACCAGCGTCATGCCGACCGCCATAATGGCGTTCACCGATGTTTGCTGCAGAATGTTGAACAGGTTATTAACGGTGAAAAAGTTCGGGCTCATGGTCGATACAATCGCGATCAGCACCAGCAGGGCAATCAGCGATTTTTGTTCCATCAGCCATGCCTTTGTGAAATAGCGGCGACCAGAAACAGCCTGGGTAGTCATCTTCTTACTCCTGATTCACGCGATTAAGCTTGCCCACAGCGGCAGCCATCAGAACTTCCTGGGTGGCCTGCTCGCGAGTGAATTCACCGCCGAGATGCCCTTCATGCATGACGATAATGCGATCGCTCATGCCTAATACTTCTGGCATCTCGGAAGAGACCAGAATGATGCTCAGACCGTCGGCCTTGAACTGGTTAATCAGCTGATAGATCTCTTTCTTCGCGCCCACGTCTACGCCGCGGGTTGGCTCGTCGAGGATTAACACTTTCGGGCGCGTCATCAGCCCGCGCGCAATCGCCACTTTCTGCTGATTACCGCCGGACAACAGGCCAATCGCCTGCTCCATCGACGGGGTTTTGACGTTAAAGAGACGGATAAAATCGCTGACCGCCTGCTGCTCATCTTTATGCTTCAGGCTACCGCCGCTATGGCTGAAATAGCGCAGCGCCGTCAGGGACATGTTCTCTTTAACCGACATCCCCAGCACCAGGCCGTCGCGTTTGCGGTCTTCGGAGATATAAACGATGCCGTTAGCCAGACCATCCTGCGGAGAGCGGGTGACCACTTCATGACCGTCGAGGGTGACATAACCGCTGGTGCGCGGCAGTGCGCCGTACAACACTTTCATCAGCTCGGTACGCCCGGCCCCCATCAGGCCCGCCACGCCCAGGATCTCGCCCTGGCGCAGGGTAAAGGTCACGTCGTTCACACCCGGACCGCAGAGGTTGTCCACCTTCAGGCGGATCTCACCCGGCGCTTTCTCCAGATGCGGATACTGATCTTCGAGCTTGCGTCCCACCATCATTTCGATGAGCGTATCTTCGGTCAGCGTGGCGACTTCGCGCTCGGCAATAAACTGCCCGTCGCGGAAGACGGTAACGTCATCGCAGATTTCGAAGATCTCTTTCATGCGGTGAGAGATATAGACAATCCCGCGCCCCTGCGACTTCAGCTCGCGGATCACGCGGAACAGGGATTCCGTTTCGGTATCGGTCAGGGCGTCGGTCGGTTCATCCATAATGATGACCTTCGACTCAAAGCTCAGCACCTTCGCGATTTCCACCATCTGCTGATCGCCAATGGACAGATCGCCTACCAGGCGGTCGCTCTTAAAGCGCAGGTTCAGCTTCGCCAGCAGCTTGTCCGCTTCGGCGTACATGGTTTTCCAGTCGATTTTGCCGAACCGGTTAACAAACTCGCGGCCGAGGAAGATGTTTTCCGCAATGGTGAGCTGCGGGATCAGGTTCAGCTCCTGGTGAATAATGCCGATGCCCGCCTCCTGAGAGGATTTTGGGCCATTGAAGGTGGTCTCTTTACCCAGCCAGACGAGTGAACCGGCATCGCGTTGATAGATACCGGTCAGCACTTTCATCATGGTGGATTTGCCGGCACCGTTTTCGCCAACCAGCGCCATCACGCGCCCGGGGTAGACGTTCAGCGCCGCGCCGGAGAGGGCTTTTACGCCCGGGAACGACTTATCGATCCCTTTGAGTTGCAGTAATGCGTCCATGATGGCCTCAGAATGTGACGCCAGCACAGAGAATGATATTCGCATACGGGGAACACTCCCCGCTGCGAATCACCGCCTGACTGTCTGCGGTTTGTTGTTTGAACTGTTCGTGCGTCGTGTAACGAATTTCTATGGTGTTTCCCTGGTGTTGTTGCAGTTGCTCAATATGGCTGAGCAACGTTTCGTGGAGTTGCGGATTATGTTGTTTGATTTCCGCCGCGAGAATGGCCGCCTCAACCTGCATCTCCGCGGTCACCACATCCAGTACCTGCATAAACGAGGGTACACCCTGCGTTAACGCCATATCGATACGGGTTGTGCTGCGCGGAACCGGTAAGCCTGCATCGCAAACCACCAGCGTATCGGTATGCCCAAGACGGGAAATAACCGATGAGATTTCTGAGTTGAGTACCGTGCCTTTCTTCATTTTCTTGCTCCACTAGCGAAACGTTTCGCTGACATCAGTTTAATCTCAAGAATGTTCAGAAAACCATCATGACGTAACAGATTTGTGATCGACGTCGAAACGTTTCGCTAAGTGAAATGCAGAGACAATTATTGAGGGTTGGCGAGGGGTTTGGTAGGCCGGGTAAGCGAAGCGCCACCCGGCATTTTCAGAAGGGATTAGATCTCGACCTGCGTTCCAAGCTCAATCACGCGGTTAGGCGGGATCTCAAACTGGTCAGGCGCGCGCAGGGCGTTACGCTGCAGGATGAGGTATAGCTTGCCGCGCAGGCGCAGATACCACGGGCGCTTGCCGATGATCAGTGACTCGTGCGACATAAAGAACGACGTCTCCATCATCCGGCAGCTCAGCCCTTCCAGGCCGCAGCGATGGAACACCTCTTCCACGTTTGGCGTTTCGCGCCAGCCGTAGCTTGCCACCACGCGCCAGAAGGTCGGCGACAGCTGCTCGATCTGCACGCGACGCACGTTGTGAACATACGGCGCATCTTCGGTGCGCAGCGTCAGCAGGATCACCCGCTCGTGCAGCACCTTGTTGTGCTTGAGGTTATGCATCAGCGCGAACGGAATGACGTTCAGCGCGCGAGACATATATACCGCAGTACCCGGCACGCGGACCGGCGGGGATTTCTCCAGAGAAGCGATCATCGCCTCCAGAGAATTGCCGTGCTCGTGCATGCGGCGCAGCAGGCGGAAACGCTCGCTTTTCCAGGTGGTCATGACGATGAACATCACCAGACCCAGCGTCAGCGGCAGCCAGCCACCGGAGACAATTTTATCGAGGTTCGCAGAGAACAGCGGCACGTCGATACACAGGAAGCCCACCAGAATCATCGCCACGAGGAATTTATTCCAGTGCCAGTTTCGGTACGCCACCGTGGTGGAGAGAAGTGATGTCAGCACCATCGTACCGGTTACCGCAATACCGTACGCTGCAGCCAGGTTACTGGAGTGCTCGAAGCTGACGATAACAATAACAACAGCGAAATAGAGGAGCCAGTTAACGAACGGGATGTAGATCTGGCCCGACTCCATCTCTGAGGTATGAATGATGCGCATCGGTGACAGATACCCCAGACGCACGGCCTGGCGCGTCAGAGAAAACACGCCGGAAATCACCGCCTGGGAGGCAATGACGGTCGCCAGCGTCGCCAGGATCAGCATCGGCACCAGCGCCCAGTCAGGCGCCAGCAGGAAGAACGGGTTCTTGATCGCTTCCGGGTTTTTAAGCAACAGCGCGCCCTGACCAAAATAGTTCAGCACCAGCGACGGCAGCACCACAATAAACCATGCCACGCGGATAGGCAGTTTCCCGAAGTGGCCCATGTCAGCATACAACGCTTCCACACCGGTGATGGAGAGCACGACGGCCCCCAGCGCCACGAAGGAAACCACTTTGTATTCGAGGAAGAAATGCACCGCCCAGTAAGGGTTCAGCGCATGCAGCACTTCAGGGTTCGCAATAATGCTGCGCAAGCCAAGCGCCGCCAGGATCAGGAACCAGGCCAGCATAATCGGCGCGAACAGTTTGCCCACCAGCCCTGTACCGTGCTTCTGGATCATGAATAGCAGCGTCAGGACAATAATGGCCAGCGGAACCACCCATGAATCGAGCTGCGGAGCGATAATCTCCAGCCCCTCAATCGCCGACAGCACCGAGATAGCCGGCGTTATCACCACTTCCCCGTAGAAGAAACTGCCGCCAATCAGGCCGATAATGACCAGCACAGAGGTCATCCTGGCCGAGGTATTCCGCCCGGCAAGAGACATCAGGGTCAGGATCCCACCTTCACCTGCGTTATCAGCACGCATAACGAAGGAGAGATATTTAACGGAAACCACCAGGATCAGCAGCCAGAAAATGAGGGACAGGAAGCCAAACACGGCATCGCGTTCAACACCAAAACCAAACTGGCCGGACAGACATTCACGAAGCGTATAAAGCGGGCTGGTGCCGATATCACCGTAGACAACCCCGATCGCCGCAAGCGTTATTGCGGGTAATGATTGCTTATTATCAGTGCTCATAGACTAGTCTTTTCGTTTAAATAACAAATGTGTTCCCGGTCCCTTGGCCCACAAAAAGCGCACAGTATGCACGATTCATTGCAAAATCGTACCCCTAAATGCAACCGCATTAATGTAGCGCAAAGAAAATTGCGCCGCACTTCAGTCTATTACCAGCCCTGACTGAAACGTCTATACTCGCTTCAATTGGCCGCCACGACGGCGAAAGGATGCAAAACTATTATGGCTCACTCACATTTATTAGCAGAAAGAATTTCCCGCCTCAGCAGCGCGCTGGAAAAAGGCCTTTTCGAGCGTAGCCACGCCATCCGCCTCTGCTTACTGGCGGCGTTGAGCGGTGAAAGCGTGTTTTTGCTGGGACCGCCGGGCATTGCCAAAAGCCTGATTGCCCGCAGGCTGAAATTTGCTTTTCAGAACGCCCGCGCCTTCGAATATCTCATGACCCGGTTTTCCACCCCAGAAGAAGTTTTTGGTCCGCTCTCCATTCAGGCATTGAAAGATGAGGGGCGCTATCAGCGTCTGACAGAAGGGTATCTTCCGGAGGCTGAGATTGTTTTTCTCGATGAGATCTGGAAAGCGGGGCCGGCTATTCTGAACACCCTGCTCACGGCGATAAACGAACGTCGGTTCCGTAACGGCGCCAGTGAAGAGAAAATCCCGATGCGCCTGCTGGTGGCCGCCTCTAACGAACTGCCTGAAGCCGACAGCAGTCTGGAAGCGCTGTATGACCGTATGCTTATCCGCCTGTGGCTGGACAAAGTGCAGGATAAATCCAACTTCCGCTCCATGCTGGTCAGCCAGCAGGATGAAAGTGAAAACCCGGTATCCGCTTCGCTGCAGGTGACGGATGAGGAGTATCACCAGTGGCAGCAGGACATCGGCAAAATCAAACTGCCAGACGCCGTCTTCGAGCTAATTTATCTGCTGCGCCAGCAGCTTGATCTCATCCCTTCAGCGCCCTATGTCTCCGATCGCCGGTGGAAAAAAGCGATCCGCCTGCTGCAGGCGAGCGCCCTGTTCAGCGGGCGTGATGCCGTTGCGCCAATCGATCTGATCCTGCTGAAAGACTGCCTCTGGCACGATGCAGAAGGCATGAACCTGATGCAGCAGCAGCTTGACGTTTTGATGACCGGACACGCCTGGGGGCAGCAGGCAATGCTCAACCAGCTGGGGGCGATTGCCCAGCGGCGCATCCAGCTCCAGCAGCAGCAAAGTGATAAAACCGCGCTGAAAGTGAATCGCCTTGGGGGCATGTTCGCCCGCAAACCGCACTACGAGCTTCCCGCAGATCTGACCGGCGCAACGCTAACGTTGCTGCTCCAGCAGCCGCTTAAACTGCATGATATGCAGGTGGTGCACATTACGATTGAGCGCGAGGCGCTGGCGCAGTGGCTGGATAAGGGCGGAGAGATCCGAGGAAAACTCAACGGCATTGGTTTCGCGCAGCCGCTGAATATGGAAGTGGACAGCAGCCAGCACCTGGTGATCCGCGACGTCAGCCTCCAGGGATCGCGTCTTGCGCTTCCGGGCACCGCCTCTGACAGCGTCCCCGAAGAGATTAAGCAGCAGCTGGAAGCGCTGGATACCGAATGGCATCAGCAGCACACCCGCTTTAGCGAGCAGCAAAAATGCCTCTTTATTCATAGCGACTGGTTAGGCCGCATCGAAGCCAGCCTGCAGGACGTCAGCGCGCAGATCAAACAGGCGCGTCAATGCTAACGCTGGATACGCTTAACGTCATGCTGGCCGTCAGCGAGGAGGGGTTGATCGAAGAAGTGGTCATTACCCTTCTGGCGTCGCCGCAGCTGGCGGCGTTTTTTGAAAAATTTCCAAAGCTTAAAAAGGCGATGACGGACGATCTTCCGCGCTGGCGGGAAAATTTGCGTCAGCGGTTCAGGGAGACCGAAGTTCCCCCTGAGTTAACGGAAGAGGTGTCCTGCTATCAGCAGTGCCAGCGGCTCTCCACGTCGCAGTTTATCGTCCAGCTCCCGCAAACCCTGACGTTGCTCGATAACGTCCACTCTCCGTTTGCCAGCCAGGCCCGGGCGCTGGTCACGGATAACGCCACCTTTACCCCCGCACTACATACCCTTTTCTTACAGCGCTGGCGCCTCAGCCTGGTGGTTCAGGCCACAACGCTGAACCAGCAGCTGCTGGACGAAGAGCGTGAACAGCTGCTCAGTGAAGTTCAGGAACGGATGACGCTGAGCGGCCAGCTAGAACAGGTGCTGGTGGAGAATGAAAACGCCGCAGGGCGTCTGTGGGATATGAGCGCCGGCCAGCTCCGGCGCGGGGATTATCAGCTGATCGTCAAATACGGCGATTTTCTGGCGCAGCAGCCCGAGCTGATGAAGCTTGCAGAACAGCTGGGTCGCTCAAGGGAGGCAAAGTCGGTCCCAAAGAAAGATGCCCCGATGGAAACCTTCCGCACACTGGTGCGCGAACCGGCTACCGTGCCGGAGCAGGTCGACGGGCTCCAGCAGAGCGATGACATTTTACGCCTGCTGCCCACGGAACTGAGCACGCTGGGGATGACCGAGCTGGAGTATGAGTTCTATCGTCGGCTGGTGGAAAAACAGCTTCTCACCTACCGACTGCACGGCGAAGCCTGGCGTGAGAAAGTCAGCCAACGGCCGGTCGTCCATCAGGATTTTGATGAACAGCCGCGCGGGCCATTCATTGTTTGCGTGGATACGTCCGGTTCGATGGGCGGGTTTAACGAGCAGTGCGCGAAGGCGTTCTGTCTGGCACTGATGCGCGTGGCGCTGGCCGATCGTCGTCGCTGCTTCATCATGCTCTTCTCCAGCGAGGTGGTGGGCTATGAGCTGACGAATCAGCAGGGTATCGAGCAGGCAATCCGCTTCCTGAGCCAGCGTTTTCGCGGCGGCACGGATCTGGCCAGCTGCTTTCGCAGCATTGTGGAGCGTATGCAGGGAGGCGACTGGTATGACGCTGACGCGGTGGTGATTTCCGATTTTATTGCCCAGCGGCTGCCGGATGACGTGGTGAATAAGGTGAAGGAGTTACAGCGGGTGCACCAGCACCGATTTCATGCGGTGGCGATGTCAGCCCATGGAAAACCCGGCATCATGCGCATCTTCGATCATATCTGGCGCTTTGATACCGGGCTGCGTAGCCGCCTGCTCAGACGCTGGCAGCGTTAATTACAGAAGAGAACCGACGCTTTCACGTACCTGCTGCGGCCAGACGCCACACTGAACCTGACCGATATGGGGTAATTGCAGCAGCAGCATGGTCAGACGGGACTGGCCGATACCACCGCCGATAGTCTGAGGCATTTCACCGCGCAGCAGCGCCTGGTGCCACTCGAGTTTGAGACGATCTTCATCGCCGGTGACCGCCAGCTGGCGCTTCAGCGCGTCAGCATCCACGCGGATCCCCATAGAAGAGAGCTCGAAGGCGTCTTCCAGTACCGGGTTCCACACCAGAATATCGCCGTTCAGCCCGGCAAATTCGCCCTCACCCTCAGTACTCCAGTCATCATAATCCGGCGCGCGAACGTCGTGGCGTTTGCCATCAGACAGTTTGCCGCCGATACCGATCAGGAATACTGCACCTAATTCTTTGGCGATCGCACGCTCCCGGCCTTTAGCATCGAGATCCGGGAAGCGGCTCAGCAGCGCCTGGCTGTGAACAAAGTGGATCGTATCCGGCAGGAACGGCGCCAGACCAAACTCTTTGCTCACGGCCGCTTCGGTTGCTTTGATCCCGGCGTAGATCGCCTCAACGGTGGATTTCAGCGTGCCGACGTGACGTTCACCATCACCCATTACGCGCTCCCAGTCCCACTGGTCAACGTAAACGGAATGAATCGGTGAAAGGCGATCTTCATCGGGACGAAGGGCTTTCATGTGCGTGTAAAGCCCTTCGCCCGCGCTGAAGTCGTGTTGTCCCAGGGTTTGACGCTTCCACTTCGCCAGTGAATGAACCACTTCGAACTGAGCGTCTGGCAGTGTTTTCACTTTCACCTGTACCGCTTTTTCGCATCCAGAGAGGTTATCCTGCGTCCCGTCACCCACGCGGCTCAGAATCGGCGCCTGAACTTCAATAAGGCCAAGCTTCTCTTCCAGCTGGCGGGAAAAATGGGATTTTACGAAACTGATCTGGCGTTGTTTTGCGATGTAAGCGGTTTTCATTATTTATACTCCTGCGTCCTGTTGATATTGATTAAGCAACAGAAATGGCATCATACTCAATAAGTCATCAACAAAAAGCCACCTTCACTTTTGATTCGATAAAATTAAACGCTAGAATAGAATGATTCATTAATCTTCATAAGAAAAAGCTATGGAAAATTATCAGATCGACAATCTCGACCGCGGCATTCTGGAGGCGTTAATGGCCAATGCCCGTACCGCCTACGCCGAGCTGGCGAAACAGTTTGGCGTCAGCCCGGGGACCATTCATGTTCGCGTAGAGAAGATGAAACAGGCGGGGATCATTACCGGCGCACGCATCGACGTCAGTCCTAAACATCTGGGTTACGACGTCTGCTGCTTCATCGGCATCATTCTTAAAAGCGCCAAAGACTACCCTTCAGCCCTGGCGAAGCTGAACGCGCTGGATGAAGTCACCGAGGCGTATTACACCACCGGGCATTACAGCATCTTTATTAAAGTCATGTGCCGATCCATCGACGCCCTCCAGCAGGTACTTATCAACAAGATCCAAACAATCGATGAAATTCAGTCCACCGAGACGCTGATCTCCCTGCAAAACCCGATCATGCGTACCATCCGCCCGTGATCGGGCAAATTCATTCCCACATTTTCCACAGGTAGATCCCAGCTCGTTCACAGCGTACAATGGCCGTCTCTTTATCTGGGCGAGCGATCAATGGCGGACATTACCCTTATCAGCGGCAGCACCCTTGGTGGTGCGGAATACGTAGCGGAACACCTGGCTGAAAAGCTGGAAGATGCGGGCTTTTCTACTGAAACCCTGCACGGTCCGTTGCTTGAAGATCTCCCGACTGACGGGGTCTGGCTGCTGATCACCTCCACGCACGGCGCGGGCGATCTGCCGGATAACCTGCAACCTTTATATGACGAACTGCTGGAACAGCAGCCCGACCTGTCAAACGTCCGTTTTGGCGCGGTGGGGATCGGCAGTCGTGAATATGACACCTTTTGCGGGGCAATAGAGAAAGTTGAAGCCGCTGTTACCTCTTGTGGAGCAAAACAGCTGGGTGAAACGCTCAAGATCAACATCCTCGATCATGACATTCCGGAGGATCCAGCCGAGATCTGGCTCGCGGAATGGAAAAATTTACTCAAAAACGATTAAAGATCGCGCGAACAGATGTGGATAACTCTGGTTAAAAGCTCGTATTAACCCGTAGTTATCCAAAGAACAACTGTTGTATCGTTTTTGACCTGTGCATAAAGTCGCGATCTGATCCCAGCTTATACTGTCCAGGATCACCGATCATTCACAGCAAACGATCCTTTCTAACTGCATGATCTTCTTTATGAGATCGGACTTATCCACACAGGTTCGCGATCCTAATAAGAGATCACAATAGAACAGATCTCTAAATAAAAAGATCTTCTTTTTAATAGCCCAGGATCCCAATGCTTTCTCGAAAGACTAAAGTTGAGTAGAATCCACGGCCCGGGCTTCAATCCATTTTCATACCGCTTTACGCGAGGCAGACCACCATGTTTTATCAGGATCCTTTTGACGTCATCATCATTGGCGGGGGTCATGCAGGCACTGAGGCCGCAATGGCCGCAGCGCGTATGGGTCAGCAGACCCTGCTTTTGACACACAATATCGACACGCTGGGACAAATGTCCTGTAATCCGGCGATTGGCGGCATTGGGAAAGGACACCTGGTAAAAGAAGTGGATGCACTTGGCGGCCTGATGGCGAAAGCGATCGATCATGCTGGCATCCAGTTTAGGATACTAAACGCGAGTAAAGGTCCCGCTGTGCGTGCGACCCGAGCTCAGGCAGACCGCGTGCTTTACCGTCAGGCTGTACGCACCGCGCTGGAGAACCAGCCGAACCTGATGATCTTCCAGCAGGCGGTTGAAGATCTTATCGTTGAGAACGATCGCGTTGTGGGTGCCGTGACCCAGATGGGCCTCAAATTCCGCGCGAAAGCCGTGGTGCTGACCGTGGGCACCTTCCTGGACGGTAAAATTCATATCGGTCTGGATAACTACAGCGGTGGCCGTGCCGGCGATCCGCCGTCTATTCCACTGTCTCGCCGTCTGCGTGAACTGCCGCTGCGCGTCAGCCGCCTGAAAACCGGCACGCCGCCGCGTATTGATGCGCGCACCATTGATTTCAGCGTGCTGGCGCAACAGCACGGTGATAACCCCATGCCGGTTTTCTCGTTCATGGGCAATGCGGCACAGCATCCTCAGCAGGTACCGTGCTACATCACGCATACCAACGAGAAAACCCATGACGTGATCCGCAATAACCTCGATCGCAGCCCCATGTATGCCGGCGTGATCGAAGGGATCGGCCCACGCTACTGCCCGTCGATCGAAGACAAAGTGATGCGCTTTGCCGATCGTAACCAGCACCAGATCTTCCTGGAGCCGGAAGGGCTGACCTCAAACGAAATTTACCCGAACGGCATCTCCACAAGCCTGCCGTTCGATGTACAGATGCAAATTGTTCGCTCAATGCAGGGGATGGAGAATGCGAAAATCGTTCGTCCCGGCTACGCTATTGAGTACGATTTCTTCGATCCGCGTGACCTGAAGCCAACCCTGGAAAGCAAATTCATCCACGGTCTGTTCTTCGCGGGGCAGATTAACGGCACTACCGGCTACGAAGAAGCGGCTGCACAGGGCCTGCTTGCCGGTCTGAACGCCGCGCGCTTCTCTGCTGAGAAAGAGGGCTGGGCACCAGGCCGTTCTCAGGCGTATCTGGGGGTGCTGGTTGACGATCTCTGCACGCTGGGTACCAAAGAGCCGTACCGTATGTTTACCTCTCGCGCGGAATATCGCCTGATGCTGCGCGAAGATAACGCCGACCTGCGTCTGACCGAAATGGGCCGCGAGCTGGGTCTGGTCGATGACGAGCGCTGGGCGCGGTTTAACGAGAAGCTGGAACGCATTGAACAGGAACGTCAGCGCCTGAAAACCACCTGGGTGAATCCGCAGGCGGAAACCGCTGCCGAAGTAAACGCTCACTTAACAGCGCCGCTGTCGCGTGAAGCCAGCGGGGAAGATCTGCTGCGCCGTCCTGAAGTCACCTACGAGAATCTGGTCAAACTGACCGCGTTCGCGCCTGGCCTGGAAGACGCTGAAGCAGCAGAGCAGGTTGAGATCCAGGTGAAGTACGAAGGTTACATCGCGCGTCAGCAGGATGAGATCGAAAAACAGCAGCGTAACGAAAACACGCTGCTGCCGGAAATGCTGGACTACCGCCAGGTGACGGGCCTTTCCAACGAAGTGATCGCCAAGCTGAACGATCACAAACCGGTATCGATCGGCCAGGCATCCCGTATCTCCGGCGTCACGCCTGCGGCGATTTCGATTCTGCTGGTCTGGCTGAAAAAGCAGGGCATGCTGCGCCGCAGCGCGTAATGCCCAGAACATTGCCCGGTGGCGCTGCGCTTACCGGGCCAGATGAACCCGTAGGGCGGGTAAGCGAAGCGCCACCCGCCATCTAAGTTTTCCAACAGGTATTCACCGTGCTCAACAAACTCTCTCGTCTGCTGGATCAGGCAGGTATTTCGCTCACCGATCACCAGAAAAATCAGCTGGTGGCCTATGTCGATATGCTGAACAAATGGAACAAAGCGTACAACCTGACCTCAGTACGTGACCCCAACGAGATGCTGGTACGCCATATTCTCGATAGCATCGTGGTCGCCCCCTGGCTGAAAGGTGAGCGTTTTATCGACGTGGGGACGGGACCAGGTTTACCGGGCGTTCCGCTGTCGATTGTTCGCCCTGAGAGCCACTTCACGCTACTGGACAGCCTCGGCAAGCGCGTGCGCTTTTTACGTCAGGTACAGCATGAGCTGAAGCTTGAGAACATCACGCCCGTGCAGAGCAGGGTAGAGGAGTTCCCGGCAGAGCCGCCGTTTGACGGGGTTATCAGCCGCGCGTTTGCTTCACTCAATGACATGGTGAGCTGGTGTAAGCACTTGCCTGCAGAGAATGGCCGCTTTTATGCGCTGAAAGGGCAGTTGCCAGGCGATGAGATTGAACAGCTCCCGGACGGTTTTGCTGTTGAATCCATCGAGAAATTACACATTCCTCAGCTCGATGGGGAGCGTCATCTGGTGATAATTAAGCCAAACAATTTTTAAAAAATTAATAAAAAATGTGGAATTTGTGCTGTTCTTCGCATGTTAAAAAACAGCACAAAGACAGAGGATTTACCGGCGGGCTTTTAACCTCTTTTTCACTAAGGTTTTTCTTATGGTTAACCTGGCGACTTTTATTCACCGCAAAGATAGTCATCTGTGAAAATATAAGTCTGCTAAAAGTGGAAGGCAGTAACCAGAACGCAATGTTAATTATTTATTAAGAATGTCAATAAAACGTTTTTATTGTGTACTGGGCTGTTTTGAAAATAGTTACGGCATTTTGCGTTTAATTTCATAAAGATAAATTTGCGCGATTTGCGCCTTTGATAAATACAACCTTATCGCAAATGTGTGTTTTGTGATCTCGTGCACGCTTTATCGCCAACGTTTTCGCGCTGTTTGCAGTTTTGGTCGAAGGTTGACGCTTTCAGCGAAAGTTAAAAAATAGCGGTGGGGAAAAATATTTAAACATTTATTCACCTTTTCGCTACTTAATGTTTGAAATCACGGGTGCGCACCGTATAATTTGACCGCTTTTTGATGCTTGACTCTGAGCCTTAAAGGACGTTTTATACGACACGCGGCATACCTCGAAGGGAGCAGGAGTAAAAACGTGATGTCTGTGTCGCTCTTGAGTAGAAACGTTGCTCGTAAGCTTCTGTTCATTCAGTTTCTGGCTGTGATAGCAAGTGGACTGCTGTTTAGCCTCAAAGACCCCTTCTGGGGCATCTCCGCCGTGTGCGGGGGTTTGGCGGTTGTGCTGCCAAACGTGTTGTTTATGATTTTTGCCTGGCGTCATCAGGCGCATACACCTGCCAAAGGCCGCGTGGCCTGGTCCTTCGCCCTCGGCGAAGTGTGTAAGGTGTTGCTGACCTTTGCTCTACTGGTGATGGCGCTGGCGGTTTTGAAAGTGGTCTTCATGCCGCTGATAGCAACGTGGGTTTTGGTGCTGGTGGTACAAGTTCTGGCTCCAGCTGTAATCAATAACAAAGGGTAAAAGGCATCATGGCTTCAGAAAATATGACGCCGCAGGATTACATAGGTCACCATCTGAATAACCTTCAGCTGGACCTGCGTACATTCTCGCTGGTGGATCCACATAACCCCCCGGCCACCTTCTGGACGATCAACATCGACTCCATGTTCTTCTCGGTGGTTTTGGGTCTTCTGTTCCTGGCCATGTTCCGCGGTGTTGCTAAACGAGCGACCAGCGGTGTACCAGGGAAATTCCAGACTTTCATCGAAATGATCATCGGCTTCGTCCATGGCAGCGTCAAAGACATGTACCATGGTAAGAGCAAGCTGATTGCTCCGCTGGCCCTGACCGTGTTCGTTTGGGTCTTCCTGATGAACCTGATGGACCTGCTGCCAATCGATCTGCTGCCGTTTATCGGCGAGCACATCTTCGGCCTGCCTGCGCTGCGTGTTGTACCGTCTGCGGACGTGAACATCACCCTGTCGATGGCGCTGGGCGTATTTATCCTGATTCTTTTCTACAGCATCAAAATGAAAGGCGTAAGCGGCTTTGTGAAAGAGCTTACCTTGCAGCCGTTCAACCACTGGGCGTTTATTCCGGTCAACCTGATCCTGGAAGGCGTTAGCCTGCTGTCCAAACCTGTTTCACTGGGTCTGCGACTGTTCGGCAACATGTATGCGGGTGAGCTGATTTTCATTCTGATCGCGGGTCTTCTGCCGTGGTGGTCACAGTGGATTCTGAATGTGCCATGGGCCATTTTCCACATACTGATCATTACGCTGCAAGCCTTTATCTTCATGGTTCTGACGATCGTCTATCTGTCGATGGCGTCTGAAGAGCACTGATTTTTTACCAACACTACTACGTTTTAATTGAAACAAACTGGAGACTGTCATGGAAAACCTGAATATGGATCTGCTGTACATGGCTGCCGCTGTGATGATGGGTCTGGCGGCTATCGGTGCTGCGATCGGTATCGGCATCCTCGGGGGCAAATTCCTGGAAGGCGCAGCGCGTCAACCTGATCTGATTCCTCTGCTGCGTACTCAGTTCTTTATCGTTATGGGTCTGGTGGATGCTATCCCAATGATCGCTGTAGGTCTGGGTCTGTACGTGATGTTTGCTGTCGCGTAGTAGTAGTTTTAAAACCCTAAGCCACAGAAATTAAAGAGGTATTGTGCTGTGAACATGAACGCAACAATCCTCGGCCAGGCCATCGCGTTTATTCTCTTTGTCTGGTTCTGCATGAAGTATGTATGGCCGCCTTTAATGGCTGCCATCGAAAAACGTCAGAAAGAAATTGCTGACGGTCTGGCTTCCGCAGAACGCGCTAAGAAAGATTTGGACCTTGCACAGGCCAACGCGACAGACCAGCTGAAAAAAGCGAAAGCTGAAGCTCAGGTAATCATTGAACAGGCTAACAAACGCCGTTCTCAGATCCTGGACGAAGCCAAAGCTGAAGCAGAACAGGAACGTACTAAGATCGTGACACAGGCTCAGGCAGAAATTGATGCTGAGCGTAAACGTGCTCGTGAAGAACTGCGTAAGCAGGTTGCGATTCTGGCTGTTGCTGGCGCCGAGAAGATCATCGAACGTTCCGTGGATGAAGCTGCTAACAGCGACATCGTGGACAAACTTGTCGCTGAACTGTAAGGAGGGAGGGGCTGATGTCTGAATTTGTTACGGTAGCTCGCCCCTACGCCAAAGCAGCTTTTGACTTTGCTGTCGAACACCAAAATGTCGATCGCTGGCAGGATATGCTGGCGTTTGCCGCTGAGGTGACGAAAAACGAACAAATGGCTGAGTTGCTTTCCGGTGCGTTAGCACCTGAAACTCTCGCCGCGTCGTTTATCGCCGTGTGCGGAGAGCAACTGGATGCCAACGGCCAGAACCTGATTAAGGTGATGGCAGAAAATGGTCGTCTCCGTGTGCTCCCGGATGTTCTCGAGCAGTTTGAGCACTTACGTGCCCTTAGTGAAGCAACCGCTGAAGTCGAAGTGACTTCTGCGACTGAACTGAGTAATGAACAGCTTGCGAAAATCACCGCCGCGATGGAAAAACGTCTGTCACGCAAAGTTAAGCTGAATTGCAAAATCGATAAGTCTGTAATGGCAGGCGTAATCATCCGTTCGGGTGATATGGTCATTGATGGCAGCGTACGCGGCCGTCTTGAACGCCTTGCAGACGTCTTGCAGTCTTAAGGGGACTGGAGCATGCAACTGAATTCCACCGAAATCAGCGAACTGATCAAGCAGCGCATTGCTCAGTTCAGTGTTGTGAGTGAAGCTCACAACGAAGGTACTATTGTTTCTGTAAGTGACGGTGTTATCCGCATCCACGGCCTGGCCGATTGTATGCAGGGTGAGATGATTTCCCTGCCGGGTAACCGTTACGCTATCGCACTGAACCTGGAGCGCGACTCCGTAGGTGCAGTTGTGATGGGTCCATACGCTGACCTCGCCGAAGGCATGAAGGTTAAGTGTACTGGCCGTATTCTGGAAGTGCCGGTTGGCCGTGGCCTGCTGGGTCGCGTTGTTAACACCCTGGGTGCGCCAATCGACGGTAAAGGTCCGGTTGAGCACGATGGCTTCTCCCCAATCGAAGTTATCGCACCAGGCGTTATCGACCGTCAGTCCGTAGATCAGCCTGTTCAGACAGGTTATAAGTCCGTTGATGCCATGATCCCAATCGGTCGTGGTCAGCGTGAACTGATCATCGGTGACCGTCAGACCGGTAAAACCGCGATGGCTATCGACGCCATCATCAACCAGCGTGACTCCGGCATCAAATGTGTGTACGTGGCCATCGGCCAGAAAGCGTCCACCATTTCTAACGTGGTTCGTAAACTGGAAGAGCACGGCGCACTGTCTAACACCATCGTTGTGGTAGCAACTGCGTCTGAATCTGCTGCACTGCAATACCTGGCGCCATATGCCGGTTGCGCAATGGGCGAATACTTCCGTGACCGCGGTGAAGATGCACTGATCGTATACGATGACCTGTCTAAACAGGCTGTTGCTTATCGTCAGGTTTCCCTGCTGCTCCGTCGTCCACCTGGACGTGAAGCGTTCCCAGGCGACGTATTCTACCTCCACTCTCGTCTGCTGGAGCGTGCTTCCCGCGTTAACGCGGAATACGTCGAGAACTTCACCAAAGGTGAAGTGAAGGGTAAAACGGGCTCTCTGACCGCTCTGCCGATCATTGAAACCCAGGCGGGCGACGTTTCTGCGTTCGTTCCGACCAACGTAATCTCCATTACCGATGGTCAGATCTTCCTGGAAACCAACCTGTTTAACTCCGGTATTCGTCCGGCGGTTAACCCGGGTATCTCCGTATCCCGTGTTGGTGGTGCTGCTCAGACCAAGATCA
This sequence comes from Enterobacter sp. A103, assembly GCF_034427535.1. Classification (NCBI taxonomy): domain Bacteria; kingdom Pseudomonadati; phylum Pseudomonadota; class Gammaproteobacteria; order Enterobacterales; family Enterobacteriaceae; genus Enterobacter; species Enterobacter sp. A103. The sequence continues at coordinate 22,941 of NZ_JAXQPQ010000011.1, forward strand.
TCAAGAAACTGTCCGGTGGTATCCGTACCGCGCTGGCACAGTATCGTGAACTGGCTGCGTTCTCTCAGTTCGCATCCGATCTGGACGAAGCAACCCGTAAACAGCTGAGCCACGGTCAGAAAGTGACCGAGCTGCTGAAGCAGAAACAGTACGCACCAATGTCTGTTGCTCAGCAGGGCCTGGTACTGTTCGCGGCAGAACGCGGTTACCTCGAAGATGTGGAACTGGCGAAAATCGGTAGCTTCGAAGCCGCTCTGCTGGCTTACGTTGACCGTGATCACGCTCCGCTGATGCAAGAGATCAACCAGACCGGTGGCTATAACGACGAAATCGAAGGCAAGCTGAAAGCTATCCTCGATTCCTTCAAAGCAACCCAATCCTGGTAATCGTCCGGCGGCTTGTCTCAGGACAAGCCGCCTGGCATTGAGGAGAAGCTCATGGCCGGCGCAAAAGAGATACGTAGTAAGATCGCAAGCGTCCAGAACACGCAAAAGATCACTAAAGCGATGGAGATGGTCGCCGCTTCCAAAATGCGTAAATCGCAGGATCGCATGGCGGCCAGCCGTCCTTATGCAGAAACCATGCGCAAAGTGATTGGTCACCTTGCGAACGGTAATCTGGAATATAAGCACCCTTACCTGGAAGAACGCGACGTTAAGCGCGTGGGCTACCTGGTGGTGTCGACCGACCGTGGTCTGTGTGGCGGCTTGAACATTAACCTGTTCAAAAAACTGCTGGCGGATATGAAAGCATGGTCTGAAAAAGGCGTTCAGTGCGATATCGCAATGATCGGCTCTAAAGGCGTCTCTTTCTTTAACTCCGTTGGTGGCAACATTGTCGCTCAGGTGACCGGTATGGGTGATAACCCGTCCCTGTCCGAACTGATCGGCCCGGTTAAAGTGATGTTGCAGGCCTATGATGAAGGCCGTCTGGACAGACTGTACGTTGTCAGCAACAAATTCATTAACACCATGTCTCAGGTTCCAACGCTCACTCAGATGCTGCCGTTACCGGCATCAGAAGATGACGAGCTGAAGCAAAAAGCCTGGGATTACCTGTATGAACCCGATCCGAAACCGCTGCTGGATACCCTGCTGCGTCGTTACGTTGAATCTCAGGTTTATCAGGGCGTTGTAGAAAACCTGGCCAGCGAGCAGGCCGCACGAATGGTGGCGATGAAAGCCGCGACCGATAATGGCGGCAGCCTGATTAAAGAGCTGCAGTTGGTTTACAACAAAGCTCGTCAGGCCAGCATTACTCAGGAACTCACCGAGATCGTCTCGGGGGCCGCCGCGGTTTAACCAGGTTTACGAATTACGTAGAGGATTCAAGATGGCTACTGGAAAGATTGTCCAGGTAATCGGCGCCGTGGTGGACGTCGAGTTCCCTCAGGACGCCGTACCACGCGTGTACGACGCGCTTGAGGTACAGAATGGTAACGAGAGCCTGGTGCTGGAAGTTCAGCAGCAGCTCGGCGGCGGTATCGTGCGTACCATCGCTATGGGTTCTTCCGACGGTCTGCGTCGTGGTCTGGAAGTAAAAGACCTTGAGCACCCGATCGAAGTCCCGGTAGGTAAAGCAACACTGGGTCGTATCATGAACGTATTGGGTCAGCCAATCGACATGAAAGGCGACATCGGTGAAGAAGAGCGTTGGGCTATCCACCGTGCAGCACCTTCCTACGAAGAGCTGTCAAGCTCTCAGGAACTGCTGGAAACCGGTATCAAAGTTATCGACCTGATGTGTCCGTTCGCGAAGGGCGGTAAAGTCGGTCTGTTCGGTGGTGCGGGTGTTGGTAAAACCGTAAACATGATGGAGCTGATCCGTAACATCGCGATCGAGCACTCCGGTTACTCCGTGTTTGCGGGCGTAGGTGAACGTACTCGTGAGGGTAACGACTTCTACCACGAAATGACCGACTCCAACGTTCTGGACAAAGTATCCCTGGTTTACGGCCAGATGAACGAGCCACCAGGAAACCGTCTGCGCGTTGCGCTGACCGGTCTGACGATGGCTGAGAAGTTCCGTGATGAAGGCCGTGACGTTCTGCTGTTCGTTGATAACATCTACCGTTACACCCTGGCCGGTACGGAAGTATCTGCACTGCTGGGTCGTATGCCTTCAGCGGTAGGTTATCAGCCTACGCTGGCGGAAGAGATGGGTGTTCTTCAGGAACGTATCACCTCTACCAAAACCGGTTCTATCACCTCCGTTCAGGCGGTATACGTACCTGCGGATGACTTGACTGACCCATCTCCAGCAACCACCTTTGCGCACTTAGATGCAACCGTGGTACTGAGCCGTCAGATCGCGTCTCTGGGTATCTACCCAGCCGTTGACCCGCTGGACTCCACCAGCCGTCAGCTGGATCCACTGGTTGTTGGTCAGGAACACTACGACACCGCGCGTGGCGTACAGTCCCTGCTGCAGCGTTACCAGGAACTGAAAGACATCATCGCCATCCTGGGTATGGATGAACTGTCTGAAGAAGACAAACTGGTGGTAGCACGTGCGCGTAAGATCCAGCGCTTCCTGTCCCAGCCGTTCTTCGTTGCGGAAGTATTCACCGGTTCTCCGGGTAAATACGTTTCCCTGAAAGACACCATCCGTGGCTTTAAAGGCATCATGGAAGGCGAATACGATCACCTGCCGGAGCAGGCGTTCTACATGGTTGGTTCCATCGACGAAGCCGTGGAAAAAGCCAAAAAACTTTAACGCCTTAATCGGAGGGTGATATGGCAATGACTTACCACCTGGACGTCGTCAGCGCAGAGCAACAAATGTTCTCTGGTCTGGTCGAGAAAATCCAGGTAACGGGTAGTGAAGGTGAACTGGGTATTTTCCCGGGTCACGCACCGCTGCTCACCGCCATTAAGCCTGGTATGATCCGCATCGTTAAACAGTTCGGTCACGAAGAGTTTATCTATCTGTCCGGCGGCATTCTTGAAGTGCAGCCTGGCAGTGTGACCGTTCTGGCCGATACCGCTATCCGTGGACAGGATCTCGACGAAGCGCGAGCCCTGGAATCGAAGCGTAAGGCTGAAGAGCACATTAGCAGCTCTCATGGTGACGTGGATTACGCTCAGGCGTCTGCGGAGCTGGCCAAAGCGATCGCGAAACTGCGCGTTATCGAGTTGACCAAAAAAGCGATGTAACACCGGCTTGAAAAGCACAAAAGCCAGTCTGGATACCAGGCTGGCTTTTTTTTTCGGCCTTAATTCATGATGAAAAAGATGTAGAATTTTAAGCATCAAACGTTTTTACTTCACACTCAAACTACCGTCAGGATGCGTATGTCAAACAGTGCGATGAGCGTGGTGATCCTTGCCGCTGGCAAAGGGACCCGCATGTATTCCGATCTGCCTAAGGTGCTCCACACGCTTGCAGGAAAGCCAATGGTGCAGCATGTCATTGATGCAGCGAACGAACTGGGTGCCGGTCAGGTCCACCTGGTCTACGGCCACGGCGGCGATCTGCTTAAAAAGACGCTGAGCGATGACAAGCTCAACTGGGTGCTTCAGGCCGAACAGCTGGGCACAGGCCATGCGATGCAGCAGGCTGCGCCTTTCTTTGCGGATGACGAAGACATTTTGATGCTCTACGGCGATGTCCCGCTGATCTCCGTTGAAACCCTGACTCGCCTTCGTGAAGCCAAACCGCAGGGCGGTATCGGTTTGTTGACCGTCGTGCTGGACGATCCAAGCGGTTATGGCCGCATCACCCGTGAAAACGGCAACGTCACGGGTATTGTTGAGCATAAAGATGCCAGCGACGAACAGCGCCAGATTCAGGAGATCAACACCGGTATTCTGATTGCCAATGGCGCGGACATGAAGCGCTGGCTGTCTCAGCTCAACAACAACAACGCGCAGGGTGAATTCTACATCACCGACATCATTGCGATGGCGTACCAGGAAGGACGTGAGATTGCGGCGGTTCATCCGGCGCGCATCAGCGAAACCGAAGGGGTGAATAACCGTCTTCAGCTTTCCCGCCTGGAGCGCGTTTATCAGTCCGAGCAGGCCGAAAAACTGCTGCTGGCGGGCGTGATGCTGCGCGATCCGGCGCGTTTCGATCTGCGTGGTTCGTTATCTCACGGTCGTGACGTTGAAATTGATACGAACGTTATCCTCGAAGGTCACGTCACGCTGGGCAATCGCGTTAAAATTGGCGCCGGCTGCGTGATTAAAAACAGCGTCATCGGCGACGATTGCGAAATCAGCCCGTACAGCGTGGTAGAAGATGCTCGTCTGGATGCGGCCTGTACCATCGGCCCGTTTGCGCGTCTGCGCCCGGGCGCTGAGCTGCTGGAAGGCGCTCACGTGGGTAACTTCGTGGAGATGAAAAAAGCGCGTCTGGGTAAAGGCTCGAAAGCCGGTCATCTGACCTATCTGGGCGACGCGGAAATTGGCAATAACGTGAATATTGGTGCAGGGACTATTACCTGTAACTATGACGGTGCGAATAAGTTTAAAACCATCATCGGTGACGACGTGTTCGTTGGCTCCGATACGCAGCTGGTGGCGCCTGTTACCGTGGGTAACGGGGTGACTATCGCCGCCGGAACAACCGTTACGCGCGATGTGGCCGAGAACGAGCTGGTGTTAAGCCGCGTGCCGCAGGTCAGCAAGCAGGGCTGGAAACGCCCGGTGAAGAAAAAGTAACGGATTTACCCCTCACCCTAACCCTCTCCCCACAGGGGAGAGGGGATCGTTCGGTGCGGTGTTTTTCTCCCTCGCCCCTTTGGGGAGAGGGCCGGGGTGAGGGGATAATATAATCCTCCCCCCACAAGCAGTACCCATAAAAATAACCCCACTCTCTACAAGGCTCGGGGTGCCCGGAAAGGGCGTTACCCAAAGGATTTCGCGTTGTGGCAAGGCGGCAAGCGTATGAGTCCATGGGAGCTTACTTAAGTAAGTGACCGTGGCGAGTACGAGAAGCCAACGCAGCCGCAGCGTGAAAGACGCAGGGAAAATACAGGTCAGCGACAACGCAGGCATAATGCCTAAATTCGGAATCTAAAATTATGTGTGGAATTGTTGGCGCAGTTGCGCAGCGTGATATTGCTGAAATCCTTCTCGAAGGTTTACGTCGTCTGGAATACCGTGGTTACGACTCTGCCGGTCTGGCTGTCGTCGATGCAGAAGGTCATATGACCCGTCTGCGTCGTCTCGGTAAAGTGCAGATGCTGGCCCAGGCCGCGGAAGAACATCCGCTGCACGGTGGGACCGGTATTGCGCACACCCGCTGGGCGACGCACGGCGAACCGTCTGAAGGTAACGCGCACCCGCATGTGTCTGAACACATCGTGGTCGTGCACAACGGCATTATCGAAAACCACGAACCGCTGCGCGAAGAACTGAAAGCGCGCGGCTACACCTTCGTCTCTGAAACTGACACCGAAGTGATTGCTCACCTGGTGCACTGGGAGCTGGAGCAGGGCGGTACACTGCGTGATGCGGTGCTGCGTGCTATCCCTCAGCTGCGCGGTGCGTACGGTACGGTGATCATGGATTCCCGCGATCCGTCCACATTGCTGGCCGCGCGTTCCGGTAGCCCGATGGTTATCGGTCTGGGCATGGGCGAAAACTTCATCGCTTCTGACCAGCTGGCGCTCCTGCCGGTCACCCGTCGCTTTATCTTCCTCGAAGAGGGTGATATCGCGGACGTGACCCGTCGCAGCGTGACCGTCTTCGATACCAAAGGCGAGCAGGTGAAACGTCAGGAGATCGAATCGAATCTGCAGTACGACGCGGGCGACAAAGGCGCTTACCGTCACTACATGCAGAAAGAGATTTACGAGCAGCCAAACGCCATCAAAAACACGCTGACCGGGCGTATCAGCCACGGTGAGGTTGACCTGAGCGAGCTGGGCGCAAACGCGAACGAACTGCTCGGCAAGGTCGAGCATATTCAGATCGTGGCCTGCGGCACCTCTTACAACTCCGGTATGGTTTCTCGCTACTGGTTTGAATCCCTGGCGGGCGTGCCGTGCGATGTGGAAATCGCGTCTGAATTCCGCTATCGCAAATCCGCGGTGCGTCGTAACAGCCTGATGATCACCCTTTCCCAGTCCGGCGAAACGGCGGATACGCTGGCAGCTCTGCGTCTGTCTAAAGAGCTGGGTTACCTGGGCTCTCTGGCCATCTGTAACGTTCCTGGCTCCTCGCTGGTGCGTGAATCCGATCTGGCGCTAATGACCAAAGCGGGCACAGAAATCGGTGTGGCCTCCACCAAAGCGTTTACCACTCAGCTGACCGTTCTGCTGATGCTGGTGGCGAAGCTTGCGCGTCTGAAAGGTGAAGATGCGTCCGTTGAGCACGACATCGTTCACGGCCTGCAGGCGCTGCCGAGCCGTATTGAGCAGATGCTGTCTCAGGACAAACGCATTGAAGCGCTGGCTGAAGATTTCTCTGACAAACATCACGCCCTGTTCCTGGGTCGTGGCGATCAGTATCCGATTGCGCTGGAAGGCGCGCTGAAGCTGAAAGAGATCTCCTACATTCACGCTGAAGCCTATGCGGCTGGCGAGCTGAAGCACGGCCCGCTGGCGCTGATTGACGCGGATATGCCGGTCATCGTTGTGGCACCAAACAACGAACTGCTGGAAAAACTGAAGTCTAACATCGAAGAAGTGCGTGCCCGCGGCGGCGTTCTATACGTCTTCGCCGACAAAGATGCCGGTTTCGTCAGCAACGACAACATGCACATTATCGAGATGCCGCATGTGGAAGAGGTGATTGCACCAATCTTCTACACCGTTCCGCTGCAGCTGCTGGCTTATCACGTTGCGCTGATCAAAGGCACCGACGTTGACCAGCCGCGTAACCTGGCGAAATCGGTTACCGTAGAATAATCCCTTCAGGCTCCACCTTCGGGTGGAGCCTTTTTATCCTGCCCGGCTTGTTTTTAATCAATCCTTTCTCGTTTTTAATAATGACATTTTGTCATCTTCAGCTACTTTTTTCAGTGTCACATAAAGAAAACATTTCAGAAAACGTCTTGTCATAAAAGCGGCTAACGCGATGAAAAATAAGGTTTCTTTTGCTTGTTTTTAAGTGAAATTTACGTTGTCATAAAACTGTCATAATTCGTACATTTATCTGTCACCTGTTTGTCCTATTTTGCTCATCGTAGCCACTAAACAACGATTTACGAAAATCTTGCAGGAGACATTATGAAAGTTATGCGTACCACTGTCGCAACTGTTGTCGCCGCGACCTTATCTCTGAGCGCGTTCTCTGTATTTGCAGAAGCAAGCCTGACTGGCGCTGGTGCAACCTTCCCTGCGCCGGTGTATGCCAAATGGGCGGATACCTACCAGAAAGAAACCGGTAACAAGGTTAACTATCAGGGTATCGGCTCCTCCGGTGGCGTTAAACAAATTACCGCGAACACTGTTGATTTCGGCGCATCAGACGCTCCGCTGTCTGATGACAAGCTGGCTCAGGAAGGCCTGTTCCAGTTCCCTACCGTGATCGGTGGTGTGGTTCTGGCCATCAACCTGCCGGGCGTGAAGTCGGGTGAGCTGGTGCTGGACGGCAAAACGCTGGGTGACATCTACCTGGGCAAAATCAAAAAATGGGATGACGAAGCGATCGCTAAACTCAACCCAGGCCTGAAGCTGCCTTCTCAGAACATCGCCGTGGTTCGCCGCGCGGATGGTTCCGGTACCTCTTTCGTGTTCACCAGCTACCTGGCTAAAGTGAACGAAGAGTGGAAATCTAAAGTCGGCTCCGGCTCTACCGTTAACTGGCCAACCGGTCTGGGCGGTAAGGGTAACGACGGTATCGCCGCGTTCGTACAGCGTCTGCCTGGCTCAATTGGTTACGTAGAGTATGCGTACGCTAAGCAGAACAACCTGTCCTACACCAAACTGGTTTCAGCCGACGGCAAACCGGTTAGCCCAACCGAAGAGAACTTTGCTAACGCGGCGAAAGGTGCTGACTGGAGCAAATCCTTCGCGCAGGATCTGACTAACCAGAAAGGCGAAGGTGCATGGCCAATCACCTCTACCACCTTCATCCTGGTTCACAAAGAGCAGAAGAAACCTGAGCAGGGCGCCGAAGTGCTGAAGTTCTTCGACTGGGCGTACAAAAACGGCGGCAAACAGGCTAACGCCCTGGATTACGCCACCCTGCCGGACAACGTGGTTGAGCAGATTCGCGCTGCATGGAAAACCAACGTGAAAGACAGCAGCGGTAAAGCGCTGTACTAACAGGATATATTTAACGAAGATGGCGGGTGGCGCTATGCTTACCCGCCCTACGGTTTAAGCTGTAGGCCCGGTAAGCGTCAGCGCCACCGGGCATATTCGTAAAAACGTCTCAAACAGAAGAGTAATTTATGGCTGCAACCAAGCCTGCATTTAACCCTCCGGGTAAAAAAGGTGACATGATTTTCAGCGCGCTGGTGAAACTGGCTGCGCTGATTGTGCTATTGCTGCTGGGCGGCATTATCGTGTCTCTGATTTTCTCCTCATGGCCGAGCATCCAGAAATTCGGTTTTTCCTTCCTGTGGACCAAAGAGTGGGACGCGCCGAACGACATCTACGGTGCCCTGGTACCGATTTACGGCACGCTGATGACCTCGTTCATCGCCCTGCTGATTGCGGTTCCGGTGAGCTTTGGTATTGCCCTGTTCCTGACGGAGCTGGCGCCGGGCTGGCTGCGGCGCCCGCTGGGTATTGCTATCGAACTGCTGGCGGCCATTCCAAGTATCGTTTACGGCATGTGGGGTCTGTTCATCTTTGCTCCGCTGTTCGCCACGTATTTCCAGGAACCGGTCGGTAACGTGCTTTCTGCCATTCCGTTTGTGGGTGCCCTTTTCTCTGGCCCGGCTTTCGGTATCGGCATTCTGGCGGCAGGTGTGATCCTCGCCATCATGATTATTCCGTACATTGCGGCGGTTATGCGCGATGTCTTCGAACAAACGCCGGTGATGATGAAAGAGTCGGCCTACGGCATCGGCTGCACCACCTGGGAAGTTATCTGGCGCATTGTCCTTCCGTTCACCAAAAATGGGGTGATCGGGGGCGTGATGCTGGGTCTGGGGCGTGCGCTGGGTGAAACCATGGCGGTCACCTTTATCATCGGTAACACCTACCAGCTCGACAGCGCGTCGCTCTACATGCCGGGTAACAGTATTACCTCGGCGCTGGCGAATGAATTTGCGGAAGCGGAATCCGGGCTGCACGTGGCGGCGCTGATGGAGCTGGGTCTGATTCTGTTCGTTATCACCTTCATTGTTCTGGCGATTTCCAAGCTGATGATTATGCGCCTCGCTAAAAATGAGGGGGCACGCTAATGGCAACTCTCGAAATGCAAGCTACCGCTGAACTGGCGGAATCCCGCCGCAAAATGCAGGCCAGACGCCGCATGAAAAACCGTATTGCCCTGTCGCTCTCTATGGCGACAATGGCGTTCGGCCTGTTCTGGCTGGTCTGGATCCTCTTCTCGACGGTCGTTCGCGGGATTGACGGGATGTCACTGTCGCTTTTCACCGAAATGACGCCGCCGCCGAACACTGCGGGTGGTGGCCTGGCGAATGCCCTGGCGGGCAGCGGCTTGCTGATCCTCTGGGCGACGGTCTTCGGCACGCCGCTGGGCATCATGGCGGGTATCTACCTGGCTGAATACGGTCGTAAATCCTGGCTGGCGGAAGTCATTCGCTTCATCAACGACATTCTGCTGTCTGCACCTTCTATCGTCGTGGGTCTGTTTGTTTACACCGTGGTGGTGGCGCAGATGGAACACTTCTCCGGTTGGGCGGGTGTTATTGCCCTGGCGCTGCTGCAGGTGCCGATTGTTATTCGTACCACCGAGAACATGCTGAAACTGGTGCCGGACAGCCTGCGCGAAGCGGCTTATGCGCTGGGTACGCCGAAATGGAAGATGATCTCTGCAATTACGCTGAAGGCGTCTGTTTCCGGGATCATGACCGGTATCCTGCTGGCGGTTGCGCGTATCGCGGGTGAAACGGCGCCGCTGCTGTTTACGTCTCTCTCCAACCAGTTCTGGAGCACGGACATGATGCAGCCGATCGCCAACCTGCCGGTGACGATCTTTAAATTTGCGATGAGCCCATTCGCGGAATGGCAGCAGCTGGCCTGGGCCGGAGTGCTGATCATTACCCTTTGCGTACTGTTGCTGAACATTCTGGCGCGCGTCATTTTCGCGAAGAAGAAACACGGTTAATTTTTTACGGCGCGGCAGCTCGCGGCGCCGAATGAGGAAATGAGTCAATGAGTATGGTTGATACTGCCCCGGGTAAGATTCAGGTTCGTGATTTGAACTTCTACTACGGCAAATTCCATGCCCTGAAGAACATCAACCTGGATATCGCGAAGAACCAGGTCACGGCATTTATCGGTCCGTCCGGCTGTGGGAAATCCACGCTGCTGCGCACCTTTAACAAAATGTATTCGCTCTATCCGGAGCAGCGCGCTGAGGGTGAAATCATCCTGGACGGTGAAAACATTCTGACCCAGGCGCAGGATATCGCCCTGCTGCGCGCCAAAGTGGGGATGGTGTTCCAGAAACCAACGCCGTTCCCGATGTCGATTTACGACAACATCGCGTTTGGCGTGCGTCTGTTTGAAAAACTCTCCCGTGCCGATATGGACGAGCGCGTGCAGTGGGCTTTGACCAAGGCCGCATTATGGAACGAAACCAAAGATAAGTTACACCAGAGCGGTTACTCTCTCTCCGGTGGTCAGCAGCAGCGTCTGTGCATTGCGCGCGGTATTGCTATTCGCCCGGAAGTGTTGCTGCTGGATGAGCCATGTTCAGCGCTGGACCCGATCTCAACCGGCCGTATTGAAGAGCTGATCACCGAGCTGAAGCAGGATTACACCGTGGTTATCGTGACCCATAACATGCAGCAGGCTGCGCGTTGTTCCGATCATACGGCGTTTATGTACCTGGGCGAGTTGATTGAGTTCAGCGATACGGACGCGCTGTTCACCAGGCCCGCGAAGAAACAAACCGAAGATTATATTACTGGCCGCTACGGTTGATTTGCCTTAGTGCATGTGGAGAAACCATGGACAACCTCAATCTTAATAAACACATTTCCGGCCAGTTCAACGCAGAGCTGGAAAGCATTCGCACCCAGGTAATGACCATGGGCGGCATGGTCGAGCAGCAGCTTTCTGATGCGATTACGGCAATGCACAACCAGGACAGCGAGCTGGCGAAGCGCGTCATTGAAGGCGATAAAAACGTCAACATGATGGAAGTCGCTATCGACGAGGCCTGCGTGCGCATTATCGCGAAACGTCAGCCGACGGCGAGCGACCTGCGTCTGGTGATGGCGATCATCAAAACCATCGCCGAGCTGGAGCGTATTGGTGACGTTGCGGATAAAATCTGCCGTACCGCGCTGGAGAAGTTTTCTCAGCAGCACCAGCCGCTGCTGGTGAGCCTGGAGTCGCTGGGCCGCCACACCGTGCAGATGCTGCACGATGTGCTGGATGCTTTTGCGCGTATGGACCTGGACGAAGCGGTGCGTATCTACCGTGAAGACAAGAAGGTCGACCAGGAGTATGAAGGCATCGTGCGTCAGCTGATGACCTACATGATGGAAGATTCACGTACGATCCCAAGCGTACTGACCGCCCTGTTCTGCGCGCGTTCCATCGAGCGTATCGGCGACCGCTGTCAGAACATTTGCGAATACATCTTCTACTTCGTGAAAGGTCAGGACTTCCGTCACGTGGGCGGCGACGAGCTGGACAAGCTGCTGGCGGGTAAAGATCCGAAAGAGTGATTTTTACCCTCACCCTAACCCTCTCCCAAAGGGAGAGGGGACAATTCGGTTTTCTCCCTCTCCCCTGGGGAGAGGGTCGGGGTGAGGGGAAAACTCAGCGAGTAATATCCCACCCGCGCGCCTTCCACAGCGCTGGCAGCTGCGCCAGATCGGTAAAGGTCGTCACGTTGGGATGATCGATCGGCTTGTTGTGCGGGTCGGCGCAGAAGTAAAACACCTCCATCCCCGCATCAATCCCCGACTGCGCGCCCGCAGACGAGTCATCCACCAGAATACAGTTCTCTACGTTGACGTTCATCGCTTTTGCCGCATGGAACATCAGCGCCGGGTCTGGCTTCCAGCGCTGGATATCGTAGCCGCTGAACAGTTTTTCCGGGAAATGGTGCAACATCTCAAGCTTGCCCAGCGAGTGCTGCATTTTGCTGACCGGGCCGTTAGAGACGACGCAGACTGGCACCGTCATCGCATCCAGCAACGCGTTAGCTCCGGAGATAACCTCCAGCTCGGAGTCGAACAGGCGTGCGACCTCGGTGCGGTACACCGGTTCCAGATCGGCTTTCGCCAGATCTACACCGTGTTCTTCGTTAATGATGTCGATGATCTCGTAGAGCTTTACGCCCTTAAAGCGTTTAAACACCTCTTCGAGTTCCAGCGTAATGCCAAATTCCTGGAACATGGTGACATACGCGCGGGAACAAATGACCTCACTGTCGACCAGCGTACCGTCGCAGTCGAAAAATACCGCTTCAATTCCGGACATGCCTTTCCCTTTTAACAAGTTTAACGTTTACGTACGGCAGTTCGCCGGCACGCAATCGTTGCCGTATAAGCAAAATCAATGAAAAAAGTATCACGTAACCGCCACTATTGTCGCATTTTGGTATAGGATAGCGACGAATTTTCCCTCCTTGTTCGGAATTGATGATGAGTCAACAACACACTACCCAGACATCTGGTCAGGGTCTGCTTGAGCGCGTTTTTAAACTGCGCGAGCACGGCACAACGGCACGCACCGAAGTGATCGCTGGTTTCACCACCTTCCTGACGATGGTCTATATCGTTTTTGTGAACCCTCAAATTCTGGGCGTTGCTGGCATGGATACCAGCGCCGTCTTCGTTACAACCTGTCTGATCGCGGCCCTTGGCAGCATCCTGATGGGTGTATTCGCTAACCTGCCGGTTGCGCTGGCACCGGCGATGGGCCTGAATGCGTTCTTCGCGTTCGTGGTTGTTCAGGCGATGGGGCTGCCGTGGCAGGTTGGCATGGGCGCCATCTTCTGGGGCGCGGTTGGCCTGCTGCTGCTGACCATTTTCCGCGTACGTTACTGGATGATTGCGAACATTCCCGTGAGCCTGCGCGTGGGCATCACCAGCGGTATCGGTCTGTTCATCGGTATGATGGGGCTGAAAAACGCCGGCGTTATCGTGGCGAACCCGGACACGCTGGTGAGCATCGGTCACCTGACCTCTCATAACGTGCTGCTGGGCGTGCTGGGCTTCTTTATCATCGCTATCCTGGCTTCCCGTAATATTCACGCGGCGGTGCTGGTGTCCATCGTGGTCACCACCCTGCTGGGCTGGATGCTGGGCGATGTTCACTATAACGGTATCGTCTCCGCGCCACCGAGCGTCTCTACCGTGATTGGTCACGTCGATCTGGCGGGTTCCCTGAACCTGGGCCTGGCGGGCGTGATTTTCTCCTTCATGCTGGTCAACCTGTTTGACTCCTCCGGCACGCTGATTGGCGTGACCGATAAAGCGGGCCTGGCGGATGAAAAAGGGAAATTCCCGCGCATGAAGCAGGCGCTGTTTGTGGACAGCGTCTCCTCTGTGACCGGTGCTTTTATCGGAACCTCGTCCGTTACCGCGTACATTGAATCGTCTTCCGGCGTGTCCGTGGGCGGCCGTACCGGCCTGACGGCGGTGGTTGTGGGTATTCTGTTCCTGCTGGTGATCTTCCTCTCTCCGCTGGCGGGTATGGTTCCTCCGTATGCGGCAGCCGGCGCGCTGATCTATGTGGGGGTGCTGATGACCTCCAGCCTGTCACGCGTGAAGTGGGATGATTTAACCGAAGCGGTGCCGGCGTTTATTACCGCCGTGATGATGCCGTTCAGCTTCTCGATTACCGAAGGTATCGCGCTGGGCTTTATCTCTTACTGCGTAATGAAGATCGGTACCGGCCGCTTCCGCGACCTCAGCCCTTGCGTCATCGTTGTGGCGCTGCTGTTTGTGCTGAAGATTGTGTTTATTGACGCCAAATAAACAGCAAGCCCTTTTCTTCGAAAAGGGCTTTAATGTTTGTTCCCTCTCCCTGTGGGAGAGGGCCAGGGTAAGGGCATCAGGCTGCAATAAGCTTACGCCTTCACCCGCTTAATATAATCCCCAAACGCCGTCAGCTGGCCAGACAGATGATCGCGCGTGCTCTGATCCACCACTTCACCCGTTTGTGGGTCGACCTTGTTCTGAATCACACCACCCATAAATTCCGGCTTGTTCATGACCATCGCATCCAGGAACACCAGGATCTGGCGCAGATGATACTGGCAGCGCGCGCCGCCAATCGCGCCCATTGAGCTGGTCTGGATCAGCACCGGCTTGCCTGCCAGCGGCTGCTCAGGTAAGCGGGACAGCCAGTCGATGGCATTCTTCAGGCCACCCGGAACCGAATAGTTGTACTCCGGCGTGACGATGACCACGCCGTCGGCCTGGCGGATCTGCTCTGCCAGCGCCTCAACGCTCTGCGGAAAACCCTCTTCTTGCTGTACGTCAGCGTCATACAGCGGAATATCGCCAATAGACGGCAGGGCGCTAATTTCCATTCCTGCCGGTGCCAGCTGTGGCAGCGTGCGGGCAACCATCCCGTTAAATGAACCTTTGCGCAGGCTTCCCAGTAACGTAACTACTTTCAACGTATCAGACATGATTACTCCTGTTTCATCATGATGACCCTGATTGGATCAGCTAAGGGTGAATGCTTTTTCTGCCGGTAAACTGGTTAAACGCATCAGGCGTGCGGCGGGCTCGTTGGCGCGCTCGGGCACATCAGGAAGGCTACGCCATCCCTGTTGGCTGTCAAATTCCCAGATTTTCATGCGTTCGATGGCGGGGGTAACCGCAATGGACCAAATGAGCACATCCTCTGCGTCACTGAGCGCCTCTACCAGCGTGGCCTGAGTGGCACGCAGACGTCCGGAGCCTGGCAGCAGCTGCAGCAGGCTGGCGTCGTCTGAGGCGCATCCACAGAGCTTGCGGATGCTCTGGCGCAGGGTAATGAGCTGGGCTCGGGCTTCGACAGGATCGTTCTGGTTGCGTACCCACAGCTTCTCATTGCTGGAGAGCGGATAGTCTTCATGCGCATTACCGCCATGGAAGCTACGCGTCGCGCGCTGAAGTTCCATATCCAGCCCACAATCCCCTTCGGTGGTCAGCGCGACGCCAATGATATTGCCCGCGTAGGCAATCGAAAAACGAGGGAGATCCGGGTCGGCAAAGACCGGGCGACCTTCGGGTTGGGTAATGATGTCCGGCAGCTCGCTGGTGCCGTACAGCATAAACAGCAGTTCTGCGAGAAGCGCCCGGGAAGCTAAAAACCGCGTTCTGCGGTGTTCCGGGAGAGTGAGTGCTTCATTGTGACAGGCTGAAGAAATTCTTGCCGATACGAGACGTCCTTCCGTAAGTATCCCTCTTGCAAAGTGCGTAGCCATTTTTCGCTCCTTGATAATGGTCGTAATCGGTTAAACGGTTACATGATTATCGCTTAACTTGACTCCTGTTTTAATCAGTAAATGGGAGTAAGAGAAGCCTCAGGACCGAACTTTACATTTTCTTAGGCAAAAATTGGATCGCTGGCACCGTACAGCGCCTTGATGGTTTCCCGCAGCCAGAGGATTTTCGGATTATGGCTGTTTCGTTTATGCCAGATCAGCGTGAAGGGAACGGTAAGCTTTTCAGCCTGCGCTTCGTCAATGGGAATGGGCAGCGCGATCAGCTTCCGCTGGTGGAGTTGATTGTAGTGATGGCAGTAGTGCGGAGCGGTAGCGATATAGTTATGGCCGGGCTGGGCCGCCATAAACATCGACTGCTCAAAGCCCGGCACGCTCATGGCAATGTTTCTCTCCCGACCCATCTCCTTTAGCACTTCGTCCAGTGCCCAGGTGTCGCTGCGTTCCCAGAAGATGCTGATGTGCGGGTAGCGCAGGAAGGTCTCGAGGTTCCATTCATCCTGTAGCGCGGGGTGATCCTCACGCAGATACACGCACGGACGGTCGCTGAACAGAATCTCATAGTCGATGAACCACGGCATTAGCTTCAGCAATTCACGCGAGCGCGGGTGCGTTTCGCGTCCGGTGAATCCCAGATCCACCTCTCCACGCGTAATGGCGTCCAGCGAGTCGTAATCCCAGTGACGCATCTTCACCGTAGCCTGCGGATAGCGCTGGTTCACCTGCTCCAGCAGGGCGTTAAAGCGGATCAGCATCAACGGCGTTTCGGCGGCCAGCACGAACGTTAGCCCGCCCGGGGAATCATGGTGGAATTTATCGAGGATCTGGTTGCCGATTTGCATCCAGTCAGCCAGATCCTGCTCCAGGCTTACCGTCAGCGGGGTCGGCAGCAGCCCCAACGGCGTTTTGACAAATAGCGGGTCGTCAAACCAGTCACGCAGCTTGGCCAGCGATTTACTCACCGCAGACGGCGTCACGTTCATCCGTTTCGCCGCTTTGGTGACGCTGCGCTCCTGCAGCAAAAGCTGCAGGCACAGCAACAGGTTAAGATCGAGACTGCTGATGGGCTTCTTCATAATGCGCCGCGGGCTGGATGACCATAAGTAAGGTGATGCACAGTATGCTACAGCCAATCAGAACCCCGATCAGCATATTCAGCGCGTTAAGCCCGATGACCGCCGCCAGCCAAATCCACAGCGACGAGCCGCAGACCTGCGCAATTCCCAGCACCGAGCTTGCTACGCCTGCCCGCAGCGAGAAGGGACCAAGCGCCTGACTCATCGCCACGCCAAAGCCAACCGAGAACCCGGCGCAAATGAGGGTAATGCCGGCCAGCATTACCGCATGCGAGCTGGCGGTTGCCAGGATCGCGCCTGCCGTGAGGAATAAAACCTGTGAGGTCAGCATCAACGTACGCTGGCTAAAAACATTTAGCGCAAACGGGGTAGAAAACGACACTGCCATACTGACCATGGCGGTTAATGCCATCACCGTTGAATACTCACCCCGATCGAAGCCCATGGTTTCCATCAGTAAAACCGGGGAAACGTTTACATAGGTCAGGATCACCGCCACGCTTAACGTGGTCACGGCCAGACGACTGAGAAAAAAGCGGTTAAGCAGCTTCTCGGCTGGGTGAATGGCTGCGGTATGACTGGTATTCTGCGAGCCCGGGTGGGTCTCTTTCAGCACGGCGATGGACAGGACAAACACCAGCGCGCCCATCGCCGCCATGGTCCAGAACAGGCTCTGCCACGGGAATTTCAGCATGATCAGATATCCCACGACCGGGGCCAGCACCGGGATGATGCAGGTAATACCGTTCAGCATCGAAAGCACTTTGGCGCGACGCTGGGCGCTTAAGGTGTCGCGCAAAATGGCAAACGCGACGACGTAGCAGCCACCGGCTCCAATGCCCTGAATAAACCGTCCGGCCAGGAACAAGGTGCTGTTTTGCGCCTGTGAGCAGAGAAGAGAGGCCAGGGCAAAAATGATGGCGCCGGTTATCGCGACGGGCTGACGGCCAGCCTTATCCGCGATCTTCCCGGCAAAGACCATCGACGACGCCATCCCCGCGAGGTAGGCCGAAAACGCGATGTGCAGCTGCGCTTCGCTGGCGCCCAGATCGCTGGCGATGTGCGGCAATCCCACCAGATACATATCAATGCCGGACGGATAAAGCAGAACTAATGCGAAACTACAAAACAGAAAACGCGCCATAAACCCCCCATAAATGCAGGCAAGCAGAATAGGGGGTGGAAAGGGATTAGGCGAGTTGCCATTTGGACAATGGTGATTTCCTGAAAGGAAAACACCATTGGTTAGCGGAAATTATTTGCCGATGGAGAATGTAAAGAATCTATTGGCTTCAATACGTTAGTGATTTTCCGGGGGCCGCCCGGGGTAAAGGTAACTAAAACAGCATCTTGAGAGGCCTATCACGGGTTTCTGCTATCGTGCAGCGTTCCCATATAGCCCATCCTCGATCGTGCAGCCTTCCCATATGAGGCAATGAGAGGTCATCTCATGCAATCAAAACCGCTTTTTTGGGGGGTTGTGAACATATTTTGAGCCGGCTATAGCCTGCTTGGTGCCAGGTAGACTGCTTTTACGCATCGAACTGTGCAAGGTTCCCAGATATTAGTCCTGGGAATTCGTGCAACTGCCCCATATGCGGTAATCGGACACCTGCCTTAATCCCAACCCGTTATCAGCCTAGCTGAGCGGGCTTTTAGACCCTCTAAAATGGCGCTGATGATGGTTGCAGGGAAGTCTGCCGGTAACTGCTGGCTCACGCGCACAATAACGGCATCAACGGCGCCGGCCAGTTCTGTCAGGATCTCTTCCATAGCAGAACGCTCAAATCCCACAGCTTTCGCCGTTTGGAAGAAATGACACGGGAATATCTGCTCAATGGCGTACTTCTTCCCCTTGCTGCTTGCCAGACCCATAGCGAGCTTGGCGTCCCTTCGATTGAGGCCTCGGCCACCAAACACTGGATAGACAGATAGAATATCGTAAAAAGGGGTCAGGCGAAAACGCCCTTCCGGTTCAATAAAGACCGAGAAGTTCTTTGCATGGCCATTGGTAGCCGCCAGTAGCCAGAACAGGACCTGAGATTTTATGAACAGGTAGCGATCCTGTTCTGGTGTCGCAGAGCCCAGCAAGGTTTTCATTATGTCAGTGATCCTTGGTCCTCCATGGCTCTCGTATTTCCGTGCTGACGGAACATTCAATACCTGACAGAAATCTTCTTGGGGAAAGCGCATGATCCAACTGCGATCGGCAGCGTAACGTCTGCCGAAGCGTTCCACAGCCAGTGCTTTGATCTGGCCAACCTGCATCATGAAGCAGTGAGGTACGGGTAGACCAAACGCCTTGGCAATCAGAGTGCAGAGATATTCGTTTTCTACGCTCTGGGAGAAGTCTATCGAGTAGGAGTGGCTTTCAATCTTGCCGATAGGGAGTTTGATTATGTGGGTTGTCGGTTGAGTGGCAAGTACCAACGGCCATCGAGATAGAGCAGCGCAGTCTTTTCTTGCGCCCCGGCGATAGAGATCCGGAACTCCTCTTGCTCCCTGACCATCCCCAAAGGGATTCCTGATTTTTAGCTGGTCAGGATCTGCTCGAGCTCGTCATCGGAAAGTGCCTTGTAGTCGATTCGTCTGACATCTGGAATCGTGCCCTTCGGTAACCAGCTATAATGCCCCTACGCTATCCTGGCCAATCCCTGTCCAGTTCCCCTCCACATAACTATCTATCTGGAATAATGGTTTGTTCTTTCACACGGTGAGCAGCTAATGTGCCATCCCATCCAGCCTGGATTTCGTCTTCTCCCCCCCAGGCATGATTTGCCCCATGAGCCGGTAGATGCACTCGCTATGGTTGTGCTCTCATGGCTAATAGGCCAACTGGGCGTTGTTGATTAAATCAGAGCCTGGAAAGCCCGCTCCTAAAGAGCTTGCTGCCCTTAGCTGACCTGGCGAACAGGCATGCAAAGGCCTAGCATTTTGTTCATCACCTTCACCCCAGCCAAAGCCTCTGCAACCTGACCGTTATAGTCGCGTAGACTCAGCGTTGGGCTGATGAGCTGCTTGTATCGCAACATCGCCGTTTCCGCTTTTGAGCGCTGGTGATAACCGCTTTCCCTTTTACATTCGGGCAATTGCCCGACCTTGAGTGCCGCTAACGCCTCGTTTCTCGAATGCCCTTGCTCCCAGTATCCCGCTGGTTTGCGGGGGGGATACTGGCTTTGGCCTCTTTTCTTTGGGCAGGCTTTGCTGTGATAAGCCCCATCAGCACTGACCTGAGCGATACGGCGGCGCAGAGGATTAAGCCATCCTGGCAATACCTCGCTGCCGCCAACGTTTTCCAGGCTCACTTCGGCAGCGATAGCCTCATGGGTTCGGGCATCTACAACCAGGTGCAGGTTGCGCCACACCCGGCGCTCCTCCTTACCGTACTTACGTTGCTTCCATTCGCCTTCGCCATAGAGCTTCAGCCCGGTAGCATCAATAACCAGGTGGGTAATAGGGCCCTTGCTGGGCAAGCGGTAGTGGATATTGACCGTCTTGGCGCGCTTGCTGATAGAGCTGTAACTGGGCGAAGTGAGCGGCAGTGCCATCAACTGAAAGAGAGTTGATAAAGCCTTCCAAGGCTCGCAGAGGCAGACCGAACAGGCCCTTGAGCATCAGCGCGGTTTCGATGGCAGTGTCGCTGTATTCAAAGCCACTCCCCCGGCCGCCGTGGTGCTGTTGGCAGTACCAGTGGCGAATAGCGGCGTCATCTATCCAGAAGGTCAATGAGCCTCGATTGACCAAGGCCCGGTTGTACTCTGCCCAGTTACTGATATTGTGCTTGGCCTTGCCCATCTGCTGCTCTCCTCCGATACGTCGGGGGATCGGCTCACAGCCAAGAAGAATGGTTCAATGTATTTGGGAAACAACGCCATTGTTGCAGTTCACAAGAAAATACACACAAAATTAAGCACAAATTAGCTAATTTTGCTAAGTTAGCTATCAGTTCAGGTAAAAGCTGAGAAATAGGAATGAAAGAGCAGATTTTTCTGGCGATACGTCAGGCATTAAGTGGAGCTCCACGCAACCAGTACATGGCTGAGTTACACCTGCAAATGATCAAGTATGCTGACGATCTTCAAGACATCACAGCGAGAGAGTTTTGCGAAGAGGTCGGCTTAAAGCCCAGCTATGGCACCGAATTTAGCAAAATGAGAAACCTTACCAGCCGATTGAAACAAGCTGGCTTAGACGTAGATAAAATTTGAGGATCTAAGATGCCAATTTTGAACTGGCTTAACAAAGACGAAGCTATAACAACGTCTAAAAAATGCACTTATAGGCTACTGGAAGAAGTTCCAGAACTCTCCTATGGCGATGCCGATAATGAAAACCTGCTGATTCAAGGTGATAACCTTGAAGCGCTTAAGGCTTTAATCCCTTACTATGCTGGTAAAGTGAAATGTATTTTCATTGACCCTCCATATAATACCAAAAGCGCGTTTGATCACTATGATGATAACCTAGAGCATAGTAAATGGCTTTCTCTGATATACCCAAGGTTGGAGCTTTTGAGAGAGCTTCTTTCAGAGCAGGGTAGCATCTTCGTAACTATCGATGACAACGAAAGCCACTACCTTAAAGTTGTAATGGATGAGTTATTCGGGAGATGCAATTTTGTTACATCATTTATTTGGAGAAAAGTGGATAGCCCAAATGATAATAAGGTAACAATCACTCCGGATCATGAATATGTCTTTTGCTATGCGAAGAATATAGAAAAGGCAGTTTTTGAGCGAAAATCAGATAGCTCTATTTTAGACTCCTATCGTTCACCTGATGACTCTTCAGAAAAACCATATAGAGATAGATTATTGAAAAAAAATGGAAAGGCTAGTTTGCGAGAAGATCGACCATCTATGTACTTTCCAATATCAGACCCGGATGGCAATTTAATTTATCCAGTCCATGATGATGGACGAGATGCTCGTTGGGCTCTTGGCAAAAAAGCTGTCGACGAGCTAATTTCACAAGATAAGTTGGTGTGGAAAAAGCGTGGTGATAGTTGGATTCCTTATACGCGGGAATTTGCACCAGATAATCCTACTCGTCCTTGGCCTACAATTTGGAATGATTTACACACAACAAGGCAAACGAAAGCTCATTTGACAGCTTTATTGGGATCATCATTGTCATTTGATACACCTAAACCTGAAGATTTAGTCGCACGTATTATTACTATGACGACAAAGCCAGGGGAGCTTGTTTTAGATTCTTTTGCTGGTACAGGAACAACGGGCAGTACCGCTCACAAGCTTGGCCGAAAGTGGATATTGGTTGAAATTGGAAATCATAGCCAATCCCATATCAAACCGCGTTTACAAAAAGTTATCGAAGGTAAAGATACTGGCGGTATAACTATGGATTCAAACTGGGAAAGTGGTGGCGGTTTTCGCTTCTACAAATTAGGCGAAGCTGTATTCGATGAATACGGCTGCCTCAATACCGACATTAAGTTTCCCACCTTAGCATCACATATCTGGTATTTAGAAACGAAAACACCACTTGGCAACAAAGCCGATACTCCGTTGCTGGGTGTTCATAACGATACCGCATACTACTTGCTCTACAACGGCATACTGGGTGATCGTCGTCCAGTAGGTGGCAATGTGCTGACAAGCAAAGTACTCAACAACTTACCCGACATTAACAAACATGAACGTATCGTGATCTACGGTGAATCAAGCCGTTTGGGTGAGGCTCGCTTGAAACAAGCGAACATCACGTTCAAGCAGATCCCATACGACGTCGGCACTCTTTGATAAGGAATCCACAGAATGTTTAAGTTAAAAGGTTATCAACAACGTGCCGTTGATGTGATGCAATCTTTCCTATCAAACTGCCTCAGTAGTGACAATGTTGAAGATGCGTATAAGTTAGCTCTGAAAGAACAAGACCTCCCTTCACACGCTTACCGTGATTATGGTTTCGAGCAAGTTCCGTACTTTTGTATGCGTATTCCAACAGGCGGTGGTAAAACTGTTCTTGGCTCACATGCTGTTGAGGTTGCCGCACGTCATTACCTAGAGACTGAAGCCCCTATTGCATTATGGTTAGTCCCAAGCATTACAATTCGCGAGCAAACAGTAGAAGCACTGAAAACACCGGGTCATCCCTATCGTGAAAAGCTCGACGCAGCTTTTAATCGCCAAGTACTGGTGCTCGATATTGATGAAGTGACTCAAATTAGACCACAAGACTTAGGCAATAAGGCCATTGTGGTTGTATCTACCCTAGCTAACTTGAGAGTTTCTGACACCTCTGGACGCAAGGTTTACGCTTACCACGAAAACTTTGAGCCACACTTTGCCAAGATTCCAGCAAATCACCCTTCCTTGCCGCTGTTGGAGACGGTTTCAGAGGCTGATGTACAAGAGAACGGTTTGAGTAGTCGTGAAATTGGCAGCATCAAATTCTCTTTTGCCAACTTATTAGCCCTGTATCGGCCTGTTGTGATCGTGGATGAAGCTCATAATGCTCGTACCAACTTAACCTTTGATACGTTGCGACGAGTGCATCCAGCTGCTGTCATCGAGTTTACCGCTACACCAAACACCACTAGCGCAAACGGTAGTAACGTTCTGTTTCATGTTTCGGCTGCCGAGTTGAAAGCCGAAGAGATGATTAAATTGCCGATCGTTTGACGGAACATCAGAATTGGCAAGATGCAGTTCAGGATGCTGTGATCACTCGTAACAAACTTCAGACCGATGCTCAAAAAGACGAAGACTACATCCGCCCCATAGCCTTGTTCCAAGCTGAAAACAAAAATGGCGAGGTGTCTGTTGAGTTACTTAGAGATCATCTTATAAATCAGCTTAACATTGATGAAGATAAGATTGCGGTCGCAACAGGTAGCCTGCGAGAGCTAGATGGGATTAACCTGTTTGAACAAAACTGCCCGATTGAATACATCATTACTATCGAAGCCCTTAAAGAAGGCTGGGATTGCTCTTTTGCCTACGTATTCTGTTCGGTGAAGCAAGTGTCGTCTAGTAAAGATGCTGAACAGTTACTTGGCCGTGTACTGCGTATGCCTTACGCCCGCCGTCGAACTATTGAAGATTTGAACCGTGCTTATGCGCATCTTGCGACGTCGAAGTTTGCAAAAGCAGCTCAAGAGCTGACGGATAAGCTCATCGCTATGGGTTTTGAGGAAATGGAGATCGCAGCATTTTTACGTGAGCAAGCTCCGACGGGTGGTCAAAGGGATCTATTCGGTGGCGAGCAGGAGCAAACTCAAGTAAAACCGACACCACTTCCTGCTATTGTTGTAGAGGTTGAGGATTTACCAGATCTAACAGAGCTTTCCGAGTCAGAGAAGAAGCAGATCACGATGACTCGTGATGAGCAAACTGACACTGCGGTAGTCAAAGTGACAGGCGAAGTCTCACCAAGCATACAAAAAGTGCTAACGAAGCACATAAAAGCTGGTAAAAATAGAGAGTCCTTTGAACGTGATGTTCGAGTGCACAATCAGGCTATTGAAGCCACGAAGGCACCTTCAGAACGTGGGGAAAAATTCGGCTCACTTCCTTATCTGTGCATGCTGGAGCAAGGCGAGTTGGAGCTGGTTGAATCAGAAGTTTTCCTTCACGCACACAGCTGGAATCTGCTCGACTACCCAGCAGAATTGACTAACTTTGCAATGAACGAGACTAGCAATAGTTTTGCGATTGACATGGACGGTAAGTCTCTCACTTATAAGATTGCCGATCAGAAGGAAGTCATCGCTTTCAACCAAGGCTTTATTGACGTTACAGAGCAAGATCTCGTCCGCTGGCTAGACAGGGAGTTGCGACAACCAGATGTCCTTCAGCATCAACTTGTTGGCTTCTTGGGTCGTCTAGTCAAAAATTTGCTTCAAAAGCCTAACTTGAGCCTTACAGCTTTGGTTCGCAATAAGTTCCCATTGGCCCGTGCTATACGAGATCTTATCCGTTTGTACCGAAAAAAAGCTCAGCGAGCTGGATATCAAGCGTGTTTGTTCGGTGTTGAAAGTACAGCGTGTTTATCCGATGAATTCATGTACCACTTCGAGCCGAGCCACTACCCATCTCGTCCACCATACTATTCTGGTCGCTACAAATTCCAGAAACATTACTTTCCGCAGAACCTTATTGAGGATTTGAAAGCTACAGGTGAGGAATACGAGTGTGCCAAAGCCATAGATGGCCTACCGGAGGTAAAACACTGGATTCGTAACCTTGTACGCCGAGATCAAGCTTCATTCTGGCTGCCACTGGCTCATAACAAGTTTTACCCAGACTTTGTATGTGAGCTTAACGATGGGCGAATGCTAGTTGTTGAGTATAAAGGCGAAGCTTATGTAACTAATGACGACTCAGCGGAAAAACGTGCTATCGGTGATAAATGGGCCGAACTTAGTAATGGTAAGTGTTTATTTATTATGGCGGTTGAGCAAGATGGTCAAGGTCGAGATGCTCGTCAGCAGATTAAAGCGGTTGTTGATCAAATCCGTCGTTAGATAACAGTGCCCCAACTGTACAGATCTAGTTATCACCTGACACCGGCCTCAAACCGGTGTCTCTTTAGATCGCACTTCCTTAGGTATCAATTTGAGCCTCAAAAGTACCCCAAGAGGTTACTTCGGGGTACTCTCGGGGTAAATTCTCACGAAACAAGATCAGGCAAGAACAGCCAGTAAAAATAAAGACTAATATTTACAATATCTTATGATCTCACTAGCTGTTTTTATTGCTGATTTTTCACCACTTTACTTGCCAATACAGAAGCTCGAGAAGATCCGTCCCAGCAGATCGTCCGACGTAAACTCCCCGGTGATTTCGCTCAGATTCTGCTGCGCCAGACGCAGCTCTTCCGCCAGCAGTTCGCCCGCCCACGCGCCGATCAGCTGCGCTTTACCCTGAACAAGGTGGTTCGCCGCCTCTTCCAGCGCCTGCAGGTGACGACGACGCGCCAGGAAGCCGCCTTCCATGCTGGTGTCAAAGCCCATGCTCTGCTTGAGATGGTTGCGCAGGTCGTCAACGCCTTCACCGGTACGCGCCGACAGGCGAATCAGTGAGTGACCATTCACATCGCTGATGCCCAGCGTTTCGCCGGTGACGTCCGCTTTGTTGCGTACCACGGTGATGGGCAGTTTCGCCGGCAGACGGGCGATAAAGTCTGGCCAGATTTCTGCCGGGTCAACGGCGTCGGTCGTGGTGCCGTCCACCATAAACAGCACGCGGTCTGCCTGTTCGATCTCCTGCCAGGCGCGTTCGATACCGATGCGTTCAACCTCGTCGCTGGCATCGCGCAGGCCGGCGGTATCAATGATGTGCAGCGGCATGCCGTCTATGTGGATATGCTCGCGGAGCACGTCGCGGGTGGTGCCGGCAATGTCGGTGACGATTGCCGCTTCACGGCCCGCCAGGGCGTTCAGCAGGCTCGATTTCCCGGCGTTAGGACGTCCGGCGATAACGACCTTCATCCCTTCACGCAGCAGGCTGCCCTGGCGCGCTTCGGCGCGAACGGCGTCGAGATCGGCCATCACCTGGTTGAGCTGCGCTTCGATTTTACCGTCAGAGAGGAAGTCGATCTCCTCATCCGGGAAGTCGATAGCCGCTTCCACGTAGATCCGCAGGTGAGTAAGTGCTTCCACAAGGTGATTTACGCGGGCGGAGAATGCCCCCTGCAGCGAGTTCAGGGCGGAGCGGGCCGCCTGTTCAGAACTGGCGTCGATCAGGTCTGCAATCGCTTCTGCCTGCGCCAGGTCGAGCTTGTCGTTGAGGAAGGCACGCTCGGAGAACTCGCCCGGCTTCGCAATGCGCAGGCCAGGCAGGGTCAGGATACGTTTTAACAGCAGGTCGAGGATAACCGGGCCGCCGTGGCCCTGCAGCTCCAGCACGTCTTCGCCGGTGAAAGAGTTGGGGCCGGGGAACCACAGCGCAATGCCCTGGTCCAGCGGCGTGCCGTCGGTATCTTTAAACGGCAGGTAATCAGCGTAGCGCGGCTTTGGCAGTTTACCCAGCACCGCTTCGGCCACCTCGCGCGCCTTCAGGCCGGAGATACGCAGAATGCCTACACCACCGCGTCCCGGTGGGGTTGCCTGGGCGACGATAGTGTCGTTATGGCTCATGGTTGGTCTCGTTCAATACAAATAAAAAAGGCGGTCAATCGACCGCCCTTATTTTAGCGTTAACTTACCGAATCAGGACTTTTTCTTTTCGCGGCTATGAAGGCCACGTTTTTCCAGACCACGGTAAATCAGCTGCTGCTGGATGATGGTCACCAGGTTGCTGACGATATAGTACAGCACCAGACCTGACGGGAACCACAGGAAGAACACGGTGAAGATGACCGGCATAAAGGTCATGATCTTCTGCTGCATCGGGTCGGTCACGGTGGTCGGCGACATCTTCTGGATGAAGAACATCGTCACGCCCATCAGGATCGGCAGGATGTAGTACGGGTCCTGTGCGGACAGGTCGTGGATCCACAGGGCGAACGGCGCGTGGCGCAGCTCAACGGAACCCATCAGCATGTAGTACAGCGCAAGGAAGATTGGCATCTGAATCAGCAGCGGGAAGCAACCACCCAGTGGGTTTACTTTCTCTGCTTTATACAGGGCCATCATTTCCTGGCTCTGACGCTGTTTGTCATCGCCCAGACGCTCACGCATCGCCGCAATCTTCGGCTGCAGCATACGCATCTTCGCCATGGAGGTGTACTGCGCTTTAGTCAGCGGGTACATGATGCCACGAACGATGAAGGTAATAACGATGATGGAGAAGCCCCAGTTACCCAGGAAGCTGTGGATGAACTTCAGCAGCTTAAACAGCGGCTGAGAGATGAACCACAACCAACCGTAATCAACGGTCAGATCCAGGTGCGGCGCAACAGCGGCCATTTTGTCCTGAATTTCCGGGCCGACCCACAGGGTGCTTGCCATCTTACCGGTTTGACCCGGCTGAACCAGAACCGGCTGAGATTTGTAGCCGATGGCTGCAAGACCGTTACCCAGGTTCGCGGTATAGAAGTTATTCGTACCGTCGTTGTTTGGGATCCAGGCCGTTGCGAAATACTGTTGCAGCATCGCAACCCAACCGCCTTTGGAACTAACGTTCAGGTTTTCGTTATCGGCAATGGTGTCGAATTTGTATTTCTCATACTTCGCGTCTGGCGTGGAGTACGCCGCGCCACGGAAGGTATGCAGCGCAAAGTTGCTGCTTCCGGTGTCACGGTGAGACGGCAGATTGATGGACTGCTTCAGCTGGCCAAAGGTCGACAGCTCCAGCGGTTTCGCACTGGCGTTCTGTACGCTGTAGCCCACGTTCACCGCATATTCACCGCGTTTCAGGGTGAAGGTTTTAGTGAAGGTGTTGCCTGCGGCGTCGGTGTACGTCATCGGGATCGCGAGTTCGTTCTGACCATCAGCCAGTACAAAGGTGTCGCTCTCGACGTTATACAGTGGACGCGCACCGTTAGCCGGGTTATCCGGGCCATCACGACCGGTCAGGCCGCTCTGCGCCTGGTAGATAAACTCAGGCGTGGTTTCCAGTAACTGGAACGGTTCGTTAGACTTCAGCTCTTTCGGGTAGGTCAACAGCAGCGCCTGCTCAACATCACCACCACGGGTGTTGATTGTCAGCTCAAGCACATCGGTCTTAACCGTAATCTGTTTCCCCTGGCCACTGGCCGGTACGCCCTGGTCGGCGGCGCTACCCGCTGCGGTGGTCGTAGTCTGCGTGGTCTGCTGCTGGGGTTGAGGATTTTTATCCTGCTCCCATGCCTGCCAGATCATGAAAGACACGAACAACAAAGCGATGATAAGAAGATTGCGTTGCGAATCCATCGTTAGTGTTCTCTGGTATCAAAGGGTCCTGGGGGGACGGGGTCGTCTCCACCGGGGTGTAAAGGGTGGCATTTTAATACGCGTTTCACCGTCAACCAACTGCCTTTTATCACTCCAAACCTGCGCAATGCCTCAATTCCGTAGCTTGAGCATGTTGGTGTGAAACGGCAGTGCGGCCCGAGTAGCGGACTAATCAGGCGTTGATAGACCCGAATGAGGGCTATCAGGACCCGTGAGCCAGGCGACAGTGGCGGCGCCATAATTTTTCCAACGCTTCCGAGAGAGCACGGTTATCGAGGTCGGCAACCCCTTTCTTCGCCACCACCACGAAATCCATTGAAGGCAGTTCGTGCTGACGTAAACGGAAGCTTTCACGCGTCAGACGTTTAATCCGATTGCGTTCATGCGCACGCTTAACATTTTTCTTGGCGACTGTGAGACCGATGCGGGGATGCCCCAGCGAATTTTGGCGGCCGAGGATGGTGATTTGCGGCGTGCCAGCCCGTAGTGGCTGCTGGAAGACGAAAGTGAAATGAGCGGGAGTTAACAAACGTAACTCCCTGGGAAATGCTAGCTTAACCACTCAGGGGTTAGCTTTATTACTTGGAAACGGTCAGACGAGCGCGGCCTTTAGCACGACGACGTGCCAGAACCTGACGACCATTTTTAGTAGCCATACGAGCACGGAAGCCGTGAGAACGGTTGCGCTTCAGTACAGACGGTTGAAAAGTGCGTTTCATGGCGATTTCTACCTAAACTTGAATAAATTCACTGACTTTTGCGTATACCCGAACGAGTTTCGAACGACTAACGCCTCAGCGTGGGTGATTAAAGAGGCCGGATTGTAATAATTGTACACTCCGGAGTCAATTCTCTTTCCTTATTTCCCGCGTATTTCCGCACGTTTTCGCGTGGAAAATGAGCAACGGACGACGCAGGAAGATGAGCATCACGCGCCGGGTCGAGGATTATACGGCCTCGCCAACAAAGCGCAAGGATCGTCCCGGATCTTCGTTAGATCATTTAAGCAATAAATTGTCTGTGCTCATTAATTTTTCCAATATGCGGACTAAATCGTGGGGCACTGGCGCCAGGATCGTTTACACTTATCCGGTTCCGGATCTTCCTGTGGATAAATCGGGAAGAAACTGTGAGAAACAGAAGATCTCTGGCTCAGTTTAGGCTATGATCCGCGGTCCCGATCGGGATCCAGCGATCCTGGCCGGGTATAACCGCAGATAGCGGTTCGCACATCACCCTCATTGGGTCATGTCGATGTGCGCCAACAATCATGAATATTCAATAGTTTTCTTTTATTGTTCGAGTGGAGTCCGCCGTGTCACTTTCGCTTTGGCAGCAGTGTCTTGCCCGATTGCAGGATGAGTTACCAGCCACAGAATTCAGTATGTGGATCCGCCCGTTGCAGGCGGAACTGAGCGATAACACGCTGGCTTTGTATGCGCCAAACCGTTTTGTGCTCGATTGGGTAAGGGATAAGTACCTTAATAACATCAATGGACTGCTGAACGATTTCTGCGGGTCAGATGCTCCGCAGCTGCGCTTTGAAGTGGGCACAAAGCCGGTCACCCAAACCGTTCGTGAAACCGTGAACGTAGCAGCGCCCGCTCAGGCCGCGCCTGCTCCGGCCCCTCGCGTCGCACCCGCTCGTCAGGGCTGGGATAATGTCCCTGCACCGGCTGAGCCAACCTACCGCTCTAACGTTAACGTGAAACACACGTTCGATAACTTCGTTGAAGGTAAGTCGAACCAGCTGGCGCGCGCGGCGGCTCGTCAGGTTGCTGATAACCCTGGTGGGGCCTACAACCCGCTGTTCCTGTATGGCGGCACGGGTCTGGGTAAAACGCACCTGCTGCATGCGGTGGGTAACGGCATTATGGCGCGCAAGCCCAATGCCAAAGTGGTGTATATGCACTCCGAGCGCTTCGTTCAGGACATGGTAAAAGCCCTGCAAAACAATGCGATCGAAGAGTTTAAACGCTACTATCGTTCCGTTGACGCGCTGCTCATCGATGACATCCAGTTCTTTGCGAATAAAGAACGATCGCAGGAAGAGTTTTTCCACACCTTCAATGCCCTGCTGGAAGGCAATCAGCAGATCATTTTGACCTCGGATCGTTATCCAAAAGAGATCAACGGCGTTGAAGATCGTCTGAAATCCCGCTTCGGCTGGGGCCTGACCGTGGCGATCGAGCCACCGGAGCTGGAAACCCGCGTCGCGATCCTGATGAAGAAAGCCGATGAAAACGACATTCGCCTGCCGGGCGAAGTGGCGTTCTTTATTGCCAAGCGTCTGCGCTCCAACGTGCGTGAGCTGGAAGGGGCGCTGAACCGCGTTATCGCCAATGCCAACTTTACCGGTCGTGCGATCACCATCGATTTTGTGCGTGAAGCGCTGCGCGATTTGCTGGCATTGCAGGAAAAACTGGTCACTATCGATAATATTCAAAAGACGGTGGCTGAGTACTACAAGATCAAAGTGGCAGATTTACTGTCTAAACGTCGTTCCCGCTCGGTGGCGCGTCCGCGTCAGATGGCGATGGCGCTGGCAAAGGAGTTAACCAACCACAGTCTGCCGGAAATCGGGGATGCGTTTGGTGGCCGTGACCATACGACCGTGCTGCACGCTTGTCGTAAGATTGAGCAGTTACGCGAAGAAAGCCACGACATAAAAGAAGATTTTTCCAATTTAATCAGAACATTATCATCGTGACGCTATGAAATTTACCGTTGAACGTGAACATTTATTAAAACCGCTGCAACAGGTGAGTGGCCCATTAGGTGGCCGCCCAACGCTGCCTATTCTCGGAAACCTGCTGCTTCAGGTCGCGGACGGTACGCTGTCGCTGACCGGTACAGATCTGGAAATGGAAATGATCGCGCGCGTTACGCTGACGCAGCCGCACGACGCGGGCGCGACCACGGTTCCGGCACGTAAATTCTTTGATATCTGCCGCGGGCTGCCGGAAGGCGCTGAAATCGCCGTGCAGCTGGAAGGCGACCGTATGCTGGTGCGCTCTGGCCGCAGCCGTTTCTCGCTCTCCACGCTGCCTGCTGCGGACTTCCCGAACCTGGACGACTGGCAGAGCGAAGTTGAATTCACCCTGCCGCAGGCGACGATGAAGCGTCTGATTGAAGCCACGCAGTTCTCCATGGCGCATCAGGACGTCCGTTACTACTTAAACGGCATGCTGTTCGAAACCGAAGGTGAAGAGCTGCGTACCGTAGCCACCGACGGCCACCGTCTGGCGGTCTGTTCTATGCCGATTGGCGATTCACTGCCAAACCATTCGGTGATCGTGCCGCGTAAAGGGGTGATTGAGCTGATGCGTATGCTCGACGGCGGCGACACGCCGTTGCGCGTGCAGATCGGCAGCAACAATATCCGCGCACACGTGGGCGATTTTGTCTTCACGTCTAAGCTGGTTGACGGTCGTTTCCCGGATTATCGCCGCGTATTGCCGAAGAATCCGGACAAAACGCTGGAAGCGGGATGCGATAGCCTCAAGCAGGCCTTTGCCCGTGCGGCCATTCTCTCTAACGAGAAATTCCGCGGCGTGCGCCTGTATGTGAGTGAAAACCAGATCAAAATCACTGCTAACAACCCGGAGCAGGAAGAGGCAGAAGAAATTCTGGACGTCACCTACGCCGGAACCGAGATGGAAATCGGCTTTAACGTCAGCTACGTACTGGATGTGCTGAATGCGCTGAAATGCGAAAACGTGCGCATTCTGCTGACCGACTCCGTTTCAAGCGTACAGATTGAAGATGCCGCATCACAGTCGGCTGCCTATGTTGTTATGCCAATGAGACTGTAATGTCGCTCACCCGTCTGTTGATCCGCGACTTTCGCAATATCGAAAGCGCGGATCTCGCTTTATCCCCTGGCTTTAACTTCCTGGTTGGTGCAAACGGCAGTGGCAAAACCAGCGTGCTTGAGGCCATCTATACGCTCGGCCACGGTCGGGCGTTTCGCAGTTTGCAGATTGGTCGCGTCATTCGCCACGAGCAGGAATCCTTTGTTCTGCACGGGCGTTTGCAGGGGGCGGAGCGGGAAACTGCCATCGGCCTGACCAAAGACAAGCAGGGCGACAGCAAGGTGCGCATCGACGGCACCGACGGCCATAAAGTGGCGGAGCTGGCGCTGCTGATGCCAATGCAGCTGATTACGCCGGAGGGGTTTACTTTACTCAACGGCGGCCCCAAATACAGAAGAGCATTCCTCGACTGGGGATGCTTTCACAACGAAGCCGGTTTCTTTAACGCCTGGAGCAACCTGAAGCGTCTGCTCAAGCAGCGTAACGCTGCTCTGCGCCAGGTTACCCGTTACGCCCAGCTGCGTCCGTGGGATATGGAGTTAATCCCTCTCGCGGAACAAATCAGCAACTGGCGTGCCGAATACAGCGCAGGTATCGCCGAAGACATGGCCGACACCTGCAAACAGTTTTTACCCGAGTTCTCTCTCACCTTCTCCTTCCAGCGCGGCTGGGAGAAAGAGACGGATTATGCTGAGGTGTTAGAGAGAAGCTTCGAGCGTGACCGCATGTTGACCTACACCGCGCACGGCCCGCACAAGGCGGATTTCCGCATTCGTGCAGACGGTGCGCCGGTGGAAGACACGCTGTCGCGCGGGCAGCTCAAGCTCCTGATGTGCGCGCTGCGCCTGGCACAGGGAGAGTTTCTCACCCGTGAGAGCGGAAGACGCTGCCTGTACCTGATAGATGATTTTGCCTCGGAACTTGACGACGCGCGGCGCGGGCTGCTTGCCAGCCGCTTAAAAGCCACGCAGTCGCAGGTTTTCGTCAGCGCCATTAGCGCTGAACACGTTATAGACATGTCGGACGAAAATTCGAAGATGTTTACCGTGGAAAAGGGTAAAATAACGGATTAACCCAAGTTGAAATGAGCGAGAAACGTTGATGTCGAATTCTTATGACTCCTCCAGTATCAAAGTCCTGAAAGGGCTGGATGCGGTGCGTAAGCGCCCGGGTATGTATATCGGCGACACGGATGACGGCACCGGTCTGCACCACATGGTATTCGAGGTGGTAGATAACGCTATCGACGAAGCGCTCGCGGGTCACTGTAAAGACATCGTGGTCACCATCCATGCGGACAACTCTGTCTCCGTCACCGATGATGGTCGTGGCATCCCAACCGGTATTCACCCGGAAGAGGGCGTCTCTGCTGCGGAAGTGATCATGACCGTGCTGCACGCAGGCGGTAAGTTCGACGATAACTCCTATAAAGTTTCCGGCGGCCTGCACGGCGTAGGCGTTTCCGTGGTTAACGCCCTGTCGCAGAAGCTGGAGCTGGTTATCCAGCGCGAAGGCAAAATTCACCGTCAGCTCTATACGCACGGCGTGCCGCAGGCACCGCTGGCCGTTACCGGCGATACCGACAAAACCGGTACCATGGTGCGTTTCTGGCCGAGCCATGAAACCTTCACCAACGTCACCGAATTCGAGTACGACATCCTGGCGAAACGCCTGCGCGAACTGTCGTTCCTGAACTCCGGCGTCTCTATCCGCCTGAAAGATAAGCGTGACGGCAAAGAAGACCACTTCCATTACGAAGGTGGTATCAAAGCGTTCGTTGAGTATCTGAACAAGAACAAAACGCCTATTCACCCGAATATCTTCTACTTCTCCACCGAAAAAGACGGTATCGGCGTGGAAGTGGCGCTGCAGTGGAACGACGGTTTCCAGGAAAACATCTACTGCTTCACCAACAACATTCCACAGCGTGACGGCGGTACGCACCTTGCAGGCTTCCGTGCGGCGATGACCCGTACCCTGAACGCCTACATGGACAAAGAAGGCTACAGCAAGAAAGCGAAAGTCAGCGCCACCGGTGATGACGCCCGTGAAGGCCTGATTGCCGTTGTCTCCGTGAAGGTGCCGGATCCGAAGTTCTCCTCACAGACCAAAGACAAGCTGGTCTCTTCCGAGGTGAAATCGGCGGTTGAACAGCAGATGAACGAACTGCTGAGCGAATACCTGCTGGAAAACCCGTCCGACGCGAAAATCGTGGTGGGTAAAATTATCGATGCGGCGCGTGCCCGTGAAGCGGCGCGTAAAGCCCGTGAAATGACCCGTCGTAAAGGCGCGCTGGACTTAGCAGGCCTGCCGGGCAAACTGGCTGACTGCCAGGAACGTGACCCGGCGCTGTCCGAACTGTACCTCGTGGAAGGGGACTCCGCGGGCGGTTCTGCGAAGCAGGGCCGTAACCGTAAGAACCAGGCTATCCTGCCGCTGAAGGGTAAAATCCTCAACGTTGAGAAAGCCCGTTTCGACAAGATGCTCTCTTCTCAGGAAGTGGCGACGCTCATTACCGCGCTGGGCTGCGGCATCGGCCGTGATGAGTACAACCCGGACAAACTGCGCTACCACAGCATCATCATCATGACCGATGCGGACGTCGACGGCTCGCACATTCGTACGCTGCTGTTGACCTTCTTCTATCGTCAGATGCCTGAAATCGTTGAGCGTGGCCACGTCTACATTGCACAGCCGCCGCTGTACAAGGTGAAGAAAGGCAAGCAGGAACAGTACATTAAAGACGACGAAGCGATGGATCAGTACCAAATCGCAATCGCCCTTGATGGCGCGACCCTGCACGCGAACTCGCACGCCCCTGCACTGGCCGGTGAGCCGCTGGAGCGTCTGGTGTCCGAGTTCAACGCCACGCAGAAAATGATTACGCGTATGGAACGCCGTTATCCGAAAACGCTGCTGAAGGAGCTGGTTTATCAGCCGACCCTGACCGAAGCCGATCTGAGCGACGAGCAGACCGTGACCCGCTGGGTGAATGCCCTGGTGACCGATCTGAACGAAAAAGAGCAGCACGGCAGCATGTGGAAATGCGATATCCAGCAGAACGCCGATAAGCAGTTCGAGCCTATTATTCGCGTGCGTACCCACGGCGTTGACACCGACTATCCGCTGGAGCACGAGTTTGTGACCGGTCCGGAATACCGTCGTATCTGCACGCTCGGCGAGACGCTGCGCGGCCTGATCGAAGACGATGCGTTCATCGAGCGTGGCGAACGTCGTCAGCCGGTAGCCAGCTTCGAGCAGGCGCTGGACTGGCTGGTGAAAGAGTCTCGTCGTGGTCTTGCGATCCAGCGCTATAAAGGTCTGGGCGAAATGAACCCGGACCAGCTGTGGGAAACCACCATGGATCCGGAAAGCCGCCGCATGCTGCGCGTGACCGTTAAGGACGCGATTGCCGCGGACCAGCTGTTCACGACCCTGATGGGCGATGCGGTTGAACCACGTCGTGCCTTCATCGAAGAGAACGCCCTGAAAGCGGCAAATATCGATATTTAATCGTCGTTATACCGCACGATAACTGGCCGCGCTTTTAGCGCGGCTTTTTTATGGACGCTGGAAGGTCCAGTGACATCGCTGCCGGTAAACGGCTCGCCAGCGTATCTATCGCGATTCTTACCCTCAGCGGCAGATGCGGCGTCTGCTGCCACACGGCATGAACGTTGAAATGCACATCCGGTGCCTGCTTCAGGAGCGGGACGAGTTTACCCTGGTGAATATCTTTGACGACCATCCAGCAGGGCAGCCATGCAATGCCGTGCCCGGCCAGCGCAGCGTCGCAGATCGCCTGCAAATCATCCATATTGAGCGACGATCGGGGCGTAAAGGTGTGCGACGTTCCTTCGTTATCCATCAGCTGCCAGGACAACACTCTGCCTGCGCTCAAATAGTTGATGGCCGTATGCTGGGATAAATCATTAACACTTTGTGGCTGGCCTTTCTTCAGCAGATACTCCGGCGCGGCGCACAGCACCATGCGGTGTTCTCCCAGCTTTCTGGCGACCAGCACGCTGCTGTCCTGAAGCGTGCCGTTACGCACCGCCATATCAAACCCTTCCTCGACCAGATCCACCACGCGGTCGCTGAATGACATTTCCAGCTCAAGCCCGGGGTGTTCCTGCGCCAGCGCTATCAGCAAGGGGGCGACGCACTGGCGACCAAACAGCACCGGCATGGCAACGCGCAGGCGGCCGCTGACCTGCTGTTTCCCCGTTTCAAGTAGCGATTCCGCACCCCGAATCTCCTCCAGCGCGCGCAGACAGCGTTCATAAAAAAGGGCGCCGTTATCGGTCAGACTCTGGCTGCGGGTGGTGCGCTGAAAAAGACGTACCCCCAGCCGCTGTTCGAGGCGAGCGATGCTTTTTCCGACCGCCGAGCGTGACAAATGCAGGCGAATCGCGGCCTGCGCGAAACTTCCCGCCTCAACGGCGGCCACGAAAACAGGAATATCCTTCAGCGTATCGGTCATGGATTGTATCTATTCTGGCGTCAATAAAGAGAAAACTTATCGCCACTGGCGACCTTTAGTCAACGGTAGACTGTCAGGACTAAAGCTCATCTGATGGCAGGAGAAATAAAATGACAGAGACAATGCAACGCTGGTCCATGGATGCCCTCGGGCGCGAGAACCTCAAGCTGACTCAGGCGCCCGTTCCACAGCCAGGTCCGGGTGAAGTGCGCGTAAGGGTAAATGCCGTTGCGCTTAACTATCGCGATAAAATGGTTGTTGAAGGCACAATGCCGATCCCGCTTTCCTTCCCGTTTACCCCGGCGTCTGACATGGCGGGCGTGGTGGACAGCATTGGTGAAGGCGTTACGCGCTTCCAGTCCGGCGCGCGCGTCATCTCAACCTTCTTCCCGGAGTGGATCGACGGTAAGCCGCAGGCGGACGCGCGCAATCTGCCCTATAAAACGTCCGGTGGATACTTCCAGGGCATGCTGTCCGAGTATGTGATTGTGAAGGAAGACGCGCTGGTGGCCTCTCCGGAGACCCTGGATGACGCCGAGGCCAGCACCTTACCCTGCGCAGGGCTTACCGCCTGGTTTGCGCTGGTGGAGCGCGGCCAGCTGCGCGCCGGGCAATCGGTGCTGGTGCAGGGCACGGGCGGCGTGGCGATATTCGCCCTTCAGATTGCAAAAGCGCACGGCGCGGAGGTGTTTGTCACCTCGGGGAGCGATGAGAAACTGGCGCTGGCCAAAACGCTGGGGGCCAGCCACGGCATCAACCGGCTGAAAGGCGACTGGGCTGAAAATACGCTGACGCTCACGCAGGATCGCGGTATCGACCATATTATCGAAACCGTCGGTGGAGAGAACCTGAAGCATTCCCTGCGCGCCGTTGCCGTTCACGGACGTATCTCCGTCATTGGCGTGCTCGCCGGGACGGAGATTACCCTCTCTGCTGGCGAACTGCTGCTGAAATCCCCCGTCATTCAGGGGATTGGCGTGGGGCATCGCCGGGCGCTGGAAGATTTTGTCCGCGCTGTTGACGTCACGGGGCTGAAGCCGGTGATTGAGCATCGCTATCGTTTTAACGAGCTTGAACAGGCGTTTGAACATCTGGATCGCGGCGCGTTCGGTAAAATTGTGCTCACCCGCGAGTAAGCCTTCGTTCCCCGGAATAAGCGTAAAAGGGGCATTCCTGTTGCGCAATATAGCTCTATTTTTGTGTGCTTAATCGCGTTAGCATGAGGCAGCACTCATTTATTCCGGGGAACTCATGGCTATCAAACTCATTGCAATCGACATGGACGGCACGCTGCTGCTGCCAGACCACACCATCTCTCCAGCCGTTAAAAACGCGATCGCCGCGGCGCGCGCTAAGGGCGTGAATGTGGTCCTGACCACGGGGCGTCCGTATGCGGGTGTACACAGCTACCTGAAAGAGCTGCACATGAATCAGCCGGGCGACTACTGCATCACCTATAACGGCGCGCTGGTGCAAAAAGCCGCAGATGGCAGTACGGTTGCGCAAACCGCGCTGAGCTACGATGACTATCTGTTCCTGGAAAAACTGTCCCGTGAAGTGGGTTCCCACTTCCACGCGCTCGATCGCAATACGCTCTATACCGCCAACCGCGATATCAGCTACTACACGGTACATGAATCCTACGTTGCGACCATTCCGCTGGTGTTCTGTGAAGCGGAGAAAATGGACCCGGCGACGCAGTTCCTGAAAGTGATGATGATCGACGAGCCGGAGATCCTGGATAAAGCGATTGCGCGCATTCCGGCGGAAGTGAAAGAGAAGTACACCGTGCTGAAAAGTGCGCCGTACTTCCTCGAAATACTCGATAAACGCGTCAATAAAGGCACCGGTGTCAAATCACTGGCCGATGCGTTGGGCATTAAACAGGAAGAGATCATGGCGCTGGGCGACCAGGAAAATGACATCGCGATGATCGAATTCGCCGGTATGGGCGTGGCGATGGATAACGCGATCCCATCGGTGAAAGAAGTGGCTAACTTCGTGACCAAATCCAACCTCGAAGACGGCGTGGCTTATGCCATCGAGAAGTTTGTGCTGAACTAAAAACCCGCTTGCGATACCCTGATGCGATAACTGCGCATCAGGGTATCCTCATGAAACAAATCACCTTCGCTTCCCGCAACCACCAGCTGACCAACATCAATACCTGGACGCCGGACAGCCAGTGGCTGGTCTACGACGTGCGCCCGTCCGGTGCGTCGTTCTCCGGTGAAACCATCGAGCGGGTCAATGTCGCGACGGGTGAGGTAGAGGTGGTATATCGCGCCACTGACGGCGCGCATGTCGGCGTGGTGACCGTTCATCCTGCAGAAGAGAAATATGTCTTTATCCACGGCCCGAAAAACCCGGATGCCGACTGGCGCTACGATTTTCATCATCGCCAGGGAGTGATTGCGCAAAACGGTCAGGTGAGCAACCTGGACGCGATGGATATCACCGCGCCTTACACCGCAGGCGCGCTGCGCGGCGGCAGCCACGTCCATGTCTTCAGCCCGAACGGGCAGCTCGTCAGCTTTACCTATAACGACCATGTCCTGCACGAGCGCGATCCTAAACTCGATTTACGCAACGTCGGCGTGGCTGTGCCTTACGGCCCGGTGAACCCGCAGGGGAACCATCCCCGTGAATATTCGGGAACCTTCTGGAGCGTGCTGGTTAGCCGCACCACGCCCAACCCACGGCCGGGCAGCGATGAAATCAACCGCGCTTACGAAGAGGGCTGGGTGGGCAACGGCAGACTGGCGTTTATCGGCGATACCCTCTCCGCGCAGGGCGAAAAAGTACCCGAACTGTTTATCGTAAATTTGCCGGAAGACGAGCAGGGCTGGAAGCGTGCGGGCGATGCGCCGCTACAGGGCACGACGGAGACCCTGCCAGCGCCGCCTGCGGGTGTGAACCAGCGTCGTTTGACCTTTACGCATCAGAGGGCGTACCCGGGCCTGGTGAACGTGCCGCGTCACTGGGTTCGCAGCAACCCGCAGGGGACGCAGATTGCGTTTCTGATGCGGGATGATAACGGCATTGTGCAGCTGTGGCTGATCTCTCCTGAGGGCGGCGAGCCGCGCCAGTTGACGCGTACCGGGAGCGATATTCAGTCAGCATTTAACTGGCATCCTGAGGGCGACAGTCTGGGGTTTGTGCTCGAAAATCGGATCGCCTGCTGCGACGCCCAGACCGGAGAGGTGACGTTTTTGACGTCCGATCATGGCAACCCACCGTCTGCTGATGCGGTCGTGTTTTCCCCTGACGGGCGCGTTATTGCGTGGATGGAGGAGACAGCCGGTTTCCGTCAGCTTTGGGTAACGGAAACCGCGCAGTACTAGCGTGGAGGCATGTCAGCGGGCGGGATGACGGCGTTTGTCGCCAGATTTTCCTGCTCGCTTTTCTCTACCCGCGAGCGCACGGAGTTGTCCTTACGAAACATATCCCACGGCAGCAGAAGCGTATCCGCCACGGCCGTAAACGGCATATCCAGGATAACCAGGGATTTGGTGCCCCAGTTTGTATCGTCATCGGAGAGCATCGCCGCGCTGGCGCGCGTCCCCGGATATGTTCCTTCTTTACCGCCGGTGTGAGACATCACGCTCGAACACCCGCAAAGTAAAACTACCCCGCTGAACGTCGTCAGCTTTATCAGAACATTTTTCATCATCACTCAGTCATCGTTAATGGCACTGCATAGACCTGCAACTCAGGGTTATAGCGAGCCTTATCCAAAATGGATAGCCCGATAACCCCGCACTGTGGCAGCCATCGCAATTTAACCCTTTGTGCTGTTGTCCCAGTCTAAGCGAGATGCAGGAAAGTGCAAAAAAAAGTGCAGCTGTCGTTCTTGAAAAGCCCGATTGCAGACCCATTTTAAGAATGTGGCCCGATAACGAACTCGCCTGATGGGTGTTCGGGGGTGCAAAGGCCTGTCCATGGTGGAAGGCTACAATTTCTCGCTGATTTCAGGAGTTTTATTTATGCGTAACTTCGATCTTTCTCCGCTATACCGTTCTGCAATTGGTTTTGACCGCCTGTTTAACCATTTAGAAAATAACCAAAGCCAGAGCAACGGCTACCCTCCATACAATGTTGAGCTGGTGGACGAAAACCACTACCGCATCGCTATTGCCGTCGCCGGTTTTGCAGAAAATGAACTGGAGATCACCGCGCAGGACAACCTGCTGGTGGTGAAAGGTTCCCATACGGCCGAGCAGAAAGAACGTACCTATCTTTATCAGGGCATCGCCGAGCGCAACTTTGAACGCAAGTTCCAGTTAGCCGAGAACATTCACGTTAAAGGCGCGAACCTGGTTAACGGCCTGCTGTTTATCGAACTGGAACGTGTGATTCCGGAAGAGAAAAAACCGCGTCGTATCGAAATTAACTAATTACGCGGGTCGCGTAAGCGGCCCACCCAGACTTGCTTGCCGTAACGGGAGCATATGCGAATCCATCAGGATTTGCAGGAACAACTGCGCACAAAATTACACTGTGCCGAACTCGCTTCTCAGAAGGAGATTTAGTATGCGTAACTATGATTTATCCCCTCTTCTGCGTCAGTGGATTGGTTTTGACAAACTGGCTAACGCCCTGCAAAGCACCACCGAGCAACAGACGTTTCCGCCGTACAACATCGAAAAAAGCGACGATAACCACTATCGCATTACCCTTGCGCTTGCCGGTTTCCGCCAGGACGATCTGGACATCCAGCTTGAAGGCACTCGCCTGACCGTGAAAGGTACGCCGGAAAAACAAGAGACCGAGACCAAATGGCTGCATCAGGGGCTGGTTAATCAGCCGTTTAGCCTGAGCTTTACCCTGGCAGACCATATGGAAGTGTCCGGCGCAACGTTTACCAACGGTCTGCTGCATATCGACCTGATCCGCAACGTGCCGGAAGCCATCGCGCCGCAGCGTATCGCCATTAGCGAGCGGCCTGCGTTGAATAGCTAATAGTGTGCGGGCTGATGCCATCACCCCGGCCCTCTCCTGTAGGGAGAGGGTGAAAAGATAAAGCCCTGCCCCGGCAGGGCTTTTTTGTGCGCCATCACCCATACAACCACCTCCGGCTCTGAGAGAATCCTTAGCATAACTAAGGTTATGATAAGGAAGTGGGTCATGAGTGATATCGCGTTAACCGTCAGCGTGTTGGCCCTGGTCGCTGTTGTTGGCCTGTGGATAGGTAATATCAAAATCCGTGGCGTCGGGTTTGGGATAGGCGGGGTACTGTTTGGCGGCATTTTTGTCGGGCACTTCGCCGACAAGCTCGGGCTGGTCCTCAGCGCCGAAATGCTCCACTTTACCCAGGAGTTCGGCCTGATCCTCTTCGTTTATACCATCGGTATTCAGGTGGGACCGGGCTTTTTCGCCTCACTTCGGGTTTCCGGATTGCGGCTCAACCTGTTTGCCCTCGGCATAGTGGTGATGGGCGGGCTGGTTACCGCAATTCTGCATAAAATCTTCGATATCCCGCTCCCCGTGGTGCTGGGCATTTTCTCCGGGGCGGTCACCAACACGCCTGCGCTCGGTGCCGGGCAGCAAATCCTTCGCGATTTGGGCATCGAACCCGGCATCGTCGACCAGATGGGGATGAGCTACGCCATGGCCTATCCGTTTGGGATTTGCGGCATTCTGCTTTCCATGTGGCTGGTACGCGTCCTGTTTCGCATTAACGTCGACAAAGAGGCGAAGGACCACGAAACCACGCTCACCAACGGCCATATGCCAATTAAAACCATCAACATTCGGGTCGATAACCCCAACCTGAACAATATGGCGATTCAGGACGTGCCGATCCTCAACAGCGCCAATATCATCTGCTCCCGCCTCAAGCGTGACGATATGCTGATGGTGCCCGCGCCCGGCACCGTCATTCAGCAGGGCGATCTGCTGCACCTGGTCGGGCAGCCCGGGGATTTAAACAACGCGCGGCTGGTGATTGGCCAGGAAGTGGATACCTCGCTCTCAACCCGCGGCACCGATATGCGCGTGGAACGCGTTGTGGTGACTAACGAGCACGTTCTTGGCAAGAAAATACGCGATCTGCAGGTAAAAGAGCGCTATGACGTGGTGATCTCTCGCCTTAACCGTGCGGGTGTTGAACTGGTCGCCAGCCCGGAGGCCAGCCTGCAGTTCGGGGATATCCTCAACCTGGTCGGGCGCCCGTCGTCCATCGACGCCGTGGCGGATATGGTGGGTAACGCCCAGCAAAAGCTGCAGCAGGTGCAGATGCTGCCGGTGTTTATCGGTATCGGACTCGGCGTGCTGCTCGGTTCTATTCCTGTGTACGTGCCGGGCTTCCCGGTGGCGCTCAAGCTGGGCCTGGCGGGCGGGCCGCTGATAATGGCGCTGATCCTCGGGCGTATCGGCTGTATCGGCAAGCTCTACTGGTTTATGCCGCCGAGCGCCAACCTGGCGCTGCGCGAACTGGGCATCGTGCTGTTCCTGGCGGTGGTCGGCCTGAAATCCGGAGGGGATTTTGTCGATACCCTGGTCAAGGGCGAAGGGATGAGCTGGGTTGGATACGGCATCTTTATCACGGCGATCCCGCTGCTGACGGTGGGAATACTGGCGCGTATGTTCGCCAAAATGAACTACCTGACGCTGTGCGGGATGCTGGCGGGCTCCATGACCGATCCGCCCGCGCTGGCTTTTGCCAACAACCTGCACGCCACCAGCGGTGCGGCCGCGCTCTCCTATGCCACCGTCTATCCGCTGGTGATGTTCTTGCGCATCATCACCCCGCAGCTACTGGCGGTGCTGTTCTGGGGGATGAGCTAGCAGGTCATCCGGGT
The DNA here is from genome assembly GCF_034427535.1 of Enterobacter sp. A103. Taxonomy (NCBI): domain Bacteria; kingdom Pseudomonadati; phylum Pseudomonadota; class Gammaproteobacteria; order Enterobacterales; family Enterobacteriaceae; genus Enterobacter; species Enterobacter sp. A103. The sequence goes on from NZ_JAXQPQ010000011.1 coordinate 66,448, forward strand.
GGATGCGCCGCAGATGGTAGTCCACCTGGTAATCACTGGTATTTCGAAACATCACGGAATAATTGAGGAACTCGCCACTGTCGCTGTAGGAGAGAGAGGTAATTCGCAGCAGCGGCGTCTGTTCCGGCAGGTTCATATAACCGGCCAGCGTTTTATCTGCCAGCACCGGCGTCAGGCTCTCGTAGTTGCCGCTGATGGTGATCCCGCACTCCTTCTCGATGTAATCAAACTTAGACCCCTCAAGATGCGCCAGCGACAGATTGCGGAACAGCTTCACCGGCATAAAGCTGTCCTCCAGCATCAGCGGCTTCCCGTCCACGTAGCGCACCCGCCGGGAAAAGTAGATCCGCTCATCCACCTGAATCCGCAGCTGGCTGGCGATGGCGGGCGGGGCGGGCATCACTTCAAACTGTAAGACCTTACTCTGCACCTCTTTTCCCTGCTGACGCAGCACCTCCACCAGCCCGGTCAGGTTGGTGGTTTCGTGGTGAACGTCTTTGCGTGAGACAAAGGTTCCGCTGCCGTGCCGACGCTCAACCAGCCCCCAGCTCACCAGCAGATCCAGCGCCTTGCGGATGGTCATTCGCGCCACGCCGAACTCCTGCGCCAGCGCTTTTTCGCCGGGCAGCGGGCTGCCGACGTTGTAGTCCGACGAATTCAGCCGCAGCCGCAATCTGTCAGCAATAGATTTGTAGATCACCAGTAGACCTCTCTGCCGTTATCAGGGCGTGGATTGCATTCTGACATGTCCATATTTACCGCAAAAAGTAGACCTGATTGGTCAAAATAAAACCATGAATGCGATCACGAATCGCAGCGGCACGCCATGTTCGCGCATCAGTAACTTCTTATGCTCACCTCAGGCCAGCAAAAAACCATAAAGGCCTCTACCCCTACAGGTTGTTTCATGAGGATTTAAAAATGCTCAGTCAAATACAACGTTTTGGCGGTGCCATGTTTACCCCGGTGTTGCTGTTTCCGTTCGCCGGGATCGTGGTGGGAATCGCCATCATGCTTCGCAACCCGCTGTTTGTCGGCGAAGCCTTAACCGCCCCCGATCATCTTTTCGCGCAGATTGTCCACATCATTGAAGAGGGCGGCTGGGCGGTGTTTCGCAATATGCCGCTGATTTTTGCCGTTGGCTTACCGATTGGCCTGGCGAAGCAGGCGCAGGGCCGCGCCTGTCTTGCGGTGCTGATTAGCTTCCTGACCTGGAACTACTTCATCAACGCGATGGGGATGACCTGGGGCCACTTCTTCGGCGTCGACTTCTCCGCCGAACCGACGGCCGGAAGCGGGCTGGCGATGATTGCCGGTATCAAAACGCTCGATACCAGCATCATCGGTGCCATTGTGATCTCAGGCATCGTCACCGCCATCCACAACCGCTATTTCGACAAGCCGCTGCCGGTGTTTCTGGGGATTTTCCAGGGCAGCTCGTTTGTCGTTATCCTCGCGTTCTTCGTCATGATCCCCTGCGCCTGGCTGACGCTGCTGGGCTGGCCGAAAGTGCAGATGGGCATCGAGTCCCTGCAGGCGTTCCTGCGCTCCGCCGGTGCGCTGGGCGTGTGGGTGTATACCTTCCTGGAACGCATTCTGATCCCAACCGGATTGCACCACTTCGTCTACGGTCCGTTCATCTTCGGCCCGGCGGCGGTGGAAGGCGGCATTCAGGTCTACTGGGCACAGCATCTGCAGGAATTCAGCCAGAGCACCCTGCCGCTGAAAACCCTCTTCCCGGAAGGCGGATTCGCGCTGCACGGCAACTCAAAAGTGTTTGGCTCGGTCGGGATTGCGCTGGCGATCTGGTATACCGCGTCGCCGGAAAACCGCGTCAAGGTGGCGGGGCTGCTGGTCCCGGCCACGCTCACCGCCGTGCTGGTGGGCATCACTGAACCGCTTGAGTTCACCTTCCTGTTTATCTCGCCGCTGCTGTTTGCCGTGCACGCCGTGCTGGCGGCCACCATGGCAACGGTGATGTACGCCTTTGGCGTCGTGGGGAACATGGGCGGCGGCCTGCTGGACCAGTTCCTGCCGCAAAACTGGATCCCAATGTTCCACAACCACGCCTCGACGGTATTCACCCAGATCGGCATTGGCGTCTGCTTCACCGGGATTTACTTCGTGGTCTTCAAAACGCTGATCGAACGTCTGAACCTGAAAACGCCGGGCCGGGAAGAGAGCGAAATCAAACTCTACAGCAAGGCCGACTATAAGGCGGCGCGCGGGCAAACCACCGCCCCGGCGGCGGCCAGCCAGCAGGTAGGGCAGGCCGCCGGATTCCTGCAGGCGCTCGGCGGCGCGGCCAACATCGAAAGCATCAACAACTGCGCCACCCGCTTGCGCATTGCGCTGGTGGATATGGCGAAAACCCAAAGCGATGACGTCTTCAAAGCCCTCGGCGCCCACGGCGTGGTGCGACGCGGCAACGGCATTCAGGTGATTGTCGGCCTGCACGTTCCTCAGGTGCGCGACCAGCTGGAATCGCTGATGAAAACCCCTTTAACAAATGAACAAACCACCCTGACAGAGGCTATATCATGAAAAAATTCTCAGTTGTTATTGCAGGCGGCGGCAGCACCTTTACGCCTGGTATCGTCCTGATGCTGTTAGCCAACCGTGACCGTTTCCCGCTGCGCGCGCTGAAGTTCTATGACAACGACGGCGCACGTCAGGAGACCATCGCCGAAGCGTGCAAAATCATCCTCAGGGAGCAGGCGCCGGAGATTGAATTCAGCTACACCACCGATCCTAAAGCGGCGTTTACCGATGTGGATTTTGTGATGGCGCATATCCGCGTGGGCAAATACCCGATGCGTGAAAAAGATGAAAAAATCCCGCTGCGCCACGGCGTGCTGGGCCAGGAAACCTGCGGACCGGGCGGCATCTCCTACGGCATGCGCTCTATCGGCGGCGTGCTGGAGCTGGTTGATTATATGCAGCAGTACTCCCCGAACGCGTGGATGCTGAACTATTCCAACCCGGCGGCGATTGTCGCGGAAGCCACGCGTCGCCTGCGTCCGAACGCCAAAATCCTCAACATCTGCGATATGCCGATCGGCATTGAAGGGCGCATGGCGCAGATTGTCGGCCTGAAAAACCGCAAAGAGATGCGCGTGCGCTACTACGGCCTGAACCACTTCGGCTGGTGGACGTCGATTGAAGATCTCAACGGCAACGATCTGATGCCGAAACTGCGCGAATACGTGGCGAAAAACGGCTATGTTCCGCCTTCGGAAGATGCGCATACCGAAGCGAGCTGGAACGATACCTTTGCCAAAGCCAGAGACGTACAGGCGCTGGATCCTGATACCATGCCGAACACCTACCTGAAGTATTATCTGTTCCCGGACTACGTGGTCGCGCACTCCAACCCGGAACGCACCCGCGCCAATGAGGTCATGGATCACCGTGAGAAGCACGTATTCAGCGCCTGCCGGGCGATTATTGAAGCCGGTCACTCCGCCGCCGGTGAGCTGGAAATCGACGAACATGCGTCGTACATCGTCGATCTGGCGACGGCGATTGCCTTCAACACCCAGGAGAGGATGCTGCTGATTGTGCCAAACAACGGGGCCATCCATAACTTTGATGCCGACGCGATGGTGGAGATCCCGTGCCTGGTAGGCCATAACGGCCCTGAGCCGCTTACGGTGGGCGATATTCCACACTTCCAGAAAGGGCTGATGAGCCAGCAGGTGGCGGTGGAAAAACTGGTGGTGGATGCCTGGGAGCAGCGCTCGTACCAGAAACTCTGGCAGGCGATCACACTGTCGAAAACCGTGCCGAGCGCGTCCGTCGCGAAAGCGATTCTGGATGACCTGATCGAGGCCAATAAGGACTTCTGGCCAGCGCTGCACTAATCGTCCTGACCGGCATCGCCCGATGCCGGTCTCCTTGTCCTTGTCGATTTACGCTATGCTGAAGCCTGCCTGGAGCACGACAAGGAACCTTCATGAAAATTTCCCGCCTCGGCGAAGCGCCGGACTACCGCTTTTCTCTGGCCAATGAACGCACTTTTTTAGCGTGGATCCGCACCGCGCTGGGCTTTCTTGCCGCAGGGGTCGGTCTCGATCAGCTCGCGCCCGATTTCGCCACGCCGCTGATCCGTGAAGTGCTGGCGCTGCTGCTGTGCCTGTGCGCGGGCGTGCTGGCGATTTACGGCTACCTGCGCTGGCTGCGCAATGAGAAGGCGATGCGCCTGAAGCAGGATCTGCCCTATACGCGCGGGCTGCTGATCGTCAGCACGATTCTGCTGACGGTGGCGGGCGTGGTGATGGTGCTGGTGTTCTATGGCGGATAGCCGCAAAGCGCGGCGCGAGGCGGACCCCGGCCTGCAGCCGGAGCGGACGTCGCTGGCCTGGCTTCGCACGCTGCTGGGGTATGGCGCGCTGATTGCCCTGGCGATTAAGCACAACTGGCACCGCACGGGGGTGCCATTCTGGATTTCTATTGTTGTGCTGGCGCTGGTGGCCATCATTTTATGGCGCTATACCCGCAGCCGTAACCTGATGGACGTGGCGCAGAACGATTTTGTACAGCCGAAAGCGGTTCGGGATAAGTTCCTGATCGCGCTCGCTGTTCTCTCGCTGTCGCTGCTGTTTGCAGTAACCCATATTCAGCAAATTTTGAGCCTGTAAGCCCGGTGGCGGCTACGCCTTACCGGGCCTACGATTAACGGCCTTTTGCTAAATACTTCGCCATCTCGTCTTCCGGCACCATCCCGCCGCCGGTCGCCCACACCAGGTGGGTAACGTTGGTATGCGAATGAACGCGCACCGGCCCGGCCATCCCCGCCAGCGCCGACGGCTCCAGGCGGATCCCTTCCTCCTGCGCCAGCCAACCGAGCATGTCGTACATGCTCTGGTCGGAAAGGGTGTAGAACCCGTCGAGCAGGCGCTCCATCGCGCGGCCCACGAAGCCGGAGGCGCGTCCTACCGCCAGCCCGTCCGCCGCCGTGACGTTATCAATGCCCAGGTCCTGCACCGCGATCTCATCGTGCAGGCCGGTGTAGACGCCCAGCAGCATGCACGGGGAGTGCGTTGGCTCCGCGAAGAAGCAGTGGACGTTATCGCCAAAGGCCAGCTTCAGGCCAAACGCCACGCCGCCGGGGCCGCCGCCGACGCCGCACGGCAGGTAAACGTACAGAGGATGGTCCGCATCCACCACGCGGCCCTGTTCGGCAAACTGCGCCTTCAGCCGCTCGCCTGCAACGGCGTAGCCCAGGAAAAGGGTGCGGGAGTTTTCATCGTCAATGAAGAAACAGTTCGGATCGCTTTCCGCCGCTTTTCGTCCCTGCTCCACCGCCACGCCGTAATCCTGCTCATATTCCACGACGATGACGCCGTGGCTGCGCAGTTTGGCTTTCTTCCACTCTCGGGCGTCGGCGGACATATGCACCGTCACCTTAAAGCCGATGCGTGCGCTCATAATGCCGATGGACATCCCGAGGTTGCCGGTTGAGCCTACCGCAATGCTGTACTGGCTGAAGAAGTCCTTAAAGCGCGGCTCCAGCAGAATGCTGTAGTCGTCTTCAACGCTCAGCAACCCGGCTTCCAGCGCCAGTTTTTCCGCATGGGTCAGCACCTCATAGATGCCGCCGCGCGCTTTAATCGAGCCGGAAATCGGCAGATGGCTGTCTTTTTTCAGCAGCAGCGTGCCGGGAATGGCCTTGCCGGATGCTTTCGCCAGCCGCGCCTGCATTGCCGGAATGGCGACCAGTTCGGATTCGATAATCCCGCCCGTTGCGGCCGTCTCCGGGAAGGCTTTCGCCAGATACGGCGCGAAGCGGTTGAGGCGCGCGTGCGCGTCGTCCACGTCGGCTTTGGTCAGCCCGACATAGGGCAACCCTTCCGCAAGCGTCGTGGCGCGCGGGTTAAGCCAGGTCGTTTCTTTCAGGGCAATCAGATCCTCAACCAGAGGAAACTGTGCGGTTAAAGTAGTGATAGTTGCGTTTTCCATAATACGTCTCTTCGCGCTCAGATAATGAAGGAAAGCAGGAATGTGCCGCCAAGTGCAAGCACCGAGGCGATAAACGTCGCCGTCGTATAGTATTTGAAGGTCTCATTCAGGGTCGCGCCGCAGTATTGCTTCACCAGCCAGAAGAGGGAATCGGTCACGATCGTGCAGCCAATGGCGCCGGAACCGATGGCAATGGTGATGATCTCCGGGCTCACGTTCGGATAGAGCGGCAGCATCGGCGCGACGATCGCCGTCGCGCCCATCATCGCCACCGTCGCGGAGCCGACGGCGGCATGCAGCACTAGCGCTACCAGCCAGGCGAGCAGGATAGGGTGCATGTGCAGGTTCGAGAGAATATGCGCCAGCGTGTCCGCCAGCCCGCTGGTTTTCAGGATGGCGTTGAACGCCCCGCCCGCGCCGATAATCAGCAAAATGTTGGCGATAGAGCCGAAGCCGTGCTCGGTGTGCGTCAGCATCGCGGCCATGCCCATATGCTGGCGGATCCCCAGCAGGTAGTAGGCGACAAACACGGCGATAAACATGGCGGTGATGGGGTTACCGATAAACTCCAGCAGCGTATACAGCGTGCCTTCTTTTGCCATATTCAGCTCGGCAATGGTTTTCACCAGCATCAGGGCTATCGGCAGCAGCACCGTGAACAGCGTGGCGCCCAGCGACGGCAGGGTGTGATCTTCCCGCACCTTCAGGTCTGAAAATTCCGCCGGAACCGGTTTAAACGGCAGACGGTTGCCGAGCAGTTTCAGGAACAGCGGGCCGCCGACCAGCGAGGCCATCAGGCCCACCATCAAACCGTAGACAATGACCGTTCCGACGTCCGCGCCTAATTTATTGGTCACAAACAGCGCGGCCGGATGCGGCGGCACCACGCAGTGCACCGCCATCAGCGCGGTACAGAGCGGAATGGCCAGCTTGAGCAGCGACGTGTTGGTCTTTTTGGCGATGGAAAACGCCAGCGGGATCAGCAGTACCACGCCCACTTCCACAAACAGCGTGATCCCGCAGATAAGACCCACCAGCACCATAATCACGTCCGCCGAGAGCCAGCGGCAGCGCTGCAACGCGATCCCGATGCGCTCTGCCGCGCCGGAGACTTCCATCATCTTGCCGAGAATGGTGCCCAGACCAATCACCGCCGCCAGGAAGCCCAGCGTACCGCCAATTCCGCTCTCAATGGCATTCACCATATCCAGCGGGCTCATCCCCATCATCGCGCCGACGAAAAAGCTCGCCAGCAGCAGCGCGAGGAACGGGTGAAACTTCAGCTTAACGATGGTTAAAACAATTAACACAATGCTGACCAGCAGCGTTGCCACAACCCAGACCTGAGATCCCATATCTCACCTCACCCTTATGTCATCTGTGGGTATTGGACGAAAAAACGGCGTGGGCTGACAAACGATATAAATTGGCGTTCAGATGAGCCAGATTGGATCAACTGAGTGACTGCGGTCTAAAAAGCGCACTTAATTCGTATTAGGTTCACATAAATTCACCCTTGAGCGGTATGCTGAGCGCAGAAAACCCGCGTGAGAATTGTGATGACCGATGCGAATGAAGCCAGAAACCGGCTGTTAAACGGCTGGCAGCTGTCGAAAATGTACACCTTTGAAGTGGCCGCCCGGTATGAGTCTTTCGCCCTGGCGGCGGAGGAGCTGTCGCTCAGCCCAAGCGCGGTGAGCCACCGCATCAACCTGCTGGAAGAGGAGCTGGGCATTCAGCTGTTCGTCCGCTCACACCGTAAAGTCGAGCTGACGCAGGAGGGAAAGCGCGTTTACTGGACGCTTAAGTCGTCCCTCGACACCCTGAATCAGGAGATCCTGGACATCAAAAACCAGGCACTGTCCGGCACGCTGACGGTCTACTCCCGGCCGTCGATCGCTCAGTGCTGGCTGGTGCCCATGCTGGGGGACTTTACCCGCCGCTATCCGTCGATTTCACTCACCATCCTGACCGGCAATGATTACGTTAATATGCAGCGAACGGGCGTCGATCTGGCGCTCTATTTCGACGATACGCCGCCAAACCACCTCTCTCATCACTTCCTGATGGACGAGGAGATTTTGCCCGTCTGCTCGCCGCAGTATGCCCGCGAGCATGAGCTGCTGAAAAACCCCGATAACCTCAGCCACTGCACGCTGCTGCACGACCGTCAGGCCTGGAGTAACGATTCCGGTACGGATGAGTGGCTGAGCTGGGCGCAACATTTTGCGGTGAATATGCCGCCATCGTCGGGTATTGGTTTTGATCGTTCCGATTTAGCGATTATTGCGGCCATCAACCACGTCGGCGTCGCGATGGGCAGAAAGCGGCTGGTGCAGAAACGGCTCGAACGGGGCGAGCTTATCGCCCCGTTTGGTGAAAAGACCCTGAAATGCCATCAGCACTACTATATCTCGACGCTCTCTGGCCGACAGTGGCCGAAAATAGACGCCTTTATCGGCTGGCTGAGAGAACTGGCAGGTTGAAGAATTATTACGCTTTCGCTCTACACGAAATGTGAAAAAGCGTGCTAAATACAGGTAATGCTTTCGATTTATCCAGGGTAAACCGTGTTAAAGCCTTTTATTGCCTGTGCATTACTGATCTCTTCCGGCTGGGCGATTGCCGCTGAGCCGCCGCTGACGGCTGCCCGTTATGCGCAGCAGCTGGGCGTCGGGATGGATGTGGACTGGGCGCGCACCGAGCGCGGCATACGCGAATTCGACCCGCTGGTGGTGCGCGATTTTCGTGCAAAAGGCATTACCCACGTGCGCATTCGCGTCGCCGATGAGCCGACGGAAGCGCGGCTAATTCACCTGCGCAAGCTGGTGGAAGCCTGCGAGCAGTATGGCGTGATCCCGATTATCGCTTATCAGGCTGATGAGTATAAAAACGACCCGAAAGCCGATAACGAGAAAGAGACGGTCAACTGGTGGATTGCCGTGGCGCACTATTTCGGTCAGAGCTATCCGCTGCTGGGTTTTGATCTCATTTATGAGCCCGCCGACAAGCTTAACCACAACCTCGCGTCGCTAAACCGCGTGTATGAAAAAACCATTAAAGCTATCCACGACATGGACCCGCAGCGCATGATCTTTATTGCGCCACGCCTGCGCGCCGCGCCGGAGGATTTATCCAGCCTGAAGCTGCCCGCGCACAGCCAAAACTACCTGCTGGCAGAGTGGCATATTTTCCCGTGGGGGCCGCTGAAAAATAGCGGTAAATACCCGTGGACGTCCGGCACGGCGACGGAGAAAGCGGCTATCCATAATCGCATCACTACCGCGCTGCGCTGGCAGCAAAAAACCGGGCACGTGAGCTGGGTCGGGGGCTGGGGAGTGGGAGAGTCAAACCATCTCACGCCAACCGCTTCGCAAATGGCGTTCTCCACCTTTATGGCCTGCGAGCTGCAAAAGGCGAAAATCCCGTATGCGCTGAACGCGGATTTCCAGTTTTACGACGGGGAAGAGGGGGCCTGGCGGCCCGCGCCGGAGCCGTTACTGCAGGCGATGATTGCGCCCGTCTGTGAAAAGCCCGGCGAAAAGCCGGGCCATCATGCGGTTAAACCGGCTGCTCGTGATGCGGAACACGCGACGCCAGCGGCAGCCAGCACAGTAAAATCAGCAGCCCCATCAGCGTCATCAGCAGGCCCAAACTAGCCTGCCCGGTCTGCGGCATCATCGCCGAGAGCCAGGCCAGCGCGCCGGAGCCGATATTCTGCAAACCGCCTACCAGCGCGCCAGCCGTGCCTGCGAGAAACGGGAACGGCTCCATCGCGCCGCTGGTCGCCAGCGGGAACAGCATCCCCGCGCCGAAGAAGAATAGCGCTGCCGGGATGAGCAGCGTCCAGACCGTCATCACGCCAAACAGCCCCGGTATCCACATCATCAGACCCGCCAGCAGACAGCTGATCACCGACTGCCACATCAGGGTGGAGAAGCGTTTATTTGGGCGTCCGGCAAACCACGCGCCGAAGAACGCCGCCGGGATCGGCAGAATAAACAGAATACTCACGACCATGCTGCTCAGGCCCAACCCCGCGCCCAGCAGCACGCCGGAACAGGCTTCAAACACCGCAATGCCCGCCAGGCCGCCGATCAGCATCAGCAGGTAGCAGGTAAACGACCCGTTGCCGAACAGCGTTTTATAGCTGGTGATAAGCTTCGTGCGCGGCGCATCCTGCGGGCGCGTTTCCGGCATCCAGCGCGCCATGCTGAAGGTGACAATGACGCACAGCACCAGCAGGAAGGCGTAGCAGGCGCGCCAGGACCACATCGTGTCCAGCAGGCCGCCAATCAGCGGGGCGAGAAGCGGGCTGACCAGAATACCCATATTCAACAAGCTGTTGGCATGACGGAGCTGGGTGCCCTGATACATATCGCGCGGTAAGGTTCGCGCCATCACCCCACCGACGCCGGTTCCGACGCCCTGCAGGGCGCTGGCGGCAATCAGTACGGTCAGGCTGTGCGTGGTAATGGCAATCACCGTCGCCACCATGAAAATGCTCATGCCCACCAGGATCACCGGGCGACGCCCGATTCGGTCAGACAGCGGGCCGTAGAAGAGCTGCGAAACGCCATAGGTCAGCAGGTAGGCTGCCATCACGCTCTGCACCGCGCCCTCGCGGACGTTCAATTCCTTTGCCATGTCGGCAATCGCCGGAATGTAGATGGTTTGCGCCATCTGACCGACGGCCACCAGTAACACCAGCATCAACAATAAGTTAACGTTCCTTTGTTTTTTCATGTCGCTGAATACTTTTGCCAAAATAGAAAAATGAAGAATAAGTGACTGCGCATTCCCATAAATGCGCGAGGAATCTACCACAGAGAGATGACAATTTAAGCATTGTCGTGGTGAATGAAAAAACCGGGAAAGGCAGGATTTGTAAACAAGAACGGCAACTAATGTTGCCAGTGATTTACGCCAGGCGCAGCAGAATGGCGCCGCCGGCAATACCCAGCGCCGCCGCGCTGCGCAGGCCCGCAACCTTCTCTTTTAAAAGGACAAACGCGATCAGCGCCCCGAAAAGAATCGAGGTTTCACGCAGCGCCGCGACCACCGCCAGCGGTGCCTGCGTCATGGCCCAAAGCGCCAGACCGTAAGAGCCCATGGTGCCCACCCCGCCGAGTAACCCTTTTTTCCAGTGCAGGCGCAGGTAGCCGGACGCCTCGCGCCGACGCGCCACCATCGCCCAGCTCAGCAGGCAGAAGCCGTTCATAAAGAAGGTCCACAGCGTGTAGCCCAGCGCGGTGTCCGACAGCCGCACGCCGGTGCCGTCCACCAGCGTATACCCGGCAATGAAGCAGGCGTTCAGCAGCGCCAGCCAGATCCCTTTGCGTGACTGCATGCGGCCATGCATCGCCATCGCCAGAATCGAAAGGCAAATTACCCCGATGCCGGACCAGGCGAGCCAGGAGAGACGATCGCCGAGCGCCAGCACGCCGATCAGCGCCACCAGCAGCGGGGCGGTGCCGCGCATCAGCGGATAGGTCTGGCTCATATCGGAGACCTGATAGGTTTTCGCTACCAGCACGGTGTACACCACCTGTAAGGCACAGGAGACGATCAAAAACGGCCAGCTTGCAGCAGATGGCTGTGGGGAAAACGGCAGTAAGACCAGAGCGATAAGCGTGGCGGATCCGCTGACGCTTATCGCGGAATAAAGCTTGTCCGTTCCGGCCTTAACGATGGCGTTCCAGCTGGCATGCAGCAGCGCGGCGAAGAGCAAAATGCAAAAAACGGTGGTGGTCATGGCGTATCGGGTGATGAATTGTCACTCAACTGTAACATTCACACCCTGATGCTGCCAGCCGGTTACACGGCACAAAAAAGGCGGTGCGTCACCCGCGGCTCGTCCGAGACCAGCGTAAAACCCGCCTGGCGATAGAAGCCATACGCGGTGTCCGGCGCGTGGGTATTCAGAAAATCAAACCAGATGCTGGCATCGGCCATCACCACGGTTAAAAGCTGTTTGCCAATGCCCAGCCCGCGGCACTTCTCGCTGACGTAGAGATGGCGAATACGCCCGGCGCGCGGCTGCTGGCTGAACGGATCGCGGTTGAGGCCGCATACGCCGACCAGCTTGCCGTTAAGAAACGCGCCCAGCAGCTTTTCTCCCGGCGCGTTAAAGCGGTTCTCGCCGCGCTGCCAGTTCTCTTCCAGCCTGCGCAGCATGTTGAAATTCAGTGCGATACTTTCAGCCTTCAGGGCGATATACCCCGGCTCATCCGGTGTGACAGGCTCAATTAACAGACGCGACATAGCATTCCCTCGTTATTAAAGAGGGGCGGTTGCCCGCCCCTCTCAGGTGCGACTTGAACCTGAATTACCGAAGGAATTTCAGGACAGCATCAAGCAGTTGCAGTACTGCAACAATGAGTTTGAGGATAAGTATCACCATATCCACTACGCTCATACGCGTCTCCTTTTGGTTAAAAGGAGCACGATGCTGGCGTACCTTTCCGCCGCCTGTTGCCAGCACCTGGATTGACGTAACACAGTGTGCTCACTTCAGGGGTTAAGGCACTGACGGCACCACCCGTTTCAGCCAGGACTTCGTTGCGCCGGTAAAACTGCGGCCCCCTCGCTCACTGCGAACACCCTCAGTATAGATAAATACTGTATGCATGAACAGTATTTTTTGGACAAAATCAGGAAGGCGATCCATACTCAAAAACGTCAAAATCCGTGCCGGAATTGCGCGTTCGTCTTCGATCGCGTATACTTTTTGCGTTGACGTAACACAGTGTGTTCTGCGGCGACCAACCGCAAACCCTGATAAAAACCTCGCTCCGGCGGGGTTTTTTGTTTTCTGATCTGCCTCATAAAAAACTGCTGGATGAGCGAGGGTTCTGCTGTTTGGCTTCGATGTGGGCTAGCCGGATTGCTTAAGCCGCTCTGTTTAATGGAGAGGTATTAGATTCATTTTGTAAGATAACACCACTTAATATGTAAACTAATATAACTTACTAATACCTCTCAAGTAATTTAATTACTTCGTGTATAACACTAATTAATAAAAGTGAGCCAACTTATTTTATACGTGAATGTTTAGTTGAAATAATTTCACTTGTTTGAAACTCAGCGCTTTCCAATGTATATTTTCAGAGTCGCAAATATTGTATGGATACATTATGCAAGCATCTGATTGTTTAAAGATGAAGTTCCAGAGTGACAGGCAGTTGGCTATTTATGGACAGCAAGGCGTTGCAGGGACATGGAGAGCATTAAAGGGGAACGGTTCTGATATTTACTCAGGAATGGAACGCGTAAGCTGGTACTCATCATGCTTAATCCCCAGCTATCATGATGTGTGTGATGAGCTTCTCTCAGAAGAAAAGAGGATGTATCTCTCAATTCTCTCGCTTTACCGTTATCGCGATGTAATAGAACACATGCTCTATCTTTATTTTGAACGTGTTATTACCGATTCTGAAAATGGAAATGAACAAAATCGCGTTCGTAAGATGGATTCAAAAGTCACCGGGCTTGTTAAAAACATACCAACAAACAAGGCCGCGCGTTTAGCGATAGCATTGGGGCTGGCCAAATCCCTTTCCGAATCTGGCCTGCTCTCTGAAATCGTCGTCGAACGGCTTGCACGCCGCGTACCTAACGTTGTCATGGCGCTTCAATTGATTGGAACGGAACAGAAGTGCGCTTTTGCTGCCCGTCGCCTGAAAACGTTGGACCCCAGGTATTACGCGACCCTGTATGCCGCACAACTGGAGATGCTTTACTACTTTTTTGAGCCTTTCCTGTCTGAACTCATTAAGAAGGTGCAAATGGGATTCTATAAGGATTTCGATGCAATTTATGACGACTTAAAGGACAAGGAGCATGTTTAAGAGTCTGCTATCAATTCTGTTTTCGGATGTTTTATTCCCCGTTTATATTTTTGCGTGCGCCTCTTTGTTCCTGTGGTTGATGCCTGACCACTGGGTATTACTAACATTCATTTCTATTGTTGTATTTATTATTGTGCATCCGATAATTTTCGGCCGCTTTGATAAGTACGATTAAATTTTATAAAAAGGATTTTATATGTCAAACCCAGCTTATTTGTTTCTAACAGATGAAAATGGTTCTCCCATGGTTGGACCTTGCCTTGTGTCAGGGCGTGAAGGTGCAATTGAACTCAAATCGTTCACTCATAATGTTAACATTCCAGTCGACGGGAATACCGGAAAATTGACGGGGACGCGCATACACATGCCCGTCATGTTTCAGAAGGAATTTGATCGTGTAACCCCGATTTTATTTCGGGCGCTGAGTACAGGAAGAACGCTCCAGTCAGCCACCATTAAGATGTACCAGATTAATGAGGCGGGTTTAGAACAGGAATATTTTAATATCCTCCTCGAGAATGTGAAAATCACCTCAATCACACCAGACCTGTACCCAGGCGCAAACACCGGAACACACCTTGAGACGGTTCTCATCCGCTACGAGAAAATCACCTGGAAGCATTGCGACGGCAATGTCATCTATAGTGACTCCTGGAATGAGCGAGCAACTTACTGAAACGTGATCCCTGGCGCATTTTTGCGCAGATGAAAATATTTCCATTGTCACGCCCGAAAACCTGTGTTTGTATAAATTCCATCAATGATTCCAAACACAGGTCCCCAATGACTTCATCCATCTTCACTTCGACCCTACTAAAAACTGCGCAACCAGCCGCAGTGGTCGTCGTGCGTGTGGTGGTGGTCGTCGGCAATGCGCCGTAGGGACTGGATCAACACACGAATCCAAAACCCCGCCGGCGCAAACCGGGCGGGGTTTTTCGTTTAGGACCCTCCCCGGAACGTCGGCCCAGAAGAAAAGGACTGGAGCATGGCAAGTTCGGGCACAACATCCACCACGACGCGTTTTACTGGCGCGCAGCTGATCGTTCATCTGCTGGAACGGCAGGGCATCACCACGGTTGCGGGTATCCCTGGCGGCACGGTACTGCCGCTGTACGATGCGTTAAGCCAAAGCACGCAGATCCGCCACGTGCTGGCGCGCCACGAGCAGGGGGCAGGCTTTATTGCTCAGGGCATGGCGCGTACGCAGGGCAAACCGGCGGTCTGTATGGCCTGCAGCGGCCCTGGCGCAACCAACCTGGTGACCGCCATCGCCGACGCGCGTCTCGACTCCATTCCGCTGATCTGCATTACCGGCCAGGTACCGTCCTCGATGATCGGCACCGATGCGTTCCAGGAAGTGGACACCTACGGCATCTCTATCCCCATCACCAAACATAACTATTTAGTTCGCGATATCAGCGAGCTTCCTCAGGTTATCAGCGATGCGTTCCGCATTGCGCAGTCTGGCCGCCCGGGCCCGGTGTGGATAGACATTCCTAAGGATGTCCAGACCGCTGAGATCGAAATCGACGTCCTGCCGGAGCCGGGCGAGCGTGCCCCCGCGCCGGAATTCAGCGCTGAGAGCGTGAGCGATGCCGCCGCCATGATTAACGCCGCCAAACGCCCGGTGCTCTATCTGGGCGGCGGAGCGATTAACGCTGCGGATGAAATCCGCCAGTTTGCAGAGAAAGCCAACCTGCCGACCACCATGACCCTGATGGCGCTGGGCATGCTGCCTAAAGCGCACCCGCTCTCTCTCGGCATGCTGGGCATGCACGGCGCGCGGAGCACCAACTACATCCTGCAAGAGGCTGATTTGCTGATTGTTATGGGCGCGCGTTTTGATGACCGGGCGATCGGCAAAACCGAGCAGTTCTGCCCGAACGCCAAAATCATTCACGTGGATATCGACCGCGCCGAGCTGGGTAAAATCAAGCAGCCGCACGTGGCGATTCAGGGCGACGTGGCCGAGGTTCTGGCGCAGCTGATCCCGCAGACGGACGCAGCCGACCGCGCCGACTGGCGCCAGCTGGTGGCCGATCTGCAGCGCGAGTTCCCGGGCGCCATCCCAACCGAAGGCGACCCGCTGAGCCACTACGGTCTTATCAACGCCGTGGCCGCCTGCGTGGACGACAGCGCAATTATCACCACCGACGTCGGCCAGCATCAGATGTGGACCGCCCAGGCCTACCCGCTGAACCGTCCGCGCCAGTGGCTGACCTCCGGCGGTCTGGGAACCATGGGCTTTGGTCTGCCCGCAGCCGTGGGTGCGGCGCTCGCCAACCCGGACCGCAAGGTCATCTGCTTCTCCGGCGACGGCAGCCTGATGATGAACATTCAGGAAATGGCCACCGCGGCCGAAAACCAGTTAGACGTGAAAATCATCCTGATGAACAACGAGGCGCTGGGGCTGGTGCACCAGCAGCAGAGCCTGTTCTACAAGCAGGGCGTGTTTGCCGCGACCTACCCGGGGATGATTAACTTTATGCAGATTGCCGCCGGCTTTGGCCTGCACACCTGCGATCTGAACGCCGAAGAGGATGCCCACGCGGCGCTGCAGGAGGCGATTTCTCGCCCCGGCCCGGCGCTGATCCACGTGCGTATCGATCCTGAACAAAAAGTGTATCCGATGGTGCCGCCGGGAGCGGCAAATACTGAGATGGTGGGAGAATAAGCCATGCAGAAACAACATGATAACGTCATTCTGGAACTCACCGTCCGCAACCACCCTGGCGTCATGACCCACGTCTGCGGGCTCTTTGCCCGCCGGGCGTTTAACGTGGAAGGCATTCTCTGTCTGCCGATTCAGGGCAGCGAGCACAGCCGCATCTGGCTGCTGGTCAACGACGACCAGCGTCTGGAGCAGATGATGGCGCAGATCGACAAGCTGGAAGACGTCACCAGAGTGGCGCGCAACCAGTCCGATCCCACCATGTTTAACAAAATTGCGGTGTTTTTCGAATAAATCGCTTAAGGTAAGCGCCCTGGTCGGCCTGCAGGCGTCGCGCTTGCAGGCCGGATAAGCGCAGCGCCATCCGGCGCTTTCAGACCGCAGGAAGACACATGACCACCATCGCTCTCATCGACGACCACCTTATCGTCCGCTCCGGCTTTGCCCAGCTTTTAAACCTCGAACCGGATTTTCAGGTCGTGGCCGAGTTTGGCTCCGGTCGCGAGGCGCTGGCGGGCCTGCCGGGGCGCGGGGTGCAGGTCTGTATCTGCGACATCTCGATGCCGGATCTCTCCGGGCTGGAGCTGCTAAGCCAGCTGCCGAAAGGGATGGCGACGATCATGCTGTCGGTCCACGACAGCCCGGCGCTGGTCGAGCAGGCCCTCAACGCGGGCGCGCGCGGCTTTCTCTCCAAGCGCTGTAGCCCCGACGAACTGATCGCCGCCGTGCGAACCGTCTCCACCGGCGGCTGCTATTTAACGCCGGATATCGCAATCAAGCTGGCGGCCGGACGTCAGGATCCGCTCACCCGGCGCGAGCGCCAGGTGGCTGAGAAGCTCGCGCAGGGGATGTCGGTGAAAGAGATTGCCGCCGAGCTGGAGCTGTCCCCGAAAACCGTGCACGTCCACCGCGCCAACCTGATGGAAAAACTCAACGTCAGCAACGACGTCGAACTGGCGCGCCGCATGTTTGACAGCTGGCAATGAGTTCCGCTTTTTCACGGCTGATCGCCGTTGTCGCCAGCTTTTTTATCTTCTCCGCCGCCTGGTTTTGCCTGTGGAGCATCAGCCTGCACCTGGTGGAACGCCCGGAGCTGGCGGTGCTGCTGTTTCCCTTCGGCCTGCGTCTGGGGTTAATGCTCCAGTGTCCGCGCGCCTACTGGCCCGTTTTGCTCGGTGCTGAATGGCTGATGCTGGTCTGGCTGGCGCAGGAGGTTGCCCTCGCGCACCTGCCCTTATTGATGACCGGAAGCCTGCTGACGCTTCTCCCGGTTGCCCTCATTTCCCGCTACCGCCACCAGCGCGACTGGCGCACGCTGCTGCGTCAGGGGGCGGCGCTGATGGCCGCCGCGCTGCTGCAGTCGCTTCCGTGGATCGGCGAGAAGGAGATGCTCAACGCCCTGCTGCTGACCCTGACCGGCGGCCTTACGCTCGCGCCAACCTGTCTGGTGATCTGGCACTACCTCACCAGCACCGTCTGGCAGCCGCTCGGCCCGGCGCTGGTTTCCCAGCCGGTGAACTGGCGCGCCCGGCACCTCATCTGGTATCTGCTGCTGTTTGTGGTGAGCCTGTGGCTCCAGCTTGGCCTGCCCGCCGAGCTTTCACGCTTCACGCCGTTCTGCCTGGCGCTGCCGATTATCGCCCTGGCCTGGCACTACGGCTGGCAGGGGGCGCTGATCGCCACGCTGATGAACGCCATCGCGCTGATCGCCAGCCAGACCTGGCACGATCATCCGGTGGACCTGCTGCTTTCCCTGCTGGCTCAAAGCCTGACCGGGCTGCTGCTGGGAGCGGGTATTCAGCGCCTGCGCGAGCTGAACCAGTCCCTGCAAACCGAGCTGGCGCGCAACCGCCGTCTGGCGGAGCGTCTGCTGGAAACCGAAGAGAGCGTGCGGCAGGAGGTCGCCCGCGAGCTGCACGACGATATCGGCCAGACCATCACCGCTATCCGCACCCAGGCGGGCATTGTCCAGCGCCTGGCGGCAGAAAACGCGAACGTGAAGCAGGGCGGAGCGCATATCGAACAGCTTTCGCTGGGCGTCTATGACTCCGTTCGTCGCCTGTTAGGACGACTGCGCCCGCGCCAGCTTGACGACCTGTCGCTGGAGCAGGCGGTGCGTTCCCTGATGCGCGAGATGGAGCTGGAAAGCCGCGGAATAGTCAGCCATCTCGACTGGCGCATTAACGAATCTACGCTCAGCGAAGGCCAGCGCGTGACGCTGTTCCGCGTCTGTCAGGAAGGGCTGAACAACATCGTCAAGCACGCCAGCGCCAGCGCGGTCACGATCCAGGGCTGGCAGCAGGACGACAGCCTGAAGCTGATAATTGAAGACGATGGCTGCGGCCTGCCGCCGGGCTCCGGCCAGCAGGGTTTTGGCCTGGCGGGCATGCGCGAGCGCGTCAAGGCGCTGGGCGGCACGCTGAACCTCTCCTGCACCCACGGGACGCGCGTCAGCGTCAGCCTGCCGCTACGGAGTTATCATGTTTAAAACCCCTGCCAGCGCCGCGCCGATTGGCGATAAAGCGGAAATCGACGCCCGCTACCGCTACTGGCGTCGCCATATCCTGATGACCATCTGGCTCGGCTACGCGCTGTTCTACTTCACCCGCAAAAGCTTCAACGCCGCCGCGCCGGAAATCCTCGCCAGCGGCGTGATGACGCGCACCGATATCGGCCTGCTGGCGACGCTGTTTTACATCACCTATGGCCTGTCGAAGTTCTTCTCCGGCATCGTCAGCGACCGCTCCAACGCGCGCTATTTCATGGGCGTTGGGCTGATCGCCACCGGGGTGGTGAATATCCTGTTTGGCTTCTCGACGTCGCTTTGGGCCTTTGCCCTGCTGTGGGCGCTGAACGCCTTTTTCCAGGGCTGGGGCGCGCCGGTCTGCGCCCGCCTGCTCACCGCCTGGTATTCGCGCAACGAGCGCGGCGGCTGGTGGGCAATCTGGAACACCGCGCATAACGTCGGCGGGGCGCTGATTCCGATGGTGGTGGGGGCGGCGGCGCTGCACTACGGCTGGCGCGCGGGGATGATGATTGCCGGTGGCCTGGCGATAATTGCCGGGCTGTTTCTCTGCTGGCGCCTGCGCGACAGGCCGCAAACCGTCGGCCTGCCTGCGGTGGGCGACTGGCGGCACGACGAAATGGAGATTGCCCAGCAGCAGGAGGGCGCGGGGCTGACCCGCAGGGAGATCCTCACCAAATACGTGCTGAAAAACCCGTACATCTGGCTGCTGTCGCTCTGCTACGTGCTGGTCTACGTGGTGCGCGCGGCGATCAACGACTGGGGCAATCTCTACATGTCCGAGACGCTCGGCGTGGATCTGGTGACCGCCAACTCGGCGGTGACGATGTTCGAGCTGGGCGGGTTTATCGGCGCGCTGGTGGCGGGCTGGGGCTCGGACAAGCTGTTCAACGGCAACCGTGGTCCGATGAACCTGATTTTCGCCGCCGGGATTTTGCTCTCCGTCGGCTCGCTGTGGCTGATGCCGTTCGCCAGCTACGTGATGCAGGCGGCGTGCTTCTTCACCACCGGCTTCTTCGTGTTTGGCCCGCAGATGCTGATCGGCATGGCGGCGGCGGAATGTTCCCACAAAGAGGCGGCAGGCGCGGCGACGGGCTTTGTCGGGCTGTTTGCCTACCTCGGCGCATCGCTCTCCGGCTGGCCGCTGGCGCGGGTGATCGACGTCTGGCACTGGAGCGGTTTCTTCGCGGTGATCGCCATCGCGGCGGGGATTTCCGCGCTGCTGCTGCTGCCCTTCCTGCACGCGCAGGCCCCGCGCGAGGTGAGCGAAGCGTGATGCGTCTCACCTTTTCACCCCGAATGGCGCAAAACCAGGAAATTTTCCCGGTTTTACCTGGACGCTGTCTCAGGCATCTCTCCCGGCTGATTTTTACAATGCCTGCCATTCGCAGGTAAAAATCAGCTCAGGAGCAAACCATGCTGGCCTTCCTCAACCAGGTGCGCAAGCCGACCCTGGATCTGCCGCTCGACGTGCGGCGCAAGATGTGGTTCAAACCGTTCATGCAGTCCTATCTGGTGGTCTTCATCGGCTACCTGACCATGTACCTGATCCGCAAAAACTTTAACATCGCGCAGAACGACATGATCTCAACCTACGGGCTGAGCATGACGCAGCTGGGGATGATTGGCCTGGGCTTCTCCATCACCTACGGCGTGGGTAAAACCGTTGTGTCCTACTACGCGGACGGCAAAAACACCAAGCAGTTCCTGCCGTTTATGCTGATCCTCTCCGCCATCTGTATGCTCGGCTTCAGCGCCAGCATGGGCGCGGGCTCCGTCAGCCTGTTCATGATGATCGCCTTCTACGCCCTGAGCGGCTTCTTCCAGAGTACCGGCGGGTCGTGCAGCTATTCCACCATCACCAAATGGACCCCGCGCCGCAAGCGTGGTTCGTACCTCGGCATGTGGAACATCTCCCATAACCTCGGCGGGGCGGGTGCGGCAGGCGTGGCGCTGTTTGGCGCAAACTACCTGTTCGACGGCCACGTGATCGGCATGTTTATCTTCCCGTCGATTATCGCCCTGATCGTCGGCTTTATCGGCCTGCGCTACGGCAGCGACTCCCCGGAATCTTACGGCCTTGGCAAAGCCGAAGAGCTGTTCGGCGAGGAGATCAGCGAAGAGGATAAAGAGACCGAAGCAAACGAGATGTCCAAATGGCAGATCTTTGTTGAGTACGTGCTGAAAAACAAAGTGATCTGGCTGCTGTGCTTCTCAAACATCTTCCTGTACGTGGTGCGTATCGGCATCGACCAGTGGTCGACCGTGTATGCCTTCCAGGAGCTGAAGCTCTCTAAAGAAGTGGCGATTCAGGGCTTCACCCTGTTCGAAGTGGGCGCCCTGGTCGGCACGCTGCTGTGGGGCTGGCTCTCGGATCTCGCCAACGGCCGTCGTGCGCTGGTGGCCTGCGTCGCGCTGGCGCTGATTATCGCCACGCTCGGCGTCTACCAGCACGCCAGCAACCAGTACGTTTACCTGGCGTCCCTGTTCGCGCTCGGCTTCCTGGTGTTTGGCCCGCAGCTGCTGATCGGCGTGGCGGCAGTGGGCTTCGTCCCGAAAAAAGCGATCGGCGCCGCCGATGGGATTAAAGGCACCTTCGCCTACCTGATCGGCGACAGCTTCGCCAAGCTGGGTCTGGGGATGATCGCCGACGGCACGCCGATTTTCGGCCTCACCGGCTGGGCGGGCACCTTCGCGGCGCTGGATGCCGCAGCGATCGGCTGTATCGTCCTGATGGCGATGGTCGCGGTGCTGGAAGAACGTAAGATTCGCCGTGAAAATCGTGCGCAGAAATTAAAAACAGCCTGAGTGTGCAGGTAACTTCTTTGCCCGGTGTGTGATGCCGGGCTTTTTTATGCCTGTCGCTGTCGACGCCCTGCGTTTCCCGCTATGATGAGCGGCTATTCATAGGAGAACGCATGGTCTGGATAATGCTGGCAACGCTTGCCGTGGTGTTTGTGGTGGGATTTCGCGTCCTGACCTCAGATTCCCGCCGCGCCATCAAACGTTTGAGCGAGCGTCTGGGGATCACCCCGATGCCGGTTGAGTCGATGATCGACCAGTTCGGAAAAACGCCCGGCAATGAGTTTATCCGCTACCTTGAGCGACCCGACGAGGCGCATCTGCAAAACGCTGCGCAGGTGCTGCTGATCTGGCAGGTTTGCATCGTCGACGGCAGCGAGGAGAACCTGCACGCCTGGCACCGCATGCTGCGTAAAGCCCGCCTTGCCGCACCCATTACCGATGCGCAAATTCGTCTGGCGCTTGGCTTCATGCGCGAGATGGAGCCCGATCCGCAGGAGCTAAACGCTTTCCAGCTTCGCTATAACCAGCTCTTCCTGCCGGAAGAGGGCGTGTTTTACCTGCACTGATCCCCTGTAAAAACGACAAAAGTTGTCAAATCGTTAAATCCGTCACACTTTTGATGATAAACTGCGCGACTTTTCCGCACGTTTTTATCTTCAGGTGACGCCATGACAGAACATATCCAGCCCACGACCAGACCGCAGACCAAAGAGGTTTCTCGCCCCAACTGGTCGGCCGTTTTCGCCGTGGCGTTCTGCGTCGCCTGCCTGATTACCGTTGAGTTTCTGCCGGTGAGCCTGCTGACGCCGATGGCGCAGGATCTGGGCATTTCCGAAGGCGTGGCGGGGCAGTCCGTTACCGTTACCGCCTTCGTGGCGATGTTCGCCAGCCTGTTTATCACCCAGGTGATTGGCACCATCGACCGTCGCAAGGTGGTCATTCTGTTCAGCGTGCTGCTGACGCTCTCCTGCCTGCTGGTCTCCTTCGCGGAAAGCTTCACCCTGCTGCTGCTGGGGCGCGCCTGCCTGGGGCTGGGATTAGGCGGTTTCTGGGCGATGTCGGCCTCGCTGACCATGCGCCTGGTGCCCGCGCGGACGGTGCCAAAAGCGCTTTCCGTTATCTTCGGTGCGGTCTCTATCGCGCTGGTGATCGCCGCGCCGTTAGGCAGTTTCCTCGGCGGGATTATCGGCTGGCGTAACGTCTTTAACGCGGCGGCGGTGATGGGCCTGCTCTGCATCATTTGGGTGTGGAAAGCGCTGCCGTCCCTGCCGGGCGAAGCGGCGCACCACAAACAGAACATGTTCGCGCTGCTGAAGCGCCCCGGCGTGCTGGCGGGGATGACCGCCATCTTTATGTCCTTTGCCGGGCAGTTTGCCTTCTTTACCTATATCCGCCCGGTGTTTATGACCATGGCGGGCTTTGACGTGGACGGCCTGACGCTGGTGCTGCTGAGCTTTGGTATCGCCAGCTTTGTCGGCACCTCGCTGTCTTCCCAGTTCCTGAAACGCTCCCTGAAGGTGGCGCTGGCGGGTGCGCCGCTGGTGCTGGCAGCGAGCGCGGCGGTGCTGGTGCTGTGGGGCAGCGATAAGTGGGTGGCGTCTGCCATCGCGATTATCTGGGGGTTGGCCTTTGCGCTGGTACCGGTGGGCTGGTCGACGTGGATCACCCGCTCGCTTGCCGATCAGGCGGAAAAAGCCGGGTCGATTCAGGTGGCGGTGATCCAGCTGGCGAACACCTGCGGCGCGGCCATTGGCGGCGTGGCGCTCGACCATTTGGGGCTGACGTCACCGCTGGTGATCTCCGGCACGCTGATGCTGCTGACCGCGCTGCTGGTGGCGGGGAAGGTGAAGGCGAAGTAGTGTTTTTCTCCCTCTCCCGTGGGAGAGGGTTGGGGGGAGGGCATCAGGCTACGCCGATGTCTGAACCCGTCTTCTCGAATCCATTGAAATCAACACTACCGACGACACGATCAATAGCGTCCCCAGCCAGTCCGGCAGGGTGAACGCCACCCCCAGCAACACCACCGACAGCAGCGCGCTGCTCAAGGGTTCGGCGCAGCTCAGAATGCTCGCCTTCGGCCCGCCAATCATCTGCGCGCCTTTCAGATACAGGCTGAACGTCAGCGCCGTGCCAATCACCACCAGGTAGAAAAACGCCAGCAGCAGGCTGCCGTCAATCACAAAGGTGGTCCCGCGTCCGGCGTAGAACGGCGTCAGCATTAACCCGGCAATCAACATGCTCCAGCCGACAATCGGCAGCGTGCCGTAGCGGGCGATCAGCGTTGACGGATACGTCGTGTAAAACGCGGCGGCAAACGCCGAGGCGATGCCGAAGAACAGCGCGGCAGGCGAGATGGAGAGCGAGGTTGGGTCGCCGTGGGTGACCAGCAGAAACGTACCGACAAGCGACGTCATGATGGCCGACAGCACAAACACGCCGGGGCGCTTTTTCCGCGCCAGGGCGAACCAGGCCACGATAATGGTCGGCGAGAGAAACTGCAGCACGGTAGCGGTCGCCGCGTTGGATTTCTCAATCGTCAGCAGGAAGGTGAGCTGCACGGTGAGCGCGCCGACGAGTGAGAAAATCAGCAGGCTGAGGGCGTCTTTGCGATGTTTGATGACCGAGAAAATCTTGTCGCCGTGAACGAAGGAGAGCGTCAGCAGGATCACGCCGGTAAACAGCAGGCGAACCATGGTCAGGTAAGGCGAAGAAATGTGGCTTTTCTCCATGATGTACTGCGCGCAAACGCCGGAACTGCCCCATAAAACGGCGGCGATCAGGACGTTTAGCATCCCTTTACGTGTGGAACCCATGTTCTCCCCTGCGATGTTGTCGTTAATTCGGTCAACAGCATAGCATGGTTGCGTGCGGCCTGATGCCCTCACCCCGGCCCTCTCCCACGTGGAGAGGGAGCAAACACTAAAAACGGCAACTCTCGTTGCCGTTTTGCTTCTACCTTGCCTAGAACCACGCCTCCCACATCGCGCCGACGTTGAAGTCGTCGAGCGTTTCGTCTTTGGTGTTGTTCACGCGCGCGGTGCGTTCGTTATCCACCTTGCCGCCGGTCACGTAGAAGCGCAGCATCGGGCGGAACTCCGGCCCCATGGCGATAGACATGTTCTGGGACAGGGTCAGCTTCCAGCCCTTGTTGTCGCCGCCGTTGTCGTAATCAACATGCTGCCAGCCCGCTTCCAGCCAGGTGGAGTGAACATCGTTCCACCAGTGCATCGGGCGCACGATGGCGTTGTAGTTCTTGCGGTTGTCGGTCTTATCGCGGCTGTTGTCGTAGTCGTGGAATGCGAGGATGTACTCCACCTGCGTGGCCTGGGTGAATTTGTACAGCCCTTCGAAGCTGGCGTAGACCGTGGTCAGATCCTCGGTTTTGTTGAACACGCTGTTGTCCGCGTTATCGGAGTAGCGGGCGATCACCTTGTTCACGCCGCTGTCGTTGGTGTGGCTCAACACCACGCCGCCCTGCCACGCGTTCAGACGCTCGTCGCTCTCCACCGCCTTGGAGTCAAAGCCGTAGTTGGCGTACAGCTCCATGTCGATCGGGCCAAGCTTCATGCCGTGGATTTTTGAGGTCGCGGCGTAGTTGCCTTTGTCGCCCGTGCCGGAACCGCCGGTACAGGTGATGCGCGACGGGTTGGCTTCATCTTCCATCACTTCCGGGCTACAGGATTCCACCGCCGCCACGGCGGCGACGTCAAACTGCACGCCGCCGATGTCGAAGTTCTTCACCCCGGCGCCCTGGCCGTCGTGGTTCATCCAGAAGTAATCGTTGATGCCCTGCTGCGGACGCTGGTGGAAGTCACGGCCTGCCCAGAAATAGGCGTTCGGGTTGGAGGCCATAATGTTGGTCACCCCCGCGTAGGCTTTTTTCAGGTTAACTTCGTCGCCCCAGTGGTCGATCATCACGTTAACGTCCCAGATGGCGCCGTTTTCACCCTTGAAGGCCTTGGATAGCTGGAATTCCCCGCCGTTGCCTTCGTTGCCCAGACGACCAATGGCGGACGCGCCGTTGTACGAGCCGTCCACCGCGACGTATTTCTGATCGGCAGCCTGGAAGTGCGCGCCGTAGCGGGCGTAGCCGGTAAATTTAATTCCGAACGGGATCGCCATATCCGGAGATTGCGCCGCGCTTTGCGGCTCGGTCACCACGTCCGCTTTTTTCGCGACCGCCGCATCCATTTTGGCCTGACGTTCGGCGAGGGCTTTATCCACCGCTTTCGCCACAATGGCGTCGATTTGCTCCTGGGTGAATTCCTGTGCGAGCACGGAAATTGGGCAAAGCGCGGCGATAACCGCCATGGTTAATGGAAGTTTTTTAATCGTATTCATGGTTATCTCAATATAGTTTAATTTTATTCAGACAATAACCATCCCGCTCCGATCTGACAGAGTATGTCGCTATCATCAGAACAAGTGGATCTC
Organism: Enterobacter sp. A103; assembly: GCF_034427535.1. Lineage (NCBI taxonomy): Bacteria > Pseudomonadati > Pseudomonadota > Gammaproteobacteria > Enterobacterales > Enterobacteriaceae > Enterobacter > Enterobacter sp. A103. Next base: position 92,696 of record NZ_JAXQPQ010000011.1, read on the forward strand.
TATTTAGGGTACAGAGGTATTACAATAATTATTTCGCCATAGACTATCTCTGATATAAATGAATAATTTCTTCGGACAGTTCACGCGCTAATAAGGAGTTCATTAAATGATCCTGCGCGTGCACCATAATTAACGTCATCGGCTGGCGGCCTTCGCCCGCATCCTGCTCGATCAGTTTGGTCTGCATCTTGTGCGCCTGGCGCGCGTAGCCGTCGGCTTCGCGCAGCAGGCTTTTGGCTTCGTCAATGTTGCCCTGACGCGCCGCGTGCAGCGCTTCAAAGCACAGGCTGCGGGACTGTCCGGCATTGACGATAATTTCCATTACGGCTTCTTCTAATGCGATCATCATCATTACTCTTTTTCAAAACTATTATTTAACGCGGTAGCGGCAAACCACTCTCCGCTTTTCTTAATGGTGCGTTTCTGCGTCTCTAAATCGAGCTGGATAAATCCGTAGCGATTTTTATACGCGTTGCACCACGACCAGTTATCAATAAACGTCCACATATGGTAGCCGAGACAATTGCACCCTTCGCTAATACCCTTATGCAGCCAGGCTAAATGTTCGGAAATAAACTCGATGCGGTATTGATCGTTAATCTGGCCATTTTCAATAAAACGCTGCTCGTTTTCGACGCCCATGCCGTTTTCAGAAATAAAGCAGCGTGGGTTGCCGTAATTGTCGCGCAGGTTGACCAGAATATCGTAAATACCCGGCTCGTAGATTTCCCAGCCGCGGTACGGGTTCATCTTGCGGCCCGGCATCTCGTAATTATCGAAGAACCACTCCGGCATAAACGGCGCCTGCGGGTTCACCGCGCTGTCGCGACACTTCACGCGACGCGGCTGATAGTAGTTCACGCCGAGCAGGTCGATTTTCCCTTCCGCTATCAGGAAACCGTCTTCCGGTTTACAGGCGGGTAATTGATCGCAGGATTTCAGCAGCGCTACGAGATCTGCCGGGTATTCGCCGCGCAGGACCGGGTCAAGGAAGCTGCGGTTAAACATCAGATCCGCGATGTGCGCCGCCTTCACGTCTGCCGGGTTCTGCGAACGCGGGTACGACGGCGTCAGGTTCAGCACGATGCCAATCTCCCCCGCGTAATGCCCGGCGCGGTAGGCCTGAACCGCCTTCGCATGGGCCAGCACGGTGTGATACGCCACGGTGGCTGCCCGACGAAAATCCACCACGTTCGGGTAGTGGAAATCGTAGAGATAACCGCCTTCCACCGGCACGATCGGCTCGTTGAAGGTAAACCAGTGCAGCACGCGATCGCCGAACAGCTCAAAGCAAATCTGCGCATAGCGGGCGTAGGCGTCCACCACGTCGCGGTTTTCCCAGCCGCCGATCTCCTGCATCGCCATCGGCATGTCGAAATGGAACAGGGTCATAAACGGCGTGATGCCCTGTTCATTCAGCTCATCAATGACCTGATTGTAAAAATCGACCGCTTCCGGGTTCACTTCACCGATACCGTCGGGGATCAGGCGCGCCCAGCTAATCGAGGTGCGAAAGCTGTTGTGGTTCAGCTGCTTTAACAGCTGAATGTCCGTCTTCCAGTGCTGATAAAACGTGGAGGTCTGCTGCGGCCCCACGCCGCTGTGAAAACGGTTTGGCTCGCGGGCAAACCAGTAATCCCACGTGGTTTCCCCCTCTCTTGCCCCTTCCGTCTGGAGAGCGGAGCTTGCGCTGCCCCACCAGAAGTTATCGGGAAATGCGTATTTCATGACTCTTCCTCTTTGACTTAATTGCTGGCGGTCTCGGCGGCGCCGACGGTTGCCTGGGCCTTCTGCTCTTCGTTTTTGATGAGCGTACGCTCATAGGCGCGCAGGAACGGCAGGTACATCAGCGCGGACATCACCATACAGACCAGGCACATCACCACCGGGCTCAGCGCCCAGTTTGCCGCCCACGAGGCGCCAATCGGTGCAGGGGTGGTCCACGGGGTCAACGAGACGACCTGCGCCAACCAGCCGAGTTTGGTTGCCGCGTACGCCAGGCAGGCGTTGACCAGCGGAACGAACACGAACGGGATAAACAGCATCGGGTTCATGATGATCGGCGCGCCGAACAGAATCGGTTCGTTGATGTTGAAGAAGCTTGGCACCACGCCCATTTTGCCGATGGTGCGCAGGTGGGTAACGCGGCTGCGCAGCAGCAGGAACGCCAGCGGCAGCGTGGAGCCTACGCCGCCAATCAGCAGGTAGTGATCCCAGAAGCCCTGGAGGTAAACGTGCGGCAGCGCCGCGCCGGCCGCCAGCGCCGCCTGGTTTGCGGAGAGGTTCGCCATCCAGAACGGGTTCATGATGCCGGTGACGATCAGCGAGCCGTGAATACCGGCGAACCAGAAGATCTGACACAGCAGCACGGAGAGCAGAATGGCGGGCAGGGAGTCAGACGCGGACACCAGCGGCTCCAGCAGGTGCATGATCGCCTGCGGGATAATCATCCCGGTCTGCGCTTCAATGAACAGGTTCAGCGGGTGAAGCGTGCCGATCACCACCATCACCGGGATCAGGATCTCAAACGAGCGCGCCACGCCGGTTGGCACTTCCTTCGGCAGGCGAATGGTCACGTTGTTCTGCTTCAGCCACGCGTAAACGCGGGTGGCGTAAATGGCGGTGATCAGGGCGGTGAAGATGCCCTGGCCGGAGAGATACTGGGTCGAAATTTTGCCGTCGGCATACGGCGCGGCGACCAGCAGGAAGGCCATAAAGGCCAGCAGGCCGGACATCACCGGGTCGAGGTTGAACTGACGCCCCAGGCTCGCCCCAATTCCCACCGAAATGAAGAAGGTCATCACGCCCATGCTGAGGTTAAACGGCAGCATCAGCTGTTCGCGATAGGTCTGGGAGAAATCCAGCCAGCCGCGGGCAAAGCTGTTGGTGGTATCCGCCGAGAAAGGCGGGAAGATGAACACCAGCATAAACGAGCCGATGATCATAAACGGCAGCGCGGCGGTAAAGCCGTCGCGGATGGCAATCACATACTTTTGCTGGCCCAGCTTGGCGGCCAGCGGGGTAATTGACTGCTCAATCACCGCGACCATGGATTGATATAACGAACTCATGTGAACACCTTTTAGTGTGCCGCTTCGATGAGCGACAGAGCATAGTCCAGTACTTTATCGCCACGCTGCATGCCGTAGTCCATCATGTCGATGGGCTGCACCGGAATGCCTTTCGTAGCCGCCTTGTCTGAGAGTGTCTTTAACATGTATTTCACTTGCGGTCCGAGAAGGACAACCTGGTATTGCGGAAACTGCGTATCAAATTCGGAAACACCGTACGCATCAATCTTCACCGGCAAACCACGTTCTTTCGCGACATCGACCATTTTGCTGACCAACAGGCTGGTGGACATCCCGGCAGAGCAGCACAGCATAATCTTGAACATCGACAACCATCCTCTAAATGTAAAAAGTTATTGCGAGAATGATTGGACATTATACGGAAACCGGTTTCCATTCATAAAAGACAGAAGTGTGACAACCATCAAGATCCGTTACTTATGAGGCTAATTAACCGGATGTGGGTCACATAATTTGGCTGTTTTGACATCATTTTGAGTGGAAACGGAAAATCGGTTTCCATGGAAAACGGAAACGGATATACTCCGTTCTGGCTATAATGTGAGCCGAAGCGGTGATGGAATTTGCAGGCGCGAGGTAAGCCTGCCAGGGGAAAGAGATGTCGACAATCAATGATGTATCACGTCTTGCCGGGGTGTCTAAAGCCACGGTATCGCGAGTGTTGAGCGGGTCGCGTGGCGTTAAGGAAGCCAGCCGTCAGGCCGTTCTGAAGGCCGTGGATGAGCTAAACTATCGTCCCAACGTGATTGCCCAGTCGCTGCTGAGCCAGTCGACGGGCTGCATTGGAGTCATTTGCGCGCAGGAAAACATTAACCAGACCACCGGCTATCTCTACGCGCTGGAAAAACAGCTCAGCCAGCATCAAAAACACCTCCTGCTGCGCTTCGCGCACAGCAAGGCGGAAGTGATGCACGCCCTTGAAGAACTCTCCTGCGGGCTTTGCGATGACATCCTGGTGATTGGCGCCCGTTTCCCGCTGGACGTGGATATGGATAACGTCATTCTGGTGGACTGCATGGAGTCTGATAATTCCAACAGCATCCAGTTCGATCACGCCTTTGCCGCCGAAACCGCCTGTAACTACCTCACCAGCCAGGGGCGTCGCCAGATTGCGCTGATCCACCCCCACGGCAGCGGTTTTGCTGACCAGGTGCTGCTCGGCTACAAGCACGCGCTGGAGAAAAATTTCCTCCCCTTTAATCGCAGCCTGGTCTTTATGGACGCGACTTCTTCGTCCGTTGCGCTGCAGGAGCTGCTTAACAACGCCAGCACGCTGAACTTCAACGCGCTGCTGGTGGCGGACGAGCAGGAAGCCCAGCGGGTGATCCCGCAGCTGCAGGCGTTTAATAAATCGGTGCCGGACGACATTATGGTCTTCAGCCTTGCCGGATCGCTGCACCTGCCGGGCATTCCGGTGATCCCGGCGATTGAATATTCCATGGACGCGATGGCGGCGCGCATTGTGAGCTGGCTGACGGAGAAAACGCAGATGCTCGGGTCCTATGTTCTGCGCGGGGATCTCATCATTCCGGATATGCGGAAGCGTTAAACATGTTTTCCAGGCCGGGTAAGCGCAGCGCCACCCGGCGGGAATTCAATAATCCTCCATACAATCCACCTGACCAATCGCCCCCCAGTAGGCATCCAGGTTGTCGCGCTTCACGGCGGTGATGGCATTTTTAATCAGCAGCTGATTGGCCTCGGACGACAAAATCATCTCCTGCCAGGCTTTATCGCTCTGCTTTTTCTGTGGCGTACAGGTTTTCTTAATATCTTTAAGGACCTGCTGCTTTATTTGCGCCTCTTTCGCGGGGTCATCCTTTTCCTGAGCATGGACAAACGCGGCGAAGAGCAGACAAACCAGCAGGCAGACCAGGTGCGCAGCTTTCATCAACAACCCCCTTTAGAAGTCACATGCTTCCCATGAAATATATCGTTACATTCAGTGTAGCGACGCCAGCCGAAAGTATGAATTTTCTCTTCACCGCCTGTCATGAACTTCCCGGCAAGCGCTACTGAAGACCGCCCCCCAGCGACTGCCACAGCGTGATGCGGTTTTCCAGGTCGGTTTGCTGCAGCGCGATCAGCGATTCCTGCGCCGACCACAGCGACCGCTGCGCGGTCAGTACCGTCAGATAATCCCCCGCGCCCGCCTTATAGCTGCGCGTTGCCACGTCCAGCGTTTTTTGCTCCGCCGCGACGTATTCGCGCTGGGCGTCGAGCTGCTCGCTCAGGGTTTCACGCCGCGCCAGCGCGTCGGCCACGTCCTTAAACGCGCTCTGGATGGCTTTCTCATAGGTGGCGATCAGCCCCTTCTTCTCCGCTTCCGCGTAGCGCAACTGCGCCAGATTGTTCCCGCCGCTGAACAGCGGCAGGGTGATGGACGGCGCGAACGACCAGACCTTCATCCCGTGGCTGAACAGGGAGGAGAGCGAGTCGCTGCCGACGCCCGCGCTGGCGGTCAGTGAAATGGTCGGGAAGAAGTTGGCCCGCGCCGCGCCGATGTTGGCGTTGGCGCTCAGCAGGTTATGCTCCGCCTCCTGAATATCCGGACGACGCAGCAGCGTGCTGGAGCTGACGCCCGCCGGGATCAGCGTGATGGCGTTATCGCTCAGGCTCTCCAGCGTGCCGGGGAGTAGGTTGTCCGGCACCGTATCGCCCGCCAGCAGATTGAGGGCATTTTTGTCCTGCATCACCAAAGTCCGATAGCTCGCGACGCTGGCGCGCGCCTGCTGATAGACCGCCATCGCTTCACTGACGTCCGTCGCCGCCGCCACGCCCACTTCCTGCTGGCGCTTCACAATCTTCAGCGAGTTCGCGGCGCTCTCCATCGTGGATTTCGCCAGCGCCAGGTTGCTGTTATCCGCCGCCAGCGTCACCCAGGCCGTGGTCAGCTCGCTGACCATCGTCAGGCGCGTGTTCTGCGCGGTGAACTCGCTGGCAAGCCAGGTTTCACGCGCGGCGCGGGAGAGGCTCTGGTTGCGGCCAAACAGATCCAGCTCGAAGCTGGAGACCGCGCCGTTGGCTTCGTCGCTTGTCGCGACGCCGCTTGCCAGCGTGCGGCTGCGGGTATGGCTCAGCTCGGCGTCCACCGTCGGGAACAGGGACGAGCGCGTTTCACCGTACTGGGCGCGGGCGGCGTCGATANTATGGCTCAGCTCGGCGTCCACCGTCGGGAACAGGGACGAGCGCGTTTCACCGTACTGGGCGCGGGCGGCGTCGATATCGGCAATCGCTTTTTGCACGTCGCGGTTGCTGTTCAGCGCCATCGTCACCACGCTTTTCAGCCGCGCGTCGTTCATCACCTGCTGCCACTGGCTCACCACGGCGGTGGCTTCGCCGTGCGCGCCGGGCAAGGTTGCCGGGACGGGGGCGTCCGGGCGTTGATACGTTGGATCTAACGACACACAGCCTGCGCTCAGCAGGGCTAACGCTAAAATAGATACACGAAACATTATGACCTCCGGTTCGCGTGTTTACCGGAGAACAGACGTTTCACCAGTACAAAGAATAAGGGAACGAAGAAGATCGCCAGCAGCGTCGCGGCCAGCGTACCGCCGATAATGCCGGTACCAATCGCCACGCGGCTGTTGGCGCCTGCCCCGGTTGCCACGGCCAGCGGCGTCACCCCTGCGATAAACGCCAGCGAGGTCATGATGATCGGGCGCAGACGCGTCTGGGCGGCACGCAGGGCGGCGCGCGTCAGAGAGTACCCTTCAGCGACTTTGGCTTCGGCAAACTCGACAATCAGGATCGCGTTCTTCGACGACAGGCCGATGGTGGTGAGCAGCGCCACCTGGAAGTAGACGTCGTTGTTCAGGCCGCGCAGGGAGGCGGCGACGGCCGCGCCCAGCACGCCAAGCGGGATCACCAGGATGACCGAAATCGGCACCGACCAGCTCTCATACAGCGCCGCCAGGCACAGGAACACGACCAGAATAGAGAGGGCATACAGGCTCATCGCCTGACCGCTCGCCAGTTTTTCCTGCAACGACAAACCGCTCCACGCCCAGGTGCTGCCGGACGGCAGGCTGTTTGCCAGCTGCTCCATTTTGCCCATCGCCGTGCCGGAACTGGCGCCGCTGGCGTTTTCGCCCTGTATCTCATACGCCGCCGAGCCGTTGTAGCGCACCAGGCTTTCCGGGCCGTACTCCCAGCGGGTGGTGGCGAAGGCGGAGAACGGCGTCATGGTGCTGTCGCTGCCGCGCACAAACCATTTGTTGAGATCCGACGGTACGGCGCGGGTGTCGCTGTCGCCCTGGATGTAGACCTTTTTCACGCGGCCGCGGTCGATAAAATCGTTCACGTAGGTCCCGCCCCAGGCGCTGGAGAGGGTGTCGGTAACGTCGCTCAGGGACAGCCCCAGCGACACGGCCTTGTTGTTGTCGATATCCACCTGAAGCTGCGGCATCTGCGGCAGATCGTTGGCGCGCACGGCGTGCAGCGAGCTGTCCTGATTGGCTTCGCCAATCAGCTGGTTACGCAGCTTCAGCAGCGCGTCGCGGTCGGTGCCGCCGCTTGCCATCAGCTCAAAGGTAAAGCCGTTGCTCTGGCCCAGGCCGTCCACCGCGGGCGGCGTCATGGCAAAGATCGTCGCATCGCGGATGGTGCTCAGCTCCTGCGTGGCGCGCAGGGCGATGGCCTGCGCGGTATTCTCATCGCCTTTACGTTCGGACCAGTTTTTCAGGGAGACAAACGCCATCCCGGCGTTCTGGCCGCTGCCGCTGAAGCTGAAGCCTTCAATGGTGAAGATCACGTTGGTGTTGGCTTTTTCTTTCGTGAGGAACCACTCGCGCACCTGGCGGCTGACTTCGGCGGTACGTACCGTCGTCGCGCCGGCGGGCAGGGTGTACTGCACCATGATTTCGCCCTGATCTTCCGTTGGCAGGAAGCTGCCCGGCAGCTTAAGCATGGCGAAGCCCATCGCGCCGCAGAGCAGGGCATAGATGACCAGCATGCCGCCGGAACGGCGCAGGGCGCGCAGCACCTTGTTTTGATAGCCGCGCTCGGTCCTGCTGTAGAAGCGGTTAAACGCGCCGAAGAAGCCCTTTTTGTGCGGCGCCGTGTGGCTCAGGATCGAGCCGCAGAGCGCGGGCGTCAGGGTCAACGCCACCACCACGGAGAGGAACATCGCCGAAATAATGGTGACCGAGAACTGACGGTAAATCACCCCGGTGGAGCCGCCGAAGAAGGCCATCGGCAGGAATACCGCAGAGAGCACCAGCGCAATGGCAACCAGCGCGCCGGAGATTTCGCCCATCGATTTTTCGGTGGCTTCGCGGGCGGGCAGGCCTTCGTCGCGCATAATACGCTCGACGTTTTCCACCACCACGATCGCGTCATCCACCAAAAGCCCGATCGCCAGCACCATCGCAAACAGCGTCAGGGTATTGATGGAGTAGCCGAACAGCGCCAGCACGCCGAAGGTGCCCAGCAGAACGACAGGTACCGCCAGCGCCGGGATCAGCGTCGCGCGGATGTTTTGCAGGAACAGGTACATCACCACCACCACGAGGATAATGGCTTCGAACAGGGTCTGAATCACGTCCTCAACGGAGATCTTGATGAACTCGGTGCTGTCTTTCGGGTAGGCCACGTCGTAGCCTTCCGGCATCGACTTTTTGAACTCGGCAATCTTGTCTTTTACCGCCGTGGCGGTGTTGAGCGCGTTCGCGCCCGGTGAGAGCATTACCGCCATACCCGCCGCCGGGTGGCCGTTGAGCTTCGCGGTGGCGGTATAATCTTCGCTGCCCATCTCCACGCGGGCGACGTCGCTGATGCGCACGACCGCGCCGCTGGACTGGCTCTTCACAATGATTTTTTTGAACTGATCCACCGTCTGCAGGCGCGACTGGGCGCGCACGGTGGCGGTCAGCTGCTGGGCGTTCGACGAGGGCAGCGCGCCGATTTTACCGGCGGAAACCTGCACGTTCTGGGCTTCAATCGCGCTTTGCACGTCGGACGGCATCAGAGAGTAGGACGCCAGCTTCGCCGGGTCGAGCCAGATGCGCATCGCGTATTCCGCCCCGAACACCTGCAGGCTGCCGACGCCCTCCACGCGCGCCAGCGGGTCCTGCATATTGCTCACCAGCCAGTCAGCGATGTCCGAGCTGCTGGCGGTGTCGGTTTTATCGTACACGCCCATGATCAGCAGGAAGTTGCTCTGCGATTTCTCGACGGTAATGCCGGACTGCTGCACCTCGGTCGGCAGGCGCGATTCCGCCTGCTGAACTTTGTTCTGCACCTGCACCTGGGCGGTGTCCGGGTCGGTTCCCTGCTCGAAGGTGACGGTAATGCTCACCGACCCGTCCGAGCTGCTGGTGGAGGTGAAGTAGAGCAGGTTATCCAGGCCGGTCAGCTGCTGCTCGATCACCTGCGTCACGCTATTTTCCAGCGTCTGCGCGGAGGCACCGGTGTAGGTGGCGGAGATTTTGATCGACGGCGGGGCGACGTCCGGGTACTGCGCGACCGGCAGCGTACGGATCGCCAGCATCCCGGCGAGCATGATAAGAATGGCGATAACCCAGGCAAAGACCGGGCGACGCACGAAGAAGCGGGAAAACATCAGGCTTTTCCTCCCGCAGCTTTCATCTCTTCGGCCTTCACTTCCTGCCCGGGAGTCACTTTGTCGGTACCTTCCACAATCAGCCTGTCGCCCGCCTTCAGGCCGCTCAGCACCAGCCATTTGTCGCCGTAGGTGTCGCCCGTCTCCAGCTGACGCTGCTCGACCTTATTGCTGGCATTCACCACCAGCGCGGTGGCGGTGCCTTTGGCGTCGCGGGTGATGCCCTGCTGCGGGGCGAGGATCGCGTCGTTCATGATGCCTTCATCTACCCTGGCGCGAACGAACATCCCCGGCAGGAGCTGATGCTGCGGATTCGGGAAGACGGCGCGCAGCGTGACCGAGCCGGTTGATTCATCCACCGCCACTTCGGTTAACGCCAGACGGCCTTTCTCACCGTAGGTGCTGCCGTCTTCGAGGACTAAGGACACGCTTAGCGTATCGCTATTTGTGGCAAGGGTTTGCCTGCGTAAACGCAGCAGATCGGCGCTGGAACGGGTTAAGTCGACGTACATACTGTCCAGTCCGCGAACGGTGGCAAGCGCGGTATCCTGCTGGGCGGTCACCAGCGCGCCGGGCGTGACGGAGGAGATGCCGATGCGTCCGGCAATCGGCGCGGTAACGGTGGTCCAGTTGAGGTTAATGCGCGCGCTCTCCTGCGCGGCCTTCTTTGACTCGACGCTGGCCTTGTCCTGCGCGCAGGTGGACTGTGCGTCCTCTGCGTCCTGGCGCGACACGCCGTCGTCTTTCACCAGCTGCGCATAGCGCCGGGCCTTCTGGCAGTCGGCCGCTACCAGCGCCTGAGCCTGCTTCAGCGCCGCGGCGGCTTCATCAAACGCCGCGCGGTAGCTGGAAGGGTCAATTTGATACAGCGCCTGCCCGGCTTTCACGGTATCGCCTTCGGTGAACAGCCGCTTCTGGATAATGCCGCCCACCTGCGGGCGCACTTCGGCGCTCATGGCGGCGGTGGTGCGGCCGGTCAGCTCGCTGACGACGGACACCGGCTGGCTCAAGAGGGTGACAATCCCTACATCCGGAAGAGGACGCTGGGGAGCAGATGTTTGCGCATTATCGCACCCGGTCAGGAGAAATAATGCCGCGATGGAGGTTGTTATGTTTTTCATAATCTTTTTCCAGGGTGAACGACGCCAGCCCCGTTAATGGCTTAACAGGGAGGAGGACAATTTAAAGGCACAGCGATACCGCATCTCCGGCTGAGCCAGAGATGTAAAAAAGGGGAATTAATTATTCCCGCTAATTATTCATATGCGATTACTTCGCAGAGAAAAGCATATTTAAAATATCCTGATAAAGGGGTTCTAATTGTTCTGACGGGACTTTTAAGGGGGTTAATCGACGATAAATCGTCCCCTCAATCATCACGGCGGTAATCTCCACGCAGCAGCGAATATGCTCGTCGCTCAGGTGGGGAAACTGCTTTTTCAGGTGCGCGCAGGCGTTGGCGAACATGCGCGATTCGGCTTCGATCAGCATCGTCGCCACCTGCGGATTACGCGTGGCCTCAGCGGACATTTCCAGCATCAGCGCATCGTCATCTTCGTTGAGGGTCTGTCGCCAGGCGAGCGCCTGCGGCATCCCTTCCACCAGGGTTTTACCCTGCATCTCCTCAATGCGCGAGTCGATGATGCGGCGGATCATCTCTTCGATAATCGCGTCTTTGTTGCTGAAATAACGGTAAATTTGCCCGACGCTGAGCTTCGCCTCGCTGGCGATCTGCGACATGCTGGCGGCGTGAAATCCGCTGGCGCGAAAGCAACGACGCGCGGCGGTGATGATTTCGTCCTGACGTTGTTTTTGTCGTTCTTCCAGTTTCGTACTCATCGTCGGCTACCGTGTAAAAGTGAGAATGATCGTTCTCAGTATACGTTTTGGGTGCGTATTGGAAAGGCTTTTTTTATTTAGATATTGAGGGAATGTTTCCGTATTTAAAAAATGGAGGGAATGAGGAGTTTTTGTGGAGGTTAAGCTGTGAGATATTCAGATTGCATAGAAAATAAGGAGAGAAAAATGCACCTGAGCATAACAAATAATGTAACGCTCGCTGAAAAAGAAGAGTTATTTGTGGGGTTAAGAGCCTATAACGGGCAATTTTTGGATATGGCGACCTTTAGCGGCGACATTGGCGTTTACGTACGAGACGATAAAGGTATCATGCTCGGCGGGCTAATTGGGGTGCGTAAAGGCGACTGGCTGAATATCGACTATCTCTGGGTCTGCGAGACCGTGCGCGGATCCGGCGTGGGCAGCCAGCTCATCAAAACGGCCGAAGAGGAAGCCAGACGCAAAGGCTGCAAGCACGCGCTGGTCGATACCGCCAGCTTCCAGGCGCGCCCGTTCTATGAAAAACAGGGGTACCAGCTGCAAATGTCTTTGCAGGATTATCCTTATCCGGGCATGCAGCGGCATTATCTGGCGAAAGCGCTTTAAATCCTTTTCTGTGATTAGGGATTCAGCTATTTATTGCGAGTCGCATTCCTAATTTGAAGCGTGTTGCTTGTCTTCTTTTCAGGCCCTGGCGCATGCTTTGGCCTGGTCAAGTAAACCATGGAGATGGCAATGGAACGCACAGCAAAACTCTTTAAAAAGGGGCGGAATCAGGCCGTAATGATACCTGCTGAATTCGCGTTTGATACGGAGAGCGTCTACATCCGGCGGGATGAGGAGGGGAATGTCGTTTTGACTGCGAGATCGGAGAAAGAGCGGCATCGAGATAACTTTTTACGTTTATTGAAGCAGACCCATGTTCCTGATTCATTCCTCAGCAAAGAGGAACGTAATCAGAGCTATACAACAAGAGATCCCTTTGAAGGACTCTAGAATATGCTGCATATGTTGGATACAAACATGGTAAGCCATCTCGTGAGACAACATCCTGGGGTGTTGGAACAATATTCTCGCACCCCAACTGAAAAAATGTGTATTTCAAGCGTAACGGAGGCTGAATTGCTTTATGGGATAGCCAAAAAGCAAAACGACACATTACAAAAAACCATACTGGAATTTCTTAAAACCATTACGATTTGCGACTGGGACAGTGACGCCGCCGCAACGTACGGCGAACTCCGCGCAGCAATGGAGAAGAGAGGAAAAGTGATGGGCGATCTCGATCAACTGATCGCTGCGCATGCTATCAGTCGGAGAACAACGATTGTGACTAACGATCGTGCATTCAGAATGGTGCAGGAGCTTACCGTAGAGGACTGGACGACAACGTCGTGATCCCTCATGCCGGGTAAGCGCAGCGCCACCCGGCAAAACCCGCATATAACTTATCCTTCTTATTGATTCTTTTTCGGTTTTTATTTCACCGCCTCGTTGTCGATATAGTCACTACAACATTTAGCAAAAGGAACTGTCTTGTGAAACGTCGATTGGGTGCTCTGGTACTTGCTGGCCTGCTGCTAGCAGGGTGCGATCAAAGTGGCAGCGATGCCAAACACATTAAAGTGGGCGTCATCAACGGCGCTGAACAGGACGTGGCGGAAGTCGCCAAAAAGGTGGCAAAAGAGAAATATGGCCTGGACGTTGAGCTGGTCGGCTTCAGCGGCTCGCTGTTGCCCAACGATGCCACCAACCAGGGAGAACTGGATGCCAACGTCTTCCAGCATCGCCCGTTTCTCGCTGAGGATAACAAGGCGCATGGCTACAAGCTGGTGGTCGTGGCGAACACCTTTGTTTTTCCGATGGCCGGCTATTCCCGCAAAATTAAATCCGTCTCTGACCTGAAGGACGGGGCGACGATTGCCATTCCAAACGACCCGACCAATCTTGGCCGCGCGCTGTTGCTGCTGCAAAAGGAGAAGCTCATTACCCTGAAGCCGGGCACCGGGCTGCTGCCGACGGCGCTGGATATTACCGCCAACCCTAAACAGCTGAAAATTATGGAGCTGGAAGGGGCGCAGCTGCCGCGCGTGCTGGACGACCCGAAAGTGGATGTCGCCATCATCAGCACTACCTATATTCAGCAAACCGGGCTGTCGCCGGTGCATGACAGCGTCTTTATTGAAGACAAAAACTCGCCGTACGTGAACATCGTGGTGACGCGCGAAGACAACAAAGACGCGGAGAACGTGAAGGAATTTATCCAGTCGTATCAGTCGCCTGAGGTAGCGAAAGCGGCGGAGACGATCTTTAACGGCGGGGCGGTGCCGGGCTGGTAAACGATCTGACAGAAAACGGGTTGCTTAAATTGGCCCGATTCCATCGGTAATCGCCCTTTAACCCACTGCGGCAAGTGCGACGGCTGGCTATCCTCCTTATCACACCCACCGGAGGATAGTCCATGAACATTACCCACATTCGCAACGCCACCCAGCTGATTTCCTACGCCGGAAAACGTCTTTTAATCGACCCGATGCTGGCCCCGAAGGGGGCTTATCCGGGCTTTCCCGGCACGGCGTATGCCGAACGCCGTAACCCGACGGTCGAACTCCCCGTTGACGTCAACACGCTGCTGGACGCCGACGCGGTGATCGTTACCCATACCCATGACGATCACTGGGATCGCACTGCGGCGGAGCTGATCGCCAAAGACAAACCGATCTACGTGCAAAACGATCGTGACGCCGCGCTGCTGCGAAGCCAGGGATTCAGCAACCTGACGGTCATGACCGACGCGACCTTCTTCGGCGATATTCAGATTACGAAAACCCACGGCGGGCAGCACGGCACCGATCGCGCTTACGCCGTGCCCGAGCTGGCGGAGCGTCTGGGTGAGGCCTGCGGCGTGGTGCTGCGTCATCCCGATGAGAAGACGCTCTATCTTGCCGGGGATACCGTCTGGCGTGACGAGGTGGCGGCCGATCTGCAAAAGCACCAGCCGGACGTGGTGGTGCTGAACGCGGGCTATGCCCACGTTATTGGTTTTGGGCCCATTATTATGGGGCAGGAGGACGTGCTCAACGTTCATTTCCTGCTGCCGCAGGCCAGCATTGTGGCGATCCATATGGAGGCGATTAACCACTGCCTGTTGACCCGCAGCGCGCTGCGTGAGTACGTTGAAGCCAATCAGGTGAGTGACGCAGTGAGCATTCCCCAGGATGGCGAAACCGTTATATTCTGAGTGCGTTAAAGGGAAAGGAGGAACTGATGTCGCTAATCAACGTCGCGATTGTCGCGGTAGACGGGTTCAGCCCGTTCCACTACTCCGTTCCCTGCATTCTGTTTGGCGATTCGGTCTCCGGCGAAAAGCGCTTTAGCGTGACGATCTGCGCCGAAATGCCGGGTTTTCTCACCTCAAAAGACGGATTTGCCCTCAACGCCACGCAGGACTACACCGCCATTGGTCAGGCCGATATTGTCGTCGTTCCCTACTGGCAGCACGTCCTTGAACGCCCGCCCCAGACGCTGCTCGACAGCCTGGTGCAGGCGAGAGACAACGGCGCGGAAATCGTCGGGCTGTGTCTGGGGTCGTTTGTGCTGGCCTGGGCGGGGCTCCTCGACGGCAAACGTGCGGCCACCCACTGGGAGTTCGAGCATCAGTTCCAGTCCCTTTTCCCGCACGTTCAGCTGGATATCAATGCGCTCTACGTGGATGACGGCAATATCATCACCTCCGCCGGAACCGCGGCGGCGCTGGACTGCTGCCTGTATATCATTCGTCAGCGCTTTGGCAGCGTGGTCGCCAACCAGATTGCCCGTCGGATGATTGTTCCGCCCCACCGCGAGGGCGGTCAGGCGCAGTTCATCGCCCAGCCGGTACCCAAAGATACCCGCGACGGACGCATTAACTGCCTGATCGATTATCTTCAGCAGCACATTACCGAACCGCATAGCCTGGACTCACTGGCGGAGGTGGTTTCGATGAGCCGCCGCACCCTGACCCGTCATTTTATTCAAGCCACGGGGATGAGCGTCGCCGACTGGCTTACCGCCGAACGCCTGCGGCGCAGCCAGCTCCTGCTTGAAGCCGGAAATATGCCGATTGAGCGCGTGGCCGAACTGGTGGGATTTAATTCCGCCGTCACCTGGCGGCAGCAGTTTAAGGCGCGTTTTGGGGTGAGCCCTGCGGAATGGAGAAAAACGTTCCGTCTTCACAGCTAGTGTATTACGGCTAACTCAAGATTTAAGGGTTAGTTAAATCACTTCTTAATTTTTCTTAATCCACCTCTCATTTTTCTGAAAAAATATTTTATTTGCTTCGCCTTAACGCAAATTAGATATACTCGCATTAAGAATGCTCTTATATTTCGAAAATATTAATTGCGAATAAATTTTGTGGCATGGATGAATAGCAATAAAATAGAAAGAAGAATAATTTCATTAGCAAATTATATTATTTTTATCTTATCGGGTGCGCTTTTTTCAGCAAGCGTTAACGCTGCACCCTTGTCGCCAGCCGATCGCGATACTATTCAGCAGCAACAGCAGCAGCTTTTATTACAGAACCAGCAACAGCGTGAAGAGCTGGAGCGGAGTATTCCTCGCCCGGCGCCTGACAGGCCTCTGCCTGCAGCCGGCACCGGGCCCTGCTTCACCATTGATACCATTACCCTTTCCGGCACGACCCTCATTTCCCCGAAAACGCAGCAGGCCCTGGTTGCGCCGTGGCAGGGCCGGTGTCTGGATATGGAGAAAATAACGGAGCTTCTCGCCCGTATTTCTGACTGGTATATCAGCCGGGGATATATCACCAGCCGCGCCTTTCTTACCGAGCAGGATCTCTCCGGCGGTCAGCTGAATATTGTGGTGCTGGA
>NZ_JAXQPQ010000012.1:0-101838 GCF_034427535.1 Enterobacter sp. A103
GACTTGGTATTCATTTTTCGTCTTGCGACGTTAAGAATCCATGTCACTTTGAGTGCCCACACAGATTGTCTGATAAATTGTTAAAGAGCAGTGCAACGCGGCTTTCGCTCACCGTTGCGAGGTCCCGTATATTACGTTTTCCTCATTCAGAGTCAAGCGATTATTTTTGCTTTTCTCTGCAGGTGTTCATCTCTGAACCCCGCTAACCCGGCGGCCTGTAAGCCGTTGTTCCGTGTCAGTGGAGGCGCATTATAGGGAGTTCTCAGACGTTGACAACCCCTCTTTTAAAAAAAACTTTCAACCGTCTCTTTTTTGCTCAAAACCGTGCTACAGCGCCAGTTTTTCGAGCGTTTCAAAGCCATAACGGCGTAAAACGGGTAAAAGTTGCTCAGTCTCTTTCGTGATGGCCATACAAAACGCGATATTCGCATCGGTAGATTTCGCATCCGGCGCTTCATGCTCCAGCAGCCAGGCCGTACGACGGGCGATAGCCGCACCGGAATCCACCAGGCGCGTCCCCTCCGGCAATACCTCTAATAGCTCTTCCTGTAATAGCGGGAAGTGAGTACAGCCCAGCACAACGGTATCCGGAGGCTCTGGCATCCGCAGCCACGGACGAAGAATACGACGCAGCTCGTCGAGTGATACCGCCTTTCCATGCAGCTTCGCTTCAGCCATCTCCACCAGCTCAGCCGAACCCAGCATCGCAATCTGGCATTCGTTGGCAAAACGGTCGATCAGTTCGCGGGTATAAGGACGCTTTACCGTGCCTCGCGTTGCCAGCAGACCCACAATGCCGTTCGCCGTCAGGCGCGCGGCTGGCTTTATTGCAGGAACGACGCCCACAACCGGGAACTGGAATTTTTCACGCAGGGCGGGAAGAGAAACGGTGCTCGCCGTATTACAGGCGATGACGGCCAGCGCAAGGGGATAGCGCTTTTGTACCGCGGTGACGATTTCAACCACACGCTCAACAATAAAATCTTCGCTCTTTTCCCCATACGGGAAAGCGACGTTATCGAAGGCGTAGATGTAATGGAGATCCGGCAGGAGATGCCGAATCTCATCATAGACCGAAAGCCCACCGACGCCGGAATCAAACACCAGCACGGTGGGACGCGGATTAGAAGGTGTAGCTGCCAGACAAGGTGTATTCCCGTCCTGCAGTTTGGTAGCCATAAACTGTCTCGTAATCTTTATCGAACAGGTTGGCTATTTTACCACGAACTGTGAGATGTGAGGTGACAGGATACGAAACTGCGACATCCCACAGGCTGACACCGCCCATTTTTACTTTCTCAGACGGATAAGCACCAAAGTCAGTGTCGTAACGCGTACCGAGATAGTGATAAGTCAGGCTCCAGTCGAAATCATAGATCTGCGTGTCGAGCTGATATTTCACCTGCTGCTTAGCACGACGGTCCAGAAGTTCGTTGGTTGCGGCATTACGGGCATCCACATAGTCGTAGCCAACAGTATGCGTCAACGGACCCGTATCAAACGATGCTGTCGCTTCCACACCTTTAATGCGCGCTTTACCGACGTTGTAATATTGCTGAAGGTTATTATCGAAGTCGATGAGATTATCGACGTCATTACGGTAGCCGGAGACGCGCCAGCTCACGCCCGCCGTCAGGCCTTCAAACGCACCTTCCCACTGCTTGCTCTCTTCGGGATCAAGATGGTCATTGCCATAGAAACCATAGAGTTGACCCAGATTCGGTGCTTTATAGGCCGTACCATAAGAAGCAACGAAGCGGTAACCCTCCACGAACTCCCAGGCCGCACTACTTTGCCAGGTGCCATGGCGACCGAACTGAGAGTTGTCATCGCTGCGAACCGCTCCTTCCAGAGTGAAGTCACCAAACTGCTGCAACCCGGTCAGGTAAACGCCGGTGTTACGCAGGTCGTAGCCGTTGGTCACGTAGTTTGTACCCGGCTCGGTGCTCTGCTTCTGCCAGTCAACGCCCGCGCCAATGTTTCCATGGCCAACATCAACGGAGTTCAGCCACTGGACGTTGTACTGCTTGATTTCATCCAGTGTGGCTGTCGAATCGTAGCGGCCCAAATTTGGGTCGTAGTTATAGTCCTTGCTGTGGCTATAGCTGGTGAGCAGCTGTGAATGGAAGATGTCATCGTTGAAGCGCAATCCTGCATCCCAGGTCTGACTATAGAGCTGGCGGGTATCGACCAGTACGTCAGGGGTAAATGAACTGTAGTAACCGTCGTAGGCAGTACGGTTGCTGTAGCCAAAGCCGCGAACAAATCCGCTCCACTGCTCCGAGAATGCGTGATCCAGTGCACCATAGAGCGTTTTATTCATAAAGCCGTCGCGATCGGTCTGGGCAAGGCCACCATTGTTGCCGTCCGCAACCACATCAAACCCTTTGGTATAGGTGTAATCACCCGCAAGCGTGACGCGCGTGCTGTCGCCCAATGTTTGCTGAGTACTGCCGCCATAATTCTGGTAACCATGCGACCCTACACCTGCATTCAGCGTGGTACCGTCCTTCGCGCGAGTGGTAATAATGTTTACGACTCCGCCAATCGCGTCCGAGCCGTATACCGCCGAACGCGGTCCACGAACATATTCGATACGCTGCACCAGGGAGATCGGGAACTGGCTGAGATCGGACGACCCCGTAACGCCCGCCTGGTTAAGGCGGATCCCATCAACAAGGATCAGGACATGGCTGGAGTTGGTGCCACGTATAAAGAGAGAAGAGAGTTGCCCCATCCCGCCATTTTGCGCCGTATCCACGCCGGGCAGGCGACGCATAACATCAAGGACTGAGGTTGATTGCCAACGGTCAATATCGGCACGCGTAACAACGGAGGTTGCAGCCAGAATAGTTTTTTCAGGTTGTTCAAAACGATTTGCCGTCACCACCAACGAGTCGGCGCTATCCTGCGCCCAGCCCGAAAATGCCGTGACGGACAACGCCGTCAACAGCGATACTTTTTTAATCATTGTTAAAGCATCCACAATATAAGAAGGATGCCGCAGGCCTCATCGATAGCACGCGATGATGAAACCAAATGCGACGTGATCCCGGCAGGTCTTCGGGCTAGGTGGCTATATAAGGATGAAGACTTCCCATTTTCACAGTGTCTACAACACTCATCCCGCCAGACTTTACCGCTGCGCGTCAGCTCCAGATTTACACTGGATTCCCTTTTCACTCTCAGGAGACCGGAAACAGAATGCTACAATTAGACACGTATGGATGTCCAGACAGCTATTGCCCATTAAATCTGGACATCCCCTGAACAATGCCTACAATCCCCGCGTAATTCTTTATCACTCAGGACGCATCATGACCCCAGAACACCTCCCGACAGAACAGTACGACGCGCAGCTGGCAGAGAAAGTCGTCCGCCTGCAAAGTATGATGACGCCTTTCAACGCGCCCGTTCCCGAGGTGTTCCGCTCTCCCGTCAGCCACTACCGCATGCGCGCCGAGTTCCGCATCTGGCACGACGGTGACGACCTGTACCACATCATTTTCGATCAGCAGACGAAATCCCGTATTCGCGTGGACAGCTTTCCGGCGGCGAGCGAGCTCATTAACCAGTTGATGACGCTGATAATGGACGGCGTGCGCAACAATCCGGTACTGCGTAACAAGCTGTTCCAGATTGACTACCTGACCACGCAAAGCAATCAGGCGATTGTCTCCCTGCTGTACCACAAAGCGCTCAATGACGAGTGGCGCGAGCAGGCAGAAGCGCTGCGCGATGCGCTGCGCGCGCAGAACATCAACGTTCACCTGATTGGCCGCGCGACAAAAACCAAAATCATGCTGGATCAGGACTACATCGACGAGCGCCTGCCGGTGGCAGGTAAAGAGATGGTGTATCGTCAGGTCGAGAACAGCTTCACCCAGCCAAACGCTGCGATGAACGTGCAGATGCTGGAGTGGGCGCTGAAGGCGACGGAAGGGTCAACGGGCGATCTGCTTGAGCTCTACTGCGGTAACGGCAACTTCTCGCTGGCGCTGGCGCGTAATTTCGATCGCGTTCTGGCAACGGAAATCGCCAAGCCGTCGGTGGCTGCCGCGCAGTACAACATTGCCGCTAACCATATCGATAACGTGCAGATCATTCGTATGGCAGCGGAAGAGTTCACGCAGGCCATGAACGGCGTTCGCCAGTTTAACCGCCTGGAAGGGATCGATTTGAAAAGCTACCAGTGTGAGACGATTTTTGTCGACCCGCCGCGCAGTGGCCTGGACAGCGAAACCGAGAAGATGGTGCAGGCGTACCCGCGTATTTTATACATCTCCTGTAACCCGGAGACGCTGTGCAAGAACCTCGAAACATTAGGCCAGACGCACAAGGTTGAACGTCTGGCGCTGTT
The DNA here is from genome assembly GCF_034427535.1 of Enterobacter sp. A103. Taxonomy (NCBI): domain Bacteria; kingdom Pseudomonadati; phylum Pseudomonadota; class Gammaproteobacteria; order Enterobacterales; family Enterobacteriaceae; genus Enterobacter; species Enterobacter sp. A103. The sequence continues at coordinate 4,361 of NZ_JAXQPQ010000012.1, forward strand.
CGATCAGTTCCCGTATACGCACCATATGGAGTGCGGCGTTTTACTTACCGCACGGTGATCTGTAGGCCGGATAAGCGTAGCGCCATCCGGCGTTTTTGGCAGGTGGCGCTTCGCTTACCTGCCCTACAAATAATTCATTACTCCGGTAACTGGCTCTTACGGCTACGCATGCGCGAGCCAATCCAGAACACCAGCGCCACAGACAGTACCGCAGGGAAGAAGTTAGAGCCGATATCCGGATACTCCGCGCGAACCACCGTGCTATACAGCAATACGCCCAGAATAAAGCAGGCAGCGGCCAGCCCCGGTAACCCCACCGGCATGGTGCGGTTCAGGTAACGTTGATGCAGGCAGTAAACCGTCAGCACCAGCGCTATAAGCGGGAAAATCGAAAATGGAACAATTGAGCTAAAAATAGCGGCAAACGTACCATTAATGGATAAGCCAGCGATCAATGCCAGCAACAGCGTCCCTTTATCCTGACCTGACTGTTTCATTACTCACCTTCACTCTTCGGTTTGATGTGCCAGTTTCTCTTGTTCACGGCGATACCAGTAATACGCGCCTTTGGAGATCATCCTGAGCTGCAATACCAGCCGCTCTTCGAGCTGCTTGCGTTGTTCAATGCTGACATCCAGCGCTTCGGCACCCGCGCTGAAAACAATCGTCACCATCGCCTCGGCCTGTGCTTCAGTAAACGCACGCGGCATATGGTTTTCGAGTTCAAGATAGTCGGCAAGTTCCGCGATGAAGTGCTGAATTTCACGCGCGACGGCGGCACGAAACGCCGCCGATGTGCCCGAACGCTCGCGCAGAAGCAGACGAAACGCGTTGGGGTTATTGCCGATAAATTCCATAAAGGTCGATACGGAGGTGCGGATCACGCTACCCCCTTTGGCGATACGCTGACGCGCCTGCCGCATCAGCTGGCGCAGCATCAGACCGCTCTCGTCGACCATGGTCAGGCCCAGTTCATCCACATCACGGAAATGACGATAGAAGGACGTTGGCGCAATCCCGGCCTCGCGTGCGACTTCGCGCAGGCTCAAACTGGCAAAACTCCGCTCAGCACTCAGTTGACTGAATGCGGCTTCCACCAGCGAACGCCGGGTTTTCTCTTTTTGTTGTGCTCTTACGCCCATCACGATAGTTGAATCCTTCCAAAGGCCTGATGGCACTATACCAGAGAATAAAATTAATCTGTTTGCCTGGCTTTGTGAATGATTGTTTACGTGCGGTTTGTGCTCCACTGCCCGAAAAAAGCACAACGATAATTGGGTTACTCTGGCAATGATGTTATGATTCTGTTGCTTTTATGTATAAGAACAGGTAAGCCTTACCATGCCACATTCCTACGATTACGACGCAATAGTTATTGGTTCCGGCCCCGGCGGCGAAGGTGCTGCTATGGGTCTGGTGAAACAGGGAGCCAGAGTAGCGGTCATCGAGCGCTACCATAATGTCGGCGGCGGTTGCACCCACTGGGGCACCATCCCTTCGAAAGCCCTCCGCCACGCCGTTAGCCGCATTATCGAATTTAACCAGAACCCTCTTTACAGCGACCACTCCCGACTTCTTCGTTCATCCTTTGCTGACATCCTGAATCACGCGGATACCGTTATTAACCAGCAGACACGCATGCGTCAGGGATTTTATGAGCGTAATCACTGTGAAATTTTGCAGGGCAACGCGCATTTTGTGGATGAACACACCCTGGCACTCGAATGCCACGACGGTTCGGTTGAAACCATCACGGCTGAAAAATTTGTGATCGCCTGCGGCTCACGCCCTTACCATCCGGCCGACGTAGACTTCTCGCATCCGCGCGTTTACGACAGCGACTCGATTCTGAGCCTGCACCATGAGCCTCGCCACGTCATTATCTATGGCGCAGGGGTCATTGGTTGCGAATATGCGTCGATCTTCCGCGGAATGGACGTCAAAGTTGACCTGATCAACACCCGTGACCGCCTGCTGGCGTTCCTCGATCAGGAGATGTCGGACTCTCTCTCCTACCACTTCTGGAACAGCGGCGTGGTGATTCGCCACAACGAAGAGTACGAGAAGATCGAAGGCTGCGACGACGGGGTGATCATGCACCTGAAGTCCGGTAAGAAGCTGAAAGCAGACTGTCTGCTGTACGCCAACGGTCGTACCGGCAACACCGATTCACTGCAGCTGGAAAATATCGGGCTTGAAACCGACAGCCGCGGTCAGCTGAAGGTCAACAGCATGTATCAGACCGCCCTGCCGCACGTTTACGCGGTCGGCGACGTGATTGGCTACCCAAGCCTGGCCTCAGCCGCTTACGACCAGGGACGCATCGCCGCACAGGCGCTGGTAAAAGGCGAAGCGACGGCGCACCTGATCGAAGATATTCCGACGGGGATCTATACCATCCCGGAAATCAGTTCAGTCGGCAAAACCGAGCAGCAGCTGACGTCAATGAAGGTGCCTTACGAGGTGGGTCGCGCACAGTTTAAACATCTGGCGCGGGCGCAAATCGTGGGGATGAGCGTGGGAACGCTGAAGATCCTGTTCCATCGCGAAACGAAAGAGATCCTAGGCATTCACTGCTTTGGTGAACGCGCGGCGGAAATCATTCATATCGGCCAGGCGATAATGGAGCAGAAAGGCGGTGGTAACACCATTGAGTACTTCGTTAACACCACCTTTAACTACCCGACCATGGCGGAAGCCTATCGGGTAGCTGCGCTGAACGGCTTAAACCGCCTGTTTTAACGCGCTGTCGAAATGGCCATCCATCGAACCACGGATGGCCTCTGCCAGCTGCTCATAGCGGCTGCGCAGCGGTGAACCCGGACGATACACCAGGCCGATAGTGCGACGCGGCTCCGGCTTAATGCACGGCAGATAAACCACGCCATCACGCTTACGCTCGCGCGGCACGGCCAGCGCAGGCAGCAGCGTAATACCGCTTCCCGCCGCGACCATATTACGCAGCGTTTCCAGGCTGGTTGCGCGGAAATGGGTATCCTCATCCGCACCCGCTTCGAAGCAGAAGCCCATCGCCTGATCGCGCAGGCAGTGGCCATCTTCCAGCATCAGCAGCTTTTCACCGGCCAGATCGGCCATCGGTACGCGATCGCGGTTCGCCCACGGGTGATCTTCATAGATCGCCAGCATCATCGGCTCATCGAACAGCGGCACTTCAATAAAGGCTTCACTCTCTTTCACCAGCGCCAGAATGGCGCAGTCGAGCTTGCCGCTGTCTAACTGCGCCAGCAGCTGATGGGTTTGCGCTTCATGCAGGTACATTTCGAGTTTCGGGAACGTCTGGTGCAGCATCGGAATGATGTGCGGCAACAGGTACGGGCCAACGGTTGGGATCAGGCCGATATGCAGCGGGCCGGACATCGCCTCCCCCTGCTGGCTTGCCATTTCCTTGAGCACTTTGACCTCGCGCAGCACGGTGCGCGCCTGATCCACCAGCAGAAGACCTGCCTGTGTGAACAGAACCTTACGACTGGTGCGCTCCAGCAGCATCACGCCCAGCTCGTCTTCCAGCTTGCGGATCTGACCGCTCAGCGTGGGCTGGCTGACGTGGCAGGAATCTGCCGCGCGGCGAAAGTGACGATGCTCGGCTAACGCTACCAGGTATTCAAGATCACGAATATTCATTATTCATCCTCCGTCGCCACGATAGTTCATGGCGATAGATAGCATAGCAACGAACGATTATCCCTATCAAGCATTCTGTTGAATAATACACCACATAGACGAGGCGGCACGTGTTTGACCCTTGACGTCCCCGCACCGTCAGCGAGTTTCTCTCAAAACTCGAACAACTAAAGCCAACGTGAACTTTTGCGGACCCCGTGGTCCGCTTTTTTTTTGCGTAAAAAAGCCCGGGGATAAAAGCAAAATGGCAACCGAAGTTGCCATTTTTCGTGTTTACTCCCTCTCCCCGTGGGAGAGGGCCGGGGTGAGAACACCAGCCCGCACGGTTCAAACCAACCGGTTTTTCGCATCCGCTATCGCCTGCGCCACCTGCTTAGGCGACACGCCGCCTTTCGCGGCACGTTTATCCAGGCAAGACTGCAGCGCAAGGATCGGATACACATCATCCCCGATAACCGCGCTGAACTTCTGCAGGTCGGCCAGCGCCAGATCTTCCAGCGGTTTACCCTGACGAATGGCTTCCACCACCGCTTCACCCACAATGTGGTGCGCTTCACGGAAAGGTACGCCTTTCGCCACCAGATAATCCGCCAGTTCGGTAGAGTTCGCATAGCCCTGCTGCGCCGCTTCCTGGCAGCGCGGACGTTTCACCTGAATGCCGTCCAGCACCAGGGCGCCCATATGCAGACAGTCCAGCCAGGTGTCGAGCGCGTCGAACAGCCCTTCTTTGTCTTCCTGCATGTCTTTGTTATACGCCAGCGGCAGCCCTTTCAGGGTCATCATCATGCCGGTCAGCGCGCCCTGCACGCGGCCACATTTGCCGCGGATCAGCTCCAGCGCGTCCGGGTTTTTCTTCTGCGGCATCAGGGAGGAGCCTGAGGTCACGCGGTCGGAGAGCTCGACGAAGCCCGCTTCGCCAGAGTTAAAGAAGATCAGGTCTTCGGCAAAGCGCGACAGATGCACCATTCCGATAGACGCATTGGAGAGCAGCTCCAGCACGTGGTCGCGGTCGGACACGCTGTCCAGGCTGTTACGGGTGGCGGAAGCAAAGCCCAGCCAGCCTGCCAGCTGCTCACGGTCGATTTCATACGCCGTACCGGCCAGCGCGCCGCTGCCCAGCGGGCTGACGTCCAGACGCTTCAGGGTATCCTGCAGACGGCTTTCGTCACGCGCCAGCATCTCGACGTAGGCCAGACACCAGTGCGCGAAGGTCACCGGCTGGGCGCGCTGCAGGTGGGTATAACCCGGCATCACCGCGTCCTGGTTGTTCTGCGCGGTCTCTACCAGCGCGCTCTGCAGCTGACGGTTAGCCGCCAGCAGTTCGCCAACGGTATCTTTGCACCACAGCTTAAGATCGGTGGCGACCTGGTCGTTACGACTGCGGCCGGTATGCAGCTTTTTACCTAGCTGGCCGACTTTGTCGATAAGTTTGCCTTCCACCCAGCTGTGAATATCTTCAGCATCGCTTTCGAGGATCTGCTGCGGGTTAAGACGCACCTCTTCCAGCAGATTGTTCAGCGCCTCTTCCAGCCGTAATTGTTCGTCGGCGGTCAGTACGCCTACCGTTACCAGCGCCCTGGACCAGGCCACAGAGCCGACAATATCCTGTTCGGCCAGGCGGTAGTCGAAGCGCAAAGAGTCGTTGAACTGTTTGAACCGCTGATCCGCTGCCTGTGTAAAACGCCCACCCCAAAGTGCCATAACATGCTTCCTTAAATATCTTTGAATTTCATTGCCCGGTGGCGCTGCGCTTACCGGGCCTACAAAACATTAAATCGATTACGCCAGAATACGCGTGCCAATCGGCGTGCCGTTAAACAGCGCCGGCAGTTGTTCCGCGTGACGCCAGGAGGCGATATCCACCGGGCGGCCCAGCGTGCGTGCGGCATCCAGCGCGGCGTTCACTTTGACGATCATGCCGTCGGTAATAATGCCCTGGGCAATCAGCTGCTCGGCTTTCTCAGCCGTCATTTCCGCAATGCGCTGGCCTTTGCCGTCCAGAATGCCGCTCACGTCGGAGAGCAGGATCAGATCCGCACCCAGCGTTGCCGCCAGTGCCGTCGCCGCCTGGTCAGCGTTGACGTTCATCAGCTCGCCCTCTTCGGTCACGCCGATAGAGCTCACCACAGGCAGGAACCCCCCTTCCAGCAGCGTGTTAATCAGCTTAGGTGAACCCGGCTGCGCCAGTCCAACGTGGCCGAGCTCTTCGTCGAGCTGGGTCACTTTTACGCTGTCGCCATCGCCCAGATAGAGGCCGACGGACGCGATGTGGTGTTTCTTCGCCCACGCCAGCAGCGTTTTGTTCGCCGTACCCGCCAGCGCACCGGTAATGATGTCAATCTGGTCAGCTGGCGTGACGCGCAGGCCGTTCTTCTTTTTCACCGGCAGGTTGAGCCCTTTCATCAGCTCATCCACCACGCAGCCGCCGCCGTGCACAATCACCAGCGGACGCTGGTGTGATTCGCGATAGTTCACCAGCGCGGTAAACAGACGCTCCAGCGCTTCTTCGCTGTCCAGCAGTACACCACCGAGTTTGATAATTAATGGGTTCATCATCACACCTTAAATAAGAGCCTGCGTTTCCGGGAAACCGAAACGAATATTTGCACACTGCATTGCCTGTGCGGCAGCGCCTTTGAGTAAGTTATCTTCTGCGGCGACAACGATGAGATGCTCGCCCTGCACGGCAAAGCCGATGTCGCAGAACGGCAGGCCGACCACGTTTTTCAGCGCCGGCACGCCTTTATCGTACAGGCGCACCAGCGGTTTATCCGCATACGCCTGCGTGAAGGCCTCGTTCACCTGCTCTTTGGTCACGCCCGGCTTCAGACGGCAGGTAATGGTTTCGAGGATACCGCGCGGGAAGCTGCCCAGATGCGGCGTGAAAATGACGTCCGCGCCCAGATGCGTTGTGATTTCAGGGTGATGACGGTGATTAAACACGCCATACGGCTGAAGGCTCACTTCGCAGAAGCTGTTGGAAATAGCGGCCTTGCGTCCTGCACCGCTCACGCCGCTGGTGGCGTTGATCACCGGCCACTGGCTCAGATCCAGCAGGCCTGCGTCGATCAGCGGCTTCAGGGAAAGCTGCGCCGCCGTCGGGTAGCAGCCCGGAACGGCAATCAGGTCCGCTTCTTTCAGTTTATCTGCGCTCCACTCCGCCAGTCCGTACACCGCTTTTTCCAGCAGTTCCGGATGCTGATGGGTGAAACCGTAATATTTTTCGTAAAACGCACCGTCGTTCACGCGGAACGCGCCGGAAAGGTCGAAGACCACGCAGCCAGCCGCCAGGAACTGCGGCGCCAGGTCGTGGCTGACCTCGTGCGCGGTGGCTAAAAACACCACGTCGACGCCGTCGGTAAACTCGCTGATGTCAGACATGGGCTGCAGCGGCAGATCGACAAGACCCTTAAGCTGCGGATGCAAATCGGAAATTAACTTTCCTGCATCATTGCTTTGCGCTGACACGGTCAAAGCGGTTATGGTCATATGTGGATGGCGATTCACGTAGCTTACAAGCTCTGCGCCCGCATAACCGCTAGCGCCTACAATCAGCGTATTCAACATCGGGTTCCTTTATGCTCAACGTTAATGTATTTTTATTCACATTTATTGCATGAATATTGATACTATCACGACCTAAGGTGTGTCAACAATGAAAATGAACTTACCGCCATTTATCGAGATCTACCGCGCCCTGATTGCCACTCCGTCCATCAGCGCAACGGAAGAAGCGCTGGATCAGAGCAATGAGTCTTTAATCAATCTGCTGGCGGGTTGGTTTAGCGATCTTGGGTTTAACGTTGAGGTTCAGCCCGTTCCCGGAACACGCCACAAATTTAACCTGCTCGCCAGCACCGGAACCGGTGCGGGCGGCCTGCTGCTGGCCGGCCATACCGACACCGTGCCGTTTGACGATGGCCGCTGGACGCGCGATCCGTTCACCCTGACCGAGCACGACAACAAGCTCTATGGTCTGGGCACCGCCGACATGAAAGGCTTCTTCGCCTTTATCCTCGACGCGCTGCGTGACGTGGACGTGACGAAGCTGAAAAAACCGCTCTACATCCTGGCGACCGCCGACGAAGAAACCAGCATGGCGGGCGCGCGCTACTTCTCTGAAAATACGTCGATTCGCCCGGATTGCGCGATCATCGGCGAGCCGACGTCTCTGCAGCCGATCCGCGCGCATAAAGGCCATATCTCTACGGCCGTGCGCGTGCTGGGTCAGTCCGGCCACTCCAGCGACCCGGCGCGCGGCGTGAACGCCATCGAGCTGATGCATGACGCCATCGGCCGCATCATGACCCTGCGCGACGATCTGAAAGAGCGCTACCACTACGACGCGTTCACCGTGCCGTATCCGACGCTGAACCTCGGCAGCCTGCACGGCGGTGATGCCTCCAACCGTATCTGCGCCTGCTGCGAACTGCATATGGACATCCGCCCGCTGCCGGGCATGACGCTGAGCGATCTCGACGGCCTGCTGAATGAAGCGCTGGCTCCGGTGAGCGAGCGCTGGCCGGGCCGCCTGACGGTCTCCGAACTGCATCCGCCGATCCCGGGTTACGAATGCCCGCCGGATCATCAGCTGGTTGAGGTGGTGGAAAAGCTGCTCGGTGAGAAAACCGATGTGGTGAACTACTGCACCGAAGCGCCGTTTATTCAGACGCTTTGCCCTACGCTGGTCCTGGGCCCCGGCTCCATCAACCAGGCCCACCAGCCGGATGAATATCTGGAAACCCGCTTCATCAAGCCAACACGCGAACTGATTACCCAGGTTGTGCATCACTTCTGCTGGCATTAAAACCGCACCGAAGAGTCCCCTCTCCCAGTGGGAGAGGGTCAGGGTGAGGCCAACAAATCGCATGATCTCCGTCACATTCCCATAAGCATCTCTTATCTGACGCAATGCGAATTAAATTTCGTAAATTGCCCGCATTTATTCGTTTGCTGAACCGTTTTCGCAGCAATTGACGACGGGGGTTTTACGTGGCTTTATAAAGGGAGATGACAAAATAATGTCCAGATGATTTTCGCCTGGGCATAAACAAAAATGATGGGGTGACTGGGTTTTTATGAACGAACAATATTCCGCGTTGCGTAGTAATGTCAGTATGCTCGGCAAAGTGCTTGGAGATACCATCAAAGACGCGTTGGGGGAGAACATCCTCGACCGCGTTGAAACCATCCGCAAGCTGTCTAAATCTTCCCGTGCCGGTAACGAGGCCAGTCGTCAGGAGCTGCTCACCACCTTGCAGAACCTCTCTAACGATGAGCTGCTGCCCGTTGCACGCGCATTCAGCCAGTTCCTGAACCTGGCTAACACCGCTGAGCAATACCACAGCATTTCGCCAAACGGCGAAGCGGCAAGCAACCCGGAAGTCATTGCCCGCACCCTGCGTAAACTGAAAGACCAGCCAGACCTCAACGAAGCCACCATCAAAAAAGCGGTGGAATCGCTTTCGCTGGAGCTGGTGCTGACCGCACACCCCACTGAAATTACCCGTCGCACCCTGATCCACAAAATGGTGGAAGTGAACAACTGTCTGAAGCAGTTGGATAATAAAGATATTGCCGACTACGAACGCAACCAGCTGATGCGCCGTTTGCGCCAGCTGATTGCCCAGTCCTGGCACACCGATGAAATTCGTAAGCATCGTCCAAGCCCGGTCGACGAAGCCAAATGGGGCTTTGCGGTGGTGGAAAACAGCCTGTGGGAAGGGGTGCCTAACTATCTGCGCGAGCTGAACGAACAGCTGGAAGAGAACCTCGGCTACCGCCTGCCGGTCGACTTCGTTCCGGTCCGCTTCACCTCCTGGATGGGCGGCGACCGCGACGGCAACCCGAACGTGACCGCGGAAATTACCCGTCACGTCCTGCTGCTGAGCCGCTGGAAAGCGACCGACCTGTTCCTGAAAGACATTCAGGTGCTGATCTCCGAGCTGTCGATGGTTGAAGCGACGCCGGAACTGCGCGCGCTGGCCGGAGAAGAAGGCGCCAGCGAGCCGTACCGTTTCCTGATGAAGAAACTGCGTGGTCAGCTGATGGCCACTCAGGCCTGGCTGGAAGCGCGTCTGAAAGGTCAGCGCCTGCCAAAACCAGAAGGTCTGCTCAGCCAGAACGAACAGCTCTGGGAGCCGCTGTATGCCTGTTATAAATCACTGCAGGCCTGCGGGATGGGCATCATCGCTAACGGCGAACTGCTCGACACCCTGCGCCGCGTGAAGTGTTTCGGCGTGCCGCTGGTGCGTATCGACGTACGTCAGGAAAGTACCCGTCATACCGAAGCGCTGGGCGAACTGACCCGCTATCTCGGCATCGGCGACTATGAAAGCTGGTCCGAAGCCGACAAACAGGCCTTCCTGATCCGCGAGCTGAACTCGAAGCGCCCTCTGCTGCCGCGCAACTGGGAGCCAAGCAACGAAACCCGCGAAGTGCTCAACACCTGTAAAGCGATCGTGGACGCACCGAAAGGATCGGTGGCCGCCTATGTGATCTCCATGGCGAAGACCCCGTCCGACGTGCTGGGCGTTCACCTTCTGCTGAAAGAAGCGGGAATCGACTACGCCCTGCCGGTCGCCCCGCTGTTTGAGACCCTCGACGACCTGAACAACGCCAACGACGTCATGACCCAGCTGCTGAATATCGACTGGTACCGCGGCTTTATTCAGGGCAAACAGATGGTGATGATTGGCTATTCTGACTCCGCGAAAGATGCGGGCGTGATGGCGGCATCCTGGGCGCAGTATCAGGCGCAGGACGCACTGATCAAAACCTGCGAGAAAGCCGGTATTGAGCTGACCCTGTTCCACGGACGCGGTGGCTCGATTGGCCGTGGCGGCGCGCCTGCACACGCAGCGCTGCTTTCACAGCCGCCGGGAAGCCTGAAAGGCGGCCTGCGCGTCACCGAGCAGGGCGAGATGATCCGCTTCAAGTACGGTCTGCCGGAAGTGACCATCAGCAGCCTGTCGCTCTACACCAGCGCGATCCTGGAAGCAAACCTGCTGCCGCCGCCGGAGCCGAAAGCATCCTGGTGCCATATCATGGACGAGCTGTCTGATATCTCCTGCGATCTGTACCGCGGCTACGTGCGTGAAAACAAAGATTTCGTTCCTTACTTCCGCTCGGCCACGCCTGAGCAGGAGCTGGGTAAACTGCCGCTGGGCTCACGTCCTGCGAAGCGTCGCCCGACCGGTGGCGTAGAGTCTCTGCGCGCGATCCCGTGGATCTTCGCCTGGACGCAGAACCGCCTGATGCTGCCCGCCTGGCTGGGTGCCGGTGCCGCGCTGCAAAAAGTGGTGGAAGACGGTAAACAGAACGAACTGGAAACCATGTGCCGCGACTGGCCGTTCTTCTCTACCCGTCTGGGCATGCTGGAGATGGTCTTCTCGAAAGCTGACCTGTGGCTGGCGGAATACTACGACCAGCGTCTGGTGAAACCAGAGCTGTGGGCGCTGGGTAAAGAGCTGCGCGAACTGCTGGAAGGCGACATCAAAGTGGTACTGGACATCGCCAACGACTCACATCTGATGGCGGACCTGCCGTGGATTGCCGAGTCTATTCAGCTGCGTAACATCTACACCGACCCGCTGAACGTCCTGCAGGCAGAGCTGCTGCACCGTTCGCGTCTGGCGGAAGAAGAAGGTAAAGAGCCGGATCCGCGCGTTGAACAGGCGCTGATGGTGACGATTGCGGGCGTTGCTGCGGGTATGCGTAACACCGGCTAATACTCTATGCCCGGCGGCGCCGCGCTTGCCCGGACCTGTGACTGGTAGGCCGGGTAAGCGTTAGCGCCACCCGGCACATTTCGGTAGTCTTCTCATGCATTCCGATGTCACCCGAATCCTGGCAGACCTGGTAAACCGCACGCTACCGCTGGGCCAGATTCATTTCTCAGCGCTGTCTGAACAGCATTCCCGAACATCTCCCTGCCTCGTCATTACCCTTGATGCCCCCTGTGAGGCGATATTTTCATCCTTTGGACACTTAACGCATCCATCGTCTAACGCCCTGAGCATACATTTCGGTAAGCAGCTGCTGACTATCGAGTTACAGCATGACAATACGCTTGTGCAGCAGCTCCAGGTTGCCCGCCGCGGTCCGCGAACGGGTGCTTTTCTTCTGCAGACGCTAACCGAATTACAGATGCAGCCGGATGAGCAAGAGACCGCGATACTGGTGGTATTAAGCTTGCTCAGCCACTGCCGGGATCTGCTTGGCAGCGATATCCACACCGCCAGCCGCAGCCGCGCCCTGTTTGAGGCCATTCGCCGCTTCATCGAAGAACATCACGCTTCGGCGTTAACCCGTGAATCCGTCGCGCAGGCGTTCTACGTCTCGCCGAACTACCTTTCCCACCTCTTTCAGAAGATTGGCAACGTGGGGTTCAACGAATACCTGACCCAAACGCGACTCGAACACGCGCGCCAGCTGCTCAAAGGCTACGATCTTAAAATCAAAGATATCGCCGCACGCTGTGGGTTTACAGACAGCAATTACTTCTGCCGTCTCTTTCGCAAGCACACCGAACGCTCTCCTTCCGAATATCGTCGCCAGTATCACAGCGAGCTGACCGTCAAAAAATAGCATTGTGATCGCTCTCGCACTTCGCTAAGGACATTACATTTGTCCAGTATTTGGCAAAATTGGCCTGTATCCGCCCTGCTCGCCCGCGCCTTATCCTTTGTTCAACCTTTCTGACTTAAGGAAAAATAATGGAACTGTACCTGGATACCGCCAACGTGGCGGAAGTTGAACGCCTGGCGCGGGTCTTCCCCATTGCGGGCGTCACTACCAATCCGAGCATCGTTGCCGCCAGCCGTGAATCCATCTGGGACGTGCTGCCGCGTCTGCAAAAAGCCATCGGGCCGGAAGGCACGCTGTTTGCTCAAACCATGAGCCGCGATGCCGAAGGGATGGTGGCGGAGGCCAAACGTCTGAGTAACGCCGTCCCGGGCATCGTGGTGAAAATCCCGGTGACGGCTCAGGGGCTCATCGCGATTAAGGCATTGAAAAAAGAGGGGGTTACCACGCTGGGGACCGCCGTTTACAGCGCGGCACAGGGCCTGCTCGCCGCGCTGGCAGGCGCGAAATATGTGGCGCCGTACGTAAACCGCGTTGACGCGCAGGGCGGTGACGGCATTCGCATGGTCCAGGAGCTGCAATCCCTGCTGGAACTGCACGCGCCGGAAAGCAAAGTGTTGGCCGCCAGCTTCAAAACGCCGCGGCAGGCGCTGGACTGCCTGCTGGCGGGATGCGAGGCAATCACGCTTCCCTTAGACGTAGCGCAACAAATGCTCGGCACGCCAGCGGTAGAGTCAGCCATAGAGAAGTTCGAGCAGGACTGGAAAAACGCGTTTGGTAACCTCAACCTCTAAGGGAGAACTGTTATGGACCGTATCATTCAATCGCCGGGAAAATATATCCAGGGCGCTGATGTGCTTACCCGTCTCGGCGACTATCTGAAACCCCTGGCCAATCGCTGGCTGGTCGTCGGCGATAAATTTGTGCTGGGTTTTGCCGAAGAGACCCTGCGTCAGAGTTTTAAAAAAGCCGAACTGCACGCCGAAATCGCGCCGTTTGGCGGCGAATGTTCACAAAATGAAATCGATCGGCTGAAAAAGCTGGCAGACAGCGCCGACTGCCTGGCGGTGCTGGGTATCGGCGGTGGTAAAACGCTCGATACCGCCAAAGCGCTGGCCCATTTTATGGACGTGCCGGTCGCTATTGCCCCGACAATCGCCTCCACCGATGCGCCGTGCAGCGCCCTTTCGGTCATTTACACCGATAGCGGTGAGTTCGATCGCTACCTGATGCTGCCGCAAAACCCGAACATGGTAATCGTCGATACCAAAGTGGTCGCGGGCGCGCCGGCACGCCTGCTGGCCGCCGGGATTGGCGATGCGCTGGCAACCTGGTTTGAAGCACGCGCCTGCTCGCGCAGCGGCGCAACCACCATGGCGGGCGGCAAATGTACGCAGGCTGCACTCGCGCTGGCCGAGCTGTGCTACAACACGCTGGTTGAAGAGGGTGAAAAAGCCATGCTGGCCGCGGAACAGCATGTGGTTACACCGGCGCTGGAACGCATTATCGAAGCCAACACCTATCTCAGCGGCGTAGGCTTTGAAAGCGGCGGGCTGGCGGCGGCACACGCTATTCATAACGGAATGACGGCGGTACCGGACGCGCACCACTTCTATCACGGTGAAAAAGTGGCGTTTGGCACGCTCACGCAGCTGGTGCTGGAAAACGCGCCGGTAGAAGAAATAGAGACCGTCGCCGCGCTTTGTCACAGCGTTGGGCTGCCGATCACGCTGGCACAGCTAAATATCAAAGAGGATATTCCGGCCAAAATGCGTTTGATCGCGGAAGCCTCCTGTGCCGAAGGGGAAACTATCCACAACATGCCCGGCGGCGTAACGCCGGATCAGGTATATGCGGCGCTGCTGGTGGCCGACCAGTATGGGCAGCGGTTCCTGCAGGAGTGGGAGTAAATAGCGTGAATAAAAATCCCCGCATCAGCGGGGATTTTTTTGCCCTAGGCCGGGTAAGCCTTAGCGCCCCCCGGCACAACGGTTACTGCAGGTCAAACCGGTCCAGATCCATCACCTTCGCCCATGCGGCAACGAAGTCGCGGACGAACTTCTCGCTGGCATCGCTGCTGGCATAAACCTCTGCCAGCGCGCGCAGGACGGCGTTAGAACCGAAGACCAGATCGGCGCGGGTGGCGGTGTATTTCACTTCACCGCTGGCGCGATCGCTTCCGGCAAACAGTTCATTAGATTCGTCGGTTGCCTTCCACTGGGTGTTCATGTCCAGCAGATTCACGAAGAAATCGTTGCTCAGCACGCCCTCGCGGTCGGTAAACACGCCATTCTTGCTGCCATCAAAGTTTGCACCCAGCACGCGCAGGCCACCGATCAGCACCGTCAGCTCAGGCGCAGTCAGCGTCAGCTGCTGGGCTTTGTCGATCAGCAGTGACTCAGTGGTGGACACATCCACCTGCGCACGGTAGTTGCGGAAGCCGTCGGCAATCGGTTCGAGCAGGTTAAACATCTCGATATCCGTCTGATCCTGACGCGCATCCACGCGCCCTGGCGTAAACGGAACGTTGACGTAAACGCCTGCCGCTTTCGCCGCCTGCTCAACGCCCACGACGCCCGCCAGCACGATGATATCGGCCAGAGAGGCTTTGTTGGTGGTGCGCTGGATAGCTTCCAGAGCCGGCAACGCGCGAACCGCTGCGGCGTTCACATCCCAGTCGCGCTGAGGAGCCAGCGCCAGACGCGCGCCGTTGGCGCCGCCGCGCTTGTCGCCGCCGCGGAAGGTCGACGCTGACGCCCAGGCAACGGAAACCAGTTCGCTCACGGAGAGGCCAGAGGCAGCGATTTCCGCCTTCAGGCTTTCAATGTCTTCTTTCGACGGATTGAACACCGCCTGCGGCAGCGGGTCCTGCCAGATCAGATCTTCTTTCGGCACTTCCGGGCCAAGGTAACGCGATTTTGGCCCCATATCGCGGTGGGTCAGCTTGTACCACGCGCGCGCGAAGGCTTCGTTGAAGGCCTGCGGATCGTTCAGGAAGCGGCGGGAAATTTTCTCGAATTCCGGATCAAAACGCAGCGTCAGGTCGGTGACCAGCATGGTAGGTTTGCGTTTTTTCGACGGGTCGAACGGATCGGGCATGATTTCCGGCGCATCCACGGCTTCAAACTGAATCGCCCCCGCCGGGCTGCGGGTCTGCACCCATTCGTATTTGAACAGGTTTTCGAAGAAGTAGTTGCTCCACTGGGTCGGGGTTTGCGACCAGATGACTTCCAGACCGGAGGTAATGGCATCTGCGCCAATTCCCGTGCCGTGCGTGCTGGCCCAGCCCAGGCCCTGCGCTTCAATCGGCGAGGCTTCCGGGTCGGTGCCGACGTGCGTGGCTTCACCCGCGCCGTGGGTTTTGCCGAGGGTGTGGCCGCCTGCGATCAGCGCAACGGTCTCTTCGTCGTTCATCCCCATGTTGCCGAAGGTGGCACGAATGGCCGCCGCAGCAGACAGAGGTTCACCGCTGGCGTTTGGCCCTTCCGGGTTCACATAAATCAGGCCCATTTCGGTGGCGGCCAGCGGTCGCTTCGCCAGCGCCTCCGGGTCACGGTGGGTTAGCCAGGCTTTTTCATCACCCCAGTTCACGTCCAGGTCTGGTTCCCAGACGTCTTCACGCCCGGCACCGAAACCAAACGTACGGAAGCCGGAGTTCTCCAGCGCCACGTTACCCGCGAGGATAAACAGGTCGGCCCAGGAAATTTTTTGTCCGTATTTTTGCTTGATTGGCCACAGCAGACGGCGCGCCTTATCCAGGCTCACGTTATCCGGCCAGGAGTTCAGCGGCGCAAAGCGCTGTTGACCGCGGCCTGCGCCGCCGCGCCCGTCAACGGAGCGATAGGTACCCGCGCCGTGCCAGGCCATACGGATAAACAGGCCCGCATAGCTGCCCCAGTCGGCAGGCCACCACGGTTGAGAGTCGGTTAAAAGGGCTTTGAGGTCGCCTTTAAGGGCGGAGTAATCAAGTTTGCTGAATTCTTTGCGGTAGTCGAAGTCTTCACCCAGCGGGTTCGAACGATTGGAATGTTGGTTAAGAAGATCGATGCGGAGTTGTTTTGGCCACCAGTCGCGGCTGCCTGTACCTGCCCCCGCGCTGTGATCGACGCCGCCCTGGTGGAACGGGCATTTGCCGACCGATGCCGCTTTATTGGTCTCGTCTGACGTGCTCATCGCTATGCTCCCTTTTACAGTGTTACCGTTACGATATACACCACTAGCAATAAGTTATAGTTGAATTAATCCACAGATTCGATAGCTCATACCTTTTAACTATTCGCGTAACTAAAAAGCCCTCATAATACGAGGGCTTTGTGCTTATTATGCCGGACGAACACCCAGCGTATGGCAAATGGCGTAGCTCATCTCCGCGCGGTTCAGCGTATAGAAGTGGAAATCTTTCACCCCTTCACGGCTTAAAATTTTCACCATGTCCATCGCGATATTGGCCCCCACCAGCTTGCGGGTTTCCGGGTCATCGTCCAGCCCTTCGTACATTTTGGACATCCACAGCGGAATGCGGACATTGGTCATATCGGCGAACTTCTTCGCCTGTTTGAAGTTAGAGACCGGCAGAATACCCGGGATAATTTCAACGTCGATGCCCGCGGAGACGCAGCGGTCACGGAAACGCAGGTAGCTTTCCACATCAAAGAAGAACTGGGTAATGGCGCGGTTCGCGCCGGCGTCCACTTTACGCCTGAGGTTCAGCAGATCGGCCTGGGCGCTTTTCGCTTCCGGATGCACCTCAGGATAAGCGGCAACGGAGATATCAAAGTCAGCCACCTCTTTCAGCAGCGCGACCAGATCGGCGGCATACATGTCCGGCTTACCGCTGCCCGGCGGCAGGTCACCGCGCAGCGCGACGATATGACGAATGCCGTTATTCCAGTAATCCTGGGCGATGGCCCGTAACTCGTCGCGGGTGGCGTCGATACAGGTGAGGTGCGGCGCCGCTTCCAGACCGGTACGATCTTTGATGCCTTTAATGATGCTGTGCGTACGGTCACGCTCGCCGGAGTTAGCACCGTAAGTCACGGAGACGAACTTCGGCTTCAGGCTGCTGAGACGATCGATAGAGCTCCACAGGGTTTGCTCCATTTCACTGGTGCGCGGCGGGAAAAATTCAAAAGAGACGTTAATCTGGCCGTTTACTTCGGCCAGGCTCTGATTCAGTGCTTCCCGCTGGTTGGCGTGAAAAAAGCTCATACCTTACCTCTATCAATCGCATGTCGTTATTTGTTGTGTTGTGAACTTCTATACGTTTAGACGTCCAGATGTAAAAATGACGGAAAAGCGGAGGGACGTCAACATAAATAATCAACAATAACGGTGAGGTTTGCTCAGGGAATATGAGGGAAATTCAGGATGAGGGTGAGTGCGGTCTGATGCCCTCACCCTAACCCTCTCCCACAGGGAGAGGGAAATTCAGGCTTTACAGCAGCTTAGCCAGACGGTTGATGTCGGACTGAATGGCTCCAGCGGTGACATCGCGACCCGCGCCAGGGCCGCGGATCACCAGCGGGTTATCGCGATACCAGCGGCTTTCGATGGCGAAGACGTTATCGCACGGCAGCAGCGCCGCCAGCGGATGTTCAGGACGCACCGCCTCGACGCCGACTCGCGCTTTTCCGTTGGCCTCGAAACGCGCCACATAGCGCAGTACCAGCCCCATCTCGTTCGCCGCTTCCAGACGCTGTACCATCTGCTCGTTAAGCTCTTCACCATTTTCAAAGAAATGATCCACAGAACCTTCTTCACAGCCGGCAGGCACCAGCGATTCGACGCGTACGGAATCCGGTTCGATGTCATAACCGGCTTCACGCGCCAGGATCACCAGCTTACGCATCACGTCTTTGCCGGAAAGGTCAACGCGCGGATCGGGCTCGGTTAAGCCCTGCTGCCACGCCTGATCCACCAGGTCGGTGAACGGTACGGTGCCGTCAAACTGCAGGAACAGCCAGGAGAGCGTGCCGGAGAAGATACCGCTCAGCGCCAGAATGCTGTCGCCGCTTTCAATCAGGTCACGCACGGTGTGGTTAACCGGCAGGCCAGCCCCAACGGTGGCGTTATAAAGCCAGTGGCGCCCCGTTTTTTCAAACGCGTCGTGGATCTGGCGGTATTTATCAGTGCTGCTCGCCCCTGCCAGCTTGTTCGCACTGATAACGTGGAAACCGTGGCTGGCGAAATCCAGATACTGATCCGCAAGCTGTTCGCTGGCGGTAACGTCCAGCACCACCAGATCGTCATACGGGTGTGCGCGCATCCACAGGAACAGCGACTCTTCATCCTGCTCTACGGCTTCATCATTAAAGAACGCAAGCGCGCGGCTGGCGTCCAGCCCTTCGTAGTTCAGCAGGCTGCGGCGGCTGTCCACCACGCCCGCAAGAATGAATTCAAATCCGGTACGCGCCGAGAGCGTCACCTGTTCGCGGGCAAACAGCTCCAGCCAGCGGGAACCGATGTTGCCTTTCCCGAACAGCACCAGGCCGATACGTTTTTCCGCGCGGAAGAGGGAGGTGTGCAGACCCTGAATCAGGCTCTCGGTTGGCCCTTTACGCAGGACGGCGACCAGGCTGATGCCCTCTTCCGACTGCCAGGTGAACTCCACCGGCTGGCCTTTCAGCTGCTGCCAGAAGCGGTGGCAATGCAGCGGGTTACGGGTGACGCCCGCGCCCACCATCGCCACCAGCGCCAGCCCCTGACGCAGGCGAAGCTCGCCCGGCAAGCCCGCTTCATCCAGAATTTTCAGCGCGCTGTCCGCCACTTCCGCGGTATAGCAGAACTGCAGCAGCTGGCGATCGTTATGCACGCCAACGGCCAGCGGACGCACCTGGGCCCGTTTCAGGATCGTGTCGATATCTTTATGCGCCAGCTTGAAGTCCTGGCCCGCAGGCACCTGGAACTCAATCAGGCAGATGTCGTCGTGGCTGGTGACAATACGCGCCCCGGTACCGGACGCCAGCACGCGTTCAATACGCGTAGAGCCTTGATCCGGGGTGTAACTGCAGCGCAGCTGGAGGTCGATATCGCTGCCGGAAACCGGCTGCAGCGTGCGCGCGTGCAGTACCGGCGCGGCCAGACGCGCCAGCTCGCTGGCTTCGTCGAGACGCAGCAGCGGCAGCAGGCAGGCATCTTTTACTTTACGCGGGTCCGCGCTGTACACACCGGCCACGTCGCTCCAGATGGTGACGCGGGACACGCCCGCCAGGGCACCAATCTGCGTTGCCGAGTAGTCCGAACCGTTACGGCCCAGCAGCACGGTTTCGCCCGCGTTGCTGCGGCTGATAAAGCCGGTGACGACAATACGTTTGCCCGGGTGCTGCACGAGCAGCTGTTGCAGCAGCGGGTAGGACAACCCTTCATCTACCTGCGGCTGCGCGGCGCGTTCGGCGCGCAGGAAATCACGCGCGTCGAGCCAGGCCGCTTCCACGCCCAGGTGTTGCAGCACGGCGGCCATCAAGCGCGCGGACCACACTTCACCGTGGCCCACCACTTCGGCATACACCGCGTCGGTTATTCCGCTGTCCAGCAGGGCAGCCAGACGCTCAAGGTCATGCGTAAAGGCGCTGATCAGCCCGTCCGCCACGTCCGCAGGCAGCAGGCCGGCAATCAGCTCGCTCTGGTAACGGCGTAAGGACTGTTGCACCTGATGCGCAGAAAGGCGATCGGTCTGGCTCAGTTTCAGCCAGCTAATCAACTGGTTGGTGGTGCTGCCCGCCGCCGAGACAACCATCATGTCACCCGGCTGTGAATATTCCGTCATGATCCCTGCAACGCGCAGGTAACATTTCACATCAGCAAGACTACTACCACCAAACTTGTGCAGTTGACGACCCTTCGCCCCTGCCTGCGCTATCACACTCATGATTACCCCTTGGCTGCGATCCGGAAGGCATTTTCCAGATCGGCAATTAAATCTTCAGAATCTTCAATGCCGGTTGAGATACGCAGCAGCGTCTCAGAAATTCCGGCGGCGGCACGAGCTTCCGGTGCCATACCTGCGTGCGTCATGGTCGCGGCGTGGGAGATCAAGCTTTCAACCCCACCTAAGGATTCCGCCAGCGTAAACAATGACAGCCCGCTCAGGAAGCGACGCAGCGTTTGCTCGTCACCGTCCAGTTCAAAACTTAACATCGCGCCAAACCCTTTCTGCTGACGCGCGGCAATCTCGTGCCCCTGATTTTCCGGCAGCGACGGGTGATAAAGCTTTTTCACCAGCGGCTGGGTTTTCAGGAAATCGACAATCGCCTGGGCATTGCGCTGCGCCACCTCCATGCGCGGCGACAGCGTGCGGATGCCGCGCAACAGCAGATAGCTGTCGAAGGCCCCCGCGGTGACGCCAATATTATTGGCCCACCATGCCAGTTCGGTGACAACGTCGGGATCTTTGGCAATCACCACGCCCGCCACCACATCAGAATGGCCGTTCAGATATTTAGTGCATGAATGCAATACCAGATCGGCACCCAGTGCGAGTGGGTTCTGAAGGGCCGGACTGAGGAACGTATTATCCACTACACTTATCGCTCCCGCATCCCTTGCGAGCTGACAAATTTTCGCAATATCGACAACGCGCAACAATGGATTGCTTGGACTTTCCACCAGAACCAGCTTCGGTTTCTCTGCCAGGGCCTGTTTCAGCGCCTGTTCGTCGTTTTGATCGACAAACAGGACGCGATAGCAGCCGCGTTTCGCCAGGCTGTCAAACAGGCGATAGCTGCCGCCGTAGCAGTCGTGCGGCGCAACCAGCAGATCGCCGGGTTTCAGGAACACCGTGGTCACCAGGTGAATGGCGGACATCCCCGTATTGGTTAATACTGCACCTGCGCCACCTTCCAGCTCGGCCAGCGCGCGCTGGGTCACGTCACGCGTAGGGTTGCCACGACGCGAATAATCATGCGCGCGGGGTTCATTAAATCCGGTGAAATTATAGGTACTGGAAAGATGAATCGGCGGGACAACGCAGCCGTACTGCTCGTCATCATTTAATCCGCTACGCACTGCAATAGTGGCCTGTTTACGCGTCATGGTGAGGGCTTCCTGGCGAATGAGGTGAAAAGTCAGGCACCAGAGTAAACATTGAAAGTATGGACGTCAATACATCTGGACATCTAAACTTCTTTGCGTATAGATTGAGCAATGCGCAAATAGCCGTTAAAATTATATGCTTTAGTGCACGCTGCAGCGGCAATATCCGTGCCACGGTATCGTCTCTACGGTAAACTAAACAAGATTGCGGTTCAAAACGGGTGGTTACAGGTTTTGCACCTTTAAATAAATGACTGAGAGGATTAAAGGTATCTCATGGCTGAATGGAGCGGCGAATATATCAGCCCATACGCTGAGCACGGTAAGAAGAGTGAGCAAGTAAAGAAAATTACGGTTTCCATTCCTCTGAAGGTGTTGAAGATCCTCACCGATGAACGTACGCGTCGTCAGGTGAATAACCTGCGCCACGCGACCAACAGCGAACTGCTGTGCGAAGCGTTTCTGCATGCGTTTACCGGTCAACCGTTGCCGAACGATGAAGATCTGCGCAAAGAGCGCAGTGATGAAATCCCGGAAGAGGCGAAGGTGATCATGCGTGAACTGGGTATTGACCCGGATACGTGGGAATACTGAGAAGCGGATACAAAAAAGGCACCTTGCGGTGCCTTTTTTTCGGGAAACTTATTTAGCGCCCGGGATGCTGAAACGCTTGTTGAAGCGGTCAACACGGCCACCGGTTGCAACGTCACGCTGCTTACCAGTGTAGAACGGGTGGCATTTGCCGCACACGTCCAGGTTCAGATCGTGACCCACGGTAGAGCGGATCTGGATAGAGTTACCGCAAGAACAGTTTGCAGTAATCATTTCGTATTTCGGGTGAATATCTTTTTTCATGGGAGAACCTCAGTTAAGGCCGCGTCGCTCTTCCAGCCCTAACGCCAGACACCACGCGATGTTGATTGTAAGTTCTTTGGCGTAAAGTACACCAAAGGCGGCGAATCATACAGAATTTGACCAACGTATGCAAACTGATCCGCACGCCGCTTTTACTAATGTGTATACTAACGCGCCACTTTTCAAGTCAGGAAGATTCGATGCCCGTCGCTCACGTTGCCCTGCCCGTTCCGCTTCCCCGCACCTTTGACTACCTGCTGCCCGACAGCATGAGCGCCAAAGCGGGCTGCCGCGTGACCGTGCCGTTTGGCAAACAGCAGCGCGTGGGGATCGTCGTCTCCGTCAGCGATAAAAGCGAATTACCGCTTAACGAGCTGAGGTCGGTCGTTGAGGTGCTGGACAGCGAGCCCGTTTACTCTACCAGCACCTGGCGACTGCTGCTGTGGGCGGCGGATTATTATCATCACCCGATTGGCGACGTGCTGTTCCACGCCCTGCCCATCATGCTGCGCCAGGGCAAAAGCGCCAGCCATGCGCCGATGTGGTACTGGTTTGCCACCGAGCAGGGCCAGGCGGTGGACATCAACAGCCTGAAGCGATCGCAGAAACAGCAGCAGGCGCTGGCGGCGCTGCGTCAGGGAAAAATCTGGCGACATCAGGTCGACGAGCTTGAGGTCAGCGAAACGGCGCTACAGGCCTTAAGAAAGAAAGGGCTGAGCGAACTGGCTAGCGAAGCCCCCGCTCTTTACGACTGGCGGGAGAGTTTCTCTGTTTCAGGGGATCGCCTGCGTCTGAATACCGAGCAGGCCACCGCCGTGGGCGCGATTCATAGCGCCTCCGATCATTTCTCTGCCTGGCTGCTGGCGGGGGTCACCGGTTCCGGCAAGACCGAAGTCTACCTGAGCGTGCTGGAAAACGTGCTGGCTCAGGGCAAACAGGCGCTGGTGATGGTGCCGGAAATTGGCCTGACGCCGCAAACCATCGCCCGATTCCGCGAGCGCTTTAACGCGCCGGTTGAGGTGCTGCACTCCGGTCTGAACGACAGCGAACGCCTCAGCGCCTGGCTGAAAGCGAAAAACGGCGAAGCGGCGATTGTGATCGGCACCCGCTCGTCGCTGTTTACGCCGTTTAAAAATCTTGGCGTTATCGTGATCGACGAAGAGCACGACAGCTCCTATAAACAGCAGGAAGGCTGGCGCTATCACGCCCGCGACCTGGCGGTTTATCGCGCGCACAGTGAGCAGATTCCTATTATTCTCGGCTCCGCCACGCCTGCGCTCGAAACGCTGCACAACGTGCGCCAGCGTAAATACCATATGCTGCGCCTGACGCGTCGGGCGGGGAATGCCCGCCCGGCCATTCAGCATGTGCTTGATCTGAAAGGTCAGCAGGTTCAGGCCGGGCTAGCGCCGGCATTGATTACCCGCATGCGCCAGCACCTGCAGGCGGGGAACCAGGTCATTCTGTTTCTGAACCGCCGCGGATTCGCCCCCGCCCTGCTGTGCCACGACTGCGGCTGGATTGCCGAGTGCCCGCGCTGCGACCACTACTATACCTTCCACCAGGCCCAGCGGCATTTGCGCTGCCACCACTGCGACAGCCAGCGCCCGGTGCCGCGCCAGTGCCCGTCGTGTGGTTCAACCCATATCGTACCGGTCGGTCTGGGGACGGAACAGCTGGAACAGGCGCTTGGCCCCTTCTTCCCGGACGTGCCTATCTCGCGTATCGACCGGGATACCACCAGCCGCAAGGGCGCGCTGGAACAGCAGTTGGCGGAAGTGCATCGCGGTGGCGCGCGCATCCTGATTGGTACGCAGATGCTGGCGAAAGGCCACCACTTCCCGGACGTGACGCTTGTCGCCCTGCTGGACGTGGACGGCGCGCTGTTCTCGGCAGATTTCCGCTCAGCCGAGCGCTTCGCCCAGCTTTATACCCAGGTGGCAGGGCGTGCCGGTCGCGCCGGTAAACAGGGCGAAGTGGTGTTGCAAACGCACCACCCTGAGCATCCGCTGCTGCAAACCCTGCTGCATAAAGGCTATGACGCTTTTGCCGAGCAGGCGCTGGCCGAACGCCAGACCATGCAGCTGCCGCCGTGGACCAGCCACGTCATCATCCGCGCGGAAGATCACAATAACCAGCAGGCGCCGCTTTTCCTGCAGCAGCTGAGAAACCTCCTGCAGGCCAGCCCGCTGGTGGATAATCAGCTGTGGATCCTGGGCCCGGTGCCAGCGCTCGCGCCAAAGCGCGGCGGACGTTTCCGCTGGCAAATCTTACTTCAGCACCCCTCACGTGTTCGCCTGCAGCATATCGTCAGCGGCACGCTGGCGCTCATCAACACGCTGCCGGAAGCGCGAAAAGTGAAGTGGGTACTGGACGTCGATCCCATCGAAGGCTGAAGACGGATCGAAAAATTTAACGCTCCTCACACTTTTTATGAAAATTCTGTAACCGATTCCATTAACTATCTGTAAAAATGGTGATGTCAGAAGTTCGGTGTTCAGGCGAGGAGAAGACGTTGAAGTCCAGGAAAGAGGTTGCACCGGCGACCATGAAAGACGTTGCCCAGAAAGCACAAGTCTCTACGGCAACGGTATCCCGCGCATTAATGAACCCGGATAAAGTCTCCCAGGCGACCCGTAACCGGGTAGAGCAGGCTGCGCTTGAAGTGGGCTATTTCCCACAGGCGATGGGGCGTAACGTCAAACGCAATGAGTCGCGCACCATTCTGGTGATTGTGCCGGATATCTGCGACCCCTTCTTCAGCGAGATTATCCGCGGTATTGAAGTTACGGC
Source organism: Enterobacter sp. A103 (assembly GCF_034427535.1). Lineage (NCBI taxonomy): Bacteria > Pseudomonadati > Pseudomonadota > Gammaproteobacteria > Enterobacterales > Enterobacteriaceae > Enterobacter > Enterobacter sp. A103. Next base: position 29,267 of record NZ_JAXQPQ010000012.1, read on the forward strand.
AGCGGAACAGGGTTACCTGGTGCTGATTGGCGACTGCGCTCATCAGAACCAGCAGGAAAAAACCTTCATCGATCTCATTATCACCAAGCAGATCGACGGCATGCTGCTGCTTGGCTCTCGCCTGCCGTTTGATGCCAGCATTGAAGAGCAGCGTAATTTACCGCCGATGGTGATGGCGAACGAGTTTGCGCCGGAGCTGGAGCTGCCGACGGTCCACATTGATAACCTCACCGCCGCGTTCAACGCCGTAAACTATCTCCAGGAACTGGGGCACAAGCGCATTGGCTGTATTGCCGGGCCGGAAGAGATGCCGCTGTGTCACTATCGCTTACAGGGCTACGTTCAAGCGCTGCGCCGTACCGGCGTCACCGTCGATCCGCACTACATTGCGCGCGGTGACTTTACCTTCGCCGCGGGTGGACAAGCGCTGGAGAAACTTCTGGACCTGCCTGAACCGCCAACCGCCGTATTTTGTCACAGCGACGTGATGGCGCTGGGCGCATTATCTTACGCCAAACGCCGCGGCCTGCGGATACCGAAAGATTTATCGATCATCGGATTCGACAATATTTCGCTTTCAGAATTTTGCGATCCGCCGCTCTCAACGGTCGCTCAGCCGCGCTACCAAATCGGCCGCGAAGCGATGCTGCTTCTGCTGGATCAGCTTCACGGTCAAACAGTTAGCAGCGGCTCGCGGTTGCTGGACTGTGAACTGATTGTCCGCGGCACTACCCAGGCATTGACTTAAAGTAAACGTCTTTCGGATACCCTTATCTGGTCAAAGCCCCGCCGCTTAAGTAACATGGCGGACTGACGAACGAATAAATACAGCGAAACGATAGTGGCACAACGAGATTATGTACGTCGCGGCCAGCCGGCACCTTCGCGACGCAAAAAGAGTAGCTCAAGGAAAAAGCAACGTAACCTGCCTGCTGTCTCGCCAGCAATGGTCGCTATTGCTGCGGCTGTAGTCGTCGCCTTTATTGGTGGCCTGTACTTCATCACGCACCATAAAAAAGAAGAGTCTGAGGCGCTTCAGGCCAGTAAAGTTGCCGGAAATGGCCTTCCTCCGAAGCCTGAAGAGCGCTGGCGCTATATCAAAGAGCTGGAAAGCCGTCAGCCCGGGGTGCGTGCGCCAACCGAACCTTCTGCGGGTGGTGAAGTGCAGAATGCGAATCAGCTGACGGATGAACAGCGCCAGCTGCTGGCACAAATGCAGGCCGATATGCGCCAGCAGCCTACGCAGCTGAACGAAGTGCCGTGGAATGAGCAAACGCCAGCACAGCGCCAGCAAACGCTGCAGCGACGTCAGGCGCAACAGCAGATCCAGCAGCAGCAACAGCAGCAGTGGGCGCAAACCCAGCCGGTGCAGCAGCCGAAAGCACAGCCGCGGGTAACGGAACAGCCATACCAGCAGCAGACGCGTACGGCGCAGTCTCAGCCTGTCCAGCAGCAGCCGAAAACGCAGCCGCAGAAACAGGCGGCTCAGCCGTATCAGGATCTGCTCCAGACGCCAGCGCATACCGCCGCGCAGCAGCCGAAAACGCAGCAGGCCGCGCCGGTGACCAAAGAGACCGAAGCGCCGAAGCAGACGGCTGAGAAAAAAGACGAGCGCCGCTGGATGGTACAGTGCGGTTCGTTCAAAGGCGCAGAGCAGGCGGAAACGGTACGTGCTCAGCTGGCCTTTGAAGGGTTTGATTCGCGTATTACCACCAATAACGGCTGGAATCGCGTGGTGATTGGTCCGGTCAAAGGCAAAGAAAATGCCGATGGCACCATTTCTCGGTTGAAAATCGCCGGCCACACAAACTGCATTCGACTCGCTTCCGGGGGTTGAAACCCCCGAAATCCCCCCCATCTATCATTTAATTCAGCCCTGAGCACAGGCTCAGGGCTTCTGTTTCCCGATTCTGTAACCAGGGGGTCTGCTCGTGACAACAATAGTAAGTGTACGCCGTAACGGCCATGTGGTAATCGCCGGTGATGGCCAGGCCACGCTGGGTAATACCGTCATGAAAGGCAACGTGAAGAAAGTGCGCCGCCTCTACAACGACAAAGTGATCGCCGGTTTTGCAGGCGGCACGGCGGACGCCTTCACGCTGTTTGAACTGTTTGAACGCAAACTGGAAATGCACCAGGGTCATCTGGTGAAAGCTGCCGTTGAGCTGGCGAAAGACTGGCGTACCGACCGCATGCTGCGCAAGCTCGAAGCGCTGCTGGCCGTGGCCGATGAAACCGCCTCGCTGATCATCACCGGTAACGGTGACGTCATTCAGCCGGAAAATGATCTAATTGCCATCGGCTCTGGCGGCCCTTATGCCCAGGCTGCAGCCCGCGCGCTGTTGGAAAATACCGACATGAACGCGCGTGATATCGCGGTGAAGGCGTTGGATATTGCAGGTGATATCTGCATTTATACCAACCACAACCACACCATCGAAGAATTGACCTCCAAAGCGTAAGGATCTCCCATGTCTGAAATGACCCCACGCGAAATTGTCAGCGAACTGAACAAACACATTATCGGCCAGGATAACGCCAAGCGTTCCGTGGCTATCGCCCTGCGTAACCGCTGGCGTCGTATGCAGCTTGATGAAGAGCTGCGCCACGAAGTGACGCCGAAAAACATTCTGATGATCGGCCCGACCGGCGTCGGTAAAACCGAAATCGCCCGTCGTCTGGCGAAGCTGGCTAACGCGCCGTTCATCAAAGTTGAAGCCACCAAGTTCACCGAAGTGGGCTATGTGGGTAAAGAAGTGGACTCCATCATCCGCGATCTGACCGACTCGGCGATCAAGATGGTGCGCGTCCAGGCCATTGAGAAAAACCGCTATCGCGCGGAAGAGATGGCCGAAGAGCGCATTCTCGACGTGCTGATTCCACCGGCAAAAAACAACTGGGGCCAGGCAGAGCAGCAGGCGGAACCATCCGCGGCGCGCCAGGCATTCCGCAAAAAACTGCGTGAAGGCCAGCTGGACGACAAAGAGATTGAGATCGATCTTGCTGCCGCGCCAATGGGTGTGGAAATCATGGCGCCTCCGGGCATGGAAGAGATGACCAGCCAGCTGCAGTCCATGTTCCAGAACCTGGGCGGCCAGAAGCAGAAAGCGCGTAAGCTGAAAATCAAAGACGCGATGAAGCTGCTGATTGAAGAAGAAGCGGCGAAGCTGGTAAACCCGGAAGAGCTGAAGCAGGACGCTATCGACGCGGTTGAGCAGCACGGTATCGTGTTTATCGACGAAATCGACAAAATTTGTAAGCGCGGCGGCAACAGCTCCGGTCCGGACGTATCCCGCGAAGGCGTTCAGCGCGACCTGCTGCCGCTGGTTGAAGGCTGCACCGTCTCCACCAAGCACGGCATGGTGAAAACGGACCACATCCTGTTTATCGCTTCAGGGGCGTTCCAGGTTGCCAGCCCGTCGGATCTGATCCCCGAACTGCAGGGGCGTCTGCCAATTCGCGTTGAGCTGCAGGCGCTGACCACCGAAGATTTCGAACGTATCCTGACCGAGCCGAACGCCTCTGCTACCGTACAGTACAAAGCGCTGATGGCGACCGAAGGCGTGAACCTCGAGTTCACTGAAGACGGTATCAAGCGTATTGCCCAGGCCGCATGGCAGGTCAACGAAACCACCGAGAACATCGGTGCGCGTCGCCTGCATACCGTGCTGGAACGCCTGGTTGAAGATATCTCTTATGACGCGAGCGACCTTAACGGTCAAACCGTTACCATTGACGCAGAATATGTGAGTAAACATCTGGATGCGTTAGTGGCAGATGAAGATCTGAGCCGTTTTATCCTATAATCGCGGTTACTGGATTCTCATCACGTTTAATGGGGGCTAATGCCCCCATTTTTATTGGCTAAATACTTATGACTGACATCAGCCGTACTCAGGCGTGGCTCGAAAGTCTGCGCCCTAAAACGCTTCCTCTGGCCTTTGCCGCGATTATCGTCGGCACCGCCCTTGCCTGGTGGCAGGGTTATTTTGATCCGCTGGTCGCCGCGCTGGCACTGATTACCGCCGGCCTGCTGCAAATTCTCTCTAATCTCGCCAACGACTACGGCGACGCGGTAAAGGGCAGCGACAAGCCGGACCGCCTAGGTCCACTGCGCGGAATGCAGAAAGGGGTGATTACCCAGGCGCAGATGAAACGCGCGCTGATTATCACCGTAGCGCTGATCTGCGTATCCGGCCTGGCGCTGGTGACGGTGGCGTCTAAGACCACCAGCGATTTCATTGGCTTCCTGGTGCTGGGTTTACTGGCCATTATCGCGGCCATCACCTACACCGTCGGCACGCGTCCTTACGGTTATATTGGGCTCGGGGATATCTCCGTACTGGTGTTCTTCGGCTGGCTGAGCGTGATGGGAAGCTGGTACCTGCAGGCGCATACGGTGATCCCTGCCCTGTTCCTGCCCGCGACCGCCTGCGGTCTGCTGGCGACGGCGGTGCTCAACATCAACAACCTGCGCGACATCGACAGCGATCGCGAGAACGGCAAAAATACCCTGGCGGTTCGTCTGGGGCCGGTCAATGCGCGCCGCTATCACGCCTGTTTGCTCATTGGCGCGCTGGTTTGCCTGGCGCTGTTTAACCTGATTTCCTTGCAGAGCCTGTGGGGCTGGCTGTTTGTGCTTGCCGCGCCGCTGCTGATTAAGCAGGCCCGCTTTGTGATGCGTGAACTCAGCCCGTCCGCCATGCCGCCAATGCTGGAGCGCACGGTAAAAGGCGCGTTGCTGACTAACCTGTTGTTCGTCATCGGGATTGTTTTAAGCCAGACGCTGCGTTAGCTGACAAATATCAATTAACAATTGATGATTTTGCCAACAACGCATTTCGCACGATATACTGAACACATTCGCAGCAACTGAGCGTTAAACCTATGAAATACGATACCTCCGAGCTCTGTGACATCTACCAGGAAGATGTCAACGTCGTTGAACCGCTGTTCTCCAACTTTGGTGGGAGGTCGTCGTTTGGCGGTCAAATCGTCACGGTGAAATGTTTCGAGGACAACGGGTTGCTGTACGATCTGCTCGAACAGAATGGCCGCGGCCGCGTTCTTGTGGTCGACGGCGGCGGTTCCGTGCGCCGTGCATTAATTGATGCTGAACTGGCCGGCATTGCCGTCCAGAATGAGTGGGAAGGCCTTGTGGTGTACGGTTCCGTACGTCAGGTCGACGATCTGGAAGACCTGGATATCGGGATTCAGGCCATCGCGGCCATACCGGTAGGGGCGGCGGGTGACGGCATCGGCGAAAGCGACGTGCGCGTCAATTTCGGCGGCGTGACCTTCTTCTCCGGGGACCATCTCTACGCCGATAATACCGGCATTATCCTTTCCGAAGACCCGCTGGATATCGAGTAGTAAAAAGTCAGCGAGAACCATAAAAAAACCGCCAACAGCAATGTGGCGGTTTTTTTGTCCCCTCAGGATTCGCGGTCCGTTGGGAAGTTTTGCAGACTAACACCAGGGAGTTTCATCATACTCTCGTCCAAACCTTGGGCAACCCCTCAGAACCTTTATAAAATCCTAATCGTCTATGAATACCTTAACTCCACGGTTGATGCTCATTATGATGAAGCGTCCCTTTCCGCCATCTCGCAAATGGGCATCGGTCCAGGGAAAGGTGTATTCACTACCGTAAAGCAGGCTAATACCAGGGCTTGTGTCCACCGACTTATCACCGGTGGTGAACGGTGGAGCGGTTAGCTGCAGGGACCGCATAATGAAACGCTATTTATGTATCGCGTTCATTGTCGCCAGCGTACTCGTTGTAAAGAGTGATGAACCCAATGTGTTCGTTGCTTTTGCTATGACAACGCAGGACAAGTAGCGTTAAGGCCGCCTTTGGCGGCCTTTTTTATGGTGATCGCCGACTGACATCAAACCATAAAAAAAGCCGGGTGGCGGCTTCGCCTTACCCGGCCTGTTCAGTTCATCCCAATGGGAATTAGACCTCTTCCATACGTCCCAGCAGCGCCTGCAGGCGATCCTGCCAGCCGTTCTGCTGTTCGCGCAGCTGGTTGTTTTCGCGCTCCAGTTCTTCGCGGCCGTGCTGAGCGTTCTGAACTTCCTGCGCCAGGCTGTTGTTCTTTTCTTTCAGCTCTTCAATTTCCATCTGCAGCAGGGTGATGGTGTCAATCGCCTGCTGTACTTTCGATTCCAGTTTCTCAAACACTTCTAAAGACATGATGCTACCTCTCCTGAATTGCAAGGCGACGCTTTAACATAAACGCGCACGACATATACCGTCGATTGTATGGAGCGCGGCGCTCTGTGTCCAGCGACACACCGCGCAGATCGCGGTTTGCAACACTTTTAGGTCTGGTCCTGGTGTGTTCGCGTCATATACCCCTAAATTGTTAACTGATTCGTTAATGAAATGATTCAGCTCACATTCCTGTACTGATGCAAAAATGTGCTTTATGGCGCGAAAACGCTCATTTTATTGACGCAGACCACACATTTTGATTTCGATATTTCTCGTTTTTGCTCGTTAACGATAAATTAACACTATGTCTACAGGGCATCGTGGCTGTCACGGGCGGCCATGCTAACAATAAACATCAATTTCTTCAGGATTCCGATTATGAGTCAGACATCAACCTTAAAAGGCCAGTGCATTGCCGAGTTCCTTGGTACCGGGTTGTTGATATTCTTCGGAGTGGGCTGTGTCGCTGCACTGAAAGTGGCGGGTGCCAGTTTTGGTCAGTGGGAAATCAGTATCATCTGGGGTCTGGGCGTGGCGATGGCCATCTACCTGACTGCAGGGGTTTCTGGTGCACATCTTAACCCGGCGGTGACAATCGCACTGTGGCTGTTCGCGTGCTTCGACGGACGCAAAGTTGTTCCTTTCATTCTTTCTCAGTTTGCCGGCGCGTTTTGCGCAGCGGCGTTAGTTTACGGGCTTTATTACAATCTTTTCATCGACTTCGAACAGACGCATCATATGGTACGCGGCAGTGTCGAAAGTCTGGATCTGGCAGGCATCTTCTCAACCTACCCTAACCCGCATATCAATTTTGTGCAGGCGTTCGCAGTTGAAATGGTGATTACCGCTATTCTGATGGGCGTTATCCTGGCGCTGACCGACGACGGAAACGGCATTCCGCGCGGCCCGCTGGCACCCCTGCTGATTGGTTTGCTGATTGCGGTGATTGGTGCATCCATGGGCCCGCTGACCGGGTTCGCGATGAACCCAGCACGTGATATCGGACCAAAAGCCTTCGCATTTATCGCAGGCTGGGGCGACGTCGCCTTCACCGGTGGCAAAGATATTCCTTACTTCCTGGTACCGCTGTTTGCGCCGGTTGTCGGGGCTGCGCTGGGTGCATTTAGCTACCGCAAATTAATTGGTCGCCACTTACCGTGCGACACCTGTGTGGAAGAGGAGAAGGAAACGACTTCTACCGCACAACAGAAAGCTTCGCTGTAATCTGACTACGGGACACATACCATGACCGAAAAAAAATATATCGTTGCGCTCGACCAGGGCACTACCAGCTCCCGCGCTGTCGTAATGGATCATGACGCGAACATCGTCAGCGTGTCACAGCGCGAATTTGAGCAAATTTATCCTCGTCCAGGCTGGGTAGAACACGACCCGATGGAGATTTGGGCGTCACAAAGCTCCACGCTGGTCGAAGTGCTGGCGAAAGCCGATATCAGTTCCGACGAGATTGCCGCGATTGGGATTACCAACCAGCGTGAAACGACGATTGTCTGGGAACGCGAAACCGGTAAGCCCATTTACAACGCTATCGTCTGGCAGTGCCGCCGTACATCCGAGATCTGCGAACAGCTGAAGCGCGACGGTATGGAAGAGTACGTGCGCAGCGCCACCGGTCTGGTGGTTGACCCGTATTTCTCCGGCACCAAAGTGAAATGGATCCTCGACCACGTGGAAGGTTCACGAGAGCGTGCTAAACGCGGCGAGCTGCTGTTCGGTACCGTCGATACCTGGCTTATCTGGAAGATGACCCAGGGACGCGTTCACGTGACCGACTACACCAACGCCTCGCGTACCATGCTGTTCAACATCAACACCCTGGAGTGGGATGACAAGATGCTGGACGCGCTGGACATTCCGCGCGCGATGCTGCCTGAAGTGCGTAAGTCTTCCGAAGTGTACGGCCAGACCAACATCGGCGGTAAAGGCGGCACCCGTATTCCTATCGCCGGTATTGCCGGTGACCAGCAGGCGGCGCTGTTCGGCCAGCTGTGCGTCAAGGAAGGGATGGCGAAGAACACCTACGGCACCGGCTGCTTTATGCTGATGAACACCGGCGAGAAGGCGGTGAAATCAGAAAACGGCTTGCTGACCACCATCGCCTGCGGCCCGCGCGGCGAAGTGAACTATGCCCTGGAAGGTGCGGTGTTCATGGCGGGTGCATCCATTCAGTGGCTGCGCGACGAGATGAAGCTGATCAGCGATGCGTTCGACTCCGAGTACTTCGCGACCAAAGTGAAAGACACCAACGGCGTGTACGTGGTGCCTGCGTTCACCGGTCTGGGCGCGCCGTACTGGGACCCGTATGCACGCGGCGCGATTTTCGGCCTGACGCGCGGTGTGAACTCTAACCACATTATTCGCGCTACTCTCGAATCCATCGCCTACCAGACACGCGACGTGCTGGAAGCGATGCAGGCTGACTCCGGCATTCGTCTGCACGCCCTGCGCGTGGACGGCGGTGCGGTAGCGAATAACTTCCTGATGCAGTTCCAGTCCGACATTCTCGGCACCCGCGTTGAGCGCCCTGAAGTGCGTGAAGTGACGGCGCTGGGCGCGGCATACCTTGCCGGTCTGGCGGTAGGCTTCTGGCAGAACCTGGACGAGCTGCAGGAAAAAGCGGTTATCGAACGCGAATTCCGCCCGGGCATCGAAACCACCGAGCGTAACTTCCGCTACAGCGGCTGGAAAAAAGCGGTGAAACGCGCCCTGGCGTGGGAAGAGCACGAAGAGTAATCCCCCTCACCCCAGCCCTCTCCCCAAAGGGGAGAGGGTGTTTTAAGTTCCCTCGCCCCTTTGGGGAGAGGGTTAGGGTGAGGGGAGTACAGACCGCACCTTACCCACTCTGTGATAAACTTCGTGCAATTCCTTTTGATTGCACGAGTACCTCATGAAACGTGAACTTGCTATCGAGTTTTCCCGCGTCACCGAAGCGGCCGCACTTGCAGGCTATAAATGGCTGGGCCGTGGCGACAAAAATACCGCAGACGGCGCAGCCGTCCATGCCATGCGTATTGTACTTAACCAGGTCAACATTGACGGCACCATCGTGATCGGCGAAGGCGAGATCGACGAAGCGCCGATGCTCTACATCGGTGAAAAAGTCGGTACCGGCAAAGGCGATGCCGTGGATATCGCGGTTGACCCGATCGAAGGCACCCGCATGACGGCGATGGGTCAGGCCAATGCGTTAGCGGTGCTGGCCGTCGGCGATAAGGGCTGCTTCCTGAACGCGCCGGACATGTACATGGAAAAGCTGATTGTCGGTCCTGGCGCAAAAGGCGCAATCGACCTTAGCCTGCCGCTGGAAGAGAACCTGCACAACATCGCCAAAGCCCTGGGCAAACCCCTTAGCGAACTCACCGTCACCATTCTGGCGAAACCGCGCCACGACGCCACTATCGCGCAAATGCAAAAGCTCGGCGTGCGCGTGTTTGCTATCCCTGACGGTGACGTTGCCGCCTCGATCCTGACCTGCATGCCGGACAGCGAAGTCGACGTGCTGTACGGCATCGGTGGCGCGCCGGAAGGTGTGGTCTCCGCGGCAGTGATCCGCGCGCTGGATGGCGATATGCAGGCCCGTCTGCTGCCCCGCCATGAGGTGAAAGGCGACAGCGAAGAGAACCGCCGTATCGGGGAAAACGAGCTGGCGCGCTGCGAAGCGATGGGCATCGAGGCCAATAAAGTGCTGGCTCTGGACGAGATGGCGCGTAGCGATAACGTTGTCTTCTCGGCGACCGGCATCACCAAAGGCGATCTGCTGGACGGCATCACCCGCAAGGGCAATATGGCCACCACTGAAACCCTGCTGATCCGCGGTAAATCACGCACCATTCGCCGCATCCAGTCTATCCACTATCTCGACCGCAAAGACCCGGACGTGCAGACGCACATTCTGTAAAACCGTTTGATCGATAGAGCTTTCCGGCCCTGACGGGCTGGAAATTGTCACCACAAGTACGGAAGATAGAACAGAGAAACAGCACAGGAGAAGATCATGGCGGACTGGGTAACAGGTAAAGTCACAAAGGTACAGTTCTGGACCGATGCGCTATTTAGTCTCACCGTACATGCTCCCGTTCACCCGTTTAAAGCCGGGCAATTTGCGAAGCTGGGGCTGGACGTCGACGGCGAGCGCGTGCAGCGCGCCTACTCTTACGTTAACGCGCCTGATAACCCGGACCTCGAGTTCTATCTGGTCACCGTTCCTGAAGGTAAGCTCAGCCCGCGCCTTGCCGCCCTTAAGCCCGGCGACGAGGTGCAAATTGTGAGTGAAGCGGCAGGCTTCTTTGTGCTCGAAGAGATCCCTGACTGCGACACGCTCTGGATGCTGGCAACCGGTACGGCCATCGGCCCTTATCTCTCTATTTTGCAGTACGGCAAAGATCTGGAGCGCTTTAAAAACATCGTGCTGGTTCACGCTGCGCGCTACGCTGCAGACCTGAGCTATTTGCCGCAAATGCAGGCGCTGGAGCAGCAGTACGGCGGAAAGCTAAAGATTCAGACGGTGGTCAGCCGCGAAACCGTAGCAGGAGCGCTTACCGGCCGCGTACCGGCGTTAATTGAGAGTGGAGCCCTGGAAGACGCGGTGGGGTTGCCGCTGAACGCTGAAACCAGCCACGTCATGCTGTGCGGCAACCCGCAGATGGTACGTGACACGCAGCAGCTCCTGAAGGATACCCGGCAGATGACGAAACATCTTCGCCGCCGACCGGGCCATATGACCGCCGAACACTACTGGTGATCAGCGGTATTTCACCTCAACGGTGTCTTTACCGTATTTATTTTCGCTCTGGGTGCCAATAAACGCGCCCAGATCGACAATCATCATCACGAAGATGACCGACGGCAGCAGCCTGCCCACAACCCACGGCAGGATGGACGGCAGCATCGCCCAGTTTCCCGCCACCAGCATCCACGCCAGAATAATCAGAAATGCCCACGCGCCGGAACGTCCGCGATCGTGCAGCCGTTTTACGACAACCGCCGCCGTTGGCCATAGCAAACAGACCAGCGCGAAGGCCGCCGTTTGCGTGCTCAGCCAGGCGTTGTAAGCAACGAAAAACAGAAGCAGCATGGCGACAACCCACGTCACCATCCAGATCCAGAAATCACGGCGTCCAATACGCCCTTTGAATGAAAACAGCCACTGCTGTATGGTCATGTAAGGTTCCTTATTATCGTATAGCGCGCATTTTACCCTGGAGTTGTGACCTTTTGACAAGCCGACCAGATATCGTTTTAATCATGAGCACTTACGGCCAGGGGCAATGTTGATGAAAAGTTCGGCACGTTCTCTTTTCCTGTGTTTAGCGCTGCTCAGCGCGGGTTATCCCCTGCACGCCGCCGAAACCACAGCCCCTACCACAGCACCGTATCTGCTGGCGGGCGCGCCGTCGTTCGATCAGTCCATCAGCCAGTTTCGTGAAACCTTCAATCAGACCAACCCCACGCTGCCGCTGGATGAGTTTCGCGCCATTGATGGCTCACGCGATACCCCCACACTGACCCGTGCGGCAAGCAAAATTAACGAGAATTTGTATGCTTCCACGGCGCTGGAGCGCGGTACGTTAAAAATCAAAAGCATGCAAATCACCTGGCTGCCGATACAGGGGCCAGAGCAGAAAGCCGCTAAGGCGAAAGCGCTGGAGTACATGAGCGCGGTATTGCAGGCCTTTACCCCTGCGCTGACGAAAAAGCAAAGTCAGCAAAAGCTGCAAAAACTCCTTACCGCCGGGAAAAACAAGCGTTATTACGCCGATACCGAAGGCGCGATCCGCTATGTTGTGGCGGACAACGGCGAAAAAGGACTGACCTTCGCTGTTGAACCGATTAAGCTGGCACTATCTGACACCCTCGGCGGGGCGAATTAATGACAAAAAGCAAAGCCTTTCGAGGGAAAATCTCTATACTGATTCACAGACCATGCTGCCCGACAGGGTGGCCATATTCCTTAATTCGCTTATTTAGCGTGGAGAATTGAAATGCGACATCCTTTAGTGATGGGTAACTGGAAACTGAACGGCAGCCGCCACATGGTAAACGAACTGGTTGCGAACCTGCGTAAAGAGCTGGCTGGCGTGACGGGCTGCTCGGTTGCTATCGCTCCGCCGGATATGTACCTGGATCTGGCTAAACACGCCGCTGACGGCAGCCACATCATTCTGGGCGCGCAGAACGTTGACGTTAACCTGTCTGGCGCATTCACCGGTGAAACCTCCGCTGAAATGCTGAAAGATATCGGCGCGAAATACATCATCATCGGCCACTCCGAGCGTCGCACCTATCACAAAGAATCCGACGAGTTCATCGCGAAGAAATTTGCCGTGCTGAAAGAGCAGGGTCTGATCCCGGTTCTGTGCATCGGTGAAACCGAAGCGGAAAACGAAGCGGGCAAAACCGAAGAAGTGTGCGCACGTCAGATCGACGCAGTGCTGAAAACCCAGGGCGCGGCAGCGTTCGAAGGCGCAGTAATCGCATACGAGCCAGTCTGGGCGATCGGTACCGGCAAATCTGCAACCCCTGCGCAGGCTCAGGCGGTTCACAAATTCATTCGTGACCACATTGCTAAAGCAGACGCGAAGGTCGCTGAGCAAGTGATTATCCAGTACGGCGGTTCCGTAAACGCCTCCAACGCTGCTGAGCTGTTCACCCAGCCAGACATCGATGGCGCGCTGGTTGGCGGTGCATCCCTGAAAGCTGACGCTTTCGCGGTGATCGTTAAGGCAGCAGAAGCGGCTAAACAGGCGTAATTGCCTTTGTGGCGGGTGGCGCTTGCGCTTACCCGCCGCTCTTCTCCTCCCTCTCCCTTAGGGAGAGGGGTGGGGTGAGGGGAAACACCTCGCACCGAACTACACTTTCCCCAGCAAACTAAACCACAGATAATCCAGCGGCAGCAGTACCAGATACGTTGCGATAGCCAGCGCCAGACAGAGCACCATCCCCGCCCTTGCAGGCACCTTCCCGAGCCCCATAGCCACCACAATCGGCGACGCCTGATACGGCAGCAGCGGCGTGGAATAGCCCAGCACCTGAATCATGATCACCGACAGCAGCGGAAAACCGGTCGCGTCCGAAAAACTCTGCGCCAGAGTGGTGTACAGCGCCGGAACGCCGTTGGCGGTCATAATGAAGTTGAGCGCCGTGGTAATACCGGTCAGCGCCAGGAAACTGGTGAACGGCCTGTCTGCATCCAGCGGCATAATGCGAAGCAACGCCTCGCCCACGGCCGTTCCGATACCGGTTTGCGTCACCACGATCGCCAGCCCAAGAATGCCCGCGACGTAAATACAGGTGCGCATGTTCACGCCCGCTGAAAATTCTTCCCCGGTGATAAAGCCAACGCGCGGCAGCATAACGATGACCGACGCCGCCAGCCCCGTCCACGCCGGCCCCACGCCGTGCCAGCTCTCCGTGACCCACATCCCCAGCACCACCGCCAGCAGCCAGGCAAGACGCTTTTCATCCCGCCCCATAGGATCAGACGGCGCCTGTTCCTTCGGCGGTTTTGGGCTGCCGGGAAATAGCCAGCAGATGAGGCCAATCAGAATCAGGCCTTTGAGGATACCGAGCACCGGCGTGTGCAGCAGCAGATACGGGACATAGTTAAGATGGATGCCGTACGAGCCTTCCGCCGCACCGCTCATCACCAGGTTAGGGACGTTAGCAGGCAGGATCGTCGCCGAAAGCTGGAAAGTCCCGAACCCCACCGCCAGCGCCAGTCCGAACCAGGCGCGGGAGCCGTCGGCGATACAGGCGCGTTTTGCCATCGCCGCGACAATCTGCATCAGCAGCGCAATACGTCCCATGTTCGACGGCATCACAAACGCCAGCGCGTAGCTCAGCAGCACCACGCTCGCCACCATCAACACCCAGGAGTCGGTGAGCTTTGCCGACAGCGCCCGGGCGGCCCTGTCCGCCAGTCCGGTTTTACGGATCGCCACGCCAAGCACAAAGCCGCTGAATACCAGCCAGAAAGCCGACGAGGCAAAACCGCCGAAGATGACCTCCGGCGGAGCGATTCTGGCGGTCATCGCCGCCGTGAAGAACAGCAGCGCGGTGATAAATTCCGGCAATAGCGACGTCGCCCACAGCACGATGGTGACGCCAACGATCAGTGAGGGCAGCAGCAGAGGATACGTTAACCAGAGCGACATACCTGTCTCCTGTAGAATTTTTCAGCAAGTCTACGGTGACAGGCAGCCCGAGTAAACGCGATTTATGGTGGGGTTACTTCAGGATAGTGCATTGATGATCCTGCAGTTCCTCCGCTGACGCGCGGTTAAGCGTGAGCAGGTTACGCTCGGTCGCAAGCAAAACAAAAGAGCCATCCGACTGCTGCGCCATTGCCAGCGCGAAACGCCCCATATGGTCGCGCGCTTCCGGCAGCTCTTCCGCCAGCATCATAAACGGGCTGCGCTGGACCAGTTCATTCTCCGTTACGCGACGAGCAAGATATTCATGTCCTTCCAGCCCCCCGGGAAGAGGCAGCCACTGGGTGCTGATTTCTCCCTGTACCGCGTTGAGCTTCTCGCGCACGTCCGGGCGCAGGCAGGAGATATGAATATGGAAATGGTTCTGCGTGCGCCCTGTCGGAGAGTTAATCGTCAGCGAAATGGCGCTGTCAGGCACCTCGGATCCACGCTTCAGGGTCATAAAGCTGCGCGACTGCCACGCCAGCCAGAAAAAGTTCGGCGTATGAGCGTCGGTCAGCAGCGGGCTCTCGGTGCCGTTGATGCGATATGTCGGCATCAAAAGGTATTGCAGCGGCCCGTTGCGATCTTTAAATACCACATAGCCTGCATCCGTTTTCACCTGCGCACAGGGTGCCGGGTTACGGTTCTGGATCTGATTCGGCACACACTGGTCGAGAACGATATGTCGCAACGCATTCGGATTACCCGCCTTCATCCAGTACACGCCGCCAGCGGCAAGGGCGATGACAATGAGGAGCAATAAGATAATTTTTTTCACAACGCGTTCCCTGTTTTCAATAGAGGCAAAAGAGTAACGCAAAATGATGACCAAATAAAAAACCCGGCGGATTTCTCACGCCGGGTCACCGTGTCACAGGCTAATGGTTAGCGCTGGCTGATCTGGTCGAAAGTGCCACCGTTAGAGAAGTGCTCTTTCTGCGCTTTGGTCCAGCCGCCGAACACATCGTCAATAGTGAATAGCTTCAGTTTTGGGAACTCCCCTTCGTATTTCTTGGCGACCGCCGCATCGCGTGGACGATAGAAGTTTTTCGCCGCAATTTCCTGGCCTTCTGGCGAGTACAGATACTTCAGGTAGGCTTCCGCCACCGCTTTGGTATCTTTCTTCTCAACCACTTTATCGACCACGGAAACGGTCGGCTCAGCCAGAATCGATTCGCTCGGGGTCACGATCTCAAATTTGTCTTTGCCCAGCTCGTGGGTGGCCAGCAGGGCTTCGTTTTCCCATGCGATCAGCACGTCGCCAATCCCGCGCTCGACGAAGGTGTTGGTGGCGCCACGCGCGCCGGAGTCCAGCACCTCAACGTTTTTATACAGCGCCTTCACGAATTCCTGCGCTTTGGCCTGGTCGCCATTGTTGTGATGCAGTGCATAACCCCACGCGCCCAGGTAGTTCCAGCGAGCGCCGCCGGAGCTTTTCGGGTTCGGGGTAATCACAGAAACGCCCGGTTTGATCAGATCGTTCCAGTCTTTAATTTGTTTCGGGTTTCCTTTACGCACCAGGAAGACGATGGTCGAGGTGTAGGGTGCGGAGTTATCCGGCAGGCGTTTGATCCAGTTTTTGTCGATGCGGCCGCGCTCGGCGATCGCGTCGACATCGTAGGCCAGCGCCAGGGTTACCACGTCGGCTTCAATACCGTTTATCACGGACGTCGCCTGCTTGCCGGAGCCGCCATGCGACTGGCGAACCACCACGTTATCGCCGGTTTCCTGCTTCCAGTGTGCCGCAAACGCTTTGTTGTATTGCTCGTACAGTTCACGCGTCGGGTCGTATGACACGTTCAGTAACTGGATATCCTTAGCCAGAACGCTGGTCGATGCCAGCAATAATGTTAAACCCACGCCCCATTTATTCATCGCCCAGCTCTCTTGTGTAGTGTTTTGATGAATGCAGCGTGCCAGAAAGCGAATCGAGGATTAAAGAATAAAAAAAGATTGGCTATAACGTAGTGGAATAAAAAAAGCGTGCGCGCATAAAAAAGCCGGGTGGCGGCTACGCCTTACCCGGCCTACGAGTCGTGCTTTTGTAGGCCCGGTAAGCGCAGCGCCACCGGGCAACAGAACCGATCAGTACAGTTTTTTCGCGCAGTCCAGCCAGTCACCTTTGAACGGACGCTTCATGTTTTCAATCGCGTCGATGATGTCGTGGTGAACCAGTTTTTCGTTCTGAATACCGACGCAGCGGCCGCCGTGACCCTGCAGCAGCAGATCGATAGCGTACGCGCCCATACGGGACGCCAGAATACGGTCGTAAGGGCCTGGGGAACCGCCGCGCTGGATGTGACCCAGTACGGTCGCGCGGGTTTCGCGTTTGGTTTCGGCTTCGATGTACTTCGCCAGCTCGTCAACGTCACAGATGTGCTCGGTGATAGCCACGATCGCGTGTTTTTTACCTTTCGCGATGCCCGCTTTGATTTCAGCCACCAGATCTTCACGGCTAAATTCGACTTCCGGCACGACGATAAATTCACAACCGCCCGCAATGGCTGCCGCCAGCGTCAGGTCGCCGCAGTAACGGCCCATCACTTCAACGATAGAGATACGCTGGTGAGAAGACGAGGTGTCACGCAGACGGTCAATCGCTTCAACAACGGTACCCAGTGCAGTAAAGAAGCCGATAGTGTAGTCAGTACCCTTGATGTCGTTGTCGATGGTGCCCGGCAGACCGATGCACGGGAAACCCATTTCGGTCAGACGTTTTGCACCCATGTAGGAGCCGTCACCACCGATAACCACCAGGGCGTCCAGGCCGCGTTTCTTCATGTTTTCGATAGCCACTTCACGAACGTGTTCATCACGGAATTCCGGGAAGCGCGCGGAACCGAGGAAAGTACCTCCACGGTTGATCATGTCAGACACGCTGTAACGGTCGAGCTGAACCATACGATCTTCATACAGGCCCAGATAACCGTCATAAACGCCAAAAACTTCCAGGCCTTCCGTCAGCGCTGCACGGACAACACCACGAATTGCCGCGTTCATGCCCGGCGCATCACCGCCGCTTGTCAACACACCGATTTTCTTAATCATGACTACCTCTGAACTTAGGAATGCAAAATTGAAATCTGTTGCCGGAAGAAACTTATCGACCAACGAATACTGCAAATAGTATATCAATCCCTTCCAGCTGAATTGATTCAGGTCAGACCAAACGGCGGTAATTTATACACAAAATGCTGGCCTGGCTCACTTTTTTACAACGAATTACGAAAGCCCAACATGACCGGGTACAACCGAGCAGGGATCCTGGTGAATGATGACGTCTGAACCAGGAAAACGCTGCAAAATCGCCTGCTCGACCTGCTCAGCAATAACGTGAGCCTGAACCAGTGGCAGGTTGTCTTCCATTTCAATATGAATCTGAATAAAGCGGGTCGGCCCTGACTGCCGCGTTCGAAGATCGTGTGCACCGCTGACGCCGGGCCAGGAGGTCACGATAGAAAAAATTTCATTACGTTCTGAGTCCGGGAGGGCGCGGTCAAGCAGTGATTGCACCGCTTCATACCCCATCCGCAGGGCGCTATATAAAATATAGATACCAATCCCTAACGCAAATAACGCATCGGCGCGATGCCAGCCATACCAGGCCAGACCGAGCGCAATAAGAATAGCCCCATTCATCATAACATCAGATTGATAATGAAGCATATCCGCCCGTACAGCCTGACTTTGCGTTTTGCGAACAACCCAGCGCTGGAACGTTACCAGAACAAGTGTGCATATAAGCGCAACGATCGTCACAACTACGCCCACGCCGGGATCGTTCATCGGTGTCGGCGAAACGAGATGCTGAATGCCGGTTAAAAACAGGAACAGCGCAGAGCCGGAAATGAACATACTTTGCGCCAGCGCGGCCAGCGACTCCGCTTTACCGTGCCCAAATGTGTGCTCTTCATCCGCTGGCTGCAGCGAGTAACGCACCACCAGCAGGTTGGTCAACGAGGCGGCAATGTCCATCAGCGAGTCCACGAGCGCCGCCAGAATACTGACCGAGCCGGTATACCACCAGGCAAAGATTTTAATCAGTAACAGGCTGGAGGCCATGACGGTCGCCGCAATGGCGGCCCGGCTTACCAGTCTTCCATAGGATTGATTCATAAACGCTCCTGTCATGTCATGCCGCTAGTATAACGGAAGCATGGGGAGTCTAAGGATGAATAAACGGTTAACAGCGCGGATGCGGGGCAAAAAAAACCCCCACATCATGTGGGGGAAGACAGGGATGGTGTCTATGGCAAGGAAAACAGGGTTTACTGGTTACTACGGGTACTGCTATTGCTACTGAAAAACGTCGTTTCTGAGCTTCGCTGCATCCGTGCAACCTCGCGCAGCTGGTCCATTCGCTGCTGATGTCTGGCATTCAAAACCGCTTGCTGCTCGGGCGTTAGCAGATGGAACATCTGGTTGCGGACCTTCGCCATCTCTACCTGGCGGGCAACCTGTTCCTGTGCCATTTTTTCGGCCTGAGCGCGCACAGCGCTTTCGTCAAAATTTTCTGCGGTGACAAGGCGATGCATTGTCTCCATTTCGCTAACATTAACAGGGGGCTGGTCGTGTCGTGCCCTCTGCATCAGATCTCGCATCTGTTGACGCTGATGTTCGGTTAAACTTATGCCGTCAAACATATGGCTTTGGCTGCTGTTCTGCGTTGCGCCCTCTTGTAAGGGACTGTTATCGCTGATGATAGCTTCAGCAGCCTGGCTAAACGCACTGAACGCCAGCGTTGAGGCCATGACGGCAGCGGTAACTTTGCGCATCACTTGCTCCCAAAATCTTTCGTGTCGCGATTCAACGAGAGACAGTCTACGATTCAGGCTGCAAACATGCGTCAGGGGGTGTAAAACAACGTAAAGTCATGGATTAGACAGCCTTGATGTCGTAATTTCTGCCTCGGAGGTATTTAAACAATGAATAAAATCCTGTTAGTTGATGATGACCGAGAGCTCACATCCCTTTTAAAGGAGTTGCTCGACATGGAAGGTTTCAACGTCCTGGTTGCCCATGATGGCGAGCAGGCGCTGAGTCTCCTTGACGACAGCATCGATTTACTTTTGCTCGACGTGATGATGCCGAAGAAAAACGGTATTGATACGTTGAAAGAGCTTCGCCAGACACACCAGACTCCCGTAATCATGCTGACCGCACGCGGCAGCGAACTTGACCGCGTACTCGGCCTTGAGCTGGGCGCGGATGACTATTTACCGAAGCCGTTTAACGACCGTGAACTGGTTGCCCGTATTCGCGCTATCCTGCGTCGTTCCCACTGGAGCGAGCAGCAGCAAAATACCGACAACAGCTCACCCACCCTTGAAGTCGACTCTCTGAGCCTGAACCCGGGCCGTCAGGAAGCAAGCTTTGATGGCCAGACGCTGGAACTGACCGGCACGGAGTTCACCCTGCTGTATCTGCTGGCGCAGCACCTCGGCCAGGTGGTTTCGCGTGAACATCTAAGCCAGGAAGTGCTGGGCAAACGCCTCACCCCGTTTGACCGCGCCATCGACATGCACATCTCTAACCTGCGCCGTAAGCTGCCGGAGCGTAAAGACGGTCACCCATGGTTTAAAACCCTGCGTGGTCGCGGTTATCTGATGGTTTCCGCTTCATGATAGGAAGCTTAACCGCCCGCATCTTCGCCATCTTCTGGCTGACGCTGGCACTGGTTTTAATGCTCGTTTTGATGTTGCCAAAACTCGACTCACGCCAGATGACGGAGCTTCTCGACAGCGAGCAACGTCAGGGCGTGATGATCGAGCAGCACGTGGAAGCCGAGCTGGCAAACGATCCGCCGAACGATTTAATGTGGTGGCGCAGGCTGTTTCGCGCTATCGACAAGTGGGCGCCGCCCGGACAACGCCTGCTGCTGGTGACCAGCGAAGGCCGCGTGATTGGGGCCGATCGCAATGAAATGCAGATCATCCGCAACTTTATTGGCCAGGCGGATAACGCCGATCATCCCCAGAAGAAAAAATATGGCCGCGTAGAGATGGTGGGGCCTTTCTCCGTCAGGGACGGAGAGGATAATTATCAGCTCTACCTGATCCGTCCGGCGAGCAACTCCCAGTCTGATTTTATCAACCTGCTGTTTGACCGCCCTCTCCTGCTGCTGATTGTCACCATGCTGGTCAGCTCGCCGCTGCTGTTATGGCTGGCGTGGAGCCTGGCAAAACCGGCGCGTAAGCTGAAGAATGCCGCCGATGAGGTGGCGCAGGGTAACCTGCGACAACACCCTGAACTGGAAGCAGGTCCGCAGGAGTTCCTTGCCGCCGGAACCAGTTTTAACCAGATGGTGAGCGCTCTCGATCGCATGATGACCGCACAGCAACGTCTGCTGTCGGATATCTCGCACGAGCTGCGTACCCCGCTTACGCGCTTGCAGCTTGGCACCGCGCTGCTGCGCCGCCGCAGCGGTGAGAGCAAAGAGCTGGAGCGTATTGAAACGGAAGCGCACCGCCTGGACAGCATGATCAACGACCTGCTGGTCATGTCGCGCAATCAGCAGAAAAACGCGCTGGTCAGCGAAACGGTGAAAGCGAATCACCTCTGGCACGAGGTGCTGGACAACGCGGCGTTCGAAGCGGAACAGATGGGTAAATCCTTTACCGTCAACTTCCCGCCGGGCCCGTGGCCGCTGTACGGTAACCCCAACACGCTGGAAAGCGCGCTGGAGAACATCGTGCGGAACGCTCTTCGCTACTCGCATACGAAGATTGAGGTGGCGTTCTCGGTGGATAAAGACGGGATCACCGTCATTGTCGATGATGACGGCCCAGGCGTGAGCCCGGAAGACCGCGAGCAGATTTTCCGTCCGTTCTATCGTACCGATGAGGCGCGCGACCGGGAATCGGGCGGCACGGGACTGGGTCTGGCGATTGTTGAAACCGCCATGCAGCAGCACCGCGGCTGGGTGAAAGCCGACGATAGCCCGCTGGGTGGACTACGGTTAACGCTGTGGCTACCGCTGTATAAGCGTTCGTAGCTGTTAGTGCCGGGTGGCGGCTTCGCCTTACCCGGCCTACTTTCTGCGGAGGACTATTCCCCCCACAATCTCCGCGAATTATCCTCGATCTTGCTGCTTAAACGCCGCTTCTGCATCGTTCTTGTCCAGCTGATGGATAATCCCGCCGCCGACAGCAGGCGGTGATACTGTTCGTCGTCAAACGGCATATGCCAGGCAATGGCGCAGGCGTCATAAACAGACACATCGCTCAGGCGCGACGCCAGCTCAAGCGGCGCGTCCGCTGAAACCTGCCCAGCCAGCACCACGCGATACAGCCAGCCGGTTTTACCCGCTTTTTGCAGCTGGGCCGACATATCCTGAATACCGAAGTGGTAGTTGAGCTTGAAGCACGGCGAGCGTGGCTGCGTCACCTGAATCAGGGCATCGCCCCAGCGGTAGATATCACCGATAAACACGTTCTTTTCGGTGAGCCCTTCGGTGGAGAGATTCTCCCCAAACGCGGGGGCGACGAAGAGGTCCGCCTGCTCGGGAAACTCGGTTTTCCAGTGCTGATAGTGTTCGCGCGGGTAGTGGCACAGCGCGCGATCGGGCCCGCCGTGGATTTTCTTTTCGGCCTGCTCGTCACCCGCAAGCCCGAGGTCGGTTAACGTCAACTCACCGTCGACCTGAATTTTGGCGATGGCACTTGGGCGGCTGCCGTCGTACTCCCTTACCTTGCCTGTAAACACGTTCACCGGGTAATGCATTGCTGCCTCCATTACGCAGATACAAAAAAAGCGAGTCATAAGACTCGCTTCTCACAGGCGTCAATGCAACCTTATTTTTTAGCGGCGAAACGCGCTGCTGCTTCGTCCCAGTTCACCACGTCCCAGAAGGCTTTGATGTAGTCCGGACGACGGTTCTGGAATTTCAGGTAGTAAGCGTGTTCCCACACGTCCAGACCCAGGATTGGGAAGCCGGATGCGCCAGAAATCGCTTCACCCATCAGCGGGGAGTCCTGGTTAGCAGTAGAAACCACCGCCAGCTTGTCGCCTTTCAGAACCAGCCACGCCCAGCCAGAGCCGAAACGGGTTGCAGCGGCTTTTTCGAATTCCGCTTTGAAGTTGTCAACGGAACCGAAGTCGCGCTCGATAGCCGCTTTCAGGTCGCCCTGCAGGGTGGTACCGGTTTTCAGGCCTTTCCAGAACAGGCTGTGGTTAGCGTGGCCGCCAGCGTTGTTACGCAGAACGGTTTTCTTGTCCGCTGGCAGCTGGTCCAGCTTGGTGATCAGCTCTTCAGCAGACAGGTTAGCGAACTCTGGCAGGCTTTCCAGCGCGGCGTTCGCGTTGTTCACATAGGTCTGGTGGTGTTTAGTGTGATGGATTTCCATCGTCTGCTTGTCGAAATGCGGTTCCAGTGCGTCGTAGGCATACGGCAGGGATGGCAGTGTATAACTCATAATCCTCTCCATTATTGTCGGGCGGCACAGCTGTTAATGCCGCGTAAGCAGTTGGTTCATTATAGTTAATTAAATGATATTGAAAATGATTATCAATGCCGTAGTTTTTATAAGGTTATTCGTTTTTCGATTAATCGCGAAATTGTGAGTCTGCTCACGCGGTTAACGTGCTGATTGCCATCCAGAACACATCTGCGGCAACCTTCTGAAGGTCCCCAAACCGCCTAATTTTTACACTCCTCAAGTCGGTGGGAAGCCACTGACAATAAAAACGATGAGGGTGTAAAAATGAATCATGCGATTACGATGGGTATCTTCTGGCATTTGATAGGCGCTGCCAGTGCAGCCTGTTTCTATGCTCCGTTTAAAAAAGTGAGAGGCTGGTCATGGGAAACCATGTGGTCCGTTGGCGGTATCGTGTCCTGGCTGATTTTGCCCTGGACCATTAGCGCCATGCTGCTGCCCGATTTCTGGGGCTACTTCTCCTCCTTCAGCGCCGCCACCCTGCTGCCGGTGTTCCTGTTCGGCGCGATGTGGGGCGTCGGCAACATCAACTATGGCCTCACCATGCGTTATCTCGGCATGTCGATGGGGATTGGTATCGCGATTGGCATCACGCTGATCGTCGGTACCCTGATGACGCCAATTCTCAACGGCAACTTCGACGTGCTTATTAATACTCAGGGTGGGCGGATGACGCTCCTGGGCGTGCTGGTGGCGGTCATTGGTGTAGGAATTGTGACGCGCGCGGGGCAGTTGAAAGAGCGCAAGATGGGCATTAAAGCTGAAGATTTTAACCTGAAGAAAGGTCTGCTGCTGGCGGTGATGTGCGGCATTTTCTCGGCCGGCATGTCGTTCGCCATGAACGCCGCCAAACCGATGCACGAAGCGGCTGCCGCGCTGGGCGTCGATCCGCTGTACGTTGCGCTGCCAAGCTATGTCGTGATTATGGGTGGCGGCGCGATGGTTAACCTGGGCTTCTGCTTCATTCGTCTGGCAAAAGTAAAAAACCTGTCGGTAAAAACCGATTTCTCGCTGGCAACATCGCTCATCATCACCAACATGCTGCTCTCCGCTCTGGGCGGCCTGATGTGGTATTTGCAGTTCTTCTTCTACGCCTGGGGCCACGCCAGCATTCCGGCGCAATACGACTATATAAGCTGGATGCTGCACATGAGTTTCTACGTACTTTGCGGCGGGCTGGTTGGGCTGGTGCTGAAAGAGTGGACGAACGCCGGACGTCGTCCGGTTGGCGTACTGAGCCTCGGCTGCGTGGTGATTATTATCGCTGCCAATATCGTCGGCCTCGGCATGGCAAACTGATTACGCCCCCTTTCGACTGCGATGGCGCCACTGTACCGGCGTCATCCCCACCTCGCGGTTAAACACCACTGAAAAGTAGTTACTGTCCTCAAAGCCGCAGCGCATCGCCACATCACTGACCATCCACTCCGTATGCTGGAGGAGATATTGTGCATGGCAGATGCGCAGCTGGCGCAGGTAGTGGTTCACCGTCATCCCGGTCAGGGTGCGGAAATGCTGGCGCAACGCGCGCTCGCTGCACTGTTCCTGCTCGCAGAATTTCTCCAGTACAAAGTTTTTATTCAGGCTACCCGCAAGCCGGGTGATGAGCTTATCCAGCAGCGCTTCCTGCGTTGTGGCGGAGGGGTTATCAGTGGCGTAACGATGGCGCTTCAACGTCATCACCAGCTGGGCGAAAAGCAACTCCGCCAGCTGGTTAGCAACGGGGTCGTTCTTCTGGCTCTCCTGCTCCAGTTGAGAAATAACCTGCCGTACCTGAGCCATGCCGCTACTGCTTAAGCGCCAGTGCGGAGAACACTTAGCATCAAGAAAGCCCGGAATGCTCGCGGTCCAGTCCACGTTAAGCTTGAGCCTGTCCGGACAGTAAATAACGTTCTGCAGCACCAGGTCGTTAACCGAGGCGTAGGAGTGTTTATCATCCGCGCGAATGTAGAACAGGTCTCCGCGCGTGATGCGGTAGGGACGGTCGTTGAGGATGTGCAGGCCGTTACCGCGCCAAACCAGCACCAGCTCGCAAAACTCGTGGGTATGTTCGGCAAAGACGTCCTGCGGGTAGCGATCGGCCACCGTGACGGCCTGACTCGCGGAGGCAAAAAAATCATCTTTGCGAAGAATTAACTGAGCAGCCACACCACGACCTCTACGCCGAATAACCTGACACTATTAGCTTTTTTGCGGAAATAAAACGGTGACTGCCCTCGCGTTACTGAAGCATCGCGTCTTTTCCCTGGCGAATATCGCGCGGAGACCAGTTAAATTCCCGGCGAAACAGCGTTGAAAAGTGATTGCTGTCGCCAAAACCGCAGCAATAGGCAATATCCGTGACGCTATCGTCGGTATGACGTAAAAGATGACGCGCTTTGATCAGGCGCAGACGGTTAAGGTAGCGTTGCGGCGTCAGTCCGGTGTGCTGTTTAAGCTGGCGATGCAGGGTACGCAACGACAGGGAAAAATCATCCGCAAGGGTTTCCCAGCAGACATCCTCGGCAAAATGATCTTCCAGCCAGGCCAGCAGATGGTTCAGGCGCGCGTTGTTATCTTCCAGCCCTTCCACCAGGCTGCTGCGGCGCAGCAGCACCAGAAGCTGCATAAATAGCAGTTCGCGCGTGGCAATGGCGTGCGTCTCCTGCCAGTCCTCGCTCTTCTCCATCTGGCTCACCAGCTGACGCACCTGCTGCAGGATGGACTGATTCACCCGCCAGTGCGACGGATAGTGTCCGTCTTGCTCCTGGGGCAACAGCTGGCTCAGCCCCGAAAGAAACTGGAACGCGTCCGGGGAACGGTAAAGCACATTCGTCAGATACAGGTTGTCGGTATGTTCATACAGGTGCCGGTCGTGGTCGCGCACGAAGCACACCGTACCGCCGCTGATGGTATAAGGCTGGCCATTGAAAACATGAATACCCGTCCCGCGCTCAACAATCACAATTTCGTGAAAATCATGATGATGCTCCGGGAACGCAGCCTGAGGAAGCCGTGGCTCAATCGCGACAGGCGAACCTCCTGAAGGAAAAAAATCCACGCAGTGCAGTACGGTCATAACGGCCCCCACCAATGAAAAATGTTCTCAAAATAGTAATTAAGGCCTCCCACACTCACCTTCAATTTTTGGCAGTAAACCTCGCAAAAGCTGTCCATTTTTCAAGAAACAGGGGGAAAGATCGGGAAATGCGCTCAGCGTCACACTGCCTGAGCATCCCGTCACTGCTGGAAACTGTGAACGCCCTCACATTCACCTTTGCTTTCTTGCCAGCGCGAGATTTGGCCTGTCAGTGGTGAGAAGGTGACTTTTTCTTCCCTTTTTTACACTCACCGCTAATGACTTAAGAAAGGACCCGACCATGACTTTTCGCCATTGTGTGGCTGTCGATTTAGGCGCATCCAGCGGCCGCGTAATGCTCGCGAGCTGGGACCGTGAGCAGCACGCGCTTTCGCTTCGCGAAATGCACCGTTTCGCCAACTGCCTGCAAAAGCAGGACGGTTTTGATACCTGGGATATCGATGCCCTGGAGGCAGAGATCCGTACCGGACTGAACAACGTCTGCAACGATGGCATTCGCATCGACAGCATCGGCATTGATACCTGGGGCGTGGACTTCGTTCTGCTTGATAGCCATGGCGAGCGCGTCGGCTTGCCGGTTTCTTATCGCGACAGCCGCACCGACGGCCTGATGGCGAACGCTATCGCCCAGCTTGGCAAGGACAACATCTACGGGCGCAGCGGCATTCAGTTTCTGCCGTTTAACACGCTTTATCAGCTGCGTGCTTTGGTCGAGCAACAGCCGGAGCTGGTCGCGGATGTGGCCCATGCGCTGCTGATCCCGGACTACCTGAGCTATCGCCTGACCGGCAACATGAACTGGGAATATACCAACGCCACCACCACGCAGCTGGTCAATATCAACTCGGATAGCTGGGATGAACATCTGCTGGCCTGGACGGGGGCGTCGCCTTCCTGGTTCGGCACACCCACCCATCCGGGTAACGTGATCGGTCACTGGATTTGCCCCCAGGGGAACGCAATCCCCGTCGTTGCCGTCGCCAGCCACGATACCGCCAGCGCGGTAATAGCGTCCCCACTTGCAAGCAAAGACGCGGCTTACCTCTCGTCCGGCACCTGGTCGCTGATGGGCTTTGAGAGCAAAACCCCGTACGCCAACGATGCCGCGATGGCGGCAAATATTACCAACGAAGGCGGTGCCGAAGGCCGCTACCGCGTACTGAAAAACATCATGGGGCTGTGGCTGCTCCAGCGGGTGCTGAAAGAGCAAAACATTACCGACCTGCCCGCGCTTATCGCCGAAACCGAGAAGCTGAAGGCCTGTACGTTCCTGATCAACCCGAACGATGACCGCTTTATCAACCCGGCGCACATGAGCGCCGAAATTCAGGCCGCCTGCGTCGAGGGCGGGCAGCCGGTGCCGTCGAGCCCTTCCGAACTGGCGCGCTGCATTTTTGACAGCCTCGCCCTGCTGTATGCCGACATCCTCAGCGAGCTGGCGAGCCTTCGCGGAAAACCGTTTAGCCAGCTGCATATCGTGGGCGGCGGCTGCCAGAACCAGCTGCTGAACCAGCTCTGCGCCGATGCCTGCGGCATCACCGTGGTGGCGGGCCCCGTGGAGGCCTCCACGCTCGGGAATATCGGCATTCAGCTGATGACCCTGGACGAACTTTCCAGCGTTGACGACTTCCGTTCGGTGGTGGCGGCTAACGCCAGCCTGACCACCTTCACCCCCAATCCCTGCCGTGAAATTGCTCGCTTTCGGGCGCAGTTTCAGCAAAACCGACTGACTAAGGAGCTTTGCGCATGACAACTCAATTAGAACAAGCCTGGGGCCTGGCTAAACAGCGTTTCGCCGCCGTCGGCGTGGATGTCGAAGAGGCGCTGCGCCAGCTCGACCGTCTGCCCGTCTCCATGCACTGCTGGCAGGGCGATGACGTCGCCGGTTTCGAGAATCCAGGCGGTTCCCTGACGGGTGGTATTCAGGCCACCGGTAACTACCCCGGCAAAGCGCGTAACGCGACCGAACTGCGCGCCGACCTGGAGCTGGCGCTGAGCCTGATCCCGGGGCCAAAACGCCTGAACCTGCATGCGATTTACCTCGAATCCGACGAGCCGGTGGCGCGCAATGAAATCAAACCGGAACACTTTAAGAACTGGGTGGAGTGGGCCAAAGCCAACCGGCTGGGCCTGGACTTTAATCCGTCCTGTTTCTCACATCCGCTGAGCGCGGACGGTTTTACCCTCGCCCACGCGGACGACGACATCCGCCAGTTCTGGATCGACCACGTGAAGGCCAGCCGCCGCGTTTCGGCCTATTTCGGCGAGCAGCTCGGCACGCCGTCGGTGATGAACATCTGGATCCCGGACGGCATGAAGGATATCACCGTCGACCGTCTGGCCCCGCGCCAGCGCCTGCTGGCCGCGCTGGATGAGGCCATCAGCGAGAAGCTGGACCCGGCGCACCACATCGACGCCGTAGAGAGCAAGCTGTTCGGCATTGGCGCCGAGAACTACACCGTGGGCTCGAACGAGTTCTACATGGGTTACGCCACCAGCCGCCAGACCGCGCTGTGTCTGGATGCCGGCCACTTCCACCCGACCGAGGTGATCTCCGACAAAATCTCCGCCGCCATGCTCTACGTGCCGCGCCTGCTGCTGCACGTCAGCCGTCCGGTACGCTGGGACAGCGATCACGTGGTGCTGCTGGATGACGAAACCCAGGCGATTGCCAGCGAAATCATCCGTCACGACCTCTTTGACCGCGTACACATCGGCCTCGACTTCTTCGATGCCTCCATCAACCGCATCGCAGCGTGGGTTATCGGCACCCGCAACATGAAGAAAGCCCTGCTGCGCGCGCTGCTGGAGCCTGTCGCCGCGCTGAAACAGCTGGAGGCTAACGGCGACTACACCGCCCGTCTGGCGCTGCTGGAAGAGCAGAAATCCCTGCCGTGGCAGGCGGTGTGGGAGATGTACTGTCAGCGTAACGACGCCCCGGCGGGCAGCCAGTGGCTGGACAACGTGCGGGCATACGAGAAAGACGTGTTGAGTCAGCGCGGGTAATTTTGCCCTCACCCTAACCCTCTCCCACAGGGAGAGGGAACTTTTACCCCCTCTCCCTGTGGGAGAGGGCCGGGGTGAGGGTTCAACCTCACCGCGATAACTGGAAAATGAAGACTATGCAGACCATCACCACTTCCTGGTTCGTCCAGGGCATGATCAAAGCCACCTCCGACGCCTGGCTGAAAGGCTGGGACGAGCGCAACGGCGGCAACCTGACGCTGCGCCTGGACGACGCGGATATTGAACCGTTCGCGGCCGATTTCCACCAGAAGCCGCGCTATATCGCGCTGAGCCAGCCGATGCCGCTGCTCGCCAACACGCCGTTTATCGTCACCGGTTCCGGCAAGTTCTTCCGTAACGTCCAGCTCGACCCGGAGGCCAACCTCGGCGTGGTGAAAGTGGACAGCGACGGCGCGGGCTACCACATTCTGTGGGGCCTGACCGACGAGGCGGTGCCCACCTCCGAACTGCCGGCGCACTTCCTCTCCCACTGCGAGCGCATCAGGGCAACGAACGGCAAAGACCGCGTGATCATGCACTGCCACGCCACCAACCTGATCGCCCTGACCTACGTGCTGGAAAACAGCGCCGACTTCATCACCCGCAAGCTGTGGGAAGGCAGTACCGAGTGTCTGGTGGTGTTCCCGGACGGCGTGGGCATTCTGCCGTGGATGGTGCCGGGTACCGACGAAATCGGCCAGGCAACCGCCGTTGATATGCAAAAACATGCTCTGGTGCTGTGGCCGTTCCACGGCGTGTTCGGCAGCGGCCCAACGCTGGATGAAACCTTTGGCCTGATCGACACCGCCGAGAAATCAGCGGAAGTGCTGGTGAAGGTGTACTCCATGGGCGGCATGAAGCAGACCATTTCCCGGGAAGAACTCATCGCCCTCGGCAAGCGCTTTGGCGTTAGCCCGCTGCAATCCGCGCTGGATTTGTACGCATAACGCCTTCGCAGGACAAACGTTGATCGTTAAGGAGAATTATCATGAGCTTTATGTTGGCACTTCCAAAAATCAGCCTTCACGGCGCGGGCGCAATCGGCGATATGGTTAACCTGGTTGCGAACAAGCAGTGGGGAAAAGCGCTGATTGTCACCGACGGCCAGCTGGTGAAGCTGGGCCTGCTCGACAGCCTGTTTACCGCGCTGGACGCCCATCAGATGTCGTATCACCTGTTCGATGAGGTGTTCCCGAACCCGACGGAAGCGCTGGTGCAGAAAGGCTATGCGGCATACCGGGACGCGGAGTGTGATTACGTGATTGCCTTCGGCGGCGGCAGCCCGATTGATACCGCCAAGGCGATCAAAATCCTCACCGCCAACCCCGGCCCGTCAACCGATTATTCCGGCGTCGGCAAGGTGAAAAATGCGGGCGTGCCGCTGGTGGCAATTAATACCACCGCAGGCACGGCGGCGGAGATGACCAGCAATGCAGTGATCGTCAACTCCGCGCGGCAGGTGAAAGAGGTGATTATCGACCCGAACATCATCCCGGACATCGCCGTAGACGATGCCAGCGTGATGCTCGATATTCCCGCCTCCGTGACCGCCGCAACCGGTATGGATGCCCTGACCCATGCCATTGAAGCCTACGTATCCGTTGGCGCGCACCCGCTCACCGACGCCAACGCGCTGGAAGCAATTCGCCTGATCAACCTGTGGCTGCCGGAAGCGGTCGAAGACGGTCATAACCTTGAGGCGCGCGAGCAGATGGCGTTTGGTCAGTATCTGGCGGGCATGGCGTTTAACAGTGCAGGTCTCGGCCTTGTGCATGCCCTGGCGCACC
This sequence comes from Enterobacter sp. A103, assembly GCF_034427535.1. Classification (NCBI taxonomy): domain Bacteria; kingdom Pseudomonadati; phylum Pseudomonadota; class Gammaproteobacteria; order Enterobacterales; family Enterobacteriaceae; genus Enterobacter; species Enterobacter sp. A103. The sequence continues at coordinate 60,010 of NZ_JAXQPQ010000012.1, forward strand.
AGCCGGGCGCGACGCACAACCTGCCGCACGGCGTGTGCAACGCCATCCTGCTGCCGATCGTTGAAAGCTTTAACCGCCCGAACGCAATTGCGCGTTTTGCCCGCGTGGCGCAGGCGATGGGCGTCGATACCCGCGGCATGAGCGATGAAGCCGCCAGCATGTCCGCCATTCAGGCGATTCGCGACCTGAGCGCTCGCGTCGGCATCCCTGCGGGCTTTAGCCAGCTCGGCGTGACCAAAGCCGATATTGAAGGCTGGCTGGATAAAGCGCTCGCCGATCCGTGTGCGCCATGCAATCCGCGCGCCGCCAGCCGTGATGAGGTCCGCGAGCTGTACCTGGAGGCACTATGATCCGCAAAGCCTTTATGATGCAGGTCAACCCGGACGCGCACGAGGAGTACGCGCGTCGACACAATCCGATCTGGCCGGAGCTGGAAAAGGTGTTGAAAGACCACGGCGCACACCACTACGCCATTTATCTCGATAGGGCCCGCAGCCTGCTGTTTGCGACTGTAGAGATTGAATCGGAGGAGCGCTGGAGCGCGGTAGCCAATACCGACGTCTGCCAGCGCTGGTGGAAACATATGGGCGACGTCATGCCGTCGAACCCGGATAACAGCCCGGTGAGTACCGAGCTGAAAGAAGTCTTTTACCTGGACTGATGTGTTAACGCTGCTGCCCCCGCGGCGGCGGCGATCTCCTGCCTGCTGCTCAGCGTAAACGCCGACACCACCGTAATCGCCAGCACGAAACAGCCCAGCATCAGATACGTCTCCTGGAAGCCGATCCGGTCATACATATTCCCGGCAAAAGCGGAAAGGAAAATGGCCGCCGACTGCTTGGCGAACTGGAAGCCGATCAGATAGATAGTCGCTGACAGTCGGGTATCAAACACCCCGGTGATGTACTTAAATGCGCCCACCAGCAGGAACGGGACTTCCAGCGCGTGCAGCATCTTGAGGGCAATCACCTCCACGGCGGTGGTGGCGAACGATGAGCCGATAATGCGCGTCGCCATAATCACCCCGGCGATCAGCAGCGTGTTCTTCGCGCCGATGCGGTTAATGATCCACGGCGAGCAAAACATAATGATGGCGTTACAGATTTCCCCCGCAGTCGTTGCGAAACCAAAGGCGCGGGTCCCTTCCTGCGGTGTGGCGAAGAAGGTTTTAAAGAAGGTGGCAAACTGCTGGTCGAAAACGTCATACACGCAGGCCACGCCAATTACATAGAGGATAAACATCCACATTCTGCGCTGGCGGAACAGGTTGAACACGGTTTTGGCGGTGATTTGCGGCTGGTTCGCGCCCAGGGCATCCATGACCTGCGCCGTCTGGTTGGGCTTTGGCTTCGCCACCACCAGCAGCAGCATCAGCAGCAATGCCGCTCCCGATCCCATCCAGAAAACGTACGACGGATCGATGCCGAACAGGATGCCGCCCGTTGAGGCGCACAAGCCCCAGCCGAGGCAGCCAAACATCCGCGCCTTGCCGTACTCAAAGAAGCTGTTGCGGCTCACGCGCTCAATGTAGGCCTCAATCGCCCCCGATCCGGCCGAGAAGACAAAACCGATATACAGCCCGCCGCTCAGCGCGCCCAGCCAGATATTGGCTTTCAGCAGCGGCGCGAAGACGTACAGGAAGAACGGCGCGAACAGAAACAGCAGCACCGCGATGATCCACAGAAGGTGTTTTTTCAGCCCCAGCTTGTCCGAAATTACGCCCAGCACTGGCTGGAAGGCGATAGCCGACAGCGAGATGCAGGAGAAGACAATCCCGGTGTGGGTTTTATTCAGGCCGATGATGTCCGACAGCCAAATCGGCAGGAACGGAAAGCAGGTGGCCATGATGAAGAAGTAGAGAAAGAAGAACAGTCCAAAGATCCAGAAGTTAGGGTTGTCTTTGTGGGTACAGGTTGTTGTGTTCATTATTTTTATCCTCAACGGAGGGCCGGTTCCCCGGCCCGTCACCCTTACACGCGTTCGACGCCAATCAGAATGGCGGTTTCCGGTTCCAGAATCGGCAGCGCAATGCCCGCCTGCATCAGCCACTCGCCGCTCACCGTTTGCGGCGTTTCCATCCACACCGGCAGCTTGCGCATGGTGTGCCCTCCCTCGCCCGTAATCTGAATATTCGGGTGATCGAGCAGCGTGACGCGGTACCGCGCGCTGGCCTCCAGCCCCGCCATGCGCAGCGGCATCATCAGGCTGTAGTCCGGCATCGCGAGCTGGCTGACCATAAACAGCCCCTGCGCCTTATCTTCGCTAACAATACCCTGCGCCAGCGTGGTGGCGTCCGGCATATCAATTCGCCACTGGGTGCCGTGGTGAATGACCTCCCGCCACTGCTTGTGCAGCGCGGCGTAATGGCGATAGCCTTCGCGCTCCCGTGCGTCCACGGTGAGCGGATCCAGCTCCAGCCCCATATGGCCAAACAGAGCCGTCAGCCCGCGAAACTGGATGCTATGCTGGCGGAAGGTGGCGTGGCATTGATGATGACCGATATGCGCGCCCATCACCTCCGGCGGGAAGAAGTAGCTCATGCCGCGCTGGATGGTGCTGCGCTCCAGCGCGTCGTTGTTGTCGGACGCCCAGAAGCGGTGGCTGCGGGTCAGTACCTCATAATCAATGCGACCGCCGCCGGAGGAGCAGGATTCAAACTCAATATGCGGGAAGCGCTCGCCCAGCACGTCCAGCAGGCGGTAAAACTGACGGGTCTGGGCGTCGGCGGCGGCTTTACCGTTGTGTCCAGGCTGCACCAGCTCGCGGTTCATGTCCCACTTTACGTAGTCGACCGCATGCTCGCCCAGCAGCCAGCTCATGCGCTCTACCAGGTAATCAAAGGCCTCCGGGATGCTGAGATTGAGCACCAGCTGGTGTCGTCCGGTCGCCCGGGGATAGCCCGGCAGCGCCAGTACCCAGTCAGGATGCGCACGGTACAAATCTGAATCCGGGTTGATCATCTCCGGCTCAACCCAGATGCCAAACTCCATGCCGAGCCGTTTGACGTGGTCGATCACCGGCGTCAGGCCGTTCGGGTATTTTTTCTCGTCCAGATACCAGTCGCCCAGCGCGGCATGGTCGTCGTTACGGCCTTTGAACCAGCCGTCATCAATGATGAAACGCTCCACGCCCAGCGCGGCAGCCTCGTCGGCCATGCGCTTAATGTAGTCCGGATCGTGGTTGAAGTAGATCCCTTCCCAGGTATTGAGGTGCACCGGGCGCGGTTTGTTTTCCGGGAAGCGGATGACGTTGTTGCGCAGGTAGCGATGAAACGGCTGGCTCATGCCGTTCAGGCCCCGCGTGGAGTAGCTGGCGTACAGGCGCGGCGTCCAGAGCGTATCGCCCTCCTCAACCGCCATTTCACCCGGCAGGTAGAGCGCTTCGGCCTGAAGATAGCGACGACCGTCGGTTTTCGCTTCCGCGCGCAGGCGGTGATTACCGCTCCAGCCCAGATGCACGCCCCAGACGTCGCCCTGCATTTCGCTGAACGACGGCGTACCGGCAATCAGCGCCGGGAAGTGCTCGTGGGAGGTTTTACCCCGACGGTTTTCAATCACGAAGCTGTCGTGTTCAAGCTTTACGCGGTGCGGCTGAAACTCTCTGATCCAGCGTCCGTGGAAGGCCATCACCTCCTGCGCGCGCTCGGCCACCGGCAGCGTGACGGCGAAACGGTCCACCTGCCAGGGGATCGCTTTCAGGTTCGTTAAACCGTGACGAACCACCAGCACGCCGCTGGCATCCAGCACCAGCTCGCTGGTCAGGCGCAAGCCCGCATGCTCATCTTCGGCGGTAATGGTCAGGGTGTTTACGTCCTGATGCACCTGCGTGGTTTTGAACACCGGGGAACCGTCCAGCCCCTGGCGATGACCCTCAATGCCAGGCGAACCAAACAGACCATGCCCCAGCTCGGCCATCAGCGTGACCGGGGAGTCGACGTCAAGCCTGCCGTTGGCAACAGGACGTGCGAGCATAGCAACATCCTGAGGCGAAAAGTGCTGAAGGTGAGGCCCCCAGTAGAGAATTTCGGCGAACGGATGGGTTTTGATCACCACGTCTACCGTCGTGGTTTCGAGTCGTAAAACGGGATCTTGCATCAGACATCTCCTGTCATCGGGATGATCTGAGTGTTGATCCGAAACGTTTCGGATACAAACCAAAACGTTTCGGTTCTGTGATCGGGTTTAAAATTTTGCGGTATTTAGGCCGTCTGGCCCGGAGAGAATTCAGGCTGCCAGAGCACCTGAAGCTGTTCAATATCGTCGCCGTTAATCAGCTGACGCACCATATCGGCAATCTGTTTCCCGACGCCCTGACGGGTGGATTGGATCACCGACGCCACCTCAATATCAACGATGCTGTCCTGCGGCAGGCCGTCATAGACCACCAGCGAGACGGCGTTGTCGCCGGATAAACGCCCCAGCTGCGCCAGCGCCATCGCCGCGCCGTCACCGTGGGTGTTGCAGTCGGTGATGATGGCCGTTGGCGGCTGCGGCAGGGCAAGCAGTTCTTTCGTGGTGGCATACCCGACGCGGCGCGAAGGCGGCATGGCGCGCAGCCATTCGCTGGAAAGCCCGGCTTCCCGCAGGGCGTCGAGATAACCCTGACGGCGCTGGGTGATAAATGCCTGATTGTTGCTTTCGCCAAGTAGCGCGATACGCTTATGGCCTTTCTCGATCAGCCAGCGGGTCGCCTGCCAGGTACCGGCATAGTTGTCGAAGTCAAACCACGCATACGGCTGCGGGAGGTGGCTGCGCCCAAGCGCCAGGAAAGGAAAACCGGCGGCCTGAAGCTGCACAAGACGCGGATCGTGATCCAGCGTGTGCGCCACGATCAGCGCGTCGACGCGTCGGCTTTGTACCATGCGCATATAGCTGTGCTTATCCGCCAGATCGTCGTCGGCGATGAGCAATAAGTCGATCTCATGTCGCGCCAGTTCATGGCTAATTTCGCCGACCATGTCCATAAATACGCTGTTATTGAGTGGAACAGGATGTACGGGAAACACCAGCCCGACGGCGTCAATTTTGCCCATCTTCAGGCGGCGGGCGAAGGTGTTCGGTCGGTAACCACGGCGCTGAGCCTCAGCTTCCACGCGTGCGCGCGTCTCGGCGGAGACGTCGTCATATCCGTTGAGGGCGCGGCTGACGGTGGTGACTGACAGCCCCAGTTCTTTAGCAATGGCTTTAAGCGACATGAGTTTCCGTATCTCTGTTAATTTTGTTCCGCCACTAGCAGCGCGTGCGTATCCGGCTCCAGCGCCTTAAAGATATGCGGCAGATCGGCGGGATAACAGATGTAATCTCCCGGGCCGAGTTCTTCCGCCGCGTCGATCAGGCCGACTAACGCGCGCCCCTGCGTCACAATAATATGTTCAACGGACCCCGGCGGATGCGGCTGGGAAATGCGGTCTGCGCCCGGCTGGGTAAGCAGGAGGTATACGTCGCGTCGCGCGCCAGGCGGACATGCCGCCAGCAGTATCGCCTCGTAGTTGGCCTGTCCGGCAACGACCTTCGTACCTTCACCACGACGGATCACCTGAGTGGTAGGCTGCTGTGGTTCAAGCAGGCGGGCAAAAGGAATATCCAGCGCCACGCAAAGCGACCACAGCGTTTCGAGGCTAGGGTTACCGTTGCCTGACTCTAGCTGAGAAAGCGTGGATTTTGCGATCCCGGCACGGCGAGCGATTTCCGCCAGTGAAAGCCCGGTTCGCAGGCGTTCTCGCACCAGGCTTTTGGCGATTACGCTGATTGGCTGCGTCATAAAACGGCCTCTTTGTTCTTTAAATCGAACGAATCGTTCATCTTGAAAAACACTTCTGTTGCGTTCATTATAATGGATACCCGTTCGATATGGCTAAAAATGTATGAAGCATCATCTCTCTTGCCTGAAAGGCGACACCATAAAAGCAATCATCCTGGTCTGCCTCGCGGTCGGCGTGGTCGGGATGTCATACGGCTCCCTGGCGATGGCCTACGGTTTCCCGGTCTGGGTACCGTTTTTACTCTCCATCACCGTACTCGCGGGCGCGTCAGAGTTTATGTTTATTGGCATCGTGGCAAGCGGCGGTAACCCGCTGGCGGCCGCAGCCGCGGGGTTGCTGGTCAACGCGCGGCACGTGCCGTTTGGCGTGACGGTGCGTGAGCTGGTCGGCAAACGCGGCCTGAGCCTGTTGGGCTGCCACATCATGAATGACGAAAGCGTGGTGTTTGGCCTGTCGCAGAAAACGCCCGAACAGCGCAAAGCGGCGTACTGGCTATGTGGTTTAGGCGTGGCGATTGTCTGGCCGCTGGGGGCCCTGCTGGGCGCCATGGTCGGCAAGCTGCTGCCGGACCCGGAAACCATTGGCCTGGATGCGGTATTCCCGGCCATATTGCTGGCGCTGGTGGTTCCCGCGTTTAAAAACCGTACCACGCTGATCCGCGCCTGCAGCGGCGCCGCGCTGTCACTGGCCGCCGTGCCGTTTGCCCCGGTGGGATTACCGGTGCTGCTCTCCTTACTGGGTCTCGCTGCGAGGAAAAAATAATGGGAAATATGACGTTTTTTATTCTCGGCATCGCCATTTTGTCTGCGGGAACGTATCTGATGCGTCTTGGCGGGGCGAAACTGGGCAGCAGGCTGGCATTGTCAGAGCGTTCACAGGCGCTGCTGTCAGATGCGGCAACGGTATTGCTGTTTTCCGTGGCGCTGGCGACCACGTTTTATGAAGGTGACCACTTTGCCGGCATGGCGCGCGTGCTGGGCGTGGCGTTTGCGGTATTTCTGGCCTGGCGAAAGATGCCGTTAATTGTGGTGATCGTGGCGGCGGCAGTGGTAACCGCGCTCCTGCGCGTGGCGGGCATAAACTAAAAAAGCGCCCCGGGGGCGCTCTTTCGACGGTGTGACAGCTTATTTAGTCAGTTCAGCAGTCATGTGTACGCGGTTACCTGAGAACGCCTGGGTAATTTTGTAAGATGATGCGCCAGCATCCTGAGCCTGAGCCGCGATTTTAGCTTCTGCGCCATCAATGGTAGAGGCGGTAGCGGTCACGGTCTGTGCAGCGAAAGAACCGAAAGAAGTAGCCAGAGCGATTACAGCGACAAAAGTTTTGATGCTTTTCATGATATAAACCCTTTCATTAAGTTGTTTAGGTAAGGCACCGTGCCTTGATGAGATAAATACTAGGCCTCATCTCGAACAACTAAAAGCGGAAGGATTTGCTATTATCATTCAAAATTATTGATTAACAATTAATCGCTGCGGATGGGTATAAATCGTCGCCCTTCCCGGCTTGCAGAAGCCCACCAGCGTCAGGTTGCAGCGTTCCGCCACCTCCACCGCCAGCGTGGTCGCCGCCGACACCGCGAACAGAATTTCCACACCGCANCGTCAGGTTGCAGCGTTCCGCCACCTCCACCGCCAGCGTGGTCGCCGCCGACACCGCGAACAGAATTTCCACACCGCACATCGCCGATTTTTGCACCATCTCATAGCTGGCGCGGCTGGAAACGAGTGCCGCCCCCTGCATCCAGACAGCACTTTCACGCGCACGGCGACCGAGCAGCTTGTCCAGCGCCACGTGGCGGCCCACGTCCTCGTGGCCCCCGGCAATATCGCCCGACGGCAACACCCATGCCGCCGCATGCGTGCAGCCGCTCAGCTGGCCGATGGGCTGTACATCGTTCAGGTGCTCGAGCGCATGGTCGAGGTGAGCCAGATTAAAGGTCTGAGTAAACGGCAGTGGCGCAACGGGTTTGCCAATATCATTGAGCTGCTCAACGCCACACACGCCGCAGCCGGTACGCCCGGCCAGCGCGCGGCGGCGCTCTTTCAGCCCCATAAAGCGGCGGCTGGAGAGTTCGATTTGCACTTCAAGGCCGTTGCAAGCCTGCACCACGTCCATGCCGTAGATCTCCTGCGGATGGTCAATGATGCCTTCCGAGAGGGAAAAACCGATGGCGAACAGCTCGAGATCTTTCGGCGAGGCCATCATCACCACATGGGAGATACCGTTGTAAACGAGCGCAACGGGCACCTCTTCCGCCAGAAAATCCGGCGTGGCATGGGTAATGTGGGGCGGTCTGTGTACCGACAGTTCCACAATGCCCGCAGGCAGGGGGGACGAGTGGGGAGCACGGTTTTGTTTAGACACAGCGGTATTCCTGAACAACCACGGAGGTGAGCCTGCTATTGCATCACAAACAACAGGGCTTACGCATAGTATGGATCAACTTTTCAGCATCAAGTTTACCTACTCACTTGTGAGAGGTACAACAAAACGCATGCTACACCCCTTTAACATGCGGGGTTAATAATGTGATTAATATCACACTTTATAGTCAACAGGGTGATAATACGTTCACTTTGTATTAACGCCATTAGAACAGCTGTACCGACATTGTGGTATTCTGATGATATCCCTCGTGGAATTGAGGGATTAACGCAAATTTTTCTCCTTTGCGGTCAATTCTCAACCGCGAAGTTAAAACTACATATGTAAGCAATGTCGAAACAAGGAGTGACCCATGCAGGTCAGCAGAAGGCAGTTCTTTAAGATCTGCGCTGGCGGTATGGCAGGCACCACGGCAGCGGCACTGGGCTTTGCGCCCGGCGTAGCGCTGGCGGAAACGCGGCAGTATAAACTGCTGCGCACCCGTGAAACCCGTAATACCTGTACGTACTGCTCTGTCGGTTGCGGGCTGTTGATGTATAGCCTCGGCGACGGTGCTAAAAACGCCAAAGCGTCTATTTTCCATATCGAAGGCGACCCGGATCATCCGGTCAACCGCGGCGCATTGTGCCCGAAAGGGGCCGGTCTGGTGGACTTTATCCACTCCGAAAGCCGCCTCAAGTTCCCTGAATATCGCGCGCCTGGCTCCGATAAATGGCAGCAAATCAGCTGGGAAGAGGCGTTTGACCGCATCGCAAAACACATTAAAGAAGACCGCGATGCCAACTTTGTTGAGAAGAACGCCGACGGCGTCACGGTCAACCGCTGGCTCTCCACCGGGATGCTGTGTGCCTCTGCTTCCAGCAACGAAACCGGTTATTTAACCCAGAAATTTACGCGCGCACTCGGTATGCTCGCGGTCGACAACCAGGCGCGTGTCTGACACGGACCAACGGTAGCAAGTCTTGCTCCAACATTTGGTCGCGGTGCGATGACCAACCACTGGGTCGACATCAAGAACGCCAACCTCATTGTGGTGATGGGCGGTAACGCCGCTGAAGCGCACCCTGTCGGGTTCCGCTGGGCGATGGAAGCCAAAATCCACAACGGTGCGAAACTGATTGTGATCGATCCCCGCTTTACGCGAACTGCGTCAGTGGCGGATTTCTACACCCCTATTCGTTCAGGTACTGACATCACTTTCCTGTCAGGCGTATTGCTGTACCTGATGACCAATGAAAAATATAACCGCGAATACACCGAAGCCTATACCAACGCCAGCCTGATCGTGCGTGAGGATTACCACTTCGAAGATGGCCTGTTCAGCGGTTACGACGCCGAAAAACGCAAATACGACAAAACCAGCTGGAACTACGAGCTGGATGAGAAAGGCTTTGCGAAGCGCGATACCACCCTGCAACACCCGCGCTGCGTGTGGAACCTGCTGAAAGAGCACGTTTCCCGCTATACGCCGGAAGTGGTTGAGAATATCTGCGGTACGCCGAAGGCAGACTTCCTGAAGGTGTGCGAGCTGATCGCCGAAACCAGCGCGAAAGATAAAACCGCGTCGTTCCTCTACGCCCTCGGCTGGACGCAGCACTCCATCGGCGCGCAGAACATCCGTACCATGGCGATGGTTCAGCTCCTGCTCGGCAACATGGGAATGGCAGGCGGCGGCGTCAACGCCCTGCGCGGTCACTCCAACATTCAGGGTCTGACCGACCTCGGCCTGCTGTCTCAAAGCCTGCCGGGTTACATGAACCTGCCAAGCGAGAAACAGACCGATCTGCAAACCTACCTGACGGCCAGCACGCCTAAACCGCTGCTCGAAGGCCAGGTAAACTACTGGGGCAACTATCCGAAGTTCTTCGTCTCGATGATGAAAGCCTTCTTCGGCGACAAAGCGACGGCTGAAAACAGCTGGGGCTTTGACTGGCTGCCGAAGTGGGACAAAGGTTACGACGTTCTGCAGTATTTCGAGATGATGCACCAGGGCAAAGTGAACGGCTATCTGTGCCAGGGCTTTAACCCGGTTGCCTCGTTCCCGAACAAGAACAAGGTTGTTGAGTCTCTGTCGAAGCTGAAGTTCCTGGTGACGATTGACCCGCTCAATACCGAGACCTCAACCTTCTGGCAGAACCACGGTGAATCGAACGACGTCGATCCGTCGAAGATTCAGACCGAAGTGTTCCGTCTGCCGTCGACCTGCTTCGCGGAAGAGAACGGTTCTATCGTCAACTCCGGACGCTGGCTGCAGTGGCACTGGAAAGGCGCGGACGCCCCGGGCATCGCCATGAACGACGGCGAGATCCTGGCCGGTATCTTCTTACGCCTGCGTAAGATGTATGCGGAAGAAGGCGGCGCGAACCCGGAACCGGTGCTTAATATGAGCTGGAACTACTCGACGCCGGAAAACCCAGCGCCGGAAGAAGTGGCGATGGAGAGCAACGGTAAGGCGCTGGCGGACGTTATCGACCCGGCCACCGGTACCGTGCTGGCGAAGAAAGGCGATCAGCTCAGCACCTTCGCGCACCTGCGCGATGACGGTACCACGTCAAGCGGCTGCTGGATCTTCGCCGGTAGCTGGACGCCAAAAGGCAACCAGATGGCCAACCGCGACAACGCAGACCCGTCGGGCCTTGGCAATACGCTGGGCTGGGCATGGGCGTGGCCGCTCAACCGCCGTATCCTCTATAACCGCGCATCCGCTGACCCGCAGGGCAACCCGTGGGATCCGAAGCGTCAGCTTCTGAAGTGGGACGGCGCGAAATGGGGCGGCGTGGATATTCCGGACTACAGCACTGCCGCACCGGGCAGCGACGTTGGGCCGTTTATCATGCAGCCTGAAGGGATGGGGCGTCTGTTTGCTATCGATAAGATGGCGGAAGGTCCGTTCCCGGAACACTACGAGCCGTTTGAGACGCCGCTGGGTACCAACCCGCTGCACCCGAACGTGGTCTCTAACCCGGCAGCCCGTATCTTCAAGGGCGATTTCGAAGCGCTGGGTAAAAAGGACAAGTTCCCGTACGTGGGCACCACCTACCGTCTGACCGAGCACTTCCACTACTGGACCAAGCACGCGCTGCTTAACGCCATCGCGCAGCCGGAACAGTTTGTGGAGATCGGCGAGAAGCTGGCGGGCAAGCTCGGCATTGCCCATGGCGATACCGTGAAGGTCTCCTCTAACCGCGGCTATATCAAGGCCAAGGCGGTGGTGACCAAGCGTATCCGCACGCTGAACGTTCACGGTCAGCAGGTGGATACCATCGGTATTCCGATCCACTGGGGCTATGAGGGCGTGGCGAAGAAAGGGTTCATTGCGAACACCCTGACGCCGTTCGTCGGCGATGCGAACACGCAGACGCCGGAGTTTAAGGCCTTCCTCGTGAACGTGGAAAAGGTGTAACGGAGACGACTTATGGCTTATCAATCTCAAGACATTATCCGTCGTTCCGCGACAAACGGTTTCACGCCCGCGCCTCAGGCGCGGGACCACCAGCAGGAAGTGGCGAAGCTTATCGACGTCACCACCTGTATCGGCTGTAAAGCCTGTCAGGTGGCGTGCTCGGAGTGGAACGACCTGCGTGACGAAGTCGGTCACAACGTCGGGGTGTACGACAACCCGGCGGACCTGACCGCCAAGTCCTGGACGGTGATGCGTTTCTCGGAAGTTGAGCAGAACGACAAACTGGAATGGCTTATCCGCAAAGACGGCTGTATGCACTGTGCGGATCCGGGCTGTCTGAAGGCATGTCCGTCAGAAGGGGCTATCATTCAGTATGCCAACGGTATCGTCGACTTCCAGTCCGAACAGTGCATCGGCTGCGGCTACTGCATCGCGGGCTGTCCGTTCGACGTACCGCGCCTGAACCCGGAAGACAACCGCGTCTACAAATGCACGCTGTGCGTTGACCGCGTCACCGTCGGCCAGGAGCCAGCGTGCGTGAAGACCTGCCCAACCGGCGCAATCCACTTTGGCTCCAAAGAGGATATGAAAACGCTGGCGGCAGAGCGCGTGGGCGAGCTGAAAACCCGCGGTTACGACAACGCGGGCCTGTACGATCCGGCCGGAGTTGGCGGTACGCACGTCATGTACGTGCTGCACCACGCCGACAAGCCGAACCTGTATCACGGCCTGCCGGAGAACCCGGAAATCAGCGCCACCGTGAAGTTCTGGAAAGGCATCTGGAAACCGCTGGCAGCGGTCGGTTTTGCTGCCACCTTCGCAGCGAGCATCTTCCACTACGTCGGCGTTGGTCCGAACCGCGCGGAAGAGGAAGACGACAACCTGCATGAAGAGAAAGACGAGGTGCGCAAATGAGAAAACGTGACACCATCGTGCGCTACACCGCGCCGGAACGCATCAACCACTGGGTCACCGCCTTCTGCTTCATGCTGGCGGCGATAAGCGGGCTGGGGTTCTTCTTCCCGTCCTTCAACTGGCTGATGCAGGTACTGGGTACGCCGCAGCTGGCGCGCATCCTTCACCCGTTCGTGGGTGTGGTGATGTTTGCCTCGTTTATCATCATGTTTTTCCGCTACTGGCACCATAACCTAATCAATCGGGATGATATCTTTTGGGCGAAGAATATTCGTAAGATCGTCGTCAACGAGGAAGTGGGTGATACCGGGCGTTATAACTTCGGCCAGAAATGCGTATTCTGGGCGGCGATTATCTTCCTGGTCCTGTTGCTGGTGAGCGGCGTGATCATCTGGCGTCCGTACTTTGCGCCTGCTTTCTCAATCCCGGTGATCCGATTTGCGCTGATGCTGCATTCATTTGCCGCAGTGGCGTTAATTGTGGTTATCATGGTGCATATCTACGCCGCCCTTTGGGTGAAAGGCACCATTACCGCGATGGTGGAAGGATGGGTAACCAGTACGTGGGCGAAGAAACATCACCCGCGCTGGTACCGTGAAGTCCGCCAGAAACAGGAAAAGTCATCTGAATGAGTATTCGCATAATCCCGCAAGATGAGCTGGGGTCGAGCGAGAAACGCACGGCGGATTATATTCCGCCGTTGTTATTCCCCAGACTCAAGAACCTCTACAACCGCCGCGCAGAGCGTCTGCGCGAGCTGGCAGAGAACAACCCGCTGGGTGATTTTCTGCGCTTTGCCGCGCTGGTTGCCCACGCGCAGGAAGTGGTGCTGTACGACCACCCGCTGCAAATGGATCTAACCGCGCGCATCAAAGAAGCCAACGCGCAGGGCAAGCCACCGCTGGACATTCACGTCCTGCCGCGCGACAAGCACTGGCAAAAGCTGCTGCATTCGCTGATTGCCGAGCTGAAGCCGGAGATGAGCGGCACCGCGCTGGCGGTCATTGAGAATCTGGAAAAAGCCTCTGATCTGGAGCTGGAAGAGATGGCGAGCGCGCTGTTTGCCTCCGACTTCGCTCTGGTGAGCAGCGATAAAGCGCCATTTATCTGGGCTGCGCTGTCGCTCTACTGGGCGCAAATGGCAAGCCTGATCCCCGGTAAAGCGCGCGCCGAATACGGCGAGGCGCGCCAGTTCTGCCCGGTCTGCGGCTCCATGCCGGTATCGAGCATGGTGCAAATCGGCACCACTCAGGGGCTGCGCTACCTGCACTGCAACCTGTGTGAAACCGAGTGGCACGTGGTGCGCATCAAGTGCAGCAACTGCGAGCAGACCCGCGATCTGAACTACTGGTCGCTGGAAAATGAAGAAGCGGCGGTGAAAGCCGAAAGCTGCGGCGACTGCGGCACTTACCTGAAGATTCTTTATCAGGAAAAAGACCCGAAAGTCGAAGCCGTGGCCGACGATCTCGCCTCGCTGATTCTGGATGCGAAGATGGAGCAGGAGGGCTTTGCCCGCAGCTCGATCAACCCGTTCCTGTTCCCGGGCGAAGGGGAGTAATTCCCTCTGACAGTGCCGGGCGGCGTAAGCTTGCCCGGCCTATAGTTGGTAAGGTGAAACGACTCCAGTAATGCCCGAAAAGTCTTTCGTGTTTCGAGAAATCAACGGACAATTTCTGCTCTGAGCTGTGGCCAGAATGATAGCATCAGGCAGTTTCATTCCATGCTTCTCGCGCAGAATTACACTTCTTTCAGCGATATCTCGGGTGATATCAATAATCTCAAATACGCCCATCACTGTCGCAGTTTTCGCTTCGTGACCATGTTTGCGGGCCCCCACCATGACTTCCATCCATGTGATCAGACTAATGGCTCGATGAGAAGCTGTGCGATCAATTGCATCCGCAGCCTCAACGCGATTATTAAAAAGATCGATGAGTATATTGGTATCGAACACTGCCATGTGCTCCATGATTACCACTCCTCACGCAGCTTGCGTTCATACTCAAGCCCATCTTCCTGCTGGTTTCCCCACAAGCCAAGCGCATCGCGGATAACCGATGAACTCTGCTGGTCGAGATATTGCTCAATGGCTTCCCGAAGCAATTCGGCACGAGGACGGTTACGCAGCTGCTTCAGATTATCCAGTCGTTGAATTACGTCATCAGACAAATCGATCAGAATTCTGCCCATATCAAGATCCGCGGAAAGACTTATATATCACCTTAGTATATCACTATTGTCTATTTTCAAGGCAACATACGCTTTCATTCAGAAGGGTTAAAGCCCGTAGCTATAGTTTTCCTGCTATTTGCGAAGCGCTTTCCAGATTTTTAGTCCTCGACAATTTTCTTATTTTCTTTTGAATCAAACTAGGTTATAAAGCTGTATATCCATACAGTTAAAGGGAGTTTTCATGGCACTGGAACAGGGTATTGCGCAGCTGGTTCAGGGATTTATCGCTGCAGGCCGGCCTTCGTCACGTCGACAGACCATTGATGTACGACGAGCAGGGTACATTGCCAGCACGGGGCTTGCCGGGAAGACAGAAACGCGCGTTCAGGTAGAAGCGCTAGTGCTTGAGGGCCTTACCATTCGGGTATTTTCACCTCTTAATGCCCCTGAAATATTGCCTGCTGCCATCTACTATCACGGCGGATGCTTTATCAGCGGCGGCTTTGATACCCATGACAACCAACTCCGTCAGTTAGCCTGCTACGGCAATTGCCGGGTGATCGCGGTTCAGTACAGGTTGGCGCCGGAGCATACCTTCCCCGCCGCACATGACGATGCTGAAAGAGGTGCAGATCTGGTCTGGAAGTATGCGGACAAATTAGGCGTGGATAAGAACCGGCTCACCCTCTGTGGAGACAGCGCAGGAGGGCATCTGGCGCTGGTAACGGCGCTGAGGCTTAAGGTTAAAGGGCTGTGGCAACCTGTACAGCTTATTCTTATCTATCCCATGCTCGACGCCACCGCCAGTTTTGAAAGCTATGCTCTCAATGGCACGGATTATATTATCACCCGCGATACCCTGCTCAGCGGGTATGAAATGTATCTTGCAGAGACTGACCGCCAGCATCCGGAAGCCAGCCCGCTGTGGCGCGATGATTTTTACGGGCTTCCGCCAGTGCATATCATTACAGCAGAGTACGATCCGCTGTGCGATGAGGGAGAAATGTTGTATCAGCATCTGACTGAGCAGGGTGTGAAGTGTACCGCTCAGCGCTGGCTGGGCGTCATCCATGGCTTCTTTCAGCTTGGCGGCGTCAGCCAGTCAGCGCGAGACGTTATGCGGGATATCGCCGGGCGGATTAACCACGCCCGAGGAGAGTGAACAGAAGATTACTCCTCCTCGTTCCCACCCTCTTCATACGCGCCGAAGGGCTTCGCTGGAAGAACAATGTAGGTGCCTTCAAACACCGCACCCGGTGTTTTATCGCCAAACAGTTCAACCTGCATTTGTACGCGGGCTTTGCGGCCGCGCGCCAGGCGGTCCAGATCGCCGCCCAGTGACCCCAGATCGGCCACGGCGCTCGGCTTGCCGCTTATCGGTGCGCTATAGCGGATGTGAGCATCAGCAAGAATAATGGTGCCGCCCAGATGGCGCTCGCGAAGCATCAGCCAGATGAGCCCCCAGCCGGTGAGCGTCGCGAGGGAAAACAGACTTCCGGCAAACAGAGTGTGGTGCGGGTTTTGATTGCCGGTTTCCGGCATGGTGGTAATAAATTTTTGTCCGGTGTACTGCTGAATGCGCACGCCCATTTTTTCGCTGAGCGGAATGTGCTGATACCAGGCCTGCTGCAGCTGTCCACACCAGTCGGCGCGATGAAGAATATCATCCAGCGTGGCGATGGGTTTGATCATCAAAAAATGACGAATCGGCGTGGTTTGTGGGGTCGTGATTTCCCCCTGATTCACAAAGCCGAGCTTGGCGAAAAAATCTACGGCATCTTCGCGGGCGCTACAGGTAACGCGCTTAACGCCTTCCTGACGGGCGACGGACTCAAGGGTCATCGCCATTAGCGTTCCCAGACCTTTGTCCTGAACGGAGGGATGAACCGCCATAAAGCGAATCGACGCTTCGTTATCGGCGTTGATATACAAGCGCCCGACGGCGACGAGGTTACCCTCTTCGTCCATCACCATCTGATGGTGGGCCATCGCATCCCAGGCGTCGCGTTCCGATCCTTTTGGCTGATGCAGTGGCTTGCGCAGCATTTCCCAGCGGAACTGGTAATAAGCGTCTAACTCTTCTTCCGTTTGCGGTACTCGAAGGTGATACATAGCTGTACTCTCTCTTGTTACCCGCGGCCACGCCGCCAGTTGGCTCATACCTGGAGCCAGAATGTGACGGGGCCATCGTTCACCAGCGAAACCTGCATATCTGCAGCGAATCGTCCGGTTTGCGTATTCATTTCCTGCTGGCGACAACGCTCAACAAAGTACTCGTAAAGTGCTTCTGCACGATCCGGCGCGGCACCTTTGGAGAAGCTCGGGCGCATGCCGCGCTCGGTATCCGCAGCCAGCGTAAACTGGGAAACCACCAGCACGCTGCCGCCCGCCTGCTGGACGTTCAGGTTCATCTTGCCTTCCGCATCGCTGAAAATACGGTAGCCCAGCACTCGCTCACACAAGCGGTTGGCTTTTTGTTCGTCGTCATCCTTTTCGACACCTAACAACACCAAAAGTCCTGGGCCAATTTCACCCGTCACCTCTCCCTCCACGGTGACGCTGGCACGGGTTACGCGCTGTATCAATGCAATCATGGTTGGTCTGCTTCTAATTGTTTTTCAGCTTCTGCTGCTTTTTTAAGTTCGCGGTACACACCGAGAGTGACAGTTATTTCGGCACCAAGCAAGACGATACACCAGGTCCAGTAGACCCAGACAAACAAAATGGGGATCACCGCCAGCACGCCGTAAATCAGCTGATAGGACGGAAACATGGTGATGTAGAGGGCAAATCCTTTTTTACCGAGCTCAAAAAGCAACGCCGCCACCAGCGCTCCCACAACCGCATCGCGGTTAGGTACGCGCGTGGTCGGCACGACGCTATAGAGCAGCCAGAAAGAAAGCCACGACAGGATCAGCGGAAAGATGCGAAGCGCATTATCAATTACGCCGTTTAAATCACTCGCCCAGCGCAAGGAGAGAAGATACGAACTGATCGCCAGGCTCGCCCCGGCCAGCAGCGGCCCCAGCGTAAGAATCATCCAGTACACGGCAAAGGAATAGACCTTTGGCCGCGCTTTTTTACTCCGCCAGATAGTGTTCAGCGCATTATCAATGGCGTACATCAACAGCAGCGCGGTAACGATAAGACCGCACGCCCCCACTGCCGTCATCTTGCTGGAATTGGCAACAAACTGCTCAATGTAGTTCTGGATGACATCCCCGGTTGCAGGGATGAAATTCGCGAAGACAAAATGACGAAGCTGCAGGCTGACGTCCGCAAACATCGGAAAGGCGGAAAACAGGGCAAAGATGACCGCCACCAGCGGCACTAATGAGAGCAACGACACGTAGGCGAGGTTACCCGCCAGCGTGGTCATGTTGTCCTCATCAATACGGTGCCAGAGCAGTTTCAGCCAGGCCCTCAGGGGGCGAGTATGATGCGTGGCTTTTTGATGAACGGTTTTTAGCATAGCTGCTTCGCAAAGTAGTTTGGTATCGTCTCTTTTCCGGTCACCAGAATTGACGTTATACCCAACTGGTTAGCCCCCTCTATATTATCGGCGTTGTCGTCAAAAAAGACCGCATCGGCCGCGGTGAATCCTTCCGACTGGAGAACAGCCTGATAAATTCGCGCTTCAGGCTTACGCATCCCCATCTCTTGCGAAAGATAGATCTTATCGGCCGCCGCCTTAACTTCAGGGTATTCCTCAGGCCAGAACGTGGTGTGCAGACGGTTGGTATTTGACAGCACAACGACCCGATGGCCCTGCTTGCGGAGCTTATGCATGATGTCGATCGCTTCAGGCCGGATGGCGACAAATACTGCCTGCCAGCCGTGAGAAAACTGCTCGTAGCTTAACGGTAGGTCCATCTCCTGGCAGAAACGTTCAGCGAATTCTTCATCACCGATCTCGCCGCGTTCATGCTGATGGAAGGTCTCGCCCATCGCGAAATTCTGCTTCAGTGTCGCCAGCGGAACGCGGCTAAAGTCGCTCCATGCACCCAGCACGCGATTAAAATCGATATCGACGATTACGTTTCCTAAATCAAAGATATAAAGCATGTTTATCTCCTGCTCGCCGTGGAGAGATAACTGTAGCGGGAATAAAGAGATTTGACTATGCGTGCTGTCTAAGGTGTGCGATCGATTTCTACGGCGCGCTTTTACGACAGTAAAGTGAAGGGACGTTTGACGCGGCAAAAAGCCAGGCCCCCCGATACTCATCGATCATCAGGCTCAGCTCTCTTCCCGGCGTGCGATAAAAACCCGGCAGCGTGG
The DNA here is from genome assembly GCF_034427535.1 of Enterobacter sp. A103. Lineage (NCBI taxonomy): Bacteria > Pseudomonadati > Pseudomonadota > Gammaproteobacteria > Enterobacterales > Enterobacteriaceae > Enterobacter > Enterobacter sp. A103. The sequence continues at coordinate 78,930 of NZ_JAXQPQ010000012.1, forward strand.
CGTTGATATCAGCCTCATCCGCATTATCGGCGAAGGTTTTAACAATACGATCGTTATTTAATACGCGCGCGTTCTGATGATAGCTGTAGTGAAAATAGATGGTCCGGTTAACTTCAGAAACCGTCTGACCAAATAATTTACCGTTAATGACGGTGGATCCCTCCCGATGCTGCATCCGCCAGGAAACCGTACCCACAAATCGGTTTTTACCAATCGTCCATTCCACATCCCCCGTACAGCGTATCGGCGAACTCGAGAAATGCGAATACGCTAACCAGCCGCTGGTGATAGCGGCCCCCAGAAACGCCGCCAGAAAAATAATACGGTTCCGGAATGTCTTCATTGCTCATGCGCCCAAAAATAATGCGTGGTACATAATGCTGCCGCATCCCGTCGCGCATCGTTATTACAGACAAACGCAGCGATTCGCTCCGTTTTACTATAGCCGATCAGAAAAACGTATCTTTTTTCGGCGCACAGACCGGGATGATTTTTTAACAGGCGCAAGTAATGATCCTGAACAGGTTCATTAGGTGCATAAAAAAGCTGGCAGGCGTTGTTCGTACTGCCCGTTGAAAGTGGCAAGTAGTAGCTAAACGGCATGTTCTGGTAATGCTTATATAATATCCCCCCGTTGATAAGCGCGATGAGCAAAAACACAGCGGTGGTTATTATCAACCAGACCGGCATCTGCATCGCGGTATCATCAGCTATTTCCGCCTCGTTATTAACCATCATGGGCTCAGCGGTTGGGGTAAATACTTCAACCTGGGTGGCTTCGGAAAGCGTAAGTCCGCGGCGAGAAATCGTTTTTACCGTATCGCGCGGCAACCCCACCTCAGCAAGCGCGTTGCGTAATGTCAAAATGGCCTGGTAAAAGGTATTCGGTGTTGTGACGTCATTGCGCTCCCCCCATCCCACCACCATTAACTTATTTTGCGAAATTATTTTTCCAGGATGGGTGATGAGATAAAGAAAACAGAGATTGGCAGGAAGCTGCAATTGTATCGTTCGCCCGGTAATATGATTTACCAGGGTTTTGTTTTCTGGGTCATACTCGACCAACTTGTTAATGAGATACAATTTTCCTTTCCTCAGAAATAACAATACATAACTCTATACACCAAAAACATATACGTATATTTAACAACAGTATAGGTCAGATGGATTAGGACGCGATACCGCCCCATCTAAGATTAAAAACAACACATTATTTTTCAATTGGTTACAAGGCACTTTTCTTAGGTTTACCTCATCTAAAACGACATAATGAGATTTCATTACACTTCGCCAGCCCAAATAATTATATTGAGCTGCAACCAGAGAAAAGACTGACGTTGCGGCAGACTGAGGAAAGGAATCTTTAGCTATTAGTGCTATTTCGTGTACCTCCTTCCTGGATTTTTTTTGCCGAATAATCTTAAAGGAGTGACAAATATTCCTGGAGCACTTCTGCCAGGTGATATTTTTTCGCTATGACGACGGACTGACTGAATAGATAAGGCCAGGAATTTATTTCCCTGATACTCTTTTTCATAAACAAGACAGGATAACTGGATATGTTTCAAGATTGACACATTTGAACGGCAATGAAATATTGGCAATGAAAAAAGACAGGAGTGGACTGGATGATAACATCGTCGAAAACAGTTGCCCGCTGTATAAGCTGTGAATTGTCCTGTCAGTTATTTCCAGATAACGCAGTACGATCACAATATTGTGGTAATGCCTCGTTCGCATTTTGGCCGGTTGGTAATCATTTCCTGCAGATTGCAGTTGTAAATAAAATATTACGCAGGAACAAGAATCACCTGTCACGAGGGTTTATTTTTGTAGACTTTTCGATGTACAACCTGCGCGTACTGGCCGATCCGCAATGGATTGAACGTCTGGCGATAACTAACATGAACATCGTTATAATCTCGGACCGTAAACTAGAGGCATTGGCTAATTACTTACTCACTCACCACAGTGAAATAAAGGGAGTTATTTATTCAGACGATAATGACGTTATATTGCAGGATAAAATCAACCACCTTTTCTCCGGAAGACGGGTAAATAGCAGACGTGGAAGTAAGTTGAATGCTGTCGAATTTACTTTGCTTAACAGGTTTTTATCAGGAGCATGCCTCCAGGAGATTATAAAAACAGACAGCATTGATGTTAAAAAAATTTATGTTCATAAAATACGACTTGAGAGGAAGTTAGGTACCAGCATTCATAAAATTCTCGTTTCTATTTTGTAATTTCAACCTCTTAGCATACCCACGATTAATCGCGTGGAGGATGTTCTACGCCTGAAAGAAAGGGGGCAGTCATGCCATATTTAATGAAACACTCACCTGTCGCAGTTGCGATTTCACTGGCGTTATCGTCAGCGTTATTTACCGCGCATGCAGCGGTAATAGATTTTGCTAATTTACCTGCCTCCGGAGCAGTAACGGATTTGCCTGCAGAAATACAGGCGCTAATTCCTGCAACGGCAAACGCGAACTTTAGCAAAAATACCGGCGATCCTAACTATGTCTACCAGTACAGCCCGGGTAATATCCCAATCTACGGAGATGGGATCACCCTCGAAGGACCGGGGGCGGAAGCCTTTGAGCATTCAGTCACCGTTATTCAGAACTCCACGTCCGGCAGCCCGGGGGTAATATTTGGTGACGATCTGACTATTCGCACCCAGTCAAAAGTGGCTGCCAATAATGGTAAAGACGTCGACGGCATTCGTACCCATGGTATGAACACGCCGGACAACCCGGTGTTTATTATTACCGGAGACCGCACCCACATTTACGTTAATGGCCAAAGCGGTGACGGCATCAATGCCGGGTACAGCTCCTTCAGCCAGGGCTCTCTTGGCTCCGCCAATATTTATGTGGGTGACGATCTCTATATCGAAACCACCGGCAGTACCGGTCGCGGCATTAGCGCCTATGCATTGAATGATGCTTCAAAGGCCAAAAATAACGTTATCGTCGGCGATCGTGCGCATATTGTGACGCGTGGTACCTACGCAGAGGGGATTCGTACCAACCAGAGCGGCTCATATGTCCGTCTGGGGGATGAGGCCACCATCGAAACGTACGGCACATCGGCCTACGGCCTGTATGCGGGCTCTGCATCCAAAATTGAGCTGGGAAAAAAAGCGGCGATTACCACCGACGCGGCCAGCGCCTCCGGGGTTTATTCTACCGGCTCGTCAACCATCACCCTTGATGAAGGCGCGACCATCACCACCAACGGTGCCAGCGCGCATGGCGTCTATGCGTACACAGGCGCGGTGAATATTGGGGATAACGTCACCATTGCGGTCAACAGCAGCGAGAAAACCAGCAGCTCCGCGCAAGCGCCGCACGGGATGTATGCCTGGTCACGCGGCGTGATAACGCTCGGGGGTGGCGCAACCATTACCACCGCAGGCCAGCGCGACAGCGGTAGCTACGCCCTGAACGCCAGCAACGGTGGCGTGATTGATGCCTCCGCGGGCGGAAAATTCACCCTCAACGGTGACATCCTCTCCGCTGGCGGCGTCGCGGCAACCAGCACTGCCGCAGCGCAAAACAGCGCGATCGCGCTCACCATGCAGGACAACTCTCTCTGGAACGGGGCGTCTTACATTGAGAGCAACGCCAACGGTACCGGGACTATCGCGCTTACGATGAATGATGCCGTGTGGAATATGCGCGACAGCTCCACGCTGACCAGCCTGACGCTGAATGCGGGCGGTACGATTAATTTCCAGCATGCTGAGGATGCGGCGTGGCAAACCCTGACCATCAGTGACGATTTTATCGGCAACGGCGGCAAGCTGGTTTTCAATACCGTGCTGTTTGACGACACATCGGAAACGGACAAACTGATCGTTGAAGGCAACACCTCCGGTCATACCGGGGTGGAAGTGAACAACATTGGCGGTACTGGCGCACAAACCATTGAAGGGATTGAAATCGTCAGCGTTGGCGGCAACTCTGACGGGACGTTTGAGAAGGCCAGCCGTATCGTGGCGGGGGGTTATGACTATAACGTTGTGCAAAAAGGTAAAAACTGGTTTCTGACCAGCCTGGTTGAGCCCGTTGCCCCGCCGGTCGACCCGGTAGACCCACCTGTTGACCCTGTGGACCCGCCCGTCGACCCGGTGATTCCGCCGCAGGAACCGGTCCCCCCTGCTGCACCACCGAAAAGCGAGCATCAGTATCGCCCTGAATTTGGTAGCTATCAGGCGAACAGCTATGCGGCAAATACGCTGTTTATGACCCGCCTGCACGACCGTCTGGGTGAAACGCAGTACACCGACCTGCTCACCGGCGAGCAAAAAGTAACGAGCCTGTGGATGCGTAACGTCGGCGGCCATACGCGTTTCAGAGACGGCAGCAGCCAGTTAAAAACGACCGCCAACCGCTACGTGCTGCAGCTGGGTGGTGATGTCGCCCAGTGGAGCACCGACGGCCTGGATCGCTGGCATCTTGGCCTGATGGCGGGCTACGGCAACAGCCAGAGCCGGAGTGCTTCCAGTCTAACCGGATACCACTCGCGTGGCGAAGTGAATGGCTATAGCGTCGGTCTGTACGGTACCTGGTACGCAAACGACGCGGATAAAAGTGGAACCTACGTTGATAGCTGGATGCTGTATAACTGGTTCGACAATAAGGTGATGGGGCAGGATCAGGCGACTGAGAATTATCGCTCCAGCGGCGTAACCGCCTCTGTAGAAGCTGGCTATAGCGTTAAGATGGGCGAAAGCGGCCGCAACAGCTACTGGATCCAGCCGAAAGCGCAGGCCGTTTGGATGGACGTGAAGGCTGATGACCATCGCGAACGCAACGGCACGCGGGTGAAAGACGAGACTCAGGGGAATCTGATGACACGTCTCGGCGTGAAGGCCTATATCAGCGGACATAACGCGATTGACGACGGTAAATCCCGTACCTTCCAGCCGTTTATCGAGGCGAACTGGATCCACAATACCCAGACCACGCGCATCCGCATGGATGACGTCAGCAATGAACTGCGCGGTGCTCGCAATATCGGCGAGTTAAAGACGGGCGTAGAGGGGCAGATTACGCCGCAGCTTAGCGTTTGGGGCAATGTGGCTCAGCAGATAGGCGACAAAGGCTACAGCGATACCCAGGGGATGCTGGGGGTGAAATACAGCTTCAAATAACAATAAAAAAGCCGCTGAGAGATCAGCGGCTTTTTAGTTGCCGGGTGGCGCTCACGCTTACCCGGCCTACGGATTGACCGTATTACTCTTCTTTCGCACCGCGCATAGCACGTTTACGATCGTTCTCGGTCAGGTGACGTTTACGGATACGAATTGACTGTGGAGTCACTTCTACCAGTTCGTCATCATCGATGAATTCCAGAGCCTGCTCCAGAGTCATCTTGATCGGTGGAACCAGAACCGTTGCTTCGTCAGTACCGGACGCACGCATGTTGGTCAGTTTCTTACCGGTCAGGCAGTTTACGGTCAGGTCGTTAGAACGACTGTGAATACCGATGATCTGGCCTTCGTAAACTTCAGCACCGTGACCCAGGAACAGCTTGCCGCGATCCTGCAGACCGAACAGCGCAAACGCAACCGCTTTACCCTGACCGTTGGAGATCAGCACGCCGTTGTTACGCTGGCCCACTTCGCCCGGACGAACGTCGTCGTAGTGGCTGAAGGTGGAGTACAGCAGACCGGTACCGGAGGTCATGGTCATGAACTCTGAACGGAAGCCGATCAGACCACGGCTTGGGATCACGTAGTCGAGACGTACGCGGCCTTTGCCATCTGGATTCATGTTTTTCAGGTCGCCTTTACGCTCACCCAGAGCCTGCATCACAGAACCCTGGTGCTGCTCTTCAACGTCCAGCGTTACGTTTTCGAACGGCTCTTGTTTACGGCCGTCGATTTCGCGGAAGATTACTTTCGGACGGGAAACCGCCATTTCGAAACCTTCACGACGCATGTTTTCGATCAGAACAGACAGGTGCAGCTCACCACGACCAGAAACGCGGAATGCATCAGCATCCTGGGTTTCTTCAACGCGCAGCGCAACGTTGTGCACCAGCTCTTTGTTCAGGCGGTCAAGGATCTGACGAGAGGTAACGAATTTACCTTCTTTACCACAGAACGGAGAGGTGTTGACGTTGAAGAACATGGATACGGTTGGTTCATCAACGGACAGGGCTGGCAGCGCTTCGACGTTCTGCGGATCGCAGATGGTGTCGGAGATGTTCAGTTCACCCAGACCGGTGATAGCGATGATGTCGCCCGCTTCCGCAACGTCACTCTCGATACGCTCAAGACCCAGGTGAGTCAGTACTTTACCGACTTTACCGTTACGGGTTTTGCCTTCGCTATCGATGATAGTAACCTGCTGGTTAGGCTTCACTTTACCGCGCTTGATACGACCAATGCCGATTACGCCAACGTAGTTGTTGTAGTCGAGCTGAGAGATCTGCATCTGCAGGGTGCCGTCGAGATCGACATTTGGTGCAGGAACACGGTCAACAATCGCCTGATACAGCGGGGTCATGTCTTCAGCCATGTCTTCGTGGTCCAGACCTGCGATACCGTTCAGCGCAGAGGCGTAAACGATAGGGAAGTCCAGCTGCTCGTCGGTCGCGTCGAGGTTAACGAACAGGTCGAAGACCTGGTCAACAACCCAGTCAGGACGCGCGCCAGGGCGGTCAACTTTGTTGATAACAACGATTGGCTTCAGACCATGGGCAAAAGCTTTTTTGGTCACGAAGCGCGTCTGTGGCATTGGGCCATCCATTGCGTCAACGACCAGCAGAACGGAGTCTACCATGGACATTACACGTTCAACTTCACCACCGAAGTCGGCGTGCCCTGGGGTATCAACGATGTTGATACGGTAGTCATTCCATTTAATCGCGGTGTTTTTCGCGAGGATGGTAATCCCACGCTCTTTCTCCAAATCGTTGGAGTCCATCACGCGTTCTTGGGTTTCGGCACGCGCATCAAACGTACCGGATTGCTGCAGCAGCTTGTCGACCAGGGTAGTTTTACCATGGTCAACGTGCGCGATGATGGCGATGTTACGCAAATTTTCGATCACAACTTTGCCTCAGGCATTTAGAAATAGCGCGTTATTGTACACGGATTAATCGCACTACAAAACAGGATCACAAACATCCCCCGCAAACAAGTATTGCAGAGATGCTTTGTGATCGCTTTCACGGAGCGGTAAAAGGGCACCTTAACGTAAATTGCACCAATATGGTGCTCAATGTTCACATTGAAGCACTATACTGGTGCAACAAATCCATTGTGGTGCAGCCCTTTTGCACTATGGTGCGCATGATAACGCCTTTTTGGGGTGATTTAAAAGTTGGCACAGATTTCGCTTTATAAAAAATACATGGCACCAGCCAGTACAAACAGAAATTGAAGACCTCGTTACCACGACGACAATGACCAATCTGGAGAGTTAAGTATGTCCGCTGAACACGTTTTGACGATGCTGAACGAACATGAAGTGAAGTTTGTTGATCTGCGCTTCACCGATACCAAAGGTAAAGAACAGCACGTCACAATCCCTGCTCATCAGGTGAACGCCGAATTCTTTGAAGAAGGCAAAATGTTTGACGGCTCCTCCATTGGTGGCTGGAAAGGCATTAACGAATCCGACATGGTTCTGATGCCAGACGCGACCACTGCGGTCATTGATCCGTTCTTCGAAGAACCAACCCTGATCATCCGTTGCGACATCCTCGAGCCAGGCACGCTGCAGGGCTACGACCGCGACCCACGTTCTATCGCGAAACGCGCTGAAGAGTACCTGCGTTCTACCGGCATCGCAGACACCGTTCTGTTCGGGCCAGAGCCAGAATTCTTCCTGTTCGATGACATCCGTTTCGGTGCCTCTATTTCTGGCTCCCACGTGGCTATCGACGACATCGAAGGTGCATGGAACTCCTCCACCAAATACGAAGGCGGTAACAAAGGTCACCGTCCTGGCGTGAAAGGCGGTTACTTCCCGGTTCCTCCGGTCGACTCTGCACAGGACATTCGTTCCACTATGTGTCTGGTGATGGAAGAGATGGGCCTGGTTGTTGAAGCTCACCACCACGAAGTGGCGACTGCTGGTCAGAACGAAGTGGCAACCCGCTTCAACACCATGACCAAAAAAGCGGACGAAATTCAGATCTACAAATACGTTGTGCACAACGTTGCGCACCGTTTCGGTAAAACCGCGACCTTCATGCCAAAACCAATGTTTGGCGATAACGGTTCCGGTATGCACTGCCACATGTCTCTGTCCAAGAACGGTACCAACCTGTTCTCTGGCGACAAATATGCCGGTCTGTCCGAGCAGGCGCTGTATTACATCGGTGGTGTTATCAAACACGCTAAAGCGATCAACGCCCTGGCGAACCCAACCACGAACTCCTACAAGCGTCTGGTCCCGGGCTACGAAGCGCCAGTGATGCTGGCCTACTCTGCACGTAACCGTTCTGCTTCTATCCGTATCCCGGTGGTGGCTTCTCCTAAAGCACGTCGTATCGAAGTTCGCTTCCCGGACCCAGCGGCTAACCCATACCTGTGCTTCGCAGCACTGCTGATGGCCGGTCTGGACGGTATCAAGAACAAGATCCACCCGGGCGAAGCGATGGACAAAAACCTGTACGACCTGCCGCCAGAAGAAGCGAAAGAGATCCCACAGGTTGCTGGCTCTCTGGAAGAAGCCCTGCAGGCGCTGGACGCAGACCGCGAGTTCCTGACTGCAGGTGGCGTATTCACTGACGACGCTATCGATGCTTACATCGCCCTGCGTATGGAAGAGAACGACCGCGTGCGTATGACGCCACACCCGGTAGAGTTCGAGCTGTACTACAGCGTTTAATTAAAGTTGTTTTACCCGGCGTGATAAGCGCCGGGGGTAGTTGCCGTGGAAACTTTTAGCCCATCTCCGGATGGGCTTTTTTCTCCACCAACAACCTGATCTCACGCGCTTTTTACGCCGAAAACGCTATACTGCACTAAATTAGTGCAAACGACTCCAGGAGACTGCTGAATGGCAACTGGCACGCTGCCCGATGCTGGGCAGATCCTCAATTCTTTGATTAACAGCATATTGCTGGTCGATGACGAGCTGGCCGTTCATTACGCCAACCCGGCCGCGCAGCAGCTGCTCGCCCAAAGCGCACGTAAACTGTTCGGCACCCCGCTTCCTGAACTCCTGAGCTATTTTTCACTGAATATTGGCCTGATGCAGGAAAGTTTGCAGGCCGGCCAGGGGTTTACCGATAACGAAGTGACGCTGGTGATCGACGGGCGCTCGCACATTCTGTCGCTAACCGCGCAACGTCTTCCCGAAGGCCTGATCCTGCTGGAAATGGCGCCGATGGATAATCAGCGTCGACTGAGCCAGGAGCAGCTTCAGCACGCGCAGCAGATTGCCGCCCGTGACCTGGTGCGCGGTCTGGCGCATGAAATCAAAAACCCGCTGGGTGGATTACGCGGCGCGGCGCAGCTTCTGACCAAGGCGCTGCCCGATCCCGCGCTGGCGGAGTACACCAACGTCATCATTGAGCAGGCGGACCGTCTGCGGAATCTGGTAGACCGTCTTCTCGGTCCGCAGCAGCCGGGAATGCACGTTACTGAAAGCATCCATAAAGTGGCTGAGCGGGTGGTGAAGCTCGTCTCAATGGAGCTGCCGGAGAACGTCACGCTGGTACGTGATTACGATCCAAGCCTGCCGGAACTGGCCCATGACCCGGACCAGATTGAGCAGGTCCTGTTGAATATTGTGCGTAATGCCCTGCAGGCGCTTGGGCCTGAAGGCGGCGAGATTATTTTACGCACCCGCACCGCCTTCCAGCTCACGTTACACGGCGTGCGCTACCGGCTGGCGGCCCGAATCGACGTTGAGGATAACGGGCCCGGCATTCCATCGCATTTGCAGGACACCCTGTTCTACCCGATGGTAAGCGGTCGCGAAGGCGGAACCGGCCTGGGCTTATCCATTGCCCGCAGTTTGATCGATCAACACTCCGGGAAAATTGAATTTACCAGTTGGCCGGGACATACCGAGTTTTCAGTTTTCCTGCCGATTAAAAAATAAAGGTGACGTTTATGCAACGAGGGATAGTCTGGGTAGTCGATGACGATAGCTCCATCCGTTGGGTGCTTGAACGCGCGCTCACTGGGGCAGGATTAAGCTGCACGACGTTTGAGAGCGGCAGCGAAGTGCTCGACGCACTCACCACCAAAACGCCAGATGTTCTGCTTTCGGATATTCGTATGCCGGGCATGGACGGGCTGGCGCTGTTAAAGCAGATCAAACAACGCCACCCTATGCTTCCGGTCATCATAATGACTGCGCACTCCGATCTGGATGCCGCAGTGAGCGCCTATCAGCAAGGGGCGTTTGATTACCTGCCCAAACCCTTTGATATCGACGAAGCGGTGGCGCTGGTTGAGCGCGCGATTAGCCATTATCAGGAGCAGCAACAGCCGCGCCACGCACCCGATTTTGGGCCAACGACAGATATCATCGGTGAAGCGCCGGCGATGCAGGACGTGTTTCGCATTATCGGTCGTTTGTCCCGCTCGTCCATCAGCGTATTGATTAACGGTGAGTCGGGAACCGGTAAAGAACTTGTGGCGCATGCATTGCACCGCCACAGCCCGCGGGCAAAAGCGCCGTTCATCGCCCTGAATATGGCGGCGATCCCGAAGGATTTGATTGAGTCCGAACTGTTCGGCCATGAAAAAGGGGCATTTACCGGCGCCAATACCATTCGCCAGGGGCGGTTTGAACAGGCTGACGGCGGTACGCTGTTCCTGGATGAAATTGGCGATATGCCGCTGGATGTCCAGACCCGCCTGCTGCGCGTGCTGGCCGACGGGCAGTTTTATCGCGTGGGAGGCTATGCGCCGGTAAAGGTGGACGTGCGCATTATCGCCGCGACCCACCAGAATCTGGAGCAACGCGTGCAGGAAGGAAAGTTCCGTGAGGATTTATTCCACCGTCTGAACGTCATTCGCGTTCATCTGCCGCCGCTGCGAGAACGTCGGGAAGATATTCCCCGCCTGGCGCGTCATTTCCTGCAGGTAGCCGCTCGTGAGCTGGGCGTGGAAGCCAAGCAGCTTCACCCGGAAACCGATGCCGCTCTGACGCGTCTGGCGTGGCCGGGCAACGTACGCCAGCTGGAAAACACCTGCCGCTGGTTAACCGTGATGGCCGCCGGGCAGGAAGTGCTGATTCAGGATTTACCGGCCGAGCTGTTTGAAGCGACCGCGCCTGAAAGCAGTACCGGGCACGCGCTGCCGGACAGCTGGGCGACGCTGCTGGCGCAGTGGGCCGACCGCGCGCTGCGTTCCGGTCATCAAAACCTGCTGTCTGAAGCTCAGCCGGAGATGGAGCGTACGCTGTTAACTACCGCGCTTCGTCATACGCAGGGCCATAAGCAGGAAGCCGCTCGCCTGCTGGGATGGGGACGTAATACCCTGACGCGCAAGCTTAAAGAGCTGGGAATGGAGTGATCGCACGCCGCTGTGTAAAGGTTATTCATTGAGCGCAAATTGCCGTTATTTTGCGCTTTACTGTTCCGATGAGTTTTGTATGATCGTGCCCGGAAATTGGGGGTGAACATCATGCTGGAAACAATCGTGAATATGCTCTCTAGCGGAGCCGCTGAAAGCCACACGCCACAGACAGCCGTTGCGGCCATGTTGTGTGCGGCGTTGGTGGGGCTGTTTAGCTAGCGAGTTGAACGTAAAAGCCGGGTGGCGGCTTCGCCTTACCCGGCCTACGTTTTGTGCATTTTGCAATGCGCCTTAAATCACCCGCGAGAACTGCTGCAGTCGCGCTTTCTGACGTAGATACGCGTCAAAGCACATGCAGATATTACGGATCAACAGACGCCCTTTCGGCGTGACCTCAATCGCGCTCTCCGACACATCCACCAGCCCGTCTTTCGCCAGCGGTGCAATCAGCTTCAGGTCTTCCGCAAAATAATCGCTGAAGTGCAGATCCCACTGCGACTCAACGTCGCTGAAATCGAGACGGAAATTGCAGATTAGCGCCTTAATCACATCGCGTCGGATGCAGTCGTCGCGCGTTAACGCAATGCCGCGCCACAGCGCGTTGCCCGTTTCATCAACCTGCTGGTAGTAAAGCTTCAGCTCTTTCTGGTTCTGCGCGTAACAGTCGCCAATCATGCTGATAGCGGAGACGCCCATCCCCAGCAAATCGGTATCGCCCTGGGTTGTGTAGCCCTGGAAGTTGCGGTGCAGAACGCCTTCACGCTGCGCAATCGCCAGCTCGTCATCCGGACGGGCAAAGTGATCCATCCCGATAAACTGATAGCCGGTTTCGGTCAGCGAGGTAATGGTTTCCTGCAGGATATCCAGCTTCTGCTGGGCAGAAGGAAGATCGGCATCTTTGATTTTTCGCTGAGCGGCAAAGAGCGTCGGCAGATGCGCATAGTTAAAGACGCTCAGGCGGTCCGGGTTGAGTTCGGCCACGCGCTTCAGGGTGAAGGCGAAGCTTTCCGGCGTTTGCTTTGGCAGGCCGTAAATCAGGTCAATATTGGTCGAGGTGAAACCAATCTCGCGCGCGTGATTGAGTAAGGCAAAGATAAATTCTTCGTCCTGCTCGCGGTTCACCAGACGCTGAACCTCTTTATTGAAATCCTGCACGCCCATACTCAGACGATTGAAGCCTTCGGCGCGTAAGTGATCCAGTACATCCAGCTCAATTTCACGCGGATCGACTTCGATCGAGATTTCAGCGTCGGCGTTAAAACTGAAATTGCCGCGCAGCAGGGTCATCAGGCGGCTGATTTGCGCTTTATTCAGATAGGTTGGCGTCCCGCCGCCCCAGTGCAGCTGGCTGACGTGACGGCCAGCAAAAAGCGGCGCGCGATGGACAATTTCTTGTTCAAGCGCATCAAGATATTGGTCGGCTTTGTGCTGCTGACGGGTAACGATTTTATTGCAGCCGCAGAAGTAGCAAAGCTTGTGGCAGAACGGAATATGGACGTAGAGCGACAGCGGACGCTCAGGATAGCGCGCGACAGCCTGCTGGAAATCAGCCTCGCCGAAGGCATCGGAGAACTCCAGCGCGGTGGGGTATGACGTATAACGCGGCCCGGAATAGTTATATTTCTGGATTAGGGCCAAATCCCAGTCGATAGTTGGTGCTGACATGCTCACTCCTTCCGTTGGTGTCGCGTTCGTATACGGCGGCCCGTTCTGGCCCCATCGCGGGCCATCATTCGGGTGCGCAGCCACTTCTGTCGCCGCGACAACCGCCGTAGTTTAACGAATAACCACACCAGATAACATATAACCGGAAGGGTTATAAGCAGGACTATCGTGCCTGCCGGGTGCAAATGTTAGTTTCCACCCTTCAGAAGACGCATCATATCTTCCTGCTTCTCGTCTTCTTCTTCATTTTCGTCATCGTCGTATGACAGGCCCAGCTTCTGCATCAGTTCATCGATACGATCCAGTTTGGCATCCACCCATGACTGCTCTTCAGCGGTCAGGGTTTCACCCTCTTCAAGACGTTCCAGCAGCGCGTCCAGGCGCTCATCGTTCTCCAGCAAATCCAGCTCAGCCTGCGGTGAAAGCATAGGTTTCTCGCTCTTTGGTTTGTGCTGCTTAGTGACCGGGGTGTCTGTCACGCCCAGTGGAATGGGAGTTTTACTGCCGATACGAGGGTCTTTCTGCTGTTTGCCTTTTGCAGAAGCACCCGCTGCACCACCACCGTTGGCACGGCTACCCGCAGCGTGACCGCGATGTTTTTTGTCGCGTTTGCGATCGCGCGCTTCCTGGTTCAGTTCTTCGCGCGTTTTGCGGCGTGCTTTTGCAGGGCGTTTCGCGCCCGCAGCGGAGGTTGGTTTTTTCATGATGTTTTATCTTTAAGTCGTTTTCTTCAGTATAGAATTGCGGCGAAATCTAGCAGAAAGCAAGCAAAGAAAAAAGGCGACAGAGCAATCTGTCGCCTTTTTTCCTGACTCACAACCCTTAGCGGGTCAGACATTCCGTGTTTGCCAACAACAAACCCTGTTTATCCCTTGGCTAATACCGTCCGTGATACGGTTCCATTTCCTTTTAAAACGCCTCCAGGCGCTGGTCATCCTGACAATCCTGCGTCTTCGCCTCCTGGCGCTCCTGACCCTAATCCTTAAGTCGATTTCCTGTTGGCTTCCTCGCCCTGACGCACACTTTACCTTGTTCCGTTAAACTAACAAGCAACGAAACGGTACAAAAAGGTTTTTTCAGACAATTACCCGGAAATAAGCTTATGATTTAAAACAGTTTGGCTTTTTTGACGCCTGCGAATTCTCTGAAATCTCCCATAGCATCACTGGCCGATCTCTCACACCGGTTGGAGCATTCGCCTACAGCTCATAGCAATCAGAAAAGCCTTTTGGCTGCATTCGGGTATAATCCCCTTCAGATTACGATTTTGGAGACGACCACGTGACTACCTGGAACTACCAACAGACGCATTTTGTCACCAGTGCGCCCGATATTCGCCACCTTCCTTCTGATACCGGTATTGAAGTGGCATTTGCTGGCCGCTCCAATGCGGGGAAATCCAGCGCCCTGAATACGCTGACCAATCAGAAGAGCCTGGCGCGTACCTCAAAAACACCTGGCCGTACCCAGCTGATCAACCTGTTTGAAGTCGCAGAGGGCAAACGCCTGGTCGACTTACCGGGCTACGGTTACGCGCAGGTACCGGAAGAGATGAAAATCAAGTGGCAGCGTGCGCTGGGTGAATACCTGGAAAAACGCCTGTGCCTGAAAGGTCTGGTGGTGCTGATGGATATTCGCCATCCCCTGAAAGATCTGGATCAGCAGATGATCGACTGGGCTGTAGCAAGCGATATCGCCGTGCTGGTGCTGCTGACGAAAGCCGATAAGCTGGCGAGCGGCGCGCGTAAAGCGCAGGTGAATATGGTTCGCGAAGCGGTGCTGGCGTTCAACGGTGATGTGCAGGTTGAGCCGTTCTCCTCGCTGAAAAAGCTGGGCGTGGACAAGCTGCGTCAGAAGCTCGATACCTGGTTTAGCGAGCTGGAACCCGCGACGGAAGCGGAAGAAGCGTAATACCGAGCGCGGCGATAGCCGCGTTTTTTTTTGCCTGAATTTTTCTTTGCCGCAATAAAAAACGCCCCAGTCATTACTGACTGGGGCGGCTAAAATATTCAGCCAAATCCGATTACGTGAAGTAAAAGGTCTGAAAGATAGAACATCTTACCTCTGTACCCTACGCCGACAACTCTACCCCTTTTTGTGCTGCAGAAAAAGCACTTTTTGTAGTTTTTTTTCATTCTTTACATAGGGAATTCTAATGATTGTCACAAAACGCGCGTTGTTATGTTGCAAACTTACATAAAAAGCGCGTTATGCGAAGAACCGTTAGTGAGCCTGATCCCAGTTTTCGCCACTTCCCACTTCCACCAGCAACGGCACGTCAAGCGTCATGCTGCTTTCCATCAGTTCGTGGATCTTCTTCGACACGGCGTCGAGGTCGTCTTTGTGCACTTCAAATACCAGTTCATCGTGTACCTGCATGATCATCTTCACGCGAGGCTTCTCTTTTTCCAGCCAGGCATCAACGGCGATCATTGCACGCTTAATAATGTCCGCCGCGGTACCCTGCATCGGGGCGTTGATCGCCGCACGCTCTGCGCCAGCGCGACGCGCCGCGTTGCTGGATTTGATGTCCGGTAGGTAGAGGCGGCGGCCATCCAGGGTTTCGACGTAACCTTTTTCCTTCGCCTGCGCGCGGGTGCGTTCCATGTATTCCAGCACGCCCGGATAACGCTCGAAGTAGAGATCCATATACTTCTGCGACTCTTTGCGCGGAATATTGAGCTGGCGCGAAAGACCAAATGCACTCATGCCGTAAATCAGACCGAAGTTGATCGCCTTAGCACTGCGGCGCTGCTCGTTGGTCACGCTATCCAACGGCAAGCCGAAGACTTCCGCCGCAGTTGCCCGGTGGATATCCTTCCCTTCAGCAAACGCGGTCAGCAGGCCTTTGTCGCGGGACAGATGCGCCATAATGCGCAGCTCAATTTGCGAGTAGTCAGCAGAGACAATCAGATAATCCTCTGGTGCGATGAAAGCCTGTCGAATACGGCGGCCTTCTTCGTTACGTACCGGGATGTTCTGCAGGTTGGGATCGGTTGATGAGAGACGACCGGTCGCCGCGACAGCCTGATGGTACGACGTGTGCACACGACCCGTTTTCGGGTTGATCATCAGCGGGAGCTTGTCGGTGTAGGTAGACTTCAGCTTCGCGAGGCCACGGTACTGAAGAATCACTTTTGGCAGCGGGTAATCCAGCGCCAGCTCTTCCAGCACCTCTTCAGAGGTTGACGGCGCGCCGCCAGGAGTTTTCTTCAGCGGCTTGATGCCCTGCTTTTCAAACAGAATGGTTTGCAGCTGCTTCGGCGAAGAGAGGTTAAACGGCTCGCCTGCAAGCTCATGCGCTTTTTGCTCGAGCTCGGTCAGACGCTGCGCCAGCTCCCCGGAGTGGTTATGCAGCACCGTTGGGTCGATTTTCACGCCGTTGCGTTCAATGCGGGACAGCACGGGCACCAGCGGCATCTCGATATGCTGGAACACGTTCAGCGGACCTGCATGCTTCTGCAGTTTTGGCCACATCTTCAGGTGCAGCTGTAGCGTGACATCTGCGTCTTCCGCCGCGTAGCGCCCCGCTTCTTCCAGAGCAATCTGGTTAAAGGTGAGCTGATTTTTCCCTTTACCGGCAATCTCTTCAAAGGTGATCGTTTTGTGCTTGAGCCAGCGGTCAGATAAGGAATCCATATCATGGCGGCCCGCGACGCTGTCCAGAATGTAGGATTCAAGCATGGTGTCGAAGGCAATCCCGCGCAGTTCAATGCCGTAGTTTTGCAGAATGCCGCGGTCGTACTTGAGGTTTTGTCCAACCTTGAGCGCCTTTTCGTCTTCCAGGATCGGCTTCAGCAGCTCAAGCACGCGTTCACGGGAGATCTGCTCCGGCGCATCCAGGTAATCGTGCGCCACAGGGACGTAGGCGGCAATACCAGGCTCTGTCGCAAATGACAGACCAACCATATTGGCAGAGATGTTATCGAGGCTGTCGGTTTCGGTATCAAAGGCAAAGACGGGCGCCTTTTTCAGCTTATCGATCCAGGCGATTAGCTGTGACTCTTCAAGAATGGTTTCGTAGTTGTCGAAGGAAAGCGCCACGGCTTCTTCTTCCGCCTGCTCTTCTGCGTCAACGACGATCGTCTCCTTCGGCTTTGCAGCAGGTTTGGCCCCTTTCGCCTGCAGCCATTTACCGGCTTCCACGTCAGCCGTCCAGCGCTTGAATTCGTATTTCTTAAACAGGCTCAGCAGATCGTCAGCGGAAGGCTGTTGCACTTCAAGCTGCTCACAGCCCAGCTCCAGTTCGACATCGGTTTTGATTGTGGCCAGCTTATAGGAGAGATAAGCCACCTCTTTGTTCTCTTCCAGTTTTCCGGCCATGGTTTTTGCGCCACGGAAGGAGAGCCCGGCGATTTTGTCTGACTCCGCGTAGAGCGTATCCAGACCACCCAGCCCCTGAAGCAGCGCCTGCGCGGTTTTTTCACCGACGCCAGGGACACCCGGGATGTTATCCGAGGAGTCGCCCATCAACGCGAGGAAGTCGATAATCAGCTCAGGCGGCACGCCGTACTTTGTGACCACTTCTTCTGGCCCCAGAATGGTGTTGGTCATGGTGTTAATCAGGGTGATGCCTGGCGTCACCAGCTGCGCCATATCTTTATCACCGGTGCTGATCAGCACAGGACGCCCCATCTTTTCTGCTTCACGCGCCAGCGTACCGATGACGTCATCGGCTTCAACGCCAGAGACGGCCAGCAGCGGCAGCCCCATCGCTTTTACCATGGTGTGCAGCGGCTCAATCTGCGCGCGCAGATCGTCAGGCATTGGCGGACGGTGAGATTTGTAATGCTCAAACAGCTCGTCGCGGAAAGTTTTACCTTTCGCATCAAAGACCACAGCCGCATGGGTTGGCTGATACTGAAGGATCAGGCTGCGCAGCATGTTCAGCACGCCGTACATTGCGCCGGTGGGTTCCCCTGCGCTATTGGTCAGAGGAGGAAACGCATGATATGCCCGATACAGGTAAGAAGAGCCATCGACGAGAATAAGAGGGTTTTCTGGGATCTGAACCATAATGTCCGTGCCTTTAATCAATTTATGGGTAAAGGATGCCACAGAAGGATGAAAACATCAGGTATTAGCGCCAGATACAGGAAAAGATTTTGCGATCGTGAGGATCGCTCGCAAAAATCAAACTGTGGATAAGTTTGTGTATATTTTCACTTCATATGAATAACAGACGTAAAAAATACATATGCGTTAATTTTTAGATCTTAATTATCATACTGTTATAGCATTAGATCTTATCTATATGGTCAACTGATGGCAATTTAGTCTATGTGGATATAAGCCTTGTTAAGCGCGCAATCACAGAGAAATCGTCTGCGACAGGGTAAAAGCGGCCAAATCATCACGTCAAAGCGCCATTAATTTGTCTGTTTTCTGGTAAAATCAGCGCCCGGCGTTGCATAGCCGACCGCTCACTTACAGCTAACTACCTGAAAAAGCTCATCATGCCGAGATTGCTCGCAGCAATAACATTACTGTTAAGCATCATTTTAACTATCCTGGTGACTGTCGCCTGCTCTGTGCCGATCATCATCGCCGGGATCGTTAAACTGCTGCTGCCTGTTCCCATGGTGTGGCGAGCCGTGTCCGCATTTTGTAACTTCATGATGTACTGCTGGTGCGAAGGACTGGCGATACTGCTGTGCCTGAACTCGCATCTGAAGTGGGATATCAAAGGGCTGGAGAGTCTTAACAAGAAGAACTGGTATCTGCTGATCTGCAATCACCACAGCTGGGCGGACATCGTGGTGTTATGCGTACTTTTTCGCAAACACATCCCGATGAACAAATATTTTCTGAAACAGCAGCTCGCCTGGGTGCCTTTTATCGGGCTGGCCTGCTGGGCACTTGATATGCCGTTTATGAAACGCTATTCGCGCAGCTATTTGATTCGTCATCCCGAGCGTCGCGGCAAAGATGTGGATACCACGCGCCGTTCCTGCGAAAAGTTTCGCGCGCATCCTACGACCATCGTGAACTTTGTTGAAGGCTCCCGGTTTACGGAAGAGAAGCATCAACAAACTCGCTCCCCTTACCAGCACTTGCTGCCGCCAAAGGCTGCGGGTATTGCGATGGCGCTTAACGTGCTGGGATCACAGTTCGATAAACTCCTGAACGTCACACTCTGCTATCCGGAAAACAATAAGACGCCGTTCTACGATATGCTCAGCGGCAAACTGACGCGCATTGTTGTGCGTGTCGATCTGGTTCCGATAGATGCCGGGCTGCACGGTGATTACGTTAACGATAAGAATTTCAAGCGTCGTTTCCAGCAGTGGCTTAATACGCTCTGGAAAGAGAAAGACGAACAGATAGACAATATTAAATCTTCATACAAAAACGCCGGTCAGTGACCGGCGTTTTTACATCCGCGAAATTACTTCTTCTCAACCAGGTATTTCACGGTATCAGCATACTGCTGTACGAAGACATCCATGCTGCTGGTGTCCATGCCCTGCATGTTCAGCTGGTATTTGCCGTTAACAAACATCGCCGGAACGCCCTGAAGCTGGAGGTCAGCAGCCGCTTTTTCCTGCTGAGCAACCAGAGATTTCACCACAAAGCTGTTCCATGCTGCGTCATACTCTTCACCTTTCACGCCGGCATCAACGAACACTTTACGGATATCCGCAGTGGTCTGAACGGTTTGGGTTTTCTGTACGGCTTCAAACATTGGCGCAGTGATCTTATCTTCCACGCCCAGTGCCATCGCAACCGCCCACGCCTGGGTCAGGTCTTTACCCAATGGGCCCAGGAACTCGACGTGGTACTTGGTCATTTTGGTGCCTTCTGGCAGCTTTTTCTTCACGTTGTCAGAAACATGCAGAACCTGCTCGAACTGATAGCAGTGTGGGCAATAGAACGAGAAGAACTCCAGAACCTGTGGCTCGCCAGCGACCGGTTTGTCCAGCGTGATGAACTGTTTGCCGTCGGTAAACTGCGCAGCAGAAGCGCTAAATGCCAGAATCATACCTGCCAGCGCCAGCCAAATTTTTTTCATGATTAACTCTCTCCTGGGTGTGTCCAATTAATACATCGGCGTTAATTGCAGAGGGGGTTCCTGAAGAACCTTGACCTGCTCAGTAAATGTAGATATCTGGCTACGCCAGTAATCCTCTCCGGTAAGCCACGGGAAATTCCGGGGAAATGCGGGATCGTCCCAACGCCTGATTAACCATGCGAGATAATAAACAAAACGCATCGCACGTAAAGGCTCAATCAGGGCAATTTCGTCTGAATTAAACGGGCTAAATTCTTCATAAGCTTCAATAATGGTTTCAAGCTGCATGCGTTGCTCGGCTTTGTCGCCATTGAGCAGCATCCATAGGTCCTGAACCGCTGGCCCCATACGCGCATCATCGAGATCGACAAAAAGCGGGCCATCACGCCAGAGGATATTTCCGGCATGACAATCGCCATGCAGGCGCAGGACAGAAATATCGTCGCGCCAGCAGGTTTTAACAGCAGCAATGAGCTTATCGGTGGCGTTGAGGAAATCATCCTTTAACGCAGTGGGGATCATGGCAGACGTTTCGAATATTCCGCGCGGCTCAAGAAGGTATTCCTGAATCCCGATAGTCGGGCGGGCAGTAAAGGCTTTTTTGCGTCCCGTCTGGTGTATGCGCCCAAGATAGCGGGCAACCCACTCCATCTGATCGATATTATCCGCTTCAAACTGGCGGCCACCCAGGCTCGGGAATACAGCGTAGTAAAACCCTTCGTGCGTGAGGAGCGTTTGGTTATTGAATTTTAGCGGCGCGGCAACGGGAACATCGTCATCCAGCAGATCGTGAGCAAACTGATGCTCTTCCTGAATTTGTTCTGCGGACCAGCGTTCAGGACGATAGAATTTTACGACGAAGCGCTGACGATCCTCATCCTGAAACTGATAGACGCGGTTTTCGTAGCTGTTTAACGGTGTTAGCCCGGAATCCACCCGAATACCCTGTTCAAACAGGGCATCCATAATGGTGTCCGGGTGTAATGTCTGGAAAGTAAAAGCCTGGTCGTTCATCCGATCATCCGGAAATTATACGAATGATTCAGGATATCATCTTGTGGCGATTTCGGTGCCGCCGCTTACAAGCTTTTACTCTTTAATTACGCCTCGGGCGCGTAGTAATGCGGTCTTAAAATCTTCCTCATAATCTTTCTGAATACCAGGAATAACAGCATCTTTGGCAGAGTCACGCATTTTAAGGTGATAGATCAGGATGTCGTCAGAAAGGTCTGCCAGATCGCCGTCAAAACCTGACTCTTTCGCCAGTTTCTGTAAAAATTGCATCAGATTTAGCTCTGGCTCTTTTTGCCAGGCGGGCTGGAGGAGTTCAATAACTTCATTCAGACGTTTACATTTCATGGTGGTGCTCCTTTCATTTAGAGTGACACGTTAGCAGGGTCAATCCCACAATAAAAGAGGCGATATTCGTGAATCTTAGCCAGGAAATCATTGGGGTCGTTCTGGCAGGTGGCAGAGCGACGCGAATGGGGGGAAAAGATAAGGGGCTTCAACGCCTGAACGGCAAACCCTTATGGCAATGTGTCGCTGATACGCTCGCAGGCCAGGTGTCGACAATGGTCATCAGTGCTAACCGGCATATCGACACTTACCAGCTCAGCGGGTATGCCGTTTACCAGGATATCCTTGAGGATTACCCGGGACCGCTGGCCGGTATGCTTTCGGTCATGCAACAGTCTCACGGAGAGTGGTTTATCTTCTGTCCCTGCGATACCCCGTTTATTCCGTCCTGTCTTGTCGAACGTTTGTTGCTGCTTCGGGGTACGGCTCCTGTGGTTTGGGTACATGACGGCGAGCGTGATCATCCTGCTATCGCATTGATGCACCGATCCCTGGCGCCAGCCCTGCAGTACTATCTGGCTGCGGGAGAGCGCAGGGTGATGGCTTTTATGCGCGAGTCTGGTGGTCATCCCGTTGATTTTAGCGATTTAAAATCAGCTTTTGTGAATGTGAATACGCCTGAAGATTTGCAGATGATGCAGGAGAAAAGATGATACCTGTTGTCGCCATTTCTGCCTGGAGTGGGACCGGAAAAACCACTCTGCTGAAAAAGCTCATTCCTGCGCTTTGTGCCAGAGGTATCCGTCCAGGATTGATTAAACATACCCACCATAATATGGATGTCGATAAACCGGGCAAAGATAGCTATGCGTTGCGTAAAGCGGGTGCAGCGCAAACGATGGTGGCAAGTACTCTACGCTGGGCGCTGATGACAGAAACGCCGGATGAGGCACCGCTGGATCTCGCTTATCTGGTCAGCCGGATGGATCACGCTACGCTGGATCTGGTGCTGGTTGAGGGATTTAAGCATGAGGCCGTGCCTAAGATCCTACTGTTCAGAAGCGATGCCGGGCCTGATTTCAGCGAATTAACGCTGGATGAGCATGTGATTGCGGTGGCCAGTGATGTTGTATTGCCGCTTGAAGTTCCGATGCTGGATTTAAATGATGTGGATGGGATTGCGGAGTTTATTGTGGAGTGGAGTGCGATCTGACTTGCCGGGTGGCAGCTTTGCCTTATCCAGCCTACAAATCTCTGTGATGCTTAAACGCAAAAAGGCCATCCTTGCGGATGGCCTTTCTACTTAATTGATGCCTGGCAGTTCCCTACTCTCACATGGGGAGACCCCACACTACCATCGGCGCTACGGCGTTTCACTTCTGAGTTCGGCATGGGGTCAGGTGGGACCACCGCGCTAAAGCCGCCAG
>NZ_JAXQPQ010000013.1:0-81757 GCF_034427535.1 Enterobacter sp. A103
GCCGGTGCATAAATCCGGTGGTTACAGCAGTCTTCGGTGGAGCGGTAGTTCAGTCGGTTAGAATACCTGCCTGTCACGCAGGGGGTCGCGGGTTCGAGTCCCGTCCGTTCCGCCACTTATTAAGACATTAAGCCTGCCTTGTTGGCAGGCTTAATGGCAAAAAACTTTAGGGGCGTAGCTCAGTTGGTAGAGCACCGGTCTCCAAAACCGGGTGTCGCGAGTTCGAGTCTCTCCGCCCCTGCCATATAGAATCCTTTGCTTCGGCAAAGGATTTTTTTTGCCTGAAACACGGCAGATAATTCTCTTCTCAATTTCAGCCAGCATCCCTGCTGGCTGATGCATCAATCCATTACATTGATTTTTAAAAGATCTTTTATCTGAGATTGCTTATCACTGTTTTGCAGCCAAATTGCATACAGCGGCCTGGTAAGCGTGGTGGAATCCATCACGGTGTGCAGCCCTGCTTTAGTGTCTGCCCAGCGAACAGGTAACCAGGTACAACCTTTTAGCAGAGGCAGCTGCTGACAGGCGATCTCTGCCGAGCTGGTCGTTAACTGCGGAACATCATCAGGTGCAATCAGTCCCGTCTCGTGCTGCTGAAAATCCGGTCCCCATTCCAGGCGTAAATAGGTCAGGTCTGCCTTCATCATCGAAGGTTCGGACGCATAAAGTGCCAGGCCAAACTGGCCCACAATCTGGCTGCTAAATTCGTCCATCTTGGGGGCTTCGGTTGTGATCAGAAGATCAAGCTGGCGTTCATGAAGTTGCTTAACCAGCGACTGCCGTTGCGCAATCCTGGCTTCAAATTGCAGGTGGCCGTGTGAATGATACAGCCTGGTAAGCCACTGACTTAGCATGCATTCCCACAGAGAAGCGCTTGCCCCTATCGAGAATTCATTATGCCTCGAAGTATGTGCCACCTCTTTACGTGCTGCCTGCCAGGTATTCATGAGCGTTTCTGCATACGGCAGCAGTTTCTCACCGGCAGGCGTTAAGCGAATATTGTTGCGATGGCGGGTAAAAAGATTCACACCCAGTTGATTTTCCAGCTGTCGAATACGAAAACTGACTGCTGACTGCGTCAGGTAAAGGGCTTCAGCTGCTCGCCCAAAGTGGCGTGTTCTGCTCACTTCAAGGAAAGTTTTAAGCAATTCCGTATCCACATCTTTCTCCGCAAAATTATTTGTCGTTATGATTTAAATGTTTTGTTTTACACTCTGTCAAGCGTAACTAATACTCCGCGCCATAAATAGCTCGGCCAAAGAATTAGGAGCGTGTAGGATGGCGGAAAGCTTTACGACGACTAATCGTTTTTTCGACAATAAACATTATCCGCGCGGGTTCTCTCGTCACGGCGATTTCACCATCAAAGAAGCTCAACTGCTTGAGCGCCATGGTTATGCCTTTAACGAGCTGGATCTGGGGAAGCGTGAACCTGCTACCGAAGACGAGAAACAGTTTGTTTCTGTTTGCCGTGGTGAGCGTGAGCCGGAGTCTGAAGCGGAACGCGTATGGATTAAGTACATGGCGCGCATTAAGCGTCCAAAGCGCTTCCATACGCTGTCTGGCGGCAAGCCGCAGATGGAAGGTGCAGAAGACTACACCGAGTCTGATGACTAAAATGAAGAGAAGGGGCTACGGCCCCTTTTTTTATGCCAGCAATTTCTGCAAATGCAGCAGCAAACGATCGATAGCGCGGTAGCTCAGCGCCTCCTGCAAATGTTTCCTCTCAATGTCATTGCACCCCTCTACGTCAGCAATAGTTCTGGCCACCTTCAGCAAACGCTGCCACGCACGTATGGACAGCCCGAACCGCGTTAACGTCTCCTCCAGCCATCCCGCATCCTCAACGTTAAGTGAACAAAACTGCCGGATCCCGGCATTATCCAGCCGCGCATTCAGCCTGTTCTGACGAGCGTACTGCCGCGTCTGAGCAGCAATCACCCGTTCGCGTACCTCCGCTGAGCTTTCACCCGTTATGCCCGTTTGCCTGAGCAGACCCGGCGGGGGAAGGGGAATTTCGAGGGATAAATCGAAACGGTCGAGGAACGGGCCGGATAACTTACCCAGATAGCGCAACGTTTGCTCTGGTGTACAGCGGTTATGGTTGCCCTGGTAGTGACCCGTCGGGCTGGGATTCATCGCCGCGACCAGCTGAAACTGTGCGGGATAGCTTATTTTGGCTCTCGTGCGTGAGATATGTATCTCACCGGATTCAATGGGCTCCCTCAGTGCATCCAGCACACGGCGCTCAAATTCAGGCAGTTCATCAAGAAACAGAATGCCATTGTGTGCCAGCGAGATCTCTCCCGGCCCCGGAATCGCCCCGCCGCCGACCATTGCCGTCAGTGAAGCGCTATGATGCGGGGAACGAAAAGGACGACGGCGCCACTGTTTTTGCAACGACGTCGAACTGATAAGGCTATATATGGCGGCGCTTTCCAGCGCTTCATGATTATTGAGCGGTGGAAGTAACCCACTCAACCTGCTTGCCAGCATGGTTTTACCCGTACCTGGCGGCCCAATTAACAGAAGATTGTGTCCACCTGCAGCCGTAATCTCCAGCGCCCGTTTCCCTTGCTCCTGTCCCATAATCTCGCTGAGATCCTCTGGAGCATCCGCTATAACATCATCACACTCCTCCGGCTCGGACAGTTCATGTCGTCCTTCCAGCCAGGCACAAACTTCCTGTAAATGCCCCGCGACGAGACACCCCTTCTCGGCGATAAGACTCACTTCTGATGCGTTTTCATTGGCGACAATGATTTGCCGCCCTGCTCGTATGGCTTCAAGGGCTCCCGATATCGCACCGGGAACGCCTCTTAACGCGCCTGTGAGCGCGAGTTCGCCAACGAACTCATACGAGCCTAGCCGTGTCGTATTAAGCTGCTCAGAAGCCGCGAGAAGGGCAATTGCGATAGGTAAATCGTATCGTCCCCCCTCTTTAGGCAGATCGGCGGGGGCAAGGTTGATAGTGATCTTCTTCGCGGGGAAGGTATAACCGCTATTTATTATTGCGCTGCGAACGCGATCCCTGGCCTCTTTAACCGTCGTTTCAGGTAACCCGACAAGCGTGAGTCCGGGTAGCCCATTGCTCAAATGAACCTCGACGGAAATAAGCGGTGCCTTTACCCCGAGAGCCGCACGCGTATAAACAACTGACAGTGACATTTGCACTACCTCCTGGTGTGACTATGCCAGCGCCTGTTTTGTCTGTTTAGCGTCATTTTGCGAATTTACGCCGCCTGTTCAGAGATTTTAAACACACAATGAAACCCTTGCATAACCGTGGAAGCCTTCTCGTAGAATGTAAAAAGCCCCGTTTTGACGCTAAGACCGACAGTAAAAAAATGAAAAATATTCATTTTCTAATTTCCGTATATAAAACAACGGTTTTAAGAAATATGATTCGCAGCCTAATCAAATCCGTCATAAATAAATCTTGTGTTTGATTTAAAAACTGTGATAACTCTTTAGGTATTCCTTCGAACAAGATGCAAAAAGAACTGAAAATGACAGCCCTTCTACGAGTGATTAGCCTGGTCGTGATTAGCGTGGTGGTGATTATTATCCCACCGTGCGGGGCTGCACTTGGACGAGGAAAGGCTTAGAAATCAAGCCTTAACGAACTAAGACCCCCGCACCGAAAGGTCCGGGGGTTTTTTTATGACTAAAAAACGTAAATGAGGAGCAGAGAATGACGACTAGCACAAAATTCTGTTTCTCCCGATTTATGACGGGGAACTAACTATGAATGGGGCACAGTGGGTAGTACATGCGTTGCGCGCGCAGGGAGTCGAAACCGTATTCGGTTATCCGGGTGGCGCAATTATGCCGATTTACGATGCACTGTATGACGGCGGCGTGGAACATCTCTTGTGCCGACACGAGCAGGGCGCAGCGATGGCAGCCATCGGTTATGCCCGCGCGACCGGTAAAACCGGCGTGTGTATGGCGACTTCAGGCCCGGGCGCAACGAACCTGATCACCGGCCTGGCTGACGCGCTGCTGGATTCCGTTCCCGTTGTCGCCATCACCGGGCAGGTGGCGTCGCCGTTCATCGGTACCGATGCTTTCCAGGAAGTTGACGTCCTCGGTTTATCGCTGGCCTGCACCAAACACAGCTTCCTCGTCCAGTCTCTGGAAGAGCTGCCGCGCGTAATGGCAGAAGCGTTCGACGTGGCAAACTCCGGTCGTCCCGGTCCGGTTCTGGTTGATATCCCGAAAGATATCCAGATGGCTCTCGGCGATCTGGAACCGCACTTCTCTACCGTTGAAAGCGACGATGCCTTTCCGGAAGCGGAAGTTGAAGAGGCCCGTCAGATGCTGGCCCAGGCGAAACAGCCGATGCTGTACGTCGGCGGTGGCGTAGGCATGGCGCAGGCCGTTCCTGCCCTGCGCGAATTTATCGCAACAACGCAGATGCCAGCGACCTGCACGCTGAAAGGTCTCGGTGCAGTCGACGCGGATTACCCCTACTATCTGGGCATGCTGGGGATGCACGGCACCAAAGCGGCAAATCTGGCGGTGCAGGAGTGCGATCTGCTCATCGCCGTAGGTGCCCGTTTTGACGACCGCGTCACCGGCAAGCTGAATACCTTTGCGCCGAACGCCAAAGTCATCCATATGGATATCGACCCGGCGGAGATGAACAAGCTGCGTCAGGCGCATGTCGCCTTGCAGGGCGATCTCAACGCGCTGTTACCGGCATTGCAGCAGCCGCTGGATATCAGCGCATGGCGTCAGCACACCGCTGATATGCGCGCCGAGCACGCCTGGCGTTACGACCACCCCGGCGAGGCCATCTACGCGCCGCTGCTGTTGAAGCAGTTGTCCGACCGTAAACCGGCTGACAGCGTCGTCACCACCGACGTAGGCCAGCACCAGATGTGGTCCGCGCAGCACATGACCTACACCCGTCCGGAAAACTTCATCACCTCCAGCGGGTTAGGGACGATGGGCTTCGGTCTGCCGGCAGCCGTTGGCGCGCAGGTTGCCCGCCCGAACGATACCGTTATCTGTATCTCCGGTGACGGCTCCTTCATGATGAACGTTCAGGAGCTCGGCACCGTTAAGCGCAAGCAGTTGCCGCTCAAGATCGTGTTGCTCGACAACCAGCGTTTAGGGATGGTTCGCCAGTGGCAACAGCTGTTCTTCCAGGAGCGCTACAGCGAAACGACTCTCACCGATAACCCCGATTTCCTCACCCTGGCCAGCGCCTTCGGCATCCCTGGTCAGCACATCACCCGTAAAGATCAGGTTGAAGCGGCGCTCGACACCATGCTGAACAGCGATGGGCCTTACCTGCTTCATGTCTCAATCGACGAACTCGAGAACGTCTGGCCGTTGGTACCGCCTGGTGCCAGTAACTCACAAATGATGGAGAAATTATCATGATGCAGCATCAGGTCGCCGTACAGGCTCGCTTCAACCCGGAAACCTTAGAACGCGTTTTGCGTGTGGTGCGTCATCGTGGTTTTCAGATTTGCTCTATGAATATGGAGACGGCCACTGACGCCCGGAATATCAGTATCGAATTAACCGTTGCCAGCCCGCGGTCGGTCGACTTACTGTTTAGTCAGTTATCAAAGCTGGTAGACGTTGCCCATGTTGCCATCTGCCAGAGCACAACCACATCACAACAAATCCGCGCTTAAGCGTGACAGGACGAAAAAATGACGACAAAAAAAGCTGATTACATTTGGTTCAACGGTGAGATGGTTCGCTGGGAGGACGCGAAGGTCCACGTGATGTCCCACGCGCTGCACTACGGTACCTCCGTATTTGAAGGCATCCGCTGCTACGATTCTCACAAAGGGCCAGTGGTGTTCCGCCATCGTGAACATATGCAGCGTCTGCATGACTCAGCCAAAATTTATCGTTTCCCGGTTTCACAAAGCGTTGACGAGCTGATGGAAGCCTGCCGCGACGTGATCCGTAAAAACAACCTGACCAGCGCCTATATTCGTCCACTGGTGTTTGTGGGCGACGTCGGTATGGGCGTGAACCCGCCAGCCGGTTATAACACCGATGTGATCATTGCCGCGTTCCCATGGGGTGCCTACCTGGGTGCAGAAGCCCTGGAGCAGGGGATCGACGCAATGGTCTCTTCCTGGAACCGCGTGGCGCCAAACACCATCCCGACCGCCGCGAAAGCGGGCGGTAACTATCTCTCCTCATTGCTGGTCGGTAGCGAAGCGCGCCGCCACGGCTATCAGGAAGGTATCGCCCTGGATGTGAATGGCTACATCTCTGAAGGTGCGGGTGAAAACCTGTTTGAAGTGAAAGACGGCATTTTGTTCACGCCGCCGTTCACCTCGTCCGCGCTGCCGGGCATCACCCGCGACGCCATCATCAAGCTGGCGAAAGATCTGGGTATCGAAGTGCGCGAGCAGGTGCTGTCCCGCGAATCCCTGTATCTGGCGGATGAAGTGTTTATGTCCGGTACTGCGGCTGAAATCACGCCGGTACGCAGCGTAGACGGTATCCAGGTGGGCGAAGGCCGCTGTGGCCCGGTCACCAAACGTATTCAGCAAGCGTTCTTCGGCCTCTTCACCGGCGAGACAGAAGATAAATACGGCTGGTTGGATCAGGTTAATCACTAAGCATAAATTTGGGACGGCACGCACCGTCCCATTAAATAGTCAGACGGGAGTCAATAAAGCATGCCTAAGTATCGTTCAGCCACCACCACCCACGGCCGTAATATGGCGGGAGCCCGCGCCCTGTGGCGCGCCACCGGAATGACCGACGCCGATTTCGGCAAGCCGATTATCGCCGTGGTGAACTCCTTCACCCAGTTTGTACCGGGCCACGTGCACCTGCGCGATCTCGGTAAGCTGGTTGCCGAGCAAATCGAAGCCTCCGGCGGCGTGGCGAAAGAGTTCAACACCATTGCGGTGGATGACGGTATCGCGATGGGGCACGGGGGCATGCTCTATTCACTGCCGTCGCGCGAGCTGATCGCCGACTCCGTAGAATATATGGTTAACGCCCACTGCGCCGATGCGATGGTCTGCATCTCCAACTGCGACAAAATCACCCCGGGGATGCTGATGGCCTCCCTGCGCCTGAACATTCCGGTGATCTTCGTCTCCGGCGGCCCGATGGAAGCGGGGAAAACCAAGCTCTCCGACAAAATCATCAAGCTCGACCTGGTTGATGCGATGATCCAGGGCGCGGACCCGAAAGTTTCTGACGAGCAGAGTGACCAGGTGGAACGCTCCGCGTGTCCGACCTGCGGCTCCTGTTCCGGTATGTTCACCGCCAACTCCATGAACTGCCTGACCGAAGCGCTGGGCCTTTCTCAGCCGGGCAACGGCTCGCTGCTGGCGACCCATGCCGACCGTAAGCAGCTGTTCCTCAACGCCGGTAAGCGCATCGTTGAGCTGACCAAACGCTACTACGAGCAGGACGACGCCAGCGCGCTGCCGCGCAACATTGCCAGTAAAGCCGCGTTCGAAAACGCCATGACGCTGGATATCGCCATGGGCGGCTCCACCAACACCGTTCTGCACCTGCTGGCTGCCGCGCAGGAAGCCGAAATCGACTTCACCATGAGCGACATCGACAAGCTGTCCCGCAAAGTCCCGCAGCTGTGTAAAGTCGCGCCGAGTACCCAGAAGTACCATATGGAAGACGTACACCGCGCGGGCGGCGTGCTGGGCATTTTGGGCGAGCTGGATCGCGCCGGGCTGCTGAACCGTGACGTGAAAAACGTGCTCGGCCTGACGCTGCCGGAGTCGCTGGACCAGTACGACGTGATGCTGACCAAAGACGACGCGGTGAAAAAGATGTTCCGCGCCGGTCCTGCCGGTATCCGTACCACCCAGGCGTTCTCGCAGGACTGTCGCTGGGATACCCTGGACGATGACCGCGCCGAAGGCTGCATCCGCTCGCTGGAACATGCCTATAGCAAAGACGGCGGTCTGGCCGTGCTGTACGGTAACTTCGCGGAAAACGGCTGCATCGTGAAAACCGCAGGCGTGGACGACAGCATCCTGAAATTCACCGGTCCGGCGAAGGTATACGAAAGCCAGGATGAAGCGGTAGACGCCATCCTCGGTGGCAAAGTGGTGGAAGGCGACGTGGTTGTCATTCGCTACGAAGGGCCGAAAGGCGGCCCGGGCATGCAGGAGATGCTCTACCCAACCACCTTCCTGAAATCCATGGGACTCGGTAAAGCGTGTGCGCTGATCACCGACGGGCGTTTCTCCGGCGGCACCTCCGGCCTCTCTATCGGCCACGTTTCGCCGGAAGCGGCAAGCGGCGGCAACATCGCCATCATCGAAGATGGCGACCTGATCGAAATCGACATTCCGAATCGCGGCATTCAGCTGAAGCTGAGCGACCAGGAAATTGCGGCCCGTCGTGAAGCGCAGGAAGCCCGCGGCGACAAAGCCTGGACGCCGAAAGACCGCCAGCGTGAAGTCTCCTTCGCCCTGCGCGCCTACGCGAGTCTTGCCACCAGTGCAGATAAAGGCGCGGTGCGCGATAAATCTAAACTTGGGGGCTAATGATGGCCGAGTCACAACCCTTATCCGCCGCCCCTGAGGGGGCGGAATACCTGAGAGCGGTGCTACGCGCGCCGGTCTATGAAGCCGTGCAGGTTACGCCCCTGCAGAAAATGGAAAAACTCTCTTCGCGCCTCGACAACGTCATTCTGGTCAAGCGCGAAGACCGTCAGCCGGTGCACAGCTTTAAGCTGCGCGGCGCCTACGCGATGATGGCCGGGCTGACCGACGAGCAGAAAGCGCGTGGCGTGATTACCGCGTCTGCGGGCAACCACGCCCAGGGCGTGGCGTTCTCGTCTGCTCGTCTGGGGCTGAAGGCGCTGATCGTGATGCCGGTCGCTACCGCAGATATCAAAGTCGACGCGGTGCGCGGTTTCGGCGGCGAAGTGCTGCTCCACGGCGCCAACTTTGACGAAGCCAAAGCCAAAGCGATTGAACTGGCGCAGCAGCAGGGCTTTACCTGGGTGCCGCCGTTCGATCATCCGATGGTGATTGCCGGGCAGGGCACGCTGGCGCTGGAACTGCTGCAGCAGGATGCCCATCTCGACCGCGTCTTCGTCCCGGTAGGCGGCGGTGGCCTGGCCGCAGGCGTGGCGGTGCTGATCAAACAGCTGATGCCGCAGATCAAAGTCATTGCCGTTGAAGCGGAAGACTCTGCCTGCCTGAAAGCGGCGCTGGATGCCGGGCATCCGGTGGACCTGCCGCGCGTCGGGCTGTTTGCCGAGGGCGTGGCGGTGAAGCGCATTGGGGACGAAACCTTCCGCCTGTGCCAGGAGTATCTCGACGATATCGTCACGGTTGATAGCGATGCTATCTGCGCGGCGATGAAAGATCTGTTCGAGGATGTGCGCGCGGTGGCGGAACCGTCAGGCGCGCTGGCGCTGGCGGGGATGAAAAAATACATCGCGCAGCACAACATTCGCGGCGAGAGGCTGGCGCACGTGCTGTCTGGAGCGAACGTGAACTTCCACGGTCTGCGCTACGTTTCCGAGCGCTGCGAGCTGGGGGAACAGCGGGAAGCGCTGCTGGCGGTGACGATTCCTGAAGAGAAGGGCAGCTTCCTGAAGTTCTGCCAGCTGCTGGGCGGCCGTTCGGTGACGGAATTTAACTACCGTTTTGCCGATGCCAAAGACGCCTGCATTTTTGTCGGCGTGCGTCTGAGCCGCGGCGTGGAGGAGCGCAAAGAGATCCTCAACCTGCTGCATGAGGGCGGCTACAGCGTGGTCGATCTCTCTGACGATGAGATGGCGAAGCTGCACGTGCGCTACATGGTCGGCGGGCGTCCATCGAAGCCGCTTAAGGAACGTCTGTTCAGCTTCGAGTTTCCGGAATCGCCGGGCGCGTTGCTCAAGTTCCTGCACACGCTGGGCACGCACTGGAACATCTCTCTGTTCCACTACCGTAGCCACGGCACCGACTACGGCCGCGTGCTGGCGGCGTTTGAACTGGGCGAGCACGAGCCGGATTTCGAAACGCGGCTGAACGAGCTGGGCTATGAGTGTCACGACGAAACCCATAACCCGGCGTTCCGCTTCTTCCTCGCAGGCTAAGGGTTGAGCTGCGTGTAGGCCGGGTAAGTGCAGCGCCACCCGGCTTTAGTGGTTCGGCAATATCGTCCAGAACGCATCAATAAGCGGCTCATGCAGCCGCTTTTTTTGTGCGCACACGCCAAGCTCAAACGGCGTCTTCTCGTCGCTGCGCTCCAGAATCATCACGCGATTGCGCACCGGTTCGGGGCTGTTTTCCAGCACCACTTCCGGCAGCAGCGCCACGCCGCAGCCCAGCGCCACCATCGACACCATCGCCTCATGGCCGCTGACCGTGGCGTAAATCGACGGGTTGCTGATTTTCTGACGGCGGAACCACAGCTCGATGCGGCGGCGCACCGGCCCCTGATCGGCCATGATAAACGGCACCGTCGACCAGTCCGGTTTTTCCACCGACACCTGGTTGCGCACCGGGCAGGGCAGCGCCGGGGCAATCAGCACCACCGCCAGATTCTCCAGCATTGAGAATGCCACCGCGCCCGGCAGGGTTTCGGGTTTCCCGGCAATGGCGAGATCCGCTTCGCCCGTCACCACTTTTTCCATTGCGTCGGAGGCGTCGCCGGTGGTGAGCTTAATTTCAACCGACGGATGCGCCGCGCGGAAGCGGTCAAGGATGGGCGGCAGATGGCTATAGGCGGCGGTCACGGAGCAGAAAATATGCAGCTCGCCGGAAAGCGACGGCCCCTGCTGGTCAATTGAGTGTCGCAGCTGCTGGTACTGTAGCAGCGTCTGCTGGGCAAAAATGCGCAGCTCTTCACCCGCTTCCGTGAGGGTGACGGCGCGGTTATCGCGCACGAACAGCGGCTGGCCGAGGTCCTCCTCAAGGCGCTGGATCTGGCGTGAAAGCGTGGAGGGGCTAACGTGCATCGCCCGGGCGCTGCGGCCAAAATGGCGGCTTTCCGCCAGGTGCAGGAACATTTTCAGATCGCGTAAATCCACCGATTCCACTCCCTCTTTTTACATTGCAAAAATTGCAATATGACGTTGTGAATATATCAATTTCCGCAATAAATTTCCTGTTGTAATGTGGGTACATTCTCGCTGAAACGCGAACCGAACAATAAGACACACAACATCACGAGGTATCACCCATGGCTAACTACTTTAATACACTGAACTTGCGCCAGCAGCTGGCGCAGCTGGGCAAATGCCGCTTCATGGCGCGCGACGAATTTGCCGATGGCGCGAGCTACCTTCAGGGTAAAAAAGTGGTCATCGTCGGCTGTGGCGCACAGGGTCTGAACCAGGGCCTGAACATGCGTGACTCCGGTCTGGATATCTCCTACGCCCTGCGTAAAGAAGCGATTGCTGAGAAGCGTGCTTCCTGGCGCAAAGCGACCGAAAACGGCTTCAAAGTGGGTACCTACGAAGAGCTGATCCCGCAGGCGGATCTGGTAGTTAACCTGACCCCGGACAAGCAGCACTCTGACGTAGTGCGTTCCGTACAGCCGCTGATGAAAGACGGCGCCGCGCTGGGTTACTCCCACGGCTTCAACATCGTTGAAGTGGGCGAGCAGATCCGTAAAGACATCACCGTGGTGATGGTGGCACCGAAATGTCCGGGTACGGAAGTACGCGAAGAGTACAAACGTGGCTTCGGCGTGCCGACGCTTATCGCAGTTCACCCGGAAAACGATCCGAAAGGCGAAGGCATGGCGATTGCCAAAGCGTGGGCAGCGGCGACCGGCGGCCACCGTGCGGGCGTGCTGGAATCTTCCTTCGTTGCCGAAGTGAAATCTGACCTGATGGGTGAGCAGACCATTCTGTGCGGTATGCTGCAGGCCGGTTCTCTGCTGTGCTTCGACAAGCTGGTGGAAGAAGGCACCGACCCGGCCTACGCGGAAAAACTGATTCAGTTCGGCTGGGAAACCATCACCGAAGCGCTGAAGCAGGGCGGTATTACGCTGATGATGGACCGTCTGTCCAACCCGGCAAAACTGCGTGCTTACGCGCTGTCTGAACAGCTGAAAACCATCATGGCACCGCTGTTCCAGAAACATATGGACGACATCATCTCCGGTGAATTCTCTTCCGGCATGATGGCGGACTGGGCAAACGACGATAAAAACCTGCTGACCTGGCGTGAAGAGACCGGTAAAACCGCGTTCGAAACCGCGCCACAGTATGAAGGTAAAATCGGCGAGCAGGAGTACTTCGATAAAGGCGTACTGATGATCGCGATGGTGAAAGCAGGCGTTGAGCTGGCGTTCGAAACCATGGTGGATTCCGGCATCATCGAAGAGTCCGCGTACTACGAATCTCTGCACGAGCTGCCGCTGATCGCGAATACCATCGCCCGTAAGCGTCTGTACGAAATGAACGTGGTTATTTCTGATACCGCAGAATACGGTAACTACCTGTTCTCTTACGCCTGCGTACCTCTGCTGAAAGAGTTTATGACCACTCTGCAGACGGGCGATCTGGGTAAAGCGATTGCGGAAGGCGCAGTGGATAACGCGCAGCTGCGTGATGTGAACGAAGCGATTCGCAGCCACCAGATCGAGAAAGTGGGTCACAAACTGCGTGGCTACATGACCGATATGAAGCGTATCGCGGTAGCGGGTTAACACCTGGTGCGGGCTGATGCCCTCACCCCGGCCCTCTCCCACGGGGAGAGGGGGCAAACATTAAAGGCCTTCTCTTAGAGAAGGCCTTGCTGTTTATTTCCGATACAGTACTTTAATAATGTGGTAGCCGAACTGCGTGTGCAGCGGGCCGGTTGGCTCCAGTACCGGGCAGGAGAACACCACTTTATCGAACGCCGGAACCATCTGGCCCTGGCGGAACTCACCCAGATCGCCGCCGCGTTTGCCTGACGGGCAGATGGAGTGCTTCTTCGCCAGCTTGCCGAAGTCGGCACCGTTTTTAATCTGCTCCAGAAGATCTAAAGCCAGTTTCTCTTCTTTAACGAGGATGTGCACTGCTGCTGCTGTTTTTGCCATGATCGTGCCTTGAATAGGTTGAAATAAATCGGGGCGCAATATACCACGCGTCAGCGGCGATAAAGCACCTTAATGATATGGTAGCCAAATTTGGTTTTTACCGGGCCGTAGGGCTTCAAAAGCGGGCAGCTAAAGACCGCCTGATCGAACGGGCCGACCATCGCACCTTGTTGAAACTCGCCGAGATCCCCGCCATTGCGCCCGGAAGGGCATTTAGAGTAACGCTTCGCCAGATGATCAAAGCTGATGCCGCGCTCCAGCTTGGCCAGGATCTCCTGAGCCAGTTTCTCTTCTTTTACCAGAATATGCAGGGCTGCTGCGGTCTTTTTCATGGTTATGCTCTACGGGTTAAACGCGATTTCTCCACTTTATCATTAGCCGGTAAATCTGCGCCCGGCTTTCTGCTACAATCCACACCCCGTTCGAAGATTGAGCAACACTCCCATGCGTTTAAACCCTGGACAACAACAAGCGGTCGAATTCGTTACTGGACCATGCCTGGTGCTGGCAGGGGCCGGTTCGGGTAAAACCCGCGTGATCACCAACAAAATTGCCCATTTGATCCACAACTGCGGATATCAGGCGCGACACATTGCGGCGGTCACCTTTACCAATAAAGCGGCGCGCGAGATGAAAGAGCGCGTCGCTCAGACGCTGGGCCGTAAAGAAGCGCGCGGCCTGATGATCTCCACCTTCCACACGCTGGGGCTGGATATCATCAAACGCGAGTATGCGGCGCTGGGAATGAAGTCCAACTTCTCGCTTTTTGACGATACCGATCAGGTGGCGCTGCTCAAAGAGCTCACCGAGGGGCTGATCGAAGATGACAAGGTGCTGTTGCAGCAGCTGATCTCGACGATCTCGAACTGGAAAAACGATCTGATGACGCCGGCCCAGGCTGCGGCGATCGCCAAAGGCGAACGGGATCGGATTTTCGCCCACTGCTACGGTCTGTACGATGCGCATATGAAAGCGTGCAACGTGCTGGACTTTGACGATCTGATCCTGCTGCCCACGCTGCTGCTACAGCGCAATGAAGAGGTGCGCGAGCGCTGGCAGAATAAAATCCGCTACCTGCTGGTGGATGAATATCAGGACACCAACACCAGCCAGTACGAGCTGGTGAAGCTGCTGGTGGGGCAGCGCGCGCGTTTCACCGTGGTAGGCGACGACGACCAGTCGATTTACTCCTGGCGCGGCGCGCGCCCGCAAAACCTGGTGCTGCTGAGCAAAGATTTCCCGGCCCTGCAGGTGATTAAGCTGGAGCAGAACTACCGCTCCTCCGGGCGTATCCTGAAGGCGGCAAACATCCTGATTGCCAATAACCCGCACGTATTTGAGAAGCGTCTCTTCTCCGAACTGGGCTACGGCACGGAGCTGAAAGTGCTCAGCGCCAACAATGAGGACCATGAAGCGGAGCGTGTGACGGGCGAACTCATCGCTCACCACTTCGTCAACAAAACCGAATATAAGGATTACGCGATCCTCTATCGCGGCAATCACCAGTCGCGCGTCTTTGAAAAGATGCTGATGCAGAACCGCATTCCGTACAAAATCTCGGGCGGCACGTCGTTCTTCTCGCGACCAGAAATCAAAGATCTGCTGGCCTATCTGCGGGTGCTAACTAACCCGGATGACGACAGCGCGTTTCTGCGCATAGTGAATACGCCTAAACGCGAGATTGGCCCGGCGACGCTGCAAAAGCTCGGCGAGTGGGCGATGACCCGCAATAAAAGTATGTTTACCGCCAGCTTCGACATGGGGCTGAGCCAGACGTTAACCGGGCGCGGGTATGACTCGTTAACCCGCTTCACCCACTGGCTTGGCGAAGTGCAGCGTCTCGCGGAGCGGGAGCCGGTGGCGGCAGTGCGCGATCTCATTCACGGCATCGACTATGAGTCCTGGCTATATGAAACCTCGGCCAGCCCGAAGGCGGCTGAGATGCGCATGAAAAACGTTAACCAGCTCTTCAGCTGGATGACCGAAATGCTGGAGGGCTCTGAAATCGACGAGCCAATGACCCTGACGCAGGTGGTCACTCGCTTTACCCTGCGCGACATGATGGAGCGCGGCGAGAGCGAAGAAGAGGCCGATCAGGTTCAGCTGATGACGCTGCATGCGTCAAAAGGGCTGGAGTTTCCGTATGTGTATCTGGTCGGCATGGAAGAGGGATTGTTGCCGCACCAGAGCAGCATAGATGAAGACAACGTCGACGAGGAGCGCCGTCTGGCCTACGTGGGGATCACCCGCGCGCAGAAAGAGCTGACGTTTACGCTGTGTAAAGAGCGCCGCCAGTATGGTGAACTGGTACGCCCGGAGCCGAGTCGTTTCCTGCTGGAACTGCCGCAGGATGACCTGATCTGGGAACAGGAGCGCAAAGTGATTACCGCAGAAGAGCGGATGCACAAGGGACAGGCTAACGTGGCGAACATCCGCGCCATGCTGGCAAAAGCCAAAGAGAAAGGATGAGCTCGAAGGGGTTGTAGGCCGGGTAAGGCGAAGCCGCCACCCGGCAATGTTCGGCGTATTACTTTACCTCAAGCACCCAGTGCACGTAGCTCTGCCACTGGCACTCCTGCTCGATCATCTCTGCCCCTAATGGGTGACGATCAATCCAGTTCTCCGGCAGCGTCAGCGAAAGCTTCTCGTCATCGGCCACCAGATTAATGGCAGGCAGCAAATCATCGCGGCGGCGGCTGGCAAACAGGATCGCCAGACGCAGCAGGCGGCACAGATGCTCGGCCACGCGCGGCGGTACGGCGTTTTGCTGATGCAAAGAGGAGAGATCGACGGCGTTGGTCTGGTTCAGCAGCAGCGTGGCCAGCAATTTTTTCTGCGCAGGCGTATAGCCCGGTAAATCCAGGTTTCGTACCAGATACGCTGCATGAGCCGGTGCCTGCTTAAAATCAATGCTCAGTCCGACTTCATGGAGCGCGCAGGCGCTCAGCAGTAAATCCCGGCTCAGATGATCAAGATCCCAGACGTTAGCGACCTGATCGGCGAAGCGTGACGCCAGCTGCGATACGCGTCCTGCCTGATCGATATCAACCAGAAAACGACGCTGA
This sequence comes from Enterobacter sp. A103, assembly GCF_034427535.1. Taxonomy (NCBI): domain Bacteria; kingdom Pseudomonadati; phylum Pseudomonadota; class Gammaproteobacteria; order Enterobacterales; family Enterobacteriaceae; genus Enterobacter; species Enterobacter sp. A103. The sequence goes on from NZ_JAXQPQ010000013.1 coordinate 16,068, forward strand.
ACGTTGCGCAGGGTACGGCTGCGGATATCCTGATCGACCGACAGATGTAACATCCCGTAGACCAGACCTTCGCGCAGCGCGCCGCCGGCCAGGGTCATACACTGGATGTTCAGCTCGGTGAAAATGGCGATAAGAATAGCCAGCCCGCTCGGGAAGACCAGCGCGCGCTCCAGCGTCAGGCCTTCAATTTCCAGCTCTTCCAGTCGTCCGCACTGAATGGCGCGCTGTTTCAGCTGCTGAAGTTTGGCAAGCGTAATCCGCTCGTCCATTCCCTGCGCCATCATGATTTCCTGCAGAGCCTGCACGGTACCCGAGGCACCCACGCAGACTTTCCAGCCGTGATAGCGCAGCTCGTCCATCACCGGGCGTAATACCTCGCGCGCGGCGTTTTCTGCCTCGTCGAAGTTCTCTTTCGCCAGGTTCCGATCGGTAAAGTAGCGCTCAAGCCAGGTCACGCAGCCCATCGACAGGCTGAACAGCGACGTTGCCTGTGCGCCGGTGCCGGTCACAAGCTCGGTACTGGCACCGCCGATATCCACCACCAGACGGCGATCGTCACCTCCCGTGGTGTGCGCAACGCCCTGGTAAATCAGGCGAGCTTCTTCTTCACCGCTGATAACCTGTACCGGACAACCCAGAATTTCCTGCGCTCTGGCAATGAAATCCACGGCGTTAACCGCCAGACGGAGTGTCGCAGTGGCGACCACGGTGATTTGGGCGTGCGGGATATCCTGCAGACGTTCGGCAAAGAGTCGCAGACACTGCCAGCCACGTTCCATGGCTTCAGGGGAGAGGTGATTATCGCTGCTCAGGCCCGCCGCGAGGCGGACCTTGCGCTTGATGCGCGTCAGCGTTTGTATGCTTCCCGCCACCTCGCGCACAACCAGCATATGAAAACTATTCGAACCGAGATCAATTGCCGCATAAAGCGAGGTGGAGCTGAGCATATTTTCTTAACCTGAACGACGACGATTACGCGGCGCGCCACCTGAACGACGCGGACCATTGCCGGAGCGTGGGCGGGTTAGACGCTTAGGCGGCGGCAGTTCGCTTAACAGCGCTTCCGGATTGTATTTGCTCTGCGGAATAGAGTGACCGATATACGTCTCAATGGCCGGGAGATTCAGCGCATACTCTTCACACGCCAGGCTAATCGAGTGACCGCTTGCGCCCGCACGACCGGTACGACCGATACGGTGTACGTAGTCTTCGCAGTCGTCTGGCAGATCGTAGTTAAAGACGTGCGTCACGGCCGGAATGTGCAGACCACGAGCAGCAACGTCGGTTGCGACCAGAATATCGAGATCGCCACGGGTAAACTCTTCAAGAATACGCAGGCGTTTTTTCTGCGCCACGTCGCCGGTCAGCAGACCAACACGGTGACCGTCTGCAGCCAGATGGCCCCAGATGTCTTCACAACGGTGTTTGGTGTTCGCGAAGATAATGGCGCGATCTGGCCACTCTTCTTCGATCAGCGTTTGCAGCAGACGCATTTTCTCTTCATTTGAAGGGTAGAAGAGCTCTTCTTTAATGCGGTGACCCGTTTTCTGCTCCGGTTCCACTTCGACATATTCGGCGTTGTTCATCTGTTCGAACGCCAGCTCGCGTACGCGATAAGAAAGGGTAGCGGAGAACAGCATGTTCAGACGCTGATTGGCCGGCGGCATGCGGCGGAACAGCCAGCGAATGTCTTTAATGAAGCCCAGATCGTACATGCGGTCAGCTTCATCGAGCACCACAACCTGGATTGCGCCGAGGTTAATGTGGTTCTGTTTGGCGTAATCGATAAGACGGCCGGTGGTACCGATCAGGATATCCACACCGCTTTCCAGCACTTTCAGCTGTTTATCGTAGCCGTCGCCGCCATAGGCCAGGCCAAGCTTCAGTCCGGTAGACTGCGCCAGGGGTTCAGCGTCTGCGTGGATCTGTACCGCCAGTTCTCGCGTCGGTGCCATAATTAGCGCGCGCGGCTGGTTAACTTTGCGGTCTGCAATCGCTGGGTGAGAAAGTAAATAATGAAACGTTGACGTTAAAAACGCCATCGTTTTGCCGGTACCGGTTTGCGCCTGCCCGGCAACATCGCGACCGGCCAGCGTCAGCGGCAGCGCGAGGGCCTGAATGGGCGTGCAGTTATGAAACCCTTTATTTTCAAGGGCTTCAATCACCTTCGGGTGCAGCGCGAAGTCGGAAAACTTCTGTTCTGTTAAATGTGTTTTGCTCATAGTGTGGTAGAATATCAGCTTACTATTGCTTTACGAAAGCGTATCCGGTGAAATAAAGTCAACCTTTAGTTGGTTAATGCGACATCAACACGTCGTTGGTGGAGACAAAACCAACGTACCAGGCTTATTCCTGTGGAGTTATATATGAGCGATAAAATTATTCACCTGACTGACGACAGTTTTGACACGGACGTACTTAAGGCTGACGGGCTGATCCTCGTCGATTTCTGGGCTGAATGGTGTGGTCCTTGCAAAATGATCGCCCCGATTCTGGATGAGATCGCTGACGAATATCAGGGCAAACTGACCGTTGCCAAGCTGAACATCGACCAGAACCCGGGCACCGCACCAAAATACGGTATCCGTGGCATCCCAACCCTTCTGCTGTTCAAAAACGGCGAAGTGGCAGCGACCAAAGTGGGCGCACTGTCCAAAGGTCAACTGAAAGAGTTCCTGGACGCTAACCTGGCGTAAGGTTTCTCCGCTGTGCGTTCAGGGCTCCCGGCTAAATGATGTGGAACTCTGGACGCCCGGCTGAAGTCGTGCTAAGTTAGCTATGACTTCGTTTTAAACATATCTTGTTGTTTGAATCTTGTTTTACCCGATACTTCCCGTTGTTAGCATGAACAGTGCGTGAAGTGGCTAAATTCCGGGCTTGTCACTCAATCCGTCTTGTCGTTTCAGTTCTGCGTTCTTTCCCTGTGACCAGACAGCGAACAGACATGAGTTGATGGCCGCTAAACAGGCATGGATGACCCTGCCATACCATTCACAACATTAAGTTCGAGAATCACCCCGAGTTTAAGAACCCACACCATTATGAATCTTACCGAATTAAAGAATACGCCGGTTTCTGAGCTGATCACTCTCGGCGAAAATATGGGACTGGAAAACCAGGCCCGTATGCGCAAGCAGGACATCATTTTCGCCATCCTGAAGCAGCACGCTAAGAGTGGCGAAGATATCTTTGGCGACGGTGTGCTGGAGATATTGCAAGACGGATTTGGTTTCCTCCGCTCTGCAGACAGCTCCTACCTCGCCGGCCCTGACGACATCTATGTATCCCCCAGCCAAATCCGCCGTTTCAACCTCCGCACTGGTGACACCATTTCAGGTAAGATTCGTCCTCCTAAAGAGGGTGAACGCTACTTTGCGCTGTTGAAAGTCAATGAAGTTAACTTCGACAAACCGGAAAACTCGCGTAATAAGATCCTCTTTGAGAACTTAACGCCGCTGCACGCGAACTCTCGCCTGCGCATGGAGCGTGGTAACGGTTCAACTGAAGACTTAACCGCGCGTGTTCTGGATCTGGCATCACCAATTGGTCGCGGCCAGCGTGGTCTGATTGTGGCACCGCCGAAGGCGGGTAAAACCATGCTGCTGCAGAACATCGCGCAGAGCATCGCTTATAACCACCCAGACTGCGTGCTGATGGTGCTGCTGATCGACGAACGTCCGGAAGAAGTGACCGAGATGCAGCGTCTGGTTAAAGGTGAAGTGGTTGCTTCTACCTTCGACGAACCGGCATCTCGGCACGTTCAGGTTGCGGAAATGGTTATCGAGAAGGCGAAACGCCTGGTTGAGCACAAGAAAGACGTGATCATCCTGCTTGACTCCATCACCCGTCTGGCGCGTGCCTACAACACCGTCGTTCCTGCGTCAGGTAAAGTGCTGACCGGTGGTGTGGATGCTAACGCCCTGCATCGCCCGAAACGCTTCTTCGGTGCCGCACGTAACGTGGAAGAGGGCGGCAGCCTGACCATCATCGCGACGGCGCTGATCGATACCGGTTCTAAAATGGACGAAGTAATTTACGAAGAATTTAAAGGTACAGGTAACATGGAACTGCACCTTTCTCGTAAAATCGCTGAGAAACGCGTCTTCCCGGCTATCGACTACAACCGTTCCGGTACCCGTAAAGAAGAGCTGCTCACCACGCAGGAAGAGCTGCAGAAAATGTGGATCCTGCGCAAAATCATCCATCCAATGGGTGAAATTGACGCGATGGAGTTCCTCATTAACAAACTGGCGATGACCAAAACCAACGACGATTTCTTCGACATGATGAAACGCTCGTAACGCAAATAAAGCCAGCGAACGCCACGTTTTTACGTGGCGTTTTCCTTTTATGGACTATACGCTAGTACCATCTACTCCCAATTTTGACCGGTCGGTGCGACAATAGGGTCGTTTGTGCAGCTAAAGAAATAATTGATTGAAAAATATACAAAGGGAGTAGTCAGAAGCCATCTTTATTACTTCTGAGGCTGTGGCTTCATGGTTATACTTCCGGGACTAACATTTGTTGAGAGCAATCCATTGTGAATCTATTCACCGCCGTTACTGAACTGATCAGTATTTTTTTATTCACAACCTGTTTTTTGTTCATTGCGCGCAAGGTGGCAAAACGAATAGGGTTGGTGGATAAGCCAAATTTTCGTAAACGCCATCAGGGACTTATTCCTTTAGTCGGCGGGATTTCTGTTTACGCAGGGATTTGCTTCACGTTTGGTATTGCCGATTATTATATCCCGCATGCTGCCCTCTACATTGCCTGCGCCGGTGTTCTGGTGTTAGTCGGGGCCCTTGATGACCGGTTCGATATTGCGGTGAAAATACGCGCCACCGTTCAGGCGGCCATTGGCGTGGTGATGATGTTAGTGGGCGGACTGTATCTGCGAAGCCTTGGCTATGTATTTGGCCCCTGGGAGTTAGTCCTGGGTCCATTTGGCTTCTTCCTGACACTCTTTGCCGTCTGGGCGGCAATTAATGCTTTCAACATGGTGGATGGCATTGACGGCCTGCTCGGTGGGTTGTCATCCGTCTCGTTCGCCGCTATCGGCATTATTTTATGGTTTGATGGTCAGTACAGTCTGGCAATGTGGTGTTTTGCCATGATTGCCGCCATTCTGCCTTATATTCTCTTAAATCTCGGTGTGCTGGGCCGTCGCTATAAAGTCTTTATGGGGGACGCGGGCAGTACGTTGATTGGTTTTACGGTTATCTGGATCCTGCTTGAAACCACACAGGGTCAAACCCATCCGATAAGCCCCGTAACCGCGCTGTGGATTATTGCCATTCCATTAATGGATATGGTGGCGATTATGTATCGCCGCCTGCGCAAGGGGATGAGTCCTTTCTCTCCTGACCGCCAACATATTCATCATCTCATCATGCGTGCGGGTTTTACTTCTCGTCAGGCGTTTGTGCTGATTACGCTGGCCGCCGCTATTTTGGCCGCGATTGGTGTAGCTGCAGAATATTCTCATATTATTCCTGAGTGGGTTATGTTGGCATTATTCTTGCTGGCATTTTTCCTGTACGGCTACTGCATTAAACGCGCATGGAAAGTGGCGCGATTTATTAAACGTCTTAAACGCAGGATGCGTCGTAACAGTGGCAAAAATACAACATTAACTAAGTAAAACCGGGACTATGATGACTCAACCGTTGGCGGGAGCGAAATCAGTGGTAACTGAGAATGAACTGGATATTCGGGGTTTGTTTCGCGTGTTATGGGCAGGCAAACTTTGGATTGCGGGGTTCGCGCTGGGTTTTGCACTGTTAGCGCTGGCCTATACGTTCTTTGCAAAACAAGAGTGGAGCGCCACGGCAATTACAGACAAGCCAACGGTTAACATGCTCGGGGGATACTATTCCCAGCAGCAATTCCTGCGTAACCTGGACATCAAAGCCAGTCTTGCTACGCCAGACCAGGCTTCCGTTATGGATGAAGCCTATAAAGAGTTTGTGATGCAGCTGGCTTCGTGGGATACCCGACGCGATTTCTGGTCCCAGACGGATTACTACAAGCAGCGTCGGGTTGATAATACAAAAGCCGACGCCGCCCTGCTGGACGATCTGATTAACAATATTCAGTTTATGCCGGGCGACGTGCTGCGTAACGTGAATGACAGCGTCAAGCTGATTGCAGAAACCGCGCCGGATGCCAACAACCTGTTGCGTCAGTACGTCGCGTTTGCCAGCCAGCGTGCCGCAAGCCATCTTAACGAAGAGCTTAAAGGTGCCTGGGCGGCTCGTACCATCCAGATGAAAGCCCAGGTGAAACGTCAGGAAGAGGTGGCGAATACCATTTTCGGTCGCCGTGTGCATAACATTGAGCAGGCGCTGAAAATTGCGGAACAGCGCAATATTTCCCGTACTGAGACTGACGTGCCGGCCGATGAGCTGCCTGATTCAGAGATGTTCCTCCTTGGTCGCCCTATGTTGCAGGCGCGTCTGGAAAACCTCCAGGCCGTCGGTCCTGATTTTGACCTCGATTACGATCAAAATCGCGCGATGCTCAATACGCTTAATGTAGGTCCATCTCTGGACCCGCGTTTTCAGACCTATCGTTATTTGCGAACGCCTGAAGAACCTGTAAAACGCGATAGTCCGCGTCGTGCATTCCTGATGATTATGTGGGGGATTGTAGGCGCACTGACGGGCGCTGGCGTGGCGTTAACGCGTCGTCGCAAAAACTAAGAACGCCGTCTACGATGAAGGCTGCGGCCTTCATCGCCTAATCGAAGAGAATCGATGTGAAAGTACTAACCGTATTTGGCACCAGGCCGGAGGCCATTAAGATGGCACCTCTGGTTCATGCGCTGGCCTGCGATCCTGATATTGAAGCGAAAGTGTGCGTCACTGCCCAACACCGTGAGATGCTCGATCAGGTTTTAACGCTCTTCTCCATCGTCCCGGATTACGACCTTAATATTATGAAACCGGGGCAAGGATTAACGGAAATAACCTGTCGCATTCTGCAAGAGCTAAAGCCGATCCTGGAGTCATTCAAGCCTGACGTGGTGCTGGTTCACGGTGACACCACCACAACCGTGGCGACAAGCCTGGCCGCGTTTTACCAGCGAATTCCCGTGGGGCATGTTGAGGCGGGTCTGCGTACCGGCAATCTTTATTCGCCGTGGCCGGAGGAGGCCAACCGCACGTTAACGGGTCATCTGGCGATGTACCACTTTGCGCCAACGGAAAACTCCCGTCAGAACCTGCTGCGTGAAAATATCGCCGATAACAAAATCTTTGTGACCGGCAATACGGTCATTGACGCGTTAATTTGGGTACGTGACCGCGTCCTGGCAAATAGCGAGCTTCAGAAAGAGCTCGCTGCCCGCTATCCGTTCCTTCACAACGGTAAAAAAACCATTCTGGTTACTGGCCACCGTCGCGAAAGCTTTGGCCGGGGTTTCGAGCAAATCTGTCACGCGCTGGCTGAAATCGCCGCGCAGAACGATGATGTGCAAATTGTCTATCCAGTACACCTTAACCCTAACGTCAGCGAGCCGGTTAACCGGATCCTGGGCCATGTCGACAATGTCCTTCTGATTGAACCTCAGGACTACATGCCGTTTGTCTGGCTGATGAATCACGCCTGGCTGATCCTCACCGATTCCGGCGGCATTCAGGAAGAAGCGCCATCCCTCGGCAAACCGGTGCTGGTGATGCGTGAAACGACCGAACGTCCGGAAGCCGTCAAAGCCGGTACGGTGAGGCTGGTCGGCACCAACGCGCAGCTCATCGTCGAAGAGGTCACGCGCCTGCTGCATGACGATGAAGCGTATCAGGCGATGAGCCGGGCCCATAATCCGTACGGAGACGGGCAGGCTTGTGGCCGTATTTTGCAAGCACTTAAACACAATCGGGTATCGCTATGAGTTTTACTACCATCTCGGTCATTGGTCTTGGCTACATTGGCTTGCCTACTGCGGCCGCGTTTGCCTCTCGTCAGAAACAGGTTGTCGGTGTGGATATCAACGCACGGGCGGTAGAAACCATTAACCGTGGCGAGATTCATATTGTGGAGCCCGATCTTGACCGCGTGGTGAAAGAGGCGGTGGAGGGGGGCTTCCTGCGTGCCAGCACGACGCCAGTTGAAGCGGATGCCTACCTGATTGCCGTCCCCACTCCATTTAAAGGCGACCACGAGCCCGACATGGCGTTCGTCGAGGCGGCGGCAAAATCCATCGCGCCTGTGCTGAAGAAAGGGGCGCTGGTGATCCTGGAATCAACATCTCCGGTCGGCGCTACCGAGCAGATGGCACAGTGGCTGGCCGACGCGCGCCCTGATTTAAGCTTCCCGCAGCAGGCGGGTGAACAGGCGGATATCAACATCGCTTACTGTCCGGAGCGCGTGTTACCGGGTCAGGTGATGGTCGAACTGATTAAAAACGACCGCGTCATTGGCGGTATGACGCCCGTCTGTTCCGAACGTGCCAGCGCGCTGTACAAGATTTTCCTGGAAGGTGAATGCGTGGTGACCAACTCCCGCACCGCTGAGATGTGCAAGCTGACGGAAAACAGCTTCCGCGACGTCAATATCGCCTTTGCGAACGAACTGTCGCTGATCTGTGCCGATCAGGGGATTAACGTCTGGGAACTGATTAGTCTGGCGAATCGCCATCCGCGTGTGAACATTCTCCAGCCAGGTCCGGGCGTGGGCGGACACTGTATCGCCGTCGACCCGTGGTTTATCGTGGCGCAAAATCCGGCGCAGGCGCGTCTGATTCGCACCGCGCGTGAAGTGAACGACAGCAAGCCTCACTGGGTGCTCAATCAGGTTAAAGCGACGGTAGCGGATTGTCTGGCAGAGAGCGGCAAGCGCGCCAGCGAGCTGAAAATTGCCTGCTTTGGTCTGGCATTCAAACCCAATATTGACGATCTGCGTGAAAGCCCGGCGATGGAAATTGCCGAGATGATTGCCGAATGGCACAAGGGTGAAACGCTGGTGGTTGAGCCGAATATCCATGAATTACCGGCAAAACTGGCGGGGCACTGCACGCTGACGGCGCTGGACGACGCGCTGGCGACGGCGGACGTGCTGGTGCTGCTGGTAGATCATAAAGAGTTTAAAGCGACGTCCGGCGATGCCGTTCGTCAGCAGTATATTGTGGATACCAAAGGTGTCTGGCGTTGAACAGCCTGAATGGGGTGCTCGAGTCCCTGCAGTGGGAGAGTGCCTTTTTCGGCCTGCCGTCGGCCATCGTGCGTCTGCGCGATGACGCGCCGATGCTGGCTGAACCGGATTTTATCGCCTGGCAACGGGTGCAGGCTAAGATCCCGACGGAGCGTGCCGATCTGCTTGATGCGCTGCAGCAACACGGCTTTCAGCTGGTTGAAGGTGAGGTAGACCTTTCCATTACCCTTACCCGGCACGATGCGTCCGGCGCGGAAATTGCAACAGAGCAGGACATCCCCGCGCTGCGTCAGATGGCGGCCCAGGCATTTGCTCAGAGCCGCTTTCGTGCGCCCTGGTATGCACCTGACGATAGCGGACGTTTCTATGCCCAGTGGATAGAAAATGCGGTCAAAGGCACCTTTGACCACGTCTGCCTGGTTTTTCGTGCAGGGGACGGTCAAATCCAGGGGTTCGTCTCGCTGCGTAAGCTCAACGAGCGCGAGGCGCGTATCGGCTTATTAGCCGGGCGCGGCATGGGTGAGAAACTCATGCAGGCGGCGCTGCACTGGGCGCAGCAGCAACAGCTTGTGACGCTGCGGGTCGCGACCCAACTGGGCAACACCGCCGCGCTTAAACGTTATATTGCGAGTGGTGCCAACATCGACGCCACCGCCTACTGGTTATACAGGTGACAAGATGATTCCATTTAACGCACCACCCGTTGTCGGAACTGAACTCGACTATATGCAGTCTGCCATGGGCAGCGGCAAACTCTGTGGTGACGGCGGTTTTACCCGTCGCTGTCAGCAGTGGATGGAACAGCGTTTTCGCAGCGCCAAAGTGCTGCTGACCCCATCCTGTACGGCATCGCTGGAAATGGCGGCACTGTTGCTGGATATCCAGCCCGGTGATGAAGTGATTATGCCGAGCTATACCTTCGTTTCCACCGCGAACGCCTTTGTCCTACGCGGAGCGAAAATCGTCTTTGTGGATATCCGTCCGGATACCATGAACATTAATGAGACGCTGATTGAAGCGGCGATCACTGACAAAACGCGCGCGATCGTGCCGGTTCACTACGCGGGCGTGGCCTGTGAAATGGACACCATCATGGCCATCGCCAAAAAACATAATCTGTTCGTGGTGGAAGATGCCGCGCAGGGCGTGATGTCCACCTACAAGGGACGCGCGCTGGGCACTATCGGCCACATTGGCTGCTTCAGCTTCCACGAAACCAAAAACTACACGGCGGGTGGAGAAGGTGGCGCGACGCTGATTAACGACCGGGCTCTCGTGGAGCGTGCGGAAGTGATCCGCGAAAAAGGCACCAACCGCAGCCAGTTCTTCCGGGGACAGGTAGATAAATACACCTGGCGCGATATCGGCTCCAGCTATCTGATGGCGGATCTGCAGGCGGCGTATCTGTGGGCGCAGCTGGAAGCGGCGGAACGTATCAACCTTCAGCGTCTTTCCCTGTGGCAAACGTATTACGATGCGCTTGAGCCTCTGGCCAAAGCCGGGCGTATTGAGCTGCCGACCATCCCGGCGGATTGCGTCCACAACGCGCATATGTTCTACATAAAGCTGCGCGATAACGACGACCGCAGCGAGCTCATCGCCTGGCTGAAAGAGGCCGAAATTATGGCGGTGTTCCACTACATCCCGCTGCACTCCAGCCCGGCCGGCGAAGCGTTTGGCACGTTCGCGGGTGAAGATCGTTACACCACCAAAGAAAGTGAGCGTTTGCTTCGCCTGCCACTGTTCTACAACCTCGCGCCTGTTAACCAGCGTACGGTAATTAATACCCTTCTGAGTTATTTCGGCTGATATGTCTCTGGCAAAAGCATCGGTGTGGACCGCCGCGTCCACGCTTGTAAAAATTGGCGCCGGGCTGCTGGTCGTCAAGCTGTTGGCCGTCTCATTTGGCCCCTCTGGTGTGGGGCTGGCGGGTAATTTCCGCCAGCTTGTCACCGTCCTTGGCGTGCTGGCCGGTGCCGGTATCTTCAACGGCGTCACCAAATACGTTGCGCAGTATCACGATGATGCGGCTCAGCTGCGCAGAGTGGTGGGTACCTCTTCGGCGATGGTCACGGGTTTTTCGACCCTGATGGCGATTGTCTTTCTGCTGGCGGCGGCGCCCATCAGCCAGGGATTGTTCGGTCATACCCATTATCAGGGGCTGGTGCGTCTGGTCGCGTTGGTTCAGATGGGTATTGCCTGGGCTAACCTGCTGCTGGCGCTGATGAAAGGTTTTCGTGATGCCGCCGGGAACGCGCTTGCCTTAATCCTGGGCAGCGTCATCGGCGTGATTGCCTATTACTTTTGCTATCGCCTGGGCGGCTATGAAGGCGCACTGCTGGGGCTGGCGCTGGTCCCGGCACTGGTTGTTGTACCTGCGGCATTTATGCTGATGCGTCGGGGCGTCATCCCTCTGAGCTACCTGAAACCGCAATGGGACACGATGCTTGCCAGCCAGCTGGGTAAATTTACCCTGATGGCGCTCATCACCTCCGTCACGCTGCCGGTAGCCTACGTGATGATGCGAAATTTGCTGGCGGCGCATTATAGCTGGGATGAAGTGGGGATCTGGCAGGGCGTAAGCAGTATTTCCGACGCCTATCTCCAGTTTATTACGGCTTCCTTTAGCGTTTACCTGCTGCCAACCTTATCGCGTCTGACGTCCAGACAGGATATTACCCGTGAGATTTTCCGATCGCTGCGCTTTGTGCTGCCAGCCGTCGCGGCGGCCAGCTTTACCGTCTGGTTACTGCGCGATGTCGCCATCTGGCTGCTGTTCTCGGCGAAGTTCACCGCCATGCGCGATCTCTTTGCCTGGCAGCTGGTGGGTGATGTACTGAAAGTGGGTGCTTACGTTTTTGGCTATCTGGTGATTGCAAAAGCGTCCCTGCGGATGTATATCCTGGCGGAAATTAGCCAGTTTGCGTTACTGACAGCATTTTCACACTGGCTGATACCCGCGCACGGTGCGCTGGGGGCGGCTCAGGCCTACATGGCAACCTATATCGTTTATTTCGCCGCCTGTTGCGGCGTATTTTTATTGTGGCGTAAACGCGCATGACTGCACTGATTCACATCCTGGGATCGGATATCCCACACCATAACCAGACCGTTTTGCGGTTCTTCAACGACGAGCTCGCATCGGGTAATCCTGATGCGCGTGAGTTTATGGTTGCAGGTCAGGATAAGGGCCTGAGCGAGGCGTTTCCGGCGCTGACGATTCGCTTCTGGCCGGATAAGGCCGCGCTGGCGAAGGCGGTCGTTGCCAGAGCCAAGGCGGATCGTAAGCAACGTTTCTTTTTCCACGGGCAGTTCAATACCGGCCTGTGGCTGGCGCTGCTTAACGGGGGGATTAAACCCTCCCAGTTCAGCTGGCATATCTGGGGAGCCGATCTCTACGAAGTCTCCCGCGGCTGGAAATTCCGTCTTTTCTATCCGCTGCGCCGCATGGCGCAGGGGCGCGTGGGCTGTGTGTTTGCCACCCGTGGCGATCTCAACTATTTTGCTAAACAGCACCCGAACGTGCGCGGAGAACTGCTCTATTTCCCAACCCGCATGGATCCGGCGCTGAACGCCATGGCGAATGACGCGGTGCGTGAAGGCAAGCTAACGATCCTGGTGGGGAATTCCGGCGATCGCAGTAACGAACACGTCGCAGCGCTCAGGGCGGTGCATCAGCAGTTTGGCGACACGGTGAACGTGGTGGTGCCGATGGGCTATCCCGCCAACAACGACGCCTATATTGCTGAGGTTCGCCAGCAGGGACTTGCGCTGTTTAGCGCAGAAAATTTGCACATCCTCAGCGATAGGCTGGAATTTGATGAGTATCTTGCGCTGCTGAGAAAATGCGATCTTGGCTATTTCATCTTCGCCCGACAGCAGGGAATCGGCACGCTGTGTCTGCTGATTCAGGCGGGTGTACCGTGCGTGCTCAATCGCGACAACCCGTTCTGGCAGGACATGGCCGAGCAGCATATTCCGGTGCTGTTTACCTCTGACACGCTGAATGTCGAGGTGGTACGGGAAGCCCAACGCCAGCTCACGCTGGTGGATAAAAATAGCATCGATTTTTTCAGCCCGAATTACCTCACGCCGTGGCACCGCGCGCTGCGTATCGCTTCAGGAGACAAAGCATGAGTCAGTTGCAATTCAGCGGCTTACTGGTTGTCTGGCTTCTGAGCGCCCTGTTTATCGCCACGCTTACCTGGTTTGAATTCCGCCGGGTGCGGTTCAACTTTAACGTTTTCTTCTCGTTACTGTTTCTGCTGACCTTCTTTTTCGGCTTCCCGCTGACCAGCATTCTGGTCTTCCGTTTTGACGTGAGCGTCGCGCCGCCGGAAATCCTGCTCCAGGCGCTTCTGGCGGCGACCTGCTTCTATGCCGTCTACTACGTCACCTATAAAACGCGTCTGCGTTCAGCGCAGGCTGCTGTCCCGCGTCGGCCGCTTTTTACCATGAATCGGGTTGAGACCCACCTGACGTGGGTGATGCTGATGACCATCGCCCTGGTCAGCGTCGGTATCTTCTTCATGCATAACGGCTTTCTGCTGTTTAAGCTCCACTCCTACAGCCAGATTTTTTCGGCCGAAGTCTCGGGCGTGGCGCTTAAGCGTTTCTTCTATTTCTTCATCCCGGCGATGCTGGTGGTCTTTTTCCTGCGCCAGGACAGCAAAGCGTGGCTGTTCTTTCTGGTCAGCACCGTCGCGTTTGGCATTCTGACCTACATGATTGTGGGCGGCACGCGCGCGAACATTATCATCGCCTTCGCCATCTTCCTGTTTATCGGCATCATCCGCGGCTGGATCTCGCTGTGGATGCTGGTTGCGGCAGGCGTGTTTGGCATTGTGGGGATGTTCTGGCTGGCGCTGAAGCGCTACGGGATGAACGTGGCGGGCGATGAGGCGTTTTACACGTTCCTCTACCTGACGCGCGATACCTTCTCGCCGTGGGAAAACCTGGCATTGCTGCTGCAAAACTACGACAAGATTGATTTCCAGGGGCTGGCGCCGATTGTTCGAGACTTCTACGTCTTTATCCCTTCCTGGCTATGGCCGGACCGGCCCGGCGTGGTGCTTAACACGGCGAATTACTTTACCTGGGAAGTGCTGAACAACCATTCCGGTCTGGCAATCTCGCCAACGCTGATTGGTTCCCTGGTGGTGATGGGGGGGGCGTGGTTCATTCTGCCCGGGGCGGTTGCCGTGGGGCTGATTATCAAGTGGTTCGACTGGCTTTACCTGCGCGGCAACGAAGAGACCAACCGCTATAAAGCCGCCGTTTTGCACAGTTTCTGCTTTGGTGCCATTTTCAATATGATCGTTCTGGCGCGCGAAGGGCTGGACTCGTTCGTTTCGCGCGTGGTGTTCTTCATGGTCGTTTTCGGCCTCTGCCTGTTGCTGGCCAAACTGTTGTACTGGCTGTTTGACAGCGCAGGTCTTGTGCACAAGCGCGAACGGCAGGGCAGCACAACGCTGTCGCAAGTCTGAGTAAGGATAGTAATGACTGATAAAATTTCTGCACCGCGCTACGCGCTACGTGGCCTGCAGCTTATTGGCTGGCGCGACATGCAGCACGCGCTGGACTTTCTGTTCGCCGACGGCCAGATGAAATCCGGTATGCTGGTGGCCATCAACGCGGAAAAAATGCTGGCGGTTGAGGATAATGCGGAAGTCAAAAGCCTGATTGAAGCGGCTGAATTTAAATACGCGGACGGGATCAGCGTGGTCCGCTCTATCCGTAAAAAGTATCCTGACGCTAATGTATCCCGCGTGGCGGGGGCCGATCTCTGGGAGCAGCTTATGGCCCGGGCAGGTGCGCAGGGTACGCCCGTGTTCCTGATTGGCGGAAAGCCGGAGATACTGGCCCAGACGGAGGAGAAACTGCGTCGTCAATGGAGTGTTAATATTGTCGGCAGCCAGGATGGTTACTTCAAACCGGAAGATCGACAGGCTCTGTTTGAGCGCGTTCGTGACAGCGGGGCGAAAATTGTCACCGTGGCGATGGGCTCCCCGCGCCAGGAGATCCTGATGCGCGACTGCCGTCTGGTCTGTCCGGATGCCCTCTACATGGGCGTCGGCGGCACGTACGACGTCTTTACCGGCCACGTTAAGCGTGCGCCAAAGGTCTGGCAAAATCTGGGGCTGGAGTGGCTGTACCGCCTGCTATCGCAACCGACGCGCATTAAACGACAGATCCGTCTGCTTCGCTACCTCGCCTGGCATTACACCGGGAAAATGTAATCAAAATGTAGCGCGATATGCTATTCGCGCTGCAACTCGCCTGCAAAACTGCTGATAATCTGTGCAATGCATTCATTTTTTTAATGCATCGTTTGCCATTTGGCAGATTTTAGGAAACCATTCGCTCCGTATTTTAGTACCCCTAAAAAACAATACCCGGTATTAAGCCGGGAAACAGCAAACACAATCGAGGATCTATGGCAGAGAAACAACCGGAGCTACAGCGTGGGCTGGAAGCTCGTCATATTGAACTGATAGCGCTGGGCGGCACTATCGGCGTGGGCCTGTTTATGGGCTCCGCAAGCACGCTCAAATGGGCAGGCCCTTCCGTATTACTGGCGTATATTATCGCCGGGCTGTTTGTTTTCTTCATTATGCGTTCCATGGGCGAAATGCTCTTCCTGGAGCCGGTAACCGGCTCTTTCGCCGTTTACGCGCATCGCTATATGAGCCCCTTCTTCGGCTACCTGACGGCCTGGTCATACTGGTTTATGTGGATGGCGGTGGGCATCTCAGAGATCACCGCGATAGGGGTCTACGTCCAGTTCTGGTTCCCGGACATGGTCCAGTGGATACCCGCGCTCATTGCCGTGGGGCTGGTGGCGCTGGCAAACCTGGCCGCCGTGCGCCTTTACGGTGAAATTGAGTTCTGGTTCGCAATGATCAAAGTCACCACGATTATCGTGATGATTGTCGTCGGCCTGGGCGTGATTTTCTTCGGCTTTGGCAACGGTGGGCACGCTATCGGCTTTGGCAACCTGACCGAAAACGGCGGCTTCTTCGCCGGCGGCTGGAAGGGCTTCCTGACGGCGCTGTGTATCGTTGTGGCCTCGTATCAGGGCGTGGAGCTGATCGGTATTACCGCCGGTGAAGCGAAAAACCCGCAGGTCACGCTGCGTAGCGCGGTGGGCAAAGTGCTGTGGCGTATCCTGATTTTCTATGTGGGCGCGATCTTCGTCATCGTGACCATCTTCCCGTGGAACGAAATTGGCACGACGGGTAGCCCGTTTGTATTAACCTTCGCCAAAATTGGTATCACGGCGGCGGCGGGTATCATCAACTTTGTGGTCCTGACGGCAGCGCTGTCAGGCTGTAACAGCGGGATGTACAGCTGCGGGCGTATGCTCTATGCGCTTTCGAAGAATAACCAGCTGCCTGCGGCGATGAGTAAAGTCTCACGTGCCGGCGTACCGGTGGCGGGTGTGGCGGTCTCCATTGTAATCCTGCTGATTGGCTCTTGCCTGAATTACATCATTCCTAACCCGCAGCGCGTGTTCGTTTACGTCTACAGCGCCAGCGTACTGCCGGGCATGGTGCCGTGGTTTGTTATCCTCATCAGCCAGCTGCGTTTCCGTCATGCGCATAAAAAAGCGATTGAAAGCCATCCGTTCCGCTCAATTCTGTTCCCCTATGCGAACTATTTGACGATGGCGTTCCTGATTTGCGTATTAATCGGCATGTACTTTAATGAAGATACCCGCATGTCGCTGTTTGTCGGGATGATCTTCCTGGCGGCTGTAACGGCTGCATATAAGCTTTTTGGCCTGGGTCGCCGCGGCACCACGCAG
This sequence comes from Enterobacter sp. A103, assembly GCF_034427535.1. Classification (NCBI taxonomy): domain Bacteria; kingdom Pseudomonadati; phylum Pseudomonadota; class Gammaproteobacteria; order Enterobacterales; family Enterobacteriaceae; genus Enterobacter; species Enterobacter sp. A103. Next base: position 33,028 of record NZ_JAXQPQ010000013.1, read on the forward strand.
AAAGTGGAGGAATAAGCGGCAAAATGTGCAAACCATAACCAAACGCGCATTTTTTTCAAAAAAGCACTAGACAGCGGGGACGGAGGTACGTAATATCCAGCCCCGCAACGGCGCTAAGCGCCCGTAGCTCAGCTGGATAGAGCGCTGCCCTCCGGAGGCAGAGGTCTCAGGTTCGAATCCTGTCGGGCGCGCCATTTTAGTCCCGGCGCTAGAGCTGCGGTGGTCTGAGAAGTAGTCAGTACCGCGTGAAAGAATACAGTGGTGGCTATAGCTCAGTTGGTAGAGCCCTGGATTGTGATTCCAGTTGTCGTGGGTTCGAATCCCATTAGCCACCCCATTATTTGAAAGAGTTGTGAATTGCGAAGGTGGCGGAATTGGTAGACGCGCTAGCTTCAGGTGTTAGTGTCCTTTGGATGTGGGGGTTCGAGTCCCCCCCCTCGCACCACGACTTTTTAAATGAATTGAACTAAAAATTCAAAAAGCAGTACATCGGCGAGTAGCGCAGCTTGGTAGCGCAACTGGTTTGGGACCAGTGGGTCGGAGGTTCGAATCCTCTCTCGCCGACCAATTTTGAACCCCGCTTCGGCGGGGTTTTTTGTTTTCTGCGAGCTCTCATTCCTGTAGTCATGCCCCGACAGCGCCCTTTTTCTTTGTCGCAATCCAGCGACATGCAACTCATTGAAAATTAAATAAATAACTATTTATGGGTTTTGCTGTCTCCTCCTGGCGACATATTCCCGCCTTTTCCCGATACGTTGTAGAGCCTAAGACGGCGCCAGGCAGCATAATTTCCTTTTATCTTAAAATGTTGCGTCGTGTAAAAGTTCTGGGTGTCATGTTGGCACGTTACGTGCAATAATATGCGTGTAGATGCTCATTCCATCTCTTATGTTCGCCTTAGTGCCTCATAAACTCAGGAATGACGCAGAGCCATTTACGGTGCTTATCGTCCACTGACAGATGTCGCTTCGGCCTCATCAGACACCATGGACACAACGTTGAGTGAAGCACCAAATATGTTGTCTTACAGACCTGTTTTAACGCCTGCTTTTATAGCAGGCGTTTTTTTATGCCTTATTCCCGATACAGGCGCATGATCAGGGCAACCATCAGCAGGGCCGATACAGAGACAGCATAGAGCGCCTGTACGGAGCCAAACCCTGAAGCTACCGCCGCTGCAATGCCGGTGAAAAGAGAGGCGCTGAGCGTTTGCCAGCGCCAGGCTTTACCGCTGGCCGAAGCGGTTTGCGTGAGAGGAAAACTACTGAGTACCCCAAACGTGCCCGCTGCGAAGAGAACATTCGAGGCCAGATGCGCGATAAAGATCATCCCCAGCGCGCATACCGTCCACCCGGACAAAAAAGGCAGCATGCCATAAGCGGCCAGAAAGATGCTGAGGCAAACGATTATTCGCGGCGTGTGGGCCGCAAAGCGCGTCAGGCTCTCTTTTTTTAGCAGCAGGGGGCCACAAAGCTGCCCCAGACTCCTCGCGAAAAGCAGAGGCAAAGCAAGGCCCGCCGCATCCTGAGGACGGAGCTGCTGGGCCAGTGCCGGAAGCAGCGCCATCGCCGGTGAGCCGACGGCGGCCAGCGCCGGCAGGATGAGCAGGCTGCGTTTCTGCCGAACGGTCAACGCCTGCCAGCGTAATGTTGCAGAAACTCCCCTTTCCATAGCGGTGGGATGTGGTGCCGGAGAAAACCGGCGCCCAGCCAGCCATAGCAGTACCACTGACCCGAGAAAGCTGGCGGCATCAATGGCCAGCAGGGTAAACACGGACGTCTTCTGAAACAGCACCACGCCCAGGCCGGTCCCTAACAACACCTGAGAAGCAAAAATCACATTTTCCAGACAGGTTGCAGCGGGCAGCTCCGCTTCGCTAAGTCCGCGCTTAAAGAGCAAAGTCAGCGCGGGCCAGCTCATCCCGCTGAGCAGGGCTTCGGTGGATTGCACGGCGAGCAATGCGGCAACGCTGTGGTAACCCACACCAAGCAGGGGAAAGAGCAGGGCGAGCAGGCCCAGCCCCTCGGTCAGTATCAGCAGGGATATCGGCGAAAAGCGCGAGCACAGCTTTTCGCCGAAGATACTGCCGATGAACCCTGGTACCGTAGCGAAAAGAAAAGCGAGAGTAAGCAGAGCGGGCGGGGCTGACCACGCCAGCAGCAAACCGAAGACCACGACCTGGGTTAAGCCATTCCCCAGTGAAGAAAAGATAAAAGCACAGGCAAGCAGGCGCAGCCAGCGGTGGCAGCGCAGCGCCTGGATAAGCGCATACAAAAGCGAGTTCATTGAGATTTCCTTTCAAAAACGATTTAGTCCACGCTGCAAAATGTGCGCGTGTGTGAAAAAAGGTTAATGAAAAGACATCGTTACATTGGCGGATTCGTTTGCGGATGTGGGTGCAAAGAATGTAGCAGGAGAAAGGCGATAAAAAAAGGAGACCCTCTGGCCTCCTTTTTATTTACTGCTGCGCACCGTTATTTTGCAGCGTTAACAGCAATCCGTCACGCCGCATGGCGGCTGCCTCTTCTGGCTTGTGCTGCTTGTCCAGCGTATCGGCAAGCCACGCGTAATCAAACGCGTCCGGACGCTGCTTCAGCGCCGCGCGGAAGGCGAGGCTCGCCTCCTGCCATTCTCCGTGCTTCATCAGCGACTGACCGAGCGTGCTCCACAGCAGCGGGCGGTCACCGACGGTTTTAATCTGCTGACGCAGCACTTTTTCGATTTGCTCAGGATTATTGGTTTTCAGACGCGGGATCACCATCACCAGACGATCGTCATACTGGCGCTTCAGGCCATCGAGGAGGATCTCCTGAGCCGTGTCATGATCGTCACATTCAATAAGATGTTCCGCCATGGCGACCTGCAGAGGAACCTGCTGGCGCGTCTTACGGCTCTGATTCTTCCACCACGTTTTCAGACCGTCGCTGCCCAGGTCGGCGCGCGCCTGATCCATCAGGCCAATCCATGCCAGACGCTGAAGCTCATCACGATGTTCATCGTCGCCCACCTCGGCCTTCGCCATCGACGGAATGATGTCCAGCAGCGAGCCCCAGGCGCCGGTACGAATATACGCCTGCTCGGCAAGACGCAGCACTTCCGGATGACGTGGCGCAACTTCCAGCAGGCGATCGATACCGTGACGCGCCGCGTGATTTTCATTGCGCGCCAGCTGCAGGCGAACGCGCGTGATTTCTACAGGAATCGGGTCGCCGTGAGCCAGCTCTGCCGCCCGCTCCAGATGCTGATTGGCGCGGGCTTCGTCACCGCGCTGCTGCGCCGCTTCGGCAGCGAGCAGATAATTCACTACCGGCTGTTCGGCATGGTCGGCGTTTTTCGACATCAGCTTTTCAACCTGCTGATAGTCACCCTCGGCAAGCTTAAGCAGCGCCTGTTCGGTCTGCTTGCGGGCGCGGCGGCGTTTACGACCAACGAACCAGCCGCGCGTGTGGGCACCGGTGCGGAAAATACGGCGCAGGATCCACTCGATCGCAAACAGCACCACCACGCCGAGGATCAGAATGATCGTCAGGCCGGTTACGCTGGTTTCAATGTTGTAGTTATCCGTCTGGATCAGGACGTAACCCTGATGACCCGCAAGCATAGGTCCCAGCACGATCCCGGCGATCAGCAGGATGAAGAGTAAGAGAACTTTTAGCATCATTACTCTCCTTGTGGTGCGCTTTCAGGCGCCGGAGCCGGAGCCGGAGCAGGTGCCGCTCCGTCCGTCGGCTCTGCCGGTACGCCCGGCTGCGCCAGCAGGTTACGTACGCGCGTCTGCATCAGTTTCTCCAGAATCGGCTGGCTGGCCAGCTTATCCGGCACGTTCATGGTGATGTTCTGCTGGCTCAGCTTATCAATGTCTTCGAGGAAGGCGGTGGTCGTCGCATCATCGGTGTTGTAGTAGGCGCGTACCCACGTCGAGACGTTATCCAGCGCCTGTTTGTATGTCTCTTCCTGATGACGCGGCACGGCCTGAGCCGCCACCAGCAGGCGGGAACGAATGTTCTCGCGCAGATAGATATCCTGGTTCGGCGCCAGCAGCGGCACGGCGGTTTCGTCGCGACGGCGGATAGTGATGAAGCTGTCCATAAAGTTCTGCCAGCTTTTCTGCAGGTTTATGCGCCATTCGCTCAGGGAGCTGGAAAGCTCGGTACCGTCGGAATCCATCGGGGAATCGTCGTCGTTGTTATCCGCCAGCTGCAGGTTATCAATCTGATTCGACAGCTGGTTCACCTTGAGGATAATGCCGTCGTAATCCACCTGCGAGACGGCGGAGAGGCTGGCGATGTCCTCGGTGATCGCGCGGCGGGCCGCGATAAGGCTCGGGTCGTTCATGTCTGCCAGGCTCGCGTCGGCGCTTTTCAGCAGCGCGGCGGCAGTGGTGACGTCCTGATCGCTCCAGAGCTTACGTCCGGCGAGCTTCACCAGGAAGTCAGCTTGCGAGAGCAGCCAGGTTTTGGCATCGGTACCGGAAATCGTGGCGACTTTCTGCTGCACGTCGCCCAGCTGTTTAGCCAGCTCTTCCTGTTTGCTGTTCGCCTCGGCAAGCGCGGCGGCCTGCTGCTTAATCACCGTTTCGAGCTCGGTTTTCTGCGTCTCCTGCGCTTTTTGCAGGGCAGTGAGCTGATTCACCAGCGCATCGCTGGTGGACGTCTGGTTAGCACCCTGTTGCTTCACCAGGCCGTACAGGCCAACCCCTGCTGCCAGCGCAATGGCAATGGCAATCGCGCTCAGCGCGAGGCTCGTTTTGTTGCTGCCGTTTTTCTTCTCAGCGGTTTTCTCAGTCGTCTCTGGCTGTGGCGTCTTCTCCACAGTCTCCCTGGTCTCTTCAACCACGGCGGAGGATTTGTCGTGTTCCGTCATTATGGCTTCCCATTTGAGAGTTATTGTAATGCGCGCAGCAGCGCATCGTTGTCGGCGTTATCAGCGATCCGAATATCCTGCCAGCCCAGTTCCCGAGCCTGGTTCGCCAGACGCTCACTGACGACCAGAAGCCGACAGCGGAGTAACCAGTTTTCGCGATACCAAAGCGGTATCAGCGACCAAAGCTGTTGTAACATTTCACCGCTGGTGACCACCAGCGTATTAATGCCGCGCGCGTGCCAGCGCATCGCCTCTTCCGCGCCATCGTAGTGTTTTGCACAGCGCTGATAGCACTCAATGAACGTCACGTCTGCACCACGTTCACGCAGCGTTTCGCCCAGCAGTTCGCGGCCACCGTTGCCGCGCAAAATGAGCGCACGCTTTCCGGCAATAGTTTGTAATTCAGGTAATTGTAGCAAGACTTCGCTGATTTCCCGATCTAACGGGTAACGAACGTCCGCGCTGCTTACGGTATGCAGCGCCAGTGCCGTTGTGCGGCCAATCGCGAAATAGCGGGGGGCAAGTGGCCAGGCTAAACCCTGCTGTTGCAGCTGCGCGTGGGCAAATTCCACGGCATGTTGCGACAGCGCAAACAGCAGGTCGCCTTCCTGAAGGGTATTCATCTGGTCGGCGAGCGCGGAGAGCTCCCGACCGGGGGAGAATTCAATGAGCGGAAAACTCCAGGCCACCTGCCCAAGTGTGCGCAGACGGCTCACTAACTGCTCTCCTGCGGGAGAAGGGCGGGTGACAAGAATACTCATGCAGGGGGCTCTCCATTATAAACGTCAGCCAGAATCTCGCGGGCGCCGTTATCCAGCAGTTCTTCCGCCAGCGACACGCCAAGCTGCTCGGCATCTTGCGCTTTACCGCGACGTTCGCCGCGTACCATATGGGAACCGTCCGGAGCGCCCACCAGCGCGCGCAGCCACAGCTCACCTTCTGTTAATTCAGCATAGCTGCCAATCGGTACCTGACATCCTCCTTCGAGGCGGGTATTCATCGCACGCTCGGCTTTTACGCGGATAGCGGTCTCGTCATGGTTCAGCGGTGCGAGCAGTTCGCGGGTACGCGCATCGTCCAGACGGCACTCGATGCCGACGGCACCCTGGCCCACGGCCGGGAGCGACAGCTCTGGCGGCAACGCCACGCGAATGCGCGACTCCAGCCCCAGACGCTTGAGGCCGGCAACGGCGAGGATAATGGCATCGTAATCGCCGTTATCCAGCTTGCCCAGACGCGTGCCGACATTACCGCGCAGCGAGCGAATGATCAGGTCAGGACGGCGCTCTGCCAGCTGACACTGACGGCGTAAACTGGACGTGCCAACCACGCTACCCTCCGGCAGCGCGTCGAGCGAGTCAAAGTGGTTAGAGACAAACGCATCGCGCGGATCTTCGCGCTCGCAGATGGTCACCAGCCCCAGCCCTTCCGGGAACTCGACGGGCACGTCTTTCATTGAATGGACGGCGATATCGGCGCGGTTCTCAAGCAATGCCAGTTCCAGTTCTTTGACAAACAGGCCTTTGCCGCCCACTTTCGCCAAGGGCGTATCGAGGATCACGTCACCGCGCGTGACCATCGGCACCAGCTCGACGCGCAATCCACTGTGGCAGGCTTCAAGGCGCTGCTTCACATAATGTGCCTGCCAGAGCGCGAGGGGGCTTTGGCGTGTGGCAATTCTCAAAACATTGTCTAACATGCTTGTTACCGTCATTATCAATCGCTAACCATCCTAACATTGTTGACTCTGGGATGGCAGTTTTACGGTTGATGAAGCGTGAGAGGGACAAGGCGGCGTATTCGTCAGCCATAGCCGTATTCAGGAATTTACACGTACAGAACGGTGCTACACTTGTATGTAGCGCATCTTTCTTTACGGTCAACCGGCAAGGTGTTAAATTGATCACGTTTTAGACCATTTTTTCGTCGCTACCACCAAAAATGATAAGGGCGAAAAAGGGTAACGGTTATCTTTTTGAAATACTGCGGGTCCGCTGTTATTCGTGTTTTGAATAGCTTGCGACACCCGGAAACATCAGGCGATACGTCTTGTACCTCTATATTGAGACTCTGAAACAGAGACTGGATGCCATTAATCAACTGCGTGTGGATCGCGCGCTTGCTGCCATGGGCCCTGCTTTCCAGCAGGTATACAGTCTGCTGCCGACATTATTGCACTATCACCATCCGCTGATGCCTGGCTACCTTGACGGTAACGTTCCCCAAGGCATTTGCCTTTTCACGCCTGATGAAACCCAACAGCATTACCTGAACGAGCTGGAACTCTACCGCGGCATGCCGCCACAGGAGTCTCCAAAAGGTGAACTGCCGATTACCGGCGTTTACTCTATGGGGAGCACCTCATCGGTAGGGCAAAGCTGTTCTTCGGACCTGGACATCTGGGTCTGCCATCAGTCCTGGCTCGATAACGACGAGCGTCAGCTGCTGCAACGCAAGTGCAGCCTGCTGGAGAGCTGGGCGGCCTCGCTTGGCGTGGAAGTAAGCTTCTTCCTGATTGATGAAAACCGTTTCCGCCATAATGAAAGCGGCAGTCTGGGTGGTGAGGACTGCGGCTCGACCCAGCACATCTTACTGCTGGATGAATTTTACCGTACTGCTGTGCGTCTGGCCGGAAAGCGTATTCTGTGGAATATGGTCCCTTGCGAAGAAGAAGAGCATTACGATGACTACGTCATGTCGCTTTACGCGCAGGGTGTACTGACGCCAAACGAATGGCTGGACCTCGGCGGCCTCAGCTCTCTGTCAGCCGAAGAGTACTTTGGCGCAAGCCTCTGGCAGCTCTATAAAAGTATCGACTCACCGTACAAAGCGGTGCTGAAAACGCTGCTGCTGGAAGCCTATTCCTGGGAATACCCTACGCCGCGCCTGCTGGCGAAAGATATCAAGCAGCGTCTGCACGACGGGGAGATCGTCTCCTTCGGGCTGGACGCTTACTGCATGATGCTGGAGCGCGTGACCGAATACCTGAAAGCTATTGATGACACCACGCGTCTTGACCTGGTGCGTCGATGTTTCTATCTCAAAGTCTGTGAGAAATTGAGCCGCGAGCGCGCCTGCGTGGGCTGGCGTCGTGAAGTGGTCAGTCAGTTAGTGAAAGAGTGGGGATGGGACGAAGCACGTCTGTCCATGCTCGACAACCGGGCCAACTGGAAAATCGATCAGGTGCGTGAAGCGCACAACGAACTGCTCGATGCGATGATGCAAAGCTACCGTAACCTGATCCGCTTTGCGCGCCGTAACAACCTCAGCGTTTCCGCCAGCCCGCAGGACATCGGGGTATTGACCCGTAAGCTGTACGCCGCGTTTGAAGCGCTGCCGGGCAAAGTCACCCTGGTTAACCCGCAGATTTCGCCAGACCTGTCAGAACCGAACCTGACCTTTATCTACGTGCCGCCGGGCCGCGCAAACCGCACCGGATGGTATCTGTATAACCGTGCGCCAAGCATGGACTCAATCATCAGCCATCAGCCGCTGGAGTATAACCGCTACCTGAACAAGCTGGTGGCCTGGGCCTGGTTTAACGGCCTGCTGACCTCGCGCACGCGCCTGTTTATCAAAGGTAACGAGGTGGTAGATCTCGCTAAGCTGCAGGAGATGGTCGCGGATGTGTCGCACCACTTCCCGCTGCGTCTGCCTGCCCCAACGCCGAAAGCGCTCTACAGCCCGTGCGAAATTCGCCATCTGGCGATTATCGTCAACCTGGAATACGACCCGACGGCGGCCTTCCGCAATCAGGTGGTTCATTTTGACTTCCGCAAGCTGGACGTCTTCAGCTTTGGCGAGCAGCAAAACTGCCTGGTCGGCAGCGTCGATCTGCTGTACCGCAACTCGTGGAACGAAGTGCGTACCCTGCATTTCAACGGCGAGCAGGCGATGATCGAAGCGCTGAAAACGATTCTCGGCAAGATGCACCAGGATGCCGCACCGCCGGACAGCGTTGAGGTGTTCTGCTACAGCCAGCACCTGCGCGGTTTAATTCGTACCCGCGTGCAGCAGCTGGTTTCCGAGTGTATCGAACTGCGTCTCTCCAGCACCCGCCAGGAAACCGGACGCTTTAAAGCGCTGCGCGTCTCCGGTCAGACCTGGGGCCTGTTCTTCGAACGTCTGAACGTGTCGGTACAGAAGCTGGAAAACGCCATCGAGTTCTACGGCGCGATTTCACACAACAAGCTGCATGGCCTGTCGGTGCAGGTGGAAACCAACCACGTTAAGCTCCCGCAGGTAGTGGACGGATTCGCCAGCGAAGGGATTATTCAGTTCTTCTTTGAAGAGTCGGGCGACGATGCCGGGTTCAACATCTACATTCTGGATGAAACCAACCGCGCCGAGGTGTATCACCACTGTGAAGGCAGTAAAGAGGAGCTGGTGCGCGACGTCAGCCGCTTCTACTCCTCTTCGCATGACCGTTTCACCTACGGCTCAAGCTTTATCAACTTTAACCTGCCGCAGTTCTACCAGATTGTGAACGTCGACGGACGTACGCAGGTGATCCCGTTCCGTACCCAGGCCGTAACGCCTGCCGCGCCTGCCAATCAGGACACCGCGCCGCTGTTGCAGCAGTATTTCTCCTGAGCCTTTTCGCTCGCCCGGTGGCGGCTACGCCTTACCGGGCCTACAACAGCTCGAACCCGTAGGCCGGGTAAGCGCAGCGCCACCCGGCAACAAAACTACCTGAAACTCACAGCCTCACCCGCCTGCGCGGTCGCCGCCTGTTCCAGCAGATCCCAGAACGGTACGCCGCTACGGTCGCAAACCCATTCCCCGTCCTTCAGATCGAAATGATAGCCGCCCTGTTTCGCGGCCAGCCACACCTGGTGAAGCGGCTCCTGGCGGTTAATAATAATTTTGCTGCCATTTTCGAAGCTCAGGGTCAGAATGCCGCCGTTGATTTCACAATCGATATCGCTGTCGCCATCCCAGTCGTCAAGACGCTCTTCGATGGTCATCCACAGGTTGTCGGCAAGGCGATGGAATTCACTGTCGTTCATGGTTTTGTTCCTGTTTTTCGTGATGCCGGCAGTATAACCCTAAATAATTCCCGTTGCAGGAAAGCGGCAAACTCTTGCTTTTGTGTCTTCTCCTGCGATGATAGAAACAGATTTGAACTTACGGGCAACTTTATAATGAAAAACGCTTTCCGAACGCTTGCCGTTCTCATCACGCTGTTTAGCCTGACTGGCTGCGGACTGAAGGGACCACTGTACTTCCCACCTGCGGATAAAACCGCGCCGCCGCCGACGAAACCCGTGCAAAGCGGCATTGAGTCTACCACGCCAAATACTAACGATCGTGGCGACAACGGTGGCCCGACTCAGGTTAATCTCTGACGACAACGTTCTGTACCCGCGCAATGGAGCAAATGATGCAGTTCTCTAAAATGCATGGCCTTGGCAACGATTTTATGGTCGTCGACGCGGTAACGCAGAATGTGTTTTTCTCCCCGGAACTGATCCGTCGCCTGGCGGATCGGCATCTGGGCGTGGGGTTCGATCAGCTGCTGGTGGTCGAGCCACCGTACGATCCCGACCTCGATTTCCACTACCGTATTTTTAACGCGGACGGCAGCGAAGTTAACCAGTGCGGCAACGGCGCGCGCTGTTTTGCCCGCTTTGTCCGCCTGAAAGGGCTGACCAACAAGCGTGATATTCGCGTCAGCACGGCCAATGGCCGCATGGTGCTCAGCGTCACCGATGATGAGCTGGTGCGCGTGAATATGGGCGAGCCTAACTTCGAGCCCTCCGTCGTGCCGTTTCGCGCAAACAAAGCGGAAAAGACCTATATTATGCGTGCGGCCGAGCAGACAGTATTGTGCGGCGTCGTCTCAATGGGTAACCCACACTGCGTGATTCAGGTTGATGATGTGGAAACCGCCGCGGTCGAAACGCTCGGCCCGGTACTGGAAAGCCACGAACGTTTCCCGGAGCGCGCGAACATCGGCTTTATGCAGGTGGTGAAGCGCGAGCACATTCGCCTGCGGGTTTACGAGCGCGGCGCGGGCGAGACGCAGGCCTGCGGAAGCGGCGCCTGTGCTGCGGTGGCCGTGGGCATCTCTCAGGGGTTACTGGCAGAAGAGGTTCGCGTGGAATTACCGGGCGGTAGGCTTGATATCGCCTGGAAAGGACCGGGTCATCCACTGTATATGACTGGCCCGGCGGCACATGTCTATGACGGGTTTATCCATCTATGAAACAACCAGGGGAAGAACTGCAGGAAACAGTGACGGAACTGGACGACAGAGCTGTTGTTGATTATCTGCTGCGCAATCCTGAGTTTTTTATTCGCAATGCACGCGTCGTCGAAGAGATGCGCGTGCCGCATCCGGTTCGCGGGACCGTGTCGCTGGTCGAATGGCACATGGCGCGCTCGCGCAACCACATCAATCAGCTAGAAGAGAACATGACGCTGCTGATGGAGCAGGCCAGCACCAACGAAAGCCTGTTCTATCGTCTGCTGCATCTGCAGGCGCGTCTGGCGTCGGCGCACAGCCTTGACGAGTTCCTCAGCCGCTTCCACCGCTGGGCTCGCGAGCTGGGGCTGGCGGGCGCAACGATTCGTCTTTTCCCTGACCGCTGGCGCATTGGCGCGCCGTCGGGGTTCACCCATCTGGCGCTCAGCCGTCAGGCGTTTGAACCGCTGCGCATTCAGCGTCTGGGCCATGAGCACCACTATCTGGGGCCGCTGAACGGGCCTGAGCTGCTGGTGGTGTTACCGGAAGCCAAAGCGATTGGCTCGGTGGCGATGTCGCTGATGGGGCGCGATGGCGATCTGGGTGTCATGTTATTTACCAGCCGCGATGCGCATCACTATGAGCAGGGGCAAGCCACGCACCTGCTGCAGGAGATCGCCCTGATGCTGCCCGAGCTGCTGGAGCGCTGGATTGAGCGCGTATGACGGACGGACTGCTCGCCACTGACGTCTCGCGCTTTCTGCGCTATCTGGGCGTGGAGCGTCAGCTTAGCCCCATCACGCTGCTCAACTATCAGCGTCAGCTTGATGCCATCATGCAGATCGCCGACGACATCGGCCTGAAAAGCTGGCAACAATGTGACGCTGCGACGGTACGCGGGTTCGTCGTGCGTAGCCGTAAAAAAAATCTCAGCCCGGCAAGCCTGGCGCTCAGGCTCTCAGCGCTGCGCAGTTTCTTCGACTGGCTGGTCAGTCAGGGGGGCTTAAAAGCCAACCCGGCAAAGGGGATCGCCACGCCGAAAGCGCCGCGCCATCTGCCTAAAAATATCGACGTCGACGACGTAAACCGCCTGCTGGATATCGACCTTAACGATCCGCTCGCCGTGCGCGACCGCGCGATGCTGGAGGTGATGTACGGTGCCGGGCTGCGTCTGTCCGAGCTGGTTAATCTTGATATCAAACACCTCGATCTGGAGTCCGGTGAAGTGTGGGTGATGGGCAAGGGCAGCAAAGAGCGCCGCCTGCCGATTGGCCGCAATGCGGTTTCCTGGATTGAGCACTGGCTTGACCTGCGCGGGCTGTTTGGCAGCGAAGAGGATGCGCTGTTCCTGTCGAAGCTCGGCAAACGGATCTCGGCGCGTAACGTCCAGAAGCGCTTTGCGGAGTGGGGCATTAAGCAGGGGCTGAACAGCCACGTTCACCCGCACAAGCTGCGCCACTCCTTTGCGACACACATGCTTGAGTCGAGCGGCGATCTGCGCGGCGTGCAGGAACTGCTTGGCCACGCGAATCTGTCGACCACACAAATTTATACCCACTTAGACTTCCAACACCTTGCCTCGGTGTATGACGCGGCGCATCCACGCGCCAAACGGGGGAAATAATGCGTTTTTACCGCCCACTTGGTCAGATCTCAGCCCTGACGTTTGACCTTGATGACACCCTTTACGACAACCGCGAGGTGATCCTGCGTACCGAGCAGGAGTCGCTGGCGTTTGTGCAGAACTACCATCCCGCGCTGAAAGCGATACAGAACAAGGACTTTCAGAAGCTTCGTCAGTCCCTGCGGGAAACCGAGCCGGACATTTACCACGACGTGACCGAATGGCGTCGTCGTGCGGTCGAGCAGGCGATGCTCAATGCTGGCCTGAGCGCGCAGGACGCGGCCATCGGGGCCGAAGCGGCCATGGAAAACTTTGCCAAATGGCGCAGCCGTATCGACGTGCCGCAGGAGACCCACGACACGCTGGCGAAGCTTGCCGAAAAGTGGCCGCTGGTGGCCATCACCAACGGCAATGCCCAGCCCGAGCTGTTTGGCCTCAGCGATTACTTTGAATTTGTGCTGCGCGCGGGCCCGCACGGGCGCGCGAAGCCGTTTAATGATATGTACCATCTGGCGGCGGATAAGCTTAACCTGCCGCTGGGTAACATTCTGCACGTGGGGGATGACCTGACCACGGACGTGGCCGGTGCTATTCGCTGCGGGATGCAGGCCTGCTGGATCAAGCCGGAAAATGCGGAGCTGATGACCGCAACCGACAGCCGTCTTCTACCGCACGTGGAAATTTCACGGTTGGCATCCCTCACGACGCTGATATAATCACCAGTAATATTGTATAAATTACCAGGGGTTTGCAGTTGTAGGCCCGGTAAGCGAAGCGCCACCGGGCGCTTCGCTGTGTTCCTGAATACTATGTGACGGTGCCAATGGACGTTTCTTACCTGCTCGACAGCCTTAATGACAAACAGCGTGATGCGGTTGCCGCCTCACGCACCAACATGCTGGTGCTGGCTGGGGCGGGCAGTGGTAAGACGCGCGTGCTGGTTCACCGTATCGCCTGGCTGCAGAGCGTGGAGAACTGCTCCCCGTACTCCATCATGGCGGTGACGTTCACCAACAAGGCGGCAGCAGAGATGCGCCACCGTATCGCCCAACTGATGGGCACCAGCCAGGGCGGCATGTGGGTTGGCACCTTCCACGGCCTGGCGCACCGCCTGCTGCGCGCGCACCATATGGACGCCAACCTGCCGCAGGATTTCCAGATCCTCGACAGCGAAGACCAGCTCCGCTTGCTGAAGCGCCTGATCAAGGCGATGAACCTCGACGAGAAGCAGTGGCCGCCGCGTCAGGCGATGTGGTACATCAACGGCCAGAAGGACGAAGGGCTGCGCCCACACCACATTCAGAGCTTCGGCAACCCGGTCGAGCAGACCTGGCAGAACGTTTACAAGGCCTACCAGGAAGCGTGCGATCGCGCTGGCCTGGTGGATTTTGCCGAGCTGCTGCTGCGCGCTCACGAGCTGTGGCTGAACAAACCGCACATCCTGCAGCACTACCGTGAACGCTTCACCAATATCCTGGTGGACGAGTTCCAGGATACCAACAACATCCAGTACGCGTGGATCCGCCTGCTGGCCGGTGATACCGGCAAGGTGATGATCGTGGGCGATGATGACCAGTCGATCTACGGCTGGCGCGGGGCGCAGGTAGAAAATATCCAGCGCTTCCTCAACGATTTCCCCGGCGCGGAAACCATTCGTCTGGAGCAGAACTACCGTTCAACCAGCAACATCCTGAGCGCGGCCAACGCCCTGATTGAAAACAACAACGGGCGTCTGGGTAAAAAGCTGTGGACCGACGGCGTCGACGGCGAACCGATTTCGATTTACTGCGCCTTCAACGAGCTCGACGAAGCCCGCTTCGTGGTGAACCGCATCAAAACCTGGCAGGACAACGGCGGCGCGCTGGAGCAGTGCGCCATTCTCTACCGCAGCAACGCCCAGTCGCGCGTGCTGGAAGAGGCGCTGCTGCAGGTGAGCATGCCGTACCGCATTTATGGCGGTATGCGCTTCTTCGAACGTCAGGAAATCAAAGATGCGCTGTCGTATCTGCGCCTCATTGCGAACCGTAACGACGACGCGGCGTTTGAACGCGTGGTCAATACGCCGACCCGCGGGATTGGCGACCGCACGCTGGACGTGGTGCGTCAGGCCTCGCGCGATCGCCAGCTGACGCTGTGGCAGGCGTGCCGCGAGCTGCTGCAGGAAAAAGCGCTCGCCGGACGTGCCGCCAGCGCATTACAGCGCTTCCTTGAGCTGATTGACGCTCTGGCGCAGGAAACCGCCGACATGCCGCTGCACGTGCAGACCGACCGGGTGATTAAAGACTCCGGCCTGAGAACCATGTACGAGCAGGAGAAAGGCGAGAAGGGCCAGACCCGTATTGAGAACTTAGAGGAACTGGTCACGGCAACGCGCCAGTTCAGCTACAACGAAGAAGACGAAGATCTGATGCCGCTGCAGGCGTTCCTCTCCCACGCCGCGCTGGAAGCGGGTGAAGGGCAGGCGGACACCTGGCAGGATGCGGTTCAGCTGATGACCCTGCACTCCGCCAAAGGCCTGGAGTTCCCGCAGGTGTTTATTGTCGGGATGGAAGAGGGGATGTTCCCGAGCCAGATGTCGCTGGATGAAGGCGGACGTCTGGAAGAGGAGCGTCGTCTGGCCTACGTGGGCGTGACGCGCGCGATGCAAAAGCTGACGCTAACCTACGCCGAAACCCGCCGTCTGTACGGCAAAGAGGTTTATCACCGTCCATCGCGCTTTATCGGCGAACTGCCGGAAGAGTGCGTGGAAGAGGTGCGTCTGCGGGCGAGCATCAGCCGTCCGGTCAGCCATCAGCGCATGGGCTCGCCGATTGCGGAAACCGACACCGGCTACAAGCTGGGCCAGCGCGTGCGCCATTCGAAGTTTGGCGAAGGCACTATTGTGAATCTGGAAGGCAGCGGCGAGCACAGCCGCCTGCAGGTGGCGTTCCAGGGGCAGGGGATCAAATGGCTGGTGGCGGCCTATGCGAAGCTGGAAACAGTCTAACATTCAGAAAAATATCATTATTTTGTAATAATCTGCTAGCCTTATACAGCGAAGGTCAATTAATGCCCTTCAGCGTTCCGTTGCGTGTTGACGCCATAGTTATAGCTGGCGTAACATGCGCGCACGATTACGCTAAGAGGACATTCGCCTTGGACACACCCAGTAGATACTGGCTCAATTCCCTGTCATCCAGGAACAACTCCTAAGGCTATCTCCTCTTGCTGATGGCCTTAGTGGTTGTCAGCGACCTGCATTATTCCCGTCGCGCTGAGTCAGGCTGTTTAATGGTCTGAAACCCAATTTGTTTCTGTGTGCCCACCGAACTGTCCGATATTTTTTGCATTGGGAGTCCCGGTCATGTTGAGCGCATTTCAACTCGAAAATAACCGACTGACTCGGCTTGAAGCCGAAGAGTCACAGCCCCTCATTGATGCCGTATGGGTGGATCTGGTCGAGCCGGACGACGATGAACGCCTTCGCGTACAATCTGAACTGGGGCAAAGCCTGGCAACCCGCCCGGAACTGGAAGACATCGAAGCATCCGCGCGTTTTTTTGAAGACGAAGACGGTCTGCATATTCACTCCTTCTTCTTCTTTGAAGATGCGGAAGACCACGCGGGTAACTCCACCGTGGCGTTTACCATTCGCGACGGCCGTCTGTTTACCCTGCGTGAGCGCGAGTTGCCGGCATTCCGTCTCTACCGCATGCGCGCCCGCAGCCAGGCAATGGTGGACGGTAACGCTTACGAGCTGCTGCTCGATCTGTTCGAGACCAAAATTGAACAGCTGGCGGACGAAATTGAAAACATCTACAGCGATCTGGAAAAGCTGAGCCGCGTGATCATGGAAGGCCATCAGGGCGATGAGTACGACGAAGCGCTCTCCACGCTGGCGGAGCTGGAGGATATCGGCTGGAAGGTGCGCTTGTGTCTGATGGATACCCAGCGCGCGCTGAACTTCCTGGTGCGCAAGGCGCGTCTGCCGGGCGGTCAGCTGGAGCAGGCGCGTGAGATCTTACGCGATATCGAATCCCTGCTGCCGCACAACGAATCTCTGTTCCAGAAGGTGAACTTCCTGATGCAGGCGGCGATGGGCTTTATCAACATCGAGCAGAACCGCATCATCAAGATCTTCTCGGTAGTGTCCGTGGTGTTCCTGCCGCCGACGCTGGTGGCGTCCAGCTACGGGATGAACTTTGAGTTTATGCCGGAGCTGAAGTGGAGCTTTGGCTACCCGGGGGCGATTATCTTCATGATCCTCGCGGGGCTGGCGCCGTATCTGTACTTTAAGCGCCGGAACTGGCTGTAAAAATCTGGCGGGTGGCGCTTCGCTAACCCGCCCTACGATCGAATTCCCTCTCCCAGTGGGAGAGGGTTAGGGTGAGGGCAACATCACAACCCTTTGCGCACCCTGCGCTGGGTATAAATCGCATCCGCAACAAAGATTGCCAGCGCCACCCAGATAAAGGCGAACGTCACCATCTTATCCGCCCCCGGCACCTCACCGTAGAACACCACCGCCAACAGGAACATCAGCGTCGGGCCAATGTACTGGAAGAAGCCCAGCGTGGAGAGACGCAGACGCGTCGCGGCACCGGTGAAGCACAGCAGTGGAATGGTGGTCACCACGCCCGCTGCCATCAGCATCAGGTTCAGCGACCACGGGTTGCTGCCCATATGACTGGTGGCGCTGTCGGCGATGCCGAAGAGATAAATCGCCGCCAAGGGCAGCAGCCACAGGGTTTCAAACAGCATCCCCGTCTGCGCTTCCACCGCAATCTTCTTACGCACCAGGCCGTAGAATGCAAAGCTGAACGCCAGACCGAGGGCAATAATCGGCAGCGAGCCGAAGGTCCAGAGCTGCACCAGTACGCCGCAGAAGGCCAGAATCACCGCCACCCACTGCATCCGGCGGAAGCGCTCACCGAGGAAAATCATCCCCAGCACGATATTCACCAGCGGGTTAATGAAGTACCCCAGGCTCGCTTCGAGCATGTGATGGTTATTCACCGCCCAGATAAACAGCAGCCAGTTGCCGCCAATCAGCACCGCGGAGAGCGCCAGCAGGAAAATCTTTTTCGGGGTTTGCAGCAGCGTTTTGACGCCCGACCACTGACGGCTGAGGCTCATCAGTGCAATCATAAAGAAGAATGACCAGATAACACGGTGAGTCAGGATCTCATCGGCCGGAACGTAGGCGATAAGCTTGAAATACGCCGGGGCGATACCCCAAATAAAATAAGCGGCAAGGGCGAGTAAAACGCCCTGCCGCGTCTGTTTAGCATCCATCGGGAAAATCCGTTACAAAAAAGTGAATTAATTTTACCCGATTTTGCCGCCTCAACCCACCATATAAGTGGCGGTTGCGCTGGCGATATATACCTGCTCTTCGTTGTGTAATTCAACGCGCGCCACGGCAACTTTATTTCCCGCGCGCAGCAGGCTGCTGGTACAGGTAAAGCGATTTCCGCGCCCCGGGCGAAGATAGTCGACGCGCAAATCAATGGTGCCCATGCGCGCCAGACGCTGGCGGAGTTCGTCTTCGTTGATGGTGTCATGGCGGGTCAGCGTGCTGCCCACGCAGACCAGACCTGCCGCCACGTCCAGCGCGGCGGCAATCACGCCGCCGTGCAAAATACTTTGCGCCCAGTTACCCACCATCATCGGCTGGTTGTTGAAGCTCAGCTGGGCAAAATCTTTCTCGTAACGCTCCAGCTCCAGTCCCAGCGCGCGGTTAAACGGCATATGGTAAACAAAAATCTCGCCCACGAGTTTTAACACTTCTTCGGCGGTAAGCATGGCTGACATGAGGCATCACATCCTTATTGTTAACGAAATGTTGATTTTATGCCTCGGCAACAAGGAATTCCACTTTCAGAAACGAGGATGCAGCAGTTGTCGCAGAAGTCTGTAGAATGTTCGCCACATAACTATTCAGCTAATTTTACTCTTTTGCAGGAGAACACCACCGATGCGGACGTATCTGGCCTGGTTACTGGCGGCGGTTGCGCTGCCCCTCACAGCATATGCGCAGGAAGCGACGATCAAAGAGGTGCATGATAAACCTGCCGTTCACGGTAGTATTATCGCGAACCTTCTTCAGGAGCATGACAATCCGTTCACGCTCTATCCGTATGACACTAACTATGTGATATACACCCAGACCAGCGATCTCAACAAAGAGGCGATAAGCTCCTATAACTGGTCTGATAATGCGCGTAAAGATGAGGTGAAGTTCCAGCTCAGCCTCGCGTTCCCGTTCTGGCGCGGTATTCTGGGGCCAAACTCGGTGCTCGGGGCGTCTTACACGCAGAAATCCTGGTGGCAGCTGTCTAACAGCGGAGAGTCCTCGCCGTTCCGTGAAACCAACTATGAGCCGCAGCTGTTCCTCGGTTTTGCAACGGATTATGAGTTTGCGGGCTGGACGCTGCGTGACGTCGAAGTGGGCTTTAACCACGATTCCAACGGTCGCTCTGACCCGACATCCCGCAGCTGGAACCGTGCCTATACGCGTCTGATGGCGCAGAACGGTAACTGGATGGTGGAAGTGAAGCCGTGGTATGTGGTGGGCGAAACCGATGACAACCCGGATATCACCAAATATATGGGCTACTACCAGCTCAAAGTCGGCTATCAGTTGGGTGATGCCGTGCTCAGCGCCAAAGGCCAGTACAACTGGAACACCGGCTACGGCGGTGCGGAAGTGGGCTTAAGCTATCCAATGACGAAGCATGTCCGTATCTACACTCAGGTGTACAGCGGTTACGGCGAGTCGCTTATCGATTACAACTTCAACCAGACCCGCATCGGCGTGGGCGTGATGCTGAACGATATTCTCTAGGCTGTTCGAATGTTTTTGCGTTAAACGTTGAAGTTTCTCTCTCAGGCGCTGAAAATAGCGCCTGTTTCATTTCTGGCATATGGGGTTAACGTGGCGCAGGCGGAAGTATTGAATCAGGAGTCGCTGGCTAAACAGGTTTTGCATGAAACCTTTGGCTACCAGCAGTTCCGCCCCGGCCAGGAAACCATCATTGAAACGGTGCTGGAAGGTCGTGATTGCCTGGTGGTGATGCCGACCGGTGGCGGCAAGTCCCTTTGTTATCAGGTGCCCGCGCTGGTGCTTAACGGCCTGACGGTCGTGGTATCCCCCCTTATTTCTCTGATGAAAGACCAGGTTGACCAGCTGCTCGCCAACGGCGTGGCGGCGGCCTGTCTCAACTCGACCCAAACCCGGGAGCAGCAGCAAGAGGTGATGGCCGGTTGTCGTACCGGGCAGATCCGCCTGCTGTATATCGCGCCGGAACGCCTGATGCTGGATAACTTCCTCGACCACCTGGCGCACTGGAATCCGGTCCTGCTGGCGGTGGATGAAGCGCACTGTATTTCCCAGTGGGGACACGATTTCCGCCCGGAATACGCTGCCCTTGGCCAGCTGCGTCAGCGCTTCCCCGAGCTGCCGTTTATGGCGCTTACCGCCACGGCGGATGACACCACCCGTCTGGACATCGTTCGTCTGCTCGGGCTGAACGACCCCTATATTCAGGTCAGCAGCTTCGATCGCCCCAACATCCGCTATATGCTGATGGAAAAGTTCAAGCCGCTGGATCAGCTCCTGCGCTACGTCCAGGAGCAGCGCGGCAAGTCCGGCATCATCTACTGTAACAGCCGTGCGAAGGTGGAAGACACCGCCGCGCGTCTGCAAAACCGCGGCTTTAGCGCCGCCGCGTATCATGCCGGGTTAGAGAACCACATCCGCGCCGACGTGCAGGAGAAATTCCAGCGCGATGACCTGCAGATCGTGGTCGCAACGGTGGCGTTTGGGATGGGCATCAACAAGCCAAACGTGCGCTTTGTGGTGCACTTCGACATCCCGCGCAACATCGAATCCTACTATCAGGAAACCGGCCGCGCCGGGCGTGACGGTCTGCCTGCGGAAGCGATGCTGTTTTACGATCCGGCCGATATGGCGTGGCTGCGCCGCTGTCTGGAAGAGAAGCCGCAGGGACAGCTGCAGGATATCGAGCGCCACAAGCTCAACGCGATGGGCGCGTTTGCCGAAGCGCAAACCTGCCGTCGTCTGGTTCTGCTCAACTACTTTGGTGAAGGGCGCCAGGAGCCGTGCGGCAACTGCGATATCTGCCTCGATCCGCCGAAACAGTACGATGGCCTGATGGACGCGCGTAAAGCGCTCTCGACCATTTACCGTGTGAATCAACGCTTCGGGATGGGCTACGTGGTGGAGGTGCTGCGCGGCGCCAATAACCAGCGTATCCGCGATATGGGCCACGACAAGCTGCCCGTCTACGGTATTGGCAAGGAGCAGAGCCACGAACACTGGGTGAGTATCATTCGTCAGCTGATCCACCTCGGCTTCGCCACGCAGAACATTGCCCAGCACTCCGCCCTGCAGCTGACTGAGGCGGCGCGTCCGGTCCTGCGCGGTGACGTTGAACTCAAGCTCGCCGTGCCGCGCGTCATCGCCCTGAAGCCACGCGTAATGCAGAAATCCTACGGCGGCAACTACGACCGCAAGCTGTTTGCCAAACTGCGCAAGCTGCGTAAGGCCATCGCCGACGAAGAAAACATCCCGCCTTACGTGGTGTTCAACGACGCGACGCTGATCGAGATGGCCGAGCAGATGCCGCTCAGCGCCAGCGAGATGCTCAGCGTCAACGGCGTGGGAACGCGCAAGCTGGAGCGCTTCGGTAAAGAGTTTATGGCGCTCATCCGCTCTCACGCCGACGGTGATGATGAGGAGTAGTCAGCCGGGCGAAAAAGTGCCAGGATGATGACTCACTAAATTATTTCCCCGCGAGCTAATTATGTTAATGCTATTTCTCACCGTGGCGTTAGTGCACATCGTTGCGCTGATGAGCCCCGGCCCGGACTTTTTCTTCGTATCACAAACGGCCGTTAGCCGCTCCAGCAAAGAGGCGATGATGGGCGTGCTCGGTATCACCATGGGCGTTATGGTCTGGGCGGCCGTTGCGCTGCTCGGTCTGAATCTTATCCTGGCGAAGATGGCCTGGCTGCATAACATCATTATGGTCGGTGGCGGGCTGTACCTGTGCTGGATGGGCTACCAGATGCTGCGCGGGGCGCTGAAGAAAGAAGAGAAAAAACCGCAAGAGCCGAAGGTGGAGCTGGCAACGGGCGGTCGCAGCTTTGTAAAAGGGCTGCTGACCAATCTGGCGAACCCAAAAGCGATTATCTATTTCGGCTCGGTGTTCTCGCTGTTTGTCGGCGATAGCGTCGGCGCGGGCGCACGCTGGGGCATCTTCCTGCTGATCGTCGTTGAAACCTTTGCCTGGTTTACCATCGTAGCCAGCCTGTTCGCCTTACCGGCAATGCGCCGCGGCTACCAGCGTATCGCGAAGTGGATTGACGGCTTCGCCGGCGCGCTGTTCGCCGGCTTCGGCATTCATCTCATCATTTCTCGCTAAGCATGACGCGCTGACGCAAGCAGCGCGCCAACCAGCATAAACAGCGAACCAAAGACTTTATTCAGGGCCTTCATCTGCTTAGGCCCTTTAATCCATGCCGCAATTCGCTGCGCCAGCGTCGCGTAACCAATCATCACGATGATGTCGACGATAATGGTGGTCGCGCCGAGCACCACGTACTGCATCACCTGCGGCTGATGCGGAACGATAAACTGCGGGAACAGCGCGGCGAGGAAAACGATGCTCTTCGGGTTGGTCAGGTTGACGAACACCGCACGCTTAAACAGATGGCCGCGGTTTTGCGTCTGAGCCAGCGTATTCAGGTTGATGGAGCCTGCCGCGCGCCACTGCTGGATGCCGAGCCAAATCAGATACGCTGCCCCGGCCCATTTCAGCACCTCAAAGGCCAGCACGGAGCGGGAGAACAGGGTCCCCAGACCGATCCCGACCAGCACAATATGAATGCCCAGCCCGGTCTGCAAACCGGCAATCGACGCCGCTGCACCGCGGTAGCCGTGGTTGATGGAGGTGGTCATGGTGTTAATAGCACCCGAACCCGGAGAAAGGCTGAGGATAATGGATGTCAGCAGGTAGGCGAACCACCATTCGAAGGTCATTTGAAACTCCCGAACCGTCTATTTTTATGCCACAATACGCTATTATTGAGTCATTTTGTGACCGGTGACGAAAAAAACGATATTCCCTGGATTACGTGAGTGGAAACCCAATGTTTCAGCAGAAAAAGGACTGGGAAACACGAGAAAACGCTTTTGCTGCTTTCTCTATGGGGCCGCTGACCGATTTCTGGCGGCAGCGTGAGGAAGATGAGTTTACGGGCATCGGGGGCGTCCCGGTGCGTTTCGTTCGTTTCCGAAATGAAAAAAATGACCGGGTGATAGTGGTCTGCCCTGGGCGTATTGAAAGCTACGTTAAATATGCCGAGCTGGCCTATGACCTGGTCCATATGGGGTTCGATGTCCTGATCATCGACCATCGTGGACAGGGGCTGTCCGGACGTATGCTGCCGGACACGCACCGTGGGCACGTCGATCGCTTCAGCGATTACGTCGATGATTTTGCCGCGTTCTGGCAGCAGGACGTTCAGCCTGGCCCCTGGCGCAAGCGGTATATTCTTGCGCACTCCATGGGCGGCGCCATTTCGACGCTGTTTTTGCAGCGTTACGCGCACCAGTGCGACGCCATTGCGCTCACCGCGCCGATGTACGGTATCGTCATCCGTTTTCCTGACTGGATGGTGCGCCATCTTCTTGACTGGGCTGAGGGCCATCAGCGCATTCGTGAAGGTTATGCCATTGGCACAGGACGCTGGCGCGCGCTGCCGTTCGCCATCAACGTCTTAACCCACAGCCGGCAGCGTTATCGCCGCAACCTGCGCTTTTATGCCGATGAACCGCGCTTGCGCGTCGGCGGCCCGACCTGGCACTGGGTGCGGGAGGGTATTCTGGCCGGTGAGCAGGTGCTGGCGGGCGTAGGCGATGATGACACGCCGACGCTTCTGATCCAGGCGGAAGAAGAGCGTGTGGTGGATAACCGCATGCATGACCGCTATTGTGAACTGCGCGCTGCAGCCGGTCACCCTTGTGAAGGGGGTAAACCGCTGGTCATTAACGGCGCGTTCCATGAGATCCTTTTTGAAAAGGACGCTATGCGCTCAGTCGCGCTTAACGCCATTGTTGAATTTTTCAACAGGCATAATTGATTCTTGTTTTCCACCAGAGGTTGAAATCCCTATGTACCAGGTTGTTGCATCTGATTTAGATGGCACGCTGCTTTCCCCCGACCACACCCTGTCGCCTTACGCGAAAGAGACCTTAAAACTCCTGACTGCACGTGGCGTGAACTTTGTGTTCGCCACCGGCCGCCACCACGTGGACGTGGGGCAGATCCGCGATAATCTTGAGATCAAATCGTACATGATCACCTCCAACGGTGCGCGCGTGCATGATACCGACGGCAACCTGATCTTTACCCACAACCTGGATCGCGATATCGCCGCCGATCTGTTCGGCGTGGTGCATAACAACCCGGCTATCGTCACTAACGTTTACCGCGACGACGACTGGTTTATGAACCGCCATCGCCCGGATGAAATGCGTTTCTTCAAGGAAGCGGTATTCAACTACTCCCTCTACGAACCGGGCCTGCTGGAGCCGGAAGGGATCAGCAAGGTGTTCTTCACCTGTGACAGCCACGAAGAGCTGCTCCCGCTGGAACAGGCGATCAACGCCCGCTGGGGCGATCGCGTCAACGTGAGCTTCTCAACCCTGACCTGTCTGGAAGTGATGGCGGGAGGCGTCTCTAAAGGTCACGCGCTGGAAGCCGTTGCGAAACGTCTTGGCTTCGGGCTGAAAGACTGTATCGCCTTCGGTGACGGCATGAACGACGCCGAGATGCTTTCGATGGCGGGCAAGGGCTGCATCATGCAGAACGCGCACCAGCGTCTGAAGGATCTGCACCCTGAGCTGGAAGTGATTGGTTCTAACGCTGACAACGCGGTACCGAAGTATCTGCGCAAACTGTTCCTTGAATAATCTTCATTCGGTTGTTTATTGCTCAGTTGTCAACTAAAGAGTTCGCTACAATGCCTCTCCTTCTTTCTGAGAGACAAGCATTGTGGCGCTACTCATTATCACCACTATCCTGTGGGCCTTCTCCTTTAGCCTGATTGGCGAATACCTTGCCGGTTCGGTCGACAGCTACTTCTCGGTGCTGATGCGCGTGGGGCTGGCGGCGCTGGTTTTCCTGCCGTTTCTGCGCAAGCGCGGGCAATCGCTGAAAACGATTGTGCTGTATATGCTGGTGGGGGCGATGCAGCTAGGCATCATGTATTTGTTCAGCTTCCGGGCCTACGTCTACCTGTCCGTCTCTGAATTCCTGCTCTTTACCGTGCTGACGCCGCTCTATATCACGCTGATTTACGACCTGCTCAGCAGACGCCGTCTGCGCTGGGGATACCTGCTGAGCGCCGCGCTGGCGGTGATCGGCGCGGCGATTATTCGCTATGACAAAGTCAGCGATCACTTCTGGACCGGACTGATTTTCGTCCAGCTCGCCAACATCAGCTTCGCCATCGGCATGGTGGGCTACAAACGCCTGATGGAAACCCGTCCGATGCCGCAGCATAACGCGTTTGCCTGGTTCTATATGGGCGCCGCGATTGTCGCGGTGGCGGCGTGGTTTATGCTCGGCAACCCGCAAAAACTGCCGACCACCGCCGTGCAGTGGGGCGTTCTGGTCTGGCTGGGCGTAGTGGCGTCAGGGCTGGGGTACTTCATGTGGAACTACGGCGCTACGCAGGTAGACGCCGGTACGCTGGGGATCATGAACAACGTGCATGTTCCGGCAGGGCTGCTGGTCAACCTCGCCATCTGGCAGCAACAGCCGCACTGGCCGAGCTTTATTATTGGGGGAGCGGTGATCCTGGCTTCGCTGTGGGTCCATCGCCGATGGGTCGCTCCGCGCTCCGCACAAACGGAAGATGGTCGCACGCGTGGTTCCGCGCTGAGCGAATAAACGCCTCCGTAATCGGCTGACGCTGCTCGCCATCGCGCACGGCGGCGTACAGTCGGCTCCACAATCCTTCACCCAGGGTTTTGGTCTGCACCAGACCCTGGCGTTCAAAACTCTCCACCACCCAGTGCGGCAGCGCCGCGATACCCATTCTGGCCGCCACCATCTGAATCAGCAGCAGGGTGTTATCCACGCTTTTCAGCTGCGGGCTAATGCCTGCCGGCTGCAGGAAGTGGCGCCAGATATCCAGGCGGCTGCGCTGGACCGGGTAAATCAGCAGCGTTTCTGTCGCCAGGTCTTCCGGCGTGATGCGCGTTTTGGCGGCCAGCGGGTGGTCCGGCGCCAGCACCAGGCGCACTTCATAATCAAACATCGGCGAATAGTGCAGGCCGCTGCGCGGCAGGATGTCAGAGGTCATGACCAGATCCAGCTCGCCCTGCTGCAGCGACGGCTGCGGGTCAAAGGTCACGCCGGATTTGAAGTCCATCTCCACCTGCGGCCACTTCTGGCGGAAGTTCTCAAGCGCGGGGGTCAGCCACTGAATACAGCTGTGGCACTCAATGGCGATGCGCAGTTTGGTCTGCTGCGGTTCGTTACACGCCTGCAGCGCGCTCGCGATTTGAGGCAGTACCTGATTCGCCAGCTGAAGAAGAATTTCACCCTGCGGCGTAAAGCGTAGCGGCTGGCTCTTACGCACAAAAAGACGGAAGCCGAGGCGTTGTTCCAGATCGCTGAACTGGTGAGAAAGGGCGGACTGGGTCTGGTGCAGCGTGGCCGCAGCCGCCGCGAGCGAACCGCAGTTCCGCAACGCTTGTAGCGTTTTCAGGTGTTTAATCTCGATCATGAAAGTCCTTCACTTCGCCATGAACATATTGCGCTTGAGGAATATACAGTACCTGCCAATTATAGAAGTGTAAACATCTGGACGTCTAAATAACGAATTTCACAAGGGGCACACCATGACAATCCGCAATCACACTCTCGGTTTCCCTCGCGTCGGCCTGCGTCGCGAGCTGAAAAAAGCGCAAGAAAGCTACTGGGCGGGTAATGCCACCCGCGAAGAACTGCTGGCGGCAGGACGCGAGCTGCGCGCCCGCCACTGGGATCAGCAAAAACAGGCGGGCATTGACCTGCTGCCGGTGGGCGATTTCGCCTGGTACGACCATGTTCTGACGACCAGCCTGCTGCTTGGCAACGTGCCGGCTCGTCATCAGAACAAAGATGGATCGGTAGATATCGATACCCTGTTCCGCATCGGCCGTGGCCGCGCGCCGACGGGTGAGCCAGCGGCAGCGGCGGAAATGACCAAGTGGTTTAACACCAACTATCACTATATGGTGCCGGAGTTCGTCAAAGGCCAGCAGTTCAGGCTGACCTGGACGCAGCTTCTGGACGAAGTGGATGAAGCGCTGGCGCTGGGCCACCAGGTGAAGCCGGTGCTGCTCGGGCCGGTAACGTACCTGTGGCTGGGAAAAGTAAAGGGCGAGCCGTTTGACCGACTCAGCCTGCTGAAGGATATTCTGCCGGTCTACAAACAGGTGCTGAGTGAGCTGGGCAAACGCGGCATTCAGTGGGTGCAAATCGACGAACCGGCGCTGGTGCTTGAGCTGCCGCAGGATTGGCTCGATGCCTTAAAACCGGCGTATGACGCGCTCACCGGTCAGGTAAAACTCCTGCTGACGACCTATTTTGAAGGCGTGACGCCGAACCTGAAGACCATTACCGCGCTGCCGGTCCAGGGCCTGCACGTTGACCTCGTACACGGTAAAGATGATATGGCGGAGCTGCACAAGCGTTTGCCAGCGGACTGGCTGCTCTCTGCCGGGCTGATCAACGGCCGTAACGTCTGGCGCGCCGATCTCACCGAGAAATACGCGCAAATCAAAGACATCGTCGGCAAACGTGAGCTGTGGGTGGCCTCGTCCTGTTCGCTGCTGCACAGCCCGATCGATCTGAGCGTGGAAACGCGTCTGGATGCCGAGGTGAAAAGCTGGTTTGCCTTCGCCCTGCAAAAATGTGAAGAGCTGACGCTGCTGCGCGACGCGCTGAACAGCGGCGACACGGCGGCGATTACCGAATGGAGCGCCCCGATCCAGGCGCGTCGTCACTCGGCGCGCGTGCACAACCCGGCGGTGGAAAAACGCCTGGCGGTCATCACCGCTCAGGACAGCCAGCGGCAGAGCCCTTACGAGGTGCGCGCCGAAGCGCAGCGCGCCCGCTTTAATCTGCCTGCGTGGCCGACCACCACAATTGGCTCTTTCCCGCAAACTACGGAGATACGCGGCCTGCGTCTGGACTTCAAGAAGGGCAATCTGGATGCGAATCACTATCGCACCGGCATCGCCGAACACATCAAGCAGGCGATTATCGAGCAGGAACGCCTGGGGCTGGACGTGCTGGTGCACGGCGAGGCCGAACGTAATGACATGGTGGAATACTTTGGCGAGCACCTGGACGGCTTTGTCTTTACCCAGAACGGCTGGGTGCAGAGCTACGGCTCCCGCTGCGTGAAGCCGCCGGTGGTTATCGGTGACGTCAGCCGCCCGGAAGCGATCACCGTGGAGTGGGCGAAGTATGCCCAGTCCCTGACCGACAAGCCGGTAAAAGGGATGCTCACCGGTCCGGTGACCATTCTCTGCTGGTCGTTCCCGCGTGAAGACGTGACTCGTGAAACCATCGCCAAACAGATCGCCCTGGCGCTGCGTGATGAGGTGGCGGATCTGGAATCGGCAGGCATTGGCATTATTCAGATTGACGAACCGGCCCTGCGCGAAGGCTTGCCGCTGCGCCGCAGCGACTGGGATGCCTACCTGCAGTGGGGCGTGGAGGCGTTCCGCATCAACGCCGCGGTGGCGAAGGACGACACCCAGATCCACACCCACATGTGTTACTGCGAATTCAACGACATCATGGATTCGATTGCCGCGCTGGATGCCGATGTGATCACCATCGAGACCTCGCGTTCAGACATGGAGCTGCTGGAGTCGTTTGAAGAGTTCGACTACCCGAATGAAATCGGGCCGGGCGTGTACGACATTCACTCCCCGAACGTGCCGAGCGTGGAGTGGATTGAAGCCCTGCTGAAAAAAGCGGCCCAGCGCATTCCGGCAGAGCGCCTGTGGGTGAACCCGGACTGCGGACTGAAAACCCGCGGCTGGCCGGAGACGCGCGCGGCGCTGGCGAACATGGTGAAGGCGGCGCAGAACCTGCGTCAGGCTTGATGATGCGTAGGCCCGGTAAGGCATAGCCGCCACCGGGCTTTTTTTATTACGCTTTCTTACCGCCGTACTGGCTAAACCACGCCAGCATTCTCTGCCAGCCATCTTTGGCTGATTCTGCGTGATAGCTCGGACGATAATCGGCGTTAAACGCGTGCCCGGCATCCGGATACACCACGATCTCCGCCTTCGCATTGGCCGCACGGAGCGCATGGCGCATGGTCTCTACCGAATCCAGCGAAATACCGGTGTCCTGACCGCCGTAAAGCCCTAACACGGGGGCGTTTAGCTCCGTGGCGATATCGACGGGATGTTTCGGTGAATTCAGCGTTTTCTCACCCACCAGTTTGCCGTACCAGGCGACAGCGGCTTTGAGCTGCGGGTTATGCGCGGCATACAGCCAGCTAATGCGTCCGCCCCAGCAGAAACCGGTGACCAGAAGACGATGCGGATCGCCGCCGTTGCGCGCCGCCCAGCTGGCGACGTGATCGAGATCGGCCAGCACCTGCGCGTCCGGGACTTTACTGACCAGGTTGCTGAGCAATGTTGGAATATCGCTGTAGTCGTTCGGATCGCCCTGACGGAAGTAGAGCTCTGGCGCAACGGCCAGATACCCTTCCAGCGCCAGCCGGCGGCAGAGGTCGCGAATGTGTTCGTGAACACCAAATATCTCCTGAATCACAATCACGATGGGCAGCGGACCGTCTGCCGATTTTGGCCGTGCGTGATAAGCAGGCATATTCTCCCCCTGCGAGGGAATGGAGGTCTCGCCCGCGGTAATTGCCGCTTCTGGCGTCGACACGATGGTTGAAGCATGTGGGGCCGCAGCAGGTGCAAAACCGATTTTTTCAGTCATGGCATTCTCCGTACCAATGAGTTAGCGCAAAGGTAAATATAGACACCAGGTTAACAACTCACAGTGCCTTAAACGGTCTATCTTTTGTGCAGCACCTGGCGATATAACTTGTTAATGTGATGTGAATCACTTTTTTATGGAAATTCAATGTAATCATTTTCATTCATGGTGAGGTGTGTCACGAAAATATGCTTACTGCTTCTGTAAAGTACCGTTTTACTTCTTCTGACTAACCGACCCACAGAGGAGTCACCTATGTCTAAGTCTGATGTTTTTCATCTCGGCCTCACCAAAAACGATTTACAAGGGGCTACGCTCGCTATCGTCCCTGGCGATCCTGAGCGTGTGGAAAAGATCGCCGCGCTGATGGATAAGCCGGTCAAGCTGGCTGCCCATCGTGAGTTCACCACCTGGCGCGCAGAGCTGGATGGCAAAGCGGTGATCGTGTGCTCTACCGGTATCGGTGGTCCGTCTACGTCTATTGCTGTTGAAGAACTGGCACAGCTGGGCATTCGTACTTTCCTGCGTATCGGCACCACCGGCGCTATCCAGCCGCACATCAATGTCGGCGACGTGCTGGTCACGACCGCGTCCGTTCGTCTGGACGGCGCAAGCCTGCACTTTGCACCGATGGAATTCCCGGCAGTGGCTGATTTCGAATGCACCACCGCGCTGGTTGAAGCCGCGAAATCCGTGGGCGCAACCACCCACGTGGGCGTAACCGCCTCTTCCGACACCTTCTACCCGGGCCAGGAGCGTTACGACACCTTCTCAGGCCGCGTGGTAAGCCGTTTCAAAGGTTCAATGGAAGAGTGGCAGTCCATGGGCGTGATGAACTACGAAATGGAATCCGCAACGCTGCTGACCATGTGCGCAAGCCAGGGTCTGCGTGCCGGTATGGTGGCGGGCGTTATCGTCAACCGTACCCAGCAGGAGATCCCGAACGCCGAAACCATGAAGCAGACCGAAAGTCATGCGGTGAAAATCGTGGTGGAAGCCGCGCGTCGCCTGATCTAATCCTCTCTTCTGAAATCAAAGGCCGACGCGTTCGGCCTTTATTTTTTGCGTAGCGCCTCGCAGGAAAACCCTTTCAAACTGGACGTTTATACAGCACAATTCTATTTTGTGCGGGTAATACGTTGATGCAGGGGGCATTGTGGATATCTCGATCCTGATTTACGCGGTGATTGCGCTGGTGGGCTTAGGGATTGGCTGGCTCATTTCCAGCTACCAGCATGCGCAGCAGAAGGCCGACCAGCTGGCCGAGCGAGAAGAGATGGTCGCCGATTTAAGCGCGGCAAAACAGCAGCTTGCTCTGAGCGAACACTGGCGCGACGAGTGCGAACTGCTTAACAACGAGCTGCGTAACCTGCGAGACATTAACACCTCGCTGGAGGCCGATCTCCGCGAAGTGACCACCCGCCTTGAATCCACCCAGCTGCATGCGGAAGACAAAATCCGCCAGATGATCAACAGCGAGCAGCGCCTCAGCGAACAGTTTGAGAACCTCGCCAACCGAATTTTTGAGCACAGCAACCGCCGCGTTGACGAACAGAACCGCCAGAGCCTCAACAGCCTGCTGACGCCGCTGCGCGAACAGCTGGACGGTTTCCGCCGTCAGGTGCAGGACAGCTTTGGGCAGGAGGCCCGCGAGCGGCACACGCTGGCGCATGAGATTCGCAATCTCCAGCAGCTGAATGCACAAATGGCGCAGGAAGCGGTCAACCTGACCCGCGCGCTGAAAGGGGATAACAAAACCCAGGGCAACTGGGGAGAAGTGGTGCTGACCCGCGTGCTGGAGGCCTCTGGTCTGCGGGAGGGGTATGAATACGAAACGCAGGTGAGTATTGAAAACGATGCCCGCTCTCGCATGCAGCCGGATGTGATTGTTCGGCTGCCGCAGGGTAAAGATGTGGTGATTGACGCCAAAATGACGCTGGTGGCGTATGAACGTTACTTTAATGCGGACGATGACTACACCCGCGAGTCTGCGCTGCTGGAGCACATTGCCTCCGTGCGTAATCATATTCGCCTGCTTGGCAGAAAAGACTACCAGCAGCTGCCGGGGCTGCGCTCGCTGGACTATGTCCTGATGTTCATCCCGGTAGAACCCGCGTTTCTGCTGGCACTCGACAGACAGCCCGAGCTTATCACCGAAGCGCTCAAAAATAACATTATGCTGGTCAGCCCCACCACGCTGCTGGTGGCGTTACGCACCATTGCGAACCTGTGGCGCTACGAGCACCAGAGCCGCAACGCGCAGCAGATTGCCGATCGTGCCAGCAAGCTGTATGACAAAATGCGCCTCTTCGTGGACGACATGTCCTCAGTCGGGCAGAGCCTGGATCGTGCGCAGGATAACTATCGCCAGGCGATGAAAAAACTCGCCTCCGGACGCGGCAATTTGCTGGCACAGGCCGAATCATTCCGCAGCCTGGGGGTTGAGGTTAAACGCGAGATTAATCCGGAATTGGTCGAACAGGCCACCGCCCAGGACGACGAGTTTCGACTGCGAGAAGGTGCGGACGAACAAAATACAAACAGTGAAGACAATACGTTAGCGGCGGATTTATCACCAGACGAGACTCCAGCGCGTTTCTTTCGCGGTGGTTGAAACGTAGGGCAAACGCGCCCAATCTGTTACACTTCACGAACATTTTACTGATAAGCAGGCTCTGAGATGGCTGACGATTCACAAGACACAACGCACTTTGGCTTTCAGACTGTCGCCAAAGCGCAGAAAGCTGACATGGTGGCCCACGTATTTCATTCCGTGGCGGCGAAGTACGATGTGATGAATGACCTGATGTCGTTCGGCATTCATCGCTTGTGGAAGCGCTTCACCATTGACTGCAGCGGCGTACGTCGTGGACAAACGGTGCTGGATTTAGCCGGTGGTACGGGCGATTTAACCGCGAAATTCTCCCGCCTGGTGGGCGAAACCGGTCGCGTAGTTCTCGCCGATATTAATGACTCCATGCTGAAAATGGGACGCGAAAAGCTGCGTAACATCGGCGTGGTGGGGAATGTGGAGTATGTACAGGCAAATGCTGAAGCGCTGCCATTCCCGGACAATACCTTTGACTGCATCACGATCTCTTTCGGTCTGCGTAACGTGACCGATAAAGAAAAAGCGCTGCGCTCCATGTACCGCGTGCTGAAGCCGGGTGGACGTCTGCTGGTGCTCGAGTTCTCTAAACCGATCATTGAGCCGCTGAGCAAAGCCTACGACGCCTATTCCTTCCACGTGCTGCCGCGTATTGGTGAGCTGGTGGCTAACGACGCTGAAAGCTACCGCTATCTGGCGGAATCTATCCGTATGCACCCGGATCAGGACACATTAAAAGCCATGATGCAGGACGCGGAATTTGAGAACGTTGAATATTTCAACCTGACGGCGGGTGTCGTCGCGCTGCATCGCGGTTACAAATTCTGAGTGGAGGTGTCCCGTGCCCTTTAAACCCTTAGTCTCCGCAGGCATCGAGAATGTACTGAACGCTTTTCTGTATCGCGCCCCTGCGCTGAAAGCTGCACGTCAGCGGCTTAACGGAAAGGTATTACGTATTGTTTTAAAAGAGTTCTCGACGCCGCTTGTGCTGGTATTCAGCGAACGCCAGCTTGACGTTCTGGGGGCGTGGGAAGGTGAAGCCGACTGCTCGGTCATCACGCACATGAGCGTGCTGCCAAAACTGCGCGATCGCCAGCAATTAACGGCGCTTATCCGCAGCGGTGAGCTGGAAGTGGAAGGCGACATTCAGGTCGTGCAGAACTTCGTTGCGCTCACCGATCTGGCGGAGTTCGACCCGGCAGAGCTGCTCGCGCCTTTTATCGGCGACATTGCCGCCGAAGGCATCGGGAAAATCCTTCATGGTGGCGCCTCCTTTGCGCGTAAAAACCTTCAGCGCCAGCAACGCTATGCGGCGGAAGTGCTGACTGAGGAGTGGCGAATGGCGCCTGGGCCACTGGAAGTTGCATGGTTTGCGGAAGAGACCGCTGCTGTTGAACGTGCGGTTGATGCGTTAACCAAACGGCTGGAAAAACTGGAGGGCAAATGACGCCTGGTGAAATTCGGCGCCTCTATTTTATTATTCGCACCTTTTTGAGCTACGGGCTCGACGAGCTTATCCCCAAAATGCGTATCACGCTGCCGCTTCGTATCTGGCGGCGGATGCTCTTCTGGATGCCCAATCGCCATAAAGGTCAACCGCTGGGTGAGCGTCTGCGCCTGGCGCTGCAGGAGCTCGGCCCGGTTTGGATTAAATTCGGACAGATGCTGTCGACCCGCCGCGATCTCTTCCCGCCTCTGATTGCCGATGAGCTTGCGATGCTGCAGGATCGCGTCGCACCGTTTGACGGCGCGCGCGCGAAAAAGCAAATTGAAGAGGCGATGGGAAATGTCCCCGTCGAGACCTGGTTTGACGATTTCGACATTAAGCCACTGGCATCGGCCTCTATCGCGCAGGTGCACACCGCGCGTCTGAAAGAAAACGGCAAAGAAGTCGTTATTAAAGTCATTCGTCCGGACATCCTGCCAGTCATCAAAGCGGACATGAAGCTGATTTATCGGCTGGCGCGCTGGGTGCCACGCTTGCTGCCGGACGGGCGTCGCCTTCGTCCACTGGAAGTGGTGCGGGAATATGAAAAAACGCTGATTGATGAGCTTAACCTGCTGCGCGAATCGGCAAACGCCATTCAGCTGCGTCGCAACTTTGAAAACAGCCCGATGCTCTATGTACCTGAAGTCTATTCTGACTACTGCAGCCAGAACATGATGGTGATGGAACGTATCTACGGTATTCCGGTTTCGGATGTGGTCGCCCTGGAGAAACAGGGAACGAACATGAAGCTCCTGGCTGAACGAGGCGTACAGGTCTTCTTTACCCAGGTGTTCCGCGACAGCTTTTTCCATGCGGACATGCATCCGGGCAATATCTTCGTGAGCTACGAACATCCTGAGGATCCGAAGTATATCGGTATCGACTGCGGGATTGTGGGGTCGCTGAACAAAGAAGATAAACGGTATCTGGCTGAGAACTTCATCGCGTTTTTCAACCGCGACTACCGTAAGGTGGCCGAGCTGCACGTCGATTCCGGCTGGGTGCCGCCGGACACCAACGTCGAAGAGTTCGAGTTCGCGATCCGGACCGTTTGTGAACCGATTTTTGAAAAACCGCTGGCGGAAATTTCCTTCGGGCATGTGCTGTTAAACCTGTTCAACACGGCTCGCCGCTTTAATATGGAAGTTCAGCCACAGCTAGTTTTACTCCAGAAAACATTACTTTACGTTGAGGGTGTAGGCCGACAGCTCTATCCTCAGTTAGACTTGTGGAAGACCGCGAAACCTTTCCTTGAATCCTGGATTAAGGATCAGGTTGGCATTCCGGCGCTGGTGCGCTCGCTGAAAGAGAAAGGCCCGTTCTGGATAGAAAAAATGCCTGAAATTCCTGAACTGGTTTATGACAGTTTGCGTCAGAGCAAGAACCTTCAGCACAGCATGGATAAAATCGCCCGCGAACTTCAGTCCAGCCGTGTTCGCCAGGGGCAGTCACGCTATCTCTTTGGGATTGGCGCAACGCTGCTGCTGAGCGGTACGCTGCTGCTGATCAACCGTCCGGACTGGCAGATGATGCCCGCCTGGCTGATGGCTGGCGGAGTGGTAGTCTGGCTAGCAGGCTGGCGAAAAACGCGCTGAGCGTGCGTCGCTATCGACGGGTCGCATACGTATAATGCGGCCTGACTCATTAATCATCTATCCCTGAGGAACATGTATGGGTGGTATCAGTATCTGGCAATTGTTGATCATTGCCGTCATCGTCGTGCTGCTGTTTGGCACCAAAAAGCTCGGTTCTATTGGTTCCGATCTGGGCGCGTCTATCAAAGGCTTCAAGAAAGCGATGAGCGATGATGAGAGCAAGCAGGATAAAACCAGCCAGGACGCTGACTTTACTGCTAAATCCATCGCCGACAAGCAAGAAGAAGCCAAAAAGGAAGACGCTAAACGCCACGATAAAGAGCAGGTGTAAGTCGTGTTCGACATTGGTTTTAGTGAGCTCCTGCTGGTCTTTGTGATTGGCCTGATTGTGCTGGGGCCGCAGCGTCTGCCGGTGGCAGTGAAAACCGTTGCGGGCTGGGTTCGTGCGCTGAGATCGCTGGCATCGACCGTTCAGAATGAACTGGCGCAGGAGCTTAAGCTGCAGGAATTTCAGGAAAGCCTGAAAAAGGTCGAGAAGGCGAGCATGGATAACCTGACGCCGGAACTGAAAGCGTCAATGGATGAGCTGCGCGAAGCGGCAGAATCGATGAAGCGCTCCTATAGCGTTAACGATCCTGAAAAAGCGAGCGATGAAGCGAACACCATCCATAACCCGGTGGTGAAGGGCAGCGAGGAGCAGCGCGAGGGCGTAACGCCTGCCAGCGCTGAACATCAGGCTGCCGCGCCAGAACAGACGCCTCAGGAAACCGAAGTGAAAAAACAGGCGCAGCCGGAAGAGCCGGTAGTAAAAACGGCGGAAGTGAAGCCCGCTGCGTCTGTTTCCGAATCATCCCCCTCGTCGAGTGATAAAGCGTAAACATGGCAGTAGATGATACTCAACCGCTGATTACGCACCTCATTGAGCTGCGTAAGCGCCTGTTAAACTGCATTATTGCGGTTTTACTCATATTCCTGTGCCTGGTCTATTTTGCCAACGATATCTATCAGGTGGTCTCTGCGCCGCTGATCAAGCAGATGCCGCTGGGCGCAACGATGATTGCAACAGACGTTGCTTCGCCGTTCTTTACCCCCATCAAGCTGACCTTCTGGGTGTCGTTGATTGCCTCTGCGCCGGTCATTCTTTACCAGGTGTGGGCGTTTGTGGCGCCCGCGCTGTATAAGCATGAACGCAAGCTGGTGATCCCGCTGCTGGTGTCCAGCTCGCTGCTGTTCTATATCGGCATGGCGTTTGCCTATTTCGTTGTCTTCCCGCTGGCCTTCGGCTTCCTGACGCATACCGCGCCGGAAGGGGTCCAGGTGTCGACGGATATCGCCAGCTACCTCAGCTTTGTGATGGCGCTGTTTATGGCGTTTGGCGTGGCATTCGAAGTGCCGGTGGCTATTGTGCTGCTCTGCTGGGTAGGAGTAACGACCCCGGATGACCTGCGTAAGAAGCGTCCGTATATCCTTGTGGGCGCTTTTGTTGTCGGCATGCTTCTGACACCGCCGGATGTGTTCTCGCAGACGCTGCTGGCCATACCGATGTACTGTCTGTTTGAGGTCGGCGTTTTCTTCTCGCGTTTCTACGTGGGTAAAGGACGTCGAGCGGATGACGAAGACGATACGTCCGACAAGACCACTGAAGAGTAAAACCAGCCGCCCGTCAGGGCGGTTGTTATATGGGGATTTGCATGTTTGATATCGGACTCAACCTGACCAGCTCGCAGTTTGCGAAAGACCGTGATGAGGTGGTTGCGCGCGCGTTTGCCGCCGGGGTGAAAGGACTGCTGCTGACGGGCACCAACCTGCATGAGAGCGAGCAGGCGCAGCAGCTGGCGCAACGATACGATCGCTGTTGGTCTACTGCTGGCGTGCATCCTCACGACAGCAGCCAGTGGACCGTAGAAAGTGGCGACACCCTGTACAGGCTGGCAAAGACGCCAGACGTTGTGGCGATCGGCGAATGCGGTCTCGATTTCAACCGTAACTTTTCCACGCCTGAAGAGCAGGAAAAGGCGTTTACTGCCCAGCTTGCGCTGGCGGCAGAGCTTGGAATGCCCGTATTTATGCACTGCCGCGACGCGCATGAGCGTTTCCTGGCACTTCTGGATCCGTGGCTGGAGAAACTGCCCGGCGCGGTATTGCACTGTTTCACCGGTTCACGGCAGGAAGCGCTGGATTGCCTGGCGCGAGGGCTTTATCTGGGTATTACCGGCTGGGTGTGCGATGAGCGTCGCGGGCTTGAACTTCGTGAGCTGTTGCCGGTAATCCCGGCTGACCGGCTGCTCCTTGAAACCGATGCGCCTTATCTGCTACCGCGCGATATGAAACCCAAACCGGCATCGCGGCGAAATGAGCCCGCGTATCTGGGGCACATTGTTGAGAGCGTCGCGAAGTGGCGCGGAGAGGATCCGCACTGGCTTTCGGCGCAGACGGATGACAACGTGCGTAATCTGTTCGGGATAAACGTTTAAAGCTTGCGGAAGTCGGTGTTTTTAACGCTCTGCAGCACCTGCTTGTTCAGCAGATTGAGCAACAGCATAGAGCGCGCTTCCCCGTCCGGCTCGGCAAAAATCGCCTGCAGGCCTTCGAAAGCGCCTTCGGTAATCACGACGCTATCGCCCGTGTAAGGGGTGTCGGGGTCGGTGATCCCTTCAGGCTGTTGATAAATCGACAGCTGATGAATGACCGTCGACGGAACCGTTGCCGGATGTGCGCCAAAACGAACAAAGTGGCTGACGCCGCGCGTTGCGCTGATGGTGGTAGTGTGGATGACTTCCGGGTCGAACTCCACAAACAGGTAGTTCGGGAACAACGGCTCACTAACGGTCGTGCGCTTCCCGCGCTGCATTTTTTCAAGCGTGATCACGGGTGTCAGGCAATTTACAGACTGACGTTCAAGATGTTCCTGCGCGCGCTGAAGTTGCCCGCGTTTGCAATACAGTAAATACCAGGCCTGCATAATCACTCTTTCCCTTAGTTCGGGGCGCAAGCATATCAAAACCCTGGCGGGATCGCTAAGTTGATTATAATGGGGGAAAATGGAACAGAACGCATAACTTCACGCTTATTTAACAAAATTACAGCATCAAGCAGGCTTACGCCGTATAATGAAGCGCTTACAGAGAGGCCATGATTAACTGCATGAAATACCACGATCTCCGCGACTTCCTGACGCTGCTGGAAAAGCAGGGTGAACTCAAACGTATTACACTTCCTGTCGATCCTTATCT
The DNA here is from genome assembly GCF_034427535.1 of Enterobacter sp. A103. Lineage (NCBI taxonomy): Bacteria > Pseudomonadati > Pseudomonadota > Gammaproteobacteria > Enterobacterales > Enterobacteriaceae > Enterobacter > Enterobacter sp. A103. The sequence continues at coordinate 71,660 of NZ_JAXQPQ010000013.1, forward strand.
GGAGATGACAGAAATTGCTGACCGCACCCTGCGTGCCGGTGGCCCCGCATTACTGTTTGAAAATCCGAAAGGTTACTCTATGCCGGTGCTGTGCAACCTGTTTGGTACACCGCGTCGTGTTGCACTGGGAATGGGGCAGGAAGACGTCTCTGCGCTGCGTGAAGTCGGTAAACTGCTGGCGTTTCTGAAAGAGCCGGAGCCACCGAAAGGCTTCCGCGATCTGTTCGACAAGCTGCCGCAGTTTAAGCAGGTGCTGAACATGCCCACCAAACGCCTGCGCGGCGCGCCGTGCCAGCAGAAAGTGCTGGAAGGCGATGCGGTAGATCTGACTAAAATCCCCATCATGCAGTGCTGGCCTGAAGATGCCGCTCCGCTGATCACCTGGGGGCTGACCGTTACGCGCGGCCCGCACAAAGAGCGGCAAAACCTCGGTATTTACCGCCAGCAGTTGATTGGCAAGAATAAACTGATCATGCGCTGGCTGTCGCATCGCGGCGGCGCGCTGGATTTCCAGGAGTGGTGCGCTGCGCATCCGGGGGAGCGTTTCCCGGTGTCTGTCGCCTTAGGCGCCGATCCGGCCACCATTCTGGGAGCCGTCACGCCGGTGCCGGATACGCTCTCTGAATATGCATTTGCAGGCCTGCTGCGCGGAACGAAAACCGAAGTCGTGAAGTGTATCTCTAACGATCTCGAAGTTCCGGCCAGTGCGGAAATTGTGCTGGAAGGTTACCTCGAGCAGGGTGAAATGGCGCCAGAAGGCCCTTACGGCGACCACACCGGCTATTACAACGAAGTGGATAACTTCCCGGTGTTTACCGTGACGCACATTACGCAGCGTGAAGATGCGATTTATCACTCCACGTATACCGGACGTCCACCGGATGAACCGGCGGTGCTGGGCGTGGCGCTGAATGAAGTGTTTGTGCCGATCCTGCAAAAGCAGTTCCCGGAAATTGTTGATTTTTATCTGCCGCCTGAAGGATGCTCGTATCGCATGGCGGTGGTCACGATGAAGAAGCAGTATCCTGGTCATGCTAAACGCGTGATGATGGGCGTATGGTCTTTCCTGCGCCAGTTTATGTATACCAAATTTGTTATTGTCTGCGATGATGACGTTAACGCCCGCGACTGGAATGACGTAATCTGGGCCATTACCACGCGAATGGACCCGGCGCGCGATACGGTGTTAGTCGAAAATACGCCGATAGATTACCTGGATTTTGCCTCGCCGGTTTCCGGCCTTGGCTCAAAGATGGGACTGGATGCCACAAATAAATGGCCTGGCGAAACCGACCGTGAATGGGGTCGCCCGATCAAAAAAGATCCTGCAGTGACCGCGCGAATTGACGCGATCTGGGACGAGCTGGCCATAATGAATAACGGTAAACCCTGAGCTGACCGTTAAGCCCTATAGACTTCCCGACAGAGAGAGCGAATGACAACCTTAAGCTGTAAAGTGACCTCGGTAGATGCCATCACCGACACCGTATATCGCGTCCGTTTAGTGCCAGAAGCGCCATTCTCTTTCCGCGCGGGTCAGTACCTGATGGTTGTGATGGATGAGCGTGATAAGCGTCCTTTCTCTATGGCCTCAACGCCAGCGGAGCAGGAATTTATTGAGCTTCATATTGGTGCGTCAGAGCTTAACCTGTATGCGATGGCGGTGATGGATCGGATCCTGAAGGAACGTGAAATCGTGGTGGATATTCCGCACGGCGATGCGTGGCTGCGCGATGACGAAGACCGTCCGCTGATCCTGATCGCTGGCGGTACGGGCTTCTCTTATGTGCGCTCTATTCTGTTGACCGCCCTGGCGCGTAATCCAGACCGTGACATCACCATTTACTGGGGTGGCCGCGAAGAGAAACATCTGTACGACCTGTCTGAGCTGGAAGCGCTGAGCGTAACCCATCCTAACCTGCGCATTGAGCCGGTGGTCGAGCAGCCGGAAGAGGGCTGGCGTGGTCGCAGCGGGACGGTGCTGACGGCGGTGCTGCAGGATCACGGCACGCTGGCAGGGCACGATATCTACATTGCTGGCCGTTTTGAGATGGCGAAAATTGCCCGCGACCTGTTCTGCAACGAACGTGACGCTCGTGAAGACCGCCTGTTTGGCGATGCGTTTGCCTTCATTTAAATAAAAAACCCGCCCCTGACAGGCGGGAAGAACGGCAACTAAACTCTTTCTCTTCGCCAATGACGCCATAACTGCGTTGGCTGCGCTCGTTCACCCGAATCACTTACTTGAGTAAGCTCATCGGGATTCGCTCGCTTGCCGCCTTGTTCTGACGCCATTGGCTTTGAGATACTTTTCCTGATTTACACTCTCTCAAACACCGTCGCGATACCCTGACCCAGCCCGATACACATCGTTGCCAGACCAAACTGGGCATCTTTGCGTTCCATCAGGTTAATCAGCGTCGTGCTGATACGCGCCCCGGAGCAGCCCAGGGGGTGGCCGAGGGCGATCGCGCCGCCGTTGAGGTTAATCTTCTCGTCGATCTGCTCCATCAGCCCCAGATCTTTAATGCACGGGAGGATCTGCGCGGCGAACGCTTCGTTCATTTCAAACAGGTCGATGTCGCTGGCGGTTAATCCCGCTTTTTTCAGCGCCAGCTTCGAGGCCGGAACCGGGCCGTAACCCATGATTGAAGGATCGCAGCCCACGACCGCCATCGAACGTACCCGTGCGCGAGGCGTTAAGCCCAGCTCGCGGGCGCGACTTTCGCTCATCACCAGCATCGCGGCGGCACCGTCTGACAGCGCCGACGAAGTACCTGCCGTTACCGTACCGGTGACCGGATCAAACGCAGGGCGCAGGGTAGAAAGCGCTTCTACGGTGGTTTCCGGGCGGATGACTTCGTCGTAGCTGAACTGCTTCAGTACGCCGTCTGCGTCGTGGCCGCCGGTCGGGATGATCTCATTCTTAAAGGCACCGGACTGCGTCGCCGCCCATGCGCGAGCATGAGAGCGCGCGGCAAAGGCATCCTGCATTTCACGGCTAATGCCGTGCAGACGAGAGAGCATCTCGGCAGTCAGGCCCATCATCCCCGCGGCTTTCGCCACGTTACGGCTCATGCCAGGATGAAAATCGACCCCGTGGCTCATCGGCACGTGCCCCATGTGCTCGACGCCGCCCACCAGGCAGGCCTGCGCATCACCGGTCATGATCATCCGCGCCGCGTCGTGCAGCGCCTGCATTGATGAACCGCACAGGCGGTTCACGGTGACAGCCGGAACCGAATGCGGGATCTCCGCCAGCAGCGACGCGTTACGGGCGATGTTGAAACCTTGCTCCAGGGTCTGCTGCACGCAGCCCCAGTAGATATCGTCCAGCGCAGCAGGATCCAGCGCCGGGTTACGCGCCAGCAGGCTACGCATCAGATGCGCGGAGAGGTCTTCCGCACGCACGTTACGGAATGCACCGCCTTTTGAACGGCCCATCGGGGTGCGAATCGCATCAACAATGACAACCTTTTCCATTGTGACTCCTTAAGCCGTTTTCAGCTCGCCAACCGGACGGGCTGGCTCAACTGCTGGATAGTAGGGTTCGTTATGGCGCGCTTTGTTACGCAGCCCTTCCGGCACCTCATAAAGCGGGCCGAGGTGCTGATACTGCTGAGCCATATCGAGATAGCGGGCGCTGCCGAGCGTGTCCAGCCAGCGGAACGCGCCACCGTGGAACGGAGGGAAGCCCAGGCCGTACACCAGCGCCATATCGGCTTCTGCCGGGCTGGCGATGATGCCTTCTTCAAGGCAACGCACCACTTCGTTGATCATCGGGATCATCATGCGGGCGATGATCTCATCGTCGGTGAAGTCGCGTTTCGGCTGGCTTACATCGGCCAGCAGGCCGTCCACCACGGCATCTTCTTCTTTCTTCGGTTTGCCTTTGCTGTCTTCTTTATAGCGCCAGAAGCCCAGGCCGTTTTTCTGGCCGAAGCGGTTAGCGTCGAACAGAGCGTCAATGGCGTCGCGATAATCTTTCTGCATACGCTGCGGGAAGCCTGCCGCCATCACCGCCTGAGCGTGGTGAGCGGTATCAATGCCGACCACGTCCAGCAGATACGCCGGGCCCATCGGCCAGCCGAACTGTTTTTCCATCACTTTGTCGATTTTGCGGAAGTCCGCACCGTCGCGCAGCAGCTGGCTGAAGCCGGCGAAGTAAGGGAACAGCACGCGGTTGACGAAGAAGCCCGGGCAGTCGTTAACAACGATCGGCGTTTTGCCCATCTTGCTGGCCCATGCCACCACTTTAGCGATGGTTTCGTCAGAGGTTTTTTCCCCGCGGATCACTTCGACCAGCGGCATACGGTGTACCGGGTTGAAGAAGTGCATCCCGCAGAAGTTTTCCGGACGCTTCAACACGCTCGCCAGTTCGCTGATTGGAATGGTGGAGGTGTTAGAGGCCAGCACGGTCTCAGGACGAACCTTGTCTTCCGTTTCTGCCAGCACCGCTTTTTTGACTTTCGGGTTCTCGACGACGGCTTCGACCACCACGTCCACACGGTCGAAACCGCTGTATTCCAGCACAGGCTGAATGGTGGAGATCACGCCTGCAAGCTTCAGCCCGTCAATTTTTCCGCGTTCCAGCTGTTTATTCAGCAGCTTGGCCGCTTCGGTCATGCCCAGCGTCAGAGATTTCTCGCTGATGTCTTTCATCACTACCGGCACGCCTTTCCAGGCCGACTGGTAAGCGATGCCGCCACCCATAATGCCCGCACCAAGTACCGCCGCATGTTTTGGCGTCTCAACGTTTTTAGTCAGCTGTTTGGCTTTACCCTTCACGAACTGATCGTTGAGGAAGATACCGACCAGCGCGCGGGCTTCATTGGTGTGCGCCAGCGGGACAAAGCTCTGATTTTCGAGCTTCAGCGCCTCGTCGCGACCGAGACGGGCCGCGGCTTCAATGGTTTTCACCGCCGTGATCGGCGCAGGATAGTGTTTACCCGCCGTCTGCATCACCATGCCTTTGGCGATGGTAAAGCTCATGGTGGCTTCAATCTTGCTGAGTTTTAACGGCTCCAGCTTCGGCTGGCGTTTGGCTTTCCAGTCGAGATCGCCGTTAATGGCCTGACGCAGAATGGCGAGTGCGCCTTCAACCAGTTTCTCTGGCTTCACGACGCCGTCGACCAGGCCGATTTTCTGCGCCTGTTCTGCGCCGGCATCTTTACCTGCGGCAATGATCTCCAGCGCGCTGTCGGCACCCAGCATGCGCGGCATACGCACGGAGCCGCCAAAGCCCGGCATGATGCCCAGCCTGGTTTCCGGCAGGCCGATGCGCAGGTCCGGCGTCGCCAGACGGTAGTCGGTCGCCAGTACGCACTCGCAGCCGCCGCCCAGCGCATAGCCGTTAACGGCGGAAATGGTCGGGACAGGCAGATCTTCCAGACGATTAAAGACGCTGTTGGCAAAGTGCAGCCACTGGCTCAGCTGTTCTTCCGGGACCAGGAACAGCGAAAGAAACTCGGTGATATCGGCACCGACAATAAAGGCCGCTTTGTTCGAACGCAGCAGCAGCCCTTTTAATTCAGGTTGTTTTTCAAGAACATCCAGCGCCTGGCCAAGACTGGCCACCGTCGCGGTATCAAGCTTGTTCACTGAGCCGGGAGCATCGAACACCAGTTCGGCAATGCCATCTTCCAGCCAGTTGAGGTACAGGGTGTCGCCTTTGTAGAGCATGTCAGTCTCCTGAATCCAGCAATTGGATCTGGTCATACCAGATGAATCGGAGTGTGGGATTTATGTTAATAAAATGCAAATTACTCATTAAGAAAATGCTGCATTGATCACGGTCGGTGGAAATCACGCAGCCGGAGTGAGGTGTGCTAAGATGCGATGACTTGAGGTCAAAAAAACGAAAGGAAGAATGATGGACTCACTGGCTTCGCTTTATAAAAATCATATCGTTACCCTACAGGAACGTACCCGCGATGTACTGGCCCGCTTTAAGCTGGATGCGCTGCTGATCCACTCCGGCGAGCTGATGAATACCTTTCTGGATGACCACGCTTATCCGTTTAAGGTAAACCCGCAGTTTAAAGCCTGGGTGCCGGTGACTCAGGTTCCAAATTGCTGGCTGCTGGTGGATGGCGTGAACAAGCCGAAACTGTGGTTCTACCTGCCGGTCGATTACTGGCACAACGTAGAACCGCTGCCGACCTCTTTCTGGACGGAAGAGATTGATGTGATTGCACTGCCGAAAGCGGACGGCATTGGCAGCCAGCTGCCTGCCGCGCGGGGCAACATCGCCTATATTGGCCCTGTTCCGGAGCGCGCGCTGGGTCTGGATATTCCGGCAGACAAACTCAATCCGAAAGGGGTGCTGGATTACCTGCACTATTACCGCGCGTATAAAACCGACTACGAACTTTACTGCATGCGTGAAGCGCAAAAAACGGCGGTGAATGGCCACCGTGCCGCGCACGAAGCGTTCCAGTCGGGGATGAGCGAGTTCGACATCAATCAGGCCTATCTGACCGCGACAGGCCACCGTGATACCGACGTGCCGTACAGCAATATCGTCGCGCTGAATGAGCACGCGTCCGTGCTTCACTACACCAAACTGGATCACCACGCACCGTCGGAGATGCGCAGCTTCCTGCTTGACGCAGGCGCCGAGTACAACGGTTACGCGGCCGACCTGACCCGTACCTGGGCGGCGAATGCGGATACCGATTTCGCGCAGCTGATTAAAGACGTGAACGATGAACAGCTGGCGCTGATTGGCACCATGAAGGCGGGAACCAGCTATGTGGATTACCACATCCAGTTCCATCAGCGCATCGCAAAACTGCTGCGTAAACATCAGATTGTGAAAGACATGAGCGAAGAGGCGATGGTCGAGAACGATCTGACCGGGCCATTCATGCCGCACGGTATCGGTCACCCGCTGGGCCTGCAGGTTCACGACGTTGCGGGCTTTATGCAGGATGACACCGGGACGCACCTGGCGGCACCGTCTAAATATCCTTACCTGCGCTGCACCCGTATTCTGGAGCCGCGTATGGTGTTGACGATTGAACCGGGGATCTACTTTATCGAATCCCTGCTGGCGCCGTGGCGTGAAGGCCAGTTCAGCAAACACTTCAACTGGGAAAAAATTGACGCGCTGAAGCCGTTTGGCGGTATNCCAGTTCAGCAAACACTTCAACTGGGAAAAAATTGACGCGCTGAAGCCGTTTGGCGGTATTCGCATCGAAGATAACGTTGTGGTTCACGAAAACGGTATCGAGAATATGACGCGAGACCTGAAGCTGGCCTGATGGAAAGCTGGCTGATACCGGCTGAACCGGTCACCTTTGTTGAGGAAATCAAGAAAAGCCGCTTTATTACGCTGCTGGCGCATACCGACGGCGTAGAGGCGGCAAAGGCGTTTGTCGAGTCCGTTCGGGCTGAGCATCCTGACGCGCGTCACCACTGCGTGGCGTGGGTGGCAGGGCCGCCTGATGATTCGCAACAGCTGGGGTTTTCCGATGACGGTGAACCGGCAGGCACGGCCGGTAAACCCATGCTTTCGCAGCTGATGGGCAGCGGCGTGGGTGAAATTACCGCCGTGGTGGTGCGCTACTACGGCGGCATCCTGTTGGGCACGGGTGGGCTGGTAAAAGCGTATGGCGGCGGAGTTCAGCAGGCACTGAATATGCTCACAACTATCCGCAAAACGCCGCTCACTGAATATACTTTGTTGTGCGATTACGCTCAGCTATCGGGCATTGAAACGCTGCTCAAACAGTTTAACGGCGTGATTGCGCACAGTGATTACCAGGCAATGGTGCAATTACGCGTGGCGCTTCCTCAGGCGGAGCTGGCTGCTTTTTCAGCAAAACTGGCTGATTTTAGTCGTGGTTCGTTGCAATTGCTGCCGATTGAAGAATAATCCCACCTCACTTTTTTGAATACCAAAGGAAGCGGCAGAGATGCATTTTCGTGCCATAACCCGAATCGTTGGACTGCTGGTCATACTCTTTTCCGGGACGATGATTCTCCCAGGACTGGTGGCGCTTATCTACCGGGACGGCGCGGGGCGGGCATTTACCCAGACCTTCTTTGTCGCGCTGGCGATCGGCTCGCTGCTGTGGTGGCCAAACCGTCGTCAGAAAGGTGAGCTGAAATCTCGCGAAGGATTTCTGATTGTGGTCCTGTTCTGGACGGTGCTGGGGAGCGTCGGTTCGCTGCCCTTCATCTTCTCTGAACAGCCTAACCTGAGCATCACGGATGCCTTTTTTGAATCGTTCTCCGGTTTAACAACCACCGGGGCGACGACGCTGGTGGGGCTGGATTCACTCCCGCACGCCATTCTCTTTTATCGCCAGATGCTGCAGTGGTTCGGGGGGATGGGGATCATCGTCCTGGCAGTGGCTATTCTTCCTATTCTGGGCGTTGGCGGCATGCAGCTTTATCGCGCCGAAATGCCCGGGCCGCTGAAAGATAACAAAATGCGTCCGCGTATTGCCGAGACGGCGAAAACCCTCTGGCTTATCTATGTATTACTGACGGTAGCCTGTGCGCTGGCGCTATGGTTTGCCGGGATGCCGGCTTTCGACGCCATCGGACACAGCTTTGCGACGATCGCTATCGGCGGGTTCTCCACCCATGATGCCAGCGTCGGCTACTTCGACAGTCCAACGATTAACACCATTATTGCCATTTTCCTGCTGATTTCAGGCTGTAACTATGGCCTGCACTTCTCTTTACTGAGCGGGCGCAGCCTGAAAGTGTACTGGCGTGACCCTGAGTTCCGCATGTTCATTGGCGTCCAGCTTACGCTGGTGATCATCTGTACCCTGGTGCTGTGGTTCCATGATGTCTACAACTCCGCGCTGACCACGCTAAATCAGGCGTTCTTCCAGGTGGTATCAATGGCGACGACCGCCGGGTTTACCACGGACAGCATCGCGCGCTGGCCGCTGTTCCTGCCGGTGCTGCTTTTATGCTCGGCATTTATCGGGGGCTGTGCGGGTTCTACGGGCGGCGGCCTGAAGGTAATTCGTATTCTGCTGCTGTTTAAGCAGGGGAACCGTGAGCTGAAGCGCCTAGTCCACCCGAACGCGGTTTACAGCATCAAACTCGGGAACCGCGCGCTGCCGGAACGTATCCTCGAAGCGGTGTGGGGATTCTTCTCGGCGTATGCGCTGGTCTTTATCGTCAGTATGCTGGCGATTATCGCGACGGGGGTGGATGATTTCTCCGCCTTTGCGTCCGTCGTAGCGACATTGAATAACCTCGGGCCCGGCCTGGGCGTTGTGGCGGATAACTTTGCCAGCATGAACCCGGTCGCGAAATGGATCCTCATCGCCAATATGCTGTTTGGTCGTCTTGAGGTCTTTACGCTGTTGGTGCTGTTCACCCCTACATTCTGGCGCGAGTAAGGAGCCGTTGATGAAAACATTGATTCTTTTCTCTACGCGAGACGGACAAACGCGTGAGATTGCCGCCTGTCTGGCGTCGGAATTAAAAGAGCTGGGTATTTACTCTGATGTGGTGAACCTGAACCGTGCGGAGCAGATTGCCTGGCAGGAGTACGATCGCGTGGTAATTGGCGCGTCAATTCGTTACGGGCATTTCCATCCGGCGCTGGATCGCTTTGTGAAAAAGCACACGGCGGTGCTCAACAAATTGCCTGGTGCGTTTTACTCGGTCAACCTGGTCGCACGTAAAGCCGAGAAGCGTACGCCGCAGACCAACAGCTACACGCGCAAGTTTTTACTCAGCTCGCCGTGGCAGCCAGACCTGTGCGCCGTCTTTGCCGGCGCGCTGCGTTACCCTCGCTACCGCTGGTATGACCGCTTTATGATCCGCCTCATTATGAAGATGACGGGGGGTGAAACCGATACGCGTAAAGAAGTGGTTTATACCGACTGGTCGCAGGTGGCCAGTTTTGCGCGGGAAATCGCACATTTAACGGGCGATTCGCGACATAAATAAGCGTTAAGTTTGAAAAGTGAGCGAACGAAAAGTTTTTTGTATTTTATGCTTGTCACGTCGGAATAACTCCCTATAATGCGCCTCCACTGACACGGAACAACGGCACACACGCCGCCGGGTCAGCAGAGAAAAGCGAAATTAATCACTTGACTCTGAAGCGGGAAAGCGTAA
>NZ_JAXQPQ010000017.1:0-29256 GCF_034427535.1 Enterobacter sp. A103
ATTACGCTTTCCTCTTTCAGAGTCAACCCGTTATTTCAGAATTTTTCTCTTCAACCGAACCGCTTGTTGTGTGAAGTGATTCACATCCGCCGTGTCGATGGAGGCGCATTATAGGGAGTTCTCAGCAGGCCGCAACCGCTAAATGTCAGAAAAATGACTGACTGCTGCATTCCACAGCAAAACCCCGCCTTATACCCTTTTACACACAGACTTATCCACAATGATACGAAAAAGTGAAAATGTGCGAGCGTTGCGCAAACGTTTTCGTTAAAATGCTCGCGCTTAATAAGGATGCCCCGTCAGGTGTGTTAGATGAGTTTTTCGCAGGAAAATTCATCTAACGCTCTCTGTAATCGTGAAATCCAGGGGATTTACCATGCAACAACGTCGTCCAGTCCGCCGCGCTCTGCTCAGTGTTTCTGATAAAGCCGGTATCGTCGAATTCGCTCAGGCACTTTCCGCACGCGGTGTGGAGCTGCTTTCTACAGGCGGTACCGCTCGCCTGTTAGCAGATAAAGGTCTGCCGGTAACCGAAGTGTCCGATTACACCGGTTTCCCGGAAATGATGGATGGACGCGTCAAAACCCTGCATCCGAAAGTTCACGGCGGTATTCTTGGCCGTCGCGGTCAGGACGACGCCATTATGGAACAGCATGACATCGCCCCAATCGATATGGTTGTCGTTAACCTCTATCCGTTTGCCCAGACCGTTGCTCGCGAAGGCTGTTCTCTGGAAGATGCCGTAGAGAATATTGATATCGGCGGCCCAACCATGGTGCGCTCCGCGGCCAAGAACCATAAAGATGTGGCCATTGTCGTAAAGAGCAGCGATTACGAAACCATTATTAATGAGATGGATGCCAACGAAGGGTCACTGACTCTGGAAACGCGTTTCGACCTCGCCATCAAAGCCTTCGAGCACACCGCGGCGTACGACAGCATGATCGCCAACTACTTCGGTAGCCTGGTGCCTGCCTACCACGGTGAAAGCAAAGATCCTTCTGGCCGCTTCCCGCGCACCCTGAACCTGAACTTCATTAAGAAGCAGGATATGCGTTACGGTGAGAACAGCCACCAGCAGGCAGCCTTCTATATAGAAGAAGAGGTAAAAGAAGCCTCTGTTGCGACCGCTCAGCAGGTTCAGGGCAAAGCGCTATCCTATAACAACATTGCTGACACCGACGCCGCGCTGGAATGCGTGAAAGAGTTCAGCGAGCCGGCCTGCGTTATCGTTAAGCACGCGAACCCATGCGGCGTTGCCGTGAGCACCTCTATTCTGGACGCCTACGATCGCGCGTACAAAACCGACCCGACCTCCGCGTTCGGCGGCATTATCGCCTTCAACCGCGAGCTGGATGCTGAAACCGCACAAGCCATCATCTCCCGCCAGTTCGTTGAAGTGATCATCGCGCCATCCGCATCCGCAGAGGCACTGAAAATCACCGCGGCGAAACAGAACGTACGCGTGCTGGTTTGCGGCCAGTGGGCAGAACGCGTGCCGGGCCTGGACTTCAAGCGTGTGAACGGCGGCCTGCTGGTTCAGGACCGCGATCTGGGTATGGTGACAGAAGCCGACCTGCGCGTGGCAACCAAACGTCAACCGACCGAACAGGAACTGCGTGACGCGCTGTTCTGCTGGAAGGTCGCGAAGTTCGTCAAATCCAACGCCATCGTCTACGCCAAAGAAAACATGACTATCGGGATAGGCGCAGGCCAGATGAGCCGCGTTTACTCCGCGAAAATCGCGGGCATTAAAGCTGGCGATGAAGGTCTGGAAGTAAAAGGCTCCGCCATGGCTTCTGACGCCTTCTTCCCGTTCCGTGACGGTATCGACGCGGCGGCTGCAGTGGGCATCACCTGTGTGATCCAGCCTGGCGGCTCAATTCGCGACGACGAAGTGATTGCCGCTGCCGACGAACATGGCATTGCAATGATCTTCACCGACATGCGCCACTTCCGCCATTAATTCCCGGAGCAGAAAATGAAAGTATTAGTGATTGGTAACGGCGGACGCGAGCACGCTCTGGCGTGGAAAGCGGCGCAGTCTCCGCTGGTGAAAACAGTCTTCGTAGCACCGGGCAACGCCGGTACCGCGCTGGAACCCGCGCTGCAAAACGTGGCTATTGGCGTAACCGATATTCCTGCGCTGCTGAGCTTTGCCCAGAGCGAGAAAATCGATCTGACCATCGTCGGCCCGGAAGCGCCGCTGGTGATTGGCGTCGTCGATGCCTTCCGCGCGGCGGGCCTGACAATCTTCGGGCCAACGGAAGGCGCCGCGCAGCTGGAAGGCTCCAAAGCCTTCACCAAAGATTTCCTCGCGCGTCACAACATCCCGACGGCGGAATATCAGAACTTCACCGAAGTGGAGCCAGCCCTGGCCTACCTGCGTGAAAAAGGCGCGCCGATTGTCATCAAGGCCGACGGTCTGGCCGCAGGTAAAGGCGTTATCGTCGCGATGACCCTCGAAGAAGCCGAAGCCGCGGTTCAGGATATGCTGGCGGGTAACGCCTTTGGCGACGCGGGCCACCGCATCGTGATCGAAGAGTTCCTCGACGGTGAAGAAGCGAGCTTTATCGTGATGGTCGACGGCGAGCACGTTCTGCCGATGGCCACCAGCCAGGACCACAAGCGTGTGGGCAATGGCGATACCGGCCCGAATACTGGCGGAATGGGCGCTTACTCCCCCGCTCCGGTAGTGACTGACGAAGTCCACCAGCGCACCATGGATCGCGTCATCTGGCCAACCGTGAAAGGGATGGCGGCGGAGGGCAACACCTACACCGGTTTCCTCTATGCAGGTCTGATGATCGACAAACAGGGTAACCCTAAGGTCATCGAATTCAACTGCCGCTTTGGCGATCCGGAAACGCAGCCCATCATGCTGCGCATGAAATCCGATCTGGTGGAACTGTGTCTGGCAGCCTGCGAAGGCAAGCTCGACGAGAAAACCTCAGAGTGGGACGAGCGTGCGTCTCTGGGCGTGGTGATTGCGGCGGGTGGTTACCCGGGCAACTACAACACCGGGGATGAGATCCACGGCCTGCCGCTGGAAGAGATTGACGGTGCGAAGGTGTTCCATGCGGGTACGAAGCTGGCTGAAGACGATCGCGTCCTCACCAACGGCGGACGCGTGCTGTGTGCGACCGCGCTGGGCCATACCGTGGCAGAAGCGCAGAAACGCGCCTACGCGCTGATGGCGGATATTCACTGGAACGGCAGCTTTAGCCGTCAGGATATCGGTTATCGTGCAATTGCGCGCGAGCAGGGCGAGTAATTTCACACCCTCACCCTCTCCCTCAAGGGAGAGGGGACTTAAATCAAAAACTTTTTTCCGTCGGTTGCCAGGTGCAGAAGTCTTCGTTCGCCACCAGCAGCAGCTGAGAGCCTTCCGGCGCTTCCAGCCACGCCAAACTCACCTCCATTGATGAATGACGCTGACGGCGTTGAATGTGTTCGATTGCCCAGGATTCAAGCTCAGGCTTGACCGTCTGTCCTTCGCAGGTTGTCACCGTCCCATCGGCATGCCAGCGCCCCTGGCGCAGCACAACGCGTCCCAGACGAAGCGCATCGCTGGTCTGGCGGATTTGTTCGGCACGATAACGGTAGAGAGCGATTTGATCGCTGGAAAGCTGCTGTTTTTGACCGCTGACTTCGCGCTGCATAAAGCTCAGCTCGCCATGGTCGTCAAAACGCACTTTCACGTGTTCGGGGGTCTTGCTGTAGACGTTCAGTTCAATCAGCGACAGGTCATCTCCCTGCCAGCGATATTCCGCAGTCGACGTATTGCCGTTATGCCACGGGCTGAAGGCAGAAAGCAGATGCACTTCGCCGCCGGAATCTTTGCGCCAGATCCTGACCGCACCCTGGTTGTCCGCGTAGCCGCTGGCGGTAAACGGCGGCAGGGAGGTGTCGTGGCTGCAGGCTGACAGCAGCAGCATGCCTGCCAGCGCGAGCGTTCCACGCCAGAAAGACAAAAGGGGCGTTGCCGCCCCTTCGCTAAAACTGTTCACTGCCACGCGTCTTACTTAACAGCGTCTTTCAGTGCTTTACCAGAAACAAATGCCGGCACGTTAGCTGCGGCGATTTTGATTTCTTTACCGGTCTGCGGGTTGCGGCCAGTACGCTCAGCGCGGTGGTTCACTTTGAAGGTACCGAAACCAACCAGTTGCACAGCATCGCCTTCTTTCAGAGACTCAGTAATAGCAGCCAGGGTAGATTCCAGAGCAGCTTTAGCCTGCACTTTAGACAGATCAGCCTTGTCCGCAATTACATCAATCAGTTGAGTCTTGTTCATAAGTTATCCTTTCAATGTGTTTATCGCTTGCTAAGCATCGAGTGCGACGAAAATGCCAAAAAAGCACTCTCCTGCATACACGCACCGATAGCCACTTTTTTTCGCCCCCCAAATGTAGACCAGACAAGGGGCGAAAGGGAAGAGTCGAGGAGCGACAAAACGGGCGTTATCTCAAGATTTATTGTCTCATTGGTTAAAAATTATACCAATATTGCTCTCCGCAGCCTCTCGTAAGTCCGCGCGCAGCCCTTTTATCAGCTCAATATCGCGTTCTTCACACTCTGCCAGCAGGCGGAAAATTTCCCACTGAATGTCCCATTCTTGCTCAACCGCCGGGTTTGCACGCAGCTCTTCGTCGGTCATCTCGCGACCTTCCTGGGTCATTTCCAGCATCGCGACGGTCGTAATCGATGCCTTACTGACTTCAATTGCGTGCTCCAGCGTTTCACCGCTCAGACGGGAGTGAAGCAGTTCGCTTAACGCCACGCAGGCATCAATCGCCGGATAGACACCGTACAGGTCAAAATCATCCGCAGCCGGAATCGCCTCTTCCAGCTTTTCCAGCTGGGAGTCGAAGTTCACCTTCGCGTCTTTCACCGTCAGCGTTTCCCAGATCAGATCCAGAATGCGGCGGTAGATATGGCCATCACCAAAGCCCGTCTCCTTACAGAACGCGGCATAGTTGGGATACATGCGCTCGCACAGGCAAGCCATAAACGTCACGTGCTGCCAGCTTTCAAGTTTCTCAAGGCGCAGGTGAATCGGGTTTTGTAGCATGATGATCTCTCGAATCGAAAATTAGGCGCAGTTTACCTGAATCATCGCTGAATTTCCTGCCAACGAACAAAAGCCGGACGCGAAGATGCCACGGCGTCTGCCCAGCGCGTCGGCTCCGGCAAGCGGTAGCCCTTCATGCAGCGCTGCACCCACGCCAGGGCGCTGTCCATGCTCACCCGGTGCCCCGTGGCGATAAAGAGCGGATTACAGCGTGCCTTGCTGCGCCAGACCCACGCTAGCTGCTCACCTTTATGGATAAGCGGCGCCAGCGCGCCCGGCTCGGCTGAAAGAGGTTCAAATGCGCCGCACAGGCGTTTCTTGGCGACGCCAATGGTCGGCACATCCACCAGCAGCCCAAAATGGCTGGCAACGCCTAAACGGCGCGGGTGTGAGATACCGTGTCCATCGACAAACAGCAGGTCAGGTTTTTGCGAGAGTTGCTCCCACGCTGCCAGCAGCGCGGGATATTCACGGAAGGAGAGAAAGCCCGGAATGTACGGCATGGTGGTCGCGATACGCGCTACCTTGTACTCCACCAGCTCAAGCGAAGGATATTTCAGTACCACCATCGCCGCTCGCGTCACTTCCCCACCCTGCTCGAATCCGACGTCTGCTCCGCCAATGTACTGCGGAGGATCTTTATCCAGACGATCCTCGCGGATCACCGATGAGGCCAGTTCGATTTGTTGAGCGCGTAGCGACGCGAGATCCATAACCACTCCTTACTTGTGATACTGGGCAGAAAGCCGATGCACCGCCTCCACAAATACGCCTGCGTGTTCTGGCGGCACATCCTGATGAATGCCGTGGCCGAGGTTAAAGACGTGGCCTTCACCCTGGCCGAAACCAGACAGTATAGTCGACACTTCTTCTTCAATGCGCGCTGGCGGCGCATAGAGCATGGACGGGTCCATATTGCCCTGCAGCGCCACTTTGTCGCCCACGCGACGGCGCGCATCGGCGATATCGGTGGTCCAGTCGAGGCCCAGCGCGTCGCAGCCGGTTGCCGCCATCGCTTCCAGCCACTGACCGCCACCTTTGGTGAACAGCGTCACCGGCACGCGGCGGCCTTCGTTTTCACGCAGCAGGCCGTCGACGATTTTGTGCATGTAGTACAGGGAGAACTGCTGATAATCGCGCCCGGTCAGCACGCCGCCCCAGGTATCGAAAATCATCACCGACTGCGCACCCGCCTTGATCTGCGCGTTCAGGTAGAGGGTGACGCTCTTCGCCAGCTTATCGAGCAGCGCATGCAGGGCCAGCGGCTCGGCGTACATCATCTTTTTAATCATGGTGAAGGCTTTGCTGCTGCCTCCTTCAACCATATAGGTCGCCAGGGTCCACGGGCTGCCGGAGAAGCCAATCAGCGGCACTTCACCTTTCAGCTCACGGCGAATGGTGCGCACGGCGTTCATCACGTAGCCCAGCTCACCTTCCGGATCGGGGATCGGCAGCTTATCCACGTCGGCTTTGCTTTTGATTGGGGAGGTGAAACGCGGGCCTTCACCGGTTTCGAAGTACAGGCCAAGGCCCATTGCATCCGGAATGGTCAGAATATCCGAGAAGAGGATCGCAGCATCCAGCGGGAAGCGGCGCAGCGGCTGGAGCGTCACTTCGCAGGCCAGCTCGGCATTTTTGCACAGCGACATAAAATCGCCCGCCTGCGCGCGCGTGGCTTTGTACTCCGGGAGATAGCGTCCCGCCTGGCGCATCATCCATACCGGGGTGACATCAACGGGCTGGCGCAGCAGCGCACGCAGATAACGATCGTTCTTCAGTTCGGTCATTTTTGCAGTTCCTTAAGCGTCATGGCCTCAGTGTAACACTACTCATACTCGGCCCGACACATCGCCACGGTATCTTCTATCAGCCGACGCGCCACGGTGCCCGGCGGAGGTAACAGCGGTAGATCGTCGTAGCGATACCAGTTTGCTTCCAGCAGCTCTTTCTGATCGATAACGATCTCGCCGCTATCATATTCGGCCATAAATGCCGTCATCAGCGACTGCGGGAACGGCCACGGCTGCGAGGTAACGTAGCGCAGGTTCTTCACTTTGATCCCGCTCTCCTCCATCACCTCGCGCGCTACCGCCTGCTCCAGCGTTTCGCCCACCTCGACGAAGCCGGCCAGCACGGTGTGAATGCCGTTGCGATGGCGGGTATGCTGCGCCAGCAGGATGGAATCCTCCCGGCGGATAGCGACGATAATGCACGGCGCAATCTGCGGATAGTAGCGTTCGCGGCAGTGGCTGCAGAGCATCGCCCACTCGGTTTTGCTCGGGCGCATGGTATGACCGCAGTAGCCGCAGTATTTATGCGAGCGGTAAAACTCGGCCAGCTGCACGCCGCGCCCCGCCAGCTGGAACAGCCCCACGTCCAGATCCAGCACCTGGCGCACCGATCCCATATCCTGGCGGCGGGACTGTTGGATCAACCACACCGGCTCACCCTGCCACTCGCCGATCTTCAGCGCAGGCTGGCCGACGAGATCGAACGCCTCAGCTGCACCGTAGGGGATTTCCCCGGCAGGAAGCCATAATTTTTGTTCGTGACTGACGATCCACCAACCAAGATCTGATTTTTCAATAATACGATCCATATCTATTGCACTACCTTCGCTTCACTGACATGTTGTTAGCATTGTGGTTACATTCTGGATAAGCAGATTCAATCCTACATTTTGCGGAGTCGACCATGTTAAACCAGCTGGAAAGCCTGACTGAGCGCGTTAGAGGAAATAACAAACTGGTGGATCGCTGGCTACATGTACGCAAGCATCTACTCGTGGCTTATTACAATCTGGTCGGTATTAAGCCTGGCAAAGAATCGTTTATGCGACTGAATGAAAAAGCGCTGGATGATTTTTGTCAGGGCCTGGTCGACTATCTGTCCGACGGCCATTTCAATATTTATGAACGCATTATCCGCGAAATGGAAGGGACAACACCCTATTTAGCGGCCAGCAAGCTCTATCCGCTTCTGGAAGCCAACACCCAGCAGATCATGGATTACTATGATTCCGCGCTCGAGAACGCTATCGACCACGATAACTATCTTGAGTTTCAGCAGGCGCTATCCGACCTCGGCGAAGCGCTGGAAGAGCGATTCACGCTGGAAGATAAGCTGATCGCCCTCGTGCTGGACAATGATTTGAACATCAGTAACGAAGAGAACGTCGCGCGCCCTGCTTGAGTTCTTCACCGTTAACGAGTAATTTACAACCATTCGCCCCTCTCACGAGGGGGATTTTTCTTGTCGGAGTGCCCAGCGCCTGAAAGCGCGGGCTGAGACCGTTAATTCGGGATCCGCGGAACCTGATCAGGCTAATACCTGCGAAGGGAACAAGAGTCACACTGCTGTTGTATCGCCTGAGGGCGATCCTCTCTTGCTTCATCCGTCGTCTGACAAGCCATGTCCTTCACTTTTGGAATGAGCTATGTCTACTGCAAAACTGACCCGCCGCGAACAGCGCGCACAGGCCCAACACTTCATCGACACGCTGGAAGGCACCGCTTTCCCGAACTCGAAACGCATCTATATTTCCGGCTCGCAGGCCGATATCCGCGTCCCAATGCGCGAAATCCAGCTTAGCCCGACGCTTATCGGCGGCAGCAAAGATAACCCGCAGTATGAAGACAACGAAGCCGTGCCGGTATATGACACCTCCGGTCCGTACGGCGATCCTGATGTTGCCATCAACGTCCAGCAGGGTCTGGCGAAGCTGCGCCAGCCTTGGATTGACGCGCGTAACGACTGCGAAGAGCTGAGCGTCCTGAGTTCTGCGTACACCAAAGAGCGCCTGGCCGACGACGGCCTGGACGAGCTGCGCTTTACCGGCCTGCTGACGCCAAAACGCGCTAAAGCGGGCAAATGCGTGACCCAGCTGCACTACGCGCGCCGGGGCATCGTCACGCCGGAGATGGAGTTCATCGCCATCCGCGAAAACATGGGTCGCGAGCGCATCCGTAGCGAAGTGCTGCGCTATCAGCATCCGGGTGAAGGCTTTGGCGCTCGCCTGCCGGAGAACATCACGCCGGAATTTGTGCGTGACGAAGTGGCCGCAGGCCGCGCGATTATCCCTGCCAATATCAACCACCCGGAATCCGAGCCGATGATTATTGGCCGCAACTTCCTGGTGAAGGTCAACGCTAACATCGGTAACTCGGCCGTCACCTCCTCCATCGAAGAAGAGGTGGAGAAGCTGGTCTGGTCCACGCGCTGGGGCGCGGACACGGTAATGGACCTCTCCACTGGACGCTATATTCACGAAACCCGCGAATGGATCCTGCGTAACAGCCCGGTACCGATTGGCACCGTCCCGATTTATCAGGCGCTGGAAAAGGTCAACGGCATTGCCGAAGACCTCACCTGGGAAGCGTTCCGCGACACGCTGCTGGAGCAGGCCGAACAGGGCGTGGACTACTTCACCATTCACGCGGGCGTGCTGCTGCGCTACGTGCCGATGACGGCGAAGCGCCTGACCGGCATCGTCTCGCGCGGCGGTTCCATCATGGCGAAGTGGTGCCTGTCCCATCATCAGGAAAACTTCCTCTACGAACACTTCCGCGAAATTTGCGAAATCTGCGCCGCGTACGATGTCTCTCTGTCGCTGGGCGACGGCCTGCGTCCGGGCTCTATTCGCGACGCGAACGACGAAGCGCAGTTTGCCGAGCTGCACACGCTGGGCGAACTGACCAAAATCGCCTGGGAGTATGACGTGCAGGTGATGATTGAAGGCCCGGGCCACGTGCCGATGCAGATGATCCGCCGCAACATGACCGAGGAGCTGGAGCACTGCCACGAAGCACCGTTCTATACCCTGGGGCCGTTGACCACTGATATTGCGCCGGGCTATGACCACTTCACGTCGGGCATTGGCGCGGCGATGATCGGCTGGTTCGGCTGCGCCATGCTCTGCTACGTAACGCCGAAAGAGCACCTCGGCCTGCCAAACAAAGAGGACGTGAAGCAGGGGCTGATCACCTACAAAATTGCCGCCCACGCGGCGGATCTGGCCAAAGGCCACCCGGGCGCGCAAATCCGCGATAACGCCATGTCGAAGGCGCGCTTCGAATTCCGCTGGGAAGACCAGTTCAACCTGGCGCTGGACCCGTTCACCGCCCGCGCCTATCACGACGAAACCCTGCCGCAGGAATCAGGCAAAGTCGCACATTTCTGCTCTATGTGCGGGCCGAAGTTCTGCTCGATGAAAATCAGCCAGGAGGTGCGCGACTACGCCGCCGCGCAGACCATTGAAGTGGGTATGGCGGACATGTCTGAAACCTTCCGTGCCAAAGGCGGCGAAATCTACCTCAAAAAAGAGGAGGCGTAATGTATAAGCCCGATTTCCCGCCCGTCCCCTACCGTTTAGGGCTCTATCCGGTGGTGGACAGCGTGGAGTGGATAGAGCGCCTGCTGGAGACAGGCGTTCGAACGATCCAGCTGCGCATCAAGGATAAACGCGATGACGAGGTGGAAGCCGATGTGGCTGCCGCCATCGCGCTTGGCCGTCGGCATAACGCCCGTCTGTTTATCAACGATTACTGGCGGCTGGCCGTTAAGCACCAGGCGTACGGCGTGCATCTGGGTCAGGAGGATCTGGAAACAACGGATCTGAGCGCTATCCGCGAAGCCGGGTTGCGTCTTGGCGTTTCAACGCACGATGACATGGAGATCGACGTGGCGCTGGCGGCCCGTCCCTCTTACATCGCGCTGGGTCACGTCTTCCCGACGCAAACCAAGCAGATGCCCTCCGCACCGCAGGGTCTGACGCAGCTGGCGAGTCACGTTAAACGCCTTGCCGATTACCCTACCGTCGCCATTGGCGGAATCAGCCTTGAACGCGCCCCGGCGGTGCTGGAGACCGGCGTCGGCAGTATCGCCGTCGTCAGCGCCATCACCCAGGCCGCAGACTGGCGGTTCGCCACCGAACAGCTGTTACAGCTGGCAGGAGCGGGTGATGAACGATCGTGATTTTATGCGCTACAGCCGTCAGATCCTGCTGGAAGATATCGCCATCGACGGACAGCAAAAGCTGCTCGCCAGCCGGGTGCTGATTGTCGGTCTGGGCGGGCTAGGCGCGCCCGCCGCGCTTTATCTGGCTGGTGCAGGTATCGGTACGCTGGTGCTGGCTGACGAAGACGAGGTTCACCTCAGCAACCTGCAGCGACAAATCCTCTTTACCACCGAGGATATCAACCAGCCAAAAGCGCAAATTACCCGGCAGCGCCTGAACCAGCTCAACCCGGATATCGCGCTGATTGCCCTGCAGGAACGGCTCAGCGGTGACAACCTCAGCCGTGAGGTCGCCCTTGCCGACGTGGTGCTGGACTGCACCGACAACATGGCGACGCGCCAGGCGATTAACGCCGCCTGCGTGGCAAGTAATACGCCGCTTATCACCGCCAGCGCGGTGGGTTTCGGCGGGCAGATGATGGTCCTGACCCCGCCGTGGTCGCAGGGCTGCTATCGCTGCCTGTGGCCGGATGATGCAGAGCCGGCGCGCAACTGCCGTACGGCGGGCATTCTTGGTCCGGTGGTCGGCGTAATGGGCACAATGCAGGCGCTGGAGACCATCAAGCTGCTCAGCGGCATGGAGACAGAACGCAATACGCTGCGGCTGTTTGATGCCCGCTCCAGCGGCTGGCGTCATCTGGCGTTACACCGCGCCAGCCGCTGCCCGGTATGCGGAGGCCGCGATGCGCATTCTGTTTAACGATGAGCCGATGAAATGCGACGACGGGCTCACCGTAGCGGTACTGCTCGACAAGCTGCGCCAGCTCAAGCCGGGAACGGCGCTGGCGCTCAATCAACAGATCCTGCCGCGCGAGCAGTGGGAACATCAGCAGGTCAATGACGGCGACCAGATCCTGCTGTTTCAGGTTATCGCAGGGGGCTGAGATGTTACGTATTGCCGATAAAGTCTTTGATTCACATCTGTTTACCGGAACCGGAAAATTCGCCTCGCCGCAGCTGATGGTGGATGCCATTCGCGAAAGCGGCAGCCAGCTGGTGACGCTGGCGCTCAAGCGCGTGGATCTGCGTCATCACAGCGATGCTATTCTGGCGCCTTTACTGGAGGCTGGCGTCACGCTGCTGCCCAACACCTCCGGTGCCAAAACGGCCGAAGAGGCGATTTTCGCCGCGCAGCTGGCCCGCGAGGCGCTCGGCACCCGCTGGCTGAAGCTGGAAATTCATCCTGACGCCCGCTGGCTGCTGCCCGACCCCATCGAAACGCTGAAAGCGGCTGAAAAGCTGGTGCAACAAGGGTTTATCGTCCTGCCTTACTGCGGCGCCGATCCTGTTCTGTGCAAACGGCTGGAAGAGGTCGGCTGCGCCGCCGTCATGCCGCTGGGCGCCCCCATTGGCTCCAACCAGGGGCTTGAAACCCGTGCGATGCTGGAAATCATTATTGAGCAGGCTACCGTGCCGGTGGTGGTTGATGCGGGCATTGGCGTGCCCAGCCATGCCGCGCAGGCGCTGGAGATGGGCGCCGACGCGGTGCTGGTCAACACGGCCATCGCGGTTGCCGACGATCCGGTCATGATGGCGCGTGCGTTCCGCATGGCCGTAGAGGCTGGCCTGCTGGCAAGGGAGTCCGGCCCCGGCTCGCGCAGTTTCCAGGCACAGGCCACCAGCCCGCTGACCGGTTTTCTGGAGGCGATCTCATGAGCACGTTTACCGAGCGCTGGCGGCAGCTTAGCTGGGACGACATTGCCCTGCGCATCAACAGCAAAACGGCGGCTGACGTGGAGCGCGCGCTGCATGCCCGCCATCTGACCCGCGAGGATCTGATGGCCCTGCTCTCCCCGGCGGCCAGCGCGTACCTCGAACCGATGGCCCAGCGAGCGCAGCGGCTCACCCGCCAGCGTTTTGGCAACACGGTGAGCTTCTACGTGCCGCTCTATCTCTCAAACCTGTGCGCCAATGACTGCACCTACTGCGGTTTTTCCATGAGCAACC
Organism: Enterobacter sp. A103; assembly: GCF_034427535.1. Classification (NCBI taxonomy): domain Bacteria; kingdom Pseudomonadati; phylum Pseudomonadota; class Gammaproteobacteria; order Enterobacterales; family Enterobacteriaceae; genus Enterobacter; species Enterobacter sp. A103. Next base: position 13,034 of record NZ_JAXQPQ010000017.1, read on the forward strand.
GCATCAAGCGTAAAACGCTCGATGAAGGTGAGATCGCCCGCGAGTGCGCGGCCATTCGTGAAATGGGCTTTGAACATCTTCTGCTGGTCACGGGCGAACATCAGGGAAAGGTGGGAATGGACTATTTCCGTCAGCACCTTCCCGCCATTCGTCGTCAGTTTGCGTCGTTGCAGATGGAAGTGCAGCCCCTGGCGCAGGAGGAGTACGCGGAGCTAAAAACCCTCGGGCTGGACGGGGTCATGGTCTACCAGGAAACCTATCACGAGGCGACGTACGCCCGGCATCACCTGAAGGGCAAGAAACAGGATTTCTTTTTCCGACTGGAAACGCCGGACAGGCTGGGTCGCGCGGGGATCGACAAAATCGGTCTGGGCGCGCTGATCGGGCTCTCTGACAGCTGGCGGGTGGATTGTTACATGGTGGCGGAACATTTGCTGTGGCTTCAGCAGCACTACTGGCAGAGCCGTTATTCCATCTCCTTCCCGCGCCTGAGACCTTGCGCGGGCGGGATTGAACCGGCTTCGCTGATGGATGAACGCCAGCTGGTGCAGACCATCTGTGCGTTTCGCCTGCTCGCCCCGGAAGTGGAATTATCGCTCTCAACGCGTGAATCCCCGGCGTTTCGCGATCGCGTTATCCCGCTTGCGATTAACAACGTCAGCGCGTTTTCCAAAACGCAGCCTGGCGGCTACGCCGACGATCGTCCGGAGCTCGAGCAGTTTGTGCCGCATGACGGACGACGTCCGGAAGCGGTCGCCGCAGCCCTGACGGCCCAGGGTCTTCAGCCTGTCTGGAAAGACTGGGACCGCTGGCTGGGAAGAACCTCGCAATGACGCTGAAACGTACTGCAACGCCATAAAAAATTGTCGAGGCACGACGAAAAGGCAAAACCGGGTGGTTGTCAGCGATCGTCCGGTTTTTTATTGTCACACGGTCAGCAACGGATGCTGACCAGGGCGAAAAGCTTCTTCCTCGTTTCGCCCTGCCTCTGGTTCATTGCGCACACGGCCGCCAGCAGGTTGAATAAGTATTTTCTTAATGGTTCTTAAGATAAATCATCCCGCCAGAAATCGTGTGCCGTATAATTCACCGCTAACCGCAGGACAGCGACTATGCTGAGAGGATATCGGCAGACGAAAAGTATTCACCATCAGGAACGATGTACAGCTCATGGCACTTCACAGCAAAAAGCTCTCTTTTACCCGGCCAATCATGCTCAGCTTCGCGGGGATCCTCTGCAGTTTTGCGGTGATCGCGATCGCGGTGACGCTTTCGCAACGAAAGGATTTTCTTGAGGATTATCATAAGATCAACAGCAATTTCACGCACAACCTGGCGGTGAACTATACCGAATCTATCCTGCGTGAAAACGACTATATCCTGGGCCGTTCCGCGATTTACTTTGCCCGCGACGACAGGCTAAACGAGACGCTCAACGTCAACCCGACGCAGGGGCTTCAGATGATGATGCATTTGCAAAACCTGATGCCGACCGTGTCCTCCATCTCGCTGGCGGACACGCAGGGGCATTATCTCCGCGCGCCGGAAGTGCTCCCCACGGAGAAGAGTAAAACCTTCGATCCCCGGACGCGGCCGTGGTTTATCGCTCAGGCCGAAGCCAGTATCTTCAGCCACTATACTCGCCCGTACATGGACTACTTCACCGGCCATCCGACGGTCACACTTTATAAGCCCTTGATTTCACCCGAAGGCAGACTGAAGGGAACGATCGCGTTTCATCTCGATTTGACGTCAATGGGCTTCACCCTGCGTCAGATGGTGGCGCCCGTCCAGGGAGAATTCTTCGTCGTTGAACGCGACGGCGCCGTTGTGCTTCACCCGGATACAGGCGCGCTCTTCAAACACTACGTGAGCGAAGCGCTGATGGACAAAATGACCAGCGGCGAAGGCCACCTTTACGATAAGAAAAGCAACGCCTGGTACTACTACTACTCGTTTACCAATCCGGACTGGTTTGTCATCTACCGGGTCTCTGGCGAGACGCTCACCGATATCACCCGCCACGAAACGACGATTGTTGGCTGGGGGTTTGCGCTGGCGGCAATCATCATCATCCTCTTCGGCTTATACCTCCGTCACGCCTCGCGTACCGTGCTGATGCACATTATCAATGCCATTAAAACCGGCGACGTCAGCGAGGCGCCGCGCCTGGAAGCGATGCTGAGCCACACTATCCAGTCCAATAAAGAGCGTGAGATGGCCTATGTGCGCCAGGCGACTCACGATGCGCTGACGGGCTGTAAAAACCGCCGCGCGTTCGATAGCGATATCGCGGAGCTGCTGAATGCCCAGCAGCCTTTCGCGATGGCGCTGGTGGACATTGATAACTTCAAGTCGATTAACGACACGCTGGGCCACCTGACCGGTGATATCGTTCTGCGCAACGTGGCCCGCGAAGGGATCCAGATTATGCAGCCACATCACGTCTCGATTTACCGGTACGGTGGAGAAGAGTTCGCGGTAATCTTCCAGGCTGAGCAGATGACGTCTGCGCTCTCATTGCTGGAAGCCTGGCGTACCGCAGTTGAAAAACGCGTCTGGCGAGAAGAAAACCTGCGGGTTACGTTCAGCGGCGGTCTTGGGGAGTGGCATTTTGAACCGCTGGAGCAATTTGTCGGAAGCGTTGATAGCGCCCTCTACAGCGCCAAACAGCAGGGCAAAAACCGCATCAATCGAACGTCCATCAGCTAATCCTCCCTCTTTCACCCTGCCCGTTTCAACGGGCCGGGTACCCGACAATGCAAAATTGTAACCGGTTTCAGAAAATCGCCGGTTTCTTTGTGATGCCTGACACACAATCGCGGTAAACCGGTTGTTGAAGCGCTCTGCACGGGATAATTATCAATAAACACATGTAGATCGAGGCTGATTATGAAGAACATCGTTTTATGCTGTGCAGCGGGAATGTCAACCAGCATGCTGGTTCAACGTATGAAAGACGCCGCGCAGAAAAAAGGGGTTGAAGTCACCATTAAAGCCGTTCCGGTTGCGGAGTTTAAAGACAACATCGCGACGGCCGACATCGTATTGCTGGGGCCACAGGTTAAATACGAGCAGGCTAAACTTCAGGCGCAGGCCGAGCCGCTGGGTAAAAAGGTCGCGGTGATCGACATGATGGATTACGGCATGATGAAAGGCGATGCCGTCCTGGAAAAAGCGCTCAAACTTCTGGAGTCATAATGGAAGACTTAGAAACTACGATAATGGAACTGCTGGTCAACGCAGGCGCGGCGCGCAGTGCGGCCCTGACGGCGCTACAGATGGCGCGTAAAGGTGAGTTTGACGAAGCAGAAAAAGCGATGGAAGAGTCGCGCGAATATGTGAAGCATGCGCACACGATCCAGACGCAGCTTATCGGTTTTGACGAAGGGACCGGGAAGCTTCCGGTTAACCTGATCACCGTCCACTCTCAGGATCACCTGATGAACGCGATGGTCATTCAGGATCTGGCGGGCGATATGATTGAGCTTTATCGTCGGATCCCGTTGGTGAACTGATAACCTACAGATGTAAAAAAACCCGCCGAGGCGGGTTTTTTATTGTCGGGTGGCACTGAGCTTACCCGACCTACGAGGCACATGCCCGGTAATGCTCATCACCGGGCATCAACGATTACTCGTTGTCGGAACCGCCCAGACCTGCGTTCAGCAGTTCTGCCAGGCTCGCGGATGCATCTTCAGCAGTTACCTGCGGTGCAGCTGGCAGTTCGCCCGCAGCACGACGANGGAACCGCCCAGACCTGCGTTCAGCAGTTCTGCCAGGCTCGCGGATGCATCTTCAGCAGTTACCTGCGGTGCAGCTGGCAGTTCGCCCGCAGCACGACGACGCATACGATCCTGGTGGTACGCATAACCGGTACCCGCCGGGATCAGACGACCCACGATGACGTTCTCTTTCAGACCGCGCAGTTCATCACGTTTACCTGCAACAGCGGCTTCGGTCAGGACACGAGTCGTTTCCTGGAACGATGCTGCAGAGATGAAGGACTCGGTTGCCAGAGACGCTTTGGTGATACCCAGCAGATCGCGCGAGAAGGTCGCACCGATTTTGCCGTTCGCTTCCAGTTCGCGGTTAGCGATCTTGACGCGTGAGTATTCAACCTGCTCGCCTTCCAGGAAATCGGAGCTGCCTGCGTTTTCGATGGTTGCTTTACGCAGCATCTGACGAACGATAACTTCGATGTGCTTATCGTTAATCTTAACGCCCTGCAGACGGTAAACGTCCTGTACTTCGTTGGTGATGTAACGCGTTACCGCGTGGACGCCACGAAGACGCAGAATGTCGTGCGGAGCTTCTGGACCATCGGAAACCACGTCACCACGTTCTACACGTTCACCTTCGAACACGTTGAGCTGACGCCACTTAGGAATCATCTCTTCGTACGGTTCGCTGCCATCTACTGGAGTGATAACCAGACGGCGTTTCCCTTTGGTCTCTTTACCGAAGGAGATGATACCGCTGATTTCAGCCAGGATTGCAGGCTCTTTCGGACGACGTGCTTCGAACAGGTCCGCAACGCGTGGCAGACCACCGGTGATATCCTTGGTACCGCTGGATTCCTGTGGAATACGTGCCAGAGCATCACCCGCACCGATCTGAATGCCATCTTCCAGCTGAACGATCGCTTTACCCGGCAGGAAGTACTGCGCAGGCATGTCGGTACCCGGGATCAGAACGTCGTTACCCTGAGCATCAACGATTTTCAGTGCAGGACGCAGATCTTTACCACCGGTAGTACGTTCAGCAGAATCCAGAACCACCAGAGAAGACAGACCGGTCAGCTCGTCGGTCTGACGAGTAATGGTCTGGCCGTCGATCATGTCAGTGAAGCGGATGAAACCACTTACTTCGGTGATAACCGGCATGGTGTGTGGATCCCAGTTTGCAACGGTTTCACCGCCAGCAACCTGCTCGCCATCACCTTTCGCCATAACCGCACCGTAAGGCACTTTATAGCTCTCTTTGGTACGACCGAATTCGTCGATCAGCTTCAGCTCGGTGTTACGAGAGGTCACAACCAGCTTGCCAGCGGAGTTAACAACAGACTTCGCGTTGCTGAGCTTGATGCTACCTTTGTTTTTCACCTGGATGCTGGATTCAGCAGCCGCACGTGATGCCGCACCACCGATGTGGAACGTACGCATCGTCAGCTGTGTACCCGGCTCACCGATGGACTGTGCCGCGATAACGCCGATTGCTTCACCTTTGTTGATGATGTGGCCACGCGCCAGGTCACGACCGTAGCAGTGCGCACATACACCAAAGTCGGTGTCACAGGATACAACGGAACGTACTTTCACGGAGTCAACAGAGTTCGCTTCCAGCAGGTCACACCAGTGCTCGTGCAGCAGCGTGTTGCGTGGAACCAGAATGTCTGCAGTACCCGGCTTCAGAATGTCTTCCGCGGTTACACGACCCAGAACGCGATCGCGCAGTGGCTCTTTAACATCACCACCCTCGATAACCGGGGTCATGGTGATACCTTCGAGGGTGCCACAATCGTCTTCGGTCACAACCAGATCCTGAGCAACGTCAACCAGACGACGCGTCAGATAACCGGAGTTCGCTGTTTTCAGTGCGGTATCCGCCAGACCCTTACGAGCACCGTGGGTGGAGATGAAGTACTGGAGTACGTTCAGACCTTCACGGAAGTTCGCGGTGATTGGCGTTTCGATGATGGAGCCATCTGGCTTCGCCATCAGACCACGCATACCTGCCAGCTGACGAATCTGTGCTGCGGAACCACGCGCACCGGAGTCGGCCATCATGTAGATGCTGTTGAAGGAAACCTGCTGCTCTTCTACGCCGTCACGGTTAATCACAGTTTCGGTCTGCAGGTTATCCATCATCGCTTTGGATACACGATCGTTCGCCGCTGCCCAGATATCGATAACTTTGTTATAGCGTTCGCCCGCGGTAACCAGACCAGACTGGAACTGCTCCTGGATCTCAGCAACTTCGGCTTCCGCTTCAGAGATGATCTCGTGTTTCTTCTCTGGGATGACCATGTCATCGATACCAACAGATGCACCTGAACGCGCTGCATAAGCAAAGCCGGTATACATTGTCTGGTCAGCGAAGATAACGGTCGGCTTCAGACCCAGAATGCGGTAACAGGTGTTCAGCATTTTGGAGATCGCTTTCTTGCCCAGCGCCTGGTTGACGATGGAGAAAGGCAGACCTTTCGGTACGATCATCCACAGAATAGCACGGCCAACGGTCGTGTCTTTCAGGCTGGTTTTCGCAACGAATTCGCCGTTTTCATCTTTTTCGTATTCGGTGATACGCACTTTAACGCGCGCATGCAGAGAGGCCAGGCCAGCGCGATAAATACGCTCAGCTTCTTTCGGGCCAGTCAGCACCATGCCTTCGCCTTTGGCGTTAACACAGTCACGGGTCATGTAGTACAGACCCAATACAACGTCCTGAGAAGGAACGATGATAGGTTCACCGTTCGCTGGGGACAGGATGTTGTTGGTAGACATCATCAGCGCACGCGCTTCGAGCTGGGCTTCCAGCGTCAGCGGTACGTGAACAGCCATCTGGTCACCATCGAAGTCGGCGTTATATGCCGCACAAACCAGCGGGTGCAGCTGGATAGCTTTACCTTCGATCAGGACTGGCTCAAATGCCTGGATACCCAAACGGTGCAGAGTTGGTGCACGGTTCAGCAGTACCGGGTGTTCGCGGATAACTTCGTCCAGGATATCCCAAACGACAGCTTCTTCACGCTCAACCATTTTCTTAGCGGCTTTGATGGTGGTGGCCAGGCCACGCAGTTCCAGCTTGCCGTAGATGAACGGTTTGAACAGCTCCAGTGCCATTTTCTTCGGCAGACCGCACTGATGCAGACGCAGGTATGGACCTACGGTGATTACAGAACGACCGGAGTAGTCAACACGCTTACCGAGCAGGTTCTGACGGAAACGACCCTGTTTACCTTTGATCATGTCGGCCAAAGATTTCAGAGGACGTTTGTTAGAACCGGTGATCGCACGACCGCGACGGCCGTTATCCAGCAGGGCGTCAACCGCTTCCTGCAGCATACGTTTTTCGTTGCGTACGATGATGTCCGGCGCAGCCAGATCCAGCAGACGTTTCAGACGGTTGTTACGGTTGATAACGCGACGATACAGATCGTTCAGATCGGACGTTGCGAAACGACCACCATCCAGCGGAACCAGTGGACGCAGATCTGGCGGCAGAACCGGCAGAACGGTCAGGATCATCCACTCTGGTTTGTTACCAGACTGAACGAACGCTTCCAGCAGTTTGATACGCTTGGTCAGCTTTTTACGTTTGGTTTCGGAGTTGGTTTCGTTCAGCTCTTCACGCAGCTGCTCGCACTCTTGCTCCAGATCCATGCTCTTCAGCAGGGCCTGAATAGCTTCCGCACCCATCTTCGCATCGAATTCGTCACCGAACTCTTCCAGCGCGTCCAGATACTGCTCTTCAGTCAGGATCTGATGACGTTCCAGGTTCGTCATCCCGCCTTCGATAACCACATAAGATTCGAAGTACAGAACGCGTTCGATATCGCGCAGCGGCATATCCAGCAGCAGACCGATACGGGACGGCAGAGATTTCAGGAACCAGATGTGAGCGGTCGGAGACGCCAGCTCGATGTGGCCCATGCGCTCACGACGCACTTTGGTCTGGGTCACTTCAACGCCGCACTTCTCACAGATCACACCACGGTGTTTCAGGCGCTTGTACTTACCGCACAGGCACTCGTAATCTTTTACTGGCCCGAAAATACGCGCACAGAAAAGGCCGTCACGCTCAGGTTTGAACGTACGGTAGTTGATGGTTTCCGGCTTTTTAACTTCACCGAATGACCATGAACGGATCATGTCTGGCGAAGCCAGAGCAATTTTGATCGCATCAAACTCTTCGGTTTTAGTCTGCGCTTTCAGAAACTTTAATAAATCTTTCACGGATTTGCTCCCGTCGGAGTTAGCACAATCTGGTGCCGGGGGTTAACCCGGCACCAGTGACCTGTTTGAGCGAGAATTACTCGTCTTCCAGTTCGATGTTGATACCCAGCGAACGAATCTCTTTCAACAGTACGTTGAAGGATTCTGGCATGCCCGGCTCCATCTGATGGTTGCCGTCCACGATGTTTTTATACATCTTGGTACGACCGTTCACGTCATCAGACTTAACGGTGAGCATTTCCTGCAGGGTGTATGCCGCGCCGTATGCTTCCAGCGCCCACACTTCCATCTCCCCGAAGCGCTGACCACCGAACTGCGCCTTACCACCCAGCGGCTGCTGAGTAACCAGGCTGTAAGAACCGGTAGAACGAGCGTGCATCTTGTCGTCGACCAGGTGGTTCAGTTTCAGCATGTACATGTAACCTACGGTTACCGGACGCTCGAACTGTTCACCGGTACGGCCGTCAAACAGCGTAATCTGACCAGACGTTGGCAGACCACCCAGTTGCAGCAGCTCTTTAATTTCAGCTTCTTTCGCACCATCGAAGACCGGCGTTGCGATTGGCATACCTTTTTTCAGGTTCTCAGCCAGACGCAGCACTTCTTCATCGCTGAAGGTATTCAGGTCGACTTTCTGACGCACGTCGGTACCCAGATCGTAGGCACGCTGGATGAATTCACGCAGTTTCGCGACTTCTTCCTGCTGCTTCAGCATGGCGTTAATCTTGTCGCCAATACCTTTCGCAGCCATACCCAGGTGAGTTTCCAGGATCTGACCGATGTTCATACGAGACGGTACGCCCAGCGGGTTCAGTACGATATCTACCGGCGTACCGTTAGCATCGTGCGGCATATCTTCGATCGGGTTGATCTTAGAGATAACACCCTTGTTACCGTGACGACCTGCCATCTTATCACCAGGCTGGATCTGACGCTTAACGGCCAGATACACCTTAACAATCTTCAGCACGCCTGGTGCCAGATCGTCGCCCTGAGTGATTTTGCGGCGTTTCGCTTCGAGTTTTTTCTCGAACTCGTGTTTCAGTTCGTCATACTGCTCAGCCAGCTGTTCCAGCTGATTTTGTTTCTCTTCGTCGGTCAGGCCCAGTTCCAGCCAGCGATCGCGTGGCAGTTTGTCGAGCTTCTCAGCTTCAACGCCACCGGCAACCAGCACCGCATAGATACGGCTGAACAGACCCGCTTCGAGGATCTGCAGTTCTTCAGACAGGTCTTTCTTAGCCTGTTTGAGCTGCATCTCTTCGATTTCCAGCGCACGCTTATCTTTCTCAACGCCGTCACGGGTGAAGACCTGAACGTCGATAACCGTACCGGAAACACCGTTTGGTACGCGCAGAGAAGAGTCTTTAACGTCAGACGCTTTCTCACCGAAGATTGCACGCAGCAGTTTCTCTTCTGGCGTCAGCTGGGTTTCACCTTTCGGTGTAACCTTACCAACCAGAATGTCGCCGCCGGTCACTTCCGCACCGATGTAAACGATACCGGATTCATCCAGTTTGGAGAGCGCAGCTTCACCCACGTTAGGGATGTCAGCGGTGATCTCTTCTGGCCCCAGCTTGGTGTCACGGGACACACATGCCAGTTCCTGAATGTGGATGGTGGTGAAACGATCTTCCTGAACCACACGCTCGGAGACGAGGATGGAGTCTTCGAAGTTGTAACCGTTCCACGGCATGAACGCTACGCGCATGTTCTGACCGAGCGCCAGTTCACCGAGGTCGGTGGACGGACCGTCTGCCAGCACGTCGCCGCGCTCAACTGGCTCACCCAGAGATACGCAAGGCATCTGGTTGATACAGGTGTTCTGGTTAGAACGGGTGTATTTGGTCAGGTTATAAATGTCGATACCAGCTTCGCCCGGATACATCTCGTCTTCGTTAACTTTGATAACGATACGGGATGCATCGACGTACTGAACAGTACCGCCACGTTTAGCAACTGCAGTAACACCGGAGTCAACGGCAACAGCACGTTCCATACCGGTACCAACCAGCGGCTTATCAGCGCGCAGAGTTGGAACGGCCTGACGTTGCATGTTCGCACCCATCAATGCACGGTTGGCGTCATCGTGTTCCAGGAACGGGATCAGGGACGCACCGACGGATACCACCTGCTGGGTGGATACGTCCATGTAGTCAACCTGGTCGCGGCTGAACAAGCTGGATTCGCCTTTGCTACGGCAGGTAACCAGATCTTCTACAAAGTGGCCTTCGTCATCCAGGTTGGAGTTCGCCTGAGCGATAACGTAGTTGCCTTCTTCGATAGCAGACAGGTAGTGAATTTCGTCGGTTACAACACCGTCGGTCACTTTACGGTACGGGGTCTCGAGGAAACCGTATTCGTTAGTCTGTGCGTACACGGACAGGGAGTTGATCAGACCGATGTTTGGACCTTCAGGCGTTTCGATTGGACATACGCGACCGTAGTGCGTCGGGTGTACGTCTCGAACTTCAAAGCCTGCGCGTTCACGGGTCAGACCGCCTGGGCCGAGTGCAGAGATACGACGTTTGTGCGTAATCTCAGACAGCGGGTTGTTCTGGTCCATGAACTGAGACAGCTGGCTTGAACCGAAGAACTCTTTCACTGCTGCAGAAATCGGCTTGGCGTTGATCATATCCTGAGGCATCAGGGTATCCAGATCGCCCAGAGACAGACGCTCTTTCACCGCACGCTCTACACGTACCAGGCCAACGCGGAATTGGTTTTCCGCCATTTCGCCTACGGAACGGATACGACGGTTGCCGAGGTGGTCGATATCGTCCACTTCGCCTTTACCGTTACGGATATCGATGAGCTTCTTCATCACTTCGATGATGTCGTCTTTGCTCAGGATACCGGAACCTTCGATTTCGTCGCGCAGCAGAGAACGGTTGAACTTCATACGACCAACCGCGGACAGATCGTAGCGGTCTTCGGAGAAGAACAGGTTCTCGAACAGGCTTTCCGCCGCTTCGCGAGTTGGTGGCTCACCAGGACGCATCATGCGGTAGATTTCGACCAGCGCGCTCAGACGATCGGTGGTTGGGTCGACGCGAATAGTCTCAGAGATATACGCGCCGTGGTCCAGATCGTTGGTGAACAGCGTTTCGATACGTTTGTGGCCAGACTGGCTCAGCTTAGCCAGCAGATCCAGGCTCAGCTCCATGTTCGCTGGGCAGATCAGCTCACCCGTTGACTCGTCAACGTAATCTTTCGCGGCTACTTTTCCTGCAATGTACTCAACCGGAACTTCGATGAGTTTGATATCATCTTTTTCCAGCTGGCGGATGTGGCGCGCGGTGATACGACGACCTTTTTCCACATACACTTTGCCGTCGGCTTCGATGTCGAACGACGCGGTCTCGCCACGCAGACGTTCCGGCACCAGCTCCATCTGCAGCTTGTTGTCGCGGATTTCAAAGATCACTTTCTCAAAGAACAGGTCCAGGATCTGTTCAGTGGTGTATTGCAGCGCACGCAGAATGATGGTTGCAGGCAGCTTACGACGACGGTCGATACGGACAAACAGGTTGTCTTTCGGATCGAACTCGAAGTCCAGCCATGAACCACGGTAAGGAATGATGCGTGCGTTATACAGTACTTTACCGGAAGAGTGTGTTTTACCTTTATCGCTGTCGAAGAAGACGCCCGGGCTACGGTGCAGCTGGGAAACGATAACACGCTCAGTACCGTTGATAACGAAAGTACCGTTGTCTGTCATGAGTGGAATTTCACCCATGTAGACTTCTTGTTCTTTAATGTCTTTTACGGTGCCTTCCGGCGCTTCGCGCTCGTAGATCACCAGACGCAGTTTTACGCGCAGCGGTGCGGAATAGGTCACGCCACGGATCTGACATTCCTGAACGTCAAACACCGGTTCGCCAAGGCGGTAGCTGACGTACTGCAGCTCGGAGTTACCGCTGTAGCTCTGAATCGGGAACACGGAGCGGAAGGCTGCTTCCAGACCGTACTGCCCTTCAGGATCTTGCTCGATAAACTTCTGGAACGAGTCAAGCTGGATAGAAAGGAGATATGGAATGTCCAGAACTTGTGGACGTTTACCAAAATCCTTACGAATACGTTTTTTCTCGGTATAGGAGTAAACCATAGGGTTCCTCAGCTCGCTGACAAGTCGACCCATCTGTCCGACGAAGGGACAGTTTGTGCAACACCATTTTGTGGACCGGAAAATTGAATACTTTCCGCAATACCTGTTGCTATCACGCTTAAATCATTTCGTCGCGATTTACACAGAGCGAGCACCCTGTCGCAATATATTAAGTCGTCGATAGAAACATGCATTGTCAGGACAATCAGCAGTCAAACAGTGTGAAATGCTACTGATGCCTTACAGCGCAAAAAGGCTGGTGACTAAAAAGTCACCAGCCATCAGCCTAATTACTCAGGCTGCAACCAGAAAAGTTGGCTTATTTAACTTCAACTTCAGCGCCAGCTTCTTCCAGAGATTTTTTCAGTGCTTCTGCGTCGTCTTTGCTCACGCCTTCTTTCAGCGCAGCTGGAGCAGATTCTACCAGGTCTTTAGCTTCTTTCAGACCCAGGCCAGTTGCGCCACGTACTGCTTTGATAACAGCAACTTTGTTAGCGCCAGCAGCTTTCAGAATTACGTCGAATTCAGTTTTTTCTTCAGCAGCTTCAGCCGGGCCCGCAGCTACAGCTACAGCAGCAGCAGCAGAAACACCGAATTTTTCTTCCATTGCAGAAATCAGTTCTACAACGTCCATTACGGACATAGCTGCAACTGCTTCAATGATTTGATCTTTAGTGATAGACATTTAAATTGTTCCTGAAAATCAGAATAAGTTTATACGTAAGCAAATGCTTTATAAAGATAACTGCGATTAAGCAGCTTCTTTCGCATCGCGAACAGCAGCCAGAGTGCGAACCAGTTTGCCAGCCGAAGCTTCTTTCATGGTTGCCATCAGGCGTGCAATTGCTTCTTCGTAGGTCGGCAGGGTTGCCAGGCGATCGATTTGCGATGCCGGGATCAACTCACCTTCAAAGGCTGCAGCTTTGACCTCAAATTTTGCATTCGCTTTCGCGAACTCTTTGAACAGACGAGCAGCAGCGCCCGGGTGTTCCATAGAGTATGCAATCAGGGTCGGACCAACAAACGTGTCTTTCAGGCACTCGAACTGAGTACCTTCAACTACGCGACGCAGCAGGGTGTTACGAACAACACGCATGTATACGCCAGCTTCACGACCTGCTTTACGCAGTTCAGTCATTTTGTCTACAGTAACGCCACGGGAATCCGCAACTACTGCAGACAGCGCGCCTTTGGCTACTTCGCTGACTTCAGCAACAATCGCTTGTTTGTCTTGAAGATTTAAAGCCATTAGCTTTGCTCCTGGATGTTTGCCGGAACTCATGTTCCGGAACTCACTTCACTCTCCCAAACGGAAAGAGCGTCTTAATACGGTGAGCAGAAACAAGCCAGAGTATCCAAAAATAATCTTAGCGTTCTGTCACCGTCTACGCAGGGGATTAAGTCTCTTGCGAAACACCTGCGGTCTTCGACGGAGGCCTGGATTAGGCCAGGCTCCAACGAACAAATCTTTTAGCCGCTAACTTTCGTTAGCAAACGTGGGGGTAAGATTGTAGACAAAATCACCGCCCACGTAAAGGCATTAGTTTGCAGCAGCGCTCAGGCCAGCCTGGTCAACTGCAACACCTGCACCCATGGTGGTGGAGATGCTAACTTTCTTGATGTACACGCCTTTCGCCTGAGTTGGTTTTGCTTTTTTCAGCGCAACCAGCAGAGCTTCCAGGTTTTCTTTCAGTTTGTCAGCGTCAAAGTCCACTTTACCGATGGTGGTGTGGATGATGCCGTTTTTGTCGTTACGATAACGAACCTGACCTGCTTTAGCGTTCTTAACCGCTTCAGCAACGTTAGGAGTTACAGTACCGACTTTCGGGTTAGGCATCAGGCCGCGTGGACCCAGAACCTGGCCCAGCTGGCCAACAACGCGCATTGCATCTGGAGAAGCAATAACAACGTCAAAGTTCATTTCGCCTTTCTTGATCTGATCAGCCAGATCTTCCATACCTACCAGTTCAGCGCCGGCAGCTTTAGCAGCTTCAGCGTTTGCACCCTGAGCAAATACAGCTACGCGAACGGAACGGCCAGTACCGTGTGGCAGTACAGTTGCGCCACGAACGTTCTGATCGGATTTACGCGCGTCGATGCCGAGGTTAACGGCAACGTCAACGCTTTCAACGAACTTAGCAGTTGCCAGTTCTTTCAGCAGAGCGATAGCTTCGTTGATGTCGTACTGTTTGGTCGCATCAACTTTGTCACGGATCACGGACATGCGCTTGGTCAGTTTAGCCATTTCTTAGTCCTCCACTACCAGGCCCATGGAACGTGCAGTACCTTCGATTGAGCGAGTCATCGCTTCAATGTCGGCACCAGTCATGTCGGCAGCTTTGGTCTGCGCGATTTCCTGCAGCTGAGCGCGGGAAATTTTACCCACTTTGTCTTTGTTCGGTTTACCGGAACCAGACTTGATACCAGCCGCTTTCTTCAGCAGAACAGCTGCTGGAGGGGTTTTGGTAACGAAAGTGAAAGAACGGTCAGCGTAAACAGTGATTACGACTGGGATTGGCAGACCTTTTTCCAGGGATTCGGTTTTGGCGTTGAACGCTTTACAGAATTCCATGATGTTCACACCCTGCTGACCCAGAGCTGGACCAACTGGTGGACTTGGGTTCGCCATACCAGCTGCAACCTGCAGCTTGACGTAGGCTTGTACTTTCTTAGCCATTGTAAAATCCTCTGATTGGGTGATAGCGCCTCAGGGAGGCTCCCCGTGAATAAAATTCGTTTTACGGGCCGGGCCCATAAAAACAAAAGGCGCGAAATTGTATTCCAATCTCGCGCCCTGTGCAACGATTAAATCGCCGCTTTTTTGATCGCTGCTTAGGCTTTTTCGACCTGCGCAAAGTCCAGTTCTACCGGGGTCGCACGACCGAAGATAGAAACAGAAACTTTCAGGCGGGACTTCTCGTAGTCCACTTCTTCAACCACACCGTTAAAGTCAGCAAACGGACCGTCGCTAACACGAACCATTTCACCCGGTTCAAACAGCGTTTTCGGACGCGGCTTATCACCCACCTGCTGCAGGCGGTTCATAATCGCATCAACTTCTTTGTCGCTGATTGGCGCCGGACGGTCAGACGTGCCGCCGATAAAGCCCATCACGCGCGGTACGCTGCGCACCAGGTGCCAGCTCGCGTCGTTCATCACCATCTGAACCAGCACGTAACCCGGGAAGAATTTACGCTCGCTTTTGCGACGTTGGCCGCCACGGATCTCAACCACTTCTTCGGTCGGAACCATAACTTCGCCAAATAACTCTTCCATGTTGTGTAATTTGATATGCTCACGCAGCGACGTTGCTACGCGGCCTTCAAAACCGGAAAACGCCTGAACGACGTACCAACGCTTTTTAGGGGCTTCAGACATCTTAGAACCTCAGGCCAGTAATAAAGGAAACCAGGCGAACCAGAATACCATCCAGTCCCCACAGGATCAGTGACATTACCGCAGTCACTGCAGCCACGATCAGCGTGGTGTGCAATGTTTCCTGGCGAGTCGGCCAAATGACCTTGCGGACTTCGGTACGTGCTTCGCGAGCGAAAGCAACGGTTGCTTTACCCTTAGTCGTCAACAGCGCGACACCGCCCGCTGCAGCAATCAGAATCACCACTGCCAGCGCGCGGAGCGGCAGCATCATGTCACGATAAAGATAGTTGCCAACGATTGCCACAATCAGCAGCACGGCAACAGCGACCCACTTCATCGCTTCCAGGCCGCGCCCGCTCCCTTGAGCTTCGGTATTCGCACTCATAAACCAACCTGTCAGAAGAATTCTACAAATAATTTCACCCCGCGATTGCGAGGCGAGCCAAATCGAAACGCTAATCCCTTTATGGATTATACGCTCTCTGCAGAGCCTGTCTCAGCAATGATTATGACAAAAATAATCACTGATGAGCCAGGTTCTGATGTGAAAGCGTGCAAAAAGGGCATCAAATGATGCCCTTTTCATGCGCATTGCGTCAAATGTTATCAGCGATTAGCCGAGAACTTTAGCAACCACGCCCGCGCCAACGGTACGGCCACCTTCACGGATTGCGAAACGCAGACCGTCGTCCATCGCGATTGGGTGGATCAGAGTCACAACCATCTTGATGTTGTCGCCTGGCATTACCATCTCAACGCCTTCTGGCAGTTCGATGGTACCG
>NZ_JAXQPQ010000018.1:0-26330 GCF_034427535.1 Enterobacter sp. A103
CGGTACCATCGAACTGCCAGAAGGCGTTGAGATGGTAATGCCAGGCGACAACATCAAGATGGTTGTGACTCTGATCCACCCAATCGCGATGGACGACGGTCTGCGTTTCGCAATCCGTGAAGGCGGCCGTACCGTTGGCGCGGGCGTTGTTGCTAAAGTTCTGGGCTAATTAATTATCCCCGAATAAAAAAAGGACGCTTCGGCGTCCTTTTTTGTTTTCTGCCGCTCAGGTACTGTCACAAAATTACGCATTTTTTGCCTGCTCCCGCCCCGTATTGTGGCGTTTGTGCTATTGTAATCATAACCATTCTCACTTACACTTTGCGCATAATTTGAACGGGAGTCTCTATGTACGTTTGTTTATGTAATGGTGTAAGCGACAAGAAAATACGTCAGGCCGTTCGTCAGTTTCAGCCTCAGTCATTTCAGCAGCTACGCAAATTTGTTCCGGTGGGAAATCAA
This sequence comes from Enterobacter sp. A103, assembly GCF_034427535.1. NCBI lineage: Bacteria > Pseudomonadati > Pseudomonadota > Gammaproteobacteria > Enterobacterales > Enterobacteriaceae > Enterobacter > Enterobacter sp. A103. Next base: position 463 of record NZ_JAXQPQ010000018.1, read on the forward strand.
TGTGGTAAATGTGTACGTGCTGCGCGAGAGATCATGCAGGACGAATTGATGCAGATCCCGGAATACAAAGAGATCGCGTAAGCGCCCATCTTTTTTTTGACATCCCTGTAGCCCGATCTACGCTTCAATGAGTGGAAGCGGAGGGACTATATAATGAAAGGTGATGTTAAAATCATAAGTTATCTCAATAAATTATTGGGAAATGAGCTTGTCGCAATTAACCAGTACTTTCTTCACGCGAGAATGTTCAAAAACTGGGGGATTAAACGTCTGAACGACGTTGAGTACCATGAATCGATCGATGAAATGAAGCACGCTGATAAATATATCGAGCGTATTTTATTCCTTGAAGGCATTCCAAACCTGCAGGATCTCGGAAAGCTGGGCATCGGAGAAGATGTCGAAGAGATGCTGCGTTCCGACCTCAGGCTGGAACTTGAAGGCGCCAAAGATCTCCGTGAAGCCATTGCCTATGCCGACAGCGTACATGACTACGTTAGTCGCGATATGATGATCCAGATCCTTGCCGATGAAGAAGGTCATATTGACTGGCTGGAAACGGAGCTGGATCTGATTGCTAAAATCGGTCTGCAGAACTACCTTCAGTCGCAGATTAAAGTGGAAGAGTAACCACCGTCTTCCAGCCTACGCATAAACCCGCTGCTGCCAGAAATGGCCCAAAAGGCAGTGGGTTTTTTAATGCTCCCTTATCGCCGGTGAGTAACGAAAACACAAGAATGCTAAGTAGCGCCATAAGTGCAGCGAGTAACGCCAACGTAGGCAGCATGCACCAGCCATGCCACGCGCCAAGCGCCGCCAGGTATTTTACATCGCCGTATCCCATCCCTTCACGCCGGCAGATAAACCGATATCCCCAGTAAATAACGGCAAAGCCGACATATCCAGCCATCGCTCCCACTACTGCACTCGGCAGAAAATCAGGTTGGACACAGAGCTGAAAGAGCAGGCCCGCCCATAGCAACGGGCAGAGAAATTTATCAGGAAGCAGTCCGCAGCGAATATCTGCACGGACGAGAAAGGCAGTCAGCGAAAAATAGACCAGCAAAAAGGGGAGGGTGGTTAACATGGAAAAGGCCTCAAAAGGGTTTGAGCGCATCCTCGCTATAATCGACCTGGTCGGCAATCTATAAAAACGACACTTGCGCAGGGGCTCGAGACAAAGCCTTGAGAAGGGATACATTGCGTAAAAAGTTGCGCGCCCATACGAACACTGCGCCTCTGGCGCTTAATTTCTAAACGGCACTTGCGTCTTGTCCAGATTTACGTATAATGCGCGGGCTTGTCGTAATTGACGGCGGGTTCAATCAGAACCAGAGTAGCTCATTTTGTTACTCAACAATGCTCCCAATTGGGGAGCTACGTAAGAACGGTTACACTCTCCCATCAATCGTAATGGGTTTGAGGAGTAATCATTTTCGTTTATAAAATAATTGGAGCTCTGGTCTCATGCAGAACCAAAGAATCCGTATCCGCCTTAAAGCGTTTGATCATCGTCTGATCGATCAATCAACCGCGGAAATCGTCGAGACTGCTAAGCGCACTGGTGCGCAAGTCCGTGGTCCGATCCCGCTGCCGACCCGCAAAGAGCGCTTCACCGTTCTGATCTCTCCGCACGTCAATAAAGACGCGCGTGATCAGTACGAAATCCGCACTCACAAGCGTCTGGTTGACATCGTTGAGCCAACTGAGAAAACCGTTGATGCTCTGATGCGTCTGGATCTGGCTGCCGGTGTAGACGTGCAGATCAGCCTGGGTTAATCAGGTCATCGAGCGATTGAGAGGTTGATACAATGATTGGTTTAGTCGGTAAAAAAGTGGGCATGACCCGCATCTTCACTGAAGATGGCGTTTCAATCCCAGTAACCGTAATCGAAGTTGAAGCAAACCGCGTTACCCAGGTTAAAGATCTGGCTAACGATGGCTACCGCGCTGTTCAGGTGACCACTGGTGCTAAAAAAGCTAACCGTGTAACCAAACCAGAAGCGGGTCACTTCGCTAAAGCTGGCGTAGAAGCTGGCCGTGGTCTGTGGGAATTCCGTCTTGCTGAAGGCGAAGAGTTCACCGTAGGTCAGGACATTAGCGTTGAGCTGTTTGCTGACGTTAAAAAAGTTGACGTAACCGGTACCTCTAAAGGTAAAGGTTTTGCTGGTACCGTTAAGCGCTGGAACTTCCGTACCCAGGACGCTACCCACGGTAACTCCTTGTCTCACCGCGTTCCGGGTTCTATCGGTCAGAACCAGACTCCGGGCAAAGTGTTCAAAGGCAAGAAAATGGCAGGTCAGCTGGGTAACGAACGTGTGACCGTTCAGAGCCTGGACGTAGTACGTGTTGACGCTGAGCGCAACCTGCTGCTGGTTAAAGGTGCAGTTCCGGGTGCAACCGGTAGCGACCTGATCGTTAAACCAGCTGTGAAGGCGTAAGGGGATAGCAATGGAATTAGTATTGAAAGACGCGCAGAGCGCGCTGACTGTTTCCGAAACTACCTTCGGTCGTGATTTCAACGAAGCGCTGGTTCACCAGGTTGTTGTTGCTTATGCAGCTGGTGCTCGTCAGGGTACTCGTGCTCAGAAGACTCGTGCTGAAGTAACTGGTTCTGGCAAAAAGCCATGGCGCCAGAAAGGTACCGGCCGTGCGCGTTCAGGTTCTATCAAGAGCCCGATCTGGCGTTCAGGTGGCGTGACCTTCGCTGCGCGTCCACAGGACCACAGTCAAAAAGTTAACAAAAAGATGTACCGCGGCGCGCTGAAAAGCATCCTGTCCGAACTGGTACGTCAGGATCGTCTGATCGTTGTCGAGAAGTTCTCTGTTGAAGCGCCTAAAACTAAGCTGCTGGCACAGAAACTGAAAGACATGGCTCTGGAAGATGTGCTGATCATCACCGGTGAGCTGGACGAGAACCTGTTCCTGGCCGCACGTAACCTGCACAAGGTTGACGTACGCGATGCGACTGGTATCGACCCGGTTAGCCTGATCGCCTTCGACAAAGTCGTAATGACTGCTGATGCTGTTAAGCAAGTTGAGGAGATGCTGGCATGATTCGTGAAGAACGTCTGCTGAAGGTGCTTCGCGCACCGCACGTTTCTGAAAAAGCGTCTACTGCGATGGAAAAAACAAACACCATCGTTCTCAAAGTTGCTAAAGACGCGACCAAAGCAGAGATCAAAGCTGCTGTGCAGAAACTGTTTGAAGTCGAAGTCGAAGTCGTTAACACCCTGGTAGTTAAAGGGAAAGTTAAACGTCACGGACAGCGTATCGGTCGTCGTAGCGACTGGAAAAAAGCTTACGTCACCCTGAAAGAAGGCCAGAATCTGGACTTCGTTGGCGGCGCTGAGTAAGTCGGAGGAGTAATACAATGGCAGTTGTTAAATGTAAACCGACATCTCCGGGTCGTCGCCACGTAGTTAAAGTGGTTAACCCTGAGCTGCACAAGGGCAAACCTTTTGCTCCGTTGCTGGAAAAAAACAGCAAATCCGGTGGTCGTAACAACAATGGCCGTATCACCACTCGTCACATCGGTGGTGGCCACAAGCAGGCTTATCGTATTGTTGACTTCAAACGCAACAAAGACGGTATCCCAGCAGTTGTTGAACGTCTTGAGTACGATCCGAACCGTTCCGCGAACATCGCGCTGGTTCTGTACAAAGACGGCGAACGCCGTTACATCCTGGCCCCTAAAGGCCTGAAAGCTGGCGACCAGATTCAGTCTGGCGTTGATGCTGCAATCAAAGCAGGCAACACCCTGCCGATGCGCAATATCCCGGTTGGTTCTACCGTTCATAACGTAGAAATGAAACCAGGTAAAGGCGGTCAGCTGGCACGTTCCGCTGGTACTTACGTTCAGATCGTTGCTCGTGATGGTGCTTATGTCACCCTGCGTCTGCGTTCTGGTGAAATGCGTAAAGTCGAAGCAGACTGCCGCGCTACTCTGGGCGAAGTTGGCAATGCTGAGCATATGCTGCGCGTTCTGGGTAAAGCAGGTGCTGCACGCTGGCGTGGTGTTCGTCCTACCGTTCGCGGTACTGCGATGAACCCAGTCGACCACCCACATGGTGGTGGTGAAGGTCGTAACTTTGGTAAGCACCCGGTAACTCCGTGGGGCGTTCAGACCAAAGGTAAGAAGACCCGCAGCAACAAGCGTACTGATAAATTTATCGTACGTCGCCGTAGCAAATAATTTTAGAGGATAAGCCATGCCACGTTCTCTCAAGAAAGGTCCTTTTATTGACCTGCACTTGCTGAAGAAGGTAGAGAAAGCGGTGGAAAGCGGAGACAAGAAGCCCCTGCGCACTTGGTCCCGTCGTTCAACGATCTTTCCTAACATGATCGGTTTGACCATCGCTGTCCATAATGGTCGTCAGCACGTTCCAGTCTTTGTTACCGACGAAATGGTTGGTCACAAACTGGGTGAATTCGCACCGACTCGTACTTATCGCGGCCACGCTGCTGATAAAAAAGCGAAGAAGAAATAAGGTAGGAGGAAGAGATGGAAACTTTAGCTCAACATCGCCATGCTCGTTCTTCTGCTCAGAAGGTTCGCCTTGTTGCTGACCTGATTCGCGGTAAGAAAGTGTCGCAGGCCCTGGACATCCTGACCTATACCAACAAGAAAGCTGCGGTATTGGTCAAGAAAGTACTGGAATCTGCCATTGCTAACGCTGAACACAACGATGGCGCTGACATCGACGATCTGAAAGTCGCGAAAATTTTCGTAGATGAAGGCCCAAGCATGAAGCGCATTATGCCGCGTGCGAAAGGTCGTGCAGATCGCATCCTGAAGCGCACCAGCCACATTACTGTGGTTGTGTCCGATCGCTGAGACTCTGGAGACTAGCAATGGGTCAGAAAGTACATCCTAATGGTATTCGCTTGGGTATTGTAAAACCATGGAACTCTACCTGGTTTGCGAACACCAAAGAATTCGCTGACAACCTGGACAGCGATTTTAAAGTACGTCAGTACCTGACTAAGGAACTGGCTAAAGCGTCTGTATCTCGTATCGTTATCGAGCGTCCAGCGAAGAGCATCCGTGTGACTATTCACACTGCTCGTCCTGGCATCGTTATCGGTAAGAAAGGCGAAGACGTAGAAAAACTGCGCAAGGTCGTAGCGGATATCGCTGGCGTTCCTGCACAGATCAATATCGCTGAAGTTCGTAAGCCTGAACTGGACGCTAAATTGGTTGCTGACAGCATCACTTCACAGCTGGAACGTCGTGTTATGTTCCGTCGTGCTATGAAGCGTGCTGTACAGAACGCAATGCGTCTGGGCGCTAAAGGTATTAAAGTTGAAGTTAGCGGTCGTCTGGGCGGCGCGGAAATCGCACGTACCGAATGGTACCGTGAAGGTCGCGTACCGCTGCACACTCTGCGTGCTGACATCGACTACAACACCTCTGAAGCGCACACCACTTACGGTGTAATCGGCGTTAAGGTATGGATCTTCAAAGGTGAGATCCTGGGTGGTATGGCTGCTGTTGAACAACCGGAAAAACCGGCTGCTCAACCTAAAAAGCAGCAGCGTAAAGGCCGTAAATAAGGAGCGTCGCTGATGTTACAACCAAAGCGTACAAAATTCCGTAAAGTGCACAAAGGCCGCAACCGTGGTCTGGCGCAGGGTACGGATGTTAGCTTCGGCACTTTCGGTCTGAAAGCTGTTGGCCGTGGTCGTCTGACTGCACGTCAGATCGAAGCAGCACGTCGTGCAATGACCCGTGCAGTTAAGCGTCAAGGTAAGATCTGGATCCGTGTATTCCCGGACAAACCGATCACCGAGAAGCCACTGGAAGTTCGTATGGGTAAAGGTAAAGGTAACGTGGAGTACTGGGTTGCCTTAATCCAACCGGGCAAAGTCCTTTATGAAATGGACGGTGTTCCGGAAGAGCTGGCCCGTGAAGCCTTCGGCCTGGCAGCAGCGAAACTGCCTATCAAAACCACCTTTGTAACTAAGACGGTGATGTAATGAAAGCAAAAGAGCTGCGTGAAAAAAGCGTTGAAGAGCTGAACGCTGAGCTGCTGAACCTGCTGCGTGAGCAGTTCAACCTGCGTATGCAGGCTGCAAGTGGCCAGCTGCAACAGACTCACCTGCTGAAGCAAGTGCGTCGCAATGTTGCACGCGTTAAGACTTTACTGACTCAGAAGGCGGGTGCGTAATGACCGATAAAATCCGTACTCTGCAAGGTCGTGTTGTTAGCGACAAAATGGAGAAATCCATTGTTGTAGCTATCGAACGTATTGTGAAACACCCGATCTACGGTAAATTCATCAAGCGTACGACCAAACTGCACGTACATGACGAGAACAACGAATGTGGTATCGGCGACAAGGTTGAAATCCGTGAATGCCGTCCACTGTCCAAGACTAAGTCCTGGACGCTGGTTCGCGTTGTAGAGAAAGCGGTTCTGTAATACAGTACGCCTTCTCAATACGAATAAACGGCTCAGCGATGAGCCGTTTATTTTTTCTACCCATATTGCAGAAGCGGTGTTATAATGCCGCGCCCTCGATATGGGGCTTTTTAACGGCTCTGATTTTAGAGTCTCAGGTAGTAGTTGACATTAGCGGAGCACTAAAATGATCCAAGAACAGACTATGCTGAACGTCGCCGACAACTCCGGTGCACGTCGCGTAATGTGTATCAAGGTTCTGGGTGGCTCGCACCGTCGCTACGCAGGCGTAGGCGACATCATCAAGATCACCATCAAGGAAGCAATTCCACGTGGTAAGGTCAAAAAAGGTGATGTGCTGAAGGCGGTAGTGGTGCGCACCAAGAAGGGTGTTCGTCGCCCTGACGGTTCTGTCATTCGCTTCGATGGTAATGCATGCGTTATTTTAAACAATAACAGCGAGCAGCCTATCGGCACGCGTATCTTTGGGCCGGTAACTCGTGAACTTCGTACTGAGAAGTTCATGAAAATTATCTCTCTGGCACCAGAAGTACTCTAAGGAGCGAATCATGGCAGCGAAAATCCGTCGTGATGACGAAGTTATCGTGTTAACCGGTAAAGATAAAGGTAAACGCGGTAAAGTAAAAAATGTTCTGTCTTCCGGCAAACTTGTCGTTGAAGGTATCAACCTGGTTAAGAAACATCAGAAGCCGGTTCCGGCCCTGAACCAACCAGGTGGCATCGTTGAAAAAGAAGCTGCTATTCAGGTTTCTAACGTTGCAATCTTCAATGCGGCTACCGGCAAGGCTGACCGTGTAGGCTTTAGATTCGAAGACGGCAAAAAAGTCCGTTTCTTCAAGTCTAACAGCGAAACTATCAAGTAATTTGGAGTAGTACGATGGCGAAACTGCATGATTACTACAAAGACGAAGTAGTTAACAAACTCATGACTGAGTTTAACTACAATTCTGTCATGCAAGTCCCTCGGGTCGAGAAGATCACCCTGAACATGGGTGTTGGTGAAGCGATCGCTGACAAGAAACTGCTGGATAACGCAGCAGCTGACCTGACAGCAATCTCCGGTCAAAAACCGCTGATCACCAAAGCACGCAAATCTGTTGCAGGCTTCAAAATCCGTCAGGGCTATCCGATCGGCTGTAAAGTAACTCTGCGTGGCGAACGCATGTGGGAGTTCTTTGAGCGCCTGATCACTATTGCTGTTCCACGTATCCGTGACTTCCGTGGCTTGTCCGCTAAGTCTTTCGACGGTCGTGGTAACTACAGCATGGGTGTCCGTGAGCAGATCATCTTCCCAGAAATCGACTACGATAAAGTCGACCGCGTGCGTGGTTTGGATATTACCATTACCACTACTGCGAAATCTGACGAAGAAGGCCGTGCTCTGCTGGCTGCCTTTGACTTCCCGTTCCGCAAGTAAGGTAGGGTTACTGAATGGCTAAGCAATCAATGAAAGCACGCGAAGTAAAGCGCGTAGCTTTAGCTGATAAATTCTTCGCTAAACGCGCTGAACTGAAAGCGATCATTTCTGATGTGAACGCTTCCGACGAAGATCGTTGGAATGCGGTTCTCAAGCTGCAGTCTCTGCCGCGTGATTCCAGCCCGTCTCGTCAGCGTAACCGCTGTCGTCAAACAGGTCGTCCACATGGTTATGTGGGCAAGTTTGGGTTGAGCCGTATCAAACTGCGTGAAGCCGCCATGCGCGGTGAAGTGCCAGGCTTGAAAAAGGCTAGCTGGTAATTACCAATTGAATCACGGGAGTAAAGACAGATGAGCATGCAAGATCCGATCGCGGATATGCTGACCCGTATCCGTAACGGTCAGGCCGCGAACAAAGTTGCGGTCACCATGCCTTCCGCCAAGCTGAAAGTGGCAATTGCCAACGTGCTGAAGGAAGAAGGTTTTATCGAAGATTTTAAAGTTGAAGGCGACACCAAGCCGGAACTGGAACTTACTCTTAAGTATTTCCAGGGTAAAGCTGTTGTAGAAAGCATTCAGCGTGTCAGCCGCCCAGGCCTGCGCATCTATAAGAAAAAAGATGAGCTGCCAAAAGTTATGGCTGGTCTTGGTATCGCAGTTGTTTCTACCTCTAAAGGTGTTATGACTGATCGTGCAGCGCGCCAGGCTGGTCTTGGTGGCGAAATTATCTGCTACGTAGCCTAATCGGAGGAAAGAATGTCTCGTGTTGCTAAAGCACCGGTCGTTATTCCTGCCGGCGTTGATGTAAAAATCGACGGTCAGGTTATTACGATCAAAGGTAAAAACGGCGAGCTGACTCGTACCCTCAACAAAGCTGTTGAAGTTAAACATGCAGATAACGCTCTGACCTTCGGTCCACGTGATGGTTTCGTGGATGGATGGGCTCAGGCTGGTACCGCGCGTGCCCTGCTGAACTCAATGGTTGTTGGTGTTACCGAAGGCTTCACTAAAAAGCTTCAGCTGGTTGGTGTAGGTTATCGTGCAGCTATCAAAGGGAATGCAGTAGGCCTGTCTCTGGGCTTCTCACACCCTGTTGAGCATCCGCTGCCGGCCGGTATCACTGCAGAATGTCCGACTCAAACTGAAATCGTGCTGAAAGGCGCTGATAAACAGCTGATCGGTCAGGTTGCAGCAGATCTGCGCGCCTACCGTCGTCCTGAGCCTTACAAAGGCAAGGGTGTTCGTTACGCCGACGAAGTCGTGCGTACCAAAGAGGCTAAGAAGAAGTAAGGTAACACTATGGATAAGAAATCTGCTCGTATCCGTCGTGCGACCCGCGCACGCCGCAAGCTCAAAGAGCTGGGTGCAACTCGCCTGGTGGTACATCGTACCCCGCGTCATATTTACGCACAGGTAATTGCACCGAACGGTTCTGAAGTTCTGGTAGCTGCTTCTACTGTAGAAAAAGCTATCTCAGAACAATTGAAGTACACCGGTAACAAAGACGCCGCTGCAGCTGTAGGTAAAGCTGTTGCTGAACGCGCTCTGGAAAAAGGCATCAGCAATGTTTCCTTTGACCGTTCCGGGTTCCAATATCATGGTCGTGTCCAGGCACTGGCAGATGCTGCCCGTGAAGCTGGCCTTCAGTTCTAAGGTAGAGGTGTAAGATGGCTCACATCGAAAAACAGGCTGGCGAACTGCAGGAAAAGCTGATCGCGGTAAACCGCGTATCTAAAACCGTTAAAGGTGGTCGTATTTTCTCCTTCACAGCTCTGACTGTAGTAGGCGATGGTAACGGTCGCGTTGGTTTTGGTTACGGTAAAGCGCGTGAAGTTCCAGCAGCGATCCAGAAAGCGATGGAAAAAGCCCGTCGCAATATGATTAACGTCGCGCTGAACAACGGTACCCTGCAACACCCAGTTAAAGGTGTTCACACGGGTTCTCGTGTATTCATGCAGCCAGCTTCAGAAGGTACCGGTATCATCGCCGGTGGTGCAATGCGCGCCGTTCTGGAAGTTGCTGGGGTTCATAACGTTCTGGCCAAAGCATATGGTTCCACCAACCCGATCAACGTGGTTCGTGCAACTATTGATGGCCTGGAAAATATGAATTCTCCAGAAATGGTCGCTGCCAAGCGTGGTAAATCCGTTGAAGAAATTCTGGGGTAATTGACCATGGCAAAGACTATTAAAATCACTCAAACCCGCAGTGCAATCGGTCGTCTGCCGAAACACAAGGCAACGCTGCTTGGCCTGGGTCTGCGTCGTATTGGTCATACCGTTGAGCGCGAGGATACTCCCGCTGTTCGTGGTATGGTCAACGCGGTTTACTTCATGGTTAAAGTTGAGGAGTAAGAGATGCGTTTAAATACTCTGTCTCCGGCCGAAGGCTCTAAAAAGGCGGGTAAACGCCTGGGTCGTGGTATCGGTTCTGGCCTCGGCAAAACCGGTGGTCGTGGTCACAAAGGTCAGAACTCTCGTTCTGGCGGTGGCGTACGTCGCGGTTTCGAGGGTGGCCAGATGCCACTGTACCGTCGTCTGCCGAAGTTCGGCTTCACCTCTCGCAAAGCAGCGATCACAGCGGAAATCCGTCTGTCTGACCTGGCGAAAGTTGAAGGCGGCGTTGTAGACCTGAACACGCTGAAAGCAGCAAACATTATCGGTATCCAGATCGAGTTCGCGAAAGTGATCCTGGCTGGTGAAGTTTCTACTCCGGTAACTGTTCGTGGCCTGCGTGTTACTAAAGGTGCTCGTGCTGCTATCGAAGCTGCTGGCGGTAAAATTGAGGAATAAGTAGCAGATGGCTAAGCAACCGGGATTAGATTTTCAAAGTGCCAAAGGTGGATTTGGCGAGCTGAAACGCAGACTGCTGTTTGTTATCGGCGCGCTGATTGTGTTCCGTATTGGCTCTTTTATTCCGATCCCTGGTATCGATGCCGCTGTACTTGCCAAACTGCTTGAGCAACAGCGAGGCACCATCATTGAAATGTTCAACATGTTCTCTGGTGGTGCTCTCAGCCGTGCTTCTATCTTTGCATTGGGTATTATGCCGTACATTTCGGCATCTATTATTATCCAACTGCTGACGGTCGTTCATCCGGCCCTGGCAGAGTTGAAGAAAGAAGGGGAGTCTGGACGTCGTAAGATTAGTCAGTACACCCGTTACGGTACTCTGGTGCTGGCAATATTCCAGTCGATCGGTATTGCTACCGGTCTGCCGAATATGCCTGGTATGCAGGGCCTGGTGTTAAACCCGGGCTTTGCATTCTACTTCACCGCTGTTGTAAGTCTGGTCACAGGGACTATGTTCCTGATGTGGCTCGGCGAACAGATTACTGAGCGTGGTATCGGTAACGGTATCTCAATCATTATCTTCGCCGGTATTGTCGCGGGCCTCCCGCCAGCCATCGCCCATACTATCGAGCAAGCGCGTCAAGGCGACCTGCACTTCCTCCTGTTGCTGTTGGTTGCAGTATTAGTATTTGCAGTGACGTTCTTTGTTGTCTTCGTTGAACGTGGTCAACGCCGCATTGTGGTGAACTACGCTAAACGTCAGCAAGGTCGTCGTGTCTATGCTGCACAGAGCACACATTTACCGCTGAAAGTGAACATGGCGGGGGTTATCCCGGCTATCTTCGCTTCCAGTATTATTCTGTTCCCGGCGACCATCGCGTCATGGTTCGGGGGCGGTACTGGTTGGAACTGGCTGACAACAATTTCGCTGTATTTGCAGCCTGGGCAACCACTTTATGTGTTACTCTATGCGTCTGCGATCATCTTCTTCTGTTTCTTCTACACGGCGTTGGTCTTCAACCCGCGTGAAACAGCAGATAACCTGAAGAAGTCCGGTGCATTTGTACCAGGAATTCGTCCGGGAGAGCAAACGGCGAAGTATATCGATAAAGTAATGACTCGCCTGACTTTGGTTGGTGCGCTTTATATTACTTTTATCTGCCTGATCCCGGAGTTCATGCGTGATGCAATGAAAGTACCGTTCTACTTCGGTGGGACCTCACTGCTTATCGTTGTTGTCGTGATTATGGACTTTATGGCTCAAGTGCAAACTCTGATGATGTCCAGTCAGTACGAGTCTGCATTGAAGAAGGCGAACCTGAAAGGCTACGGCCGCTAAATGGTCGCCTGAGAAGTTACGGAGAGTAAAAATGAAAGTTCGTGCTTCCGTCAAGAAATTATGCCGTAACTGCAAAATCGTTAAGCGTGATGGTGTCATCCGTGTGATTTGCAGTGCCGAGCCGAAGCATAAACAGCGCCAAGGCTGATTATTTCGCATATTTTTCTTGCAAAGTTGGGTTGAGCTGGCTAGATTAGCCAGCCAATCTTTTGTATGTCTGTACGTTTCCATTTGAGTATCCTGAAAACGGGCTTTTCAGCATGGTGCGTACATATTAAATAGTAGGAGTGCATAGTGGCCCGTATAGCAGGCATTAACATTCCTGATCAGAAACATGCTGTGATCGCATTAACTTCGATCTACGGCGTCGGCAAGACCCGTTCTAAAGCCATTCTGGCTGCAGCGGGTATCGCTGAAGATGTTAAGATCAGTGAGCTGTCTGAAGAACAAATCGACACGCTGCGTGACGAAGTTGCCAAATTTGTCGTTGAAGGTGATCTGCGCCGTGAAATCAGCATGAGCATCAAGCGCCTGATGGATCTTGGTTGCTATCGCGGTTTGCGTCATCGTCGTGGTCTGCCAGTGCGCGGTCAGCGTACTAAGACCAACGCACGTACCCGTAAGGGTCCGCGCAAACCGATCAAGAAATAATCGGGGTGATTGAATAATGGCAAAGGCACCAGTTCGTGCACGTAAACGTGTAAGAAAACAAGTCTCTGACGGCGTGGCTCATATCCATGCTTCTTTCAACAACACCATCGTTACTATTACTGATCGTCAGGGTAACGCATTGGGTTGGGCAACAGCCGGTGGTTCCGGTTTCCGTGGTTCTCGCAAATCCACTCCGTTCGCAGCTCAGGTTGCAGCAGAGCGTTGCGCAGAAGCCGTAAAAGAATACGGCATCAAGAATCTGGAAGTTATGGTTAAAGGTCCGGGTCCGGGTCGTGAATCTACTGTTCGCGCTCTGAACGCCGCTGGTTTCCGCATCACGAATATTACTGATGTGACTCCGATCCCTCATAACGGTTGTCGTCCGCCGAAAAAACGTCGCGTATAACGCTCCGTTTTTTAGGTTAGTTGGAGATAGAAAATGGCAAGATATTTGGGTCCTAAGCTCAAGCTGAGCCGTCGTGAGGGCACCGACTTATTCCTTAAGTCTGGCGTTCGCGCGATCGATACCAAGTGTAAAATTGAACAAGCTCCTGGCCAGCACGGTGCGCGTAAACCGCGTCTGTCTGACTATGGTGTGCAGTTGCGTGAAAAGCAAAAAGTTCGCCGTATGTACGGTGTGCTGGAGCGTCAGTTCCGTAACTACTATAAAGAAGCAGCACGTCTGAAAGGCAACACAGGTGAAAACCTGCTGGCTCTGCTGGAAGGTCGTCTGGACAACGTTGTATACCGTATGGGCTTCGGCGCTACTCGTGCTGAATCACGTCAGCTGGTTAGCCACAAAGCAATCATGGTAAACGGTCGTGTTGTTAACATCGCTTCTTATCAGGTTAAAGCGAATGACGTTGTTAGCATTCGTGAGAAAGCGAAAAAGCAATCTCGCGTGAAGGCCGCTCTGGAGCTGGCTGAGCAGCGTGAAAAGCCAACCTGGCTGGAAGTTGATGCTGGCAAGATGGAAGGTACGTTCAAGCGTCAGCCAGAACGTTCTGATCTGTCTGCGGACATTAACGAACACCTGATCGTCGAGCTTTACTCCAAGTAAAGCTTAGTACCAAAGAGAGGACACAATGCAGGGTTCTGTGACAGAGTTTCTAAAACCGCGCCTGGTAGATATCGAGCAAGTGAGTTCGACGCACGCCAAGGTGACCCTTGAGCCTTTAGAGCGTGGCTTTGGCCATACTCTGGGTAACGCACTGCGCCGTATTCTGCTCTCATCGATGCCGGGTTGCGCGGTGACCGAGGTTGAGATTGATGGTGTACTTCATGAGTACAGCACCAAAGAAGGCGTTCAGGAAGATATCCTTGAAATCCTGCTCAACCTGAAAGGGCTGGCGGTGAGAGTTCAGGGTAAAGATGAAGTTATTCTTACTCTGAATAAATCTGGCATTGGCCCTGTGACTGCAGCCGACATCACCCACGACGGTGATGTTGAAATCGTCAAGCCGCAGCACGTGATCTGCCACCTGACCGATGAGAACGCAGCTATTAGCATGCGTATCAAAGTTCAGCGCGGTCGTGGTTATGTGCCGGCTTCTGCCCGAATTCATTCGGAAGAAGATGAGCGCCCAATCGGCCGTCTGCTGGTCGACGCATGCTATAGCCCTGTAGAGCGTATTGCCTACAATGTTGAAGCAGCGCGTGTAGAACAGCGTACCGACCTGGACAAGCTGGTCATCGAAATGGAAACCAATGGCACAATCGATCCTGAAGAGGCGATTCGTCGTGCGGCGACCATCCTGGCAGAACAACTTGAAGCTTTCGTTGACTTACGTGATGTACGTCAGCCGGAAGTTAAAGAAGAGAAACCAGAATTCGATCCGATCCTGCTGCGCCCTGTTGACGATCTCGAATTGACTGTCCGCTCTGCTAACTGCCTTAAGGCAGAAGCTATCCACTATATCGGTGATCTGGTACAGCGTACCGAGGTTGAGTTGCTGAAAACGCCGAACCTGGGTAAAAAATCTCTTACTGAGATTAAAGACGTGCTGGCTTCACGTGGTCTGTCTCTGGGCATGCGCCTGGAAAACTGGCCACCGGCAAGCATTGCTGACGAGTAACCGGATCACAGGTTAAGGTTTTACTGAGAAGGATAAGGTCATGCGCCATCGTAAGAGTGGTCGTCAACTGAACCGCAACAGCAGCCATCGCCAGGCTATGTTCCGCAACATGGCAGGTTCACTGGTTCGTCATGAGATCATCAAGACGACCCTGCCTAAAGCGAAAGAGCTGCGTCGCGTAGTTGAGCCGCTGATTACTCTTGCCAAGACTGACAGCGTTGCTAATCGTCGTCTGGCATTCGCCCGTACTCGTGATAACGAGATCGTGGCAAAACTGTTTAACGAACTGGGCCCGCGTTTCGCGAGCCGTGCCGGTGGTTACACTCGCATTCTGAAGTGTGGTTTCCGTGCAGGCGACAACGCGCCGATGGCTTACATCGAGCTGGTTGATCGTTCAGAGAAAGCAGAAGCTGCTGCAGAGTAATCTGCAGTAACGTAAAAAAACCCGCTCCGGCGGGTTTTTTTATATCCGCGATACCCCCACTTCTCTACAATGTCTGTATCAATTCTGTTCATCCCCTGGAGCTGGTAATGTGGTTGCTCGACCAGTGGGCAGAACGCCATATTCGCGATGCCCAAAAAAAAGGTGAATTCGACGATCTCCCGGGGAGCGGTGAACCCCTTGCGCTTGACGATGACTCGCACATCGCGCCTGAACTACGGGCTGGATACCGTTTACTGAAAAATGCGGGCTGTCTCCCCCCGGAGCTCGAACAGCGCAGAGAGGCTGTTGAACTGGCCGATCTTCTCAAAGGGATCCGCTATGACGATCCACGACATTCTGAATTTAGCCGCCGCCTCGCCCTGCTTGAACTCAAGCTGCGCCAGGCTGGTATGAACACTGATTTTTTGCGCGGTGAATTCGGTGAAAGATTGATGCAGAAAATAAACGAGGAGTAGTTATGTACCGTATCGGTGAACTTGCGAAGCTTGCGAATGTCACGCCGGATACCATCCGATATTACGAAAAGCAGCAGATGATCGATCATGAAGTTCGGACTGAAGGGGGCTTTCGCCTTTATACCGATAACGATCTGCAGCGCCTGCGGTTCATTCGTTATGCGCGTCAGCTCGGTTTTACACTGGATTCGATCCGCGAATTATTATCGATCCGCATCGATCCGGAACATCACACCTGCCAGGAATCTAAAAGCATCGTGCAGGCCCGGCTGGATGAAGTTGAAGCGCGTATACAGGAACTGCAAACCATGCAGCGCTCTCTGCAAAGGCTTAATGATGCCTGCTGCGGTACGGCCCACAGCAGCATTTACTGTTCAATTCTCGAAGCCCTTGAACAGGGAGCGAGTGGAGAAACGCAGGGCTGTTGATTTTTAGTTCAACCGGGTCTAGACTCGCTTCGTCATAAACCCTGCTCTGGAGACATTATGAGCCGCTATCAGCACACGAAAGGACAAATTAAGGACAATGCCATTGAGGCGTTACTTCACGACCCGTTATTCAGGCAGCGCGTTGAGAAGAATAAAAAAGGGAAAGGAAGTTATCTGCGTAAAGACAAACATGAAAAACGGGGTAACTGGGAGGCCAGTGGCAAGCAAGCGAATCGCTTATTTACCACTGGCCTTCCTGCTTTTATCTGTTGATTAGATGCGGTTATTTTGCTCTTTTAACAGATCGCGGATCTCACTCAACAGCACTTCTTCTTTCGTTGGCGCAGGTGCTGCAGCTGGCTCTTCTTTTTTACGGTTGAGCCTGTTGATCAGCTTGATGGCCATAAATATGGCAAACGCGACAATCACAAAATCAAATACGTTCTGAATAAATACGCCGTAGTGCATCACTACTGCCGGAACATCACCCTGCGCTTCACGCAGCGTGAAAGCGAACTGTTTGAAATCAATGCCGCCGATTAACAACCCTAAAGGTGGCATGATAATGTCGGCCACTAATGATGAAACAATCTTACCGAATGCCGCACCAATAATGACACCCACTGCCAAATCCACCACGTTCCCGCGCATCGCAAATTCGCGAAATTCTTTAATAAAACTCATTGTTCTCTCCTTGTGCCAGCTGACGAGTTTAAGTTTAACAAATCATTAGCCAATTGCCATTCGGGATAATTAAACATTATGAAAAATAAAAGGCACAGAAATGAAAAGGATAAAGTAAGGGTGCTCTTTCTCGAGCACCCAATTCTTTAAAGGAAGAATGGACTTGGCTGGAATAAACGTTCGACGTCGGTAATAAACTTTTTATCGGTAAGGAACATAATAACGTGATCGCCTTGCTCAATTCGTAAATTATCATTGGCAATCATGACATCATTCCCGCGCACAACGGCGCCGATAATCGTGCCTGGCGGCAGTTTAATTTCGTCGATCGAACGGCCGACGACGCGCGACGTCGTTTCATCTCCATGAGCAACGGCTTCAATGGCTTCCGCTACGCCACGGCGGAGCGATGACACACCGACAATATCCGCTTTACGAACATGGCTCAGGAGCGCGGAAATTGTCGCCTGCTGAGGGGAAATAGCAATATCAATAACGCTACCCTGAACCAGATCGACATACGCCTTGCGCTGAATAAGCACCATGACTTTTTTTGCCCCCATGCGCTTCGCGAGCATGGCGGACATTATATTCGCCTCGTCATCGTTGGTGACGGCAATAAAGAGATCAACCTGATCAATATGCTCTTCAGCCAGTAGCTCCTGATCCGACGCATCACCATAAAATACAATCGTATTTTGCAGTTTTTCCGCCAGTTCAGCAGCACGCTGTTGATCGCGCTCGATCAACTTCACGCTGTAATCTTTTTCCAGCCGATGTGCCAGACCGGCACCGATATTGCCACCGCCGACCAGCATAATGCGTTTATAGGGTTTTTCGAGACGCTGAAGTTCACTCATCACCGCACGAATATGCTGTGAGGCCGCAATAAAGAAGACCTCATCACCGGCTTCGACAATCGTGGAGCCTTGCGGGCGAATTGGCCTGTCGTGGCGGAAAATCGCTGCAACGCGCGTATCAATATGCGGCATGTGCTCGCGCATGGTGGAAAGCGCATTGCCGATTAATGGTCCGCCATAATAGGCCTTAACAACTGCCAGGCTCACTTTGCCCTCGGCAAAGTTCACCACCTGCAAGGCACCCGGATATTCGATCAGGCGATAGATATTGTCGATAACCAGCTGTTCTGGCGCGATGAGGTGGTCAATGGGGACCGCTTCGGAATTAAACAGTTTTTCAGCATCGCGAACATAGTCCGGAGAGCGAATACGCGCAATTCGGTTTGGCGTGTTGAAAAGCGAGTAGGCCACCTGACAGGCCACCATATTGGTTTCGTCAGAACTGGTTACCGCAACCAGCATGTCGGCATCGTCGGCGCCCGCCTCACGAAGAACACGTGGGTGCGAACCATGACCCTGCACCACGCGCAGGTCAAACTTGTCCTGTAATACACGCAGACGATCGCCGTTGGTATCAACAATTGTGATGTCGTTGTTTTCGCCAACCAGGTTTTCCGCCAGCGTTCCGCCCACCTGTCCTGCACCCAGAATGATAATCTTCATATCTCGTGACCTGTTCTCAACATCACTCTTTGATTAGCTTAGCGTAAAAGAAGCCATCACCCTCTTCAGCACCTGGTAGGTTCTGCAGACCCGGGGATTCAGGCGTTCCCGTATCGCGCAGCGCGGCGCCCGGCGTACGTTTAAGGAAGGCCGTGATTTGCTGGCTGTTTTCTTCCGGCAGCACGGAGCAGGTTGCATAGACCAGCGTTCCACCAGGTTTAAGATGCGGCCAAATGGCGTCGAGAATGTCGGATTGCAGTTGGGCAAGTTCCTTAATATCACGATCGCGGCGTAGCCACTTGATGTCAGGATGACGACGAATAACACCGGTTGCAGAGCAGGGAGCATCCAGCAAAATGCGATCGAACTGGGTTTCACCACACCATTCTGCGGGTTTGCGTCCATCGCCCTGCTTAACCTGAGCCTTCATGCCGAGACGCTTGAGGTTGTCGTAGACGCGTGAGAGACGCTGTTCATCGACGTCCACTGCCATCACGCTGGCCTGCGGAGCCACTTCAAGAATATGCGTCGTTTTGCCCCCAGGCGCGGCGCAAAGATCGAGGATCTGCTCACCATTTTTGGGTTCAAGCCAGGTCATGCAACCCTGAGCCGAGGCATCCTGTACGGTTACCCAGCCTTCATCAAAACCGGGTAATGCATGTACCGGTGCCGGTGAGGCCAGACGTACAGCATCCGGATAGGCTTGATGCGGGAATCCACTCATTCCAGCTTCTTCAAGTAATGCCAGCCATGCGTCACGAGTGTGGTGATTACGATTCACGCGTAGCCACATTGGCGGGCGCTGGTTGTTGGCATCGGCAATCTCCTGCCACTGCTGTGGATAAGCTTTTTTCAGGCGCCTCAACAGCCAGTCCGGGTGCAGAAAACGTGCTTCGCTTTGGGCAAATTCAACCAGAAGCTCTTCCTGCTGTCTCTGGAACTGACGCAGTACGCCGTTGATCAGCCCTTTCAGCTGAGGGCGTTTAATCGCAACGGCGCCTTCAACCGTCTCAGCCAGCGCGGCATGAGGTGGGATGCGGGTATGAAGAAGCTGATAAAAACCCACCATAATCAAATAGTGTACGGTGCGCTGCTTGCCTGTCATTGGGCGTGACATCAGCTTGTTAATCAGCCACTCAAGCTGAGAAAGCGTGCGCAGAACGCCAAAGCAGAGCTCCTGAAGCAGGGCTTTGTCTTTATCAGATACTTTTTGTTGCAGGGGAGGCAGGACGTTACTTAAGGACTGTCCCTGCTCGATAACCTGCTCAACGGCCTGAGCCGCCATACTGCGTAGATTTTGTTTTTTCATAACCGTAAAAATAAAAATGCCCGGAAACACCGGGCCTTAAGGATAGATTTGCTCAGGCAAGACGATTGCCCGGAATAAACCATTCGCGACGGGAATTTAACAGATCCTGAGCGCTCATGGCCTTCTTGCCGGCCGGTTGTAGCGATTCAAGATTGAGGATCCCTTGCCCAGTCGCCACCTGAATTCCGTTCTTGTTGGCGTCAACAATCGTACCGGGTTCAGCCGTGGTAGTACCGCTAATGAGGGAGGCTTTCCAGACTTTCACCGGCTGCTCATCAATCTCCATCCAGCTCATCGGCCACGGATTAAAAGCGCGAATGCAGCGTTCAAGCTGCGCGGCTGACAGGGACCAGTCGATACGCGCTTCTTCTTTGCTCAGTTTTTCGGCATAAGTCACCAGCGCGTCATCCTGAACTTCCGGTTTCGCCGTATTGTCAGCAAGCTGCTGGAGCGTCTCGATAAGCCCTTGTGGGCCAAGGTCTGCCAGTTTGTCATACAGCGTAGCGCTGGTATCGTCTGACGTTATGGGGCACGCCAGTTTATACAGCATATCGCCTGTGTCTAAACCTACGTCCATCTTCATGATAGTAACGCCCGTTTCGGCATCACCAGCCCACAGCGAGCGCTGGATTGGTGCAGCACCACGCCAGCGCGGGAGCAGAGACCCATGCACGTTGATGCAACCCAGGCGGGGCATATCAAGCACAGCTTTTGGCAGAATTAAACCATAAGCCACCACTACCATTACGTCGGCATTCAGGTCGGCAACCAGCTGCTGATTTTCCGGTGGGCGCAACGATGCGGGCTGAAATACGGGTAGCCCATGTTCTTCTGCCAGCACCTTTACCGGGCTCGGCATCAGTTTTTTGCCGCGACCTGCCGGACGGTCCGGCTGGGTAAAGACGCCAACAACCTGGTGACCAGACGATAACAGCGCGTCAAGATGACGCGCTGCAAAATCAGGGGTTCCCGCGAAGATAATACGTAGTGTTTTAGACACGATGATCCTTGTATCCGGGGGGACGTTATGCGCGAGAACGCAAACGATCCAGTTTCTCTACTTTTTGACGAATACGCTGCTGTTTCAGCGGCGAGAGATAATCGATAAACAGTTTACCGACCAGGTGGTCCATCTCATGCTGAATACAAATCGCCAGCAGGTCGTCTGCTTCCAGTTCGAACGGGTTACCGTCACGATCCAAAGCGCGAATTTTCACCTTTTCGGCACGCGGTACTAAAGCGCGCTGTTCAGGAATGGACAGACAGCCTTCCTCAATACCGGTTTCGCCACTCTTTTCGAGCAGCTCAGGGTTGATCAGCACCAGACGCTCATCGCGATTTTCTGAAACATCAATCACGATAATACGCTTATGAATGTCCACCTGAGTCGCCGCCAGGCCAATGCCTTCTTCGGCGTACATGGTATCGAACATATCATCAACGATACGCTGGACTTCTGCATTCACTTCTTTGACCGGTTCAGCGACGATGCGAAGGCGCTCGTCCGGAATATGTAACACTTGCAAAACTGCCATAAATTTCCAGAGTCGTGTTCAGGAGTTGATAAGAATACTCTCTCTATTCTAGACAAATCCCCCATCGATTGACAGCATCAGTGACCAATCGCAATGATTGCGGAGGCCGCTTATGGCAGGGGAAAGGATGACGTCTACCGAGATATGGCTACGGCTAGTACACACTGGGTCTCTGTGTGGTGATGTAATGCTGGAAGCGGCTGCGCGACTGCAGAAGCTGGAACACCTCAACGTGCTCGTCGCCAGAGAGGCCGGGCTGACAGCAAAGCAGGCTGAACGGTTCTTTGCACTTGATGAGAGCGAGCTGGAACGTAGCCTTGTGTGGCTTGAGCAGCCGGGACATCATTTATTAACGCCCAACCATCCCCTATATCCCCCTTTGCTCCGTACGATCCCTGATTATCCCGGGGCGTTATTCGTAAAAGGTAATCCTGAGGCGCTTAATACCATTCAGCTGGCGGTGGTAGGTAGTCGTGCGCCGTCATGGTACGGCGAGCGATGGGGAAAAATCCTGTGCGAACAACTGTCTCAAAGCGGTTTCACGATCACCAGCGGGCTGGCCTGCGGTATTGACGGCGTAGCCCACAGCGCGGCGCTGTCAGTTAAGGGACGAAGCGTAGCGGTGCTGGGGAACGGTCTTTTTAGCATTTATCCACGCCGGCATCAGGCGTTGGCGATGAGGCTTATTGAATCTGACGGCGCGATAGTTTCTGAGTTTCCGCTTTCCGCACAGCCCAAGCCGGCAAACTTTCCGCGTCGGAATCGGATTATCAGCGGGCTTAGCAAAGGCGTGCTGGTGGTTGAAGCGGCGCGCCGAAGCGGTTCGCTGGTCACGGCGCGATGCGCGCTCGAACAGGGGAGAGAAGTCTTCGCCTTGCCTGGTCCGATAGGTAATCCCGGATGCGAGGGACCCCACTGGCTGATTAAGCAAGGGGCAACGCCGGTAACGGAAGTAGGAGATATTCTTGAAAATTTGCAATATGGGTTGCAATGGCTGCAGGAAGATCCCGAAAAGCGACAATATTCATCAGATCAGGGAAAGGTGGCATTGCCATTTCCCAAGCTCCTGGCTAACGTAGGAGATGAGGTAACACCTGTTGACGTTGTCGCTGAACGTGCCGGCCAACCTGTGCCAGTAACGGTAGCACAGCTACTCGAACTGGAGTTAGCAGGGTGGATCGCAGCTGTACCCGGCGGCTATGTCCGATTAAGGAGGGCATGCCATGTTCGACGTACTGATGTATTTGTTTGAGACTTACATCCATAACGAAGCAGAAATGCGAGTGGATCAGGACAAATTGACACAGGATCTTACCGATGCGGGGTTTGAGCGGGAAGATATCTATAATGCGTTGATGTGGCTGGAAAAACTGGCTGATTATCAGGAAGGCCTCGCCGAACCGATGCAGCTTGCTTCTGACCCATTGTCAGTACGCATTTATACTGCGGAAGAGTGTGAAAGGCTGGATGCCAGCTGCCGGGGGTTCATCTTATTCCTTGAGCAGATTCAGGTGCTGAACCTCGAAACGAGAGAAATGGTGATAGAGCGCGTCATGGCGCTGGATACAGCAGAATTTGAACTGGAAGATCTCAAGTGGGTGATCCTGATGGTTCTGTTTAATATCCCGGGCTGTGAAAACGCCTATCAGCAAATGGAAGAATTACTCTTTGAAGTGAATGAAGGTATGCTGCACTAATTCAATGTGCAGCACCAAGAGTTGTTATGGCCAAATCAGCACTATTCACGGTGCATAAAAACGAGCCCTGCCCGCAGTGCGGGGCTGAACTTGTTATTCGGTCCGGGAAACACGGCCCGTTTCTCGGTTGTTCACACTATCCGGAATGTGATTATGTCCGTCCCCTGAAAAGCCAGGCGGATGGACATATCGTTAAAATTCTGGAAGGTCAGTATTGCCCACTCTGCGGTGGTGAATTAGCCCTGCGGCAGGGGCGATTCGGCATGTTTATTGGATGTAGCCGCTACCCGGAATGTGAGCATACGGAACAAATTGATAAGCCTGATGAAACGGCAATTGCGTGCCCTCAGTGTCAGCGCGGTCAGTTGGTACAGCGCCGTTCCCGTTATGGTAAGACTTTCCATTCGTGCGATCGCTACCCTGAATGCCAGTTCGTTATCAATTTTAAACCGGTAGCGGGAACCTGCCCTCATTGCAATTATCCGCTACTTATAGAGAAGAAAACCGCGCAAGGCATGAAACGCTTCTGCGCCAGTAAACAATGTGGAAAGCCGGTTACGGCGGATCAAAATAGTGAATAATAACCTGCCATCAGGCTCCATTGCGCATGCTTTGGACGTACTGAAAAAAGAAGAAGTCATCGCCTATCCAACTGAAGCTGTTTTTGGAGTCGGTTGCGATCCTGACAGCGAGACGGCCGTAAGCCGACTGCTTGCCTTAAAACAAAGACCCGTCGAGAAAGGGCTGATTTTGATCGCTGCGAATTATGAGCAGCTTAAACCCTATATCGATGACTCCATGCTGACGCCGGCGCAGCGCGAGACTATCTTCTCCGCGTGGCCTGGCCCGGTGACCTTCGTTTTCCCGGCGCAGCCGACTACGCCTCGCTGGTTAACCGGACGTTTTGATTCCCTCGCCGTTCGCGTAACTGACCATCCGCTGGTGGTTGAACTTTGCCTGGCATTTGGTAAACCGCTGGTCTCAACTAGCGCCAACCTGACCGGATTGCCACCTTGTCGGACAACCGAAGAAGTACTGTCGCAGTTCGGGAATGACTTCCCAGTCGCTGTCGGTGAAACGGGAGGGCGCCTGAATCCGTCTGAAATTCGCGACGCTTTGACCGGCGAACGTTTTCGCCAGGGGTAGTCTCATGGAAACCTATGCTGTTTTTGGTAATCCGATTGCACACAGCAAGTCACCGTTGATTCATCAGCAATTTGCGAAGCAGCTGCAGATAAATCATCCCTATGGTCGCGTACTGGCACCGGTGGATGCATTTATTCCAACGCTGGAGGCTTTTTTCGCCGCGGGCGGTAAAGGCGCGAATGTGACGGTTCCTTTTAAAGAGGAAGCCTTCGAACGAGCGGATGAGCTCACCGAGCGCGCTTCACTGGCTGGTGCAGTCAATACCCTAAAACGGCTTGAGGATGGACGCCTTTTGGGTGACAACACAGACGGAGTTGGTTTACTTAGCGATCTGGAACGACTGTCGTTTATTAAGCCCGGGTTTCGGGTCCTGCTGATTGGTGCGGGTGGCGCATCGCGGGGAGTACTGTTGCCTCTGCTTTCACTGGACTGTGCGGTGACCATTACCAACAGAACCTTTTCCCGAGCGGAAGCACTGGCGGCGTTGTTTGCGCATACCGGCAGCGTGAGCGCGGTAGCGCTTGACGATCTTGCCGATCGTGAGTTCGATCTTGTCATCAATGCCACGTCCAGCGGCATCAATGGCGAGATCCCGGCAATTCCTGCTTCTCTGGTCAGCGCGCATATGTACTTCTATGACATGTTTTATCAGAAAGGGAAGACCCCTTTCCTGAGCTGGTGTGAACAACACGGCGCGAAACAGTTAGCCGATGGACTGGGAATGCTGGTGGGGCAGGCTGCGCATGCGGTGCTGCTCTGGCATGGCGTGTTGCCTGCGGTCGAACCTGTCATTGAAAAGTTAAAGCAGGAGCTTTCGGCGTGAACCAGGCTATTCATTTCCCGGACAGAGAGATCTGGGATGAGAGTAAACAAGCGGTCTGTTTTCCGGTGCTGGTGCAGGGGATGCAACTTACTTGTGCCATTCATGGGGAAACGCTGTTGCGCCGTTTTGGCGGTTCAGACCCTATAGCGGTATTTTGCGAAAATCGCTGGGATCTGGAAGAAGAAGCCAGCGATTTAATCCGCGAACAGCAGGAAGACGATCAGGGCTGGGTTTGGTTGTCCTGATCCAAATAGTCATTCTTCCAGTTAACGTAGTTGTTCGCCGAGTATTTTAATCCTTCGATCTCCGCCTCCTTCAGGGGGCGGATCTGTTTTACCGGGCTTCCCAGATAGAGATAGCCACTCTCCAGCCGTTTGTTCTGCGGGACCAGGCTACCGGCACCAATCATTACGTCATCTTCTACTATGACGCCATCCAGCAAAATCGACCCCATGCCAACAAGTACGCGATTCCCGATAGTGCAGCCGTGAAGCATCACCTTATGGCCGACGGTAACCTCTTCTCCAATGATGAGGGGATTACCGTCCGGGTTATAGGAGGATTTGTGCGTGACATGCAGAACGCTGCCGTCCTGAATATTGGTACGGGCGCCAATCGACACATAGTTAACATCTCCCCTGATGGCGACGAGGGGCCAGATGCTGACGTCATCGGCCATTCGGACATCGCCGATCAACACGCTGCTGGCATCGATCATCACGCGATCGCCTTTTTGGGGGAACAGATCTTTATAAGGACGTAATACTGCGGGCATATCTACCTCTAACAATGAGCGCTATACAGAAGACTTTGATCATATTAATGGATCGCGGCAAGGCAAAATACGTCAATATTTAAGCAGATCGGGCGGGATTTCAGCGAAAAGCGCGGAAAATCAGCAGTCGGAAAAAAAGATCTAAAAAATACTTGTGCTAAAAAATGGGATCCCTATAATGCGCCTCCATCGACACGGCGGATGTGAATCACTTCACAGACAACGCGGTCGGTTGAAGAGAAAAATTCTGAAATAACGGGTTGACTCTGAAAGAGGAAAGCGTAATATACGCCACCTCGCAACGGTGAGCGAAAGCCGCGTTGCACTGCTCTTTAACAATTTATCAGACAA
>NZ_JAXQPQ010000002.1:0-1009720 GCF_034427535.1 Enterobacter sp. A103
AAACCAGTCGTCAAACGCCTGTCTGTCAATAAACTCGTCGCGCAGCGGCGAGGCCGCACTGTGCTGCTCCGTCTGGCTCAGCATCCGGAAGGTACGGGTATAATCGCTGCCCTCGCGCGCCATGAGGGCAAACAGACCGTTGAGGATGTCGTTATCGCCCTTCTCCTGCGTCATCAGCCCCAGCTTGTTGCGCATCAGCGAGCCGTATTCTCGCAGCAATATGTCCTGATAGCTGTCGAGCGCATCGTTGAGGGCATCTACGTCGATGAACGGCGACAGGGTTTGCGCAAGCCGCTGCAGGTTCCACAGGCCAACCGCGGGCTGATTGTCAAAGCTGTAACGCCCCTGATAGTCGGAGTGATTGCAGATATAGCCAGGCTGATAATCGTCCAGGAAACCAAACGGACCGTAATCAAAGGTCAGCCCGAGGATCGACATGTTGTCCGTATTCATGACGCCATGCGCAAAGCCCACCGTTTGCCAGCGGGCAATCAGGCTTGCGGTACGGGCAACCACATCCCTGAACCAGAGAACGTATTTGTCCGCTTCGTCCTGCAAATGCGCCCAGTGGTGACGAATGGCAAAGTCAGCCAGCTGGCGAACCTTGTCCGGCTCGCGGCGATAGTAAAAGTGCTCGAAATGACCAAAGCGCAAATGGCTTTGCGCAATACGCATCAGCATCGCCCCTTTTTCCACCGTTTCGCGCGCTACCGGCGTATCGCTGGTGACAATCGACAGCGCGCGCGTAGTGGGAATACCCAGGGCATGCATCGCTTCTGACGCCAGGCTTTCGCGGATCGTTGAACGCAGCACCGCGCGCCCGTCGCCCATTCGCGACCAGGGAGTAAGGCCCGCGCCTTTCAGGTGCCAGTCAACCGTCTCCCCGTTGGGAAGCCGTTGTTCGCCGAGCAGGATCCCCCTGCCGTCGCCCAGCTGCCCCGCCCAGACGCCAAACTGATGTCCGCTATAGACCTGGGCCAGAGGCTGCATACCGGCGAGAAGCGTTTCACCGCCCCAGACGCCTGCGCCTTCTGAACGCTGAAACAGCTCAGGCGGAATGGCCAGTTCTTCTGCCAGCAAATCGTTATGCCAGATAAGGCGTGAATTTTGTAACGGTGTTGGTTTGAGTGCGGTGTAAAAGCCAGGCAACTCGTCATGCCAGTGAGCAGTAAAAGACAGGGTCATAAGTCCTCCTGCTTTTAGTGTAGAGGGTTTACCCGGACTTAAACACGGGCGAAAGCAAGGGTTATCGCTGCTGAACCAGCGATGTAACGTGCTCCGCAGAGACGGCTGGCCAGAGTGCGCCCTGCATGGCGCCAAAATTGAAGGACAAAACGCGTTGCAACAGGCCGTGGTCGTCAATGCCCGAGACGATCACTGACTGGCAGTGCGGCGTGATTTGCCAGAGGATGGCGCGCATAAAAGGCTCAAAAGAGAGCTCCGGGGCACGCTGCTGAATGAAGCCTTTATCGAGGATGACCCGTTTAAATAATCCATCATAGACCGCTTTGAGCGATGCGGCACCTGCGCCAAAGTTTGCCAGAACCAACGGGAAATGGATTGCCATTCTCGCCAGCTGCAGATCGTCCTTTCCGTTATTTAAACCTGGATAATTCTCATTAACAGTAAACTCAAGAAACGGATAACGCTCAAGGATTGAAACAGCGTTTCCATTACTTAATAAAAATTCAACTATTGCAGGTGTAATATTGATCCATGCAATTAACTGATGCTGAATAAAAAACAGTTTACAGGTATCAAGCAATTGCAATTTTTCGTTAAACAGCACTAACTCTTCAGATGCTGAAAGCCGAGGGATAACGAGCTCAGTGGGGATCCGCACATCGCTGCCGACGCCAGTAAAGTTAACCAGAACCTCTAAACCTTTAAGCTCCCCTGCGCTATTACGGGCAGGCAGAAGCAGCAGTTCAGACTGGTAAGCATTATCTAGCGTAATAATCATTGCACTCGCTCCACATTAAAGATGAGAGAGGACATCCTGGAGCAATTGCCGACACAATTCCACTGTCTTGATTTTAATAAGATTAATTTCATTAGTTCCGTTTTTATTTTCAGATTTATCCCTGAATCTAAAATAATTTTATCCTGGTTGCCGAATAATAGCCAGTTTTAGATAAAACAGACACATGCAGGATTCGCTAATTTTAGATAAATTTAACTTTAAGCATCTTATTTGAGAAAAAACGGCATGATTTATTAGATACCATGCCGTCATAAGAGAAGTGTCTGACAAAGACTATATACGTCGTGCCTGCCAGAAATTTTTACGCCAGTAAACATTATCAAGAGAAGAGCGCATCACCCCGCGGCTTGTCGAAGCGTGAATGAACTGATTGTCTGTATCATATATCCCCACATGAAGACCGCTTTCACCCGATCCGGTTTTGAAGAAAACCAGGTCCCCGGGGAGAAGATCGTCTTTATCAATTTCAGTGCCAATTTCGGCCTGCTTGCGCGTTTCGCGCGGAAGCTGTAAATCAAACTTATCGCGGAACGTCATCAGAACGAAGCCGGAACAATCTACGCCGCCGCGGCTCATTCCGCCGTAGCGATAAGGCGTACCGCGCCAGTTGCTCAGCTGATCGTTAAGGCTGGCAATGACGGTGATCGAATCTGAAAGCCGTGGGTTAGGCGGCGGCGCACGATGGCTACTGCATCCCGCAAGAAAAAGTGCGGCCATCAGGAGAAACCAGAATCGCATTTTCAGACGAATCCTCTGCTTTTTTTGTTCTTTTCGTAATTTAGCGTGCAATTGTGCTAAGAGGCAAGAAACGGTTACGTCTGCCCGGTAGAAATCAGCATCTTATGTCCCTCAATATCCAGCCTGCGGAACGACATGTTGTACGCGCGGGCAAGATGGGGCGGCGTAAGAACCCGATCCCGCGCGCCGCTGGCGATCATCTTTCCCTGCGACAGCAGCCACACCCGGTGGGCATGACGCAGGGTGTGGTTGAGGTCATGACTGCTCATCACCACGGCGATACCTTTTCGGCTCAGGGTGCTTAACAGCGTATCCAGTGCCGCCTGCTGCGCCACGTCCAGACCGCTCATGGGTTCATCGAGGAGCAGCATTCGCCCGTGAGGATTACCTGCCGGGTGGATCTGAAGAATGACGGCCGCCAGGCGCACCCGCTGCCACTCTCCGCCGGAAAGCTGGCTGGCATGCCGGGACAGTTTATCTTCCAGTCCCAGGGCCGATGCAACGTCCGTCAGCAGTGCCGTTTGTTGTTTGTCGTGCAAATGCAGCATCAGATAGTGCCAGACCGGCATCGCAAAGGGCGGCATCTGCTGCTGTACGAGATAGCTGCGCCGATGCGCCAGCGAGACCGGCGTCCAGTCCGCGAGCGTATGCTCCAGCAGCGTTATCTGCCCTTCTCCGTCGGTCATGCCTGCCATCCGTGCCAGCAGCGTGCTCTTCCCTGCACCGTTTGGCCCGACAAGATGCAGGATTTCTCCCGCATTGATGATTTCGGTTATCGGCTCCAGACGTCCCCGCTCGGCAACGTCCGTGAGCTGCATCAGCAACGACATTATTTCGCCAGCGCCAGCTTGATCGATTCCATGACGATCGGATCTTCAGGGGTCATATCCGGCGAAAAACGCTGAACGACCTGGCCGTCGCGGCCAATCAGGAATTTTTCAAAATTCCACAGGATATCGTCCGGGTAAAGCGGCGCGCGGCCTTTGCTGGCCATGCGTTCATAAAAACCGCTTCCTTCCGGCGCAACGGCCTTCGGCGCGGCAGCGATCAGCTTCGCATACAGCGGATGGCGGTCTTCACCATTAACATCGATTTTGCTGAACATCGGGAACGTCACGCCATAGGTGGTGCTGCAGAAGGTTTTAATCTCCTCTTCGCTACCCGGCTCCTGGCCCAGGAACTGGTTGCACGGGAAGCCCAGCACGGTGAAACCGTCTTTCTCCCAGGCCTTCTGAATGTTCTCCAGCTGTTCGTACTGCGGCGTCAGGCCACATTTGGATGCCACGTTGACGATAAGCAGCACGTTGCCTTTGTAGCCTTCCAGAGTGGTGTTATCGCCATCAATGGTGGTCACTTCAGTATTCAGGATATCTGACTGCATAGCATTCCCTCAGGTTGTCTTACGGCTTGTTGATTAACGTCCAACTTTTAATAGTAGCCAGATAAATACCGGCGCGCCCAGCGTGGCGGTCACCACGCCAATCGGCAGCTCGGCTGCCGTCAGGGCAAGCCGGGCGATGATATCGGCCACCAGCAGCGTGACGGCCCCGGCAACCGCCGAGGCCGGAAGCAGGGTCCGATGGTCCGTGAGGCCACACAGGCGCAGCATGTGCGGAATCACCAGCCCGATAAAGCCGATCGCGCCCGCCAGAGCCACGCTGACGCCGACCAGCCAGCCAATGGCTATTACCAGCACATTACGCCAGAACCCAATCGGCATGCCGAGCTGGCGGGCAGAGGTTTCACCCAGCGCGAGCATATTCAGCGGCTGCGCCTGCAGGGCCGCCCAAACGATGACCGGCACCAGCAGCGCCATCAGCCAGCCCTGGTGCCAGTCAACGCCTCCAAAGCCGCCCATCATCCAGTACATCAGCTGACGCAAGTCAAAGGATGTTGAAAAGTAGACCGCCCAGGTCATCAGCGCGCTGCAGATGATCCCCAGCGCCACGCCGGCAAGCAGCAGGCGGCTGGTCGATAAGTGCCGTCTGGCGAAACGAAGAAGGATCGCGGTGATTAGCAGCGCGCCGAGGATAGCGCTCAGGCTAATACTCCATCCGGAGAGTTCTCCCCCACCCAGCATCACCGCCGCAATCAGGCCTACGCCTGCGCCGTTTGACACGCCGAGCAGCCCGGGCTCCGCCAGAGGGTTATCAAACAACGCCTGCATTATGGTGCCGCACAGCGCCAGCGCGGCGCCGACCAGAACCACCGCGACGGTGCGCGGCAGGCGAATTTGCCAGACGAAGAGCTGCCCGTCAGGCCCCCACCAGCTTTCAGGCCCGATCCATCTGTCGCCCGCGCAGAGGCTCACGCCTGCGGCGACAATGAGCATCAGCACCAGCAAAAGCAGGTGACGCTTATCGGAACGGTGCTGGTGATGGGCATAATCAAGCATGGGTACGGTTTTAGTAGCGAGAGATGTAATTGATTTTACGGCGGGTTTGCCGGAGAGCGCAAAGAAAAAAGGCCGCGTGGGCGGCCTTTTTAGTTAGTTCATATTACTCTGCTTTGGGCGTTGCGTTTTCGACACGGCTTTTCAACTTCTGGCCGGGTCTGAAGGTCACCACGCGGCGGGCTGTAATGGGAATATCTTCCCCCGTCTTCGGGTTGCGGCCCGGACGTTGGTTTTTGTCTCGCAAATCAAAATTGCCAAAACCGGAGAGTTTTACCTGCTCACCATTTTCCAGAGCACGACGGATCTCTTCGAAAAACAGCTCTACCAGCTCTTTGGCATCCCGTTTGCTAAGCCCAAGCTTATCAAACAGATATTCTGACATTTCAGCTTTTGTAAGCGCCATAGGTTCAATCCCTCAATGATGCCTGGAATCGCTCTTTTAATGCCTCTACACATTTGGCGACGGTAGCGGCAATCTCCTCTTCTTCGAGTGTACGGCTGGTATCCTGAAGGATAAGGCTAATAGCGAGGCTCTTGAAACCTTCTGCTACGCCCTTGCCGCGGTACACGTCAAATAAGTTTACGCCAACTACCTGATTTACGCCAACTTTCTTACATTCGGCCAAAATATCTGCTGCAGGCACATTTTCCGCGACCACAACCGCGATATCACGGCGGTTTGCCGGGAAGCGCGAGACGTCCTGAGCCTGAGGAATAACGCGGTCAGCCACCGGGTTCCATTCCAGCTCGAACACGATGGTACGGCCGTTCAGGTCCAGCTTACGCTCCAGCTCAGGGTGAACAACCCCAATAAAACCAACGCGTTTGCCGTCTAAATAGATAGCTGCGCTCTGGCCCGGATGCAGAGCCGGGATAGCTTCTGCGCGGAATTCAATTTCAGATAATTTACCGGTCAGATCCAGAATCGCTTCCAGATCGCCCTTCATATCGTAGAAATCAACCGTGCCTTTTGCCAGGTCCCAGTGCTCTTCATAGCGGTTGCCGCTGATGGCGCCAGCCAGCATGAGATCCTGACGGATGCCTAAATTTGCCTGATTATCCGGTACAAAGCGCAAACCGCTTTCGAAAATTCGCACGCGGTTTTGCTGGCGATTCTGGTTATAAACGACAGTGCCCAGCAGGCCCGTCCACAGAGACAGACGCATCGCGGACATTTCGCTGGAAATTGGGCTTGGCAGGATCAGCGCCTCCTGACCCGGGTGGATCAGCTGCTGCAGCTTTGGATCAACGAAGCTGTAGGTGATCACTTCCTGGTAGCCTTTGTCGTTCAGCATGGTTTTCACACGCTTCAGGGACAGGTCGGCTTCGCGGTGGGTGCCCATCACCAGACCTGCCTGGACAGGCTCGTCAGGGATGTTGTTGTAGCCGTAAACGCGGGCCACTTCTTCCACCAGATCTTCTTCAATTTCCATGTCGAAACGCCATGATGGCGCAACGGCTTTCCATTCGTCCTGGCCTTCGGTTACTTCACAGCCCAGACGT
Source organism: Enterobacter sp. A103 (assembly GCF_034427535.1). Classification (NCBI taxonomy): domain Bacteria; kingdom Pseudomonadati; phylum Pseudomonadota; class Gammaproteobacteria; order Enterobacterales; family Enterobacteriaceae; genus Enterobacter; species Enterobacter sp. A103. The sequence goes on from NZ_JAXQPQ010000002.1 coordinate 6,621, forward strand.
TTCAGGATGTCGGTTACCTGCGCATCGGCAACGTGGTGACCAATCAGGCGATCCAGCTTGCTGCGGCGCAGGGTGATGGTCGCACGCTTCGGCAGGGTCGCTTCGTTGGTGACGTCGATAACCGGGCCCGCTTCACCGCCGCAGATGTCGATCAGCAGGCGGGTCGCACGTTCCATCGCTTTGTACTGCAGCGCCGGGTCAACGCCGCGCTCGTAGCGGTGAGAGGCATCGGTATGCAGGCCGTGGCGGCGTGCGCGACCGGTGATGGAGAGCGGGCTGAAGAACGCGCATTCCAGCAGGACGTTTTGCGTCTCGTCGTTGACGCCCGAGTGCTCGCCCCCGAAGATACCGCCCATTGCCAGCGCTTTGCTGTGGTCAGCAATCACCAGGGTGTCGGCGTTCAGTTTCGCTTCGCTGCCGTCGAGCAGAACCAGGGTTTCGCCCTCTTTCGCCATGCGCACAACGATGCCGCCGTCGATACGGTCTTTATCGAACGCGTGCATTGGCTGGCCCAGCTCCAGCAGAACGTAGTTGGTCACGTCGACCACGGCGTCGATAGAGCGAATACCGCAGCGGCGCAGCTTCTCTTTCATCCACAGCGGAGTTGGCGCTTTCAGGTTGATGCCTTTCACCACGCGACCGAGGTAGCGCGGGCAAGCATCCGCAGCGTCAACCTGGATAGGCAGCACGTCACTGATGGTCGCTTCAACCGGCGCGATTTCCGGCGCGTTCAGCTCAGTCTGGTTCAGCACGGCCACGTCGCGCGCCACGCCGATGATACCTAAGCAGTCGGCACGGTTTGGCGTGACGCTGATTTCGATAGTGTTGTCATCAAGCTTCAGGTATTCACGGATATCGGTGCCGATTGGCGCATCCAGCGGCAGCTCAATAATGCCGTTGTGATCGTCGGAAATACCCAGCTCGGAGAAGGAGCACAGCATGCCTTCAGACGGCTCGCCGCGCAGCTTAGCCGCTTTAATTTTGAAATCACCCGGCAGCACCGCACCGACGGTCGCCACGGCCACCTTCAGGCCCTGACGGCAGTTTGGCGCACCGCAGACGATATCCAGCAGACGGTCACCGCCCACGTTTACTTTTGTTACGCGCAGTTTGTCAGCATTCGGGTGCTGGCCGCACTCGACCACTTCGCCAACGACCACGCCGTTGAAGGCACCGGAAACCGGCTCAACGCCGTCGACTTCCAGACCTGCCATGGTGATCTGGTTAGAAAGCGCGTCGCTGTCCAGCGTGGTGTTCACCCACTCGCGTAACCACAGTTCACTGAATTTCATTGTTCTGTCCTGCCCTTATTTAAACTGTTTGAGGAAACGCAGATCGTTTTCGAAGAATGCACGTAAGTCGGTCACGCCGTAGCGCAGCATAGTCAGACGCTCCATGCCCATGCCGAAAGCAAAGCCGGAGTAAACTTCCGGATCGATACCCACGTTGCGCAGCACGTTTGGATGCACCATGCCGCAGCCCAGCACTTCCAGCCATTTGCCGTTTTTACCCATCACGTCAACTTCCGCAGACGGTTCGGTGAACGGGAAGTAGGACGGACGGAAACGAACCTGCAGATCTTCCTCAAAGAAGTTGTTCAGGAAATCGTGCAGCGTGCCCTTCAGGTTGGTGAAGCTGATGTTTTTATCAACAATCAAACCTTCCATCTGGTGGAACATTGGGGTGTGGGTCTGATCGTAGTCGTTACGATAGACGCGGCCCGGCGCGATAATGCGGATTGGCGGCTCCTGATCCTTCATGGTACGGATCTGAACGCCGGAGGTCTGAGTACGCAGCAGACGCGTAGCGTCGAACCAGAAAGTGTCGTGGTCAGCGCGTGCCGGATGATGGCCAGGAATGTTCAGGGCGTCGAAGTTGTGGTAATCATCTTCGATTTCCGGGCCAGTCGCCACGGTAAAGCCGAGCTCACCGAAGAAACTTTCAATGCGATCGATGGTGCGGGTAACCGGGTGCAGACCACCGTTTTCGATGCGGCGACCCGGCAGAGAAACGTCGATCGTCTCTGCGGCCAGACGCGCATTCAGCACCGCGCTTTCCAGCTCGGCTTTGCGCGCGTTCAGCGCCTGCTGTACCTGCTCTTTGGCTTCGTTAATCACCGCACCCGCTGCCGGGCGTTCTTCTGGCGGCAGCTCACGCAGGGTTGTCATCTGAAGGGTCAGGTGCCCTTTCTTCCCAAGATATTCGACGCGGACATTGTCTAACGCGGCAACATCTGAGGCCTGATTAATGGCGGCTGTTGCACTGGCAACCAGCTCTGCGAGATGTGACATGATTTTCCTCATTATGTCGGTGCAGACACCGATTTGGTGGAGTTATTCTCTCAAATTCAGGCACAAAAAAAGCCTCCATCGGGAGGCTTATCTGGCGCTGTTTTTCGTTTCATCTTTCACGCGCTAGCCTCCTGAAATCAGGTGCTAAAGTAAAAGAAGAAGCGGAAAATAGCAGCATTCATGCTTGCGTTACCTTGTCTGGTAAAAACCGTTAAGACCTTATTGAAAAGCCTGGACGGATAAATGTCAATCTTCTGATGGTGTTAAATGAAAAGAGGGAGCAAAGCCCCCTCTCTCAACTGGCTTATGCCAGTGCTGCTTTCGCTTTTTCGACCAGAGCGGTGAACGCTACTTTGTCGAATACTGCGATGTCAGCCAGGATCTTACGGTCGATTTCAACAGAGGCTTTTTTCAGGCCGTTGATGAATTTGCTGTAAGAAATACCGTTCTGACGTGCTGCTGCGTTGATACGCGCAATCCACAGTTGACGGAACTGACGCTTACGCTGACGACGGTCACGGTAAGCGTACTGACCTGCTTTGATAACAGCCTGGAAGGCAACGCGGTATACGCGTGAACGCGCACCGTAGTAGCCTTTAGCTTGTTTCAAAATTTTCTTGTGACGTGCACGTGCAATTACACCACGTTTTACGCGAGCCATATGTGCTCTCCTGTATCTATATTCTTAGTAAAAAATTAAACGTTAACGGCTTATGCGTACGGCAGGCACGCGATAACCAGACCCAGATCGCCTTTAGAAACGAGGCCTTTTGGACGCAGGTGACGTTTACGCTTAGTAGATTTTTTGGTCAGAATATGACGCAGGTTTGCGTGCTTACGCTTAAATCCACCACCACCGGTTTTTTTGAAGCGCTTAGCAGCACCGCGTACGGTCTTAATTTTTGGCATCTTAATAACTTCCACTTCGCATTGTTAAATAAACGAAACATAGGCGAACAAAACCTATGAAACCCGAAGGCTCCACAGATTTTGCTGCTTGAAGGCCTTACTGTTTCTTCTTAGGAGCGAGCACCATGATCATCTGGCGGCCTTCGATCTTCGTAGGGAAGGATTCGACTACTGCCAGTTCACTCAGATCGTCACGGACGCGGTTAAGCACTTCCATACCAATCTGTTGGTGGGCCATCTCACGACCGCGGAAACGCAGTGTGATCTTGGCCTTATCGCCATCTTCCAGAAAGCGAATCAGGCTGCGGAGTTTTACCTGATAATCGCCATCGTCGGTACCAGGACGGAATTTGATTTCCTTAACCTGGATAACTTTTTGCTTCTTCTTCTGTTCCTTAGAAGACTTACTCTTTTCATAAAGGAACTTGCCGTAGTCCATGATACGACAAACTGGCGGTTCGGCGTTAGGGCTGATTTCAACTAAATCTACTCCAGCTTCTTCAGCTTTTTCGATCGCTTCTCTCAGACTCACAATCCCCAGTGGTTCACCTTCAAGATCTGTTAAGCGAACTTCCTGGGCGCGAATCTCGCCATTGATACGATTCGGACGTGCCGTTTGAACTCGTTTTCCGCCTTTAATACCTTATTCCTCCAGTTGTTGAAGACTGCGGCTGCGAATCTCTTGTTGCAGCTTCTCAATCACTTCACTTACGTCCAGGCTGCCCAGGTCTTTACCACGGCGGGTGCGAACGGCAACTTTGCCTGCTTCCACCTCTTTATCACCACAGACCATCATATACGGGACACGACGTAAAGTGTGCTCGCGGATTTTAAAGCCAATCTTCTCATTTCTCAAGTCTGCTTTTACGCGAATGCCCGCATTTTGTAGTTTCTGCGTCAATTCTTTAACGTAATCCGCCTGAGAATCGGTAATGTTCATCACCACGACCTGCACTGGCGCAAGCCAGGTTGGGAAGAAGCCAGCGAACTCTTCGGTCAGGATGCCGATGAAGCGCTCCAGAGAACCGAGAATTGCACGGTGAATCATTACCGGTACCTGACGCTCGTTGTCTTCGCCAACATAAGAGGCGCTTAAACGCTGCGGCAGGGAGAAGTCCAGCTGTACAGTACCGCACTGCCATGCGCGATCGAGGCAGTCATACAGGGTAAATTCAATTTTCGGACCGTAGAATGCGCCCTCGCCCAGCTGGTATTCGAACGGAATACCGTTCTCTTCCAGCGCCACGGCGAGATCCGCTTCTGCGCGATCCCATGTCTCATCGCTACCGATACGTTTTTCCGGACGCGTTGAGAGTTTGACCACGATCTTCTCGAAGCCAAAGGTGCTGTACATATCGTAGACCATACGAATACAGGCGTTAACTTCGTCACGGACCTGATCTTCAGTACAGAAGATATGCGCATCATCCTGAGTAAAGCCACGAACACGCATCAGACCGTGCAGCGCACCTGATGGTTCGTTACGGTGGCAGCTACCGAACTCCGCCATACGCAGCGGCAGGTCGCGGTAGGATTTCAGACCCTGGTTGAAGATCTGAACGTGGCCCGGACAGTTCATTGGCTTGATGCAGTATTCACGGTTCTCAGACGAGGTGGTGAACATCGCATCTTTGTAGTTGTCCCAGTGGCCGGTTTTTTCCCACAGCACACGGTCCATCATGAACGGGCCTTTCACTTCCTGATACTGGTACTCTTTCAGCTTGGAGCGTACGAAAGTTTCCAGTTCACGGAAGATGGTCCAGCCGTCGTTATGCCAGAACACCATGCCCGGCGCTTCTTCCTGCATGTGGTACAGGTCAAGCTGCTTACCGATTTTACGGTGGTCACGCTTCGCCGCCTCTTCCAGGCGCAGCAGGTACGCGTTCAGGGCTTTTTTATCGGCCCACGCGGTACCATAGATACGCTGCAACATCTTGTTGTTGCTGTCGCCACGCCAGTAGGCGCCTGCGATCTTCATCAGCTTAAAGTGATGACAGAAGCGCATGTTCGGCACGTGCGGTCCACGGCACATGTCGACGTATTCTTCGTGATGGTACAAGCCAGGCTTGTCATCATGCGAAATGTTTTCGTCAAGAATAGAGACCTTGTAGCTCTCGCCGCGCTTCACGAAGGTTTCACGCGCTTCGTGCCAGCTGACTTTCTTCTTGATGACGTCATAGTTCGTTTCGGCGAGCTCGTGCATGCGTTTTTCGAGCGCGTCGATATCTTCCTGAGTCAGGGTGTGGTCAAGGTCAACGTCGTAGTAGAAACCATTGTCGATAACCGGACCGATCGCCATTTTGGTGTTTGGCCACAGCTGTTTGATGGCATGGCCTAACAGGTGCGCGCAGGAGTGACGAATGATCTCCAGACCTTCTTCGTCTTTCGCGGTGATGATTGCAAGCGTCGCATCGTTTTCGATCAGATCGGAAGCATCCACCAGCTCACCGTTAACGCGGCCAGCGATAGTCGCTTTCGCGAGACCAGGACCAATGTCCAGGGCAACATCCATTGGGCTAACAGCACGGTCAAAATGGCGTTGGCTGCCATCAGGAAGAGTAATTACAGGCATTTTATATCCTTATTTGCAGTGATGCCCCACACATAAGAGCATATACAAAGAAAATAATCGTGATTTGACAATAGATTACGACACCATCTGACCAACAATCGTCAAATTGGTTCGTCATCATTCACCAGCCGAATTCAGATTAATGTGGATTTACGGCAAGCGACGTAATGTTAACACTAACGGCAAGGAGATTGCACCCTCTGCGGCCAGATTGATGGGCTGGCGCTTTCGCACGAATTTGCAGGTTGCTTCTCCCCTGCGCTCGCATTTCAAAGATGCTGGGCTACTCTTGAACAGGTCTATAAACCCAAAGGTGCATACCATGAACGTATCCAGTAGAACGGTTGTGATATTGAACATCCTTTCCGCCACAGGTTTATTGTTGATTCTCGCCGAACGATTCCACTGGTTCTGAGCCGAACCCTACGCTGGCATAACCCAATCGTTCCTGAGAAGGGGCATATTTCGGCCCTGTTTGGTAGACTGGGGATATCAACCAACAAGGATTAGGTTATGCCAACTAAACGATTTGCCGTTAAACACTGGAAAATGGTGCTGGTGCTGATTGCCATCTGCGGCGCAATGCTGCTACTCCGTTGGGCGGCAATGATTTGGGGCTAGGGGCGAAGACAAGTCATCAGAAGGGACGTCAAAAGACCGCAGACAATAAACGGGCCGACATCATCATCGGCCCGCTTTTATTACATTCTATAACCCAGTGAAACCGTGGTTCTGCGGTCGGTATGATCCGGTGCAGATTCTGGTGGTGAAGAGTTCCAGGTCACGTTGTAGGCGACTTTCAGGCCAAAGTGTTCGTTGATAGCCACGTTCAGCGCCGTCTCAGAGTTCAGCGTCGTATCGTCGGCACCAAATACAGAAACACCCTGGGTAAATTTGGTGTTGTCAGTCATCTGCCAGGCATAGGTACCGGAAGCGTAACCGAGCGGTTGGGTTTTGGTATCGCCATTGGTGTACTCGTCGTAACGCACACCCGGACCGAATTCAAAACGGAAGCTGTGTACCGGACCGTTCAGGAACTGGCGACCATAACCGGCGGTGAATACATCGCGCTGGCGATAACCGTTGTAACGGTCGGTTAACCAGCTTGCCTGACCAAACAGGTAGTCATAGTCGGTCATGTTGTAACGGCTACGTCCGCCTACCGCATACTTCTCGGAAGAACGTTCGTCGTTAGCAGAAGTGTTGCTGGCATTACCCCATAGAGACCAGGCGGTGGTATTACCGTACCAGGTGAGCGTACTGTCCGCCGTCAGAGAAGAGCTTTTCGTGTTACCGGATTGTGCCAGGTACCCAGCATTCAGATTACCTTCAAACGGTTTTTTCGCGGTGGATGGATCGTCCATGACAGTAAAAACGGTATCATCAGCGGTCGCGTTCATAGCCGCAAACACGCCACCCGCCAGCATCAGTGCAGCGGGCACTGTCTTTAAAAGCTTCATTTTATTAAGGAGTCCGTACAACAAAAAAAGAGACCACACGGTCCCGGAATCTTTCTTGAGGATCAATGACAAGGCGTCCAGAGAAAGGTAACAAATTATAAAAAGCCGCAAATAACATAGCAATGTTTTCTTATTTCATTTTTTGAATAAGAACGATCTCAAAAAGCGTTTTATTTTATATATCCCCCGCCTCACTTTTCGTCAGTATTCATATTTAAAATCATACTGTTATTTACATTGCCTTCCTGACAAATGGTGCCAGGCTAATAAGAACCCATGCTAAAAGGAGGTAATGATGGTTTCTATTTATACTCTGACGCTCTCCCCTTCCCTGGATTCCGCCACCCTGACGCCGCAGATTTACCCGGAAGGTAAATTGCGCTGCAGCGCCCCGGTCTTTGAGCCCGGCGGCGGCGGGATCAACGTGGCGCGCGCCATTACACACCTCGGCGGCAAAGCCACGGCAATTTTCCCCGCAGGCGGTGCTACCGGTGAACACCTGGTCTCTCTGCTGGCCGATGAACAGGTGGCCGTTGAAACCGTTGAGGCCAAAGACTGGACGCGGCAAAACCTGCATGTCCACGTAGAATCCAGCGGCGAGCAGTACCGTTTTGTCATGCCGGGCGCGAAACTCAGCGATGACGAGTTTCGTCAGCTTGAAGAAAAAGTGCTGACGATAGAAAGCGGCGCGCTGCTGGTGGTAAGCGGCAGCCTGCCGCCCGGCGTAAGCCCGGAAAAATTGACGGCGCTGATTCAGGCCGCGCAGCAGCGCGGTATCCGCTGCATAGTCGACAGCAGCGGCGAGGCCCTGCAGGCGGCTCTGGTGCCGGGCAATCTGGAGCTGGTCAAACCCAACCAGAAAGAGTTAAGCGCGCTGGTCAACCGCGAACTGACGCAGCCTGATGATGTGCGCACCGCAGCGCAGGAGCTGGTGCGAAGCGGCAAAGCGCGGCGCGTAGTCGTCTCCCTTGGCCCTCAGGGGGCGCTGGCAGTCGATGAATCGTCGTCCGTTCAGGTTGTCCCACCGCCGATGAAGAGCCAGAGCACGGTTGGCGCTGGCGATAGCATGGTGGGTGCGATGACGCTAAAACTGGCGCAGGGCGCGTCTCTGCTCGAGATGACACGCTACGGCGTGGCGGCGGGTAGCGCCGCCACCATCAACCAGGGCACGCGTCTCTGTTCGCTTGCCGATACGCAAAAAATCGTCGATTACCTGTCCCGAAATTAACCCCTCTTCCCCTTCGTCTTTACGGAGGGGAATGCCGTCTCTGAGTCGCCAAACGCAAACTATCGACTATGCTAAGAAAACTTCCATGATAACAATGAGGTGAATTATGAGCAGTGGTGACATCACACGCTACGTCGTGACCATCAACCTTCATGAAGCATCGCTGACCGAGCTGAATGAGCTCAACAATGCTTTCACCCGCGCTAATTTTCTCCTCACGCTGACGGATGACGAGGGCAACATTCATGATTTAGGCACCCTGACATTTGGTCTGATCGGCGCCCTGAGTCAGGAAGAGGTTCATGCGCTGGCCGCCAGTCTGGTGGAGAGCGTGACCGACAAGCCTGCCGAAATTGACGTGGATACCTGGGAAAGCTGGCGGAAAAAAGAACAATAAGTGCGCTGTATGAATTTAAACCGCTCAGGTGTGCGTTAGTTCGTATTTTTTTACCGCAGTTATGCGCTAACTTTATGATCTGGCAGACAACATGGGAGAGACAACATGTGGCAGGCTATCAGTCATCTTTTACGTGAGCAGCTGGGTGAAGGTGAAATTGAACTGCGTAACGAACTGCCAGGCGGTGAGATCCACGCCGCGTGGCATTTACGCTACGCTGGGCGCGATCTCTTCGTTAAATGCGATGAGCGAGAGCTGCTTTCAATATTTACCGCCGAAGCCGACCAGCTGGAGCTGTTGTCCCGCAGTAAAACGGTCACGGTCCCGCAGGTTCTGGCCGTGGGGAGCGACCGCGACTACAGCTTCCTGGTAATGGAATATCTCCCCGCCCGCCCGCTGGATGCCCATAATGCGTTCATCCTTGGCCAACAGTTAGCGCGCCTGCATCAATGGAGCGACCAGCCGCAGTTTGGTCTCGACTTTGACAACGATCTCTCCACCACGCCACAGCCCAATGCCTGGCAGCGTCGTTGGTCGACATTTTTTGCCGAGCAGCGCATTGGCTGGCAGCTTGAGCTGGCCGCCGAGAAAGGGCTGGAGTTTGGCAATATCGACGCCATCGTCGAGCACGTTCAACAGCGTCTGGCATCCCACCAGCCTCAGGCGTCTCTGCTGCACGGCGATTTGTGGTCCAATAACTGCGCGCTGGGTCCCAACGGCCCGTACATCTTTGACCCGGCCTGCTACTGGGGTGACAGAGAGTGCGATCTTGCCATGCTGCCGCTTCATCCTGAGCAGCCGCCGCAAATATACGACGGATACCAGTCTGTTTCCCCCCTCCCGCCCGGTTTCCTCGACCGCCAGCCGGTGTATCAGCTTTATACGCTGATGAACCGTGCCATTCTTTTTGGCGGAGAACACCTTGTTAACGCGCAGCGGGCACTCGAGCGTATGCTTGCCGCCTGAGAAGATAAGGGTGGCCTTGCCGCCACCCTTATTGCTTACAGAAAACCGAGCAGTGAGAAGAAGAAGTATCCCGCCACAATGATAATCACGGGCAAGATGTAGAGCGGGAAAATTTGCAGGAAAATGGTGTGACGCGGCACAACGATGCGGGATTCAATCTGCTCCCGACTCATTCCTTCCGGGCCTTTGGCCTGCTCCAGAATCAACTGATCCTCAACGCCTTCGCGTAAAAAGCGCGTCTGGCGACTCATTCTCGCGCCAGAGGCCTGCAGTGCCAGCGCGACAAAGATCAGGGCATATATCACCCAAAAGCCGATATTCAGCTGTTGATGAAAATCTGGGGTGGGTGAGTTAAACCAGAAGACATTCAAAAATGGCGTATTAAAACGCATCATCTCAATCATGACATGAGCGAAATCAAGCATTACCGCATTGATACCCGGCTGTTTTTCGCTGTGATCGTACATAAATTTGAGTACAGAAATCAGCGTAGAAATGACGGCAGGAATAAAAATCACCCAGCCAGCAATACGTTTTAAGACCGCAATGCGTCCAGCTTGTTGATACGTCATCAGTTCCTCTTCATAAAGACGCGTTATTTGTGCCTAAGTCTACCTGCTGGTCATCAATTTCGCCCGCTCTTTAAAAGCAATATGCTAAATTGCAGATTGTGCTTAGCACGTATCGTCTGTCGAACACCCTGGATAAGGAGACGTTGTGATGTCGACACCGCGCCAAATTCTTGCCGCAATTTTTGACATGGATGGATTACTGATCGATTCCGAACCGCTGTGGGATCGCGCCGAGCTGGACGTTATGGCCAGCCTGGGCGTGGATATCAGCCGCCGTAATGAACTTCCCGATACGCTGGGCCTGCGCATCGATATGGTGGTTGACCTGTGGTTTGCCCAACAGCCTTGGGTAGGTCCCAATCGCGATGAGGTGACCGCACGCATTATCAGCCGCGCCATTTCTCTGGTGGAAGAGAACCGGCCGCTGCTGCCCGGCGTACGTGAGGCCGTCGCGCTGTGTAAAGCCCAGGGGCTGAAGGTCGGACTGGCCTCGGCTTCGCCGCTGCATATGCTGGAAAAAGTGCTCACGATGTTTGAACTGCGCGACAGTTTTGACGCGCTGGCGTCCGCTGAAAAATTGCCTTACAGCAAGCCGCACCCGCAGGTCTATCTGGACTGCGCCGCAAAGCTGGGCCTGGATCCCCTCAACTGCGTTGCGCTGGAAGATTCCGTTAACGGTATGGTGGCGTCGAAGGCTGCACGGATGCGCTCCATTGTGGTGCCCGCAGAAGAAGGCCGTCACGCCCCCCGGTTTGCCCTTGCCGACGTGAAGCTTAACTCGCTGGCAGAACTCACGGCACATCACCTGCAGGGCGGTTAACGCCCTTCTCCGGTTTGTGACAAACAGTTACACCGTCACCTCTTCCGCCTACTGTATAAAAACCCTATACTGTATGAATTGACAGTTTTGTGGGTTTTATCATGACGGCGGAAGGCCACCTGCTTTTTTCTATTGCGTGCGCGGTATTTGCCAAAAACGCTGAACTCACCCCCGTGCTGGCACAGGGGGACTGGTGGCATATTGTCCCTTCCGCCGTATTGACCTGTCTGCTGCCCGACATTGACCACCCCAAATCTTTCCTCGGACAACGCCTTAAGTGGGTGTCGAAACCCATCGCCCGTGCGTTCGGCCACCGGGGTTTCACGCATAGCCTGCTGGCCGTCTTTGGCCTGTTAACGCTTTTCTATTTGAAGGTGCCCGAAAGCTGGATAGTCCCCGCCGATGCCATCCAGGGGATGGTGCTGGGCTATTTAAGCCATATTCTCGCCGATATGCTGACGCCTGCGGGCGTGCCGCTGCTTTGGCCCTGCCGCTGGCGTTTCCGTTTTCCGATCCTCGCACCGCAGAAAGGCAACCAGCTTGAGCGCGTATTGTGCATGGCATTGTTTGCGTACGCCGTCTGGATGCCGCAAACCTTGCCCGAAAACAGTGCAGTTCGCTGGTCATCCCAGATGATTAATTCGCTGCAATTTCAGTTTAATCGCTTTATTCATCACCAGATTGAACAGTAAACCGACAAAATCATCCCATTTGTCATAATCCATTCCATTTGGATATAAGCGCTACATCACACTTCTGCTAACCTTCCGCCAACAGGATCGGTAAAAACCGACCCAATAATAAATCAGGAGAACGGGGATGAATTTTCCACTCATCGCGAACGTCGTTGTGTTCGTTGTATTGCTATTGCTTCTCGCGCAGGCGCGCCACAAAAAGTGGAGCCTGGCGAAAAAAGTGCTGGTTGGTCTGGCCATGGGTGTCGTATTTGGTCTGGCATTACAGGCAATTTATGGCTCCGATAATCCAGTTCTGAAAGATTCCATTCAGTGGTTCAACATCGTCGGTAACGGCTATGTTCAGCTGCTGCAGATGATCGTTATGCCGCTGGTGTTCGCCTCTATTCTGAGCGCCGTGGCCCGCCTGCATAACGCGACTCAGCTGGGAAAAATCAGCTTCCTGACCATTGGTACGCTGCTGTTCACCACGCTGATTGCCGCGCTGGTGGGTGTGCTGGTCACCAACCTGTTTGGCCTGACCGCAGAAGGTCTGGTTCAGGGTACCGCTGAAACGGCGCGTCTTACCGCGATTCAAACCAACTACGTTGGTAAAGTGGCTGACCTGACCGTGCCGCAGATGGTGCTCTCCTTCATTCCGAAGAACCCGTTTGCTGACCTGACCGGTGCGAGCCCAACCTCGATCATCAGCGTGGTTATTTTCGCCGCGTTCCTGGGCGTAGCGGCGCTGAAGCTGCTGAAAGACGACGCGCCTAAAGGCGAACGCGTGCTGACGGCGATTGATACCCTGCAAAGCTGGGTGATGAAGCTGGTGCGTCTGGTGATGCAGCTGACGCCTTACGGCGTGCTGGCGCTGATGACCAAAGTGGTTGCCGGCTCTAACCTGCAGGACATCATCAAGCTGGGCAGCTTCGTTGTCGCCTCCTATCTGGGCCTGGGCATTATGTTTGTGGTGCACGGCATCCTGCTGGGCGTGAACGGCGTCAGCCCGCTGAAATACTTCCGTAAAGTCTGGCCGGTACTGACCTTTGCCTTCACCAGCCGTTCCAGCGCCGCGTCTATTCCGCTGAACGTTGAAGCGCAAACCCGTCGTCTGGGCGTGCCTGAATCCATCGCCAGCTTCTCTGCCTCCTTTGGTGCCACCATTGGTCAGAACGGCTGTGCGGGTCTGTACCCGGCGATGCTGGCGGTGATGGTCGCCCCTACCGTTGGGATTAACCCGCTTGATCCGGTCTGGATCGCCACGCTGGTCGGGATTGTTACCGTAAGCTCCGCAGGCGTTGCGGGCGTTGGCGGTGGCGCAACCTTCGCCGCGCTGATTGTGCTGCCCGCGCTGGGCCTGCCCGTGACGCTGGTCGCGCTGCTGATCTCCGTTGAGCCGCTGATCGACATGGGCCGTACCGCGCTGAACGTGAGCGGCTCCATGACTGCCGGTACGCTGACCAGCCAGTGGCTGAAGCAGACCGACAAAGCGATTCTGGAAAGTGAAGACGACGCCGAGCTGGCGCACCGTTAATCACGGTAGAAATAAAAAAACCGCCTGATGGCGGTTTTTTTATGGCTGTTATTCCTCAACCTCTTCATCCTGGCGGATCTGCATCGCCCACCGCTGCGCCGATTCCGGCACGGTAAACGTGGGCGAGCGGCGGAAATGTTCGCCGATCAGCACGAAGGCCACGTATTTCCCCCGCAGCTGCCAGACATCGCGAAAACCCTCCACTTTCAGGGCATGGTCAGGCGGCGCGGGCTCAACACGGGGCACATAGCTAATAACCTGGCGGTTTTGTTGACGAAGAGGTTTCATAAGCGACTGGTTCACTAAAGCAAATTCTTGAAGCAGGAAAATTCTATGATAGCCGATCCTGCTGCCTTCCGTCGCGCTCCGAGTGGGCGGGATGGCTCCTTTCGTCAATGACGGCATGTGAAAACTCTTAGTTCGCGAGCCATCTCGCGACATTGTTCTATCCTTAATAGGGTTTTTAGCAATGGATAAAGGAGAAGCGTGCAATGTCGAACAAAGATAAAACTCATCAATCACCGATTCATGGCACTGAGGAATCTCAACCGGGCATGGACTCTCTCGCCCCTGCTGACGGCTCTCACCGCCCCTCCCCTGGCCCTTCCGCACCGGGCGAACAACCTACCGCACCGGGAAGCATGAAATCACCGGACGCGGAAAACGAGAAGCTGAAATCGCTTGAGCCGCACCGCAAAGGCGGCGAAGGTTTTGCGCTCACCACCAATCAGGGCGTGCGCATTGCTGACGATCAGAACTCCCTTCGCGCAGGCGCGCGCGGGCCAACCCTGCTGGAAGATTTTATCCTGCGGGAAAAAATCACCCATTTCGACCACGAGCGGATACCGGAACGCATCGTCCACGCGCGCGGTTCCGCTGCGCACGGCTACTTCCAGCCATACAAGAGCCTGAAAGCGATCACCAAAGCGGACTTCCTTTCTGACCCGGACAAAATCACTCCGGTATTTGTGCGCTTCTCCACCGTACAGGGCGGCGCGGGTTCGGCAGATACCGTCCGCGATATCCGCGGCTTTGCCACCAAGTTTTATACCGAAGAGGGTATTTTCGATCTGGTGGGCAATAACACCCCGGTGTTCTTCATTCAGGACGCGCATAAATTTCCTGACTTTGTCCATGCGGTAAAACCGGAGCCCCACTGGGCCATACCGCAGGGACAAAGCGCGCACGACACCTTCTGGGACTATGTCTCCCTGCAGCCTGAAACCTTGCACAACGTGATGTGGGCGATGTCAGACCGCGGCATTCCGCGCAGCTATCGCACCATGGAAGGCTTTGGCATCCACACCTTCCGTCTGATCAACGCCGAGGGTAAAGCCACGTTCGTCCGTTTCCACTGGAAGCCGGTGGCGGGTAAAGCCTCGCTGGTGTGGGACGAGGCGCAGAAGCTCACCGGGCGCGATCCGGACTTCCATCGCCGCGAGCTGTGGGAGTCCATCGAAGCGGGCGACTTCCCGGAGTACGAGCTGGGCCTGCAGCTCATTCCGGAAGAGGACGAATTTAAGTTCGATTTCGACCTTCTTGACCCGACGAAGCTGATCCCGGAAGAGCTGGTGCCGGTTCAGCTGGTGGGTAAAATGGTGCTCAACCGCAACCCGGATAACTTCTTTGCCGAAAACGAACAGGCCGCGTTCCACCCGGGGCATATCGTGCCGGGGCTGGACTTCACCAACGATCCGCTCCTGCAGGGTCGTTTGTTCTCGTACACCGATACGCAGATCAGCCGTCTTGGCGGGCCGAACTTCCACGAAATTCCGATTAACCGCCCAACCTGCCCGTACCACAATTTCCAGCGCGACGGGATGCACCGTCAGGATATTGATACCAATCCGGCGAACTATGAGCCGAACTCGATTAACGATAACTGGCCGCGCGAAACGCCCCCGGCGCCGAAACGCGGTGGATTCGAATCGTACCAGGAGCGTGTCGACGGCAATAAAATTCGCGAGCGCAGCCCGTCGTTCGGCGAGTATTACGCACACCCTCGCCTGTTCTGGAACAGCCAGACGCCGATTGAGCAGCAGCATATTATCGGCGGCTTCAGCTTTGAGCTGAGCAAAGTGGTGCGTACCTACATCCGCGAGCGGGTGGTCGATCAGCTGGCGCGCATTGATATTCAGCTCGCCCAGAGCGTTGCGGATAACCTGGGTATTACGCTGACCGACGAGCAGCGCAACCTTGCCCCGCCGAAAGAGGTTAACGGCGTGAAGAAAGATCCGTCGCTGAGCCTGTATGCCGTGCCGGGTGGCACGATTAAAGGCCGCGTGGTCGCCATCCTGCTGAACGACAAAACCCGCGCCAGCGACGTGCTGGGGATCATGCAGGCGCTGAAGACCCAGGGCGTGCATGCGAAACTGCTTTATTCCCGCATGGGGAAAGTGACCGCCGATGACGGCTCCGTGCTGCCGGTGGCGGCGACCTTTGCCGGGGCGCCATCGCTGACCGTCGATGCGGTGATTGTGCCGTGCGGAGACATTGACAGCCTGCTGAACAACGGTGACGCGGTGTATTATCTGCTGGAAGCCTATAAGCACCTGAAACCGATCGCGCTGTCCGGCGACGCGCGACGGTTTAAGGCGCACCTGAAGGTGGCCGATCAGGGTGAGGACGGCATTGTCGAGGGAGACAACGTTGACGATGCCTTTATGACGAAGCTGTTTGATTTGCTCGCCGCGCACCGCGTCTGGTCGCGCAGCAGTAAGATTGACCAGATCCCGGCGTAAAAACCATTCCCGGTTGTGCTGCCTGATGCCCTCACCCCGCCCCTCTCCCACGGGAGAGGGAGAAAACAATAAAAACGGTAACCCAGGTTACCGTTTTGCTTTTACCTCGCCACCGGGCTTTATCTCAAAGATCCCCGAACGACCCCAACCGATACCCACGCTCGGCAATCGCGTATTTCAGCGAAGGCGACGTCAACACGTCCAGCTCCGCCAGGCGCGGCCAGCAGTAGGCGCTTTTCCGCACGGTGTTATCGACAAAAGCAGGATGCGCCATGACCTCCAGCGACCGTTCCCCCCGCGCGCTGGAATCATCCAGCACCTTAAGGAACAGCGCTTCGTCGATCTCATCGCCGTAAAATGCGCTGCTGAATCCCTCAGTGGTGGTCACGGCGCAGTCGGGCACGCCGCGCGCCTCCCGATCCACGCGCATCGCCACGCCTTTACGCTGCGCAAACTCCGCGACAATGGGGAAAATCGCCGAGATCATATGCACGTGGTGATGGCTGTCGATGTGCGTCGGTGCCTTACCAAAGGCGTCAACAAAGCGGTTGAACTGACACTCCAGCTCGCGGGCAATCTCTTCGAGAGGCAGAACGCCCTGTTCCGCCAGTTCCCAAATCCATTTGCCCAGCTGGCCATCGCGCGTCAGGCCGGGCATGGGCGAAAGCGGCATCCCGAGCGTCAGCACAAAATGCATGCCAACGCCCAGCTCCGGCACCTCGCGGCTCAGCTGCGCCGCGTGTTCAACCGCCTCACCATTCACCAGTGCCGTGGTCGAGGTCACAACACCCCGGCGACAGGCTTCAATAATGCCGTAGTTCTGGCCTTTCGAGAGGCCAAAATCATCAGCATTAACGATCAGCAGGTTTTCCATTGTGCGTCCTCTCAGTGGTGTTTGAACTTGAGCTTCTCGATCGTGGCGGCAAAGTTCGGCAACCATTTTTCATGCGCCAGGATCATCTCGCCGGCCAGCTGCTCCGCATCGCGGTCGGAATGCACCAGCGGGCTGAGGTTCAGCGCCAGCAGCACGTCATTGAGCTCGCCGCTCAGCGCCGCGTTGCTTGCCGCCACTTCAAAGCCTTTGATGGTGTGGATCAGGCCCATGACCTTATCATCGAAGTGGGTGATGCGTGGATGCGGTTTAGCGCCTTCGCGTCCCAGGATGCAGGTCATCTCGACCGCCCAGTCCGCCGGGATATTGTCGATATGGCCGTGGTGCGGCACGTTAACGTAGTGTTCCGCCTGCTTGTCGTTGTAGATGGCATTAATCACCTCGCACGCCGCATCGGAGTAGTAGGCCCCGCCGCGCTGCTCCAGCTCTTTCGGTTTAACGTTCAGGTTCGGATCTTTATACAAATCGAACAGCTGCTTCTCGACTTTCTGAACGATCTGCGCGCGCGCGCCGCCCTTATAGTACTCGCCCATTTCGATAGCCAGCATCTCTTTCTGCTTAAAGTAGTAAAGCAGGTACGAGCACGGCAGCAGGTTCAGCGAGCGGATCAGCCCTTCGCTGAACGGCAGGTCAAAGATGTTTTTCACCGATGCCGCCGTCAGGCGACCGGAAGCCACGCCGTCCAGCAGTTCGGCAAAGCGCGATTTTCCGTTCACGATCACGTCTTTAATGAATACCATGTGGTTCAGGCCGAACAGGTCGATGGAGAGATCGTCACTGTCGGTCAGCGCCAGCACGTCGCGGATAAACATCTTCATGCCGATCGGAATATTACAGACGCCGATAAAGCGTTTGAAATCGGTATGACGATAGACCGCCTCGGTCACCATCCCGGCCGGGTTGGTGAAGTTAATCACCCACGCGTTCGGGCAGATCTCCTGTACGTCTTTGACGATGTCGAAAATCACCGGGATGGTACGCAGGCCTTTGAACAGACCGCCCGCGCCGTTGGTCTCCTGCCCGAGATAGCCGTGGCTCAGCGGAATACGCTCGTCCAGCTCGCGCGCCTTCAGCTGGCCCACGCGCAGCTGGGTGGTGACGAAATCCGCATCTTTCAGCGCCAGACGACGGTCCAGGGTTTTATGCACGGTCAGAGGCACGCCCGCTTTCTCCACCATGCGCTTGCACAGGTCGAAAATAATATTCAGCTTTTCCTGACCTTCCTCAACGTCTACCAGCCATAATTCGCTGACCGGTAATTCATGATAACGTTTCAGGAAACCTTCAAGTAATTCCGGGGTATAGCTGCTGCCGCCACCAATGGTTACGACTTTTAATTTCTTCTGCATAATATCTCCCTTAGCGTATCAGGTTAATCGCCTGCAAGGTATAGCGTACTCTTCCCGCTATTTGGGCAAGCCATTAAAGCAATATTTGTGGCGGGTAATCCGCCGAAAGTTAATTAATTACCGTTAAATTCTTCCGGTAACTGTTCGGTGTGAATGAAGTCAATTTCTTAAAGGTCTTAATAAACAGGCTGGGACTGCTGTATCCTGACTCGTACGCAATATCGGTGACAGAGTAGTTGGTAATTTCCAGCTGTTTCCTGGCAAAATTAATGCGGATTTCATTAATAATTTGCACGGGTGTTTTACGATAATAGCGCTGCGTCGCGCGGGTCAGATATTCCTGGGATTTTCCCGACAGTGACACCATATTTTCCAGCGCATTTTCGCTGAACTGGCCTTTATCGTGCATCAGCTCAACGGTGCTGCGCAGCCACTGTGGAATATCATCCGTCACCTGCTGTTCTTCGCGATGATGGCGCAGCCGGTTCATCACGTAGAAGGTCACCGTCTCAATAAACTCATCAAATTCATTGTCGCGGAAGTTAAGCGAGGCGATAACCGTTTCAATCCAGGTCATGAACTCGTTTTTGACCCGATAGACCTGGGAGGCCACAAAGCAGAACGGCACCAGCGGCAGATAGTGCTTCTCAAAGAAGCGTCTGCTGACGCCCACATTCAGAATACGGGTGGCACCAAATTCGTAAAAGCTCTGGTGATAAGACCCCATCGGCAGGAAGACAAAATCCCCTCGCTCAAGCAGAACGCGCTTACCGTTGATCTCCTGGTAATAGCGGCCGGTCAGAACAATCGTGAACTCGTAGTAGTCATGCTGGTGCAGACCGCTGGCGCTCTCCGTCTTGTTGTAGATAACCACGTGAAAATTTTTGCCGTTAAACAGCTGCTGTTCAAGTGCGGTTTTAATTTCCATCGTGCTGACCTCCTGCTGCGAAATCCGACTCAGTGCATTTTCTCGTGAAGCTCAATGAGCTCCGCCACCAGCTCACGCGCCAGCATCGAGGTCATCAGGTGATCCTGCGCGTGGACCAGCACCAGGCTGACCTTCATCTTCCCTTCGCCCTGATCGCCTTCAATCAGCTTTGTCTGCACCAGGTGCGCTTCGTTGAGCGCCGTGCGGGACTGGTCCATCATGGTTTTCGCCGCGGCGAAATCCCCCTGCTTAGCCTGCTTCAGTGCGGCATAAGCCAGGCTGCGAGCCTGTCCGGAGTTGATGATAAGCCCCATCACCACTTCTTCAAGATCGTTCTCGACGGCTTCGTCTGCGACAATACTATCCAAATCTAACATTTTTAAGCTCCTTGTGGCTGGCGCGGGCTTCCCCGCGCCGGTCAATCTTAGAATTTCAGTGAGAGGGCAATATCCTCTTCGCTCTCTTCTTCATCAATAATGGTGGCGGCTTTGTTGGCAATCGCCACGAACGGCATATACAGCAAGGTGGCAATCCCGAGGTTGAATATCGCCAGCAGGAAGGCCGCGACGCTACCGTTGGTGTTGAAGAAGGCGCCCAGGCCCGCCGGCATGGTCCACGGTGCAATGTTGGTGACCGGTGGAATGATGCCCATGTAATACGCCGTCAGAGTGATCGCGGCCAGCAGCGGCTGAATCAGGATGAACGGAATGAACATTACCGGGTTCATGATGATTGGCAGACCGAACAGAATCGGTTCGTTAATCTGGAAGATGCCTGATGGCAGCGCCAGCTTCGCGACCTGACGGTAGTCAGCACGACGAGAGACAATAAAGACCGCGATGATCAGACCCAAGGTCGCTCCGGTACCGCCCAGGAAGATATAGGAGTCAAGCATCGGCTTCGCCCACACATGGAAGGTTTTACCCGCTGCCAGCGCCGCGTCAACGGAGCCGTACTGCTGGTAAAGCGCAACGTTTTCCAGTGCCCAGGGGGTCATAATCCCGCTGTCCAGCGCGGCCAGTGCCAGTGAACCATGCACGCCAAAGAACCACAGCAGAGAGGTGAAAATCACATACGCCCAACCGACCACGCCACCCATCGACGCCAGCGGCGTAGAGATAGAGTCCATGATGATCTGGTGGAAGTTTGTGCCCCAGTGGGAGAGCGCCCAGGCGATAATCCCCATGATGGAGAGAATAATGAAGCCTGGAATCAACGCGGAAAATGAACGAGAAACGGAAGCCGGTACGCTATCCGGCAGGCGGATAACCCAGTTGCGGCGGATAATAAAGGTGAACATTTCTGCCACCACCAGGCCGATAACAATACCGGAGATGATGTTGGCCCCGCCCAGCCAGTTGGCGCCAACGGCGTAGGCTTCACCCACGCTGTAAGGCGTTACGGTCATAAAGGCGGCAACGGATAATAATCCGGCAGCCAGCGGATCCACTTTACGCTCTTCTGCCAGTGCCATCCCAATAAAGAAAGGCGCCATCAGCGACATAATCCCTAACGTACCGTTATAGACGTTGCCGCCAATGGCTTTAAAACCATTAAGGGTTTCAATAGTGGAAGCGTCTAACCGAATTCCTAATGAATAAAAGAAGGAACCTTCACCAAAGCTCAGAAAAACGTTGTTAATTAAAACGAACATGGCCCCGGCCAGCGTCAACGGCATTAATTTAATAAAGCCGTTTTTGATGGCATTAACGTGAGGCTGCTTTCCTATTTTAACAGCAAAAGGAAGGAGTACCTTTTCAAGTGAAGCGATGACTTTACTCATAGGAAAATACCCTTAAATGCCGTAACGCATGTTACGGCGTATTGTGTGTGAAATAACTCTTTGACGGGAAAAATAAAAATTAATTAGCAGCTTTTTTAATGGCTGCCACAGCAGCTTTAAGAACACCTAAACCATCAATTTTGCCGTACAGCCCCGAGTCGATCACTTCGACCGGTTTATTGGGTAACAGTCGTTGAATTTCGGGCAACATATAGGCAATTTGTGGCCCCAGTAAAACAACATCGGCTGTCTGGCCTTTTTCGCCCGCCAGCGTCTCTGGAAACGCTTCAATCACCACAGGGACTTCATACTTTTCAGCCTGCGCACGCATCTTTGACACCAGAAGCGACGTTGACATGCCCGCTGAGCAGAACAGGTAGATATGTTTCTTTTCCATCGTGATTTCCCTCTTGTATGACTACCTGCCATCGCGCTATCACTCGACTCGCTGTCCCGGCAGACAGGTAGCTTGCGTACTGTTGTTTATCGTTGGAGTGAGTATACGCAATGGTACAGACAGGGGATAATTCTGGATAGGCTCAAATTGTCTCTCATTGACCTGGCTTGTTGACTCCCTTCACATTTCGGGCAAATAATTCGCGCAAAGAAATAAGATTTTCTGATGCATAAAAAAACCGGCCCATGGGCCGGTTTGTTAACATCCTCAGGCAAGCAGGGTTACTGCGCCTTAGGTGCCTGCGGATCGGTGTCGTATTCAGCACAGGTCTGATAGCCGGAGTTGATCACATGACCGGTATCATCCAGGGCGACGAAGTAGGTTTCTGCCTTACCATCACGTTGACCCAGGATATAGGTCTGACAGGTACCCTTCGCATGAATCATGGTCACTTCAGAAGAAGGTTTACCGGCAATCGCAGCCACCTGCGAACGGGTCATCCCTTTTTTAACGTCTTTTACTACGGGCTGCGTAAACTGATCCTTAGTGCGATCGTAAGCCGTACACCCTGCCAGCATAGTCAGTACCGCCGCTGCGCTAAGAATTCCTGCTACGTTCTTGTTCATATTCCGTCCTCTTGTTTATCAGCGTGTTATCTAAGCATGGGATAAAAAGTACTATTGTTCAACTTTGTGAGTTACGCCAGACGAATTTCGGAAAATTCTAATAAAACAACGATAACCTGCTAAATCGGCGCAAATTAGCGCACTCGAAACTGTGATCCTTGTCGTTTCTCGCCCAAAGGGTTAGTTTTAACAGCTAACACATTCTGTTTATGTACTGCATATGGAGGGCGTGATGGCTCTGCAACAAGAGATTATTCAGGCACTGGGCGCGAAGCCTACGGTAGATGCACATGAAGAGATCCGCCGCAGCGTGGATTTTTTAAAATCGTACTTAAAAAAGAACGCTTTCCTGAAATCCCTGGTGCTGGGCATTAGCGGCGGCCAGGACTCTACCCTGACCGGTAAACTCTGCCAGATGGCGATTTCAGAGCTTCGCGAAGAGACGGGTGATGAGAAACTGCAGTTTATCGCGGTGCGTCTTCCTTATGGCGTACAGGCGGACGAGCAGGATTGCCAGGATGCCATTGCCTTCATTCAGCCTGACCGCGTGCTCACCGTGAATATTAAGGGCTCGGTGCTGGCAAGCGAGCAGGCGCTTCGCGAAGCGGGCATTGAGCTGAGCGATTTTGTTCGCGGCAACGAGAAGGCCCGCGAGCGCATGAAAGCGCAGTACAGCATCGCCGGGATGACCAAAGGCGTTGTGGTCGGCACCGACCATGCAGCAGAAGCGATCACCGGTTTCTTCACCAAATACGGCGACGGCGGCACCGACATTAACCCGATCTTCCGTCTCAACAAGCGTCAGGGTAAGCAGCTGCTGGCCGCGCTGGGCTGTCCTGAGCATCTGTATCAGAAAGCGCCGACAGCGGACCTTGAAGACGATCGCCCTTCCCTGCCGGATGAAGCGGCCCTTGGCGTCACCTATGACAACATCGATGATTATCTGGAAGGCAAAAAGCTGGATGAACGGACCGCGAAAATCATCGAAGGCTGGTATCTGAAAACCGAGCACAAGCGCCACACGCCAATTACGGTGTTTGACGACTTCTGGAAAAAATAAAGCAAAGCGGTAACCAGGTTACCGCTTTTAATGTTTGCGCCCTCTCCCATGGGAGAGGGTTGAGGTGAGGGCATCAAGCCGCACGTCCTGGCCGGGTAAGGCTTAGCTGTCACCCGGCTCTTTTTTAACCATCACACTCCTGCTACACTGTATGTCTGAACAGTATATGGAGCAGTATGTGAGCAGGCGTCAATCCGCCCCGCGTCTTGAATTTGAAGCGGCGGCTATCTACGAATATCCCGAGCACCTTCGCCCCTGGCTTGAGGCGCTGCCTAAACAGCCGGGCGTGTACATCTTTCACGGTGAAAGCGATACCCTGCCGCTCTATATCGGCAAGAGCGTTAACATTCGCAGTCGGGTGTTATCCCATCTCCGTACGCCGGACGAGGCCGCCATGCTGCGCCAGTCGCGACGCATTTCCTGGTTCCAGACGGCGGGAGAAATGGGCGCGCTGTTGCTGGAGGCGCGGTTGATAAAAGAACAACAGCCGTTGTTCAATAAGCGCCTGCGCCGCAACCGTCAGCTCTGCTCGCTGCAGATAAACGATGGCATGCCGCAGGTCGTCTACGCGCGCGACGTCGATTTTTCTCATGCCCCGAATCTCTATGGGCTATTCGCCAATAAACGCGCCGCGCTCCAGGCGCTGCAGACGCTGGCGGACGATTTACAGCTTTGCTACAGCCTTTTAGGTCTGGAGGCAATCACCCGCGGACGCGCCTGTTTTCGATCCGCGCTGAAGCGCTGCGCCGGTGCGTGCTGCGGGAAAGAGAGCGTTGAGGCGCATCACGCCCGGCTTCTCACCGGTCTGGCGGCCATCAGCGTGAACTGCTGGCCCTGGGAAAGCGCCGTTGCGCTAAAAGAAGTGGGCGAGGCCATGACCCAGTATCACATCGTCAACAACTGGCTCTGGCTGGGCGCCGTCGACGACATCAACGACGCGGCAACCCTGCTGCGCACGCCCGCCGGATTTGACCACGATGGCTACAAAATTCTCTGCAAACCGGTCCTGGCAGGAAAGTTTGAGATCATTGTGCTCAATGACCCGGCAGCCACGTGATTTCGCTGAACAATAAGGTGCCCTGAGCCTCCAGCAGACGCAGCGTATGGGAACCCTCCTCCCAGCTAGCACCCTGATCGGCCGTCAGCAATTTATCGCCCAGCTGCCACGCCCCGCTTAGCACGAACACCACGCCCCCGCGTGAGCCAAAGGTGGTGAAGGTTCGGTCAGCAACGCGCACCTTCGCCCGGCAGCAGTCGCGCCGGGTCATGATGTTAAAGTCCATCGCCATCCGACCATCTGAAAGCAGCGCTTTCACCGGCAGATCGCCGGCAAAACTGTAGGGCTGATGATGCTTGAGGGTATGGGAGAACGCCTGACCCGCGTCCAGCGTCACCTCTCCCCCTTCCAGCAAGGTAATCACCCGGTCAACACCGGGAAACGAGGAGAATTCGCCGTTGCTGGCAATCGTCGCGATACTGGCACGCCAGTGAAAATCGCGCGTCGCGGGAGGGAAGCAGCAAATCTCACGCGTTTCGCCAGCACCATTGCGCCAGAGGCTGACCGGCATCTTACGGATATCAAAGAACTCCATCACCACTCCTGAATGGCACAACCCGTGCCAGGGCAAGGATATCGCTATCGTTGCTGTCTTGTTTGTTATCGTTGGGTATTCACAGAAACAGTATCGGCAGCAGAGCGGGCAGGCCTTAGCGGAACGTTAATAAAAATTCTAACGCCATGACTCTGCAAACATTCTCTGAAGCGACTACAGGAGGATACCGCGCTGGCGGCGGCAGGCAAGAGGGCAGGAAAGAAAAACCGCCGGTCCTGTCCACAGCGGTTGCGCTTTTGTGGACAGGATCCCGGCGGTCTTAAGAGTGTGAACCGATTATTCGGTTGGTGCTGGCATTTTACCTTCCATCGCCGGACGTTCTGTCAGACGCTTCTCAAAATTCGCATTAAATTGTTTTTTCTGTTCCGGGGTCAGAATGTTGTAGATCTTGTTCTGGGTTTCCATGTGAGCCAGCATGCGGGCTTTGTGCTGCTCGGCCATTTTGTCGATCTGCGCTTCGGCTTTCGCCTTATCGAAGCTATCGCTGGCGATGATGTCATGCATCGCACGGCGCTCTTCAAGCGGAGGACGTTTCATCTGGTCGCGTTCGCCTTTTCTGATGTCGCGGATCTGCTGCTTCTGGGCATCCGTCAGGTTGAGATCCTTAAACATCATCATCTCGTTGTGCATACCCGGACCTTTATGATGCATCATCATTTTGCCTTCAGCAGGCGCGGCAGTTGTAGTGGTCGCAGTATCTGCGGCGAACGCCATGCTGGTAGCGCCCAGAGCCAGGGTAGAAGCAACAAACAGTGCAGTAAATTTACGCATAATTTATTTCCTTTCTTTCAGTTATTCTTCGGCGCTATGCCGTGTTGACGAGATTAACTTTACGGGGTTTATCGTCAATTAGTCAGAGCAACGGTAAAACAATGAAAGTGTAAAAAACAAATTTTCGCCAAATGTGGAGGAAATAAGGATAAAGCGTGGAGAGTTGCAACAAAAAATATTTAACAGGATGATTTTAAAGAGATTAAGAAGAAGTATAGCGAAGTGAAGATCAATAATAAAGCAATTCACCAGGAATATTCTGCAAAACAAGCGCAAGCGCTTTAATCGTTAAGAAAAGTTTTTTACTTCCCCCACCCGGATGATGGGAGGGGAAAGGTTCAGGATATTTTTTCCAGCATCAGCCCGGCCCGCAGGCCAAACGCGACGGTGGGGTTAGGGAATAAGACATACTCGGTGGTGTTCTGCACCTCGTAACGTTCCTCGCCATCCTCAGCCAGCAGCGCCCCTTTGCGGAACGGGGTGAAGTTTAGGGTGTGTGCGGCCATATGGAGCTGGAAGGCATCGCTGCGGCGCGTGATCTGCTGTACGACCCGATACCGCTCAACGGGCTGATGCGCGTGCTCGGGAGCCGTTCCTCCCAGCAGCGCCCGAAGGGCGAGATGCGTAGGCGCAAAGCGGGTCAGATCGTTCTGGCCGAACGGCAGCGCTTTTCCCAGTTCCAGCGTGCAGGACAGCGCAGCGAAACGTTCACAGGTGAAATGGGTAAACGTTCCGCCCGGCGACTGATGAAATACCAGCGCCTCCAGCCCGGCGTCACCCAGCCAGCTCAGGAACGCTTCATCCCACGGCTGACTGCGCTGCGGCAGAACGCCGAAGCGAACGTGGTAAGACGCGCGGATTGCCGTATGCAGATCCAGATGCCAGCGCCCCGGCCCCGCGACGGCAAAAAACGCGGTCACGACGTTCTCCAGCCACTCAGCCCGCGCCGTTTCATCGCTCTGCGGAAACTGCGACCAGCGGCCGCCAAACATGCGGTTAATGTCGCTCACCAGATACCGTTTGTTTTGCGCCAGCGCAGGAGGATTGCCGAGCACCACCAGCACGCGGCACTTTAGTTCGATCTCATTGCGATACAGCGCACGCAGCAGCAGATCAACAATCTCGACGGGCGCGGTTTCATTCCCGTGGATACCCGTTGAAAGCAGCAGCGAGAGATCGCTTTTTACGGTCGGCGTCAGTTCAAGCACCCCGCGCCCCAGCCACCGCCAGCGAAATGAGGGGCCGTCCCCCTCTTTCAGTTCCGGCGTCTCGTCGGCCAGGGTCAGCGCCAGTAAATTTTCCATATCCACTCCTTTAGCGCTGGAACGGGTAAACCGATCCCAGCTGCAGGATTGTCGATAACGCGTCCAGCGCCTCGCGTCCTTCACGCAGAAGCTGCGGGTCAACCAGATCCGCCTGCGTTAGCCGATCGCGATAGTAGCGATCGACCCAGTCATTCAGCCGCGTAAAGAGCGTATCGTTCATCATGACCGCCGGGTTCACCGCCTGCACTTCGTCCTGGGTCAGGACCACGCGCAGACGTAAACAGGCGGGACCACCGCCGTTGGCCATGCTTTCGCGCAGGTCAAACACGCGCAGTTCGTCAATCGGGTTATCGGCCTTGACCAGCTCCGTCAGGTAGCGCCACACGCCTTTATGATCCCGGGACTCCTGCGGCAGGACCAGCATCATGCTGCCATCGTCACGGCTCAGCAGCTGGCTATTGAACAGATAGGTTTCTACCGCGTCCTGCACGCTCACCGCCTCCGTGGGCACCTGGATTGGCATGAAGCCGCGCACGCGCTCATGCAGCGTGGCGAGCAGCTTCTCCTGATGGGCAAACGCCTGCTCGTGGCAGAACAGCACCTGGCGGTTAGAAACGGCAATCACGTCGTTATGGAAAACGCCCTGGTCAATCACATGCGGGTTTTGCTGGGCAAAAACCACCTGGGAAGGATTGACCTGGTTCAGGCGGGCAACCGCCTGGCTCGCCGCCAGCGTCTGACGGGCAGGATAACGGGTTGGCGCGGCGTGCCCCCCCTCTTCTCGCCCGTAGATAAACAGCTGCAGGCCCGGGTCGCCATAGTCGCCCCCCAGGCGGTTATGGTTGGCCGCGCCTTCGTCGCCAAACATCGCCACCTGCGGCAGGGCCTGATGCACCTCAAAATGTGCGTCATGGTTGAAAATGGCGCGCAGCACGCGCTCGGTGGTTTCCGCTTCGGTGGCGCGGTGGAATTTATTGTTCAGGTTCGCCACTGTCAGATGAACTTTGCCATCCAGCGTATCGGCTGACGGCGCGACGGTCGCGGCGTTTGCCACCCACATAGAGGAGGCGGAGCTTGCCGCCGAGAGCAGGTGCGGCGTCTGCGTACCCGCTTTTTCGACGACCTGTTCATCGGTACCGCTAAAGCCGAGCTGACGAAGGACTGCCACGTTCGGGCGTTCCTGCGGCGGGATCACCGCCTGTGGGAAACCGGCATCCGCCAGCGCCTTCATTTTTAGCAGCCCCTGCTTCGCCGCCAGCTTCGGGTTGGAAACCTGAAAACGGTGCTTCGTCGAGGCTTCATTACCAAAAGAGAGACCGGCATAGTGGTGCGTCAGCCCCACCAGCCCGTCAAAGTTAACCTCACGCGCTTTCATGACGATCCCCTCCGGTAAAATCCAGCCCCGGATTAAGCGTCTCCGGCAGCGTCAGCGCCGGGTTTTCCAGGCTCGCCATCGGCCACGCGCAGTAATCGGCGGCATACCACGCGCTGGCGCGATGGTTGCCCGACGCGCCCACGCCGCCGAACGGCGCGGTGCTCGCGGCCCCGGTCAGCGGTTTATTCCAGTTCACAATCCCGGCGCGCGCTTCCAGCAGCAGTTGGTCAAACTTCTCGCGATGCGGCGAAATCAGCCCGCTCGACAGGCCGTAGCGGGTGTTATTCGCCATCGCAATAGCCGCATCGAAATCGTCGTAACGCCAGACGCAGAGCAGCGGGCCAAAGACCTCTTCGTCCGGCACGTTGCTCGCGCCGCTCATCTCTACAATGCCCGGCGTCAGCAGCGAGCTACCCGGCTGAACCTGCTTCGGCTCCAGCAGGGTTTTCGCGCCGCGCGCGACGTGGTCCTGCCAGGCCTTCAGCACGTTCAGCGCGGCCTGTTCGGAAATCAGCCCGCCGATAAACGGCTGCGGGTCGGCATCCCACGCGGCAGGCACCAGACGCGCGCTGATTTCTACCAGACGTTTCATGAAGGCATCCCCCTGTGCGCCCCGCTTCACCAGCAGACGGCGGGAACAGGTGCAGCGCTGTCCGGCGGTAATAAAGGCGGACTGAATCGTCAGGTGCACCGCGGCGTCGATATCGTCAGGGTCTTCCACGATCAGCGGGTTGTTGCCGCCCATCTCCAGCGCCAGGATTTTCTCCGGCTGCCCTGCCAGCTGGCGGTGCAGCTGATAGCCCGTACCGGCGCTGCCGGTAAACAGCAGGCCGTCGATATCGCTCAGCGCGCTCAGCGCCTGACCGGTTTCCCGCCCGCCCTGCACCAGGTTCAGCACGCCCGGCGGCAGGCCGGCCTGTTCCCACAGCTTAACCACCGCCTCGCCGGTGAATGGCGTGAGCTCGCTCGGTTTGAAAATGACGGTATTGCCCGCCAGCAGCGCAGGCACAATATGGCCATTCGGCAGATGCCCCGGGAAGTTATACGGGCCAAACACCGCCAGGACGCCGTGGGGACGGTGGCGCAGCGTGGCCGCGCCGTCCGGCATGTCGGTGTGCTGTTCGCCGGTGCGGGTGTGGTACGCCTTCACCGAAATGGCGATTTTGTTGATCATCGCCGTCACTTCGGTTGTCGCTTCCCAGCGCGGCTTGCTGGTTTCAGACGCGATGATGCGCGTCAGTTCGGCCTTGTTTGCCTCCAGCAGCCCGGCAAACTTTTCAACAATTTCCTGGCGCACGGCGAAAGGCTGTTTTGCCCACGCCGGAAACGCGCGGCGCGCGGCACGGCAGGCTTGTTCCACCTGCGCGGCGCTGGCGTCATGCCCCTTCCAGAGCACCTCTTTTCCAACCGGATTGGTCTTTACGCGCTCTTCGCCTTCGCCCGTGACCCAGTCACCGTTAATCCATAATGTCATGCTGTTTTCTCCTCAGGGCAGAGACGCACCAGGCGAACCGTATCGCCGGCGTTACATTTCAGGGCATCCAGTTCTGCAGCCGTCAGCACCAGACGTTCACATTTCGGGTTGGTACGCACCAGCATGGCGCGGAAGTTGGCGTAATTTTCATTCGATACCAGACAGGCGGGCCAGTCACCCGGCGCGGGCTGACCTTCAGAGACCTCAACCAGACGGCTTTTACGGATCGCGCGCACGCGGTCGATATCGCACTCAAGCGTTGGGCCGCCGTCAAAGATGTCGACATAGTTCCGGTAGCGGAACCCCTCTTTCTCCAGCACCGCGCGGGCAGGCGCGGTCTGCGGATGAACTTCGCCAATCACCGCCTGCGCTTCCGGGCTGAGGAAATGGGTATAGATAGGATGCTTCGGCATCAGTTCGGCGATAAAGGCTTTCTGGCCGGTGCCGCAGAGATAGTCTGCCCGGCTAAACTCCATCGAGAAGAAGCGCTCGCCCAGGCTCTCCCAGAACGGCGAGTAGCCGGTGTCGTCGATCACGCCGCGCATCTCAGCGACTACTTTTTCATTAAAGCGATCGCGGAAGGCGGCCATAAACATAAAGCGGGATTTGGAGAGCAGATAGCCGTTGCCCTCTTTACGCCACGCCGGGTCGAGGAACAGCGTGCACAGCTCGCTGGCGCCCGTGTGGTCATTGCAGAGAAACAGCGTGGGCAGCGCGTTATAAACGTTCAGCTCTTTCGAGGCGTGAACCATGGTGCCGACGCGGTAGTTGTACCACGGGTCGTTAAGCCCGACGGCCACTTCGATGGCGCAGATCCCGGCCACGGTCCCCGTGTCGGTGTCTTCCAGCACGAACACATACCCCTGTTCGCTTTTTGGCAACGTCCCCTGCCAGGTTTGCAGGGCGCGCTCAATGCGCGCCGACAGCGTTTTTTCATCGGCAGGAAGCGAGGTCAGCCCGCCTCCTGTCTTACCGGCAAGCTGCATGAGCCCGGCGAGATCGCCGCGCTCAACGGGACGGATGACCATCATGATGACACCCCGGATTTCACTTTTTCACACGCCAGCGCAAAACGGTCCAGACCGGTTTGCACCTCTTCCTCGCTGACGATCAGCGCCGGCGCAAAACGCACCACGTTGGCACCGGCAATCAGCACCATCACGCCCACTTTTGCCGCTTCCTGTGAAATAAGTTTAGCTTTTCCGGCAAACTCGGCGGTGAGCTCGCAGCCGATTAACAGCCCCAGACCGCGAATTTCTTTAAACAGCCCCGTTTTGCCGTTGATGGCGTTCAGACGCTCGACAAACCAGTCGTGACGCTGCTTAACGCCTTTCAGCACCTCAGGCGTGTTAATGATGTCCAGAACCTGCCCGGCGACGGCGGTTGCCAGCGGGTTGCCGCCGTAGGTGGTGCCATGGGTACCTACGGTCATTACGCTGGCGAATTTATCGGTGGTCAGCGTCGCGCCAATCGGGAAGCCGCCGCCCAGCGCTTTGGCGGTCGAAAGCACGTCCGGCGTCACGCCGTAGTGCATATAGGCATACAGCTCGCCGGTGCGGCCCACGCCGGTCTGGACTTCGTCGAAAATCAGGACCGCGTTGTGGCGATCGCACAGCTCGCGCAGCCCCTGCAGGAAGGCTTTTTGCGCCGGAAGCACGCCGCCCTCGCCCTGCATCGGTTCGACGATCACCGCGCAGGTGGTGTCGTTAATCAGCTCGCTGGCGGACTGCAGATCGTTATAAATACCGTGACGGATATCCGGCGGCAGCGGGGCGAAATCCTGCGAGTAGGAAGGCTGGCCGCCCGCGCTGACGGTAAAGAGCGTGCGCCCGTGGAAGGCGTTTTTAAACGCCACGATGCCGCTCTTGTGGCTACCAAATTTATCGTGCGCATATTTGCGCGCCAGCTTCAGCGCCGCTTCGTTGGCTTCAGCCCCCGAGTTACAGAAAAAGACCTTTTCGGCAAACGTCGCGTCGATCAGTTTTTTGGCCAGGCGCAGCGCGGGCTCGTTAGTAAAGCCGTTGCCGGTATGCCAGAACTTCGCCGCCTGGTCATTTAGCGCCTGACGCAGCGCAGGGTGCGCATGACCCAGCGCGTTGACCGCAATCCCACCTGCAAAGTCGATATACTCTTTACCCTGCTGATCCCACAGGCGCGAGCCTTCCCCACGAACCGGAATAAAAGCCGCCGGAGCGTAAACCGGCATCATCCATTCATCGAAATTTTCACGCGTAATTGACAGAGACATAGCGACCTCATCCGGTAAATAAAAAGTTATTTGAATGTTAAATAATTGAGTGTTTGCACTGTGAATGTAGATTGCAGCCTTCGTGCCAGCCAGCGATAAAATTGCATAAACGGGTTGAGGTAACAGAATATCAATAAGTTACAATATGGAGTTATTCACTGTTAGTGCATAAAAAGTGAATATTTTTACGACAAGCGGCGCTTTGCCGCATGAAAATCAGAAAGAGTATGCACAGGCCAAATATAATTCTGGAATTGTGATCGCTCGCGAAATTTATCGGTCATTTACGCCCTGTTTGAGGGCGATACGCGTCAGAATGGTGCAAATATTGCACCACCGGCATTATCTGTCGCAGTTATTGGCCGAACCCGGTAACAGTTGACGCAAATTCTGCTACCATCCATGCACTATTCACCTTGCACTGGCAGCGACTATGAAATTTGTCTCTTTTAATATCAACGGCCTGCGCGCCCGCCCCCATCAGCTTGAAGCCATTGTTGAGCAACATCAGCCAGATGTGATCGGCCTGCAGGAGACCAAGGTTCACGACGACATGTTCCCCCTCGAAGAGGTGGCGAAGCTCGGCTACAACGTCTTCTATCATGGGCAGAAAGGCCATTACGGCGTTGCGCTGTTGACCAAAGAGACGCCAGTTTCAGTCCGCCGTGGGTTTCCCGGCGATGACGAAGAAGCACAGCGCCGCATCATCATGGCGGAACTGCCTTCCCCGCTGGGGAACATCACCGTGATTAATGGTTACTTTCCCCAGGGCGAGAGCCGCGACCATCCGACCAAATTCCCTGCTAAGGCCAAGTTTTATCAGGATCTGCAGAACTACCTGACAACCGAACTCAATAAAGACAATCCGGTGCTGATCATGGGTGATGTGAATATCAGCCCGACCGATCTGGATATTGGCATCGGTGAAGACAGCCGCAAACGCTGGCTGCGTACCGGCAAATGCTCCTTCCTGCCGGAAGAGCGCGAGTGGATGCAGCGCCTGCTGGACTGGGGGCTGGTGGATACCTTCCGTACCGCCAACCCGGACACGCAGGATCGCTTCTCGTGGTTTGACTACCGCTCAAAAGGCTTTGACGACAACCGCGGCCTGCGTATCGACCTGCTGCTCGCCAGTTCGCCGCTGGCAGAGCGTTGCATCGAAACCGGGATCGACTACGAGATCCGCAGCATGGAAAAACCGTCTGACCACGCGCCGGTGTGGGCTAAATTCAAGCTGTAATGACGCGTGAACATTCGAAAAATTGCTTTCCTGTGCGCCCTTCTGGGCGCATTTATTCTGTCGTTTGTCATGCTTCCCCCAGGCACGCTCTCCCTGGAAGGGATTAAAACCCACCAGCAGGCACTCCTCTCCCATGTTGACCACGCGCCGCTGCGAAGCGCGCTGATCTTTTTTGCGCTCTATGTGGCGGTTTCCGCCCTGTCGATCCCCGGCGCGGCGATCCTCACCCTGCTGGGCGGAGCGTTATTTCCCCTGTGGGAAGGCACCGTGCTGGTCTCGTTTGCCTCCACGCTCGGGGCGACGCTTGCGATGCTCGCCAGCCGTTATCTGCTGCGCGACGGGGTCCAGCGGCGGTTTGCTCAGCAGATGAAAACGGTGAACGCCGGTATGGCGCATGACGGCGCGGGCTATCTTTTTGCCCTGCGCCTGATGCCGCTGTTCCCGTTTTTCCTGGTGAATTTGCTGATGGGGCTGACCCGCATTGGAGTCTGCCGCTACTGGTGGGTCAGCCAGGCAGCCATGCTGCCCGCGACGGTGGTCTTTCTGAACGCCGGGCGCGAGCTGGGGAAAGTGTCGTCGCTGCGCGATATTTTGTCGCCGGGCATGCTAATCGCCTTTACACTACTGGGGTTATTGCCGCTGGCGACGCGCCGGCTGTTTTCCCGTTATCTCCCGTCTGTTAAAAAGTGAGGCATTATGCGCCGTGTGCGTTTTTGCGCGTTCCTGACCGGTCTGCTGCTGGCAGCCCCCCTCTGTGCCGCCGAGAGCTGGCACGATATTCAACAGCAGGCCAAAGGCCAGACCGTCTGGTTTAACGCCTGGGGCGGCGATCCGGCGGTCAACCGCTACCTTGAGTGGGTCAGCGGTGAGATGCAAACGCACTACGCCATTACCCTAAAAATCGTCCCGCTGGCGGATGCCGCCGATGCGGTAAAACGTATTCAGACCGAAGCCGCCGCAGGGCGTAAGACCAACGGCTCGGTTGACCTGCTGTGGGTCAACGGCGAAAACTTCCGCACGTTAAAAGAGGCGAACCTGCTGCAAACCGGATGGGCGCAGACGTTGCCAGACTGGCGCTATGTCGATACCCGCAAACCCGTCACGGAAGATTTTGCGATTCCAACCGACGGGGCGGAATCCCCGTGGGGCGGCGCGCAGCTAACCTTTATCGCCCGCAAAGCCAGCATGCCGACGCCGCCCGCGGATCCGCAGGCGCTGCTGGCGTACGCGCAGCAGCATCCGGGCAAGGTCAGCTATCCCCGCCCGCCCGATTTTACCGGCACGGCCTTTCTGGAGCAGCTGCTGCTGACGCTCACCGATCGCCCTGATGCTTTACAAAAAGCGCCCGATGCAACGTTTGCTGAGGTTACGGCACCGCTCTGGGCCTACCTCGATAAGCTGCACCCGCTGCTGTGGCGCGAAGGAAAAGATTTCCCTCCCTCACCTGCCCGAATGGATGCCCTGCTTGCCAGCGGCAGTCTGAACCTGTCGCTGACCTTTAACCCGTCCCATGCGCAGCAGAAAGTGGCGAGCGGCGAACTGCCCGCCGACAGCTACAGCTTTGGTTTCGAGAGCGGGATGCTCGGCAACGTCCATTTTGTGGCTATCCCGGCCAATGCCAGCGCGAGCGCGGGTGCAAAGGTGGTCGCTAATTTCCTGCTGTCACCGCAGGCGCAAATCCGCAAGGCCGACCCGGCCATCTGGGGAGACCCGAGCGTCCTGGATGCGAAAGCGCTGCCCGAAGAGGAGGCGAAACAGCTGCTGGCCCATACGCCTAAGGGGCTGCCGCAGGTGCTTGCAGAGCCGCAGTCCGCCTGGGTGAACGCGCTGGAGCAGGAATGGCTGCGTCGTTACGGCACCCGCTAAGTGGCCTCGTCTGGCTGGCGATGGCGGTGATTTATCTGCCGATCCTGCCCGCTGGCGTCATGCTGTTCGCACCGGCGCTTTCTGCGACAAACTGGCAGCGGCTGCTGAACGATCCGCAGCTGCCTCAGGCGACCGTCGCCACGCTGGTCTCAACGCTCATCGCCACGCTGGGGGCGTTGCTGATTGCCCTTTTCTTCGTCTGCCTTTTGTGGCCCGGTCAACGCTGGCGACGCCTCACGACCCGGCTGCCCTGGCTACTGGCGATCCCCCATGTGGCGTTCGCCACCAGCGCGTTGCTGCTGTTTGCCGAGGGCGGTCTGTTTTATCAGGTCTGCACCGTCTGTACGGCTCCGTTTGACCGCTACGGCGTCGGGCTGGGCCTGACGCTCGCGGTCAAAGAGAGCGCGTTCGTGCTGTGGGCCATTTACGCCGTGCTGCCGGAAAAACGGCTCGCGCAGCAGAAGATCGTCCTGCAAACCTTTGGCTACGGGCGTTATCAGACGCTCAGCTGGCTGATCCTCCCGGCGATCGCGCCTGTCCTCGGCGCGGTGATGCTGGCGGTGCTGGCATGGTCGCTCTCGGTCGTGGACGTGGCGATCGTTCTCGGGCCCGGCAACCCGCCCACCCTGGCCGTGCTGGCCTTTCAGTGGCTAAGCCAGGGCGACGCGCAGCAGCAGGAAAAAGGAATGCTGCTGTGCCTGCTTCTCCTTGTACTGCTGGCCGCCCTGGCCGCCCTCGGATACGGCCTCTGGAAGGCATGGCGTCGCACAATTCCGCAACTCGCTGGAACGCGCCGAAGGTCTCAGCGCGCCCTGCCTGAGCGGGCATTCAGCGGGTTACTGCCCGCGTGCGGCATCCTGTGCACCGCGGTACTGCTGATGCAGGCGCAAGGGGGCGACGTGGGCCCCGTGGGGACCAGCCTTTCCTTCGGCCTGCTGTCGAGCCTGATCGCCCTCATCGTCATTTTTCTCTGGCTGGAATGGGGACCTCAGCGCGGCGCAGCGTGGGTGTGGTCACCGCTTGCCCTACCGGCGCTGCCGCTCGTCACCGGGCAATACTTTATTGCATTGCGTCTGGGGCTCGACGGGCACTATGTCGCCGTGCTCTGGAGCCATCTGCTGTGGGTGTTGCCGTGGATGCTGCTGGTTCTGCAGCCCGCCTGGCGGCGGATCGATCCCCGGCTTATCCTTACCGCCAGAACGCTCGGCTGGCGACGGGCGAAAATATTCTTACTGCTGAAATGCCCCATGCTGGTGCGCCCGGCGCTGCTGGCCTTTGCCATTGGTTTTTCCGTCAGCATGGCGCAATACATGCCGACGCTCTGGCTTGGCGCGGGGCGTTTCGCCACGCTGACCACTGAAACCGTCGCGCTCAGCAGCGGGGGCAGCATTCCTGTTCTCGCTAACCGGGCGCTGGGATTACTGCTGGTCACGGGAACGGTGTTCGGTCTTGCCGCCCTGATATCCCGGCTCGTGGGCCGCTACCGTCAAGGATTACGTTAATGCTGAAGGTAAACCATCTCACCATCGAACCGCTTTTCCGCGAGGTCAATTTTTGCGTTCCCCGCGGGGAGATCGTTACCCTGATGGGGCCGTCCGGCAGCGGAAAATCGACCCTTTTTGCGTGGATGGTCGGCGCGCTGTCAGACGATTTCCAGGCGCGGGGCGAACTGTGGCTCGACGCGCGTCGCTGCGATAGCCTCCCCGTTGAATCCCGCGGGCTGGGCATACTTTTTCAGGACGCGCTGCTGTTTGAACCGTTCAGCGTCGGGCAAAATTTGCTGCTGGCGCTGCCTGAGCGGATCGTCGGACGCGCGCGGCGGGAAGCGGTCGAGCAGGCGCTGGATTCCGCCGGGCTGATCGGTCATTACGCCAGCGATCCGGCCACCCTTTCCGGCGGGGAGCGTGCCCGGGTCAGCCTGCTGCGCGCCCTGCTCGCAGAGCCGCAGGCGCTGCTGCTGGATGAACCGTTCAGCCGTCTCGATAAAACGCTGCGCATAGCGTTTCGGGAATGGGTTTTTGACGCCGTCCGCACGCGCAATATCCCGGTGGTGCTGGTCACGCACGATGAGGATGATATTCCGCCCGGCGGCGAGCTGATTGAGATTTCTCGCTGGCAATAATGTGCTAACGCAATGTTTTCCGTTTCCGGAGAGACGACAATGCCCCCCTCTTTTACTGACGTCAGGTTATTCGATGAAACGTGTTTCTCAACTGACCGCGCTGGCCCTGCTCTGCGGCCTCGCGTCCTTTTCCTCTCTGGCGGCTGATATGCCCAACGCGATGACGCTCTCCCAGCTTCAGGCGCAGCACGGCACGCCTGTCGACACCCGCCCCAGCGCGTTCTATAACGGCTGGCCGCAAACCCTCAGCGGCCCTTCCGGGCACGAACCCGCCGCACTCAACCTGGCTGCCGCCTGG
This sequence comes from Enterobacter sp. A103, assembly GCF_034427535.1. Taxonomy (NCBI): domain Bacteria; kingdom Pseudomonadati; phylum Pseudomonadota; class Gammaproteobacteria; order Enterobacterales; family Enterobacteriaceae; genus Enterobacter; species Enterobacter sp. A103. The sequence goes on from NZ_JAXQPQ010000002.1 coordinate 44,095, forward strand.
CTGGGCGCAATGAGCGACGAGCAGATTGCGCTTTGGGCAAAACAGCATCAGCTTACGCCCGCGACGGCCATCGCCCTCTACGGCGAAGAGAACGATAACCTGGCGGTGAAATCCCGCCTGGAGAAAGCCGGATACCGCCACGTCTCGCTGCTCAGCGACGCGCTGCAGACGCCCGACCGCCTTCAGCGCCTGCCCCACTTTGAACAGCTGGTTTACCCGCAGTGGATCCACCGCCTCCAGCAGGGTAAACCCGTGACCGCCGCGCCGGCGGGTGACTGGAAAGTGATTGAAGCCGCTTGGGGCGCACCGAAGTTTTACCTGCTGAACCACATTCCCGGCGCGGGCTACATCGACACCAACGAGGTGGAAAGCGAGCCGCTGTGGAATAAAGTCTCCGACGACAAGCTGAAAGCGATGCTGGCGAAGCACGGTATCCGTCACGACACCACCGTTATTTTGTATGGCCGTGACGTTTACGCCGCCGCGCGCGTGGCGCAGATAATGCTGTATGCAGGCGTGAAGGATGTGCGCATTCTCGACGGCGGCTGGAAGGCGTGGTCGGATGCAGGCCTCCCGGTTGAACGCGGCACGCCCGGCAAAGTGACGCCAGCACCCGATTTCGGCGCGCCGATCCCCGGCCAGCCGCAGCTGATGGTTGATATGGAACAGGCGCGGGGGATGCTGCACCGTCAGGATGCCTCCCTGGTCAGCATTCGTTCGTGGCCGGAGTTCATCGGCGAAACCAGCGGCTACAGCTACATCAAGCCAAAAGGTGAAATAGCCGGTGCCCGCTGGGGTCATGCGGGCAGCGACGCGACCCATATGGAAGATTTCCATAACCCGGATGGCACCATGCGCAGCGCGGACGATATCGCCGCCCAGTGGAAGCGCTGGAATATTCTGCCGGAACAGCACGTCGCGTTTTACTGCGGCACCGGGTGGCGCGCGTCAGAAACCTTTATGTACGCCCGGGCGATGGGCTGGAAGAATGTCGCCGTCTATGACGGCGGCTGGTACGAATGGAGCAGTCACCCGCAGAACCCGGTCACCACCGGAGAGCGCGGGCCAGAGAGCGCTCTCTAACGGGTGAGTGACTTCAGCGTCACATAGCCGCTCCAGACGCGCGTTGTGGTGGTCAGCCAGCACAGCGCGCCGAATACCCACGCGAACAGCGCAAAGTGCGCCGGGAACAGGCAGCACAGCACGAACAGCGCGATGGTCTCCGTCCCTTCCGTTAACCCACCGATGTAATAAAACGACTTGTGCGCATAGCCGGGGTTGTCGATGTCGTGCTTTGCGGCCAGCGCCGCAAACGCCAGAAAACTGCTGCCGGTACCGATAAACGCAAACAGCAGCCAGGCGGCCGCGAGCGCATTCTCTGCCGGAGCCGCGAGCGCAAAGCCAAACGGCACCAGGGCGTAGAACAGAAAATCGAGCGCGATATCGAGAAATCCCCCCGCGTCGGTCAGCCCTCTCCGGCGCGCCAGCGCGCCGTCCAGGCCATCCAGCAGGCGGTTAAGCACGATGGCGGCCAGCGCCGCCGGATACCAGCCGAGGGCCAGAAACGGCAGCGCCAGCACGCCGATGGCAAACCCGGTCAGGGTTAATCCGTCGGGCGTGATGCCCGGCTTATCCAGCACGGAAACCAGACGATTCAGAACGGGCTTTACCCGCGGGTGCAGGTGACGGTCAAGCATGGGGAGTCTCGCTAAACGTGGCGCACAGCCCCTGCGCCGGAATATCCAGCGCGGCATTAAAGCGGGCGGAGAGATTCTGAAACGCAATCAGCGCCGTCATCTCGGTGATGGCATCATCCGTGAAGTGGCGTTTCAGCGCCGTTCTGACTGACTCATCCGCCCGGGGCGGCGTGGCGGTCATCGCCTCGGCGTAGGCCAGCGCCGCGCGCTCTTGCTCGTTGAACAAGGCGGAATCCTGCCAGTCGCTCACGGCCTGAACCTTATCCAGCGCGCCGCAGCGCTCGGCCAGCCGCAGGCTGTTGGCATCAATACAGAAAGCGCAGTGACAGAGCTGGGATACCCGCGTCATGAGCAGCGAACGCAGCGCGGGCGTCAGGCGCGCGTGACGACGCTCCAGAAAGCCGACAAACAGCGCCACCAGCCAGAACAGACGCGGCATTCGCCCCCACCAGCGGGTGGGATTCAGCACCGCGCCAAAATGCTTTTTCTGCATGGCGGCTATCGGTTTTAGGCTGGCGGGAAGGGATTCGAGGGGGGCAACCCAGGCGGTGGACTCTTTCACCTGATTCTCCTGTTTACTGGACTCTGAGAAAGGGCACGATAATATGTCTTTTTTCGCTATTAATTATTGACGACCATGCTGAAAACACTCGATGTCGTTGCCGCCATCATCGAAAAAGACGGCAACATTTTACTGGCGCAGCGCCCTGCCCACGCCGATCAGCCGGGAATGTGGGAATTTGCAGGCGGTAAAGTCGAGGCCGGAGAAACCCAGCCAGAAGCGCTTATCCGCGAGCTGCGTGAAGAGTTGGGCATTGACGCCCTGCCGGGGCAATACGTGGCAAGCCACCAGCGGGAAGTCTCGCAGCGGTTGATTAACCTGCATGCCTGGCACGTTCCTGCTTTTCGCGGCGAGCTCACGGCGCACTACCACAGCGCGCTCGCATGGTGTACGCCGGAAGAGGCGTTTGGCTACTCCTTAGCCCCTGCGGATATTCCGCTGCTGGAAGCCTTTATTGTTTTACGCGACGCCAGACCAGCGGGTTCGTGCTGATGGCGCGCTCGTCGCGCTGGCACTGCAGCAGAATGCCGTCCGCTTTCACAACGGCCCCTTCCGAGTAGTTCTGATTCTGATAGATACAGCACTGATTACAGGGCTGCACCGTTTGATTCTGGCCGCTGGAGCTAAACACTTCCGGCGGCACATTCACTTCCACGTCCGGGAGAATGGGGTTGGCCTGCACGCCTGCAGTAAAGATCAGACATAACGCGGTGAGTAGATAACGTTTCATAGACACATCTTCCAGTAGTTCCTTGATAATGACTATAACGGTAAACCAGAGCCGAACCTTTAATTTATCTCTTCATCGCTTTTCGTTATGACGCCCGCCCTCTCATTAATTTCCCTTTCGTCATAAATTTCTGCTTGCCTCACAAAGCGGTACGGGTGGTATAGTCAAAAAAACAACACAAATCGCATAAGTAATACACATAAAATACGATAAGAGGTTCTTATATCTATGGATCAGACACGCTCTCTGGAAAGTTTCCTTGCCCATGTTCAGCAGCGCGACCCGCACCAAAGCGAGTTCGCGCAGGCCGTGCGTGAAGTTATGACCACCCTGTGGCCCTTCCTTGAACAAAACCCGCGTTATCGCCAGATGTCTCTGCTTGAACGCCTGGTCGAGCCAGAGCGCGTGATCCAGTTCCGCGTGACGTGGGTTGACGATCGCAACCAGGTACAGGTTAACCGGGCGTGGCGCGTTCAGTTTAACTCGGCCATTGGTCCGTTTAAGGGCGGCATGCGTTTTCATCCGTCCGTGAACCTGTCGATTCTGAAATTCCTCGGCTTCGAGCAGACCTTTAAAAACGCCCTCACCACGCTACCGATGGGCGGCGGGAAAGGCGGCAGCGATTTCGACCCGAAAGGCAAAAGCGAAGGCGAAGTCATGCGCTTCTGCCAGGCGCTGATGACCGAACTCTACCGTCACCTCGGCCCGGATACCGACGTTCCTGCCGGTGATATCGGCGTGGGCGGACGTGAAGTGGGCTTTATGGCCGGGATGATGAAAAAGCTCTCCAACAACAGCGCCTGCGTCTTTACCGGCAAGGGGCTGTCGTTTGGCGGGAGCCTGATCCGCCCGGAAGCGACGGGATACGGCCTGGTTTACTTCACCGAGGCGATGCTCAAGCGTCACGGTTTAGGCTTTGAAGGTATGCGCGTCGCGGTGTCCGGCTCAGGTAACGTGGCGCAGTACGCGATTGAGAAAGCGATGCAGCTTGGCGCTCGCGTGGTGACCGCCTCTGACTCCAGCGGCACGGTAGTGGATGAAGCGGGCTTCACGGCAGAGAAGCTGGCGCGCCTGTGTGAAATCAAAGCCAGCCGCGACGGTCGCGTGGCGGATTATGCCCGGGAGCTTGGCCTGACCTACCTGGAAGGGAAACAGCCGTGGGGCGTGCCGGTGGATATCGCCCTGCCGTGCGCCACGCAGAACGAGCTGGATGCAGACGCCGCGCGTACCCTGATTAGCAACGGCGTAAAAGCGGTGGCCGAAGGGGCGAATATGCCGACCACCATCGACGCGACGGACCTGTTCCTGGAAGCGGGCGTGCTGTTTGCGCCGGGCAAGGCCGCTAACGCGGGCGGCGTGGCGACCTCCGGCCTCGAGATGGCGCAAAACGCCGCGCGTCTCGGCTGGAAGGCGGAGAAAGTGGATGCGCGCCTGCACCACATCATGCTGGATATTCACCATGCCTGCGTGGAGTACGGTGGCGAGGCATCGCAAACCAACTACGTGCGCGGGGCGAATATCGCCGGGTTCGTGAAGGTGGCGGATGCGATGATTGGGCAGGGTGTGATTTAAGGTTTATCGCGTGTGGCCGGGAGCCCTCATCCCGGCCCTCTCCCAGAGGGAGAGGGAGAAAACCGGGCGTATCAGGCCGCGCTCTTTTTCTTTTTGAACGGTTTCTTCGCGCCCCCACCGGGCGCAACCATCCCTCTGAACGTTTTCACCGGCGTGCTGCGCGCCTGATCGATCAGCTGATAAAGCGTCCCGACCAGCGGCTGCATAAAGTCCTGATAGCGGCACTGCTTCTCGCTGATCTGCGTCAGCACCGATTCCCAGTGCGCGGTCATGTCCGGCCTCGCGGCCAGCTCCGGCAGAGAATGAATCAGCGCCCGGCCCGGTTCCGTTGAGTGGATGTAGCGTCCCTTTTTCTCCAGGAAGCCGCGCTTAAAGAGCAGCTCGATGATCCCCGCTCGCGTCGCTTCCGTCCCCAGACCGTCGGTGGCGCGCAGGATCTTCTTCAGATCTTTATCCTGCACAAACCGGGCGATCCCGGTCATCGCCGACAGCAGCGTCGCATCGGTGAAATGGCGCGGCGGCTGGGTCTGACGTTCAACCACTTCGCCCTTCTCGCACAGCAGTTCGTCATCTTTAGCGACCACCGGCAGCGGCGTGCCGTCGTTCTCTTCGTCGCGCTCTTTATTCCCCAGCAGCGTGCGCCAGCCTGCTTCCGCGAGGAAACGCGCTTTGGCGATAAACTTGCCTTTGGCAATCTCAAGCTCGATCACGCACTTACGGAATACCGCGTCCGGGCAGAACTGCATCAGGTACTGACGGGCGATCAGGTTATAGACCTTCGCTTCGTTCTCGGTCAGGTTGACGTTGCTGGCGCGCGCCGTCGGGATAATCGCGTGGTGAGCATCGACTTTTTTGTCGTCCCAGCAGCGATTATGGGTGTCCGGATTCACCGCCGGCTGCGGGAGCAGATCCGGCGCGTGCACGCTAATGGCGTTCATCACCGAGTGGCGTCCGGCAAAGTGTTCTTCCGGCAGATAGCGACTATCCGAACGCGGATAGGTGATGAGCTTGTGGGTTTCATAGAGCTTCTGGCAGATGTCCAGCACGTTCTGCGCGCTGAGGCCAAACTTTTTGGCCGCCTCAATCTGAAGTGCAGAAAGCGAGAACGGCAGCGGCGCGGGTTCTGATTCCCGTTTATCGTTATAGCTGGTGACGATAGCCGGCTGGCCGGTAATGCGGTTAACCACGTGATCCGCCAGCGGACGATGGAGCAGTCGCCCCTCTTCATCCTGATACGATTCACAGGCATCGCTCGGCTGCCAGACGGCGGTGAAGCGTTCGTCTTTAGGCGTGACGATATGCGCTTTCACCTCAAAGAAATCTTTGGCGACGAAGTTCTCAATCTCTTCGTCACGACGCACGACCAGCCCCAGCACCGGCGTCTGCACGCGCCCCACGGAGAGCACGCCCTGATAGCCCGCGTTGCGCCCAAGAATTGTGTAGGCGCGGGTCATGTTGATGCCGTACAGCCAGTCGGCGCGGGCGCGGGCTAATGCCGAGACGCACAGCGGGATAAACTCGCTGTTGGCGCGCAGGCGAGAGATCGCCCGCTCGACGGCCTGCGGGTTGAGGTCGTTTATCAGGCAGCGCTGCACCTGCTGGCGCTTTTCCGGCGCCAGCTCCAGGTAGTCCAGAACCTCATCCACCAGCAGCTGCCCTTCCCTGTCCGGGTCACCCGCGTGCACAATTTCAGCGGCGTCATGCAGGAAACGCTTGATCACGTTGAGCTGTTTGGTGACCGAAGGACGGGGCTGCAGGCGCCATTTTTCCGGCACGATGGGCAGATCGTTCAGGTTCCAGCGGGCGTAGCGGCTGTCGTAGACGTCCGGCTGCGCCTGCTCAAGCAGGTGACCAATACACCAGGTGACCACCTGCCCGTTACCGCATTCGATAAAGCCGTCGCCCTTACGATGCGGCTTAGGCAGCACGTCGGCGATGGCACGGGCCAGGCTCGGCTTTTCGGCAATAAACAACCGCATCGAATTAACGGATCTCAATCATCGGTCGGCCACCGCGCGCGGTCACCAGCTCGCCGATCGCCGTCAGGGTGATGCCAAACTCGGCGGCAGTGGCCTGAACCTCGGCTTCAGATTCCGGCGTCACCGCCAGCAGCAGGCCGCCGGAGGTTTGCGGATCGCACAGCAGGTTGCGCCACTCCTCGGGCATTTCGCCCATCATGTGACCGTAGCTGGCGAAGTTGCGCTGGGTACCGCCCGGGACCGCGCCCTGAGCAATATACTCCTCCACGCCCGGCAGCTTCGGCACGTCCTGATACCAGACCTGTGCCTGCACGCCCGCGCCCTGACACACTTCAGAGAGGTGCCCCAGCAGACCAAAACCGGTGACGTCGGTCATCGCCTTCACGCCGTCGATATTGGCAAACGCCGCACCGGCGAGGTTCATCTGGCACATGACTTCGGTTGCCAGGCCTTTGTGCTCCGGTTTCAGCAGGGATTTTTTCTCGGCGGTGGTCAGCACGCCAATGCCCAGCGGCTTGGTGAGGAACAGTTTGCAGCCCGCCTGCGCGGTGCTGTTGCGCTTCACGCGTTCGGTCGGCACTACGCCGGTAACGGCCAGGCCAAAGATAGGCTCCGGCGCATCAATAGAGTGACCACCGGCCAGCGCAATCCCCGCCTGCTGGCAGGCAAAGCGTCCGCCATCAATCACTTCACGGGCCACTTCCGGCGGGATGGTGTTGATCGGCCAGCCCAGAATGGCAATCGCCATGATCGGCTTACCGCCCATCGCGAAGATATCGCTGATGGCGTTGGTGGCCGCAATGCGCCCGAAGTCGAACGGGTTGTCGACAATCGGCATAAAGAAGTCGGTAGTACTGATAATGCTGGTGCCGTTACCTAAGTCATAAACTGCAGCATCGTCACGCGTTTCATTGCCGACAAGCAGGTTCGGGTCGACAAACTTCGCCTGTTCACTGTGCAGGATGGTCTCCAGCACTTTCGGGGAAATTTTACAACCGCAACCGGCTCCGTGGCTGTACTGCGTTAAACGAATGGTTTGCTCGCTCATGGACGTCTCCTGTCATCTCAATCGCGCTATGGTAGCGCTCATTCCATAAAGAGGTAAGTATGACTGTCTGAATTCTGCGGCAGATGCTCAGAATCCAGACAGTTTAGGTGCGTTATCAGAAATGGCTGACGAAAGGCGTGGTGTCCGGAATGCTGATGGTGCTGGAGGCTTTAAGCTGCGGGGTGCCGAGATAGAGGAAACCGACAATTTTGTCATGCTCACCGCAGCCAAAACCGTCACGGACCGCCGGGCTTTCGGTCAGCGCACCGGTACGCCAGATACCGTTAAAGCCCTGCGCGACGGCGGCCATTTGCATCGCCATCACCGCGCAGCCTGCGGACATTTCCTGCTCCCAGACCGGCACCTTATGGCCGGCCTGGCATTTCGCCACGACGGCGATAATCATCGGGGCGCGGAACGGGGCATTGCGCGCCTTGTCGATCCCTTTCTCATCCTGCCCGGCGGCAACCGCGCCCTGTTCCAGCAGCTGGCTGAAACGATCGCGGCCTTCGCCTTCAATCACAAAGAAGTGCCACGGCTGCAGCGTGCCGTGATCGGGGGCACGCATGCCGGCACGCAGAATGTTCTCCAGCTGCTCGCCTGCCGGGGCAGGTTCGGCCAGACGGGAAGCGCTACGGCGGTTAACAAGCAGTTCGAGTGCGTCCATTGGTTAACTCCTTTCTTGAAATTTACTCACAAAATTAACACGACGGCAGATTTTGTTACAGCCTGGCAGGCGATTCCTGCTGACAAGTGGCGGTTGGGTCATTACGATAACCCCACATTACCGTCCAGTGGCGACGGAAACAGTCATTTTCTGGTTAGGGAGAATACATGCGAACCCTTTGGCGAATCATTGCCGGTTTCTTTAAATGGACGTGGCGACTGCTCAACTTCGTCCGCAACCTGGTGATGAACATTTTCTTCATCCTGCTGGTTCTGGTTTGCGCGGGCATCTGGATGCATATCAGCAACGCGAATCAGGCGCAGCATTCGACTCGCGGGGCCCTGTTACTCGATATCACCGGCGTTATCGTTGATAAACCGTCCGCCAGCAACCGTCTGGGGGCAATCAGCCGCCAGCTGTTTGGCGCGACATCAGACCGTCTGCAGGAAAACTCCCTGTTCGATATCGTCGATACCATTCGTCAGGCCAAAGACGACCGGAACATCACCGGGATCGTGCTGGATCTGAAAGATTTCGCCGGAGGCGATCAGCCTTCAATGCAGTACATCGGTAAAGCGCTGCGCGAATTCCGCGACAGCGGCAAGCCGGTGATTGCCGTGGGCGACAGCTACAGCCAGGGGCAATATTATCTGGCGAGCTTCGCCAATAAAATCTGGCTCTCCCCGCAGGGGACGGTGGATCTGCACGGTTTTGCCACCAACGGCCTGTACTACAAATCCCTGCTCGACAAGCTGAAGGTCACCACCCACGTCTTCCGCGTCGGCACGTATAAATCAGCCGTCGAGCCGTTTATCCGCGACGACATGTCTCCTGCCGCCCGTGAAGCGGACAGCCGCTGGATTGGCGAGCTGTGGCAGAACTATCTGGGCACCGTTGCCGCTAACCGCCAGATTACGCCTGAGCAGGCGTTCCCCGGCGCGCAGGGCGTGCTGGATGGCCTGCGTAAGGTTGACGGTGATACCGCAAAATATGCGCTGGATAACAAACTGGTGGATGCCCTGGGCACCAGCGCCGAGATTGAAAAATCCCTGAGCAAGCAGTTTGGCTGGAGCAAAGAGGACAAAAATTACAGCGCCATCAGCATGTATGATTACTCGGCGAAAAAACCGGATGACAGCGGTAACAGCGTCGCGGTGGTCTTTGCCAACGGCGCCATCATGGACGGCCAGGAGACGCCGGGGAACGTGGGCGGCGATACTACCGCGTCACAAATCCGCGATGCTCGCCTGGATCCAAAAGTGAAAGCAATCGTCCTGCGGGTGAACAGCCCTGGCGGCAGCGTCAGCGCCTCCGAGGTGATCCGCGCTGAACTGGCCGCGGCACGCGCCGCCGGCAAGCCGGTGGTTGTATCAATGGGCGGAATGGCCGCCTCCGGTGGGTACTGGATCTCAACGCCAGCCAACTACATCGTGGCTAACCCAAGCACGCTGACCGGTTCGATTGGCATCTTCGGGGTGATCAACACCGTGGAAAACAGCCTGGATTCTCTGGGCGTGCATACCGATGGCGTTGCCACCTCTCCGCTGGCGGATGTGTCGGTGACCAAATCCCTGCCGCCGGAAGTCTCTGAGATGATGCAGCTCAGCATTGAGAACGGCTATAAGCGCTTTATCACCCTGGTGGCGGACTCGCGTAAAAAGACGCCTGAGCAGATCGACCAGATCGCACAGGGCCACGTCTGGACCGGCCAGGATGCGAAGAGCAACGGTCTGGTGGACAGCCTGGGCGACTTCGATGACGCGGTGAAGAAAGCCGCCGAGCTGGCGAAGCTCAAGCAGTGGCATATCGAGTATTATCAGGACGAGCCGTCGTTCTTCGATATGGTCATGGACAGCATGTCCGGCTCGGTACGCGCCATGCTGCCGGAGGCGATGCAGGCTTACCTGCCTGCGCCGGTCGCCACGGCGGCGAAAGCAATGAAGGCGGAAAGCGACAAGCTTGCGGCCTTTAACGATCCACAGAGTCGTTACGCGTTTTGCCTGACCTGCGCTAACGTCCGTTAAAAACCGTCCCCTCTTCCCGCGAAGAGGGGATTTTTTTCTTTTGAAGAACAAGAACTCACTACCATGCAGAAGAAATCGATTTATGTAGCCTACACTGGCGGTACCATCGGTATGCAGCGCTCTGAAAACGGCTATATCCCTGTCTCCGGCCACCTTCAGCGTCAGCTTGCGCTGATGCCAGAATTCCACCGTCCGGAGATGCCTGACTTCACCATCCACGAATACGAGCCGCTGATGGACTCCTCCGACATGACGCCGGAAGACTGGCAGCATATCGCGGATGACATTAAAGCCCATTACGACCAGTACGACGGCTTCGTGATCCTGCACGGCACCGACACCATGGCGTTTACCGCCTCGGCGCTCTCCTTCATGCTGGAGAACCTGAGCAAGCCGGTTATCGTCACCGGGTCGCAAATCCCGCTGGCGGAGCTGCGCTCGGACGGGCAGATCAACCTGCTTAACTCCCTGTACGTGGCGGCGAATTACCCGATTAACGAAGTAGCGCTGTTCTTTAATAACCGTCTGTATCGCGGCAACCGTACCACCAAAGCCCATGCCGACGGTTTTGACGCCTTCGCCTCCCCTAACCTGCAGCCGCTGCTGGAGGCCGGGATTCATATTCGTCGTCTGGGCACGCCGCCTGCGCCGAACACCGCCGGCGAGCTGATCGTGCATCCGATCACTCCGCAGCCGATTGGCGTGGTCACTATCTACCCGGGTATCTCTGCCGACGTGGTGCGTAACTTCCTGCGCCAGCCGGTGAAAGCGCTGATTCTGCGCTCCTATGGCGTCGGCAACGCGCCGCAGAACGGCGAATTCCTGAAAGAGCTTCAGGAAGCCAGCGAGCGCGGAATTGTGGTCGTGAACCTGACCCAGTGTATGTCCGGAAAGGTCAACATGGGTGGCTATGCCACCGGCAACGCGCTGGCGCATGCGGGGGTTATCAGCGGCTTCGATATGACCGTTGAGGCAACGCTGACTAAACTTCACTATTTACTGAGTCAGGATCTGGACATTCAGTCCATTCGCAGCGCGATGATGCAAAACCTGCGCGGCGAGCTGACCCCGGACGAATAAGGAGTACTCATGAAGCAACGCGCCCTGGTACTGGTCGATTTGCAAAATGATTTCTGCGCGGGCGGTGCGCTGGCCGTCGCCGAAGGTGACAGCACCGTTGACGTGGCAAACACGCTGATTGACTGGTGCAAAGCCCGCGGTGAAGCGGTTGTCGCAAGCCAGGACTGGCACCCGGCGAACCACGGCAGCTTTGCCAGCCAGCACGACGTCGAGCCTTTCACTCAGGGGGAACTCGACGGGCTGGCGCAAACCTTCTGGCCGGATCACTGCGTACAGCAGACGGAAGGCGCGGAGCTGCATCCGCTCCTGAACCAGAAAGCCATCGACGCGGTGTTCCATAAAGGTGAAAACCCGGCTATCGACAGCTATAGCGCGTTTTTTGATAACGGGCATCGCCAGAAAACGGCGCTGGACGCGTGGTTACGCCACCATGAAATCACGGAGCTGATCGTGCTGGGCCTGGCGACGGATTACTGCGTGAAGTTTACCGTGCTGGACGCGCTCCAGTTGGGGTATACCGTCAACGTCATCACCGACGGCTGCCGCGGGGTGAACATTCACCCGCAGGACAGCGCTCAGGCGTTTATGGATATGGCTGCGGAAGGCGCAACGCTGTATACGCTCGAAGACTGGCTGGAAACGCAGGCGTAGTCTTTTACGCCCTCTCCCTGTGGGAGAGGGTATCAACCTGCACCGTTATTGCATTTTCATCGTCGCAATCGGCTTCGGCGTGATGCCAAAGTCTTCTTTAAGCTCGCGCTTGCTCTTCATGACCATCTGGCCTTTGGTGTCGATCGTCATGTGCTGCGCGTCGGTGTTATTGCGCGCCTGCCACAGCATCACCAGCTGCAAACTGTTCTCTTTTTGCTCCGGCGTCAGCGCAACGCCGTCGGGCCATTTTCCCAGTTCTACGGCGGTCACCAGACGCTGATAAATCTCCGGCGTCATGCCGCTAATCATGTCATCAATATTCACTCTCGCGCCCTTTCAAAGGAATAATTTGCTGAATCGTTTTTTCAACCCTTAATCTGGTCACCGTTTTCATCATCGGTGAAGCTCATTGAGGCTGAATTTACGCAGAAACGCTCGCCCGTAGGCTGGGGGCCATCCGGGAAGACGTGCCCAAGGTGCGCATCGCAGTTGCCGCAGCGAATTTCCGTACGCACCATGCCGTGCGACGAGTCGGTCAGGTAGCGGATGGCCTCATCGCTCACCGGCTCGTAGAAACTCGGCCAGCCGCAGCCAGAATCAAATTTCGTTTGTGAATTGAACAGAGGCGCATCGCAGACCAGGCAGTGGTAGACGCCGTCTCGCTTGTTGTGCAGTAAACGCCCGGTGAACGGCGGTTCCGTTCCGTGATTCTGCGTCACGTAAAACTGCATTTCTGTGAGGTTTTTTTTCAAATCGTCAGGGTTACGTTGGTTCGACATATGCTTACATCTCGCTGTAGAAACAGACATCTTTCAACCCGGATTCTAACAAAACATTAACACCCTTGCGTGCACTTTTGATCTAAACTTATGTGTCGCAAATAAGCGGTCAGGCAATTGTGATCACGTTCACATTTTTATCCTGAGAGGACTTTAAAATCCCGGCTCAGCCCCCATATGGGTGCAAGCTCAAAGGGAAAGTGAGGCGAGTCAGTCGCACAAACGTTAGTCACAGGATTGATTTGTCGCAATGATTGACACGATTCCGCTTGACGCTGCGTAAGGTTTTTGTAATTTTACAGGCAACCTTTTATTCACTAACAAATAGCTGGTGGAATATATGACTATCAAAGTAGGTATCAACGGTTTTGGCCGTATCGGCCGTATTGTTTTCCGTGCTGCTCAGAAACGTTCTGACATCGAAATCGTTGGTATCAACGATCTCCTGGACGCTGAATACATGGCGTACATGCTGAAGTACGACTCAACTCACGGTCGTTTCGACGGCACCGTTGAAGTGAAAGACGGCCACCTGGTTGTTAATGGCAAAACCATCCGCGTTACTGCTGAAAAAGACCCAGCTAACCTGAAATGGAACGAAATCGGTGTTGACGTTGTTGCTGAAGCAACTGGTATCTTCCTGACCGACGAAACTGCGCGTAAACACATCACCGCTGGTGCGAAGAAAGTTGTTCTGACTGGTCCTTCCAAAGACAACACCCCAATGTTCGTTCGTGGTGCAAACTTCGAAACTTACGCTGGCCAGGATATCGTGTCTAACGCATCCTGCACCACCAACTGCCTGGCACCGCTGGCTAAAGTTATCAACGACAACTTCGGCATCATCGAAGGTCTGATGACTACCGTTCACGCGACTACCGCTACTCAGAAAACCGTTGATGGCCCGTCTCACAAAGACTGGCGCGGCGGCCGTGGCGCGGCTCAGAACATCATCCCATCCTCTACCGGTGCTGCTAAAGCTGTAGGTAAAGTACTGCCAGAACTGAATGGCAAACTGACTGGTATGGCGTTCCGCGTTCCAACTCCTAACGTATCCGTTGTTGACCTGACCGTTCGTCTGGAAAAAGCTGCTTCTTATGAAGAAATTAAGAAAGCAATCAAAGCTGCTTCCGAAGGCGCAATGAAAGGCGTTCTGGGCTACACCGAAGACGACGTTGTATCTACCGATTTCAACGGCGAAATCTGCACTTCAGTATTCGATGCTAAAGCAGGTATCGCACTGAACGACAACTTCGTGAAACTGGTTTCCTGGTACGACAACGAAACTGGCTACTCTAACAAAGTACTGGACCTGATCGCTCACATCTCCAAATAAGTTGAGATGAGTGTTTGATCCAAAAAGGCGACTTCGGTCGCCTTTTTTATTGTTTTTAGACAGAGGATTGCTTAATGACTAATAAAATTTTTGCACTTCCGGTAGTCGAACAACTTACCCCTGTGCTCTCCCGCCGTCAGATTGACGGCGCTGATGTCATCGTCGTTGACCACCCACGCGTTAAAGCGTCCGTAGCGCTCAACGGCGCCCACCTGCTCTCCTGGAAACCGGAAGGTGAAGCAGAAGGCTTATGGCTGAGCGATGCGACCTCCTTCAAAAAAGGGGCCGCAATCCGCGGTGGCGTACCGATCTGCTGGCCGTGGTTCGGCCCGTCCGCACAGCCGGGTTTGCCGTCTCACGGTTTTGCCCGCAACCAGCAGTGGACGCTGAAAGCGCATAACGAAGATGACAACGGCACAGTGCTGACCTTTGAGCTGCAGGCTAATGATGAAACCCGCGCCCTCTGGCCGCACGATTTCACCCTGTATGCTCGCTTCAAGCTGGGTAAAACCTGTGAAATCGAACTGGAAGCTCACGGCGAGTTCGAAACCACCTCTGCCCTGCACACCTATTTCAACGTGGGTGATATCAGCGCAGTGAAGGTGAGCGGGCTGGGCGATACCTATATCGACAAAGTGGATAACGCGAAAGAAGGCAAACTGAGCGACGGCGTTCAGGCATTCCCTGACCGTACCGACCGCGTTTACCTGCACCCGGAAGCGTGCAGCGTGATCCACGACGGCGCCCTGAACCGCGGCATTGAAGTGGTCCATCATCATCACAGCGACGTGGTGGGCTGGAACCCGGGCCCTGCGCTGTCCGTCAGCATGGCCGACATGACGGATGATGGCTACAAAACGTTTGTCTGCGTGGAAACCGCTTGCGTGAGCAACCCGCAAAAAGCGAGTGAGGAAAAACCGTCTCGTTTAGGGCAGACGATTCGCATTGTTAAGCGATAAATTCACTGCACCACGCTAAAGCAAACGGGGCGCAAGCGCCCCGTTTTGATGCAAAGATTGCACTGAATTAATGCACAATCAGAACTTGTAGCTCACGCCCACAGAGAAGATGCCTGCCCAGGACTTATCGACCATCGGGCTATCCTTCACTTCGTCGCTCAGACGCTCATAGCGGCCGGTACCGTACACGCTCCAGTCACCGAGGAAGTTGTAGCTCGCGGTCAGCTCCAGGTAAGGATCCCAGCCGTCATCTGCACTGTAGCTTTTCAGACCACTGCGGCGGGACTCATTTTTAGAGACGCCGTAATAGTAGTCGTTGTAGTTCTCGCTGTTGTACTGCACACCGATACCCGGCGTCAGGGTGAGCCCGCCGTTGGTGTAGCGGTACAACCACGCCAGATCCCAGATAAAGCCGTTGCTGTTATCCAGCGTGTCACCCGCCAGTGCCGTACGCAGGAAGCCATACTCGGTGTTATGTACATAAGAAAGCCCGGCCATCATGGTGCTTTTACGCTTGTCGAGCTGGCGAAGCGCATGGCTGTCGCTGTCACCCGGCTTGAAGTGCGTTGGATCGTAGTAGGCCATGATGGAAAGCTTATCGGCCTTATCGTTCCAGAGATAGTAGCCGCCGCCGAGCCCGCGGAACCAGACGTTGTCGCCTTCATAGGTGATAACGGGAACAGGATAAACATCACGGTCATACTGTTTATACGGGCTGTTAATGACGCCAACACCCGCGCCAACCGTCCACTGACTTTCCGCCTGCGCGGTGTTCACTGCGGTCGCGGCAAGGATGCCTAATGCCAGAAGTTTGAGTTTGGTCACAATCCATTCTTTCCTGTAGTCAAATAATCAGCGGATGAAGTGTAACCGCCATTCCCGTACATCCCAAAATTTTTTGCCTGCTAATCAGTCTGATTAACCCGTTATTTTTAACTTTTCAGATGACAACACGCTTTCATTTATATGACCACTGAATGAAAAACGTGCATTTGTCTTATAACGACAGTGGAAATTTTTGGATGAGTTATTGATATGTCATTGAAAGTAGATTTTCTGGGCATGCAAGTTTTGCAAATGCCATCTACGCTTTAATTAAAGAAGAGTTTTCCTGAACACCCTGCGGTTCTTAGCGTCTGACCTGGCACACAGGTTGCTGCTCTGGCAGTGAGGTGCGAGAGATTCTCTTCCGGGAGCCTCCACTACTCATACGAACGGCTCTTATCCTGTGCTAAAAAACGAAAGGACGGCATGCCATGAATATATTCGATCACTATCGCCAGCGCTATGAAGCTGCCAAGGACGAAGAGTTCACACTGCAGGAGTTTCTTACCATCTGTCGGCAAGATCGCAGTGCCTATGCCAATGCGGCAGAACGGCTATTGATGGCTATTGGTGAGCCAAACATGGTTGACACTGCCCTGGAGCCTCGGCTTTCCCGTCTCTTTTCGAACCGGGTGGTCGCCCGATACCCGGCGTTTGAAGAGTTCTATGGTATGGAAGATGCCATCGAACAGATTGTCTCCTATCTGAAGCATGCCGCTCAGGGTCTGGAAGAGAAGAAACAGATCCTCTATTTACTCGGCCCGGTGGGGGGCGGTAAATCCTCGCTGGCTGAACGCCTGAAGTCGCTGATGCAGCGCGTTCCTATCTATGTGCTGAGCGCCAACGGTGAACGCAGCCCGGTGAACGACCATCCGCTGTGCCTGTTCAATCCGCAGGAAGACGCGCAGATTCTGGATAAAGAGTATGGCATCCCGCGTCGCTACCTCGGCACCATCATGTCGCCGTGGGCGGCAAAACGCCTGCACGAGTTTGGTGGCGACATCACCAAATTCCGCGTGGTGAAGGTCTGGCCGTCTATCCTTGAGCAGATCGCCATCGCCAAAACAGAACCGGGTGATGAGAACAACCAGGATATCTCGGCGCTGGTGGGTAAAGTCGATATCCGTAAGCTGGAAAACTTCGCGCAAAACGATCCGGATGCCTACGGTTACTCAGGCGCGCTGTGCCGTGCGAACCAGGGGATTATGGAATTCGTCGAGATGTTTAAAGCACCGATTAAAGTGCTGCATCCTCTGCTGACGGCTACCCAGGAAGGCAACTACAACGGGACGGAAGGTATCTCCGCCCTGCCGTTTAACGGGATTATTCTCGCCCACTCGAACGAATCTGAATGGGTGACCTTCCGTAATAACAAAAACAATGAGGCCTTCCTTGACCGCGTGTACATCGTCAAGGTGCCTTATTGCCTGCGGATCTCCGAAGAGATCAAAATTTACGAGAAACTGCTTAACCACAGCGAGCTGGTGCACGCTCCTTGCGCACCGGGAACGCTGGAAACACTGTCGCGCTTCTCCATCCTTTCGCGTCTGAAAGAGCCGGAAAACTCCAGCATCTATTCGAAAATGCGCGTCTATGACGGTGAAAGCCTGAAAGATACCGACCCGAAAGCGAAGTCGTATCAGGAATACCGCGACTATGCCGGGGTTGATGAGGGGATGAACGGTCTGTCCACGCGCTTCGCGTTTAAGATCCTCTCCCGCGTCTTTAACTTCGACCATGCGGAAGTGGCGGCCAACCCGGTTCATCTGTTCTACGTGCTGGAGCAGCAAATCGAACGCGAGCAGTTCCCGCAGGAGCAGGCTGAACGCTACCTTGAGTTCCTCAAAGGTTACCTGATCCCGAAATACGCCGAGTTCATTGGCAAAGAGATCCAGACGGCCTACCTGGAATCCTATTCAGAATACGGGCAGAACATTTTCGACCGTTATGTCACCTATGCTGACTTCTGGATCCAGGATCAGGAGTACCGGGACCCGGATACCGGCCAGCTGTTTGACCGTGAATCCCTGAACGCGGAGCTGGAAAAAATCGAGAAGCCTGCCGGGATCAGCAACCCGAAAGACTTCCGTAACGAGATTGTGAACTTCGTCCTGCGCGCCAGAGCGCATAACAACGGGCGCAATCCGAACTGGACCAGCTACGAGAAACTGCGCACGGTCATTGAGAAGAAAATGTTCTCCAATACCGAAGAGCTGCTGCCGGTGATCTCGTTTAACGCCAAAACCTCAACCGATGAGCAGAAAAAACACGACGACTTTGTCGACCGTATGATGGAAAAAGGCTACACCCGCAAGCAGGTCCGTCTGCTCTGCGAATGGTATCTGCGCGTGCGTAAATCGTCTTAAAAACAAGTGCCCGGTGGCGGTTAGCGCTGACCGGGCCTACAAAATGCAAGTTGGCAAATGCAGTACGGGGGGTATATGACCTGGTTTATTGACCGGCGTCTTAACGGCAAAAACAAGAGCACGGTGAACCGCCAGCGCTTCTTGCGTCGTTATAAAGCGCAAATTAAACAGTCTATCTCCGAGGCCATCAACAAACGCTCGGTGACCGACGTCGACAGCGGCGAGTCTGTCTCCATCCCCACCGATGACATCAGCGAACCGATGTTTCATCAGGGGCGAGGCGGCCTGCGCCATCGCGTACATCCAGGTAATGACCACTTCGTTCAGAACGACAGAATTGAGCGTCCTCAGGGCGGCGGCGGTGGTTCAGGAAGCGGTCAGGGACAGGCCAGCCAGGACGGTGAAGGTCAGGACGAATTTGTCTTCCAGATTTCGAAAGACGAATATCTCGACCTGCTGTTTGAAGACCTGGCGCTGCCGAATCTGAAAAAGAATCAGCATCGTCAGCTTAATGAATACAAAACCCATCGCGCGGGCTATACCGCCAACGGCGTGCCCGCCAATATCAGCGTCGTGCGTTCGTTGCAGAATTCGCTGGCGCGACGAACGGCCATGACGGCGGGCAAACGGCGCGAACTGCGCGAGCTGGAGAGCAGCCTGAAGGTCGTGGAAAACACGGAACCGGCGCAACTGCTGGAAGAGGAGCGTCTGCGTAAAGAGATTGCGGAACTCAGAGCGAAGATCGAACGGGTACCGTTTATAGACACCTTCGACCTGCGCTACAAGAATTACGAAAAACGCCCTGAGCCCTCCAGCCAGGCGGTAATGTTCTGTCTGATGGACGTTTCCGGCTCGATGGACCAGGCCACGAAGGATATGGCGAAGCGTTTTTATATTCTGCTCTACCTGTTCCTGAGCAGAACCTATAAGAACGTGGAGGTGGTCTATATTCGTCACCATACTCAGGCGAAAGAAGTAGATGAACATGAGTTTTTCTACTCGCAGGAGACCGGCGGGACCATCGTGTCAAGCGCTCTGAAGCTGATGGATGAAGTGGTCAAAGAGCGTTACGACCCGGCGCAGTGGAACATTTATGCCGCGCAGGCGTCCGATGGCGACAACTGGGCCGACGACTCACCGCTGTGTCACGAGATTCTGGCGAAGAAAATTCTGCCGGTGGTGCGTTACTACAGCTATATCGAAATTACCCGTCGCGCGCACCAGACCCTGTGGCGGGAGTATGAACATCTGCAAGCAATGTTCGATAATTTTGCCATGCAGCATATCCGTGACCAGGATGATATTTATCCGGTGTTCAGGGAGCTGTTCCACAAGCAATCTGCTACCAGCAACGCATAATCCAACAGCCAGCTAACGCGCTGGCTGTTTTCTTTCGACCCCGTTCATCCCGTGCTAATGTAGAAAGCTGCATACTGGATTATCACCGGGAAAATCGTTATGACTGACGACGTTATTGGAACAGGAACCCACCAGCAGCTCATTACCTTACTTACCGAGCAAGGCGCGCGTTTTCGCGTCATGGAGCACGAGGCGGTTGGGAAATGCGAAGCGGTAAGTGAAATTCGCGGAACCGATCTGCGGCAAGGCGCGAAAGCTCTGGTCTGCAAGGTGAAGGGAAACGGCGTAAAAAAACACGTTCTGGCGATCCTCGCCGCCGATCTGCAGGCCGACCTGAGCCAGCTTGCCAGCCATTTTGGCGGGCTGAAGGCCTCCCTCGCCAGCCCGGCCGAGGTCGATACCCTGACCGCCTGCGTTTTCGGCGCTATCCCGCCCTTTAGCTTCCATCCTGATTTGGCGCTGGTTGCCGACCCGCTGCTGTTCGAGCGCTTTGACGAAATCGCCTTTAACGCCGGTTTACTGGAGAAATCCGTGATTATGGATACCCAGGATTACCTGCGCATCGCCCGTCCTGAGCTGGTGACCTTCCACAAAGCGTAACCGCGATGGCTGACGCCCCTGTCAGCCTTTTCTTTCCAGAAACAGCACGGAGGCGACGAGAATAATGGCAATAGCGAAAAACGATGAGGAGATAATCAGCGTTTCAACAAACATGTGATCGTTCATGATGGCGACCCCTTTTGCGATATCTGCCTTCGTTTTTAATCCGCGTAAATGACAAGGTTATGACAGCAATATAATCTTTTTAAAACTGTCCTCCGCCGCGTTTGCGCGTACAGTAAGCAAGTTGATTATTTTGGCAAGGATTCCCTATGTTTGACCCTACTCTGCTCATTCTTCTGGCACTCGCCGCGCTCGGCTTTGTCAGCCATAACACCACCGTCGCCATCTCAATTCTGGTGCTGATTATTGTTCGCGTGACCCCGTTAAATACCTTCTTCCCGTGGATAGAAAAACAGGGCCTCACCATCGGGATCATCATTTTAACCATCGGGGTAATGGCGCCCATCGCCAGCGGCACGCTTCCCGCCTCAACCCTGCTGCACTCGTTTGTAAACTGGAAATCGCTGGTGGCGATCGCGGTGGGGATTTTTGTTTCGTGGCTGGGCGGGCGCGGCGTTACGCTGATGAGCAGCCAGCCCTCGCTGGTGGCGGGTCTACTGGTGGGCACCGTGCTGGGCGTGGCGCTCTTTCGCGGCGTTCCTGTGGGGCCGCTGATTGCGGCTGGCCTTGTCTCTCTGTTTATCGGGAAGTCGTAGTCAGGCTGGCCATATAACGCGCCGGCGTCTGGCCCAGTCCCTTTCTGAACATGGTGATAAACGCGGTGGTAGAGTCGTAGCCGAGTGTCTGTGCCACCTGCTGTACCGATTTCCCACCGATCAAATGCTGTAACGCCACGATCAGCTGCAGCTGATGACGCCAGCGGCGAAAGCTTAAACCGGTCTCTTTCACTACCAGCCGCGCCAGGTTGCGTTCGCTCATGGCAAAGTGGCTCGCCCACTGCGTCAGCGTCTGCCAGGCGGCGGGCTCTTCCGCCATTTTCTCGCTCATCAGCCGAATTTTAGGATGGGGCGAGACGGGCAGCTGCAGATGCTCCTGACGCTGGAGCGGCAGCTCGTCAAACAGAACGTCTACCAGGCGCGACGTGGCCGCAAGAGAGAGTTGTTCACGCGATTTTTCCGCCAGGGATAAAATCAGCTCCCGCACCAGAGGGGAGATTTTCAGGGTGCAGCAGCGGTCGGGCAAGCTTGCCGCCCCCGGTTCAATGAACAAAAAGCAGAGCTGCGCGCCCGGGGTGGCCCTGTTGCTGTGCGGCATCTGGCCGGGGATCCAGACGGCGTACTGGGGCGGAACCATCAGCATGGCATTTTCCACTTCGCAGGTGATCGCGCCGCCGAGGGCCAGAATCAGCTGCCCCTTACGGTGATGATGCCGGGGAATATACTGTTCCTCCGCCACCACGCGGATGCGAAATGCGACGGCCGCGTCGTGCTGGCTATCGGGATCATAGCCGTCCAGTCCCAGACCAATCATCAGTTTGTCCGATTTTAGCGATAAACTGTCATTTTAGCCTGATTTAAACCGCCGCGAAAATCGGTATTGTGTGCGCTCGCTTGAACGTATGAGAACATAATGACTACTGCTATTCGCACCTCAGGAAAACACGGCGCGCTGTTGATTGCAGGCATCCTGATGATTGCCACTACGCTTCGCGTCACCTTTACCGGCGCAGCTCCGCTGCTCGACACTATTCGTCTTGATTATGGCTTAAGCACGGCGCAAACCGGTCTGCTGACTACCCTGCCCCTGCTGGCTTTCGCCCTTGTCTCGCCGCTCGCCGCAGGCGTTGCCCGACGTATCGGCATGGAGCGCAGCCTGTTTGTCGCCCTGCTGCTGATTTGCGCCGGAATTGCACTTCGCTCGCTGCCTTCCGCCGCGCTGCTTTTCATCGGAACCGCGGTCATCGGCTGCGGAATTGCGCTCGGGAACGTGCTGTTACCCGGATTAATTAAGCGTGACTTCCCGGGCCAGGTAGCCCGACTCACCGGGGCCTATTCCCTGACGATGGGCGTCTCGGCGGCGTTTGGCTCAGCGATGATTGTTCCCCTGGCGCAGGGTAGCGCAGGCTGGCATGGCGCGCTGCTGATGCTAATGGCGTTTCCGCTGGTCGCGCTGCTGCTCTGGCTGCCGCAGTGGCGCCAGAAACACGTTGCGACGGTAACGGGCGCTGGCGCGCTGCATAACCGCGCCATCTGGCGCTCGGCCCTCGCCTGGCAGGTAACGCTCTTTTTGGGGATTAACTCGCTGATTTACTACGTCATCATCGGCTGGCTGCCGGCGATATTGCTCAGCCACGGCTACAGCGAAGCGCAGGCCGGCTCGGTGCACGGACTGTTGCAGCTGGCCACGGCCGTGCCGGGGCTTGCCGTTCCGCTGATCCTCCACCGTCTGAAAGACCAGCGGGGGATCGCCGGCGCGGTGGCGCTGATGTGCGCGGTAAGCGCGGCGGGGCTATGGTTTATGCCTGACATGGCGGTGATGTGGACGCTGGTGTTTGGCTTTGGCTCTGGAGCAACGATGATCCTCGGCCTGACGTTCATCGGTCTGCGCGCCAGCTCCGCGCACCAGGCTGCGGCGCTGTCCGGCATGGCGCAGTCGATTGGCTATCTGCTCGCCGCCTGCGGCCCTCCGCTGATGGGGAAAATTCACGATAGCGCGGGAGACTGGCAAATCCCGCTTCTGGGCTGCGCTCTGGCCGCCGTGATAATGGCGCTCTGCGGCGTGCTTGCCGGGCGAGACCGCGAGATCGCGCCCCGTTAAAGACTCTGGCAGACCATCGGGTCTGCCTTTTCCTACCCGCGAGCCGCGCGCAGCATCGCCTGCACCAGCACGACCGGGCGGCCTTCCAGCGCGGCACGCTCATGCTGGAATAAGGTGATCACGAAGAACGGGTGCGTAACCAGTTCTGCGGCGCGAATTTCCCCCTGTTCGTCCCAGCCCGTAACATGCATATCACCGCTTTCCAGCGCCTGGGAAAACGCCGGCGACACGCCATAGTTACAGTGATAACCCTCTTCTATTTCCGGCTTGCCGTACGCTTTCGCGATCAGCGTATTTTTGCGCAGCTCAATGGCATCGGTTTTTTCCACCAGCGAGCAGGTCAGCGGCGCAATCACCATGGTGCCTTCGGTATCCGTCTCGGCATGTGCCGCATCGGCCCAGCCCAACACATTGCGGGCATACTCAATCAGCGCGTGCTGGAATCCGCCGCAGGTGCCCAGGAACGGTACGCCGTTTTCACGGGCGTAGCGCGCGGCGATAAAGGCCGCCTCGGTGTTTTTATAGGGGCTGGCAGGCACCAGCCAGATGGCATCGTAGCCCACCAGATCTTCAGGGCTCGTCAGCTCCGTGGTGGCAAGCCAGTCGTAATCGGCGGTGAGGTCAAGGACTGCGGCGGCGTCGTCAATCGCCAGCGGGATCGCCTGATGCGCAATAACACTGGGATTGTAATCGCCAACCAGCGCAATGCGCAGCGTCGTTTTAACCGGGAGGTGTTCCATGAAAGGTTCCTTATGCCAGAGTATTATCAGATAACATAAGGAACCTCAGACTACCGATCTTCTGCAATTATCACAATACCTTAAATTGGGAGGGTGGAATTATGATTCAATGCAAACGCGTATACGAGCAGGCTGGCCCGGACGACGGCTATCGGGTGCTGGTGGACAAGCTGTGGCCGCGCGGGATTAAAAAAACGGACCTCGCCTATGATGAATGGTGTAAAGCACTCACGCCCTCGAATGAATTACGTAAGGCCTTTCATAGCGAAACCATTGATTTCGCCGCCTTCATTAAGGCCTATAGGGAAGAGCTGGCGCAGCATGCTGACGAGGGAATGCGTCTGGCGACGCTGGCGAACAGGCAGACCGTCACCCTGCTCTACGCTGCAAAAGACACAAAGCAGAATCACGCCCTGGTATTAGCCGACTGGCTGCGCCATCTCTGATCAGCCGATCGCCAGCTCGTCAAGCATTTGCGGCGCTTCATCGGGGGTGAGCGGCATCAGATGTTCGGCGCGGACAAAGGCAAAGCCGTGCTGATTGTCAAAGGCGTAAACATCACCTGTCACCAGCCAAAGCGCGCGATCGGCGGTAGCGGGTAATTGCGTCATCACGCCGTTGACCGGGTTAACGAAACGCAGGCCGGGCTGACACAGGCCAAACAGCTCAACAGATTTACCAATATTGCGACGGCCTGACGCCGTGCGGGCACCGATGATCATCGCCATGCTGCCCGGTTTAAGCTGAAACATACTTCTCTCACGGTAACGGTAGCCAGGGACTGGCTAAGAATAATCCTAAAGAGAAGTGTATCGCAGGCAATATACGTCTGTCACCTGGTGGGTTGCGGACGATCGCGACGGTAGAGCGTCCATTCATCAATCACTTCGCCCCCCGGTAGTTTGCACTCCGTGCGTACGCCCTGCGGGCTTTGAACCGGGATCTGTTCCCCGCCTTTCTCCAGGCAGTACACGGAGGCCGGGTTCGCCATACCGATAGCGTGCGGTGGTTTCGGGGCATCGGGTGGGGTTGTTTTTGCGGTGCAGGCCACCAGGGGAAGCGCCAGCGCCAGAAGCAGAAATCTCATCTCATTGATCCTCGTGACATCATGACAGTCTAAGGGTAACGGGTCATCGCCGCTTTCTCCATGATTTCTCCATTTTAACTGCACTTTTCAACACTATAGTGTTGCATGTTCTCGATATGACCAGAGAACATCATTCCGTAATCAAGATGTCTTTGCCCCGGTCTCAACAACGGGGCCTTTTTTTCTCTGCTGCTGCCCTCTCCCTGCATATATTAAATTTTTTATATTCATGTTTTACTATGCCTGAAGTCTAAAAACTCAGCATAACATGCAGATGCAGACGTCTTCTGCCTGGGAGTCATTCTACGTCATGTCGGATATTATCCTTGCCCGTGTTTCAGAAACCCTCGCCACTGAACAATCCCTTGAAGGTCTCGTTCGCCAGCTGCTGGAGATGCTGGAGATTGTGACTGACATGGAGTCGACTTACCTCACCAAGGTAGATATCGAAGCCCGACTGCAGCATATCCTCTACGCCCGCAACAGCAAGCAGATGACAATTCCTGAGGGGCTGAGCCTCCCGTGGGATGAAACACTGTGCAAGCGCGCGCTGGATAGCGATATCGTATTCAGCAACGACGTTCCCGAACGCTGGCCGGAGTGCGAGGCGGCGAAAGCGCTCGGCATTACGACCTACATGAGTATTCCTGTCCATCTTGCGGATGGTTCACTCTACGGAACGCTTTGTGCCACCAGCACGGCCAGAAAGCCGCTTAGCGAGCGCGGTGAACAGGTCCTGAAGTTATTCGCCGGGCTGATTGCCCAGTCCATTCAGAAAGAGTCGCTGGTAACCCAGCTTCGCGAAGCCAATGCGGCCCTCATCGCGCACTCTTACACGGATGCCCTTACCGGTTTACCCAACCGTCGCGCCATTTTTGAAGATCTGACCACGCTGTTTTCCCTGGCGCGGCATCTTAAACGTAACACCGTCATCGCGTTCATCGATCTGGATGATTTCAAGCTGATTAACGATCGCTACGGCCACGAGGCTGGCGACCAGTTCCTGATTGAAGTGGGCAAGCGTATGACGGAAGAAAAACAGCAGGACGATATCATTGGCCGGCTGGGCGGCGATGAGTTTCTGGTGGCGTCGTTGAGCACATCCCACAGCGAAGGAGATAACGCGCAGGTCACGCTGCTCAAAACGCGCCTCAGCGCCTGTATTGCCGGTGAATACTGGCTGGGTAGCGTCAACCTCATTTACCCCGGAGCCAGCGTCGGCGTTATCGAAGTGGACCCTCGGGTAACCGATCCGGACGGCGCATTACGCGATGCGGATGTCGCGATGTATCAGGATAAGAAAGGAAAAAGCAAAACACGCTTTCTCACTATGGATTAACCCCGTACACTCTACGGCGTTACAAAAACCGAAACAGGTGATGATATGAGAATAGGGATCCTCTTCCCGGTCGTTATTTTTATAACGGCGGTGATTTTTTTAGCATGGTTTTTTGTCGGTGGTTACGCGGCGCCTGGGGCATAAATGAGAAAAACGACCCTCGTTATGCTGATCGTTGCCATCGCGGCGTTTGCCGGCACGCAGCTTGGCTGGTGGTAAACGCCACTACGTAAAAAGGCCGCCATCTGGCAGCCTTTTTTCACGCTTGTAAGCCTTAGCTTTTGATTTTTCTGTAGATAAACAGAACAACCAGCGCACCGATGACCGCGACGGCAAAGCTGCCGAAGTTAAAGCCATCGACTTTGCCAAAACCGAACAGCGTACTGATCCAGCCGCCGACTACCGCGCCGATAATACCCAGTATTACGGTGACGATAAACCCACCGCCATCTTTGCCCGGCATGATCCACTTCGCCAGAATACCCGCAATAAGCCCAAAGATAATCCAGGATAAAATTCCCATAACTTTCCTCTCTGTATGGTTTTTGTCATTAAATCAACGACACAAAAAAGAATAGCACAGGATTTCAGAAAGGAAATTTGTGATAGGCATCACAATGAGAGAGTGCGCAATTATTCATCAACAAAAAGGTCCAGCCGCATAAACTGTGGGGTTGCATCTTTTGTTGAGAAAGATTATCTTTCTCAACACTGAATAGTTGAGCGTAACACTCAGGTATTTAGTACGACATTGCTCACATTGCTTCCAGTATTTCTTGCCCACTCCTGAGTGGGCTTTTTTTTCTGTTCATACCCCAACAAACGCGTACCGGTTACGTCCCGCGCGTTTTGCCTGGTAGAGCGCCTGGTCAGCGGCAATAATAATATTCTGCTGGCTGCCCGCGATGTCGACCGCACGCGCGGTAGAAATCCCGACGCTTACCGTCACCCGCCCGAAGGGGCTAAAATCATGCGCGATTTGCAGGGAGAACACGTTGCGAATGATCGTCTGCGCCAGTCGAAGCGCCTCCTGAATATCCGTATCAGGCAATATCAGCGCAAACTCCTCTCCGCCGTAGCGCGCCACAATCTGATTATCACGGGTAAGGCTCTCCCTGAGACTGTTTCCCAGCAGCGTCAGACACCGGTCCCCTTCCGGATGGCCGTAGTTATCGTTGTATTTTTTGAAGTAGTCCACGTCCACAATCAGTATCGAAATTGCTGCGTCATGCGCGGCACAAGTCGCGATTTCCGAGAGGATTCTTTCATCAAAAATGCGACGGTTATACAGCCCGGTCAACGCATCCTCGGAAGCGATAATCTTCAGCGCCTTATTATCTCTGGTTTTTCTGGATAAGTCGGAATACAGGAAGTATGACGCGACGATAAGTATCGCAGTGAAAACGAAAATGAGCAGCGCCAGCTGAATAGCCTGCTTGCGCCACGGTGTGAGGGCTTCATCAATGCTGACGGCCACGGTGGTCACCAGCCCGTAGCGTCGGTTTTTCTCATAGGCGTAAATGCGTTCGATTTTATCAAACCGCGAAACGGAACTGGCTATCCCGGTATTCTGTACCTTTAGGTATTTCCTGAAGAGGGGTGAATCAGAAAAAATCGTGCCGACGTAGGTATTTTTAAAGGGGTGACGGACCAGCAGCACGCCGGATTGCGTCGTTAAGCCAATGACGCCCAGGTGACCAATATTAATCTGCCCGTAAAGCGCGAGAAAATTCTCGATACCCAGCGTCACCACCACGACACCGTTAAATGCCCCGGTGTGGGTTTCAAGGCGACGACTAATGGTAATGACCCATTTGCCATTGGTTCTGCTTACCACGGGCTCACCAATAAAAATCTGCTGATTTTTATTTTCCTTGTGATAGATAAAAAATGACCTGTCCGATCCTTTGCGTGGGCCTGTAAAAGTTTCATGCAGCGCGGTAAAGATATCGCCCTGAGCGTCGTAAACAACCACATTATTAATCTGGGTAAGAAGATTATCCTGATTATTTATCATCCGCTGAATATTGGTCGCCTGTTGCGGCGTCATGCCATAAATTTCGATTATGTCGGAAACGGTAGTAATTAACATTTCGCTTTGGCGCATGATCCCCTCGGTGTAGACATCAAGGGTATGGCTCAGGTTAGCAACGCTGGTATTAATTTGCTGAATTGACTGCTGTCTGGACGTGGCAATTTGGACGGCAAGCGACAGCGAGATGATCAATGAGACAATGATGACGGTAATGGTTGTTGTGTAAAAAGTATTTTTCACATGCACGAGCTTTTCCACCTTATCACGCCTGACATCCCTGGCTGACAACTCTTGTCACTGTAACAAAGCTCGGGATAAGAGGAAAATGAATTGCACTTAAGCATACAACAGAAGCTCGTCTTTATTTCGTTTTACAAACTAACGGTCTCCCTGGGTTTAGATAAAATGACTTTAATAAAATCGATATAGGAGACGGGCTTACCAAAATAATATCCCTGTAACAGGGTTATCTCATTACGGTTGAGATACTCCAGTTGCTCTTTTGTTTCTACGCCTTCAGCGACAATGCGCAAAGAGAGTTTTTTCGCCAGGTCAATGACGCAGTCCAGCAGGATCGTTGAGTCCTTTTCCTCTGAAACCCGGTTCACAAAGCTTTTATCAATTTTAATATAATCAATGGCAAGCGCATTAAGGCATGACAGCCCGGAATAACCCGTACCAAAATCATCCAGGGCAATAACAAAGCCGGCGTTATGCAGCATGTTAAGGTTCTCCACGAGGTGAGGATTATCGATCAGCGGTTCACGCTCGGTCACCTCGAGAACCAGTTTGACCTCTTTACCCTGAAACCCGTTCCCGAATACGCGACAGTCACCGATGAATGAAGGCGCATTAATATGTCTGGCGCTGATGTTCACCCCGATATGAAACCCGTCCGGTAGCTTAGGCAAAAGCGGCTTAAGCTGGGTCACCACTTTCGCCATCAATCCTTTGGTCAGCGGGATAATCAACCCGCTACGTTCGGCAATTGGAATAAAGACATCCGGCGGGATAAACCCTGACTTTGGATGCTTCCATCTTGCCAGGACCTCAACGCCGTACAGCCCGCCAGTATCGCCGTTCACGATCGGCTGGTAATAAGGCTCGATCTCCCCCTGCAAAATCGCTTTACGCAAATCGTCTTCAAATGAGGTGCTTTTCCCTTTGTATCGACGGATCAAAATGCCTACCGCCACCGATAGCGCGAGAATAAGCAGTATCAGGCTCCATCCCTGTTGCAAAAGCCGCGTCAGGCTAAAAAAGGCAGGAGGTTGCCAGGTCAGGCTAAAAGGAAATAGCGTTGACGCCGTAAGCGCCCCCGTCCAGGAGGCCGCTTTCCAGCCCCTCACATCGCCGTTGCGAACAAGCATGCTTTCGCCGACAACCAGCCCCAGATCCACGCTGTTCGATGCGCTTGCAATGACGTCCTGCAAATGCGCGTCACTGATGCTGACAATGACGCGCCCTCCCGCGATGGGCATCTGGAAGATAAGCACCGGAATGCCGTTCACCAGTCGATTGCCGGGTAACAGCATCAATTTTTCGGCAGGTAACGTCTCAGGATGAATAATCAACACGCCATTCCCGGGAAGGGAAGTACAGATGATTTTACCCTGCAGCTCGATCATGATGGCTCGCAGATGCGGTTTTAGCGCTGCCTCTGTCCCCAGCGCCAGCTGTCCGCTACTGGTACACCCTTCGGCCGCAACGCGCTTTGCCGCGCTGGCCGCACTGACGGCTTCAGCCAGAATGTTTTCTATTTTTTGGGTGCTGGCCGTGGCGGTATGGCTATTACTCAGCTTCGCCATCTGCCATAGCTGCCAGTTAATAATCAAAATGCCGCTCAGAAAAAGAAACAAAGCGCTAAGAATAGGGATCATCACGTTGCGCACGATGTTTTCCTTAATAGAAAAAACAAGCATGGATGTTCTGGTAGAAGAGCCTGTGCTAACCCGGTATTGCTTATAACAATGAAAATAGCTTAGCTGAGAATTGTCTTAAAAAACTGATACTTTCGTATGAGTTCACCTGCCGGCATTTACTCACATGACGTGACTATCAGGCTTGTTCCTTGCCCTGGCTGTGTTAAGATTTGGGAAATCAGGGAGCGGACTGGATATCTGGAAAATGAAAAAGCTCATTGCCATTGCTATCGTTTCGACGCTTCTGGTCTTCCTGTCTCTTTATGCGGTCAATGCTGTAATCATTGGTCAGCAGAAGAGCAAACAGCGTGAAATATCCCGTACCCTTTTACATTATTCAGAAGACGTGTCCCAAAGCGTGGCGCTGGGTCTCAAAAGCATCACGACGCAGGGATGCGATAAAACCAGCCTCGATCGCTACAGACAAATTAAGCTTAATAATCTTTATTTTGCCGATATCGGCTTTATTGAGAAGGGAAAAATAGTCTGTACCGCTTTTTGGGGGAAACTCGCGACGCCCGTTGCACTTCCTGCAGAACTGCATAAAACGCCGAGGGGCTTTCTCCTGGCCCAGTTTTCGAGAAAAGACTTTTTCACGGGCAATGCGGCAATTTATAATAATATTATTATCTTCACCTCCCGCTATGCTTACGATAAATTCACCCCGGTCACCGCAAGCTATTCGCTTAGTGCTACCACCAAAGACTTCGGCAGAGTCTTTTTTTCGGCCGCCACGAAGCTAAATCAGCAGAGCTGGCTGCATTCGACGTTGTTTACCCTGACTCTGACACAGTGCAGCGCCTTCTGGGACCTGTGCGTCATCGTGAAGCATCACGACGCCGGGCTGGCCTCGCTACCTCCGTTTATCTTTGCGCTTCTTGCGGTTATTCTCTGTTTTATCTGGATTGCGATAACGTTATTTATCTTCCGTATCTATGAAGACCGTTTTTCTCTGGAACGTACGCTGATAAAAGCCGTCCTCACGAATACCATCAGCGTTAACTATCAGCCCATTATTCGCATTCACGATCAAAAAATCGTGGGTGTAGAAGTTCTGTCGAGATGGCGCGACCAAAAACACGGGGACGTCTCTCCGGAGCTGTTTATCCCATTAATTAAGAAGATCGGTCTGTATAAAAAATATTACAGTAATATTATCGAAAAATCCCTTTCCGAAATTGCCCCTCTGGCGATAAAACACCAGCTGATAGTCTCAATAAACGTTGGGCACAAGGAAATTGAAGATGGACAGTTCATTACCATTTTGCGTCGTGCGTGTTTTGCCAATCACCTTCCCCTTTCCCTGATGAAGGTCGAACTTTCTGAGAA
This sequence comes from Enterobacter sp. A103, assembly GCF_034427535.1. Lineage (NCBI taxonomy): Bacteria > Pseudomonadati > Pseudomonadota > Gammaproteobacteria > Enterobacterales > Enterobacteriaceae > Enterobacter > Enterobacter sp. A103. The sequence goes on from NZ_JAXQPQ010000002.1 coordinate 75,562, forward strand.
AGCCGTTTCCACGGCAGATATCCTCGAGGGATTCTGTCAGGAGCTGAAATCGCTCGGCGTTAAAATATCAATAGATGATTTTGGCGTGCAAAACTCCAATCTCGCCCGCCTGTCGCTGCTTGAATATGATGAAATCAAAATTGATAAGTCGCTGGTGGACGGCATTAGCGAGCATTATAAGCAAAACATCTTTGTAATCTTCAGCGATGCCCTTGCAAGATTGAATAAAACGCTTGTTTTCGAGGGTGTGGAAAATGAAATTCAATATCGCTTTATTGCAAGCAGATATCCCGATGCGCTGATTCAGGGATGGTATTTTTCAAAAGCACTCACCCGAAGCGAGCTGGCGAAGCGACTCACCGGGGTCGCACCGTAACCCGAAGCCTTGCGCGTCCGTTTTTTTCCAGTCGGGCATTTCTATTTTTTACGCAAAAACATATAGTCGTCACATTCAGCCGGTAGATTACCCTGAAGCACACTCATATTTTGGTTAAAAACGTGAAATTATCCTTACTATTCCCATTGGTACTCTTTTGTCTGACCGTTATTTTCGCGCTGTTTATCGACGCTCCCGCTTCGCATATTCTGCGGAAAAAATGCATGTGGTCCGATAGCGTGATGCTGAGCTGTATCGCAAAGCATCAGCATAACGGTTTTTGAAGCAGACTATTCATTTCCCCACTGATTGAGGAAGTTCGCAATATCATCAACGCGACCCGCACGGATCCCGGCCTCAGTGGCCATATCCTGCTGGGCTTCCTCGCTAATCTCCTCATTATTCGATAAACGGGTGAGCAGCAGCTGGAAATAATGTGCCAGCGCGTCGCGCTCTGACTCAGCGACCTGTTCAGCGGCTTCCGTCGCGTACTCATCGGCAATGTCATAATATTTCAGTGGGATATCGTTGTTCATAACTGTCTCGTCGCTAATTTTTACGGGTAAAGCCATCAGTATATCGGACGCCTAATCTCAACCAAAGCATTGCTTCAGATGAGTAACGCAAGCAGCGCTGCGAGAGCAGGCGCGGCCTGTACATACAAAATTTTTCGGCTGGCGGTGGCTGCGCCAAAGAGGCCGGCGATCAGCACGCAGGCCAGGAAGAAGATGGCCACCTGAATCCCCTTTTCCCCGAGCCAGAGGCTCCAGAGCAGACCAGCCGCCAGAAAACCGTTATACAGCCCCTGATTCGCGGCCAGCACGCGGGTCTCGCGCGCAAAATCAGGACGCAGATTAAAGGCCTTATGCCCTGTTTTGGTATTCCACAGGAACATTTCCAGCACAAGAATATAAAGATGGATGAATGCAACGACAGCGATAAGGACGGTGGCTAACATCGTGTTGTCTCCCGCAGGCAGAGGCAAAAAAAACGGGAACCCTCAGGCCCCCGCTCTTGTTTAACCCAGAATCTGGATTACATGTTCGCGATAATCGCGTCGCCAAACTCTGAGCATTTCAGCAGCTTAGCGCCTTCCATCAGACGTTCGAAGTCATAGGTTACGGTTTTCGCGTTGATCGCGCCTTCCATACCCTTAACGATCAGGTCTGCGGCTTCGAACCATTCCATATGACGCAGCATCATCTCTGCGGACAGGATGATAGAGCCTGGGTTCACTTTGTCCTGGCCCGCGTATTTAGGTGCAGTACCGTGGGTCGCTTCGAACAGGGCGCACTCGTCACCGATGTTCGCGCCAGGGGCGATACCGATACCACCAACCTGAGCAGCCAGGGCGTCAGAGATGTAGTCACCGTTCAGGTTCATACAGGCAATTACGTCGTATTCTGCAGGACGCAGCAGGATCTGCTGCAGGAACGCATCGGCGATCACATCTTTAATGATGATCTCTTTGCCGGTGTTCGGGTTCTTGATCTTCTGCCACGGGCCGCCGTCGATCAGCTCACCGCCGAACTCTTCTTTCGCCAACTGGTAGCCCCAGTCTTTGAACGCCCCTTCGGTGAACTTCATGATGTTGCCTTTGTGAACCAGAGTCACAGAGTCACGGTCGTTGGTGATCGCGTATTCGATGGCCGCACGCACCAGACGTTTAGTACCGTCTTCAGAGCATGGCTTGATGCCGATACCGCAATGCTCAGGGAAGCGAATCTTCTTCACGCCCATCTCTTCGCGCAGGAATTTAATCACTTTTTCTGCGTCAGCAGAGTCCGCTTTCCATTCGATACCCGCGTAGATGTCTTCTGAGTTTTCGCGGAAGATAACCATATCGGTCAGTTCAGGGTGCTTAACCGGGCTTGGGGTGCCCTGATAGTAACGAACCGGACGCAGACACACGTACAGGTCCAGCTCCTGACGCAGTGCCACGTTCAGGGAACGGATACCGCCGCCAACTGGCGTCGTCAGTGGGCCTTTAATAGCAACGCGGTAGTCGCGGATCAGGTCCAGCGTTTCTGCTGGCAGCCAGACGTCCTGGCCATAAACTTGAGTAGATTTCTCACCGGTGTAAATTTCCATCCAGGAAATTTTACGCTCGCCTTTGTAGGCTTTCTCAACAGCGGCATCAACCACTTTCAGCATCGCCGGGGTAACGTCTACACCGATACCGTCACCTTCGATGAACGGGATAATCGGATTGTGAGGAACGTTAATCTTGCCGTTTTGCAGGGTGATCTTTTTACCTTCCGCCGGAACAACTACTTTGCTTTCCATTAACCTCTCCTTCGAGCGCTTCTGGTTGTTACTGATCTTATGTTAATAAATTGTAATGAGCCCTTCGATAGTACCTGATTGTCCTGCGCCATGAAAGGTCTTCGTTATTAGGCTATAATGCGGCAATTGATAACGCCTGAAAATACCATGAAGAAAACTTCTTTTACAAAACACCGGGTTGAGCGATTCAGCTCGCGACAAGCCGCCAGAAGACCGCAGGAAACCCAGCCGAAGCGGGTTATTTTGTTCAATAAACCCTACGATGTTTTGCCGCAGTTTACCGATGAAGCCGGGCGCAGCACGCTGAAGGACTACATTCCTGTTCAGGGCGTCTACGCGGCCGGGCGCCTGGACCGCGACAGCGAAGGCCTTCTGGTCTTAACCAACGACGGCGCGTTGCAGGCAAAGCTCACGCAGCCGGGCAAACGCACCGGCAAAATTTACTTCGTCCAGGTGGAAGGCGAGCCGGATGACGCGACACTAGAAGCACTACGCAGCGGCGTGACGTTGAACGACGGCCCAACCCTGCCCGCAGGTATTGAACGCGTGAATGAGCCGGAGTGGCTGTGGCCGCGCAACCCGCCGATTCGCGAACGTAAATCCATTCCGACAAGCTGGCTCAAAATCACCCTTTATGAAGGCCGCAACCGCCAGGTTCGCCGCATGACCGCACACGTCGGCTTCCCTACCCTGCGTCTCATTCGCTACGCCATGGGCAGCTACACCCTGGAAACGCTGGCAAACGGCGAATGGCGCGACGTCACCTCTTAAGGAGTCACTATGTTTAAACCTCATGTCACGGTTGCCTGCGTGGTCCACGCCAGGGGTAAATTCCTTGTTGTTGAAGAGAGCATTAACGGCAAAGCGCTGTGGAACCAGCCTGCCGGACACCTTGAAGCCAATGAAACCCTGCTGCAGGCAGCAAAACGCGAGCTGTGGGAAGAGACCGGCATTCACGCTGAGCCCCAGCACTTCATCCGTATGCACCAGTGGATCGCGCCGGATCACACCCCGTTTCTGCGCTTTTTATTCGCCGTTGAGCTTAGCGAAACGTGCGCCACAGAGCCGCAGGATGACGATATCGATCGCTGTATCTGGGTCACCGCCGACGAGATCCTGAACGCGCCAAACCTGCGCTCGCCGCTGGTTGCGGAAAGCATTCGCTGCTGGCAGTCTGCTGGCCGCTTACCGCTGGACGTCATCGGCGCATTTAACTGGCCGTTTACAGAGGGTGTCAATGGTGGGGGGGCGTGATAGAATACGCCGCCTTGAAGTTCAATGTCGTGAGTATTCCATGTCAGATAACAGCCAGAAAAAAGTGATCGTCGGCATGTCCGGCGGTGTCGATTCCTCCGTTTCCGCCTACCTGTTACAGCAACAGGGCTATAAGGTGGAGGGCCTGTTCATGAAGAACTGGGAGGAAGATGATGGCGAGGAATACTGCACCGCCGCTGCGGATCTCGCCGACGCGCAGGCCGTATGCGATAAGCTCGGCATTGAGCTGCACACCGTTAACTTTGCAGCAGAATACTGGGACAACGTTTTTGAACTGTTCCTGGAAGAGTACAAAGCGGGCCGCACGCCGAACCCGGATATTCTGTGCAACAAAGAGATCAAATTTAAGGCCTTCCTGGAGTTCGCCGCGGAAGATCTGGGCGCTGACTACATCGCGACCGGTCACTACGTGCGTCGCGCAGACGTCAATGGCAAAAGCCAGCTGCTGCGCGGTCTGGACGGCAACAAAGATCAAAGCTACTTCCTCTATACGCTGAGCCACGAGCAAATCGCCCAGAGCCTGTTCCCGGTCGGCGAGCTGGAAAAGCCGCAGGTGCGTAAAATCGCCGAAGAGCTGGACCTGATCACCGCGAAGAAAAAAGACTCTACCGGCATTTGCTTCATCGGCGAGCGCAAATTCCGCGATTTCCTGGGACGTTACCTGCCTGCTCAGCCGGGTAAAATTGTCACCGTCGACGGGGAAGAGATTGGCCAGCATCAGGGGCTGATGTACCACACGCTCGGCCAGCGTAAAGGCCTGGGTATTGGCGGGACCAAAGAAGGTAGCGAAGATCCGTGGTATGTTGTCGACAAAGACGTCGAAAACAATATTCTGGTTGTTGCCCAGGGTCACGATCATCCGCGTCTGATGTCCGTTGGCCTTATTGCACAGCAGCTGCACTGGGTCGATCGTGAGCCGCTGAAAGGCACCCTGCGCTGCACGGTGAAAACACGCTACCGTCAGACCGATATTCCTTGCACCATTACCGCGCTCGATGACGATCGCATTGACGTGCGTTTCGACGAGCCGGTCGCCGCCGTCACCCCGGGTCAGTCTGCTGTCTTCTACAGCGGTGAGATCTGCCTGGGCGGCGGGATCATTGAACAGCGCCTGCCGCTGCCTGCTGTTTAATACGATTCACACATAAAGGAGACCGTGTGGCGAAGAACTACTATGACATCACCCTGGCGCTGGCGGGAATTTGCCAGTCAGCCCGTCTGGTGCAACAGCTGGCGCATCAGGGTCATTGCGACGCAGATGCCCTGCACGTTTCACTGAACAGCGTTATCGATCTCAACCCCGGCTCGACCCTGGGCGTGTTCGGCGGCAGTGAAACCAATCTTCGTCTCGGTCTTGAAACCCTGCTCGGCGTGCTTAACGCCAGCAGCCGTCAGGGATTAAACGCGGAGCTGACCCGCTACACGCTGAGCCTGATGGTGCTGGAGCGTAAGCTGAGCGCCGCAAAAGGCGCGCTCAATACCCTGGGCGATCGTATTGCCGGGCTGCAGCGCCAGCTCGATCATTTTGACCTGCAGTCGGAAACGCTGCTGAGCGCTATGGCCGGTATTTATGTTGACGTCATCAGCCCGCTGGGCCCGCGTATTCAGGTCACCGGATCCCCTGCCGTGCTGCAAAGTCCGCAGGTACAGGCAAAAGTGCGCGCGTCCCTGCTGGCAGGTATCCGCGCCGCCGTGCTGTGGCACCAGGTGGGCGGTGGCCGCCTGCAGTTAATGTTTTCTCGTAATCGCCTGACCACTCAGGCAAAACAAATTCTTGCTCATTGTTAACCTCCCGGAGTTGCGAATTATGGAATTATCCTCACTGACCGCCGTATCCCCTGTCGATGGACGCTACGGCGATAAAGTCAGCGCGCTGCGCGGGATCTTCAGCGAATATGGTTTGCTGAAGTTCCGTGTTCAGGTTGAAGTACGCTGGCTGCAAAAGCTGGCCGCCCAGGCAGCAATCAAGGAAGTTCCTGCTTTTGACGAAAAGGCAAACGATTACCTTGATAAAATCGTTGCCGGGTTTAGCGAACAAGACGCCGCGCGCATTAAAACCATCGAACGCACCACCAACCACGACGTGAAAGCGGTTGAGTACTTCCTGAAAGAGAAAGTGGAAAGCGTCCCTGCGCTGCATGCCGTGTCTGAGTTCATTCACTTCGCCTGTACCTCTGAAGACATCAACAACCTGTCTCACGCGCTGATGCTCTCCACCGCGCGTAAAGAGGTGGTGCTGCCTTACTGGCGTAAAATCATCGACGCGGTAAAAGCGCTGTCCGTGGAATACCGCGACATTCCGCTGCTCTCCCGTACCCACGGCCAGCCGGCCACCCCATCCACGATGGGTAAAGAGATGGCGAACGTCGCGTACCGTATGGAGCGCCAGTACCGTCAGCTGGAGCAGGTTGAGATCCTCGGCAAAATCAACGGCGCGGTCGGTAACTATAACGCCCACATCGCCGCTTACCCGGAGGTGGACTGGCACCAGTTCAGCGAAGAGTTCGTGACCTCTCTGGGCATTCAGTGGAACCCGTACACCACGCAGATTGAGCCGCACGACTATATCGCCGAACTGTTTGACTGCATCGCGCGCTTCAACACCATCCTGATCGACTTCGATCGTGACGTGTGGGGCTACATCGCCCTGAACCACTTCAAGCAGAAAACCATCGCCGGTGAAATCGGCTCTTCCACCATGCCGCACAAAGTGAACCCAATCGACTTCGAAAACTCCGAAGGCAACCTGGGCCTGGCGAACGCCGTGCTGCAGCATATGTCAAGCAAACTGCCGGTATCCCGCTGGCAGCGCGACCTGACCGACTCCACCGTACTGCGTAACCTGGGCGTGGGCATTGGCTACGCGCTGATCGCGTACCAGTCCACCCTGAAAGGCGTGAGCAAACTGGAAGTGAACCGTGACCGTCTGCTGGACGAGCTGGATCACAACTGGGAAGTGCTGGCGGAGCCAATCCAGACCGTGATGCGCCGTTACGGTATCGAAAAACCGTACGAGAAGCTGAAAGAGCTGACCCGCGGCAAACGCGTTGACGCCGAAGGCATGAAGCAGTTTATCGACGGTCTGGCGCTGCCGGAAGAAGAGAAAACGCGCCTGAAGGCGATGACCCCGGCGAACTACATTGGTCGCGCTATCACCATGGTCGACGAGCTGAAGTAACGCCCCTCTCCCCCTTTTCGCCCGAAAAGGGGGATGCTTTTCCCCGGTTTACTCAATGTTTATCCCCACAACAACATAATCAGCGTTAAACTATTCATACCAATTATTTAGGGAGAAGAGATGATGCGCGTACTGGTTGTTGAGGATAACGCATTGCTACGCCATCACCTGAAGGTTCAGCTTCAGGAGATGGGACATCAGGTGGACGATGCTGAAGATGCAAAAGAAGCCGATTATTATCTCAATGAACACCTGCCGGATATCGCCATTGTCGATTTAGGGTTGCCTGACGAAGACGGTCTGTCGTTAATTCGCCGCTGGCGCAGCCACGATGTCTCCCTGCCGGTTCTGGTTCTGACCGCCCGTGAAGGCTGGCAGGATAAGGTCGAAGTGCTCAGCGCGGGTGCAGACGATTACGTCACCAAGCCGTTTCATATTGAAGAGGTGGCGGCGCGCATGCAGGCGCTGTTACGCCGCAACAGCGGGCTGGCTTCACAGGTTATTTCCATCCCACCATTCCAGGTCGATCTCTCCCGCCGGGAATTAGCAATCAATGATGAAGTGATTAAGCTCACCGCCTTCGAATACACCATTATGGAAACGCTGATCCGTAACAATGGCAAAGTGGTGAGCAAAGATTCCTTAATGCTCCAGCTTTATCCTGATGCTGAACTGCGCGAGAGCCATACCATTGACGTGCTGATGGGCCGTTTGCGTAAGAAAATTCAGGCGCAGTATCCGCAGGATGTGATTACCACCGTCCGTGGCCAGGGCTACCTGTTCGAATTACGCTAAATGAGAGGGATTTTACGCCACATTCTGCCCCTCTCGCTGCGGGTTCGTTTCTTACTGGCAACAGCCGCCGTCGTGCTGGTGCTGTCGCTCTCCTACGGCATGGTCGCCCTGGTGGGCTACAGCGTCAGCTTTGATAAAACCACCTTTCGACTGTTACGCGGCGAAAGCAATCTGTTTTATACCCTGGCGAAATGGGAAAATAACCGAATCACCGTTGAAATGCCGGAAAACCTCAACCAGCAGAGCCCAACGCTGGCCCTGATTTATAACGAAAAAGGGAAATTACTGTGGGCGCAGCGTGATATCCCCTGGCTGGTTAAAAGCATTCGTCCGGACTGGCTCAAAACCAACGGGTTTCATGAAATTGAAGCCGATCTCAACACCACCAGCTCGCTGATCCGTGAAGATCGCTCCCTGCAGCAAAAGCTGAACGAGATCCGCGCCGACAACGCCGAAACGGAGATGACGCACTCCGTCGCGATTAACCTCTATCCGGCGACGCTGAACATGCCGCAGCTGACCATTGTGGTGATCGACACCATTCCGGTCGAGCTGAAGCGTTCTTATATGGTCTGGAGCTGGTTCATCTACGTTCTGGCTGCGAATCTCCTGCTGGTGATCCCGCTGCTGTGGGTAGCGGCGTGGTGGAGCTTGCGCCCCATTGAGTCACTGGCGAAAGAGGTTCGTGAGCTGGAAGAACATCATCGCGAGAAGCTGAACCCGGAAACCACCCGTGAGCTCACCAGCCTGGTGCGTAACCTCAACCGCCTGCTGAAAAGTGAACGCGAACGCTACGATAAATACCGTACCACCCTTACCGACCTGACCCACAGCCTGAAAACTCCGCTGGCCGTCATGCAAAGTACCCTGCGTTCAATGCGCAGTTCGAAGCTGAGCGTCGATGATGCCGAGCCGGTGATGCTGGAGCAGATCAGCCGTATTTCCCAGCAAATTGGCTATTACCTGCATCGTGCCAGCATGCGTTCCGGCAGCGCGCTTCTGAGCCGCGAGCTGCACCCGGTAGCCCCGCTTCTGGATAACCTCACGTCCGCCCTCAACAAGGTGTATCAGCGTAAAGGGGTGAACATCAGCCTCGATATCTCGCCAGAGATAAGCTTTGTGGGTGAAAAAAATGACTTCATGGAAGTGATGGGTAACCTGCTGGATAACGCCTGCAAATACTGCCTGGAGTTCGTGGAAGTGTCAGCGCGTCAGACGGAAACCGAACTGCATATTATCGTTGAGGATGATGGCCCGGGGATCCCGCGAAATAAACGAGATGTGGTGTTCGATCGCGGTCAGCGCGCCGATACGCTACGTCCTGGCCAGGGCGTAGGATTGGCCGTCGCCCGTGAGATTGTCGACCAGTACGACGGGAAAATCGAAACCAGCGAAAGCCTGCTGGGCGGCGCCAGAATGGAGGTTATTTTTGGCCGCCAGCAGCCCACATTGAACGATAGTTAACCCGTTATGTGAAAAATGCGAGGATCTCGCAGCCGGGGGGCTGAGCTTCCGTTATAATCCGAGTCAGTAAGAGCCTGCGGAATAAAAAAATTATGGATTATCACTTAACGCTTAACTGGCCCGAGTTTATTGAACGTTACTGGCAAAAACGCCCGGTGGTTCTGAAACGCGGATTCAGCAATTTTGTCGACCCTATCTCGCCTGACGAGCTGGCTGGTCTGGCCATGGAAAACGAAGTCGACAGCCGTCTGGTGAGCCACCAGGACGGGAAATGGCAGGTTAGCCACGGTCCTTTCGAAAGCTACGATCACCTCGGTGAAAACAACTGGTCGCTGCTGGTGCAGGCGGTCAACCACTGGCACGAGCCCACTTCTGCCTTAATGCGCCCGTTCCGCGCCCTGCCCGACTGGCGCATGGACGATCTGATGATCTCCTTCTCCGTGCCGGGCGGCGGCGTAGGTCCACACCTTGACCAGTACGACGTGTTCATCATTCAGGGTACGGGCCGTCGCCGCTGGCGCGTGGGCGAAAAAGTGCCGATGAAGCAGCACTGCCCGCATCCTGACCTGCTTCAGGTTGACCCCTTTGAAGGGATTATCGACGAAGAGCTGGAGCCGGGCGATATTCTCTATATTCCGCCGGGATTCCCTCACGAAGGCTACTCCCTGGAAAACTCACTCAACTACTCCGTGGGGTTCCGCGCGCCAAGCGGCCGCGAGATGATCAGCGGATTTGCCGACTATGTTCTGCAACGCGAGCTCGGCAGCTATCGTTACAGCGATCCTGATGTGCCTGCGCGCGAGCATCCGGCGGATATTCTGCCAGAAGAACTCGATAAGCTGCGCGGGATGATGCTGGATCTCATCAACGAGCCGGAGCACTTCAAACAGTGGTTTGGTGAGTTTATCAGCCAGTCTCGTCATGAGCTGGACGTTGCGCCGCCGGAGCCGCCGTATCAGGCTGACGAAATTTATGATGCGCTTCAGCAGGGCGACAAGCTGACGCGTCTGGGCGGGTTGCGCGTGCTGCGCATTGGTGAAGAGGTGTTCGTCAACGGCGAGAAGCTGGACTCTCCGCACCGTCCGGCGCTGGAAGCCATTGCCAGCCATCTGGTGCTCACCGCCGACACCTTTGGCGATGCGCTGGAAGATCCTTCCTTCCTCGCGATGCTGGCCGCGCTGGTCAACAGCGGGTACTGGTTCTTTGAGGACTAAGTCGCCTTAATGCCCGGTGGCGCTTCGCCACCGGGCTTTTCTTACCGCTTCGCGGTCAACTCTGCTATCCGCACTATCACCTTCACCGCTTTTTCCATCCCCTCCAGCGTCACAAACTCATGCTTGCCATGGTAGTTGTAGCCACCGGTAAACAGGTTCGGGCACGGCAGCCCCATAAACGACAGCTGAGAACCGTCGGTGCCGCCGCGAATCGGCTTCAGCTGCGGTTCAATATCGCAGTCGCGCATCGCCTGCTGGGCGATATCGAGAATATGCGGATGCGCCATCACCTTCTCGCGCATGTTGTAATAGCTGTCTTCAATGATCAGCTCAATATAGCAATCAGGGTGTAACCCTTTACCGACCTTCTTGGCGATCTCCATCATCTTGCGCTTGCGCGCCTCAAAGGCTTTGCGGTCGAAATCGCGGATAATGTAGTGCATCTGCGCGCTGTCCACGGTGCCTTTAATGCTGGTCAGGTGATAGAAACCTTCATACCCTTCGGTCTGTTCAGGGCTCTCTTCCGCCGGGACTTCTGCATGAATTCTGGATGCCAGCGACAGCGCGTTCACCATGACGCCTTTCGCCGAGCCGGGGTGAACGTTGTTGCCGACAATTTTGATCGTGACGGACGCGGCATTGAAGTTTTCATACTCCAGTTCGCCGACGCCACCGCCGTCGACGGTATAAGCCCACTGCGCGTTAAAAGCTTCCACGTCGAAGTGCTTCGCGCCCTTGCCGACCTCTTCATCCGGCGTAAAGGCCACGCGGATATCGCCGTGCGGGATATTTTTGCCCTTCAGCACTGCCAGCGCGGTCATAATTTCCGCAATGCCCGCCTTGTCATCCGCCCCCAGCAGCGTTTTACCGTCGGTGGTGATCAGCGTCTGGCCCAGCAGCTGGTGCAGCACGGGGAACATCACCGGCGAGAGCACCTCGTCGCCAATGCCCAGCGCAATATCGCCGCCGCGGTAATTTTCCACAATCTGCGGGTTCACATGTTTACCGCTAAAATCCGGAGAGGTGTCGACATGGGAGATAAAGCCAATCGCCGGAATATCACCCTGGACATTCGCCGGCAGCGTTGCCATCACAGTGCCTTTTTCGCTTAACGTGACGTTGACCAGCCCCATGGCGTCAAGCTGCTCTTTAAGCAGGTTTAATAACTTCCACTGGCCTTCGGTGCTCGGCACCTGGCGAACACCCGGTTTAGATTGGGTATCCAGCGAAACGTACTGTAAAAAACGCTCAAGTAATTTATCCATGCAGTCACCCTCACTTTTCGTGACAACATTATCAGTAAGCATCAAAACGCAAATATTGCGTCAGGTCACTTTTATCCCGCAAACGAGAATATTTTCCGTTTATATGGTTATGCGTTAGTAAATGTAGCTTATGAATCAGTGACAAGGTTTGGCGTTCGCAGGGGATTGCCGTAGAATGTCCGCCCTCATTACGAGTCACCAAGGTGGTTACACACAAACCCCGCTTCAGTCTGCTGCCTGAGGCGTCTATATGGGACAGCGCAAAAATTGAATACACAATCCCGTTCACGTTCACCGCTGGTGCAACTGGAACGAATTCGTAAAAGTTTTGATGGTAAAGACGTTATTTCCGACCTCACTCTGACCATCAATGACGGTGAGTTTCTGACGCTGCTTGGCCCCTCGGGCTGCGGCAAAACAACCGTACTGCGCCTTATCGCCGGGCTGGAAAGCGTCGATAACGGCCATATCCATCTTGAAAACCAGGACATCACCCAAGTTCCTGCCGAAGATCGCCACGTCAACACCGTCTTTCAGAGCTACGCCCTGTTCCCGCACATGACCGTGTTTGAAAACGTGGCGTTTGGCCTGCGGATGCAAAAAACGCCGGCGAATGAGATCGAACCGCGCGTCACCGACGCCCTGCGCATGGTGCAGCTTGAGACGTTTGCCCAGCGTAAACCCCATCAGCTTTCCGGCGGCCAGCAGCAGCGTGTAGCCATCGCACGCGCCGTGGTCAACAAGCCGCGCCTGCTCCTGCTGGATGAATCCCTCTCCGCGCTGGATTACAAGCTGCGCAAGCAGATGCAGAACGAGCTTAAAGCCCTGCAGCGCAAGCTCGGCATTACCTTTGTCTTCGTCACCCACGATCAGGAAGAGGCCCTGACCATGTCCGACCGCATCGTGGTGATGCGCGACGGCAAAATCGAGCAGGACGGCACGCCGCGCGAAATCTACGAAGAGCCGAAGAATCTGTTTGTCGCCAGCTTCATTGGCGAGATCAATATCTTCGACGCCACGGTGATTGAGCGTCTGGACGACCAGCGCGTGCGCGCCAGCGTCGAAGGACGCGAGTGTAATATCACGGTGAATTTCCCCGTCGAAAAGGGACAAAAACTCAACGTTCTGCTGCGCCCGGAAGATCTGCGCGTCGATGAAATTCACGGCAATACCGAGGCCGAAGGGTTAATTGGCTATATCCGCGAGCGCAACTACAAAGGAATGACGCTGGAGTCCGTCGTCGAGCTGGAGAACGGCAAGATGGTGATGGTCAGCGAATTCTTTAACGAAGACGACCCTGACTTCGACCACTCTCTCGACCAGAAAATGGTTATCAACTGGGTAGAAAGCTGGGAGGTTGTGCTGGCTGATGAAGAACACAAGTAAATTCCAGAATGTGGTGATTGCCACGATCGTCGGTTGGCTTGTGCTGTTTGTCTTTTTGCCCAACCTGATGATCGTTGCCACCAGCTTTCTGACCCGCGACGACGCTAGCTTCGTTTCGCTGGTCTTTACGCTGGACAACTACGTGCGCCTGCTCGATCCGCTCTATTTTGACGTGCTGCTGCACTCGCTCAACATGGCGCTGATTGCCACCCTTGCCTGTCTGGTGCTGGGGTATCCCTTCGCATGGTTCCTCGCGGGCCTGCCGCAAAAGGTGCGGCCTCTGCTGCTGTTTTTACTGATTGTTCCCTTCTGGACCAACTCGTTAATCCGCATCTACGGGCTGAAAATCTTCCTTAGCACTAAAGGCTATCTCAACGAGTTTCTGCTGTGGCTGGGGGTGATTGATACGCCGATCCGCATCATGTTTACCCCGAGCGCGGTGATTGTCGGCCTGGTCTACATCCTGCTGCCGTTTATGGTGATGCCGCTCTACTCCAGCATCGAGAAGCTGGATAAACCGCTGCTGGAGGCGGCAAAAGATCTGGGCGCTAACAAGCTGCAGACCTTCATCCGCATTATTATCCCGCTGACCATGCCGGGCATTATCGCGGGCTGTCTGCTGGTAATGCTCCCGGCGATGGGTTTGTTCTACGTGTCGGATCTGATGGGCGGCGCGAAAAACCTGCTGATCGGTAACGTAATCAAGAGCCAGTTCCTGAACATCCGCGACTGGCCGTTCGGGTCCGCCACCAGCATTACGCTGACGGTGGTCATGGGCCTGATGCTGCTGGTCTACTGGCGCGCCTCACGCTTGCTGAATAAAAAGGTGGAACTCGAATGATCGGTCGACTGCTTCGCGGCGGTTTTATGACCGCCATTTATGCCTGGCTCTATATCCCGATCGTTATTTTGATCGTGAACTCGTTTAACAGCTCACGCTTCGGGATTAACTGGCAGGGCTTTACCACCAGCTGGTACAGCCTGCTGATGAACAACGACAGCCTGCTGCAGGCCGCGCAGCACTCGCTGACGATGGCGATCTTCTCCGCCACCTTCGCGACGCTGATTGGCTCGCTCACCGCCGTGGCGCTGTACCGCTATCGCTTTCGCGGCAAACCGTTCGTCAGCGGCATGCTGTTTGTGGTGATGATGTCGCCGGACATCGTGATGGCCATTTCGCTGCTGGTGCTGTTTATGCTGCTGGGCGTACAGCTTGGCTTCTGGTCGCTGCTGTTCTCGCACATCACCTTCTGCCTGCCGTTTGTGGTGGTGACCGTTTTCGCGCGCCTGAAAGGGTTCGACGTGCGCATGCTGGAGGCGGCGAAAGATCTGGGTGCCAGCGAGATGACCATCCTGCGCAAAATCATCCTGCCGCTGGCGATGCCCGCCGTGGCGGCCGGATGGCTACTTAGCTTCACCCTGTCGATGGATGACGTGGTCGTGTCCTCCTTCGTCACCGGTCCGAGCTATGAAATTCTGCCGTTGAAGATCTATTCAATGGTGAAAGTCGGCGTCTCACCGGAGGTGAACGCGCTGGCGACCATTCTGCTGGTGTTTTCGCTGGTTCTGGTGATCGCCAGCCAGGTTATTGCTCGTGATAAAACAAAATCTCAGGGGACAATGAAATGAAAAAAATGCTCGCCGCTGCGGCGCTGGTGCTTGGCATGGGTGCCGCGCACGCTGATGACAGCAAAACGCTCTACTTCTACAACTGGACCGAATACGTGCCGCCGGGCCTGCTGGAACAGTTCACAAAGGAGACGGGCATCAAGGTGATCTACTCGACCTACGAGTCGAATGAAACCATGTACGCCAAGCTGAAAACCTACAAAGACGGCGCGTACGATCTGGTCGTACCTTCCACCTACTTTGTCGACAAAATGCGCAAAGAGGGCATGATCCAGAAGATCGACAAAACGAAGCTAACCCATTTTTCAAACCTCGATCCAGAGATGCTCAACAAGCCGTTCGACCCGAATAACGACTACTCCATTCCATACATCTGGGGAGCAACCGCGATTGGCGTGAACAGCGAGGCCGTCGATCCGAAAACGGTGACAAGCTGGGCCGATCTCTGGAAACCAGAGTACAAGGGTAGCCTGCTGTTAACCGACGACGCGCGTGAGGTGTTCCAGGTCGCGCTGCGCAAGCTGGGCTACTCGGGCAACACCACGGATCCCAAAGAGATCGAAGCGGCATATACCGAACTGAAGAAGCTGATGCCTAACGTGGCGGCGTTCAACTCTGATAACCCGGCAAACCCGTATATGGAAGGCGAAGTGAATCTGGGGATGGTGTGGAACGGCTCCGCGTATGTCGCCCGCCAGGCCGGGACGCCGCTTGAGGTGGTCTGGCCGAAAGAAGGGGGGATCTTCTGGATGGACAGCCTTGCGATCCCCGCCAACGCGAAAAACGCTGAAGGGGCGCATAAGCTGATTAACTTCCTGCTGCGCCCGGACGTGGCGAAACAGGTTGCCGAGACGATTGGCTACCCGACGCCAAACCTCGCCGCACGCAAGCTGCTGAAACCTGAAGTGGCTAACGATAAATCGCTCTACCCGGATGCCGAAACCATCAGCAAAGGTGAATGGCAGAACGATGTTGGTGACGCCAGCCGCCTCTACGAAGAGTATTACCAGAAATTAAAAGCGGGCCGGTAACGGTATCGCGTTCTTCCTCACGCCGCCTGTACGGCGTGAGGAAGGATTAACTGACCGCATTCTCACCCGCCCAGATTGTCGCCTTTCTCATCGCCTCAACCACATCCTCATCCGACAGACCCAGCGCCTGACGAACCCGGATCGCCTCGTCCCACTGCTGCTGTTCATAGTAACGGCACAGGCTCACCATATCGGCTAACCGTCCCTCCTGGTGGCACAGGGCATTGCTCACGCTCTGCGGGACCGCAATTTGCTTCATCAACTCGGCCATCGGCTGTTCGAGGAGGGTATCTAGCAGAGAAAACAGGCCGCACATGAAGGCATTTTCAGCCAGCGCCGGTTCGTTCATCGTCCCGGCTATCAGCTCGCAGAACTTGCCGCGCATCATACTCAATGGGTAAAGCTCGCTGACGGTGTCATTGCCCGCGCTCGCCAGGACCACCACGGCAACAAACCGTCTCAGCTGATTTTCTCCAAGGTATCTGAGGACTTCACTCAGGGTTAACTTGCTGAAATTACAGGCACCGATATGTTTAAATGCGGTGTGTTTCATGTAGCGCATGATTTTCCAGGACAGCGTGAGATCGGTTTTAATCAACGACTCGACGATCCGAAAATCAGGCTTATTGCGCCCAACCTCCATTTGCAGCCGAAAAATTGCCAGCTGATTTTGCGATAGCCGTTTATATTTAATGACCTCCGGACGGCAGAAAAAATAGCCCTGAAACAGCGAGAATCCCTCTTCCCTGTATTGGCTGAATTCCTCTTTAGTCTCAATTTTTTCAGCGAGATATTTAATATGCCCGGTTAAATGTTTACGCTCTTTCAGATACTGTTTAATTTGCGCTAAGGTATAATTTCTGACGTCAAATTTCAGTATTGAAATATAGGGTAAAAAAGCATCCCATTCTGGAGCAAGGGTGAAATCATCAAGCGCAAACTGATACCCATCCGCACTCATCTCCCTGACGGCCTGCAACAGCTCCGCTCCCGGCACAGCATCTTCCAGGATCTCAATGACCACGCTCTCTTTATCCAGCGCTTCTCCACTGCGGTCTATGACCATCCGCGACGGGAAATTAATAAACGACGTATGTGCCCCGGCGATGCGCTGGGACGGCACGCATAAAAACTGATCTGATATCATCCTGGAGGTGGCATATTCCGCCGACACATCCGGAAAACGGTTTGTCATCCCATCTCTGAAGAGCAGTTCATAGGCCACCGTCTTCATCTCAGGGTTAAAAATGGGTTGTCGCGCAATAAATCCGTACATATCCCATCCTCCTCTACAACTTTATATTTATTAGCATCCTCTTTCTACACGACGATAACGAGCTTTATCGAGCACTATTTTGATTGAATGCACAAAATAAAAGCATCCACACTAATTAACCGGATTTACAAATCAAATTTTAAATTAAATATCCCTGGCGCTCTACAGAAAGAGGAGAAAATATCCGATAAGGAATATGTGCCTGCCCGACATGCACGATATTACGGGAGATGAGAATGAAAGACGCCGTGGTCCAAAGAAAAAAAATAAGAGTCAAGACGTTGATGCTATTGTCCATTTTCCTCACCGTAACGGTGGGCTTTACGGCAACGATCGGGTTTATGATGTGGCAGTGGATGGCACAGCAGGAGGTTCTGGCCAAAAAACATATCCGCCAGATTGCTGAAGTGCAAGCGTTGCAGGTCAGCAAACAGCTGGATTCTGCCCTGACTGCCGCCCGGGATATGGGCAACAGCGCCCTGGCGCTGCGCGAGGCGGGCGTGACCGATCGCCAGAGCCTGAACCAGCTGCTCATCCACTACCTTTCGGCTCACCCGCAGTTTCTCTCCATGTCGATGGCCTTTGAGCCTAACGCGTTCGACGATAAAGATGCCGTCTGGGCCGGTCAAAGCGGTGAAGATCCTGCCGGGCGCTACGCCCGCTATGTCGACCGGGACGCCACCGGCAAACCGGCATTACACCTGCTGACGGACATCGAAACGCCCGGCAGCGGCGATTATTATCTGCTGCCGAAACAACGCCATAAAGATGTGATCATCGAACCCTATATCTATCCCTACAACGGCGTGGACGTGATGCTCACCTCGATTGCCGCCCCCATCATGCGTGACGGTCAGTTTCTGGGCTCGGTCACCTCTGACTTCTCCCTCGCCACGCTGCAATCGACGATCGGCGCGATTAAACCGTGGAATGGCACGGGCTATGCCCTGCTCCTCTCCGCAGGTCATAACGTGGTGTCCAGCCCGGACAAGCGCGCGGCGGGCAAGCCTTACGCCGGTCAGATTGCCGGTCATGACGTCACCCGCATTAACGATCCGCTGCTGAAGGAGGACGTGTTTATCACCTGGCAGGACATCGCCGTCGGTAACAGCCAGACGCCGTGGAAACTTGCCATTATCACGCCGGTCAGCGAAGTGATGGCCGAAGCGCGCGCATTTTTACTGAAAGCCATCATCATGATGGTGCTAAGCATCGTGGCGGTTAGCCTGGTCATGGCACAGATCTTCACCCGCAAAGTTGACCGTCCGGTTGGGGGAGAACCTTCTGAGGCCGCCGGGATCGCTCTGGCCGTTGCCCGGGGAGACCTGAACAACACCATCCCGGTGCGTTCCGGAGATACCCACAGCATTTTTTACGCCCTGCACACCATGCAGATGCAGCTCAAGCGCATCGTCGACAATATCAGCGAAGCCAGCCACTCCGTGCACGGCGGCACCAGCGAAATTTCGGCGGGCAACCTGGACCTCGCCTCGCGAACCGAGGAACAGGCGGCTGCGATTGTTGAAACGGCAGCCAGCATGGAAGAGATTTCGGTCACGGTGAAGAATAACGCCGACAACGCCCACAAGGCGACCACGCTGACCGATCGCGCCGCGAACCTCGCCGGGCATGGCGAAACGCTGGTGAACGACGTGGTCGTGGTGATTGGGGAGATTGATGAGAGCGCGCGTAAGATCGGCGAGATTAACAGCATCGTCGACGGCATCGCCTTCCAGACCAATATCCTGGCGCTGAATGCTGCCGTTGAAGCGGCACGGGCAGGCGAACAGGGGCGCGGCTTCGCAGTTGTCGCTGGGGAAGTGCGCAATCTTGCCCAGCGAAGCGCTAACGCGGCAAAAGAGATCTCTCAGCTGATTGCCGAGTCCTCAGGGCGCGTCAGCAAAGGCGTTGAGCTGGTCAATGAAACCGGGGTGATGATGAAACAGGTGATTGAAGCAGTATCGCATGTGCATCTGGTCATCAACGATATCGTTCAGGCGCTGGACGAGCAAAATCGCGGGATTAGCCAGGTCAGCACCGCCGTTAACCAGATGGACAGCACGACCCAGCAGAACGCCTCGCTGGTTCAGCAGATCTCTGCGGCGGCGCTCTCGCTGGATGAGCAGGCTAAATCGCTCGAGAAGACGCTGGCGTTCTTCCACTCATAAATAAAAAGGCACCCGTCCAGCGGGTGCCTTTTCACGCGATTGCCGTTACAGCCCTTTCAGCAGCTTGTCGACAAACTCCGGGACGACCGTGCTTGCCAGACCGTAGTGTTTCTCTTCAAACTCGCTGCCCACCTGGCTTGGCTCAAGATTGAGTTCTACCGTATGCGCACCGTGCAGGCGCGCTTCGTGGACAAACCCCGCCGCCGGATAAACATGACCGGATGTGCCGATGGCGATAAACACGTCGGCCATCGCCAGCGCGCTGTAGATATCATCCATTCCCAGCGGCATTTCGCCGAACCAGACCACGTGCGGACGCAGGCGCGACGGGAACTGGCAGCAGTGGCACTTATCCTCTGGCAGCACGTCCTCTTGCCAGTCCAGCACCTGACCGCTCCAGGCGCAGCGAACCTTGAGCAGCTCGCCGTGCATGTGGATGATATTCTTGTTACCGGCCCGCTCGTGCAGGTTATCGATATTCTGCGTCACCAGCAGAAAACGATCGCCGAGCGCCTCTTCGAGCTTCGCCAGCGCCAGATGCGCCGCATTCGGCGCGACGTCAGGCTGCTGAAGCTGACGACGGCGGGCGTTGTAAAACGCCTGGACGAGATCCGGATCGCGGGCAAAGCCTTCCGGCGTGGCTACATCCTCCACGCGGTGCTCTTCCCACAGCCCGTCCGCCGCGCGGAAGGTTCGAATTCCTGACTCGGCGGAGATCCCCGCCCCGGTCAGCACCACCACTCTGGGTTTATCCATCGCTTCTGGCATTATTCTGTCTCTGAAAAAAATCCGCTGGCGCAAGCGCTCACGCAAGCGGCGTTTGTTTTTGCGAAAACGGCTGAGTCGACCCTGGCGACGCGACAGCATAGAAACCTCGTAAACTAATCGGTGAGATGAAGGAATGCGGCTCCGCGCATGCCTCCTGCGTCCCCGTGTCGCGCGCGTTCAATACGCGGCACGCGGGCAACCGGCAATAAATGTCGGGGCAAACGCCCGGACAACCGTTCCGTAATCGCGGTAAAGTTTGAAAGCCCTCCCCCGATCACCAGCAGATCCGGGTCGACGATGGTGAGAATATTTCCCAGACACACCGCCAGCAGATCCAGATAACGCTCGACGTGCTCACGCGCCTGCGCATCCCCTTGCTCCCACAGGGTAATGATTTGAGGAGCCTCAAGTTTCTGATGATAGAAGTGTTCGTAAAGCCATGCAAACCCGCGGCCGGAGAGGTAGTTCTCAATACAGCCGTGCTGGCCGCAGCCGCAGCGGGTCAGCGGGAAATCGCGCCCCACTACCTCCAGGGCATCCACCGGGAGACGGATATGACCAAACTCGCCGGTGATGTAGCTGCGCCCGGTGATTGGCTTCCCGTTGATCACAATTCCCCCGCCGACGCCGGTACCGAGGATCAGCCCCATCACCAGCGGATACTGACGGAACTCATCGTCCCAGGCTTCGGAGAGCGCAAAGCAGTTAGCATCATTGTCTAAACGCACGTCGCGTTCAAGGAGGGCAGAGAGATCGGCGCGGAGCGGTTTACCGCTGGCGGCAGGCACGTTGGCAGCATACAGCGTGCCGTCGTCGGTTTCGGGCATACCCGGAATGCCGATGCCGACGCTGCCTTTCACGCCAAAGCGTTCATCGGCCTGCGCCACCAGCGCGGCAATCGCGGTTAAAAATTCGTCGTAGCTTTCGCGCGGCGTGGGAACGCGGGTTTCCCACTGTAGTTTGAGGTCTTTATCAAACACGCCGAGCGCAATCTTGGTGCCGCCAATATCAAATCCGTAATACATAACGCATTCCTCTTTTAACCTGGCGGCCCGAAAGCCGCTAGATCATGACGTAATTACTGGCCACTTAATACCCTCGCCGGATCAATTCGGCTTGCGCGACGCGCCGGATACCAGCTTGCCAGCAGACTCAGTAAAAGTGCTGTAACCAGCACATAAAAAACGTCCAGCCAGTGCAGTTCAGACGGCAGGAAGTCAATAAAGTAGATATCACCCGACAGGAACTGGTGACCAATAAGCTTTTCGATCCCGTTGATAATCGGCGTCAGCTGCAGGGAAACCACCACGCCAATCACCACGCCGCAAAGGCTACCGAACAGCCCCGCCAGCAAACCGTACCAGACGAAGATGGCGCGAATAAGACCGTCTTTCGCCCCCAGCGTACGCAGCACGGCGATGTCGCCGCTCTTGTCCTTGACCGCCATCACCAGCGTCGAGACGATATTAAAGCACGCCACACCAATCACCAGCACCATCGCCAGATACATGATGGCGCGGATCATCTGGATATCACGGTACATATAGCCGTAAGTGCCGATCCAGCTTTTGATGTAGACATAGTTATTGGTCACGCTGCCCGCGTCGCGAACCAGTTTGTTGGCGTTAAAGACGTCGTTCACCTTAATGGCAATGCCCGTCACGCTGTCAGGCATGTCGAGATACTGGCGCGCATCCTCCATCGGCACCATCGCAAAGCTATGGTCAAGCTGACCGCTCAGCTGAAGAATACCGGTGACGTGCAGGCGCACGCGCTTAGGCTGCTGCAGTTTGTGGTCGGCGCTGGCGTTCGGGATCATGATCGACACCCAGTCGCCCTGCTTCACCTTCAGGGCATCGGCCACGCCTTTACCCATGATGATCTGCTGCTCGCCGGCCTTAAAGTTGGCCCACGCGCCGTTCTGCACATAGTTTGGCAGCGCGCTGAGACGCGCTTCCTGGGCGGGGTTAACCCCCTTTACCTGAATGGCGCGCAGGTTTACCCCGCTCTCCACCAGCCCGGTAAAGTTAATGTAGGGCGCGGCCGCGGCAATGCCCGGCACCTTTTCGACTTTGGCGAGCGCATCGCTCCAGTTCGTCCACGGCTGGTTAACCGGCTCGATCTCCCCGTGCGGCACTACCGCCAGAATGCGGTTATTCAGCTCGCGCTCAAAACCGTTCATGGCGCTCAAGCCGACAATCAGCACCGCCACACCGAGCGCAATACCGATGGTCGAGATGACGGAGATCAGCGACACCATGCCGCCGCGACGGCGGCCGCGGCTAAAACGTAAACCGATGAGTAACGATAACGGTGACGCCATTACTCTGCTCCCATCAGGGTCAGTTCCGCGTTCAGATGGCCGTCGCGCATCTCAAGCTGACGCCCCATGCGTTTTGCCAGCTGCAGATCGTGGGTTACGACCAGAAACGCGGTGCCCTGCGAGGCGTTCAGCTCGCCGAGAAGCTGGAAAATACTGTCCGCATTGCGGGCATCCAGGTTACCGGTAGGCTCATCCGCCAGCACCAGACGCGGGTTGTTGACCAGCGCACGGGCAATCGCCACGCGCTGGCGCTCGCCGCCGGAAAGCTCAGAGGGACGATGGTTACCGCGATGGCCCAGCCCTACCGCTTTCAGCATGTCGCTGGCGCGGGCGTTAATTTCTGCCGGTTTCTTTTTGCCAATCAGCAGCGGCATCGCCACGTTTTCCAGCGCCGTGAAATCCGGCAGCAGGTGGTGGAACTGGTAGATAAAGCCCAGCTCGCGGTTACGCAGCTCTGCCTTCGCCGCAGAGGACATTTTGCTCATCGGCTGGCCGGAGAAAATCACGTCGCCGTTAGTTGGCGTATCCAGCCCGCCCAGCAGATGCAGCAGCGTGCTTTTACCCGAGCCGGAGCTGCCGACAATCGCCATCATCTCGCCTTCGCCCACGCTGAAGCTCACATTGTGCAGCACGTCGGTTTGCACAGTGCCTTCCTGATAGCGTTTGGACAGGTTGTCGCATTGCAACAGGATCTTATTCATAACGTAAAGCCTCAGCGGGTTGAGTGGCGGCAGCGCGCCAGGAAGGATAAAGCGTAGAAA
Source organism: Enterobacter sp. A103 (assembly GCF_034427535.1). Taxonomy (NCBI): domain Bacteria; kingdom Pseudomonadati; phylum Pseudomonadota; class Gammaproteobacteria; order Enterobacterales; family Enterobacteriaceae; genus Enterobacter; species Enterobacter sp. A103. Next base: position 98,757 of record NZ_JAXQPQ010000002.1, read on the forward strand.
GCAGCGCAATGGCCATCGCGGCCAGCGCAATACCGACCACCTGCAGCGGCTCGATAGCCACCGGCAGCGCCGCGCCGTCGAGAAGAGCGCCGATGATCGGCATTAAGTTATTAAGCTGGCTGGCAAGCAAGGCCCCCAGCACGGCGCCGAGCAGCGCGCCAATGATGCCTGCGCTGGCACCCTGCACCATAAACACCGCCATAATCTGGCGCGGCGTGAGCCCCTGGGTTTGCAGAATGGCGACTTCGCCCTGCTTCTCCATCACCATCAGGCCCAGCGAGGTAATGATGTTAAATGCGGCCACGGCCACGATCAGGCTCAGCAGCAGCCCCATCATATTTTTTTCCATCCGCACGGCCTGGAACAGTTCGCCTTTACGCTCGCGCCAGTCCTGCCATTTGGTGCCGTCCGGCAGTTTTTGCTGGCTGAGGGTATCGACCTTCAGCGGCGCGTCGAGCCACAGGCGCCAGCCGGTGATATTCCCTGCCGGGTAGCGCATCAGGCGTGAAGCGTCCTGGATATTTACCAGCATCTGATAGCCATCGACTTCGCTGTTGGCGGCAAAGGTACCAATCACGTTAAACAGGCGCTGGCTCGGCAGGCGTCCCATCGGCGTAAACTGGCTGGCAGAGGGCACCATCACGCGCAGCTGGTCACCGCGGTTGACGCCAAGCTGTCCGGCAAGCTGTTCACCCAGAATCACGTTGTATTTTCCGGCTTCCAGATCGGTCTGCTTCACGTTAACCAGATACGGCGTCAGCGGATCGTTTTGCGCCGGGTCAATACCCAGCATCACGCCGACCGCCACGCTGCGGGCGCTTTGCAGCACCACGTCGCCGGTCGTCAACGGCGCAACGCGCGTGACGCCCTGTAACTTCGCCGCGCTTTCCGGCAGCTGTTGCGGATTAACCGAACCGTTGGATGATGAGAGAACGGCCTGCGGCATCAGCCCCAGGATGTTGTTTTGCAGCTCGCGTTCGAAGCCATTCATGACGGAAAGCACCGTCACCAGTGCCATCACGCCAAGCGTAATGCCAATAGTCGAAAGCCAGGAGACAAAGCGACCGAAGCGGTCCGCGGCGCGCCCACGCATGTAACGTAAGCCTATGAAGAGTGCGACAGGTTGATACATGAAATCCGTCTGTTTGCTGATAGCAGACCCACGAGTATATAAGCGAATCCGTTAAGCGTAAATGACTGAAACAGTAAGCTTTGGTAATCATTCTTCCGAAAAATTCAGATAAATCAGGGTGCTATTGTCTGAATACTCACCTCGCAACCTCCACCTTTTCCGAAAAACCACCGGATACAGACTGTTACCCATTACATCCCGGCTTCGTTTTACAACAATTGCTCGTTCGTTTATGGCAATAAGGTAGTGGCGAACAATGAAGCAAAAAGCATTATGGATTAACCAGATAAAAGGGCTGTGTATCTGCCTGGTGGTTATCTATCATTCGGTTATCACGTTTTATCCGCATCTGATCGGGCTGCAACACCCACTCTCCGGCCTTCTCGCCAAATGCTGGGTCTATTTTAACCTCTATCTCGCACCGTTTCGTATGCCGGTCTTCTTCTTTATCTCCGGCTATCTGATCCGTCGTTATATTGACGAAGTGGACTGGCGAACCAGTCTCGACAAACGGATCTGGAGCATTGTCTGGGTCCTGGCGCTGTGGGGCGTCCTGCAATGGCAGGCGTTGACCCATCTGAACGCCTGGCTGGCGCCCGAGCGTGAGCTTGCCACCGCGTCGAACGCGGCCTACGCCGACTCGCTCTCAGGGTTTGTACGGGGTATGCTGACCGCCAGCACCAGCCTGTGGTATCTGTATGCTCTGGTGGTCTACTTCACGCTGTGTAAACTGCTGAGCCGCTGGAAGCTGCCGGTACTGGGACTGCTGGCGCTGGCAAGCATCGCGATTAACTTCCTGCCGCTGCCGTGGTGGGGAATGAACAGCGTGGTCCGCAACATGATCTACTACAGCCTCGGGGCGTGGTATGGCGCAGAGCTGATGGCGTGGATGAAAAGCGTCAACCTGCGCCGCATCTGGCTGGCAACCGGCGCTTTCGCCGCCGTCTCCGTGGTGCTGTGGTTTGCTAACGTTCCGCTGCTGCTCTCATTGCTGTCGATTGTGCTGATCATGAAGCTGTTCTACAGCCTTGAGCAGCGCTACGCCGTTCACCCGAACAATCTGCTGAACGTGATTGGCTCAAACACCATTGCGATTTATACCACCCACCGCATCCTGATTGAGGCCTTTAGCCTGTTCCTGATTGGCGAGATGAATGCCGCCTCGTGGCCGGTCTGGGCAGAGCTCACCCTGGTGCTGGTCTACCCGTTTGCCAGCCTGCTGATCTGCACCCTTGCCGGGCTCGGGGTGCGTAAAATCTCCACCTCGCTGTTTGGGGACGTTTTCTTCTCTCCTCCGTCTACGCTGACCCTGTCACCTTCGACGCGTTAACGCCCTCTCCGCCCCCGTTTTGGGGGCGTTTAGCCCTGCCGTGCGGTTACGATTTGCTTATGTAAAACGATCGAGGATAATAAAGACATTGCGTATCAGTGATATGCCCCAATACTGTTGGTATATCCATAAGAGACTCTGACATAGCCATGCCTGAACACTATCGTTATTCCTTGCCTGTCAAAGCGGGCGACCAGCGCCAGCTGGGTGAACTCACGGGCGCGGCGTGCGCCACGCTGGTGGCGGAAATCGCCGAGCGTCATCCAGGCCCGGTGATTCTGGTTGCCCCGGATATGCAAAACGCCCTGCGCCTGCACGATGAAATTCGCCAGTTCACCGATAGCCTGGTGTTCAGCCTGGCCGACTGGGAGACGCTGCCGTATGACAGCTTCTCTCCGCATCAGGAGATCATCTCCTCGCGCCTGTCGACGCTCTATCAGCTGCCGACTATGCAGCGCGGCGTGCTGATTGTGCCGGTGAACACCCTGATGCAGCGCGTCTGTCCGCACAGCTATCTGCACGGTCACGCGCTGGTGATGAAAAAGGGCCAGCGCCTCTCCCGTGACGCCCTGCGCGCGCAGCTTGACGGTGCCGGCTATCGCCACGTCGACCAGGTGATGGAACACGGGGAATACGCGACTCGCGGCGCGCTGCTCGACCTTTATCCGATGGGCAGCGACCAGCCGTATCGTCTGGATTTTTTTGATGATGAAATCGACAGCCTGCGCGTATTCGACGCCGACACGCAGCGCACGCTGGAGGAAGTAGAGTCCATCAATTTACTACCCGCGCATGAGTTCCCAACGGACAAAACCGCTATCGAGCTGTTCCGCAGCCAGTGGCGCGATAAGTTCGAGGTGAAGCGCGACGCGGAACATATTTATCAGCAGGTCAGTAAAGGCACGCTTCCAGCCGGGATCGAATACTGGCAGCCGCTGTTCTTCAACGAGCCGCTGCCTGCCCTGTTCAGCTACTTCCCGGCGAATACGCTGATTGTCAACACCGGGGATATCGACGCCAGCGCCAGCCGCTTTGAGAGCGAAACCCGCGCGCGCTTTGAAAACCGTGGCGTTGATCCGATGCGTCCGCTGCTGCCGCCGGAAGCGCTGTGGCTGCGCACCGACGAGCTCAACGCCGAGCTGAAGCGCTGGCCGCGCATGCAGCTGAAAACCGATTCGCTTGCCGATAAGGCCGCCAATACCAACCTCGCCTTCCGGACGCTGCCGGACCTGGCCGTTCAGGCGCAGCAGAAATCTCCGCTGGATAATCTGCGCAAGTTCCTGGAGTCCTTCACCGGCCCGGTGGTGTTCTCCGTTGAGAGTGAAGGCCGCCGCGAAGCGTTAGGTGAGCTGCTGGGACGCATCAAAGTGGCGCCGAAGCGCATCCTGCGTCTGAGCGAAGCGACCGGAAACGGTCGTTACCTGATGATTGGCGCCGCCGAGCACGGGTTCATCGACACGCTCAACAACCTGGCGCTGATTTGCGAAAGCGACCTGCTGGGCGAGCGCGTCGCGCGTCGCCGTCAGGACAGCCGTCGGACCATCAACCCGGACACGCTGATCCGTAACCTGGCCGAGCTGCATCCCGGCCAGCCGATTGTTCACCTGGAACACGGCGTTGGGCGCTATCAGGGGATGACCACGCTGGAAGCGGGTGGCATCAAAGGTGAATACCTGATGCTGACCTACGCTAACGACGCCAAACTGTATGTTCCAGTATCGTCCCTGCATCTGATCAGCCGCTACGCGGGCGGTGCCGAAGAGAATGCGCCGCTGCACAAGCTGGGCGGCGACGCCTGGGCGCGCGCGCGCCAGAAGGCGGCGGAAAAAGTACGCGACGTGGCCGCCGAGCTGCTGGATATCTACGCCCAGCGCGCGGCCAAACAGGGCTTCGCCTTTAAGCACGATAAAGAACAGTACCAGTTGTTCTGCGACAGCTTCCCGTTTGAAACCACGCCGGATCAGGCCCAGGCCATCAACGCCGTGCTGAGCGACATGTGCCAGCCGCTGGCCATGGACCGCTTAGTCTGCGGCGACGTCGGCTTCGGCAAAACCGAAGTGGCGATGCGCGCCGCCTTCCTTGCGGTGGAAAACAACAAGCAGGTGGCGGTGCTGGTGCCGACCACCCTGCTCGCTCAGCAGCACTTCGATAACTTCCGCGACCGTTTCGCCAACTGGCCGGTACGTATCGAGATGCTCTCGCGTTTTCGCAGCACCAAAGAACAGACGCAGATCCTCGAACAGGCCAGCGAAGGCAAAATCGATATTCTGATCGGCACCCACAAGCTGCTGCAAAGCGACGTGAAGTGGAAAGATCTGGGGCTGCTGATCGTCGACGAAGAGCACCGCTTCGGGGTGCGTCATAAAGAGCGAATCAAAGCGATGCGCGCCGACGTCGATATCCTGACTCTGACCGCGACGCCGATCCCGCGAACCCTCAACATGGCGATGAGCGGCATGCGCGATCTGTCAATTATCGCCACGCCGCCTGCGCGCCGTCTGGCGGTGAAAACCTTTGTCCGCGAGTACGATAATCTGGTGGTGCGTGAGGCCATTCTGCGTGAAGTGCTGCGCGGAGGTCAGGTCTACTACCTCTACAATGACGTGGAAAACATCCAGAAAGCGGCGGACAGGCTGGCGGAGCTGGTGCCGGAAGCGCGCATCGCTATCGGTCACGGGCAGATGCGCGAGCGCGAGCTGGAGCGGGTAATGAACGACTTCCACCACCAGCGCTTTAACGTGCTGGTGTGTACCACCATCATTGAGACCGGGATCGACATTCCGACGGCAAACACCATCATCATTGAGCGTGCGGATCACTTTGGTCTGGCGCAGCTTCACCAGCTGCGCGGCCGCGTCGGGCGTTCGCACCATCAGGCCTACGCCTGGCTGCTGACGCCGCATCCGAAAGCGATGACCACCGACGCGCAAAAGCGTCTGGAAGCCATCGCCTCGCTGGAAGACCTGGGCGCTGGCTTTGCGCTGGCGACGCACGATCTCGAGATCCGCGGTGCCGGCGAACTGCTGGGTGAAGACCAGAGCGGCTCCATGGAAACCATCGGCTTCTCGCTCTATATGGAGCTGCTGGAAAACGCGGTTGATGCCCTGAAGGCCGGACGCGAGCCGTCGCTGGAAGATCTTACCAGCCAGCAGACCGAGGTCGAGCTGCGTATGCCTTCCCTACTGCCGGACGATTTTATTCCGGACGTGAATACCCGACTGTCGTTCTACAAGCGCATCGCCAGCGCGAAGAAGGAGAACGAGCTGGAAGAGATCAAGGTGGAGCTGATCGACCGCTTTGGTCTGCTGCCCGATCCGGCGAGAAATTTGCTGGATATCGCGAGGCTGCGCCAGCAGGCGCAAAAGTTGGGGATCCGCAAGCTTGAAGGCAATGAAAAAGGCGGCGTGATTGAATTCGCCGAGAAGAATCACGTCAACCCGATGTGGCTGATCGGCCTGCTGCAAAAACAGCCGCAGCATTTCCGTCTGGATGGTCCAACACGTCTCAAATTTACCCAGGAGCTGACGGAGCGCAAAACCCGTATGGACTGGGTGCGTAACTTTATGCGCCAGCTGGAAGAGAACGCGATCGCATAACCTCCCTTCCCCCTGTTAGCTGAGGAATTTCATGTAGTTTATTAACCGGAAGCGATGAAAGTTGCTTCCGGGAATGAACAGCTTACAGCGCCCCCCTGGTCCGGCTGTAAATCGCTGAGGCGTTTCCTGCAGGCCGGGGCGAGGCGCAGGGATGCGCCGGGAGGGCGGGCTTTACAGGGATGTTACCTCCGCCCGTCCCCGAAAAGCCGGAAGGAATAAGCCGAAGACAAAATTGCCGGGAGCAATTTTGGACAGCGCTTGCGCTGGCCCCGAAGGGGTGAGCCCCAGGGATGGGGCGAACAATCCGCGAAGCGGCGATTTACCGCCGGGAGCCCGGGTCACCAGGGTGGTGGCGATTGAGCCACCCTGGCTCGTTCACCGGTTATGTCGTTAAAGAGTAGCAAGGAACATGAAGTGAACGGAATGACCACCAGAGCCGTATGTTCCCCCTCACCCCAACCCTCTCCCTCAAGGGAGAGAGGGTCGTCCGTTCAGGCATTATTTTATGGGGATCCCTTCCCCCTGTTAGCCCGGCGCTACGGGGGACAATTTACAAACTCTTTGCACTTCACCCGATCTTCCCGACACACCCATTCGCCATAATTATGTTTAACGCCTTACAAAACAATAACCTTATCATTTACATGGATTATGGTGATGATGACCTCTTCGCGTTTTACTCGCTGGATGACTCTGTTTGCGCTGGCAGCCACCGTCGCGGTTGCGCTTCCCGCTCGGGCAAACACCTGGCCCCTTCCCCCTCCCGGCAGCAAGGTCGTGGGTGAAAACCGCTTTCATGTGGTTGAAAATAATGGCGGTTCGCTGGAAGCGATTGCCAAAAAATATAACGTCGGTTTTCTGGCCCTGCTGCAGGCGAACCCCGGCGTCGACCCGTACGTCCCGCGCGCGGGCAGCGTACTGACCATCCCGTTACAGACTATCCTGCCGGATGCCCCGCGCGAGGGGATGGTGATAAACCTGGCCGAGCTGCGTCTGTACTATTACCCGCCGGGTAAAAACGAAGTGACGGTCTACCCTATCGGTATTGGTCAGCTGGGCGGCGACACGCTGACGCCGACGATGGTCACCACCGTCTCGGATAAACGCGCGAATCCAACCTGGACCCCGACGGCCAACATTCGTGCCCGCTATAAGGCCCAGGGGATCGATCTTCCTGCCGTGGTGCCGGCAGGTCCGGATAACCCGATGGGGCACCACGCGATACGCCTCGCGGCATACGGCGGCGTCTACCTGCTGCACGGAACGAATGCGGACTTTGGCATCGGCATGCGCGTCAGCTCCGGCTGTATTCGTCTGCGCGATGACGATATCAAAACGCTGTTTAACGTCGTTACGCCGGGAACCAAAGTGAATATTATCAATACGCCGATTAAAGTTTCAGAGGAGCCCGGCGGCGTGCGGCTGGTTGAGATCCATCAGCCGTTATCGAAAAACATTGGCGACGATCCGCAGACGCTGCCCATTAACCTGAATGCCGCGATGGTAAGTTTCAAAAACGAATGCGAATACCAACAGCGTGGTGATGGAGCGTGCGATGGAAGCCCGGTCAGGCATGCCGACCGATGTCACCCGGCATCACGATGTCGTCCCGCAGTCGATGTAAATCAGAAATAAAAAAACGCCCTGCTGAGCAGGGCGTTTTTTATTGCAGTGGCATAAATGAGGGTTTATGCACGGCTTATTTGTAGATGACCGCCGTGCCGTGCAGGGTGTTAGGACCGGTCACTGAGGTGATGCGGTAAGATTTTGCACCCATCTCTTGCGCTTTTTGCGCCAGCTGATCTTCCAGGGAACCCAGGTTAGTACCTGCAGACGCAGAGATTGTCCCGACTTTATGCTGGTCAGCAGGGGTGGATTGTACCTGTACAGCAGCAAAGCTTGCGAAAGAGAGTGAACTCAGGACAGCGGCAGCGATGAGGGTTTTTACGTTTTTCATGTTGTTTACCTTTAGCAGATGAATTTGGAGGTCGTTAATCATTTAGTTAACGATCGATAGGTAAATCATAAATGTGATCCAGGTCACGCGTCAACATAATTTTATAACGAGCGTTAACTAAATTTTAAAATTGTTATTTTTCATACATATATGATTAATTTATTTTTAAGCATTCTGCACTGGTGGTGGGTTGCGTTTATTTTTATAATGGTCATTCACCAAACCAACAGAGGACCAACGGCAAATGACAACCGATGTCACGAGTTGTGCGAAGAAAAGCCGTGGCCGACCAAAAGTGTTTGACAGGGATGCAGCGCTTGATAAGGCCATGACTCTCTTCTGGCAACATGGGTATGAAGCAACCTCGCTTTCCGATCTGGTAGAAGCCACCGGAGCCAAAGCGCCGACGCTGTATGCCGAATTTACCAATAAAGAGGGGCTGTTCAGGGCGGTGCTGGACAGATACATTTCGCGCTTTGCGGCGAAACACGAAGCCCAGCTGTTCTGCGAAGAGAAAAGCGTTGAACAGGCACTTCGGGACTATTTCACCGCCGTCGCAACCTGTTTCACCAGTAAAGAAACGCCTGCGGGCTGCTTTATGATTAACACCTCTGCCACCCTTGCGGCGTCCTCTAAAGAGATTGCCAATACGGTGAAATCACGGCATGCCATGCAGGAGGAGACCCTCAGCGCATTTCTGGCTCAGCGCCAGCAGCGCGGTGAAATCCCCGCGCAATGCAACCCTCAGCTGCTGGCGCAATACCTGAGCTGTATTTTGCAGGGGATGTCGATCAGCGCCCGCGAAGGGGCCACGCTGGAAAAACTGCAGCATATTAGCGAAACCACGCTGCGGCTGTGGCCTGAGCTACTGAAAATCTGAAGCAAAAAAAAAGCTCCTCAGCCTGAGCGCATGAGGAGCTAAATTCAGAGAACATCTTTTTTACACTTTGTTATTCAGAACCAGCTGGCCGTTTCCATCCAGTGGAATTTGCGTGCCCGGGTCTTTATCCATGCGGATTTTGCCCTGCTGATCGCCAATTTTGTAGGTCACGTCATAGCCCAGCATTTTTTCCGACTTGTCATAGACGGTTTTGCAGCGTTGCTGAGTCGTGGTGTAGGTATCATTATCCTGCATCGCGCCCTGCACCTGGTTACCGGCATAGCCGCCACCCAGCGCGCCGACCACAGTCGCCACGTCTTTACCCCGGCCGCCGCCAAACTGGTGACCAATAACGCCACCCGCTACTGCACCCAGAACAGAACCGGCAATGCGGTTTTCATCCTGCACCGGACGACGGTGCGTCACGGAGACGTTACGGCACTCCTGACGAGGCGTTTTTACGGTTTCTTTAATCGGTGTAGCAGAAACCACCTGTGCATACTGCGGGCCGCGATCTAATACGTTGAGACTGGCAACGGCAGCCACACCTAACGCAGCCGCGACGCCAATCCCTATACCCGCCAACATTGATTTATTCACGGGACTTCCTCCTTTGTTGCTATTGGTAACAATTTTGCAATGGAGGCACGGCTTCGCCAATAAGATAAAGGATCAAAAAAGGGGCGTTGAGAGGAGATATATTGTATTTAGGAGAACTCTTAAGCAGTCAAACTGTGATCTACAGCATGAAATGCTAAAAACTCCCTCCGGAGGGCCCGGAGGGAGTGAAAGATTAGTGCAGCTTCAGACGCGGACGGATCACGCGGTTGATTCTGCCCACCAGCATCATCAGCCCGGTTTTGAAGTAGCCGTGCAGCGCAATCTGGTGCATGCGGTACAGGGAGATATACACGAAGCGGGCAATGCGCCCTTCTACCATCATTGAGCCGCGCATCAGGTTGCCCATCAGGCTGCCGACGGTAGAGAAGTTTGACAGTGACACCAGTGAACCGTGGTCTTTGTAGACATAGGCTTTCATTGGCTTGCCTTTGTACTGCGCCAGAATATTGTGCAGCACCAGGCTTGCCATCTGGTGAGCGGCCTGCGCGCGCGGCGGCACGAATCCACCTTCAGGACGCGCGCAGGAGGCACAGTCACCGATGGCAAAGATTTCAGGATCGCGCGTGGTTTGTAGCGTTGGCTCCGTAACCAGCTGGTTAATGCGGTTGGTTTCCAGACCGCCGATCTCTTTCATAAAGTCAGGCGCTTTGATACCAGCCGCCCAGACCATCAGATCCGCTTTGATATACTCGCCGTCTTTGGTGTGCAGGCCGCCTTCGTCGGCGCTGGTCACCATGGTCTGCGTCAGCACCCGCACGCCCAGTTTGGTGAGCTCATTGTGCGCCGCACCGGAAATACGCGGAGGCAGCGCAGGCAGGATACGTTCACCGGCTTCAACCAGCGTGACGTTCAGCGCTTCGTTAGTTAACCCTTTGTAACCGTAGCTGTGCAGCTGCTTCACCGCATTGTGCAGCTCCGCTGACAGCTCAACGCCCGTCGCGCCGCCGCCGACAATGGCGATATTCACCTTACCGTTCGCACCCATATTGCTGGTGTACTTCAGGAACAGGTTCAGCATTTCCTGATGGAAACGGCGCGCCTGGTGCGGGTTATCGAGGAAGATACAGTGCTCTTTCACGCCCGGCGTGTTGAAGTCGTTGGAGGTACTGCCCAGCGCCATGACCAGCGTGTCGTACGCCAGTTTACGCTCGGGAACCAGCAGCTCCCCTTTTTCATCGCGCAGCTCTGCCAGGGTGATGGTTTTGCTTTCACGGTTGATGTCCACCACCGAGCCCAGCTGGAACTGGAAATGATGGTTGCGCGCGTGCGCCAGATAGCTGAGCGCGTCCACGCCCTCATCCAGAGAACCGGTCGCCACTTCGTGCAGCAGCGGTTTCCACAGGTGGCTGTGGTTACGATCCACCAGCGTAATTTTGGCTTTTTTACCGCGACCCAGCTTCTTGCCCAGCTGTGTAGCCAGCTCCAGCCCGCCAGCACCACCGCCTACAATCACTATCTTTTTCAATGGCGTAGTCAACGTGACCCCCTCAAATTATTAACCAATTGTTAATTAAAAGTTATAAAAATAACCCTTAATTAACAACAGGTTACAGCACTGAAACCATTCAGGTGCATTGAGAATACCACGTCAGGCGCATTGGTCATACCAAAATTGATATGCATCAAGTTTTGATGGCTTAAAAGTAGACAATTCTGGTCAAAAAGAAAGCCCGGTACGCTTTCGCGGCCGGGCTTTGATGCATGCGGGTAATTGATTAACCCAGCGTTTTAAACGCTTTGATACGCTGCAGATGCGGAGAGATGTTTTTGAACTTGTGGGTCTGTTCTTCGTCCCAGACGATCTCATAGTAATGATGCAGGAGCTCTGCTGCCCGATGGCTGTTGAGCGCTTCATCATTACGGGAAAGGATCACCAGACAGCGGTCGCGGTTTTTCTCACGGAAGTTGCTCACGCACTTGGTCGCAATATCGACATACTCTTCCGGACGGTCAATTTTGCCTTCCATGTTCTCGTTCGGGAACAGGTTAGGATTGAACACCACCTGGCGAATGTCGCACAGGAAGCCAATCCGCTCCGCCCAGTAGCCGCCCAGCCCTACGCCGCAAATCAACGGGCGATCGTCGACGTTGAGCTGCAACATCTTGTCCACCTCTTTGAGCAGATGCTGCATATCATGCTTCGGATGACGCGTGCTGTAGCTGATCAACCGTACATCCGGATCGATAAACTGCAGCTGCAGCACCTTCTCATGATTGCCAGGACTGTTTGAGTCAAAACCGTGTAAATAGATGATCATCGTCTTCTCACCACGCTACGCCTTCCGGGAGGGTTTACAGGCTGGCTTTATGTGCCTGCCAGCGCTCATTCAGGTCTTCAAGCCGGGCGTTGACCGTCTTCCAGCGCGCCGAATCCATCAGCTCCTGACGGCTAAATGAACCTTTATGATACAATTGTGTAACACGCTCTGCATTGATCGGCGACAGGTTATCCAGCACGCTAACGGCACCTTTACGATTATTGCAGACCAGGATCATATCGCAACCTGCATCCAGCGATGCCTGACCGCGTTCAGCGTAGCTGCCCATGATCGCGGCCCCTTCCATCGACAAATCGTCAGAGAAAATCACGCCGTTGAAGCCCAGTTCCTGACGCAGAACGGTTTTCAGCCAGTGCGCAGAACCGCTGGCAGGACGCGGGTCGACGTCGCTGTAAATCACGTGCGCGGGCATAATGGCATCAAGCTTGTTATCGGTGATAAGCGACTGGAAAACCGACATATCTTTGGCGCGAATTTCCGCTTCCGGGCGCGGATCGCGCGGGGTCTCTTTGTGAGAATCCGCCGTCACCGCCCCGTGACCCGGGAAGTGTTTCCCGGTGGTTTTCATGCCTGCGTCGTGCATGCCGTCGATGAACCGGGTGGCCATTGCCAGCGCAATACACGGGTCTTCATGGTATGAGCGCTCGCCAATGGCAGCGCTGATATGCCCTACATCCAGCACCGGGGCAAAGCTGATGTCGATATCCATGGCAATCATTTCGCTGGCCATCAGCCAGCCGGCCTCCTGCGCCAGTTTTCCACCCTCTTCCGTGCCGAGCAGCGCGGCGAATGACTGGGCTGCGGGCAGGCGGGTAAAACCGTCGCGGAAACGCTGCACGCGCCCGCCTTCCTGATCGACGGCCACCACCAGATGATTGCGCGACGCGGCGCGGATCTGACGCACCAGCTCGCGCAGCTGCGCCGGATCGTGATAGTTGCGAGTAAACAGGATCAGGCCACCCACCAGCGGATGCGCCAGAATTTCACGCTCCTCCGCATCCAGCTCAAACCCTTCAACATCCAACATGACTGGACCCACATCCACCTCTCTTATCCTTTAGTTTGTAACTGACGCCAGGCATCGTCTGCCAGCGCAATAAATTGTTTGTCTCTGGACTGCCGATAGCGCATTTCAAACCAGCCAGCCATTAACATGACGACCCAGGGTCGCCAGCGCCTGACCTGACGCCTCAGCGCGTCGGGGTCAATATGTGCCACCCGGGCGTAGCCCCTGATGAGCATCTGCCGCGCGGCTTCACTCTCCGTCCAGACGGCCGCCAGCTCCAGCGCCACATCGCCATCTCCGGCATACTCCCAGTCGATAAGCCTGATGCCCGCTGGCGTATGAACAATATTCCCGGCATGAACATCCATATGCAGCGGCGCGAGCCGAATCGGCTGCGGCTCGCCCGTTTTACGCAGCCGCCTGAGATGTGCCAGCCACACTGGAGTACGTCTGTCAGGCAGGGCTTGCTGCCAGTAATGTTCAAGCAGCGGGAATAACGTAATTCGCCATCCCAGACGTGGCTGCCGGTGCAGATGATACAGCACCGCCGCAAGCTCCGGCGTGTCCGGCAGCGCGCTTTTAACTTCACCTTCCAGATAGTCGACGGCCATCCAGCCCTGTCTGAAAAAACGAGGGGCAGGTACGAGATCCGCCGGAAGACGTCTCAGGGCACGAAACTGACGACGGAAATGGGAGGCAGGCGCGTCGGGGTCGTGATTTTGCCGCAAGACCAGACGTCGTTCGCCCTGTTCTATAATGCAACTCGCGCCGCCAAGCCCGGAATGGGCCTGCGGCGCGATAAGGCGGTACTGAGGAAAATAGCGCGTCAGAATCTCTTCACGCGTGCCGTCATTGTTGCGTAACCGCACCTTTACCTGACCAGATAATTTCGCCTGTCTGAACCAGCATCAGCTGCATCTGCAGGGCTGGGGTATTCACGTTACCGGTGGCGTTAGAGTACAGCACATACTGTGCGCCAACGTTACGGGCAATGCCGATCGCCTTGCTGCGGGTACCGAGGCTATCCTGCGGCGACAGGCCCAGCTGCTGTTTGGCGACCGCGAGCTGCTGAGCCGAGACCAGCGTAAACTTGCCGTTGTTAGCCAGAGCATTGCGCAGGGTTTCCGTGGCTTCACCCGCGTTCAGCGAACCGTTGGTACGGTTGTTCACGCTGTCGACCAGCAATACGCTGCCCGCCGTCACGCCCTGCGCCTGCAGCATTTTGCCTACCATCGGCTGCATCGCCCCGTTCCAGTCGTAATGGCGCACGCGCGGCGTGGGCTGCGACGTCTGGTCCGGATGTTCAATCGGACCTGGCTGCGCCGGAATAGACGGTACAGACGGCACGGTTGGCTGCTGCTGCGTTGGCGGTGTCGGCTGTTCAGTACCCGGTTTAGCCTCTTCCACAGGCGCAGGCTGTTCAGTTCGGGTCACACACCCTGCAAGAAACAGAGCGAAAGCTGTCACGAGCGCATAGCGGCTCAAATTTTTAATCAAGGTTCACCCCTCAGAGATAAAGATAAAGTCTCACCTTATGCGCACCCAGATAGTTGGCGCTGCCATAGAGCGTTACCGACGACCTGGCCGGAATGGTGACGCTGCGCGGCGCCTCCAGCGGATGCATTTCAAGACCTCTTACGTCATACCAGAAAAAACGGTAGTGGACCGTCACCGGTTCATGTCTTTCATTAAAGAGCGTAGAGGAGGCAGATGAGTTGATTTCACTGATGGTCAACGCGGGCTGTTGCGCCGTGATGCCCGCGGCAAGCACGGAGGACTCCATGACCAGCGTCTGTTCATCATTCACGGGGATCGCCGGACGCGAGCTGCACCCCACAATCATCATCGCCATTACCAGCGCTGCAATACGCCCTTTCAGCATGTCAAAGACCTTTATGTGCCAGCATCGGCCCCAGAGGACGTCCACCCAGCAGATGCATGTGAATATGATAAACTTCCTGGCCACCATGGCGGTTGCAGTTCATGATCAGACGGTAACCATCTTCTGCAATCCCTTCCTGTTCAGCGATTCTGGCAGCCACCGTCAGCATACGACCTAACGCCACTTCATGCTCGGTTTTTACGTCGTTTACAGTCGGAATCAGAATATTGGGAATGATAAGGATGTGCGTCGGGGCCTGAGGGGAAATGTCCCGGAAAGCCGTCACCAGTTCATCCTGATAGACGATATCCGACGGGATTTCGCGGCGGATAATTTTACTGAAAATCGTTTCTTCAGCCATGACCTTTTCCTTTTTTGTTTAATCTGGCGCAATGCGTCCGCTGTAAACACACTCCCGGGATCGGTGTGTGACACAATCCAAGAGTATGAGCGAGTTTCTCCTGTCCTTTCAACCTCCTCCCTCGATTTCTTTCCTGAATGTTCATCAGCTGACTGAAGAGTGACCGCTCTCGCGTCTCAGTGGCGTTTTTTAAGACACAAATAAAAAAGGCAGCCATTCGGCTGCCTTAGTCTCCCCAGGTCACAACTTAGTTGCTGCGGATGTACTCATCCATTTCGGTTTTCAGGTTATCGGATTTGGTACCGAAGATTGCCTGTACACCAGAACCTGCAACAACTACGCCCGCTGCGCCCAGTTTTTTCAGACCCGGCTGGTCTACTTTCGCTACGTCGGCAACGCTCACACGCAGACGAGTGATGCACGCGTCCAGGTTAGTGATGTTCTCTTTACCGCCGAACGCTGCGACCAGTGCCGGAGCCATTTCGCTGGTAGCGCCAGCTTTGCTGTCTTCTGTCGCATCTTCACGACCCGGAGTTTTCAGGTCCAGTGCTTTAATCAGCACGCGGAAGATGGTGTAGTAAACAACGGCATAGCACGCACCCACGATTGGGAACAGCCACAGTTTGCTGCTGTTACCGGACAGAACGATGAAGTCGATCAGACCGTGAGAGAAGGACGTACCGTCACGCATACCCAGCAGGATACAGATTGGGAACGCCAGGCCCGCCAGAATCGCGTGGATAACGTACAGGATCGGCGCAACGAACATGAAGGAGAACTCGATCGGCTCGGTGATACCGGTCAGGAACGAGGTCAGCGCTGCGGAGATCATGATACCGCCCACTTTTGCACGGTTCTCTGGCTTAGCAGAGTGCCAGATAGCAATCGCAGCTGCTGGCAGACCGTACATTTTGAACAGGAAGCCACCAGACAGTTTACCTGCAGTTGGGTCGCCCGCCATGTAACGTGGGATATCGCCGTGGAATACCTGACCTGCTGCGTTGGTGAATTCACCAATCTGCATCTGGAATGGAACGTTCCAGATGTGGTGCAGACCGAATGGTACCAGGCAACGCTCGATGAAGCCGTAGATACCAAACGCCACAACCGGGTTCTGGTAAGCAGCCCACTGAGAGAAGGTCTGGATAGCAGAGCCGATTGGTGGCCAGATGAAGGACAGGATCACGCCAGTGAAAATCGCTGCCAGACCAGAGATGATCGGAACGAAACGCTTGCCCGCGAAGAAGCCCAGATACTCAGGCAGCTTGATGCGATAGAAGCGGTTAAACATATACGCTGCAATCGCACCGGAGATGATACCGCCCAGAACACCGGTGTCCGCCAGGTGTTTCGCGGCGATCTCTTCTGCCGGTAAATGCAGAACCAGCGGCGCAACCACAGCCATGGTTTTCACCATGATGCCGTAGGCAACCACTGCAGCCAGCGCAGAAACGCCGTCGTTATTGGTGAAGCCCAGAGCCACACCGATCGCGAAGATCAGTGGCATGTTAGCAAAGACAGAACCGCCTGCTTCGGCCATCACGTGGGACACTACGGCTGGCAGCCAGCTGAAGTTAGCAGAACCGACACCCAGCAGGATACCTGCGATAGGCAGTACGGATACTGGCAGCATCAGCGATTTACCGACCTTTTGCAGGTTAGCAAATGCATTCTTAAACATAATTGAGAGTGCTCCTGAGTATTTGTGCTTTTTTTTACGCTTTCACGCATTGGCCCGGGGGGAGTACCGTGCCGTGGACAGGACATCTAAGCGCCCTTTATTTATTACACAGAGTAAAATAATTCCCTCTGAGTTTGTTTGACGGCTATCACGTTTCAGCTTAAGGCGGTCGAAAAACTTTCAGTTATTTACAAAAAGCATGTCCGGATGTGTCTAAATACACACTCACCGCCCCAAATGAGGCGGTGAACTTTACTCGCTTTACTTATTAATTACGAGCCTAAAAAAAACAGGTGTATCAAACAGATTGCAGGCGGGCGGGGTCGATATGGAACAGCGTGGAGAAGTTTTCCGTCGTCACGCGGGCCAGCTCATCGATGCTGACGCCCTTCAGTACGGCCATGTACTCAGCCACGTCTCTCGTCATAGCGGGCTGGTTCTCTTTACCGCGATGCGGTACCGGTGCCAGGTAAGGAGAATCCGTCTCCACCAGAATACGATCGAGCGGAACATAACGCGCAGCATCACGCAGCTGCTCAGCGTTACGGAACGTCACGATCCCCGAAAACGAGATATAAAACCCCAAATCAAGCAGCTTCCCCGCCGTTTCTCTGTCTTCTGTGAAACAGTGTAGTACGCCACCGCAATCCGTCACGTTTTCTTCCCGGAGGATAGCCAGGGTATCCGCGCGCGCATCGCGGGTGTGGACGATAACCGGCTTATTCAGTTCCCGGCCAATGCGAATATGGTTGCGAAAGGACTCCTGCTGGCGCGGTTTGGTTTCCGGCGTGTAAAAATAGTCCAGACCGGTCTCGCCCATCGCTACCACGCCCTCTTCTGCTGCCAGTCGGCGCAGATCCTCAACGTCGTAGGCCTCGTCCTGATTCAGCGGGTGCACGCCGCAGGAGAACACCACGTTATCGCGAACGCCCACCAGCTCACGCATGGAGCGGTAGCCCGGCAGCGTCGTCGCCACCGCAAGACAGAATTTCACATCGCGGGCAGCGGCTTTTGCCAGCACGTCATCCACGTTTTTATGCAGGGATTGATAATCCAGGCCATCAAGATGGCAGTGTGAGTCGACTAAAAACATAATGTCTCTCTCAGAGATGGGAAACTGGCGGTGTGACGCCGGGTTGCAGGTAATGTTCGATACGCAGTAACTGGTCGGTCAGTAAAAGCTCGCGATTAAGACCCGTCACGGTTAAAAGCTGTTCACGGCTCTGGCAGATGTCATGGAGCATCGCGTGAAGAATCTTCCCTGAGAGGCGGTTCGCCAGCGTATTCACCAGCGGCAACGCGTCCGGGTTGGTCAGAAGCGTAGCCCCCTGCTGGATTTTGAGCGCATCCAGCAGTAGGGAGGCCAGCCAGTGCAGACGATCAACGGCCCGATCGCTGTTAAGCGCAGGCAGTAAACTTAGCCAGTCGTGACTGTTCAGCGACGCATCTACGGCCCGGCAGAGCGTTTCTCGCTCTGACCAGACGTCAGGCTGCAGTAGTGCCAGCGCCGCCGCGGGCGCGCCGCTGCTCAGGCGCAAGGCGGACAGCGCACTCTCAGGTGACGTTGTCACCTCTCGTTCAAGCCAGCTCAGCGCCCACGATTCCTGAGGTACTGCAAGGTGATGAAGACGACAACGGCTACGCAACGTCGCCAGCAATCGTCCCGGGTCACGGCATGAGAGGAAAAACCACGTTTTAACCGGCGGCTCTTCCAGGGTTTTAAGCAGGGCGTTAGCCGCCGCCTCGGTAAGCAGCGTGGCGTCTTTAAGCCAGACCACTTTTGCGCCGCCCAGTCGCGCGTGTTCATACAATTTTTCACTGACTTCACGCACGGCATCGATACCGAGCGCGCTTTTACCCTTCTCAGGCTCAAGGGTGTAGTAGTCAGGATGCGTGCCCGCCTGCATCAGCTGGCAGCCACGGCATTTACCACAGCTCTTGTGCCCTTCCGGCTGCTGACACATCAGAAAACGGGTGATGGCATAAATCAACGCATCATCACCCATTCCTGGCAACGCCTGAATCAGTAACGCATGATGCCCCCGACCCGCCTGATAGCTGCCGATCAGCTGTTCAAAGTGTGGGCGCAACCATGGATACCATTTCATGCCTGCTGCTCCTGCACCCACTGCGTAATGGTGTGCTGAATGTCGCGCGTAACGTCGTCCAGAGACTGCGTCGCATCGATGGTACAAATTGAGCTGTCCTGTGCGGCCAGCTCAAGATAGCGCGCACGGGTGCGGTTAAAGAAATCAAACGACTCTTGTTCAATGCGGTCCAGCTCGCCGCGCGCGCGGGCACGTTTGAGACCCACTTCCGGGGTCACATCCAGATAGAGCGTCAGGTCGGGGCGAAAATCACCCAGTACGGCATTACGTAGCGTTGCCAGCATTGTCTGGTCGATGCCGCGTCCTCCGCCCTGATACGCCTGAGTCGACAGATCGTGACGGTCGCCGATAACCCACTTGCTCTCGGCCAGGGCGGGTTTGATCACCGTCTCAACCAGCTGAACGCGCGCCGCGTAGAACATCAGCACTTCGGCTTTGTCAGTGATAACTTCGTCGCCGACGGATTTGATATCAAGTACCAGGCTGCGCAGCTTTTCAGCCAGCTGCGTGCCGCCCGGCTCGCGGGTAAATACCATGTCCGCCACGCCAAGCGCTTTGAGCGTATCCACCACCACGTTGCGGGCGGTGGTTTTACCCGCCCCTTCGAGTCCCTCAATGACAATGTATTTACTGCGCATTTTTTTCCTTAAGTGCCTTCAGATAGTCCTGAACAGAGCGATTGTGGCTGGCAAGGTTGGTGTTAAAGGTATGCCCCCCTTTTCCATCAGCCACAAAATAGAGATACGGTGTTTTAGCCGGATGCGCGGCGGCTTTGAGCGACGCCTCGCTCGGCGTGGCGATCGGGCCCGGCGGTAAACCGCTAATCACGTAGGTATTATACGCCGTTGGCGTCTCCAGATCTTTTCTTGAGATTTTGCCCGTGTAGCTCTCGCCCATGCCGTAAATAACGGTAGGGTCGGTTTGCAGACGCATCCCGATGCGCAGACGGTTGATAAATACTGACGCAACCCGATCGCGCTCAGCAGCGACGGCCGTCTCTTTCTCGATGATCGAGGCCATAGTCACGAACTGGTTCGGATCGCTGTAAGGCAATCCTTCCATCCGCCCTTCCCAGGCGGCATCTACGGCGGCAACCATTTTTTTGTGCGCCCGCTTCAGGATAGCCACATCGGTCGTGCCTGCCGTGTACATCCAGGTGTCTGGCCAGAACCAGCCTTCCACCCATTCCGGATGTTCAAACTTCAGCGCTTCTGCCACCGTCTGATAGCTATCGTCTTTTAACGTATGTTTGATATACGGCGCGTCACGCAGCTGTTTGAGGTAATCACTCAGGCGCATCCCTTCCACAAACCGCAGGGGGAACTGGGCTTCTTTACCGCTTTCCAGCAGCTGCAGCATCTCTCTGACGGTCATTCCCGGCGTAAAGCGATAGGTACCGGCTTTGAAATGTGACAGCTCAGGTTCCACGCGCAATAGCCACTGGAATACGCGTGGACGATTAATAATCTTGTCGCCATAGAGCTGTTCCCCAAGCGCCTGACGGCCGGTTCCCGCTTTCAGGGTAAAGATCGTTTCCTCTTTAACCAGGATCTTGCTGTTCGCCAGCTGGCGAACTTTCCATACGCCTGCTCCGCCGGCGACGCCCAGCGCAACGATGAGGATAAGGACAACGCGCAACATTTTTTTCATGACTATCTGGTTTGCTCACATATCGGGGCTAAAAACTGAAACAGCTCGCGTGAAGACCAGCGTTGTTGGCCATACGCACGGACGGGTACAACAGGCATAAGCGCATTGCAGATGATGACTTCATCGGCGTTCTGTAGCGCTGCTTCTCCTGCGCTAACTTCGACAACGCGAAAGCCAGAGCGTGCCAGCTGTTGCAGACAAAACTGACGCATTAACCCATTTACGCCAGCGTGTTCCAGCGACGGAGTGAACACCTCTTCCCCCTGCCGCCAGAGTAAATTAGCCGCACAGCATTCCGTAATGAACCCTTCGCTGTCAAGAACCAGCGCCTCATCGGCGTCCGTCTGTTCAAGATGAGTACGAATGAGCACCTGCTCCAGGCGATTGAGATGCTTAAGCCCGGCCAACATCGGGTTTCGTCCCAGTCGTACTGGGCTCAGCGTCAGCGTGATGCCGTCTTCTCGCCAGCGAGTGTAATGCGCGGGATAAGCAGAAACGGAGAGAATACGCGTAGGGTTGATACACGATGCGGCGCTGTAACCCCGGCCTCCACTGCCGCGGCTGATGATGACTTTGAGTACGCCGCTGTCCTTCCCGCTTGCCAACTGGCACATTTCCTGTCGCAACGTGTCCCAGTGCGTAAAGGGGATCATGAGCTTTTCACAGCCATGCTGCAGGCGTCGAATGTGCGCCTCCAGCAGGCAGACATCGCCGTCCAGAATGCGCGCCGTCGTAAAGCAACCATCACCGAACTGTATCGCCCTGTCGCTGGCAGGCAGCGTGTCCTGCTCAAGGCCATTGATTAAAAACATGGTGGCTCCTTATGCGTGGGCAATTAGTCTGGCAGGATGTCATGCAGCCGACAAGAAGATTAGGCTTAATAAAAAAGGCCCGGCAAGCGGACCTTTTTAAATGCTATCGGGACGTCAGGATCAGATCTTTTTGAAGATCAGAGAGCCGTTGGTGCCGCCGAAGCCGAAGGAGTTACACAGGGTGTACTCCATACCGCTAACCTGACGCGCTTCGTGAGGAACGAAGTCCAGATCGCAACCTTCATCCGGGTTATCCAGGTTAATGGTTGGCGGAACAGCCTGATCGCGCAGCGCAAGGATGGAGTAGATTGACTCTACTGCACCCGCCGCACCCAGCAGGTGACCGGTCATGGACTTGGTGGAGCTCACCATTACGCGGCTGGCAGATTCGCCGAAGATAGACTTAACCGCCTGAGCTTCAGCTTTATCGCCTGCAGGCGTAGAAGTGCCGTGCGCGTTCACGTAGCCAATTTGTGCTGGGGTAATACCCGCATCACGAATCGCGTTTTCCATCGCCAGCGCAGCACCCGCGCCGTTCTCAGGAGGAGACGTCATGTGGTAAGCATCGCTGCTCATGCCGAAACCAACGATTTCAGCATAAATTTTCGCGCCGCGTTTTTTCGCGTGTTCGTACTCTTCCAGTACGATCATGCCCGCCCCGTCGCCCAGCACGAAGCCGTCACGGTCTTTATCCCACGGACGGCTCGCCGCCTGCGGGTTATCATTGCGGGTAGACAGCGCACGCGCCGCACCAAAACCGCCGACACCCAGTGGGGTACTGGCTTTTTCAGCACCGCCCGCAACCATAGCATCTGCATCGCCGTACGCAATAATGCGCGCGGCCTGGCCGATGTTATGTACGCCAGACGTACAGGCCGTCGCGATTGAAATGCTTGGCCCACGCAGGCCGAACATGATGGTCAGGTGACCCGCCACCATGTTAACAATCGTGGACGGAACGAAGAACGGGCTGATCTTACGCGGGCCACCATTCATCAGAGATGTATGGTTTTCCTCGATCAGGCCAAGACCGCCAATCCCGGAGCCGATAGCGGCGCCAATACGGGTTGCGTTCTCTTCCGTAATCACAAGGCCAGAATCCTGCATGGCCTGAACGCCAGCGACAATTCCATATTGAATGAAGGCATCCATCTTGCGCTGTTCTTTGCGCGAGATGATCTCTTCACAGTTAAAATCCTTTACTAAGCCAGCAAATTTCGTTGCATAGGCGCTAGTATCGAAATGGTCGATTAGGCTGATGCCGCTCTGACCGGCAAGGAGAGCTTTCCAGGTGGACTCTACGGTATTGCCGACAGGAGACAACATGCCAAGTCCGGTCACAACTACACGACGCTTAGACACGTTTGTCCTCCAGGGAGGGATAAAAAAAGAGATTCGTGGGACTAAAAAAGATAAAACTCAGGCGGTCGAATGACCGCCTGGAGATGTTCACTTACGCCTGGTGACCGTTGATGTAATCAATGGCAGCCTGAACGGTGGTGATCTTCTCAGCTTCTTCGTCCGGAATCTCAGTATCAAACTCTTCTTCCAGAGCCATTACCAGCTCAACGGTGTCAAGAGAATCTGCGCCCAGGTCTTCAACGAAGGAAGCGGAGTTCACAACTTCTTCCTGCTTAACGCCCAGCTGTTCGCCGATAATTTTCTTAACGCGTTCTTCGATAGTGCTCATACTCTTAAATTTCCTATCAAAACTCGCTTTCGCGATGGTTTTCGTAGTGTATAAAATGTTGAAAAATTTGCAACTAAATCCCGGCAGTTCGTACCACGATTTTACGTTATTTTGAGGCCATTCGCCCTAATAACGCAAATATTTTTCATCGTGGTTAAACCATATACATCCCGCCGTTGACGTGGAGGGTCTCACCAGTGATGTAACCCGCTTCGTCAGAGGCTAAAAATGCAACCGCACTGGCGATTTCTTTAGGGTCGCCAAGACGACCCGCCGGAACTGCCGCCAGCGTACCCGCACGCTGCTCATCAGTCAGCGCACGCGTCATGTCCGTTTCAATAAAGCCCGGAGCAACAACGTTTACAGTAATACCGCGGGACGCGACTTCACGCGCCAGCGACTTACTGAAACCAATCAGACCTGCTTTCGCCGCAGCGTAGTTAGCCTGACCAGCATTTCCCATGGTACCAACCACAGAACCGACAGTGATAATACGTCCATGACGCTTTTTCATCATAGCGCGCATTACCGCTTTTGACAGACGGAATACAGATGACAGGTTGGTTTCGATGATATCGTTCCACTCGTCGTCTTTCATTCGCATTAACAGGTTATCGCGAGTGATCCCGGCATTGTTTACCAGAATATCCACTTCACCAAACTCTGCGCGAATATTTTCCAGAACAGATTCGATAGATGCAGGTTCGGTCACATTCAGTACCAGACCTTTACCATTTGCACCCAGATACTCGCTGATGGCCTGAGCGCCATTCTCGCTGGTTGCTGTACCAATCACCTTCGCGCCGCGCGCAACCAGTGTTTCAGCAATTGCACGCCCGATACCGCGGCTTGCGCCAGTGACCAGGGCGATTTTTCCTTCAAAACTCATGGTATTCCTCTTTTATTGCGAGAGTGCCGCTGACATCGCTTCCGGCTCGTTAATTGCCGAGGCTGTCAGGGTGTCAACAATACGTTTTGTCAGACCGGTGAGGACTTTACCTGGGCCGACTTCATACAGGTGCTCAACGCCCTGAGCGGCCATAAACTCAACGGTTTTAGTCCACTGTACCGGGCTGTAGAGCTGGCGAACCAGCGCGTCACGGATCGCTTCCGGCGTGGTTTCGCATTTCACATCGACGTTGTTCACAACGGAAATCGTCGGTGCGTTAAACGTAATTTTTTCCAGCTCAACCGCCAGTTTTTCGGCAGCAGGCTTCATCAGCGCACAGTGAGACGGCACGCTGACCGGCAGCGGCAGCGCACGCTTAGCACCCGCTGCTTTACAGGCCGCACCCGCACGTTCAACCGCTTCTTTATGACCGGCAATAACCACCTGGCCCGGCGAGTTGAAGTTTACCGGAGAGACAACCTGGCCTTCAGCAGATTCTTCACACGCTTTTGCAATTGCAGCATCATCCAGACCGATGATGGCAGACATGCCGCCCGTGCCTTCCGGCACCGCTTCCTGCATGAATTTACCGCGCAGTTCAACCAGACGTACCGCGTCAGCAAACGCGATCACGCCGGCACACACCAGCGCAGAGTATTCACCCAGGCTGTGACCCGCGAGCAGCGCTGGCGCTTTACCGCCCTGCTGCTGCCAGACACGCCACAGCGCAACGGACGCGGTCAGCAGCGCTGGCTGGGTCTGCCAGGTTTTGTTCAGTTCTTCGGCCGGACCCTGCTGGGTCAGCGCCCATAAATCATAACCCAGTGCATCAGAAGCTTCACGGAAAGTCTCTTCAATTACCGGATAGCGTGCTGCCATTTCAGACAACATCCCAACGGTTTGAGAGCCCTGTCCCGGGAACACAAAAGCAAATTGCGTCATTTTTTATTCCTTATACTAGAAACGAACCAGCGCGGAACCCCAGGTGAACCCGCCACCGAAGGCTTCAAGCAAGACCAGCTGGCCCCGTTTGATTCGTCCATCGCGTACCGCTTCATCAAATGCGCACGGTACCGACGCCGCAGAGGTGTTGCCATGACGATCCAGCGTCACTACAACGTTATCCATCGACATGCCCAGCTTTTTCGCGGTCGCGCTGATGATACGCAGGTTCGCCTGATGCGGCACCAGCCAGTCGAGCGCGGTACGCTCAAGGTTATTCGCTTCCAGCGTTTCATCAACGATGTGTGCAAGCTCGGTTACCGCCACCTTGAACACCTCGTTCCCTGCCATAGTCAGGTAAATCGAGTTGTCCGGATTAACGCGATCGGCGTTAGGCAGGGTCAACAGTTCGCCATAGCTGCCATCAGCATGCAGATGCGTAGAGATGATACCTGGCTCTTCGGACTGCCCCAGCAGCACTGCACCCGCACCATCACCAAAAATAATGATCGTTCCACGATCGGTTGGATCGCAGGTACGCGCCAGCACGTCAGCACCGATCACCAGCGCGTATTTAACGGCACCGGATTTCACGTACTGATCGGCAACGCTCAGCGCATAGGTGAAGCCTGCGCACGCGGCAGCGACGTCAAACGCCGGACAGCCTTTAATGCCGAGCATGTTCTGCACCTGGCATGCCGCGCTTGGGAAAGCATGCGTGGCAGACGTCGTGGCGACCACGATCAAACCAATCTGTTCTTTATCAATGCCCGCCATTTCGATAGCACGCTGTGCGGCTTCGTAACCCATGGTCGACACGGTTTCGTCTGGCGCGGCAATACGACGTTCACGGATACCTGTGCGCGTGACAATCCACTCGTCAGAGGTATCTACCATTTTTTCCAGATCGGCGTTGGTACGCACTTGTTTTGGCAGGTAGCTGCCGGTACCTAAAATCTTCGTATACATGTACGCTCAGTCACTTTTAGCTAATACAGATTCCAGGCGAGCGGCAATCCGCTGAGGGACTTGTCGCTGCACCGCCTGCACTGCCTGTTCAATCGCGACAGCAAATGCTCGCTGATTGGCGGCGCCATGACTCTTAATCACGATGCCGCGCAATCCTAACAGACAGGCGCCATTATACTGGTCGGGGTTGAGGTGACTGAATCGCCGCGTCAGGCTCTTTTGTAACCAACGCTTCAATAAAATCAGCCACCAGGCGCTTTTTTTGCCTTCTCCCTGAGATTTCAGCAGAGAAAGAAACATGCGTACGACCCCTTCCATGGTCTTCAACGTGACGTTTCCGGTGAAGCCATCACACACCAAAACATCCGTCTTACCCGTCAACAACTCATTGGCTTCGAGATAACCAATATAGTTGATGGAGGGAACCTGTTTGAGCAATTCAGCCGCTTCGCGAATGCTGTCCAGGCCTTTGGTCTCTTCTTCACCAATGTTCAGTAACGCAACACGGGGAGTGTTGATCCCGACAACTTCTTCTGCCAGCACCGATCCCATCACGGCAAACTGAGCCAGCATAGTACTATCACAGTCGACGTTAGCGCCCAAATCGAGCACCACCGTCTTGCCCTTCTGCTGATGCGGTAACACCGTTACCAGCGCAGGGCGCTCAATACCTTCAATAGGTTTGAGCAGCAATTTCGACAGCCCCATCAGCGCGCCGGTATTTCCCGCGCTGACGCAAGCCTGAGCTCGCCCTTCTTTCACCAGCTCCAGCGCTATCCGCATAGAGCTGCCACGACTATTGCGAATCGCCTGCGAGGGTCGGGCATCACTGGCAATAACTGACTGCGCAGGAATAATCTGCAGACGCGAACGTTGTTCAAAGTCAGCTTTTGCGAGTAATGGCGTGATTGCGTCGGGATTGCCGACTAAAAGAAGTGTGAGTTGCGAATTAGAATTCAGTGCCTGCAATGCTGCAGGCACTGTCACGGAAGGGCCAAAATCTCCCCCCATGACATCTAACGCCAGGGTTAGACGTGTCAAGGTATCGTCGCAGCCTGGTTCGGTAAATTCCCCGTTTGCACGGGGAAATCCTCACTAAGCCTAATCACGCTTGCGCGTGATTACTTAGTGATAACCTTGCGGCCGCGGTAGAAACCGTCAGCGGTGATGTGGTGACGCAGGTGTTTCTCACCAGAAGTCTTGTCTACAGACAGGCTGGTAACTGCGGTCAGCGCGTCATGGGAACGACGCATGCCACGTTTGGAACGGGTTGGTTTATTCTGTTGTACGGCCATGGACCTTACTCCTCAATTACTTACGCTTTAAGCTGGCTAATACGGCAAATGGGTTTGGTTTTTGCGCTTCATCAGGCAGTTCCCCAAAGACCATGTCCGCCTCGGACACTTCACAGTGTTCAGAATCATGCACCGGAACGACTGGCAAGGTGAGGATGATTTCATCTTCAACCAGAGCCAGAAGATCGATTTCACCGAATTCGTTAACCTCAATCGGCTCATACGCTTCCGGGAGTGCTTCAGCCTGTTCGTCAGAACGAACCGGACTGAAACAATACGTTGTGTGAACATGCTGTACAAACGGTTTCCCGCAACGCTGACACTCGAGCGTTACCGTCACCTTTGCATCACCGGTTAAAACGGCGAGACGCTGGTTGTCGATAGCGAACGACATGGAGCATTCTACATCACTGTCCACACTGACTACGGATTCGGCAATACGCTCAGCCTGATCGGAAGTATAGATACCTTCGTAATCGAGGCGTTTTTGAGCCGTACGAACCGGATCAAGAGTCAGGGGTAATTTTACCTTTTGCATAGGGCGCGCATATTAACTTTGTAACGTCATAGAGTCAAAGAAAAAGGCAACCAGAGCTGCCTTTTGCCAATTATTCGCACACATTGCGGCCTGTAGTTTAAAATGGCTGGCATCGATACGCTATATCTGGTGATAAAAATATGCCAAATCTCGTCCTTGCTTCCACGTCTCCCTACCGCCGAATGCTGCTGGAAAAGCTCGGGATCCCGTTTGAATGCGCCGCGCCAGAGGTTGATGAGACGCCACAGCCGGGCGAATCACCGCGTCATCTGGTGATGCGTCTTGCTAAAGAGAAAGCGCAGTCGCTGGCCGCACATTACCCCGCACATTTGATTATAGGCTCAGACCAGGTTTGCGTGCTGGACGGCGAAATCACCGGCAAGCCCCATACGGAGGAGAACGCCTGCCAGCAGCTTCTGCGCGCGCGAGGCACTATCGTGACCTTTTATACCGGCCTGGCGCTTTATAACTCCGCCACCGGTCATCTGCAAACCGAATGCGAGCCGTTCGACGTACACTTTCGCCATCTCAGCGAGCAAGAGATCGTGGATTATGTGCGTCGGGAACGTCCGCTGAACTGTGCGGGGAGCTTTAAAAGCGAAGGACTGGGGATTGCGCTGTTCGACAAGCTGGACGGTCGCGATCCCAACACGCTGGTGGGGTTACCGCTGATTGCCCTGTGTCAGATGTTAAGACGAGAAGAGTGTAATCCGCTGACCATGTGACTTTTGCCCAGCGGCGCTTCGCTTGCATGGGCCTACTAAACTGCGGCCTGATGCCCTCACCCCGGCCCTCTCCCACAGGGAGAGGGAGCAAACATTAAAAACGACAACATTCGTTGCCGTTTTACGTTTACCTTAGCCGCGCAGAACCTTAAGACAGCGTTTCAACTGCTCATCCAGCGGCGCTTCAATACGGATGACTTCTCCCGTATTAGGATGGGTAAACTTCAGCGCTGCCGCATGCAGGAACAAACGCGACAGCCCCGTCCCCGCCAGCTGCTTATCAAACTCGCGGTCGCCATAGCGGTCATCAAAGGCAATTGGGTGCCCTGCAAACTGCGTATGCACGCGGATCTGGTGGGTACGGCCGGTCACCGGACTGCAGCGCACCAGCGTGGCAAACTCATAGCGCTCTTCAACCTTAAAGCGCGTCTCAGACGGTTTTCCTTCCTGGCTCACGCGGACAATACGTTCGCCGCTTTGCAGAATGTTCTTCAGCAGCGGCGCCTGCACCACTTTTACATGGGACTGCCACTGACCGCGCACCAGCGCCAGGTAGTCTTTCTGCATCCCTTTCTCACGCAGCTGTTCATGCAGAGAACGCAGCGCAGAACGCTTTTTCGCCACCAGCAGTACGCCAGAGGTGTCACGGTCAAGACGGTGCACCAGTTCAAGGAAGCGCGCTTCCGGGCGCAGGGCACGCAGCCCTTCAATCACGCCGAAGCTCAGACCGCTACCGCCATGAACAGCCGTTCCTGACGGTTTATTGAGCACCAGAATGTGGTCATCTTCGTACAGGATCACATCGCTCAGGGCCGCCACTTTCTGTAGCTTCGGTGAAACGGTCTCTTCTTCACGTTCCGCAACGCGCACCGGCGGAATACGCACTTCATCGCCCGCCTCGAGTTTGTACTCAGGCTTCACGCGTTTTTTGTTCACCCGCACCTCGCCCTTGCGCAGGATGCGGTAAATCATGCTCTTTGGTACACCTTTCAACTGGGTGCGCAAAAAGTTATCGATACGTTGCCCCGCGTCATCTTCGGCGATGGCAACCATTTTTACGGCTGGAGTCTCTGTTTTCATGGTTGGCGATTCTAAATATCGTCAGCCATTAGCGCCACTCATTTTTCTATGCTTATATTTACTTTTATCCGGCCAGCTCCCCGTTTCGCGCAACCGATTTGGTGGTTATTAAACCAATCGCCATTCTGAAGTGAAGAAACTGTGAGTAACCGGGTGATAATTGGTAAAAGTCATCTTGCTATAACCCGGCGAGCAGTGGAATAATGAGGATGTTTTCCGTGTTAAATCCTGGTTAAGTAAGGATGTTGACGGAATGACCAATTTTGTCTGACCGATCATCCACGCAGCAATGGCGTAAGACGTATTGATCTTTCAGGCAGTTAGCGGGCTGCGGGTTGCAGTACTTCCCGGTATAAGGATTGTTCTCTGGAGAGTTCTACCCAGGCAATTCCCCTGATAATTGCGCTGTGTTTCCGTATGAAATACAGGCAACCGACACTCTGCGCCTCTTAAGCGAGCGACAACCGTGAGGTTGGCGACGTGAACAGACACGAGGCCATCGGTTCATACCCCGGAAAGCGTCACCTTGCCCGCAGCTTTGTCGTCAATGTAAGAATAACGAGTAAGTTACGATGAAAAGAATGTTAATCAACGCAACTCAGCAAGAAGAGTTGCGTGTCGCCCTTGTGGATGGGCAGCGCCTGTACGATCTGGATATCGAAAGTCCTGGACACGAACAGAAAAAAGCGAACATTTACAAAGGTAAAATCACCCGCATTGAACCAAGCCTTGAAGCTGCATTTGTCGATTACGGTGCTGAGCGTCATGGTTTCCTCCCTCTGAAAGAAATCGCCCGCGAATATTTCCCCGCAAACTACAACGCCCATGGCCGCCCAAACATCAAAGATGTTCTGCGTGAAGGTCAGGAAGTTATCGTTCAGATTGATAAAGAAGAGCGTGGCAACAAAGGTGCCGCACTGACCACCTTTATCAGCCTGGCAGGGAGCTATCTGGTTCTGATGCCTAACAACCCGCGTGCGGGTGGCATCTCTCGCCGTATCGAAGGTGATGACCGTACCGAGCTGAAAGAAGCGCTGGCAAGCCTCGAACTGCCTGATGGCATGGGGCTTATCGTGCGTACCGCAGGCGTTGGCAAATCAGCCGAAGCGCTGCAGTGGGACCTGAGCTTCCGTCTGAAGCACTGGGAAGCCATTCAGAAAGCAGCCGAAAGCCGCCCTGCTCCGTTCCTGATCCACCAGGAAAGCAACGTTATCGTGCGTGCCTTCCGTGATTACCTGCGTCAGGACATCGGTGAGATTCTGATCGATAACCCGAAAGTGCTTGAGCTGGCGCGCCAGCACATCGCCGCGCTGGGTCGTCCGGATTTCACCAGCAAAATTAAACTGTACACCGGTGAAATCCCGCTGTTCAGCCACTATCAGATCGAATCCCAGATTGAGTCCGCCTTCCAGCGTGAAGTGCGTCTGCCATCCGGCGGTTCTATCGTTATCGATACCACTGAAGCGCTGACCGCTATCGACATCAACTCCGCGCGTGCAACGCGCGGTGGCGATATCGAAGAGACTGCCTACAACACTAACCTCGAAGCCGCTGATGAAATCGCCCGCCAGCTCCGCCTGCGCGACCTGGGTGGTCTGATTGTTATCGACTTCATCGACATGACCCCGGTACGCCACCAGCGTGCGGTTGAAAACCGTCTGCGCGAAGCGGTGCGTCAGGACAGGGCGCGTATCCAGATTAGCCATATCTCACGCTTTGGCCTGCTGGAGATGTCCCGTCAGCGTCTGAGCCCGTCTCTCGGCGAGTCCAGCCATCACGTTTGTCCGCGCTGCTCCGGCACCGGTACCGTGCGTGATAACGAATCTCTGTCCCTCTCCATTCTGCGTCTGATTGAAGAAGAAGCGCTGAAAGAGAACACCAAAGAGGTTCACGCTATTGTGCCGGTGCCCGTTGCCTCTTACCTGCTTAACGAAAAACGTGCAGCGGTAAGTGCGATTGAAGCGCGTCAGGGTGGCGTTCGCTGCATCATCGTGCCAAACGACCAGATGCAGACCCCACACTATCACGTGCTGCGCGTGCGTAAGGGCGAAGAGACGACCACCCTCAGCTACCTGCTGCCGAAGCTGCATGAAGAAGAGATGTCTCTGCCTTCCGATGAAGAGCCAGCCGAGCGCAAACTGCCAGAGCAGCCTGCGTTAGCGACCTTCATCATGCCTGAAGCACCACCGGAAGCAGCCCTGGAAAAACCTGCGGCCAAACCTGCAGCGCAGAAACCAGAAGCCGCGGTAGCGAAAGCCCAGCCGGCACAGCCGGGTCTGCTGAGCCGCTTCTTTGGCGCGCTGAAGAAGATGTTTGCTGAAGAAGAAGTTCAGCCAGAGCAGCCGAAAGAAGAGCCAAAAGCAGCCAAGCCAGAGCGTCAGCAGGATCGCCGTAAGCGTCAGAACAACCGCCGCGATCGTAATGACCGCAGCGATCGCAATGACCGCAGCGAGCGTCGTGATAACCGTGACAACCGCTCTGAGAATGGCGAAGGCCGTGAGCAACGCGAAGACAACCGTCGCAACCGTCGCGAGAAACAACAGCCGAATGTTGAAGATCGTGAAATTCGCCAGCAGGCGGGCGATGAGTCTGAGAAGAGCAAACAGCGTGACGACCAGCAGCCGCGCCGTGAACGCAGCCGTCGCCGTAACGACGAGAAGCGTCAGGCGCAGCAGGAAGTCAAAAACCTGAACCGCGAAGAGCCTGTTGAACAGCAGGACGTCGAGCAGGAAGAACGTACTCAGGTTATGCCGCGTCGTAAGCAGCGCCAGCTTTCTCAGAAAGTTCGCTTCGCCTCTGAAGTAACCGAAGAGTCAGGCGCTATCGCGGTTGAAACCAGCGAGATCGCAACCGGTACGCAGCTGGCGAAAGTTGACCTGCCAGCGGTCGTTGAAAACAACGTTGAGCAGGATGATAACGGTGAAAACCGTGATAACGCCGGTATGCCGCGCCGTTCACGTCGTTCTCCACGTCATCTGCGCGTCAGCGGCCAGCGCCGTCGTCGCTATCGTGACGAACGTTACCCGACTCAGTCGCCAATGCCGCTGACTATTGCCTGTGCTTCGCCAGAAATGGCCTCCGGCAAAGTCTGGATCCGCTACCCGGTTGCTCGCCCGGAGCAGGTTGTTGAAGAACAGCCTGTAACCGAAGAGGTGATTGCACCAGCAGCCGCGGTAGAAGACGTCGTGACTGAAGCGGCAACCGTGGTTGAATCTCAGGTTGTTGAAGCTGAAGCACCTCACGCAGTGGAAGTTGAAACCACCCATCCAGAAGTGATTGCCGCGCCGGTTGATGCCGCACCGCAGCTTATCGCCGAAGAAGATGCCGTGGTGGCTGAGGAAGTGGCTGAAGTGGCTGAACCTGTAGCAGCAGTGGAAGACACCGCAGAAACCCTGGTTGAAACCACCGCTGAAGAAGTCGTTCAGGACGTTGAAATTCAGGTTGAACCGGTTGTCGAAGAAGCGAAAGCGCCTGAGGTGAAACCTGAGCCGGTTGTTTCTGCACCAGCCGCAGCCCACGTGGCGACAGCACCAATGACGCGCGCTCCGGCGCCGGATTACGTGCCTGAAGCCCCGCGTCACAGTGACTGGGTACGCCCGGCGTTCAGCTTCGACGGTAAAGGCGCTGCAGGCGGCCACAGTGCAACGCATCAGGCGACTGCACCGGCGACGCGTCCGCAGTCTGTCGAATAACGACGCTGAAAGCAAAAAGCCGACCTTAGGGTCGGCTTTTTTTATGACTGCTGCACGGGCTTTCTCATCCCGGTCACCTCTGGCATGACCTGCCGCATCAACTCCAGAAAACGCCGCAAGCGTGCCGGATAATAGCGGGACCAGGGGTAAACAAGATGCACCGGTAACGCCGCTGGCTGCCAGTCTGGCAGCAAATGCACCAGCCGCCCTTCCCGAATATCATCCTGTACCGTCCAGCTGGATACCACCGCCACGCCAAGCCCGGTGAGCGCCGTATTGCGTGCGACATACAGGCTATCGGTGCTCAGCCGTGGCGTAATAGCAATCCGCGCGGTGGCGGGTGATGCATCGTGAAAAAGCTCCACATGGCGCTGGTAGAATGAGCTGATCGCTATCCAGGGAAACTGCTGCAAATCCTCCGGCGTGGTAACCGACGGGAAACGGGCCAGCAGTGCCGGTGAAGCCACCACCGAGCGCGGCACTTCGGCCAGCAGCACGGACACGGTCGCCGGATCGACTTCCACGCCCACCCGAATCGCACAGTCAAGGTTGTCGCCGAGGAAGTCCGCTGACCGATCGTTGAGCATCCACTCAATCGAAAGCTGGGGATAGCGTTGCAAAAACTCGGTTACGGGTTTCAGAAGCTGATCCTGACCAAACGCGTGCGGAGCGCGCACCCGCAGCACGCCTACCGGCTCATCTTCCGTCTGCCCCACCTCATCTTCCAGCGCCAGCCAGCTGTCAATCACCCGACGGGCGTGCTGATAGCAGCGCTCGCCGTCATCCGTCAGCCGCGTCGTGTGGGTGGTGCGCAATATCAGGCGCACGCCCAGCATGGTCTCAAGCGACTGTAACCGTCTGCTTACCGTGGCCTGGGTAGTAGCCAGCTGCCGTGCCGCCGCAGAGAGGGATCCCGCCTCCACAATACGAACAAACGTCCGCATTAGCTCCACCCTGTCTATACGCTCAGCTCTTTTCATCGCATTTGCACTTATACGTTCAACGTATAAGCGTTTTACCACCGGGCCCGCTACCGTCGCAAGGCGTACTGATAAAAAATAGCCTCACACGACGAATGAGGAACATCTTATGAACACAACAACCGCCGCCCATGCCGTGAGCCGCTGGGTAATCTTAATGCTGGCGATCGGTGCAGGTTTCAGCGTGGCATCTATCTATTATGCCCAGCCTCTGCTGCCGCTGATGGGCGCAGACCTTCACCTGAGTATCGAAGGAATGGGCATGGTTCCGACGCTCACCCAGGCGGGATATGCCCTGGGGATCCTGTTCCTGCTCCCGCTCGGCGATCGCCACGACCGCAGGACGTTAATCCTGATAAAAAGTGCGGCGCTGGCGCTGTTTCTTCTCGGCTGTAGCCTGACCGGGCAGATACACTCTCTGCTACTGGCCAGCCTGCTCATCGGCATGGCCGCCACCATGGCACAGGATATTGTCCCTGCCGCAGCCATCCTTGCGCCGGAAGGTAAACAGGGGAAAACCGTGGGTACGGTAATGACCGGGCTGCTGATGGGTATCTTATTATCCAGAACCGTGAGCGGCGTGGTGGGCGAAGCGTTTGGCTGGCGCGTCATGTACCAGCTGGCGGCGGCGAGCATTGCGTTCGTCGGGGGGATGATGTGGTTTGTGCTTCCCCGTTTTGCCATTCACTCCACGCTGAGCTACCCCGCGCTGATGCGCTCAATGGAGCATCTGTGGCGTCGCTATCCGGCGCTGCGCCGTGCGGCGCTGGCTCAGGGCTTCCTGTCGATTGCCTTTAGCGCCTTCTGGTCTACGCTTGCGGTCATGCTGCTGGAACGCTATCACCTGGGTAGCGCTGTAGCGGGAGGATTTGGTATTGCAGGTGCCGCCGGTGCGTTAGCTGCCCCGCTGGCAGGGGGTCTGGCGGACAAACTGGGCGCAGGAAAAGTCACGCAGATTGGTGCCGTTCTTGTGACCGTCTCATTCGCCCTGATGTTCCTGATGCCCGCGCTGGGCGTTCATGGACAGCTGATTCTGATCGCCATCTCCGCCGTCGGGTTCGACCTGGGTCTGCAGTCCAGCCTGGTCGCTCACCAGAACCTGGTATACAGTCTTGAACCGCAGGCGCGCGGTCGTCTCAACGCCCTGCTCTTTACGGTGGTCTTTATCGGGATGGCGCTGGGTTCCGCGTTAGGCAGCAATATCTACTCGCTGGCCGGCTGGACGGGCGTGGTCGCGCTGGCGACGGTCTGTGGCGTCATTGCGCTGGCAATCCGTCTGATAGAAAGCGCACGAGTCACCTCCGCATCAGCAGAAGTTGCATAAAAAAAATGCCCAATCCAGACGGATTGGGCAGTAAAACATGCCCAGTTTCAAGACATGTTCCAAGAGGTCAAGATGTTATTTGTTCAGCTGGAACAGAGACATGCCCTGCATATCGCTAAATGCTTTATAAGACGCCTGCAAGGCCGCCTGCTGCATGGTGTAAGAGGAAATCGCTTCGTTCCAGTCAACATCCACCAGGTCACTCATCTGCTTGGTCTGACCCAGCGCGCGGTCATCACCCAGCGTATCGAGTTTTTCCAGCTCGTTCATCTTGGTTCCCACATCCGCAACGACCGTCAGGACATTGTTCTGGGAGTTTTTGATGCCGATTTGCGCATTGGCAATCACCTGGCTTTGCGCCGTTGCGGCAGCCGGATCGTTCTCAATCGGTGTCTTCAGCGAGGCAATAGCAGAATCCAGGATTTTGAACATGTTGGTCTGGCCATATCCACCGCCCGGCAGCTGTTCCGCATTACTGGTAATGCTTTCGAAAATTTGCTGGCCGGTATGGCTAATGGTCATATTTCGCGCCGTATCAACCTGCTGCGTGATGGCCTCAGCGCCGCCGTTATAATCCCCGGTCGCGGCATCAAACGGTGCGCTCTCGGTTTTGTATCCCGCAAAGATAAAGCGACCATTACCATCCGTCGTGTTGGCCAGGTTCATCAGCTGATCGCGGATCCCCTGAATATCGGTCGCCAGAGAAAGACGGTCGTCATCGCTTAATGTGCCGTTCGACGCATAAACGAGCTTCTCGCGCACGCTTGAGATCGCGGTGTTGACCTGGGTTAACACGTTATCTTCCAGCGAGACCTTCTGCGTTGCAAAGGTACGCGCGAGCGCAAACTGGCTGTTTTGCGACTGAGACTGTGACAGAACGATGGCCTGCGACGCGGCGATAGGATCGTCCGAAGGACGATTGACACGCTTGCCGGTGGACATCTGCTCACCGTAGCTCAGCCATCTGCTCTGGGAATCGGTGATCCCACGCATGTTCTGCTCGTACATCATCTGGGTGCTAATACGCATTGTTCACCTCAACCTTAACGAATGTTGATAATTGCATCGAAGAGCGTACTGGCAGTTTGTAGCACCTGGGCATTGGCCAGGTAATACTGCTGATAACGCTGCAAATTGCCATACTCTTCGTCGAGGTTTACCCCAGAGATGGTCTGCTGCTGCTTGATTAACTGCGTTTCCACGTTGGCTTTCGTCTGGCTACTCACCTTCAGTGACGCCGTTGAGCTACCGACGGTACTGACGAGAGAGGCATACGCATCGTTGAAGGTTTTATTTCCACCCACCACTTTGCCGTTTTGCAGATCGAGCAGTTTCTGGCCGTTACGGTTGTCACTTTCGCCGCCGTTCTGCACCGATGCCATCGCCAGTTTGGACTCGTCGCTGATCGCGAGATCCATGTTCATGATGACGTTGGAAACAGGCTTCACGGTAAAGCTGTCTTTGGTATTTGCCGTGCCGCTCACGTTGACGTTAAGGCCATCAAACGACAGATTGCCGCTGGCATCCGGGCTCATCGTAAAGCTGGTTTTGTCTGACGTACGGGTGACCGTCCAGTCAGTGCCGTTAAACTGCAGCTTATAGTCTGTCGCCTGGACCTGTTTGCTGTCCGCCACAGAAGCCGTAACAACGGCAGAGCCGCCGTTCTTGCTGTTGGACAGGACCGCCGGAGAACCGAAGTTGAACAGCTTACCGCCCGCATCACCGTTCGCATCAAAACCGGCTTCATGCTGCGTGTTCATCGCGTCGGCAAAGGCCAGCGCCATCTGGTTCAGGCTGTTACGGGCTTTATCCAGATCTTCAGCACGAAATGTCAGTAAACCGCCTAAAGAACCGGTGGTGATAAATTTCTCGGGGATCTCAATATTACCCGCCACGTCATCGACGTAGGCGATAGTCGTACGAGCCGGATCGGCGCTGGACTTCACAGCCGCCAGCTGGCTGGCTTTGCTGCCCTGCACCAGGCTGTAACCGTTGCCGAGAGAGATATTAAACGTGCCGCTATCCTGCACGGAGACTTCCACGCCCACGATTTTGTTCAGTTCAGTCACGAGCTGATCGCGCTGGTCGAGCAGATCGTTAGGCGATGCGCCCGCACCGACGCCGGTCAGACGGGAAATCTGATCGTTCAGGTTCGCAATCTGTTTGGCATAGTTGTTGATCTGAGACACGCTGGTCCCAATCGCGGTATTGACCTGCGTATCCTGGTCACGCAGATACTGATCGTTGGTTTTGAACTGATTGACCAGACCGCCCGCTTTACCCAGCACCGTCTGACGTGCTGCCGGGTCTTCCGCGTTACTCACCAGGGTTTGCAGGCTTTTGAAGAAGTCCTGCAGGGTGGTGGAGAGCGAGTTGGTGGTATCGGAGAGCACATCGTCAATTTTTGACATCTGCTGATAGCGCGTCGTCAGACCGCTGCTCTGCGTCTGCGCGGCGCGCAGCTGGTTTGTGATGAAGGCGTCATACTCACGCTGGACACCGGAGACATAAACCCCGTTACCCACCCAGCCACCGCCGGTCAGCGTGCTGTTAGATGCACCCAGCACCGTGGTCTGGCGGGTGTAACCTGCCACGTTATAGCTTGAAATATTATTACTGACGGTATTGAGTGCCGACTGCGCGGCACTGAGGCCACTCATGGCGCTGTTAATCAAACTGGACATGGGGGTTCCTTTTATACGTTCAGACACGAGTCCTGATGAAGGTTATCGGCAACCTCCACCGGGACTTGAGAACTTTCAGAACAGATTTTCAATATCTGTGCTATAGGCTTTGCTGACCTTCTCGCCCATGGATTTCAGCTGCTGGATCATGCTGGTGAGCTTGCGCGCATAGTTCGGGTCGGTCGCGTAGCCCGCGTTTTGTAAGGCCTGAGCGCCCTGCTCCGCCGTCGCCGCCTGCGTAACGGCGGTATAACGCGGATTGCGGCTCAGCAGGCCAACGTAGTCGGACAATGCTTCCAGGTAGGAGCTGTAGACGCGGAATTTTGCTTTGACCTTCACCGCCGCACCGTTCTCGTATTCGGTGGTCGTGATCTCCGTTGTTGGCCCCTTCCAGCTGGAGGTGGCCTTCACGCCGAAGATGTTGAAGCTCGGATCGCCGTTTTCCTTGCGGATCTGACGCTGACCCCAGCCCGACTCCAGCGCGGCCTGCGCCAGAATCAGGTGATGCGGCACGCCGCTCTGTTCGCTGGCAAGGCGCGCGGGCAGAGAAAGCTGCGCCAGGAAGTCTTTGCTGTCACCGGAGAGCGGCTCATCGCCGCTGCCCGTGGCTTTTGGCATCGCTTTACGCACCATTTGCGTCAGAGCCTGGTTCTGATAACTGGTCACCGTTTCCAGGTCGAACTTCATCGGCACCTGCTGCGTCTGTTCCTGAGGCTGAATGCCCTGCGCGGCTTCGGTCTGTTTCACAATCATGTCAGCCAGACCGAGGCCTTTACCGGCGGTCATCTGCTGCGCAATCTGCTGGTCATACATGCTGGTGTAGAGACGCGTTGAATCACTGCTGAACATCCCGTCTTTCGGCAGGGTTTCGCGCATGCTTTTCAGCATCATCTGTACAAACATCCCTTCCACCTGGCGGGCGACCGGGCGGATGTTCGCCGCCGGGTCTTTGCCTGCTTTGGTTTTCAGTTCGTTGAGCGACTGGGCGTCCCAGGCTGCACTGGTCAACAGTTTGCTATCGGTCAGCATTAGATGATTTCCAGTTTGGCGCGCAGGCAGCCCGCGCTTTGCATGGATTGCAGGATGGACATCAGATCCATCGGCGTTGCGCCCAGGGCGTTCAGGGCGCGCACCACGCTGTTCAGGTTGGCGCTGGAGCGAACGCTCTGCAGCGACCCGCCGCTCTGACGCATATCAATCTGCGTTTGCGGCGTCACCACCGTCTGACCGCCACCAAATGGCGTATTCGGCTGGCTCACGTTCGCGGAACGGTTTACCGTCACGGAGAGGTTACCCTGCGCCACGGCACAGCTGTCCAGCGACACTTCCCGGTTCATCACCACCGAGCCGGTACGGGAGTTGATGATCACTTTCGCATCCTGGACCGGAACGTTCACTTCCATATTCTGGATATCCGCCAGCATGCGCACCTGGTTGCTGCTGCCGGTGGAGGTGCGGATCTGCACGGTGCGCGCGTCGAGTGCCGTTGCATTACCGTAGCCGCGGCTGCGGTTGATGGTATCGGCAATTTGCTGCGCCATGGTGAAGTCTTCATTATTAAGCTGCAGGTTGATGGTGTTGCCTGCGCCAAACTGGGTCGGCAGTTCACGCTCAATGATCGCACCGTTGGTGATACGTCCACCGTTCAGCTGGTTCACCTGCACGCTGCTTCCGCCTGCGGATGCACCCGCGCCGCCAACCAGAATGTTCCCCTGCGCCAGCGCATAGACCTGGCTGTCAACGCCTTTCAGCGGGGTCATCAGCAGCGTACCGCCGCGCAGGCTTTTGGCGTTACCCATTGAGGAGACCACCACATCAATGGTCTGTCCCTGACGCGCAAACGCCGGGTAGGACGCGGTGACCATTACCGCGGCCACGTTTTTCAGCTGCATGTTGGTTCCCGCCGGCACGGTAATGCCGAGCTGGGAAAGCATGTTGTTCAGGCTTTGGGTGGTGAACGGCGTCTGGGTCGTCTGGTCACCGGTACCATCCAGACCAACCACCAGGCCATAGCCAATCAGGGAGTTTTCACGAACGCCCTGAACGCTGGTGAGGTCGCGAATACGGTCAGCCTGGGCAAACGTTGCCACCAGCGCGAGCGCCACGGCGAAGATCGATTTAAACATGGGTCACCTCGCTTACATCGGCGATAAATTAAGGAAGAAGCGCTGCAGCCAACCCATATTTTGCGCTTCATTGATATAGCCGTTACCGACGTACTCAATGCGCGCATCCGCCACCTGGGTGGACGGAACGGTGTTGGTGCCGCTGATGGTGCGAGGGTTAACCACGCCCGAGAAGCGAATGAATTCAGTGCCCTGGTTGATGGCGATCTGTTTTTCACCCACAACGTGTAAGTTGCCGTTAACCAGTACCTGGTCAACCGTGACCGTCAGCGTACCGCTGAAGGTGTTGCTGGCGTTCGCGCCACCTTTGCCGTTAAAGGTATTGCCGCCGGACGCGTTCACATCAGCACGCGCGTTGCCGAACAGCCCTTCGAGATAGCGTGGCACGGTATCGAAGCCAAAATTGGTTTTGCCATCGCGGCTGGCGTTCGCCGACGAGCTCTTGCTCGCGCTGACGTTTTCCTGCAGCACAATGGTCAATGTATCGCCGACGTTACGCGGGCGGCGATCTTCAAACAGCGGCTGATAGCCGTAATTAATCGGCTGCGCGGTCTGGAAAATGGAGCCGTTTACCACTGGCGCGGGGCCAGGAACGGGTTGGGCAGTCGTCGCACCCTGGACCAATGGTTTAGACGGGATCAAAGCACACCCGCTGAGGGTGACAGCCAGAACAGTCAGTATCGGATAACGAAACGCCGCGTTTTTTTGCATTGCCTTCATCTTCGAAAACAGGGAGCCGGTGCGGCGTTTACCGCACCGGGCTACACCTTAGAGTTGCGTCAGTTTCTGCAGCATCTGGTCGGTCGTCGACACTGCTTTACTGTTAATTTCATACGCGCGCTGGACCTGGATCATATTCACCAGCTCTTCCGCCACGTTCACGTTGGACGTTTCAACATAACCCTGGTACAGCAGACCCGCGCCGTTCAGGCCCGGGGTGCTCTCATTCGGCGTACCGGAGGATTGCGTTTCGGTGTAGAGGTTCTCACCAATGCTTTCCAGACCGGTATCGTTCATGAAGGTGGTCAGGTTGAGCTGCCCGACCTGAACCGGCGCGGCCTGTCCCTGCTGGGTCACGCTGACCACACCGTCACGTCCGATGGTGATGCTCAGGGCATTCGCCGGGATAGTAATCGCAGGCTGAACCTGGAAACCACCCGCCGTCACCAGCTGGCCGTTCTGATCGACCTGGAACGAACCGTCGCGGGTATAGGCAGAGGTCCCGTCAGGCAGTTGCACCTGGAAGAAGCCCTGGCCTTTGATTGCCACGTCTTTACTGTTGTTGGTCTGAGACAGGTTGCCCTGGCTGTGCAGACGCTCGGTGGCCACCGGACGAACACCGGTACCGATCTGCAGACCCGACGGCAGCGTCGTCTGTTCAGAAGACTGCGCGCCCGGCTGACGGATAGTTTGATAAAGCAAATCTTCGAAAACGGCACGCTGACGCTTGAAACCATTGGTGCTCACGTTTGCCAGGTTGTTGGCAATCACGTCCATATTGGTTTGCTGGGCGTCCAGGCCAGTTTTCGCGATCCATAAAGAACTGATCATAAGGAGTCCTGTTAACTCATAGCCAGAAGTTGGTTAGCCTTGCCCGCGTTTTCATCCACGCTGCTGATGATCTTCATCTGCATTTCAAAACGACGGGCGCTGGCAATCATGTCGGTCATGGCTTCGACCGGCTTGACGTTGCTGCCTTCCAGAACGCCGGACATCACGCGGATGCTCGGATCGGCCTGTAACGTGGCGCCACGCGTCGCCTGCGCCGCCTGGGTCAGACGGAACATGCCGTCGTCGCCGCGCTGCACGTCTTTGGCTTCCGCTTTCACCAGCTTCAGACGTCCGACGGGCGCAACGGTATTGGCCGGGTCGCCCGGGTTCAGCGCCGAAATGGTACCGTCCGCGGCGATAGTCAGCTCAGAGCCTTCCGGCACGGTCAGCGGACCCGCTTCCCCCATTACCGGATGACCCTGAATCGTCAGCTGGCCCGTCGCGCTCACCTGGATATTGCCGTTACGGGTATAGCCTTCGCTGCCGTCGGCAGTTTGCACCGCCAGCCAGCCGTCCTGCTGCAGGGCAACGTCCAGCGGGCGCGAGGTGTAGTCCATCTGCCCTGGCGTCATATCTGCGCCAGGGGTTGATGCCGTCACCAGCGTACGGGTCGGCAG
Source organism: Enterobacter sp. A103 (assembly GCF_034427535.1). Taxonomy (NCBI): domain Bacteria; kingdom Pseudomonadati; phylum Pseudomonadota; class Gammaproteobacteria; order Enterobacterales; family Enterobacteriaceae; genus Enterobacter; species Enterobacter sp. A103. The sequence continues at coordinate 141,154 of NZ_JAXQPQ010000002.1, forward strand.
GGACAGCCCTTCAACCGGCACCGCGCGCAGCGCATTAAGCTGCGCACGAAAGCCCGGCGTAGAGGCGTTTGCCAGGTTGCTGGCGGTAACGGCCTGCTGATTGAGCGTCTGACTTGCCGCGCCCATCGCGGTATATATTGCGTGATCCATTGCGCTTTCCTGTTAGCCGCTTAACGCAGGTTAACCAGCGTGTTGAGGATCTGGTCCTGGGTTTTGATGGTCTGCGCGTTCGACTGATAGTTACGCTGCGCGACGATCATGTTCACCAGTTCTTTACTCATATCCACGTTGGAGGCTTCCAGCGCGCCGTTGGTCAGCTTGCCGAAGTTACCGGTGCCTGCAGTACCCAGCAGCGCCACGCCGGAGGACTGAGTGGCAGACCAGACGTTGTCACCTTCCGATTTCAGGCCTTCGTTGTTGGCGAAGTTTGCCAGCACGATCTGGCCCAGAACCTGAGACTGTTCGTTAGAGTAGCTTCCCACCACGGTGCCATCGTCGTTGATCTGGTAGCTCACCAGGTCGCCAGGCTTGTAGCCGTTCTGATTGGTTGCCACAACGCTGTTTGCACCGGTGTTCTGCTGCATGGAGTTCTGGAAGCTCAGGGAGAAGGTCGCCGCCGTCGCACCGCTGACAGAACCCGTGGTGATGTTAATGGCCGGCGTGGCGTTTGGCGTTGCGCTCAGTACACCCGCAGCGTCGTAGTTGTAGACACCCGCCAGGTTACCGTTCGCATCAAAGTTCATCTGCGCCGCTTTTGCTGCTGTAGAACCCGCAACGCTGCCGTCCTGAGTGTAAAGATCCCATTTATTGTTGGCCGTCTTCACGTAGTAGACGTACATGTTGTGGGCGTTACCCTGGCTGTCGAATACGGTCACGGTCCCTTTTTTGTTATAGGTATCCGGGTTGGTCGCATCGAACGGGGCAGTTTGAACAGGATCGGTTGAGTTCAGGTTGATCTGCTGCGTCGCGGTGGTGGTTGATTTCGCCGCCATCAGGGTATTCGGGATAGTAATCGCCTGAGGGTTCGCACCGGTCTGAACGGTTGGAGGCGTTCCAGCTACCGGGTAGCCCGTCAGCTGCATGCCCTGCATGTTAACCAGCGTACGGTTTTCGTCCAGCTTGAACTGGCCGTTACGGCTGTAGAACACAGAACCGTTGGAATCGACCATACGGAAGAAACCGTTCTGGCTGATAGCAACGTCCAGACCACGACCAGTGTTGGTGGTGGTACCGTCGGTAAAGTCCTGAGTGATGCCCGCAACTTTCACGCCCAGGCCGACTTTGGAACCGGCAAACATGTCCGCAAATGAAGCAGAACCGGATTTAAAACCATAGGTCGCGGAGTTGGCGATGTTGTTGCCAATGACGTCCAGGTTGGTGGCCGCAGCATTCAGGCCGCTGACCGCTTGAGAAAAGGCCATGACTTACTCCTGATAAGTGTTAAGGCTTAGATAATCTGCCGAACTTCGTCGAGTGTGGTGGAACCAGAGGTTCCCAAATCCAGTTTGTTGCCGTCGCTTCCTTTAATCACGCCCTGGACCAGCGCGAACTGCAGCGGCTGCGCCACCAGCTGGGTCGTCCCGTTGCTGGCGCTGATCGCTACTTTGTAAGAACCGTTTGGTGCTTTAGTGCCGTCGGTCAGGCTGCCATCCCACGTAAAGGTGTGAACGCCCGCCTTCAGCTCACCGATATCAATGGTGCGAACTACCACGTTATTGGCATCCATGATCGTTGCAGTGACCTTCTCAGCCGCCTGCTGGAGCTCAACGCCAAACGGCGTGGTGGTCGTTGTGGTGTTGCCTTCAGTGGTGCTGGTGCCCGCCAGAATCGTGGTTCCCGGGATCATCACCCCGTGGCCAATCAGGCTTGCCGCCTGCAGAGACTGGGCGCTGTTAATCTGCCCGGAGACGGAGCCAAGGGTGGTGTTAAGTTTCTCAATGCCGCTCACGGTGCTGATCTGCGCAAGCTGCGTGGTCAGTTCGTTGTTCTGCATTGGGTTGGTGGGATCCTGGTTCTTAAGCTGCGCCACCAGCAGCGTCAGAAAGCTGCCCTGAAGATCGGAGGCATTGCTCCCGGTGAGGGAGTTAGAACCCGTCGTACTCTTCGTGTTATTAACACCCGAGTTCGTAGGATCATTCACATTTACGGCGATGGACATGCATGTCTCCTTTACTGGCCGAGAGTGAGCGTTTTGAGCATCATGCTCTTCACGGTATTCAGCACTTCAACGTTGGCCTGGTAGCTGCGGGAAGCCGACATGGAGTTCACCATCTCACCCACCACATCAACGTTTGGCATTTTCACGTATCCGCTGGCATCCGCGAGCGGGTTACCCGGCTCATACACCAGTCTGTCCGGCGCCTGGCTCTCTACCACATCAGACACCTTCACGCCGCCCGTCGCCGCGCCCGGCGCAGCATCGACCTGAAAGACAACCTGTTTGGCGCGATAAGGCTGGCCGTCTGGTCCGGTTACGCTGTCGGCGTTCGCCAGGTTACTGGCAGCCACGTTCAGGCGTTTGGACTGCGCGGTTAACGCCGAACCGGCAATATCAAAAATATTCAACAAGGCCATCTATCAGTTCCCCCCCTGCAGGACGTTCATCATGCCTTTGATTTGTCCGCCGAGTACGGTCAGGCCCGTCTGGTATTTCAGACTGTTATCGGCAAACTGGGTACGCTCCCGGTCCATATCCACGGTGTTACCGTCGAGTGAGGGCTGATCGGGAATGCGGTAAAGTAAATCGGTCGCTGGCGCGGTCATCGCCTGAGCAGGAATATGGCGAGAGGATGTCATGGCAAGTGCAACACCCGTTCCTTCGGCACGTCCACGCTCCATCACCTTTTTGAGTTCACTGGAAAAATCAATATCGCGCGCCTGAAACCCTGGGGTATCGGCGTTAGCGATGTTGGCGGCTAAAATCTCCTGCCGCTGGGCGCGTAAATTGAGCGCTTCCTGCTGAAAACGTAACGCGGCGTCGAGTTTATCGAGCATGTCTCCTCCGCTGATGGCAAAATTTCAGTTCACAGCTTAAATCTCACCCGGTCTCCCCTATCGACGGAATAAGCGCAAAATGCGTCGCTATTTATTGCGTTGATGCAAAACCACTGCAGGTAGAATTCATTCAACTCTGGAAACGGTGGAACTTGCGATGCAAACGTTAAAACGTGGCCTGGTGGCAACTTTCTTGCTCTTTAGCCCTCTGGTGCAGGCTGAAGGCTTACAGGATCGGCTGACGGCTTTTTTTGCTGAAAAGCTGGCGGGCTTTAGCGATGAGGTTAACGTTAACGTGCGCACCCCATCGAATCTGTACCCGACCTGTGACCAACCGTCATTCAGCGTGACGGGAACCACCCGGCTGTGGGGAAATGTGAACGTCCTGGCACGCTGCGCGAACGAAAAACGCTATTTACAGGTTGCAGTTCAGGCGACGGGCAATTATGTTGTCGCCGCCGTGCCCATTGCGCGCGGCAGCGTGCTGCAGACGAACAGCGTGACGTTAAAACGCGGCCGTCTGGATCAGCTGCCTCCACGCACCATGCTGGAAATGAACCAGGCACAGGACGCCGTCAGCCTGCGCGATGTCGCTCCCGGTCAGCCGATACAGCTCTCAATGCTGCGTCAGTCATGGCGGGTAAAAGCGGGTCAACAGGTGATGGTGGTGGCCAACGGAGATGGCTTTAGCATCAACAGTGAAGGGAAAGCGTTAAACAATGCCGCAGTGGCGCAAAACGCCCGCGTCAGAATGTCCTCAGGCCAGGTGGTGAGCGGAACCGTCGATTCTGATGGGAATATTCTGATTAACCTATAATCTTTTTAAAGATTTCGCCGCGCGTGCCGATAAATATTCCACTAATGATGATGTCAGGCGCAAACGCCGCGAACCCTCGATGAGGACAACACTATGAGCATTGATCGTACATCAGCCCTGAAGCCGGTAAGCGCTGTACAACCTCGCGAAACGAATGACGCTCCTGCGCAGAAAACGCGTCTGGAAAAATCGTCAACGTCCAACAGCACCAGCGTGACCCTGAGCGACGCGCAGGCAAAGCTGATGCAGCCAGGCAGCAACGATATCAATATGGAACGTGTTGAAGCGCTGAAAACGGCTATTCGTAACGGTGAGCTGAAAATGGACACCAGCAAAATCGCTGACGCCCTGATTCAGGAAGCACAGAGTTTCTTACAGAGTAACTAACCGTATGAGTCGACTGTCAGAAATACTGGATCAAATGACGGTTGTTCTTAACGACCTGAAAACGGTAATGGACGCTGAACAGCAGCATCTCTCTTCCGGTCACATCAACGGCAGCGCGCTGCAGCGTATTACTGAAGATAAGAGTTCGCTACTGGCGACGCTGGATTATCTGGAGCAGCAGCGCCGCGCTGAGCAGGATCCTAAGCGTAGCGCCAATGACGATATTATTGAGCGCTGGCAAACCATTACCGAAAAAACCCAGCACCTGCGCGACCTTAACCAGCACAACGGCTGGCTACTGGAAGGTCAGATTGAGCGTAATCAGCAGGCGCTTGAGGTATTGAAACCGCACAAAGAAACCGGACTGTACGGTGCGGATGGTCAAACAGCGACTGCGCGTATTGCGGGAGTTAAAAAGATTTCGATTTGACGCCAGTGCGACAAATCATGCAGCGGGGAGCACCATAAGGTGAACTCCCCTTTTGGCGTTTATGCCGTACGGCGGGCAAACTCTTTCACTTTGAACCCCAGCACCGCGAGCGTGGCAAAGTAAGCCACCACCCCGACGCCTACCACGGCCATCAGCCGCATCAGACGATAAGGCATGGTGCCCAGGGACCACTCCGGCATCACGTACATCATGCCGAGAAGCGCCGCCGACATCACCAGTACCGCAACGATCAGACGTACCAGGAAACTTCCCCATCCCGGCTGCGGCGTAAAGATATCCTGCTTGCGCAGCTGCCAGTACAACAGCCCGGCATTCAGACAGGCCGCCAGACCAATAGACAGCGACAGGCCAGCATGCTTCAGCGGACCAATAAACGCCAGGTTCATCAGCTGGGTCATAATCAGCGTCACGATGGCAATTTTCACCGGCGTTTTGATGTCCTGACGCGAGTAGAACCCGGGCGCCAGCACCTTGACGACGATCAGCCCCATCAAGCCGACCGAGTAGGCAATCAGCGCTCGCTGGGTCATAGCGGCATCAAAGGCGGTGAATTTCCCGTACTGGAAGAGCGACACCGTCAGCGGTTTGGCCAGAATGCCCAGCGCCACCGCGCTCGGCAGGGCCAGCAGGAAGCAGAGACGTAAACCCCAGTCCATCAGGCGGCAATATTCATCATGGTTGCCGCTGGCAAAACTTTTCGACAGCGACGGCAGCAGGATGGTCCCCAGCGCCACGCCCAGCACCCCGGACGGGAACTCCATCAGACGGTCGGCGTAGTACATCCAGGAAACCGAGCCGGACACGAGGAAAGAGGCAAAGATGGTGTTGATGATAAGCGAGATCTGGCTGACGGAGACGCCGAGAATAGCGGGCCCCATCTGCTTGATCACGCGCATCGCCCCGGCATCTTTGAGATTGATGCGCGGCAGCACCAGCATGCCGATTTTTTTCAGATGCGGCAGCTGGTACGCCAGCTGCAGCACGCCGCCGACGGTAACCGCCCAGGCCAGCGCCAGCACCGGCGGGTTGAAGTGCGGCGCGGCGAACAGGGCAAAACCGATCATGCTGACGTTGAGAAACGTCGGCGCAAACGCCGGAACAGAGAAGCGGTTCCAGGTGTTCAGGATCGCCCCCACCAGCGAGGCCAGCGAGATGAGCAGAATATAGGGGAAAGTAATGCGCAGCAGCTGCGAGGTCAGCGCAAATTTGTCAGCCGTATCGGCAAAACCGGGCGCGGTCACCATAATCACCCACGGCGCGGCCAGCATCCCGAGAACGGTCACCACCGCCAAAGCCAGCGTCAGCAGCCCGGAGACATAAGAAACAAAGACGCGCGTCGCGTCTTCACCCTGCTTGCTTTTATATTCCGCCAGAATGGGCACGAATGCCTGGGAAAACGCCCCTTCAGCAAAAATACGACGCAGCAGGTTCGGCAATTTGAACGCGACGAAAAAGGCGTCCGTGGCCATCCCTGCACCAAATACCCTTGCCACAATGGCGTCGCGTGCAAAACCCAGCACGCGGGAAAACATGGTCATCGAGCTGACGGCCGCCAGCGATTTTAATAAGTTCATTAACGTGAATTTCCAGAACCATACGGATTTGTAGACCGGGTTAGCGTAAGCGCCACCCGGCAAAGCCAACAAGCGGCGCTTAGTCTAACCGGATTTCAACGAATTACTATCCGCAGATGTTACAGCGAGTTATTCGCTCATGGCATCGCGCCAGAGCCTTTCCACAATGCGCTGCGCCATAATGGCCTGCTCGCCGGACGTTTCAGGAACCGTCTGATTTTGCACGCAGGTGATAAAGTGACGGGCGCATCCTGCGAAACCGCGCTGCTCGAGGGTGCTCTGCCAGCCTGGCGCCGGGAGCGTCACCACGCCATTGCCTTTCTCTTCCCGCCATTCGCGCATGTCCGTAATGTCGTACAGCGCGCCCTCGGTCACCGCCTGCACGGATTCACGCTGACTTCCCGCCCGACGGTGCATGCTGGTGGTAATCTGAAGATGCTCAACGGCAAAGTGGTGCTCCGCGTAGACCATCTGCCCCTGGTCATTCGTTAACAGGGTACCGCTCTTCAGCTGCGCATTACCGTTGCTCAGCCACAGCGCCGTATCCACAACGTGCAGATAATCATCCAGAAGGGTGAAGCGCAGATCGTTTGGCCCAATGCTGTCGGTGCGGTGCTTATCCATCCGCAGCGAGGCGAGCGTGTCCGACTGCGCCTTAAGCTGCTGGTAAAGCGGCGCGAAGCGGCGGTTGAAGCCCACCATCAGCGTCAGTTTTTTGCGCGCGGCCAGCTCAATCAGACGTTCGGCATCCTGAACATTTTCCGCCAGCGGCTTATCCACGCAGACGTGAACCCCTAAATTGAGCAGCTCGCTTACCACCTGATAGTGGGTTGCCGTTGAGGTATGCACAAAGACCGCATCACACTCGCGGGCCAGATCCTGCAGGGAGGCAGCATACGGAATGCGCCAGGTTTCGCAGATACGTTCTGCCTTTTCTCGAGTGGGTGACCATGCCCCTTGCAGGGTCCAGTCCGTTGCTGCACCTAAAACAGGCAGCCAGGCCTTTTGCGCGATGCCGCCGAGCCCCACCACGCCTACGCGTAATTTTTTCACCGTCAGTCTCCCAGATGTGCCAGCAACGCATCCAGGCGCTGTTTCAGCCCGGCGACCTCGTCTTCCAGCGCTTCTACGCGCGCGGCAAGAGTGTCATTGCTTGCTGAGGATCCCGCGTCGCTCTCCACGGTAGCGACATCGACGTCGCCGCTGAACAGATGCATATAGCGGCTTTCACGTTTACCCGGCTCGCGCGCCAGACGCACCACGTATGGGCCGTCTTCGCGAGAAGCCAGCCCTTCCAGGGTCTGCTCAACTTCCTGCATATCGCTGAACTCATGCATACGGGAAGCGCGCGTGCGCAGCTCTCCCGGCGTCTGCGCCCCGCGCAGCAGCAGCGTGGTGATGACCGCCACTTCCGCACTGCTCAGCTTCAGGTCGCCGAATTCGGAGTTACAGAAGCGCTGTTCGTATTTGGTCACGCGGTTGCCGAAGCCGCTGACGGTGCGCAGGTAGTGGCGTTTTACCAGCGCATCCAGCACGTCCTGAACCTCATGCTCGCTGAGGTTCATCACCGGCTCGCGGTTGGTCTTCTGGTTGCAGGCCATGGTCACGGCGTTGACGGAGAGCGGATACTGCTCCGGCGTGGTAACCTGCTTTTCGAGTAAGCACCCAATCACGCGCGCTTCTGTACCGTTTAGCTGATACTTCATCTTTTCTCCTTAACGACCTGCGGTCCAGTCCCGGGTGGTTAACGCAGTCAGAACGTGGTCGCGCCACTCTCCGTCTATCAGCAGATAGTCTTTGGCGTAACCCTCTTTCTCGAACCCTAAGCGGGCCAGCAAATTGCCGCTGCGCTGATTGTGCGGCATATAGTTCGCCATAATGCGATGGATATGCTGCGTGCGTTGCATATAGCGGATCGCCACCGTTAACGCCTCGTACATCAGCCCCTGCCCCTGCCATTTCTGGCCGATGGAGTAGCCGAGGTAGCAGGCGTGAAACGACCCGCGCACCACGTTTGAAAAATTGGCGATCCCGATAATCTCTTTTTCTTCAGGATCCAGCAGCGCGAAATAGAACGCGCTGCCCTGCTTGTGAAATTCCGTAATCATGCTGAGGCGCGCCTGCCAGCCGGAAGGGTAACAATGGCTCTCATCCCGAACGGGTTCCCAGGGTTTTAAAAACTGGCGATTCTCGGCGTAATAATCCGCCAGACGCCAGGCATCACGCTCATGCACCAGACGAACGACCAGCCGGTCCGTTGTCAGACGCACTTTTGGCACATTGCTGCGATAGCCAAACATCGATACCACTCCTTCCCGTCACTTCTGCTGACCCATTAGCTTTACTATACCTGCGCCTGTGCCGTCTGTGAAAACAGTGACATACCATTTTCACCTCTTTTCACATTTTTCGATGAGAACTCTCTATCAAAGCACCCTTTTGATAAAAAAATATTGTCACCCACGGGGGTGGGAAAAAACGCGGCGACACCGCAGAATGTTAGCGTGCTCACCTTCTTATTTTCCCTGGAGGGAAAATGTCCCGCGTATCACAGGCCAGGAGCCTGGGTAAATATTTCCTGCTCGTCGATAACATGCTGGTCGTGCTCGGCTTTTTTGTCGTTTTTCCGCTGATATCGATCCGCTTTGTCGATCAGATGGGCTGGGCGGCATTAATGGTTGGCATTGCCCTGGGGCTACGCCAGTTTGTCCAGCAGGGCCTGGGCGTCTTTGGCGGGGCCATTGCCGACCGCTTCGGCGCTAAACCGATGATCGTTACCGGTATGCTGCTGCGCGCGGCAGGCTTTGCCACGATGGCGGTCGCCCAGGAGCCCTGGCTGCTCTGGTTCTCCTGTTTCCTCTCCGGTATCGGCGGCACGCTGTTCGATCCGCCACGCACCGCGCTGGTGGTAAAGCTTATTCGCCCTCAGCACCGCGGCCGTTTCTTCTCGATACTGATGATGCAGGACAGTGCCGGGGCGGTTATCGGCGCCCTGCTGGGAAGCTGGCTGCTGCAGTATGACTTCCGTCTGGTCTGCGCCGCTGGGGCGGTGCTCTTTATTCTGTGCGCGCTGTTTAATGGCCTGTTCCTGCCCGCCTGGAAACTGTCGACGGTCAAAGCGCCGGTCCGGGAAGGGCTTGGCCGCGTCCTGCGCGACAGGCGTTTTGTCACCTATGTGTTGACCCTGACGGGATACTACATGCTGGCTGTGCAGGTCATGCTGATGCTGCCGATCATGGTTAACGACATCGCGGGGACCCCTGCAGCCGTTAAATGGATGTACGCCATCGAAGCCTGCCTGTCGTTAACGCTGCTTTATCCGATTGCCCGCTGGAGCGAACGGCGTTTTCGTCTGGAGCATCGCCTGATGGCCGGTCTGTTCCTGATGACGCTGAGCATGATGCCGATCGGCCTGGTGAACTCTCTCCAGCAGCTGTTTACGCTGATTTGCACGTTCTATATAGGGTCGATCATCGCCGAGCCTGCCCGTGAAACGCTGAGCGCCTCGCTTGCGGATGCGCGTGCGCGCGGCAGCTATATGGGTTTCAGCCGGCTGGGGCTGGCGCTTGGCGGCGCATTAGGTTACGCGGGCGGCGGCTGGTTGTTTGATGCCGGCAAAGCGTTAAACCAGCCCGAACTCCCGTGGATGATGCTCGGCGTGGTGGGCTTTATGACGCTCCTTGCTCTGTGGTGGCAGTTCAGCCCGAAACGCAGCGCGAGCGGGATGCTCGAGCCTGGCGCGTAGCCTTTCCCTCGGACGGGAGCCCCTCCCGCCCCACTTCTCAGTTTTTTCTGCTGGTTTCTGCCAATTCACACTGACATACTGGCGCAACAGGACAGAAGCGCCGATTTTTCGTTGAGGAACACTATGAAGAAAATTGTCTTTGCCGCGGCATTAGTAGTCAGCGGCCTGCTGGTTGGCTGTAACCAGCTCACGCAATATACCGTCAGTGAACAGGAAATTAATCAGGCGCTGGAAAAACATAACAATTTCTCTAAAGACATTGGCGTGCCGGGACTGGCGGACGCGCATATCGTCCTGACGAACCTGACCAGCCAGATCGGACGTGAAGAGCCAAACAAAGTCACCCTGGCCGGTGATGCGGATCTCGATATGTCATCCCTCTTTGGCAATCAGAAGGCCAACATCAAGCTCAAGCTGAAGGCCCTGCCCGTTTTCAACAAAGAGAAAGGGGCGATTTTCCTGCAGGAGATGGAAGTCGTCGATGCGCAGGTGTCGCCGGACAAGATGGCACCGGTTCTGCAAACCTTGATGCCCTATCTGAACCAGTCGCTGCGAAATTACTTCAACCAGCAGCCCGCGTACGTCTTAAGCGAAGACAAAAGCAAGGGTGAAGCTCTGGCGAAAAAATATGCAAAAGGCATAGAGGTGAAACCGGGTGAAATTATCATTCCTTTCACTGATTAACCTGAAGGGCGCTGCGGCGCCCTTTTTTTTACGGAAAAGTGTGCAAACGAAAACGTTTCCGCTTATGATTTGTGTCCGGCAAAAACAGCCATCCTTATGACTGATTCCTGACAAGCCGGAGCTTCCATGACTGCACAACCCCAGGTTCTTAAAATCCGCCGCCCTGACGACTGGCATATCCATCTGCGTGATGGCGATATGCTGAAAACCGTCGTGCCTTATACCAGCGAAATTTATGGCCGCGCGATTGTCATGCCTAACCTGGTTCCACCAGTCACCACCGTCGATGCCGCGATGGCCTATCGCCAGCGCATCCTGGATGCCGTTCCTGCGGGACACGATTTTACCCCGTTGATGACCTGCTATCTTACCGACTCGCTGGATCCGAACGAAGTGGAGCGCGGGTTTAACGAAGGCGTATTTACGGCGGCGAAACTCTACCCGGCAAATGCCACCACCAACTCCAGCCACGGCGTCACCAGCATTGATGCCATCATGCCGGTTCTGGAACGCATGCAGAAACTGGGCATGCCGCTGCTGGTCCATGGTGAAGTCACGCATGCCGAGATTGACATCTTCGACCGTGAAGCCCGCTTTATCGAGACCGTGATGGAGCCTCTGCGCCAGCGCCTGCCCGCACTTAAAGTGGTCTTTGAGCATATCACCACCAAAGACGCGGCAGAGTATGTACGCGACGGCAACGATCTTATCGCCGCGACCATTACGCCACAGCACCTGATGTTTAACCGTAACCACATGCTGGTGGGCGGGGTGCGTCCTCACCTGTACTGTCTGCCTATTCTCAAACGCAACATCCACCAGCAGGCGCTGCGCGAGCTGGTTGCCAGCGGGTTCTCCCGCGCGTTCCTCGGCACCGATTCCGCACCTCACGCCCGCCACCGCAAAGAGGCGAGCTGCGGCTGTGCAGGCTGCTTCAACGCCCCAACGGCACTGGCCAGCTACGCGACCGTCTTTGAAGAGATGAACGCGCTCGAACATTTTGAAGCGTTCTGCTCCCTTAACGGCCCGCGCTTCTACGGCCTGCCGGTCAACGACACCTTTATCGAACTGGAGCGTAAAGCGAGCCACGTTGAGGAGTCCATTGCGCTGACGGATGACACGCTGATCCCATTCCTGGCGGGCGAAACCGTTAACTGGACGGTAAAACGTTAAAAAATCAATGCCCCTTGTTGTCAAATCGATAATATGCCTGTATAAATAAACAGTATATTACACAGGGGGCATTTATGCGTATTGAAGTCACCATAGCCAAAACAACCGTTCTGCCTGCCGGCGCGCTTGATGCACTGGCAGGCGAATTATCCCGCCGTATTAACAACACCTTTCCCGACAACGCGGGTGCCGTAACGGTGCGTTACGCCGCGGCGAACAACCTCTCCGTCATTGGTGCTGCGAAAGAAGATAAAGATCGCATCAGCGAAATCCTGCAGGAAACGTGGGAAAGCGCAGACGACTGGTTTATCACAGATTAACACTGCTCCCTCATTGTGTTTTTTTGCCGGGTCGCCCCGGCTTTTTTTTGTCTAAAAATCCTGCAAGTTCAAATTAATTCGGCATCTTCTTTAAAAATCGTGAACGAGATGGTGTTTTATTGTTCGAACAATCCTAAAAAGCAGAAAAATGTGTTGCCACCTGTTTATTTTTCCCGTTGGAACCCTTATTACTTGGTATACTGAAGATGCTTTCAGAAAAACATGCATTGAACCTCAGAGCCGTTGTCTTCTAACACGCATTAAGGGGGTTATAATGGAAAAGAATAGTGAAGTGATCCAGACCCATCCACTGGTTGGCTGGGATATCAGTACCGTAGATAGCTACGATGCGCTGATGCTGCGTTTGCACTACCAGACCCCGAATCAACTCAACCGTGAAGAAGCGGAAGTTGGACAGACGCTGTGGCTAACAACAGACGTCGCCCGTCAGTTTATTTCTATTTTAGAGGCAGGTATTGCAAAAATAGAATCTGGCGACTATCAGGAAAATGAGTATAAACGGCACTAAGCTTATGCCCACTTTTCTCTCTACAGGCACCCACGCGGTGCCTTATTTATTTCTCCCTTGTCTAACCCCGCGTTGTTAATTACTCTGCTAACAAAACATCAGTTTATGAGATGCATATGAGATACGACTTAATCATTATTGGTAGCGGCTCCGTGGGTTCCGCTGCCGGTTATTACGCAACACAGGCAGGTCTGAAGGTCCTGATGATCGATGCCCACCTTCCTCCTCATTCGGAGGGCAGCCATCATGGCGATACCCGTCTCATGCGCCATGCGTATGGAGAAGGCGAGCGCTATGTGCCGCTGGTGCTTCGCGCCCAGACGCTGTGGGATGAACTGGCGACACAGACCGAAGAGCGTATTTTCGAGCGTACCGGCGTCGTCAACCTTGGCCCTGCTCATTCTGATTTTCTCGCCGGCGTTGAGCGCAGCGCAAAAGCCTTTAATCTGGATGTTGAGAAGCTGGACGCAACGGGCATTACCGCGCGCTGGCCTGAAATTACCGTCCCGGACGATTACATCGGCCTCTTTGAAGCCCACTCCGGCGTGCTGCATTGTGAAACGGCAATCAAAACCTGGATCGATCTTGCCGCTAAGGCCGGCTGTGCGCAGCTGTTTAACTGTCCGGTGGAGGCCATCACCCATGACGAGAATGGCGTCACGGTAACGACTCTTGACGGCGACTATTCAGCGTCCCACCTGCTCGTCAGCGCAGGAACCTGGGTCACTCGCCTGCTGCCGGAACTGCCAATCCAGCCGGTGCGCAAGGTCTTCTCCTGGTTCCAGTCGGATGGTCGCTACAGCGCGCAGAATAAATTCCCGGCCTTCACCGGCGAATTGCCGAATGGCGATCAGTTCTACGGTTTCCCTTCCGAGAAAGACGCGCTGAAAATCGGTAAACACAACGGTGGCCAGGCTATCGCCTCTCCTGACGAACGCAAGCCTTTTGGCGCCTGTCCACAGGATGGTTCAGAAGCCTTCTCGTTCCTGCGCACTATTCTTCCGGGCGTCGGTGGCTTGCTGTATGGCGCGGCCTGTACCTACGACAACACGCCGGATGAAGACTTCATCATTGATACCCTGCCAGGGCATGACAACGTCCTGCTGATTACCGGGCTGAGCGGCCACGGCTTTAAATTCGCTTCCGTGCTGGGCGAGATCGCCGCGCAGTTCGCCCAGGGTATCAAACCGCAGTTTGATCTGACGCCCTTCTCGCTCTCGCGTTTTAACGGATAATCCGCACGGGCTCCGGACGTTCCGGGGCCCGTTTCATTCACACTGCATTACGGGGCGTTATGCGCAGGATCGTTAGCTTTCTGATGAATAATATTCGCGAGCATTTCATGCTCTATATCTTATTGTGGGCGCTGCTGGCTATTATTGATTTTGTTTACATTGTATTTTATTGAAAACCCTGACTGACAATAATTGACATTAATTTAGCTTTATTGAAACTCACAATTCCTCTTACACGAAGGCATTGAATTACCTTCATCCTTTCCTTTCAAAATTGCTGAAATAAATAAAATAAAAATCAATAGACAATTATTTCAGTTGCAATGTCACATCTTCCCGTTCATTTTTACTCTTCGGTTAATACGAAAATGGACATTCTGATGCAACTGCGTAACACCTCCCGGCGCTACGGAATAATATCCATAGGTTTGCACTGGCTATTTGCTATTGCCGTCTACGGTATGTTTGGCCTTGGACTCTGGATGGTCACGCTCAGCTATTACGACGGCTGGTATCACCAGGCACCGGAGTTACATAAAAGCATTGGCGTTCTCCTGATGCTGGGTCTGGTTTTTCGCGTGATCTGGCGACATGTTTCCCCGCCGCCCGCCGCGCCGAAGACCCACGGGAAAATGACCCGCCTGAGTGCCGTTGCCGCGCATATCGCGCTCTATGCGCTGCTCTTCGCCATTCTGATCAGCGGCTATCTTATCTCAACGGCGGACGGTAAGCCGATTAGCGTCTTTGGCCTTTTTGACGTCCCGGCAACGCTCAGCGATGCGGGCGCTCAGGCTGACACCGCCGGGGTCGTTCACCTCTGGCTTGCGTGGAGCGTCGTGATCCTGTCCGTGCTGCACGGGCTTGCCGCCCTCAAACACCATTTTATTGATAAAGACGATACGCTAAAGCGCATGCTTGGCCGCTCGTCAGTTGACTCTGGAGCATAAAATGAAAAAACACCTGCTGGGTATCGCCCTGGGTTCTCTGTTATTCACCGCCGGTTCCGCCGTGGCGGCTGATTATAAAATTGATAAGGAGGGCCAGCACGCTTTTGTCAATTTCCGTATTCAGCACCTGGGATACAGCTGGCTGTACGGTACCTTTAAAGATTTTGACGGCACATTCACCTTTGATGAGAAGAATCCTGCCGCCGATAAGGTCAACGTAACCATTAATACCAACAGCGTGGATACTAATCATGCTGAACGTGATAAACATCTGCGCAGTGGGGAATTCCTCAATGTCGGGAAATACCCGCAGGCTACCTTCACCTCCACGGAAGTGAAAAAAGAGGGTGATAAGCTGAATATTACCGGCAACCTGACGCTTAACGGCGTAACAAAACCGGTCACGCTGGATGCTAAATTACTGGGTCAGGGTGACGATCCGTGGGGCGGTAAACGCGCAGGTTTTGAAGCGGCGGGTAAAATTCACCTGAAAGATTTTAATATCACAACGGATTTAGGCCCGGCGTCTCAGGACGTTGAGCTGATTATTTCCGTTGAAGGCGTACAGCAGAAATCATAATAGATTCGCCCGGAAGGCTTTCGCCGTGCCGGGCGTTATTATCATTCCGGGTCAGGGATACCCAGTTTGGTATTCAGACGGCCGCGTGATTTATTAAAAATCTTGTTGCCGTTTTCACGTCCTGCGCGACGGCGACGCTGCTCTTCTTCCGGCAGGATGCTCTCTTCGCTGCACAGTTCGCTACAGCAGCCGTTAAACTTCTCGGCACAGGCCGGGCACTGAATGAACAGCAGATGACACCCGTCGTTTTTGCAGTTGGTGTGAGTATCGCACGGTGCGCCGCACTGGTGGCACTGGGCAATAACGTCTTCAGAAATACGCTCACCCATACGCTCGTCAAAGACAAAGTTTTTCCCGATAAAGCGTACCGGTAAACCCTGCTCGCGGGCGCGGCGGGCGTACTCGATAATGCCGCCTTCAATATGCCAGACCTTATTAAAGCCGTTGTGCTTCATCCACGCGCTGGCTTTCTCACAGCGGATACCGCCGGTGCAGTACATAACGATCTTTTTATCTTTATGTTCCTGCATCATCTCAACCGCCTTGGGCAGCTGCTCGCGGAAGGTATCGGCCGGGATTTCCATCGCGTTCTCGAAATGCCCCACTTCGTATTCATAGTGGTTACGCATATCAATGAACACGGCATCCGGATCGTCAAGCATCGCATTCACTTCCGCAGCCTTAAGATATTCACCGACATCCGCCGCGTTAAACGCAGGATCGTCGATACCGTCCGCCACGATGCGTTCACGCACCTTCATGCGCAGCACCCAGAAGGATTTCCCGTCATCGTCCAGGGCAATGTTCAGGCGTAAGCCGTCGAGGGCCGGATCGAACTGATAAAGAAACTCGCGGAAGGCGCTGACTTTGCTTTCCGGTACGCTAATTTGCGCGTTGATGCCTTCACGGGCAAGGTAGACGCGGCCGAAGACGTTCAGGGCCGTAAACGCCTGATAAAGCGCATCGCGGGTCGCCTGCGGATCGTCGATCGTGAAGTATTTATAGAAAGAGATGGTTGTGCGCGGTTCGGTTTCAGCCAACATACGCGCTCTTAACATCTCATTCGACACGCGGTTGTGTAACACTGGCATGGTGTACAGTCCTGGAATCGTTAGAGAGAATGAAAAATCGGTCGGCATCATATAGCAAACAAAACCAATTTACATCCCCACAATTTACGCTACATTTCACACACCCTGATTAATCAGGCTTAACAATTGCTGTATTCGTGCACGCTTCGAAAGCAGATATTTTGGCTATGTCTCAAAAAATGAGACACTAGCAAAACAGGACGTTTGAACACAGGAAAGACATGACCCAGTTACCAAAATTTACTGCCGCCCTTTTGCATCCCCGCTATTGGTTGACCTGGCTTGGCATCGGCTTTTTATGGCTTCTGGTACAGCTTCCCTACCCTGTTATTTTTCGGTTGGGTAAATTTCTGGGCCGCTTCGCGCAACTGTTTATGAAGCGTCGCGCCAGAATCGCGTACCGCAATCTTGAGCTGTGTTTTCCCCAGATGAGCGAGCCAGAGCGTCACGATATGGTCGCGAAGAATTTCGAATCCGTCGGGATGGGGCTCATGGAGACCGGTATGGCGTGGTTCTGGCCGGACAAACGCATGGCCCGCTGGAGCGAGGTGACGGGAACCGGCATGGAGCCTGTGCATACGCTTCAGGCCAACCAGACGGGCGTTTTGCTGATCGGCGTTCATTTCCTGACGCTGGAAATCGGGGCGCGCATGTTCGGCATGCAGGCGCCGGGCATTGGCGTTTATCGTCCTAACGATAACCCGGTCATCGATTTAATCCAGACCAACGGCCGCATGCGCTCCAACAAAAGCATGATCGACCGTAAGGATCTGAAGGGGATGATCCGCGCGCTGAAATCCGGTGAAGTGGTCTGGTATGCCCCCGACCACGACTATGGCCCACAGGCCAGCGTATTTGTCCCCTTCTTCGCCGTTGAAGAGGCCGCCACAACGACCGGTACCTGGATGCTGGCGCGGATGTCTAAAGCTGCCATCGTGCCTTTCGTCCCTCGCCGTAAGCCGGATGGTTCAGGCTACGAGCTGATGATGCTGGAGCCGGAGCTTTCGCCACCGCTTGACGATGCGGAAACCACCGCGCGCTGGATGAACAGCGTTGTGGAGAAGTGCATCATGCTGGCGCCCGAGCAGTATATGTGGCTGCACCGCCGTTTTAAAACGCGTCCACAAGGCACGCCGTCCCGCTATTAATCCCCATGCGGTCTCCAGGGCCGCATGCCGTTTTAGCTTTAAAAGCTCCTCGTCATTGCGGCAATCATAACCCAGGCGCATAATTAGCAGGCTTATTACTTTATGCTTCAGGTGCTCTGCACCTCATTATGCGGATAGTTATGTCACCCTCAGATGCCCCCATAAACTGGAAGCGTAACCTCGCGGTTGCGTGGCTTGGCTGTTTTCTTACCGGCGCGGCCTTTAGCCTGGTCATGCCCTTCCTGCCGCTCTACGTCGAACAGCTTGGCGTAACGGGCCACAGCGCGCTCAATATGTGGTCCGGTCTGGTATTCAGCATCACGTTTCTCTTTTCCGCGATGGCCTCGCCCTTCTGGGGCGGCCTTGCCGACCGCAAGGGACGTAAAATCATGCTGCTGCGTTCGGCGCTGGGGATGGCCATTATCATGGCGCTTATGGGCGTGGCGCAGAACGTCTGGCAGTTTCTGATCCTGCGCGCGCTGCTGGGCCTGCTGGGGGGATTTATTCCCAACGCGAATGCCCTGATAGCCACGCAAATCCCCCGCCATAAGAGCGGCTGGGCGCTAGGAACACTCTCCACCGGCGGCGTGAGCGGTGCTCTGCTGGGACCGCTGGCCGGCGGATTACTGGCGGATAACTACGGCCTGCGGCCGGTCTTCTTTATCACTGCCAGCGTGTTGTTCCTGTGCTTTATCGTCACCCTGCTCTGTATCCGGGAAAACTTCACGCCTGTCGCCAAAAAAGAGATGCTCCACGCCAGAGAGGTGCTGACCTCGCTCAAAAATCCCAGACTGGTGCTGAGCCTGTTCGTGACGACAATGATTATCCAGGTGGCTACCGGGTCGATTGCCCCTATTCTGACGCTGTACGTTCGCGACCTGGCGGGTAACGTTAGCAATATTGCGTTCATCAGCGGGCTGATTGCCTCCGTGCCCGGCGTGGCGGCGCTGCTGAGCGCCCCGAGGCTGGGTAAACTGGGAGACCGCGTTGGTCCCGAGAAAATCCTGATCTGCGCGCTGGTCATTTCCGTCCTGCTGCTTGTCCCGATGTCGATGGTGCAAACGCCATGGCAGCTGGGCGTCCTGCGCTTTTTACTGGGTGCCGCCGACGGCGCGTTGCTGCCCGCCGTACAGAACCTGCTGGTCTACAACTCCACGAACCAGATCGCCGGGCGTATTTTCAGCTATAACCAGTCATTCCGCGATATCGGTAACGTCACCGGACCGCTGCTCGGAGCCGGGATCTCCGCCAGCTTCGGTTTTCGCGCCGTCTTTATCGTGACGGCGGGCGTCGTATTGTTCAATGCCATTTATTCATGGTTCAGTTTATCCCGCGCGCTGCGGCCCGTGACGGAATAAGACGAACGCCTGATAGCTTATTTTCGCATTCATACTTGCAGAATCTTATATTCAGCTATTCTTTCCCTGAAACCTTCTGGAAAACAGGGAGACACCAATGACCATGTACGCCACGCTGGAAGAAGCTATTGATGCCGCTCGTGAAGAGTTCCTCGCCGACAACCCCGGCGTTGAAGAAGAAGATGCTGACGTGCAACAGCTTAATATCCAAAAATACGTTCTGCAGGATGGGGATATTATGTGGCAGGCCGAATTCTTTGCCGATGAAGGTGAAGAAGGGGAATGTTTGCCGATATTAAGTGGTGAAGGTGCGCAGGCCGTCTTTGATGGCGACTATGACGAAATCGAACTTCGGCAGGAATGGCTGGAAGAGAACACCCTGCACGAGTGGGATGAGGGTGAGTTTCAGCTCGAGCCGCCGCTGGATACGGAAGAGGGTCAAACCGCAGCCGACGAGTGGGACGAGCGTTAATTTACGCTATTCGTAAGGGCCGTGGCTGGCATCGATCGGCAGCAACAGCGTGTCGAAAATCAGCGAGAACGGCAGATCGAGCACGGTCAGGTAGCGCCACGCGGAATCACGAAGATCCCATTTCACGCCCGGGTAATACTGATTTCCGTGGCCCTGCCCTGGAATGGTGCGACTGATGATACTGCCGCAGCCGCTGAGCAGGCATGCCATCATAACGACGATGATTATTCTCATCTTTAACCTCTAAAAAAATACCGGCGATTAAGCCGGTATTTTATCTGACGGGTGGCGATTCGCTTACCCGCCTCTTCTTAACAACTTACTTCGCCTTCAGGGCGAGCGGGTTCAGCTTCACGTCCTTATAGTAGTTCACCCACGAAGAGTATTTCTCCGGAGCGGACCACACGCGGTAGTGAAGACGCGCCATTGTCACCGGGTCGCTCAACAGCACCAGACGACGGTCGCGGTTGAGTTTTTCCGGGGTCTCGTTAAGCGCCTGCTCAACGTGACGATCGCGGGCAATCTCCAGCACCTGGCTGGCGCGGTGACGCGCGGTAGCCATTGCCGTCGCCAGGGCGTTGAATGACGGGTTAAACACGGCGTGCATGAAGCCGTCATCCAGCGAGCGACTGCGGTTCTGTTCCAGGTAACGATCGGTATCCACCAGCACCTGCGGCGGGGAATACTCTTCCGGGATCAGGAACAGCTTCCAGCGTTTGGTTCGCAACCCCACCGTTGAACGGCTGGAAATCACGGACACAAACGGCGACAGGATCAGCGAGAATACAATCGGCGCCAGCCAGAACAGGAAGCGCAGATCCAGCCACGCCATCCCGGCAGCCCACACCAGACCCAGCAGAAGC
This sequence comes from Enterobacter sp. A103, assembly GCF_034427535.1. NCBI lineage: Bacteria > Pseudomonadati > Pseudomonadota > Gammaproteobacteria > Enterobacterales > Enterobacteriaceae > Enterobacter > Enterobacter sp. A103. Next base: position 161,522 of record NZ_JAXQPQ010000002.1, read on the forward strand.
TGAGAACCGTGGCGCATAAAGGCTTCACCCCACGGCGTGGAGTCGTCGTCACGCTGCGGTGAGTTCCAGACCACTTCCCAGCCCAGGAACGCACTGACCACAAACACGGTGTGGAACAGCATACGTACCGGCGCCAGCAGGACGGAGAACAGCACTTCCAGCAGTAGTGAAAGGGTCACGCGGAAGAAACCGCCGTACTCTTTCGAGCCTTTGCACCAGATCAGGATGATGCTGAGCAGCTTAGGCAGGAACAGCAGCACCATGGTGGAGGCAAACAGCGCAATCGCCAGCTCCGGACGCCACTGCGGCCACACCGGGAACAGCTGCCGCGGTTGCAGGAAGTATTGCGGCTCCGTCAGGGCATGAACCACCTGTAAGGCAGTCGACAGCGCCAGGAACATAAACCACAGCGGTGCGGAGAGATAAGACATCACGCCCGTCAGGAACACCGCGCGGTGAACCGGGTGCATCCCTTTTACCAGGAACAGGCGGAAGTTCATCAGGTTACCGTGACACCAGCGGCGGTCACGCTTAAGCTCGTCCAGCAGGTTCGGCGGCAGCTCTTCGTAGGATCCCGGCAGGTCGTAGGCAATCCAGACGCCCCAGCCAGCACGACGCATCAACGCCGCTTCTACGAAGTCATGCGACAGAATAGAACCGGCAAACGAACCATCACCCGGCAGCGGCGCCAGCGCACAGTGTTCAATGAACGGCTTCACGCGGATAATGGCGTTGTGACCCCAGTAGTGCGACTCACCCAGCTGCCAGAAGTGCAGACCGGCCGTAAACAGCGGCCCGTAAACACGGGTGGCGAACTGCTGGCAGCGCGCATAAAGGGTGTCCATTCCGGACGCTTTTGGCGAGGACTGAATGATACCGGCGTTAGGGTTGGCTTCCATCAGACGCACCAGACCGCTCAGGCAGTCTCCGCTCATGACGGAGTCAGCATCCAGCACTACCATGTAGCTGTACTGATTACCCCAGCGACGGCAGAAGTCATCGATGTTGCCGCTTTTACGCTTCACGCGACGACGGCGGCGGCGGTAGAAGATCTGGCCTTCGCCCTGCACTTCTGCAATCAGCTCCATCCACGCTTTTTGTTCCGCCACGCAGATATCCGGGTTGTAGCTGTCGCTCAGGATGTACACGTCGAAATGCTCCGCGTTGCCGGTCGCCTTCACGGACTCCCAGGTCGCACGAAGGCCCGCAAATACGCGGTCAACGTCTTCGTTACAGATAGGCATAATCAGCGCGGTACGGTGTTCGGGATTAAGGGGTTCATCCCCGACCGTTGACGCCGAAATGCTGTATTTGTCACGCCCCATGAGCAATTGCAGGAAGCCCATCAGCGCGGTCCAGAAACCGGCCGAGACCCAGCAGAAGAGGACCGCGAACAGCAGGAGAATGCCGCTCTGCAGGATATACGGCAGCAGCTGCATGAAGGAGACCCAGAGATCCTGGCCCATCATGTCCGTCGGGTTGATAAACGCCCAGCCCTGGTAAGGCAGGATAGTTTTCATGTACCAGGTCGCAACGACCGTCTGCGCCAGCGTCAGAAGCAGCAGGATATAGCGACGGATTGTCCCCACGGTACGCCATTTCTGTTCGGACGCCTGCTCTTCTTTCGTCAGGCGTGACAGATAGCGCGGCGTCACATCACGCCCGCGCAGGCGATCCCAGAAGCGGCCCACCGGGTTGGTGCGCCATGGGTCGGGGAACATAGAGGAACGCGTGGCCTTCGGCATCGCCTGAAGCTGAGCGCGTCCTTCGTCGTCTTTAATCAACTGCCCTTCCGCCAGCGAGTCCGGCCAGGCCTGCTCCAGACGCGCCTTGACTGACCCGAGCGGCGTATCATCATCACGGGAAAACGTATGATGTTCACCATCCAGCGCGGTGTGAACCGCGCGGATGTCGCTCTTTGGCAGTGCCGCTTTTTCGATATCCGTCAGCGGCATGGCATCAATATATTCAGATGTATTATTCATTGGCAGGTAGCTGATAGCTCCAGGTTTCACTCAGCGGCTGATCGTTACTGACCAGCGCAGCACGCATTTCAGTGGTCTGTTTCGGATCTTTCACTTTCACGCGCAGGGTCAGACGCCAGCCTTTGGTTACCGGGTTGTAACGCACGGTATTCTCAACGATCTCACCGTTATCACCGATGCTGGCCTGAGCGGCAACGGCGGTGTCCGGCGACAGTTTCTTCATATCCTGGCCTGTGAAGTCCACGACAAACGCCACGGTACCGTCAGGCTGACGGATAAGATTAGACTGCTTCACATCACCCGTTGAGCGGCGAGTCTGCATTACATACGCGTTATCCGGCGCATGCAGCTTATCTTCGTCGCGGCTGAAGGTAATGGTGTACTTGAAGTTCATCTCTTTACCGGCTTCCGGCAGTTGATCCGGCGTCCAGTAAGCGACGATGTTATCGTTGGTTTCGTCGTTGGTTGGAATCTCTACCAGCTCGACCTTGCCTTTACCCCAGTCACCGTTTGGCGTGACCCAGGCGCTTGGACGCTGGTCATAGCGATCGTCCAAATCTTCAAAGCGGGAGAACTGACGACCACGCTGCAGCAGGCCAAAACCTTGCGGGTTTTCCATTGCGAAGCTGCTAACCGCCAGATGTTTCGGGTTATTCAGCGGACGCCAGATCCACTCACCGTTGCCGGCATGAATAGACAGACCGTTGGAGTCGTGCAGTTCCGGACGGAAGTTGGTAGCCGGTGACGGCTGGTTCGGCCCAAACAGGAACATACTGGTCAGTGGCGCAACGCCCAGTTTGCCCACTTTATCACGCAGGTAAACCTTGGACTGCACGTCAACTACCGTGTCACGACCCGGCATAATTACAAAGCGATAGGCACCGGTTGCACGCGGGGAATCCAGCAGCGCATAAATGGTCAGACGCTTATCCGTTGGCTTTGGACGTTCAATCCAGAACTCACGGAAACGCGGGAACTCTTCACCTGATGGCAGCGCGGTATCAATAGCCAGACCACGCGCAGAAAGCCCGTAAACCTGCCCCGCGCCGATAACGCGGAAATAGCTGGCTCCAAGCATGCTGACGATTTCGTCGTTTTTATCTTTGCTGTTGATCGGGTAAAGCACCTTAAAGCCTGCGAAGCCCAGGTCTTTCACCGTATCTTTGTCGTGTTGCACATTGCCAAAATTGAAGTAATCCGGGCTGTACTTGATCTTACGTACCGCGGTTGCCGTCACTTCATTGATGGCAACAGGCGTGTCGAAGTACATACCCTGATGATAAAATTCAAGCTTGAACGGGGTTTTAATATTGCTCCAGTACGCTTTGTCGTGATTGAACTGGATCTGCTGATAGTCCGCATACTTCATGTCGCGGAAAACGGAGGGCAAGTTACTTTTCGGCGCTTCGTAGCTCTTGCCTGCCATCGATTTTGCCTGTTTTGCGACATCGTCGATGTTAAAGGCCAGTGCCGATGAGGTATACAGTGATAACACCACTGCAGCACCCAACCAACGCATTTTCATCATCTGTGGTTTATGTTTCATAATAAGTAAGCACTTCCCCCTTTGTGTGCTTATATCGATCCGATCCATTTTAATGGAAACTCAGGCAATCCGACAACATTATCACTGCTTTGTTCAGCTGCTGGCTCATGGAATAAGCAAATGAAAGAACCCGCTATTCACTTTGCGTGCTTATCCTGGAGACAGGGTGTCGGTCTTGGTGTAGGGTTGGCTTCGAATGTAACCATTATGAGTCTTAGGGATAAGACGAAAAGTCTGAGAATGCACAACGTTATATGAGCACAACACCAACAGAACGTGAATATTTCCTCGACTCGATCAGGGCCTGGCTGATGCTATTGGGGATCCCCTTTCACATTTCACTGATTTACTCCAGCCACACCTGGCATGTGAATAGCCAGATGCCCTCCTGGTGGCTGACGCTGTTTAATGACTTTATTCACGCCTTCCGTATGCAGGTGTTCTTCGTCATATCCGGCTATTTTTCTTACATGCTGTTTCTGCGATACCCGCTCAAGCGCTGGTGGAAAGTGCGCGTAGAGCGCGTGGGGATCCCCATGCTGACCGCAATTCCACTGCTGACGCTGCCTCAGTTCATTATGTTGCAATATGTCAAAGGCAAAGCGGAGAACTGGCCGAACCTTACGCTGTATGAAAAGTACAATACGCTGGTCTGGGAGCTGGTGTCTCACCTGTGGTTCCTGCTGGTGCTGGTGGTGCTCACAACGGTGAGCCTGTTGATTTTCAGCCGCCTGCGCCACCGTCTGAGTACAAAAGCCGACACCTTCTTCGCCAACGTTACGATGGGCAAACTGTCTGTGCTCTTCTTGCTGTTGGGGATTGCCTATGCCGCCGTGCGACGGACGCTGCTTATCGTCTATCCGCCGATTTTGAGCGACGGGTTATTTAATTTTGTGGTGATGCAGTCCTTGTTCTACATTCCGTTCTTTTTAATCGGCGCGCTGGCTTTTATTCATCCGAAGCTTAAATCACTGTTTGTCACCCCATCACCGTGGTGCGCGCTGGGGGCCACCCTCGCGTTCGCGGCCTATCTGCTGAATCAGCGCTACGGCAGCGGCGACGCCTGGATGTATGAAACGGAAAGCGTGATCACAATGCTGCTGGGGCTGTGGATGGTGAACGTGGTATTCGCGCTGGGCCACCGCTTGCTGAACTTTAAGTCCAGCCGCGTGACCTACTTCGTTAATGCGTCACTGTTTATCTATCTGGTGCATCACCCGTTGACGCTTTTCTTCGGGGCTTACATCACACCGCACATCGCCTCCAACACGCTGGGCTTCTTTACCGGGCTGGTGTTTGTTGTAGGGGTGGCAATCGTACTCTACGAAATCCATCTGCGGATCCCGCTCCTGCGCTTCCTCTTTTCAGGAAAACCACAGGCAAAAGCCTCATAAATCACGCGGCGCATCCGCTGCGCCGCGTTTGCATCAGCTCTCCAGTTCTTGTCTGCGCTGAGTCAGAAGCCGCTGATAAAGATGCGTGGTGTCGTCGTCGAAACAGACAAAAATCACCTTCTCTGGCAGCGGTTTTAGCGACAAATAGCGGTAAACCGTTTCAACGGCGATCGTTGCGGCAGCGGCCTTAGGGTAACCATACACGCCGGTGCTGATCGCCGGAAACGCCATCGTTTTATAACCGTTGTCGGCGGCCAGTCGCAGACAGTTCCGGTAAGCCTCTTCCAGAATACTCGCTTCGTGCTGATCACCGCCATGCCAGACCGGCCCTACCGCGTGAATTACCGCTCTCGCAGGCAGATTGCCCGCCAGCGTAATCACCGCGTGACCGGGAGGACATTCGCCCTGCTGTTGCCGCACGGTTTTACAGGCTTCCAGCAGCTGCGGTCCGGCAGCCCGGTGGATAGCCCCGTCCACGCCGCCTCCCCCCATCAGGGAGGGATTGGCCGCATTGACGATAACGTCGACGTGCACTGTCGTAATATCGCCATGAATAATTTCAATTTGCGGTTTCATAAAGCCCCTCTGCAACCCGCCATTTTCTTAAGTGTATCGCAGAGGAGACCGGGAGAAAAAACTATCAGAAAAAATCCTCATCCATCGCAGGGCGGGAGAGCGCGCATTAGCGATACTGGATTTCGACAACCGCGAGCGTTTTTTCAGGATTAAGGTATTTCATATTGAGCGTTGCCACGTTTGAGTCGCTCACTTTCCCGTTAAGCGCCTCTTCATAGCTGACCATACGCGTTTGCATACGGTTATTATCTGGACATGACATGGCAAACTGTTGCTTCTGGGGAGTGACTTCACAGGGGTCGGCGACAATGGCACCGCGAAAATGAATGACACCGCCGTCAACAACCCTGGCCGAATAAGCCGGGATACTCAAAGCAGAAACGACCAGACCCAGACCTGCCATGAGTCGAGCAAAATAGTTGTTCATTATAGGTACTCCTCAATGAAAATCGTCCATGAGGGGTAAACGCGCTTCATTTATTATTGCAAACGAAGTTTCACGTTACGGAACATAACGACCTGGTCCCTGATATCAGCATAGCTCAACGGCACAGACCCGCCACATTCTCAACCTATTGATTTCATGAACGTTTAGAGCGAGCGTTCCGCTGGCGACCACTGTTGTGATAAATGCAGCGATTTACCGTCTGAAACGGTGACAACGATTTTTACCGTGTCTCCCGCATTAATATTTAAACTCAGGCGCATTAAATCAATCGTCTGATTAGCGGGTATAAAAAGTGTGTTTTGCTGCCGGGAAGAACTTTGTCCCCCCTGCCCTTCTCGCACAGAAACAATCTGAACCTGACAATCACACGACTGCGCCAGAGTGACCTGAGGGACAATGGTGGTCATATTTTCCTGCTGTGACGTTTTGAAGGTTATCTGGCTGGAAAGCGCGGCGAGTAGAATTAAGGTATTCATGATGAACTCCCGAAAAAAAACAGGGCTGATGCCCTGTTTTTTGTAGCACAGATTTCAGTATCAGTACTGATGAGCTGACGCGTGGTTACCAAAACCGATCTGGGTAACGTTAACAGTCGAGTTGGACGCAGTCTGGTCTACGAGTGCACCGTTAAAGCCGCCGGACTGGCTAACGTTCATAACGGATTTTTTACTGTTCCACTGATCAAGTGTCGCACTGTTGCCAAAACCTTTCTGGGTCAGGTTGATTTTACTGTCATCAGAGCCCTGACCAACGTCAGCACCGTTAAAGCCGCCGGTCTGGCTAATATTCAGGACGGAATTTCTGGCGTCTGTCTGCAGGGCAACCGCGGAGTTACCGCCACCGTTCTGATAAATATTCAGAGTTGAATTTGGGCCACTGTTTCCACCATGACCATGTCCATGACCCCATCCGCCCTGATTAATAGAACCCGCCATAGCACTACCAGAAACTACGATTGCTGCAAGTGCTGCCACTTTGATAAATTTCATGGTAAACCCCCATCGGATTGATTAAAGTCGTCGCGAACGCGCTAATGTTGAATAACGTTAATCGCCATTTGCGACTGTTTCTGCACTACAACTGCGGTTTTCTGCGTACCGTACTGCGTAATATTTGCTCTATTACCCGACCCTTTCTGGATAATTTTCGCGCTATTACCGTATCCATCTTGCGTAATACCTGCATCATTCCCGTTACCGCTCTGATCGATCCAGGCTAAATTGTAACTCCCTGATTGATCAACTCTCGCTCTGTTACCCGCCCCATCCTGAGATACAATGGATAAGAGTCTTGAACCGTCCTGGCTAACCTCAGCGTTATTGAAAACGCCCCGTTGACCAATAATGGCTGCCTGATTGAGTGATGAAAGACTTAATTCGTTAACCGCAAAGTTATATTCAGCATTTGCCAAATCTGAATTCGCTGCGGTTACAAATCCAGGCGCACCCAGTAATGTAAACATCATAATTAACGATGTGTTTTTCATGTTGTCACCCTGGACCTGGCTATTTAATCACGCCATAACCCTATAACAATGCTACTTGTTAAAACGACTCGTATTGTGTTAACGCGTCGTTACGGTGAAGAGTATGTCCGCTGAAACATTTTAAATATCTCACCCGCGCGGCTTATTTTTATTTATCGGCTCACCACAAAGTCGTAATTTACATCAAAAATCACTTTAATCAGGTCAGCTTATATTTTTTATTAAGCAGGTCTTGCGATCGGGTTGTACAACGGGATGAAGGCTGTCCAGGCGTCATCCCGCGTTGTTTAAACGTAACGGCTGGAGATCATTTTTCTCAGTGCGTGACACGACGCCTGTTTTCTTAAGCCAGGCAGTAGCCCATTCATGGGCTTAGAAATAATCTGAAACTCATACTTAATTACTGTTGCGCAAAAATAACAAATAATCTCAAAAATCAATCACATAAAAATATTTGTATGATTTTTAAAATCTGTGCACATCTATTTATATGTACAACTTTTTCATCAATTATTACCATTAACAACAAGCAGTTTTCACAAATTAATATTGATTTTTACATTCTGTTACACGTTTAACACTTGCTTTAAACTTCGTAAAAGCTAGATTGAAATTAGATGTACGAAATTGGTTTTATATTTACCTCCCTGTGGAGGTTATGGTCTGATTCTACACACAGCAGTGCAACATCTGTCAGTACTTCTGGTGTCCTCTAATAAACAGGAGGACAGCTGCCAGGTGCCAAAAAAAAGTGGGGTTTCATCATGTATAATGAAGTCCATAGTTTACATGGTCATACATTACTGTTGATCACAAAACCTTCTTTGCAAGCGACAGCGTTATTACAACATTTAAAGCAATCTTTATCACTGAACGGGAAATTGCATAATATTCAACGTTCTTTTGATGATATTGCACCTGGCAGCATCATTCTTTTCGATATGATGGAAGCTGATAAAAAGCTTATCCATTACTGGCAAGATATTTTAAGCAGGAAAAACAATAATATCCGCGTGCTATTGTTGAATACGCCTGATGAATATCCTTTCAGAGATATTGAAAGCTGGCCGCATATCAATGGCGTGTTCTACGTCACGGAAGAAGAAGACCGGGTGGTAGAGGGGCTGCAAGGTATATTGCGCGGAGAGTGTTATTTTTCGCAAAAGCTTGCCAGCTATCTCATCACGCACTCCGGAAATTATCGCTATAACAGTTCAGAGTCCGCACTGCTCACGCACCGTGAGAAAGAGATCCTGAACAAGTTACGCATTGGTGCTTCAAATATTGAAATCGCCCGTTCGTTATTTATCAGCGAAAATACGGTAAAGACGCACCTTTATAATCTTTTCAAGAAGATAGCTGTTAAAAACCGAACTCAGGCTGTTTCGTGGGCAAACGATAACCTCAGGCGTTAATCACATGAAGCGCACGTTGAGTTGGATCGCCGCAGCGAGTTTCCTGCTCGCTGCCGGGAATCTGAAGGCCGTCGAGGTCGAAGTTCCCGGATTGTTAACAGACCACACTGTCTCATCGGTCGGGCACAGTTTTTACCGCGCCTTCAGTGACAAATGGGACAGTACCTACACCGGAAATATAACAATCAACGAGCGGCCCAGTGCACGATGGGGAAGTTGGATAACAATAACGGCTAATCAGTACGTTATTTATCAAACGTTTTTATTCCCGACCAAAATAGACTTCGATAAAAACGTAGCCTTAGCACTGGCACAATCAGAAGACGCTATTAATCGCCTGCAAATAGATAAAGCCCTATTAAGCACCAGCGATTTAGCAAAAGACGAGTTCTAGCGAACCGATATGCGGAGGCTGTCATGCGTATTGCATATGCAGTTGTTTCGATAATGCTGATAACACCCATAAGCTGGGCCGGAAACATGACGTTTCAGTTCCGTAACCCTAACTTTGGCGGTAACCCTAATAACGGCGCGTTCCTGCTGAACGAAGCCCAGGCGCAAAACTCCTATAAGGATCCCAGCTTAAAGGATTTTAGCGTTGATACCCCGTCCGCACTGGACAACTTCACTCAAGCTATTCAGTCGCAGATTTTAGGTGGGTTACTGACCAACATTAATACCGGTAAACCCGGCCGCATGGTGACCAACGACTTTATCGTTGATATCGCCAATACTGACGGACAGCTTCAGTTGAACGTGACCGATCGTAAAACCGGAAGAATCTCCACTATTCAGGTTTCCGGTCTACAAAGTAATTCAACTGACTTTTAAACAATAGCTAAATAAGGACAACGATCATGCAGCGCTTCCTGATATTTGTTGCAGTGTGCTTATTGAGCGGTTGTTTAACTGCTCCACCTAAAGAAGCTGCAAAACCGACATTAATGCCTCGGGCCCAGAGTTATCGTGATTTAACGCATTTACCTTCACCGACGGGGAAAATATTTGTCTCCGTATACAACATTCAGGATGAAACCGGGCAATTCAAACCTTACCCGGCAAGTAACTTCTCCACGGCTGTGCCGCAAAGCGCCACCGCCATGCTGGTTACCGCGCTCAAGGATTCGCACTGGTTTATTCCGCTGGAACGTCAGGGGCTCCAGAACCTGTTGAATGAACGCAAAATCATTCGTGCCGCTCAGGAAAATGGCACCGTCGCGGACAATAACCGCATGCCTCTGCAATCTTTGGCGGCAGCGAACGTGATGATCGAAGGATCGATTATTGGCTACGAAAGTAACGTTAAGTCGGGTGGTGCAGGAGCTCGTTACTTCGGTATCGGTGCGGATACCCAGTACCAGCTTGACCAAATCGCCGTGAACCTGCGTGTGGTTAACGTCAGTACAGGCGAAGTGCTCTCTTCGGTGAACACCAGCAAAACCATTCTGTCTTATGAAGTGCAGGCAGGGGTATTCCGCTTCATCGATTACCAGCGTTTGCTGGAAGGTGAAATTGGCTACACCTCTAACGAGCCGGTCATGATGTGCCTGATGTCAGCCATTGAAACCGGCGTGATCTTCTTAATCAACGACGGTATTGACCGCGGGCTGTGGGATCTGCAAAACAAAGCAGACGTGCAGAACCCGATACTGGTGAAATACCGCGATATGTCAGTCCCTCCGGAATCCTGACAGGAAGCGCATAAAAAAGGCGAGATGATTATCTCGCCTTTTTTTATTCGCTCACCGCAGTGATGTTTTGCGCTTTTCCCCGTCGCGATGCCAGCCAAAGACCGCTGTTTTTCATGGCATAGCCAAACAGCAACCCCAGCGCCAGGGAGGGAACCACCAGCTTCCAGTCACCCTGCCCTGCAAAGGTCGCGCACGCCCCCATAAAGGTCCCCGGCACAAATGAAAGCAGCAGATGCTTAGCCTGGATGCACATTAAAAAGGCAACGACACCCGTCATGACGTACCCCAGCATCTCCAGATGTGGCGCCAGCGCGCTGCCCTTCATGATCACCAGCGCCCAGATAACACCGCTCATCAGCGTGCAGCCAGAGATAAAGAGCCCTTTGACGCCCCCCTGCGGACAGGCGAAATAGGCGGTGCAGCCGAGGAACCCGGCCCAGCTGAGCAATCCGAGAGACACGGCTACCCATCCCCAGAGCCCGGAGAGAATACCTGTCGTTAGTGCGATACAAAGTAATATATTCATGGCGCGCATCTTAGCAGATGCGCACTATAGAAATGAGATCAGAAGCACATTACGTGCAAGTTGAAATGTTGAGTTGCAGAATTTATGTGATCTAAATCACTCTTTGTTCTCTTCTTCCAGCTCATCCCACATTGCCGCGATAGCGTCGCGGGTCAGCGGAGCCAGCGTTCTCCAGAATGGCGAGGTGGCATGCGCTTCGACTTTACCCAGGAATGTCCCGACCCACGGCAGCAGGTACGTTTCGAACAAGGTTTCGATGGCTTCATTCTCATCATCACCGGCGTTGTCTTCGATCCAGGACGCCGCCAGCAGCAGCGTACCGATATGATCGGCTGGCGTATCGCTCAGCGGCATACCGCGCGTGGAGAGGAACGCGCGGACTTCCGCTTCCGTTGCCCCTTCCTGCCAGGCTGAACGGTATGGCGAAACGCGGCACTCATCGCCAACGAACAGCGCATTGTAGTCCGTCGCAATCTGCTGCATGTCGCAGCTTTTTTGCAGACGTTCCAGTAAATCATCCTGTTCCAGCGGCCAGTTCTGCGCCAGTTTGCCTTCACGAATTAACGTAAAGAGCGGAACCAACAGCGGGTCTTGCGGCTGGCGATAATAGAGCGTACCCAGCACGCGGCAGAGGATGGAAAACTCGTTCATTTTTATGATTCCATTACACAATTAAAGATCGGCAAATTCGGCTATCGGTTCCATTCCGCGCGACTCGAGGAAATCGAGCATGCGGCGTGGGGTCACGTTCAGGATTTGCGCTTCCGGGAAGTTAACATCATTCAGCACTTTCAGGCACTCGCTGAAATCGCCCAGCGTAAACGCGGTATGAGAGTCTGAGCCCAGCGCCACCATGCCACCTGCGTCACGCACGGCGGCAGCCACTTCGCGACAGTTGGCTTCACTGCCCTTACGCGAGTGCACAAAAGAGGAGTTATTAATCTCCAGCGCCACGCGGTGCTTCGCTGCCGCCTGCGCGACAGCCTGAATATCAATCGGATACCTCGGGTTACCGGGGTGGCTGATAATGTGCACATTGCCGCTGGCAATGGTAGCAATCATCGCCGCGGTGTTGGTGTCTTTATCCTGAGGCGGGAAAACCGGCTCATGAAAACCGGCGAGGATAAGGTCAAGAGACGTCAGCATCGGGCCGGTGCAGTCGATCTCACCGTCGGTATTCTTGATGTTCGCTTCAATACCGCGCAGTATCCCAATGCCGTCCACCAGGCGTGGCCAGATCCGCATATTCACAAAATGCCAGTAGTGCGGCGCATCCGCCATGTCCGGGCCATGATCGGTGATCGCGAACAGCTTGATGCCTTTAAGCTTCGCCTGGGCGATATAATCATGGAGGTTGCTATACGCGTGGGTGCTGGCGACGGTGTGCATATGCAGGTCAACGGGATACATCTCTCTCTCCTCTGCGGTTTTTCCAAAGGATAGCAGTTATCAGCGGCGAATATTAGCAAAAACCCGGCGAACGCCGGGTTTCTCTCAGTAGCCGCGCTGTCTGTGGACCTGTCCGGTGACCGCGTTACCCTTTTCCATTTCGCTGATGGTATGGGATATATACGCCACCGCTTCTGCCGGACGCGTCACGGCAGCCACGTGCGGGGTCATCGCCACGCGCGGGTGCGCCCACAGCGGGCTTTCCGCGGGCAGCGGCTCACGGCTATAGACATCCAGCATGGCGCCTTTTAGCTTTCCGCTGTCCAGCGCCTTCAGCAGATCGCCTTCCACGACATGGACCCCGCGCGCCAGGTTCATCAGGTAGCTCTGGTCGACGAGCTGATTGAGCAGGGCTTCATTGATGATCCCTACCGTTTCCGCCGTGTTTGGCAGCAGGTTAATAAGCACGCGCGTGCCTTTCAGGAATGCAGGAAGCTCATCCGTTCCGGCAAAACTCTCAACGCCCGGATAATCCTTGCGGCTGCGGCTCCAGCAGCGCAACGGGAATCCCCACGGGGCAAGCGCTTCGGCCACTTTTGAGCCCAGCACGCCCGCACCGAGTATGCCGATCGTAAAGTCTTCGCGATGGTACTCCGGCAGCGGCTCCCAGTGGGCTCGCTGTTTAAAGGCCTGATAATCATCAAAGCGGCGGAACCAGTGCAGCACCTGGCTCACGGCATATTCCTGCATTTGCTGGCCCATTCCGGTATCTTCCAGGCGGAAAAGGGGGATATCTTCCGGCAGCATTTCAGGGTGTGCCTTCAGTTTGCTCAGAATGGAATCCACGCCGGCTCCCAGGGCAAAAACGGCCTTCAGCTTGCGGCCCTGGAGCATTTCTACCGGAGGATGCCAGACCAGCGCATAGTCAGCATGTTCATTATCGCCACGCTTCCACTCGCGAACGCGGGCGCCGGGTAACGCCGCCGAAAGCGCCTTGATCCAGTATGCCGTATCAAACGTTGGGTGATAGAAAAGTATATCCATTGTCATTCCTGCCTTTTATTGCGCTGATTTATTTTGCTTTTTCACTGGACGGTCAGCATATCAAATTTATAGCGCAACTGTGTTGCTGATAAAAAAGACGCTTTCAGCACATTTAAGAATCATGTTGCCTGAAGTTTGTCTAAACGCGCTAAATTACTGAAAAAGTGAGTTGACGGCAGTTCGGCTTTTCCTTACATTAGCGCCCGTCCCGGCAACAACGGGATGACAATATGGTGAGGTGTCCGAGTGGCTGAAGGAGCACGCCTGGAAAGTGTGTATACGGCAACGTATCGGGGGTTCGAATCCCCCCCTCACCGCCATATTTAAGATGAGAGCTCGTACGAAAGTACGGGCTTTTTTCTTTTATATTCTCCGTGAAGGGGGGGAAGAGAACCCCCGACCGGGGTTCGACAACTGGCGACAGCCAGTTGGACAGACTGAGAGCGCAGCGAACAGGCTGCCCGCACAAAAACGCCGGGAGCGTTTTTGAACAACGCCTGCGTTGGCCCAAAGGGGCGAGGCCCATGGATGGGCCGAGTAACCGCGAGCGAAGCGAGTCAATCCCCCCCTCACCGCCATATTTAAGATGAGAGCTCGTACGAAAGTACGGGCTTTTTTCTTTTATATTCTCCGTAAAGGGGGGGAAGAGAACCCCCGACCGGGGTTCGACAACTGGCGACAGCCAGTTGGACAGACTGAGAGCGCAGCGAACAGGCTGCCCGCACAAAAACGCCGGGAGCGTTTTTGAACAACGCCTGCGTTGGCCCAAAGGGGCGAGGCCCATGGATGGGCCGAGTAACCGCGAGCGAAGCGAGTCAATCCCCCCCTCACCGCCATATTTAAGATGAGAGCTCGTACGAAAGTACGGGCTTTTTTCTTTTATATTCTCCGGAAAGGGGGGGATGAGAACCCCCGGTGCTATATGCAGCTCGGTGCGGTCTGAGCCCCTCACCCTGCCCCTCTCCCCAGGGGAGAGGGAAGTGTTATTCTTCCACCATCCGCGCATACTCTTCGGTCAGAAAATCCACCAGCGTCCTGACGGACGGCAGCAGGCCGCGCCGCGAAGGATAAACAGCATGAATCACTTCCCGTCTGGGTTCCCATGCGTCGAGCACCCGTACCAGTTCCCCCGTCGCCAGCTGGTCCTTAACCATCAAAATCGGCAGCTGCACCACGCCGATGCCTGCCATGGCAGCTTCACGTAGCGCCAGCATGTCGGTGGTGATCAATCGAGGATGGTAATGGATCTCCGCTTTGGCACCTCCGGGACCGGACAGCTCCCATTTATGAATATGTTTCCCCTCGTTCATGCTTAACCCGGGCCAGGCACTGAGTTCAGACGGCACGACGGGTTCTCCCATGCGTTGAATCAACGCCGGACCCGCGACCAGACAATGTCCCCTGTCAGCCAGCACCCTTAATACCAGGTCGCTGTCATCAAAGGGACGCGGGCGTACGCGGATCGCGATATCAACCCCCTCTCCCACCAGGTCTACCCGCCGGTTGGTCGCCTCAAGCTGAAGATTGATCCCGGGGTAGCGCGCCATAAATCTGGCCAGCATCGGACCCACGTGGACATGCAACAGAGTTATTGGGCACGTAATTCTGACAACACCGCGCGGTTCAGCCTGCAGTGCCGCCACGGCTTCCTCCGCGGCCTCGGCCTCCACCATCATCGCTTTACAGTGCTGGTAGAAGGTCTGCCCGACCTCGGTCACCGTAAACTGTCGGGTTGTTCGGTGGATAAGCCGCACGCCAAGGCGTTCTTCCAGCTGCGCTATCCGGCGGCTTAGCCTGGACTTTGGCAGATCAAGCGCCCTTCCCGCCGCCGCAAAGCCGCCGTAGTCCACCACCTTCACAAACCAGACGAAGTCATTGAGATCCTGCATAAATCCTCATCGTTCCATTTTCAGAACAGTGAATGCCATTTTCACTATCTACCGGAGTATTAACTCTGAATATAAGCTAATTACATCAACAGAACATCAGGAGTTAATCATGAAAAACGTAACAGGCGTTTATACCGCTCCCCGCCAGCACTGGGTTGGCGATGGTTTCCCGGTACGTTCGATGTTTTCTTACCAAACCCACGGCGAGCCGCTGAGCCCGTTCCTGCTGCTGGACTACGCGGGCCCGTACACCTTTCCGGCAGATGGGGCGAAACGCGGCGTAGGCCAACACCCTCACCGGGGTTTTGAAACGGTCACCATCGTCTATTCCGGTGAAGTAGAGCATCGCGACTCCACGGGCAAAGGCGGCGTCATTGGCCCCGGCGACGTGCAGTGGATGACGGCAGGTGCAGGCATTTTGCACGAGGAGTTCCACTCCAGCGCGTTCTCGCAGAAAGGCGGAGAACTGAAAATGATGCAGCTTTGGGTCAACCTGCCGGCCAAAGACAAGATGGCGGCACCGGGCTACCAGAGCATGACGAAGGATGCGATCCCGGTCGTGACGCTACCGGATAACAGCGGTTCGCTGCGGGTTATTGCCGGTCGCTACGAGGCTGTAACCGGCCCGGCGCACACCTTCTCACCGCTCAACGTCTGGGACATCGCGCTGAACCTGGGAAGCCATCTGACGCTCAATCAGCCCGAAGGCTGGAGCACCGCGCTGGTCGTGCTTGAAGGCAACATTACGGTGAACGGTACAACGCAGGCGGGTGAAGCCCAGCTGGTCGTTTTGAGTCAGGAAGGCGACAAACTGCACCTGGAGGCGAACAGCGATGCCAAAGTGCTGCTGATGGCGGGCGAGCCGCTGAATGAACCCATCGTGGGCTATGGCCCGTTTGTGATGAACAGTAAAAGCGAAATCAACGAAGCCATTCGTGATTTTAATTCCGGCCGCTTCGGCCAGATCTGAAATTAATAAAGGAGAAGATAATGTCTACACCTGCGAATTTTAATGGCGCACGTCCGGTTATTGATGTGAACGATGCGGTGATGTTGCTTATCGATCACCAGAGCGGTCTGTTCCAGACCGTTGGGGATATGCCAATGCCGGAACTGCGCGCCCGTGCGGCTGCGCTGGCAAAAATCGCGACTCTGGCGAAGATCCCGGTGATCACCACCGCGTCAGTCCCGCAGGGACCGAACGGACCGCTTATCCCGGAGATCCACGCCAACGCGCCGCATGCGCAGTATGTTGCCCGTAAAGGCGAGATCAACGCCTGGGATAACCCGGAGTTTGTTGCGGCGGTCAAAGCGACCGGGCGCAAGACGCTGATTATTGCGGGTACAATCACCAGCGTCTGCATGGCCTTCCCATCAATCAGCGCGGTGGCGGACGGCTATAAGGTGTTTGCGGTGATTGATGCCTCCGGCACCTACAGCAAAATGGCGCAGGAGGTCACCCTGGCGCGCGTGATGCAGGCCGGTGTGGTTCCGATGGATACGGCGGCGGTGGCCTCTGAGATCCAGAGAACCTGGAACCGTGAGGACGCAGCCGAGTGGGCTGAGGTGTATACCCACATCTTCCCGGCTTACCAGCTGCTGATCGAAAGCTACGGCAAAGCACAGGAAGTAGTTAAAAACAGCGAAGTGCTCGATTCACAGCGTTAATAACCCGTGCTGCGACAAGAGCTGATTAAGGCTTAACCGAACGAGCACGAATACAGAAAATCTGCTTGACCGTGTTAGCGCAACTCCCTATAGTAGCGCCCCGTTGCCCCCCAAGCGGTCAGGCAGCAAAACAATATGGTGAGGTGTCCGAGTGGCTGAAGGAGCACGCCTGGAAAGTGTGTATACGGCAACGTATCGGGGGTTCGAATCCCCCCCTCACCGCCATATTTAAAGAAGAGCTCGCATGAAAATGCGGGCTTTTTTTTCGTATGTTGCACACCTCTGGGGGGATGAGAATCCCCCGACCGGGGTTCGACAACTGGCGACAGCCAGTTGGACAGACTGAGAGCGTAGCGAACAGTCTGCCCGCAGGGCGAGCGAAGCGAGTCAATCCCCCCTCACCGCCATATTTAAAGAAGAGCTCGCATGAAAATGCGGGCTTTTTTTTCGCATGTTGCACGCCTGCGGGGGGGATGAGAATCCCCGACCGGGGTTCGACAACTGGCGACAGCCAGTTGGACAGACTGAGAGCGTAGCGAACAGTCTGCCCGCAGGGCGAGCGAAGCGAGTCAATCCCCCCTCACCGCCATATTTAAAGAAGAGCTCGCATGAAAATGCGGGCTTTTTTTTCGCATGTTGCACGCCTGCGGGGGGGATGAGAATCCCCGACCGGGGTTCGACAACTGGCGACAGCCAGTTGGACAGACTGAGAGCGTAGCGAACAGTCTGCCCGCAGGGTGAGCGAAGCGAGTCAATCCCCCCTCACCGCCATATTTAAAGAAGAGCTCGCATGAAAATGCGGGCTTTTTTTTCGCATGTTGCACACCTCTGGGGGGATGAGAATCCCCCGACCGGGGTTCGACAACTGGCGACAGCCAGTTGGACAGACTGAGAGCGTAGCGAACAGTCTGCCCGCAGGGCGAGCGAAGCGAGTCAATCCCCCCTCACCGCCATATTTAAAGAAGAGCTCGCATGAAAATGCGGGCTTTTTTTTCGCATGTTGCACGCCTGCGGGGGGGATGAGAATCCCCGACCGGGGTTCGACAACTGGCGACAGCCAGTTGGACAGACTGAGAGCGTAGCGAACAGTCTGCCCGCAGGGTGAGCGAAGCGAGTCAATCCCCCCCTCACCGCCATCTTTAAAGAAGAGCACGCATGAAAATGCGGGCTTTTTTTTCGCATGTTGCACACCTCTGGGGGGATGAGAATCCCCCGCTGCTATATGCAGCCCGGTGCGGCCTGAGCCCCTCACCCTGCCTCTCTCCCCAGGGGAGAGGGGATAAAAAGCACAAAAAACAAAGCCCGGTTTCCCGGGCCTTGAACACAACAGCAAACTCAATAATACGCTTGCAGCGTGCGCTGACAGAGCGCTGAACGCACGCAGTCCTCTTTAGTGAAGCGTACCACCCCAATCATCTCATCTTCCTCAAAACGTGACATGGCGTCGCTCAGCCCGGATTTCACGCCGGATGGCAGGTCACACTGGGTAATATCGCCGTTAACGATAACCGTCACGTTCTCCCCGAGGCGCGTTAAAAACATCTTCATTTGCGCAGCGGTCACGTTCTGAGCCTCGTCAAGAATGACGACCGCATTTTCAAATGTACGTCCGCGCATATAGGCGAACGGCGCGATTTCCACCTTGCCAATCTCTGGTCGCAGGCAGTACTGCATAAAGGATGCACCCAGTCGCTTCACCAGCACGTCATAGACGGGCCTGAAGTACGGAGCAAACTTCTCCGAAATATCTCCGGGCAGGAAGCCGAGATCTTCATCAGCCTGCAGTACAGGACGGGTAACAATAATGCGCTCCACATCCTTATGAATCAGCGCTTCCGCCGCTTTGGCTGCACTGATCCAGGTTTTCCCGCATCCGGCTTCACCGGTTGCAAAGATGAGCTGTTTACTCTCGATAGCATTCAGGTAGTGCGCCTGAGCCTCATTGCGCGCCACAATTGGAGAATTATCACGGCTGTCTCGGGCCATGCCAATTGCTTCTACGCCACTCATCTGCACAAGCGAGGTGACCGATTCTTCTTCACGCTGTTTATGGCTACGTGAATCCCGTCTCAGCACACGTTTTGCTTCGCGACGAGCTTTGATCACTGCTTTTTGTCTTCCCATGGATAGCACCTTGAGTTGTTGGTATTCATCACACGCGCCAGCTTCGGCACGATTATGCGCACGAACATCAGAGGGTTGGCTTCCTTGTAAGCCATTGCTTGCTTTATCGGATAACGATACGGAACAGCTACGCGCACCGTTCTGCACGTCGGTCGAATCAGATTCTTGAGGAAGGGGGGAGAATTTAGTGGTGAGGAAATCGCTGCCGGAGTCTGAGCCTCCGCGCCGGGTGCTGCGGTTGTTATGTTTACCTTGTCCAGTACAGGACGCAACCATTCGCGATCTCCATAGTGATTCAGCATCACTGCCGGGAACTACCGCTGTCTTACCTTAAGTACATCAGGAGTTATCATAAATGCAACATTTATTTTACCTGAATGCAACTTTTAAGACTGTCCCTACAGGTGAAATCAGTCTCATATAGAAATATTACAGAAATATAACAGGAGGATAGTCATATGAAAAAATAATGTCCCCGCGAACGGTTGCGGGGACAATTATCAGGCTTCAATAAGACCTTGAGCGAGGTACGCGTTCCGATCGCGCACGCCCGGCAGGGCAAAGAAATAGCCGCCGCCGATGGGCTTAATGTACTCTTCCAGCGCTTCGCCGTTGAGCCGCTTCTGCACGGTCAGGAAGCCTTTTTCCAGATCGTGCTGATAGCAGACGAACAGCAGGCCCATATCAAGCTGACCGGCGTTGGTCACGCCGAGCGAATAGCTGTAGCCACGACGCATCATCAGGCTGGACTGCGTCTCTTTGGTGCGCGGATTAGCCAGACGAATGTGGCTGTCCAGCGCGATGGTATCGCCATTGGGATCGCTGGCGTAGTCGGGCACGTCATGCTCGTTCTTCATGCCGAGCGGCGCGCCGCTTTGCTTATCGCGACCAAAGATCGTCTGCTGTTCTTTGAGCGGCGTGCGGTCCCAGAACTCCACGTGGAACTGGATAATCCGCACCGCCTGATAGCTGCCGCCCACCGCCCACGCCGGTTCGCCCTGATCCGCCGTCACCCATACCACGTCTTTCATCAACGCCGCATCGCTGCTGTCCGGGTTGGCCGTACCGTCCTTAAAGCCCAGCAGGTTCACCGGCGTCTCTTTCCCTTTACTGCGGGCGGCGTGGTCCGAGATAAAACCTTCCCGCTTCCAGCGCACGCTCAGCAGATCCGGCGTGTGCTTGATGATATCGCGCAGGGCGTGGATCACCGTGTCCTGAGTATTGGCGCAAATCTGCAGGAGCAGGTCGCCATGGCACAGCGCCGCGTCCAGAGAGTCATTCGGGAAACGCGTCATTTTCTGCAGCACTTTCGGCTTCTGTTTTGCCAGCCCATAGCGCGCGTCAAACAGCGATTCACCCAGCGAAACGGTAATGGTCAGGTTATCCGGGGCGATAAACGGCCCCAGAATGCCGGAGTCCATTGGCGGCAGACGCGGGTTCGGCGTATCGGGCGCCGGTCCGCCAGCGGTAAGAAACGCGATGCGCGTCGTCAGCAGGCGGAACAGGCGCTCCAGATCGGCTTTATCGCTGGCCAGCGAATCAAAGGCCACCAGCATCATGGACGCCTGCTGCGGCGTCAGGATGCCTGACTGATGCTCGCCATAAAACGGCTGCGTCTCCATGCGGGCATTGGGTGACAGCGTGCCGGGCGCGCTCTGCGGTTTCGCCGCATGCGCTACCGGACAGCCACCGGCCAGAGCAAGAGCGCCCCCCAGCGCCCCCACCCCTTTTAACAATCGACGACGTGAAGGCTCAACCACATCGTTCTCGTTATGCTTATTCATCGTGCTTAGTCCAGACCCAGTACGCCGCGCAGCAGAGAGAGATCTTCCGCCAGGGCGGTAATTGGGCCTTTCAGCGCGTTACGGTCGGCATCGGTCAGCTTGTCGTAGGTTTCAAACCCGTCTTTGGTACGGTACTTCGCCAGAATGGTGTCGACTTTTTTGAAGTTGGCATCCACTTTGGCCAGCAGTTCGCCGTTCTCTTTCTGCAGCTGTGGACGCAGCAGGTTAACAATTTTCTGCGCGCCGTCGAC
This sequence comes from Enterobacter sp. A103, assembly GCF_034427535.1. NCBI lineage: Bacteria > Pseudomonadati > Pseudomonadota > Gammaproteobacteria > Enterobacterales > Enterobacteriaceae > Enterobacter > Enterobacter sp. A103. Next base: position 182,738 of record NZ_JAXQPQ010000002.1, read on the forward strand.
GTTGGCCTGGAAGTCCCACAGATCGGTATGGCTGTAGCGATCTTCTTCGCCGCTGATTTTGCTCGCGGCCACTTCTTCAATCAGACCAGCCGCGCCGCCCACCACTTTTGACGGCGGGAAGGCCAGCTCGCTGATGCGCTTTTGCAGCTCCAGCACGTCGCCGTTCAGCTGCTCGGCGTATTTCTCCATCCCTTTGGTGGAGTTGTCGCCAAACAGCGCTTTTTCCAGACGGTGGAAACCGGTGAATTTCGGATCGGCGGCTTTCTGCTCGTAATCGTCTTCGCGGGCATCAATGCTGCCATCAAGGTCAGAGAACAGTTCGGCAATCGGCTCGATGCGCTCGTAGTGCTGACGGGTTGGTGCATACAGGGATTTCGCTTTTTCGATGTCACCGGCCTTCACCGCATCGGTAAAGGCTTTGGTTGCCGCCGCCAGGTCCGCCGTCTCTTTCGTGACATAGGCTTTATATGCCGTAATCGCGTCGCCCAGGCTCAGCACCGCAGCGCCTTTCGCCGCATCGGCCGTCGCTTCACCTTTGACGATCAGCTTCCCTTTAGGGTTGGTCAGCAGGCCGCAGGTCATCTCATACTCGCCCGGCTGCAGGTTGGCGGTCATCTTCTGTGTGAAGCCAGGGGCGATGTTTTCACGCTCCTCCACCACCAGAACCCCTTTCAGGATTTCCCATTCCAGCGCCTTCTGGCTGTGGTTCTGAATAATGAACTGGGTTTTGCCGCTGTTCACCGTGAGGGTCATCGGCTCACACTGCTTATCATTGACGGTGACTTTGACCTGAGGAACATCCGCGCCCCAGGCGGAGAATGCAGAAGCGAACAGCGCGGCAATGCCTGCGCATAACGCACTACGACGGAACTGAATTGCCATGACTCTTCCCTTTAAAAGTATGTTGTAACTAAAACAAAAATTATGGCGTAACGCGCGACGCCTGCGTGCCGGTACGCGGCGGCATTGCGAACAGCACCAGCGCCGGAACCAGATAGATAAAGTACATCGCCACTTCGCTGACGCTCGGCGTTTCCTGATAGCCGAAGATACCTTCGAGCAGGGTGCCGGTCAGAGAGTGCGTGGAGAGCACGTTGCTGAGGTCGAACGCGACGTCCTGGAAATGGTTCCACAGGCCCGCCTCGTGGAAGGCGCGAATCGCCCCTGCCGCCAGCCCTGCCGCCACCAGCAGAATAAACAGGCTGGTCCACTTGAAGAAGGCGCCCAGGTTCAGGCGAATACCGCCCCAGTAGAGCAGAAAGCCGAGCACAACGGCGGTTGCCAGCCCGAGCATCGCGCCAACCGGCGGCCAGATCCCCACGTCCTGCTGAAATGCCGCCAGCAGGAAGAAAACGGACTCCAGGCCTTCACGCGCGACGGCAAAAAAGACCATCATGATCAGCGCCCAGCCGTGGTTATTGCCCTTTTGCAGCGCATTATCCACCGCCTGCTCCAGCTGCACCTTCACGTTACGGGAGACTTTACGCATCCAGAACACCATCCAGGTCAGGATCACCACCGCAATTACGGCGACGATCCCCTCAAACAGCTCCTGCTCTTTCTGCGGGAACTCCCCGGTGGTTTCGTTGATGAGGATACCGAGGCCCAGACAAAGTGCCGCGGCAAGGAATACCCCGACCCACATGACGCCAATCCAGCGTGCGCGCTGGGTTCGCTTCAGATAGCTGGCGATGAGACTCACGATAAGGGCAGCTTCAAGCCCTTCACGTAACATAATGAGAAATGGAACAAACATGCCGACACCTTAAATGTTTATCGCGGTCAACTGATGCAAAGAAAGGTAAATTCTTGTGATAGTGATTATCATTACGGCGAAAAGAAACACAAGCGAAATGTGTGGTGTTTTGATGACGAGTTGTAAACGCAAAGCCTGTTAATAGTTGCCGACGTTACCGTTAAGTTTATAAGTTATAATAAAATTGCCCATTTACGGTTAACCAGCGCTGTGGCTAAATATCCGCCTCAAACACCTGGTGAAAATTAACTATGTTTAAAATTGTCCATTTCCTGCTGGCGCTGGTGATTATTCTTGCGCTTGCCTGGCTGGTAAGTTTCGACCGCCGAAAAATTCGCATTCGTTATGTTTTACAGCTGATTGTTATTGAAATTGCGCTGGCGTTCTTTTTCCTGCACGCCGAAAGCGGGTTATTCCTGATTAAATATGTTTCCGGCTTCTTTGAATCACTGCTGAAATTTGCTTCGGAAGGGACCAATTTCGTCTTTGGCGGAATGGGTGAAAAAGGGCTGGCGTTCATTTTCCTCGGCGTGCTTTGCCCGATTATTTTTATTTCCGCGCTGATTGGTATTCTTCAGCACTGGCGGATCCTGCCGATTTTTATTCGGGTCATCGGCACGCTGCTGTCAAAACTGAACGGTATGGGCAAGCTGGAATCCTTTAACGCGGTGAGTTCGCTGATCCTCGGTCAGTCGGAAAACTTCATTGCCTACAAGGGCGTGCTGGGCGATCTCTCCTCTCGTCGTCTGTTCACCATGGCGGCCACGGCCATGTCGACGGTCTCCCTGTCGATTGTCGGCGCCTATATGACCATGCTCGACGCCAAGTTTGTCGTCGCGGCGCTGATTCTGAACATGTTCAGCACCTTTATTATTCTCTCGGTCATCAACCCGGCGCGCCCGGAAGCGGAGCCGGATATCAAGCTGGAAAAACTGCATGAATCGCAGAGCTTCTTCGAAATGCTCGGCGAGTATATTCTGGCCGGTTTTAAGGTGGCGATGATTATTCTGGCCATGCTGATCGGCTTTATCGCGCTTATTAGCGCCGTTAACGCCCTCTTCTCCAGCGTATTTGGCATGAGCTTCCAGCAGATCCTGGGCTATGTATTTTATCCCCTGGCGTGGCTGGTGGGTATTCCGCTGAGCGATGCCTTAAACGCGGGCAGTATTATGGCGACCAAGCTGGTGGCGAATGAATTTGTGGCGATGATTGAGCTGCAAAAAATCGCGCATCAGATGTCCCCTCGCGGGCTGGGCATTTTGTCCGTCTTCCTGGTGTCCTTCGCGAACTTCGCGTCCATCGGCATTGTGGCCGGGGCGATTAAGGGCCTGAACGAGCAGCAGGGGAACGTGGTGTCGCGGTTTGGTCTGCGTCTGGTGTACGGCGCGACGCTGGTGAGCCTGCTGTCGGCGAGCTTTGCGGGGTTGGTGCTCTGATGCAATACCGGGTGGCGCTGCGCTTACCCGGCCTACAAAACAACAACGGCGGGATTTCCCGCCGTTTTTATTAGAACTGCACGCACACCGGCTGATCGACGCGCATCACCGACTCCTGCGCGAAGCGGGATTTATAAATCCCGCGTAACGCTTCGATGTTCTTCTCGCTCTGCGCATCCTTACCGTGGATCAGCATCAGCGCTTTGCTGGGTTCACGCGCCACTTTCCCGTCGTTCCCCAGCCACTGCCCGCGCGCGTCAAACACCGTTAAGCCATCGCGGAAACGCGGCGTCACGTCCTGATCGACAAACTGCTGCCACTCGTTGCTGGTGATTTGCGCCCCGGCAGGACGATTTAAGCCGAAATAGAGCGTGGTTTGCTGCATCTGGTTACCCGCCTTGCAGGTCTCCACCGCCGCATGTTGCGATGGCGCCGTGCAGCCAGCGAGCATCAATAATGCCGCTGCCATTACCCCTGTTTTGATTGTCATGCTTCGCTATCCTCATTGTTATAAGCACAGGGATATCACAGGAAATTACGGATTTTGGCAAGAAAAAAGCCGGGTGCGCTTGCGCTCACCCGGCCTGCATTGTGCAGCGAGAATAATTATTCTGCCTGGAGCTTAGACGGCGGCGCAGTGTGGTAATGCGCGTCGGCTTCAGCAAAGCGTTTCTGCATGGAGGCAGACGGGGCTTTACCCAGCAGGCTGAACACCACGATGCCGATGCTGCCGAAGATGAAGCCCGGAATGATTTCGTACAGGCCCAGCCACGCGAACTGTTTCCAGACGATAACGGTCACCGCACCGATGATCATCCCCGCCAGCGCGCCGTTACGGGTCATACGTGACCACATGACGGAAAACAGCACGACCGGACCAAACGCCGCACCGAAGCCCGCCCACGCGTAGCTCACGAGGCCCAGCACGCGGTTTTCCGGATTGGCCGCCAGCGCGATGGCAATCAGCGCCACCAGCAGCACCATAAAGCGCCCTACCCACACCAGCTCTTTCTGGCTCGCGTTTTTACGCAGGAAGGCTTTGTAGAGGTCTTCGGTGATCGCACTGGAGCAAACCAGCAGCTGACAGCTCAGGGTGGACATCACCGCCGCCAGGATTGCGGAGAGCAGAATACCGGCAATCCACGGGTTAAACAGAATTTGCGCCAGCTCGATGAACACGCGCTCGGCGTTCTGGTTCACCGCGCCCGCCTGCGCCGGGTTGTTGTTGAAGTACGCGATGCCGAAGAAGCCGACCGCACACGCCCCCGCCAGACACAGGATCATCCACGTCATGCTGATGCGACGGGCATGAACGATGGTGTGGTGAGAATCCGCCGCCATAAAGCGCGCCAGGATATGCGGCTGACCGAAGTAGCCCAGACCCCAGCCCATCAGCGAGACGATGGCCACGAAGTTCAGCCCTTTCAGCATGTCGACGTTTTCGATGCTCTTCTGCTTGATCACTTCCAGCGATTCGCCAAAGCCGCCAACGGTGAAAATCACAATCACCGGAGTCAGGATCAGGGCGAAGATCATCAGGCTCGCCTGCACGGTGTCGGTCCAGCTTACCGCCAGGAATCCGCCCACGAAGGTATAGAGGATGGTCGCCGCCGCACCGGCCCACAGGGCGGTTTCGTAGCTCATGCCGAAGGTGCTTTCGAACAGACGCGCGCCGGCCACGATGCCGGAGGCGCAGTAGATGGTGAAGAACAGCAGGATAACCACCGCAGAGATAATGCGCAGGATGCGGCTGTTATCTTCAAAACGTCCGGTGAAATAATCCGGCAGCGTCAGGGCGTTGTTGTTGGCCTCGGTATGCACGCGCAGACGGCCTGCCACCAGCTTCCAGTTGATCCACGCGCCGACGGTCAGACCGATGGCGATCCAGCTTTCAGAGATACCGGAGATGAAAATCGCGCCGGGCAGCCCCATCAGCAGCCAGCCGCTCATGTCGGAGGCGCCCGCAGAGAGTGCGGTCACCATCGGGCCTAAACTGCGTCCGCCCAGAATGTAGTCGTCAAAGTTCTTTGTAGAACGCCACGCCAAAAACCCTATCAGGATCATGCCAAAAATATAAACGAGAAATGTCACCAGCATCGGTGTGCTAATAGCCATTCAAATTCTCCAAAATGTCGAGCGACAACCATCCGGGCTGCCTTGTTATATGATCACCGGAACGAGGTGAATGTATCTTGTGTTTCGGTTGGGCGCGCTATCCTGCCGTATGCGCCTTCCGCTGACAAACGATTTAACACTGCATTTACATCAATTTCATCCCCGGTTTGATACGAGTTTTCTATAGGTTGCACTCGCTCACGCTTTTACGGGTTGCACCTTTGAAAAGTGTTAACTACCGCATAAAACCAGGCTTCCCGCACAAAAGCCAGCGCGTTTTCCCAGCTAACTATTCGTTAACAATCCATTCATTTCCCGGGTTGCAAACCAGGTCACATTTAACACGGTTGCACAAAGTTGCAACATGGTGGATATTTCACGCTATCAACAGAACGCTATTACAGAACAACAGGAGCTTTGGCATGGGTATGACCACCATGGGGGTTAAGCTGGATGACGCAACCCGCGAACGGATTAAGACCGCAGCAACCCGCATTGACCGCACGCCGCACTGGTTAATTAAGCAGGCGATTTTTAACTATCTCGAAAGACTCGAGAGCGATGAGGGCCTGCCGGAGCTGCCTGCCCTGCTGGCCGGCGCGGCGAACGAAAGTGAAGAAGCCCCGGCCGCTGGCGACGAGAACCATCAGCCGTTCCTTGAATTCGCCGAGCAGATCCTGCCGCAGTCCGTCAGCCGTGCCGCCATTACCGGCGCCTACCGCCGTGCCGAAACCGACGCCGTACCGATGCTGCTGGAGCAGGCCCGCCTGCCGGAAGCCATTGCCGCGCAGGCGCACAGCCTGGCGTATCAGTTAGCCGACAAGCTGCGCAACCAGAAAACCGCCACCGGCCGCGCCGGGATGGTTCAGGGCCTGCTGCAGGAGTTTTCCCTCTCCTCTCAGGAAGGCGTGGCGCTGATGTGCCTCGCGGAAGCGCTGCTGCGTATTCCGGATAAAGCCACCCGCGACGCGCTGATCCGCGACAAGATCAGCAACGGCAACTGGCATTCCCACATTGGCCGCAGTCCGTCGCTGTTCGTCAACGCGGCAACCTGGGGCCTGCTGTTTACCGGCAAACTGGTCTCCACCCATAACGAAGCCAACCTCTCCCGCTCCCTGAACCGCATCATCGGCAAGAGCGGCGAGCCGCTGATCCGCAAAGGCGTGGACATGGCGATGCGCCTGATGGGCGAGCAGTTCGTCACCGGGGAAACCATTGCCGAAGCGCTGGCGAACGCCCGCAAGCTGGAAGATAAAGGTTTCCGCTACTCGTACGACATGCTGGGCGAAGCGGCCCTGACCGCCGCCGACGCGCAGGCCTACATGGTTTCTTACCAGCAGGCGATCCACGCCATTGGTAAAGCGTCCAACGGTCGCGGTATTTATGAAGGCCCGGGCATCTCCATTAAGCTCTCCGCCCTGCACCCGCGCTACAGTCGCGCGCAGTACGACCGGGTGATGGAAGAACTCTACCCGCGCCTGAAGTCCCTGACCCTGCTGGCGCGCCAGTATGACATCGGCATTAACATCGACGCCGAAGAGGCCGACCGTCTGGAGATCTCCCTCGATCTGCTGGAAAAACTGTGCTTCGAGCCGGAGCTGGCAGGCTGGAACGGCATTGGCTTCGTTATCCAGGCCTACCAGAAGCGCTGCCCGTTCGTCATTGATTACCTGATTGACCTGGCAAGCCGCAGCCGCCGTCGCCTGATGATCCGTCTGGTGAAAGGCGCCTACTGGGACAGCGAAATCAAACGCGCCCAGATGGAAGGGCTGGAAGGCTATCCGGTCTATACCCGCAAGGTATACACCGACGTCTCTTACCTCGCCTGTGCGAAAAAGCTGCTCGGCGTGCCGAACCTGATCTATCCGCAGTTCGCTACCCACAACGCCCACACCCTGGCGGCGATCTACAGCCTGGCCGGGCAAAACTACTATCCGGGCCAGTACGAGTTCCAGTGCCTGCACGGCATGGGTGAACCGCTGTACGAGCAGGTCACCGGTAAAGTGGCGGACGGCAAGCTGAACCGCCCGTGCCGAATTTATGCTCCGGTGGGAACGCACGAAACCCTGCTGGCGTACCTGGTGCGTCGTCTGCTGGAAAACGGCGCGAACACCTCCTTCGTCAACCGCATCGCCGACACCACGCTGCCGCTGGACGAGCTGGTGGCCGACCCGGTGCAGGCCGTTGAGAAGATGGCGGCGCAGGAAGGCCAGGTTGGCCTGCCGCATCCGAAGATTGCCCTGCCGCGCGAGCTGTACGGCAAAGGCCGCGTCAACTCGGCGGGTCTGGATCTCGCCAACGAACACCGTCTTGCGTCCCTCTCCTCTGCCCTGCTCAACAGCGCGCTGCAGAAGTGGCAGGCCAAACCGATGCTGGAGCAGCCCGTTGCAGACGGCGAAATGCAGCCGGTGATCAACCCGGCCGAGCCGAAGGATATCGTCGGCTACGCGCGTGAAGCGACCGAAGCGGAAGTGGATCAGGCGCTGGACAGCGCGGTGAACAACGCCCCTATCTGGTTTGCCACGCCGCCGCAGGAGCGCGCCGCGATTCTGGAGCGCGCGGCGGTGCTGATGGAAGATCAGATGCAGTCGCTCATCGGCATTCTGGTGCGCGAGGCGGGTAAAACCTTCAGCAACGCGATTGCCGAAGTGCGCGAGGCGGTTGATTTCCTCCACTACTACGCCGGTCAGGTGCGCGATGATTTCGATAACGAAACCCACCGTCCGCTGGGTCCGGTCGTCTGTATCAGCCCGTGGAACTTCCCGCTGGCGATCTTCACCGGCCAGATTGCCGCCGCGCTGGCCGCAGGCAACAGCGTGCTGGCAAAACCGGCAGAGCAGACCCCGCTGATTGCCGCGCAGGGCATCAGCATTCTTCTGGAAGCCGGCGTGCCGGCGGGCGTGATTCAGCTGCTGCCGGGCCGCGGTGAAACCGTCGGCGCCAAACTGACCTCCGACAACCGCGTGCGCGGCGTGATGTTTACCGGCTCGACCGAAGTGGCGTCGCTGCTGCAGCGCAACATTGCCACCCGTCTGGATGCGCAGGGTCGTCCTACGCCGCTCATCGCGGAAACCGGCGGGATGAACGCCATGATCGTTGACTCCTCCGCGCTCACCGAGCAGGTGGTGGTCGACGTGCTGGCCTCCGCGTTCGACAGCGCCGGTCAGCGCTGCTCCGCCCTGCGCGTGCTGTGCCTGCAGGACGACGTGGCGGACCACACGCTGAAGATGCTGCGCGGCGCGATGGCCGAATGCCGCATGGGCAACCCGGGCCGTCTCACCACCGATATCGGGCCGGTGATCGACGCGGAAGCCAAAGCCAACATCGAAAACCACATTCAGACCATGCGCGCGAAAGGCCGCCCGGTGTTCCAGGCGGTCCGCGAGAACAGCGAAGATGCCCGCGAATGGCGGACCGGCACCTTTGTGCCGCCAACGCTGATTGAGCTGGCAAGCTTCGACGAGCTGAAAAAAGAGGTCTTCGGCCCGGTGCTGCACGTGGTGCGCTACAACCGTAACAACCTGAACGAGCTGGTTGAGCAGATCAACGCCTCCGGCTATGGCCTGACGCTCGGCGTGCATACCCGTATCGACGAGACTATCGCGCAGGTGACCGGCAGCGCCAAAGTGGGCAACCTGTACGTTAACCGCAACATGGTTGGCGCGGTCGTGGGCGTGCAGCCGTTCGGCGGCGAAGGCCTTTCCGGCACCGGTCCGAAAGCGGGCGGTCCGCTCTACCTGTACCGTCTGCTGGCGAACCGTCCGGAGAACGCCCTGGGCGTCACCCTGGCACGCCAGGATGCGGACTATCCGGTGGATGCGCAGCTGAAAACCGTGCTGACGCAGCCGCTGGAGGCGCTCATTACATGGGCAGAAAAACGTCCTGAACTGCGTGCCGTCGCGAAGCAGTACGGCGAGCTGGCGCAGGCGGGCACGCAGCGTCTGCTGCCGGGGCCAACCGGCGAGCGCAACACCTGGACGCTGATGCCGCGCGAGCGCGTGCTGTGCGTGGCCGATAACGAGCAGGACGCGCTGGTGCAGCTGGCCGCCGCGATGGCAACCGGCTGTGAAGTGCTGTGGCCGGAAGATGCCCTGCATCGCGATCTCGCCAAACAGCTGCCGAAAGCGGTCTCGGCCCGCATTCGCTTCGCGAAAGCCGATAGCCTGCTGACCCAGCCGTTTGATGCGGTGATCTACCACGGTGATTCCGATCAGCTGCGCGAACTGTGCGAGCAGGTTGCGGCCCGCAGCGGCGCCATCGTTTCCGTGCAGGGCTTTGCGCGCGGAGAAACCAACCTGCTGCTGGAGCGTCTGTACGTGGAGCGCTCGCTCAGCGTCAACACCGCGGCGGCAGGCGGTAACGCCAGTCTGATGACAATAGGCTAACGCTGTGTTAATAAGGCTCCGGAGACGGAGCCTTATTTTTTTGGGGAGTATATGAAACGATTTCTTATCGCCAGTGCGGCACTGCTAATGAGCGCCAGCGCGCTGGCCGACGAGTGCGACAACGCGACCACCCAGCTTGAACTGAATACCTGTAGCGCGCAGCAGTACCAGGCTGCCGATAAAAAACTCAACCAGACGTATCAGGCCGCCATCAAACGCGCGGCAGCTCCTCAGCGCGACCTGCTGAAAAAAGCGCAGCAGGCGTGGATTACCCTGCGCGATGCGGACTGCGCGTTTATCGGTTCGGGGACGGAAGGCGGGAGCGTCCAGCCAATGATTGTTAACCAGTGCCTGGCGGAAAAAACCGTGGAGCGCGAAGCGTTTCTGGCCTCGCTGATGCAGTGTGAAGAGGGCGACTTAAGCTGCCCTCTCCCGCCGGGCTGAGGGATCCCCACAAAATAATACCTGCGCGGACGGCCCCCTCTCCCTTGAGGGAGAGGGCTGGGGTGAGGGGGAACTAGCGCAGGCGGATCCCTTCAATAATCATCCGCTGCACGTTTTCCAGGGTGCTGTGGAAAAACGCCTCGTCCTGGAGCGTTTTACCGGTCACCGCCTCAACCTGGGCCGCAAAGTCAGCGTAATGCTGGGTGGAGGCCCAAATCATAAAGATCAGATGATGCGGGTCGACCTGGGCCAGCTTTCCGCTGGCGACCCATCCGGCAATAATGGCCGACTTATCGTCCACCAGCTGTTTTAAATCTCCGGTTAATTCCGCCTGCAGCAGCGGCGCGCCCTGCAGCATCTCAAGACAAAACAGTCGCGACGCCTGCGGGTAATCGCGCGACACCTCCAGCTTCAGGCGAATGTACTCTTTGATCGCCACCAGCGGGGCCAGCTCCGCGCGGAACGCTTTGAGGGGCGCCAGCCAGATATCGAGGATCTGCTGCATCACCGCCACATAGAGCGCCTCTTTCGACGGGTAATAGTAAAGCAGATTGGTTTTGGATACGCCGGACTGCTCCGCCACCTGCTCCAGGCGCGTGCCGTGAATACCAAACTGCGAAAAAGTCTCCAGCGCCGCGCTGAGGATCGCCTGCTTCTTGGCGCTCACCGCCTGCGAACGTTTACCTGGTGTTTTCACTGCGCCTTGTGCCATTCCCGCTCTCCTTATTCTGCGTTGCCCTCAGCATAGCAAAACCCCCGACTCGCCACGACATCCTGCACTCCGATCGCGCATGAATGCCTGTTTTCTGTGCAATGTTTTTGACCAGTTAGTCCACATTTAGCCGCATCAATCTACCAACTTCTGATTAACACATTAATAACACAGCCATTTTCAAAACTGGCACCGCCTTTGCAAAAACACCGATACACCTGCGACGTAATGAAGAGAGGTTCGTGATGAAAATTGGCGTATTTGTACCCATCGGCAACAACGGCTGGCTTATCTCGACCACTGCACCGCAATACATGCCGACCTTTGAGCTCAATAAAGCCATCGTGCAGAAAGCAGAGCACTACCATTTCGACTTTGCGCTTTCGATGATCAAGCTGCGCGGCTTTGGCGGCAAAACTGAATTCTGGGATCACAACCTGGAGTCCTTTACCCTGATGGCCGGGCTGGCCGCGGTCACCTCGCGGATCCAAATCTACGCCACCGCCGCCACGCTCACCCTGCCCCCGGCGATCGTCGCGCGCATGGCCTCCACCATCGACTCCATCTCCGGCGGGCGTTTTGGCGTCAACCTGGTCACCGGCTGGCAAAAACCGGAGTACGAGCAGATGGGGCTCTGGCCGGGTGACGAGTACTTCTCGCGTCGCTACGACTACCTGACCGAATACGTGCAGGTGCTGCGCGACCTGTGGGGGACCGGCAAAAGCGATTTCAAGGGCGATTTCTTCACCATGAACGACTGCCGCGTCAGCCCGCAGCCGTCGGTGCCGATGAAGGTGATTTGCGCCGGACAAAGCGACGCGGGGATGGAGTTTTCCGCGAAATACGCCGACTTCAACTTCTGCTTCGGTAAAGGCGTGAACACGCCTGCCGCCTTCGCCCCGACCGCCGCGCGCATGAAAGAGGCCGCCGACAAAACCGGGCGCGACGTGGGCTCCTACGTGCTGTTTATGGTGATCGCCGACGAAACCGACGACGCCGCGCGCGCCAAATGGGAGCGCTATAAGGACGGCGCCGACGAGGAGGCCCTGAGCTGGCTCACCGAACAGAGCCAGAAGGATACCCGCTCCGGGGCGGATACCAACGTCCGCCAGATGGCTGACCCGACCTCCGCCGTCAATATCAACATGGGCACGCTGGTCGGCTCGTACGCCAGCGTCGCCAGAATGCTTGACGAAGTGGCGGCCGTTCCCGGTGCGGAAGGCGTTCTGCTGACCTTCGACGATTTCCTCACCGGCGTGGAGACCTTCGGCGAGCGCATCCAGCCGCTGATGCAGTGCCGCGCCCACATTCCTGCCGTCACGAAGGAGGTGGCGTAATGACGACCCTTAACGCACGCCCGGAAGCCATCACCTTTGCGCCACAGCAGAGCGCGCTGATCGTGGTGGACATGCAAAACGCCTACGCCAGCCAGGGCGGCTATCTGGATCTGGCGGGGTTCGACGTCTCCGCCACCAGGCCGGTGATCGAGAACATTAAAACCGCCGTCGCCGCCGCGCGCGCCGCGGGCATGCTCATCATCTGGTTCCAGAACGGCTGGGATGAACAGTACGTCGAGGCCGGCGGCCCCGGCTCGCCCAACTTCCACAAGTCGAACGCCCTGAAAACCATGCGTAAACGGCCCGAACTGCAGGGCAAGCTGCTGGCGAAAGGCGGCTGGGACTATCAGCTGGTGGATGAGCTGGTACCGCAGGCGAGCGATATTGTCCTGCCCAAACCGCGCTACAGCGGCTTTTTCAACACCCCGCTCGACAGCCTGCTGCGCAGCCGGGGCATTCGTCATCTGGTGTTCACCGGCATCGCCACCAACGTCTGCGTGGAGTCGACCCTGCGCGACGGCTTTTTCCTCGAGTATTTTGGCGTGGTGCTGGAAGACGCGACCCACCAGGCCGGGCCGGAATTCGCCCAGAAAGCGGCCCTGTTCAACATCGAAACCTTTTTTGGCTGGGTCAGTAACGTCAATGATTTCTGCGACGCCCTGACTCCCCCGCTTGCCCGTATCGCCTGAGGAGACGCCTGATGCCAAAATCCGTGATTATTCCGCCGGGCACCAGCACGCCGATTGCCCCGTTTGTTCCCGGCACCCTCGCCGACGGCGTGGTGTATGTCTCCGGCACGCTGCCGTTTGATAAAGACAACAACGTGGTGTTTATCAACGACCCAAAGGCGCAAACCCGCCACGTGCTGGAGACGATCAAAACCGTGATCGAAACGGCGGGTGGGACGATGGAGGATGTGACCTTCAACAGCATCTTTATCACCGACTGGAAAAACTACGCCGCGATTAACGAGATTTACGCCGAGTTCTTCCCCGGCGATAAACCGGCGCGGTTCTGCATTCAGTGCGGGCTGGTGAAGCCAGAGGCGCTGGTTGAAATCGCCACCGTTGCGCACATCGCGAAGTGAGGCAGGTATGAAACTTTCCGTCTCGCCGCCCCCGTACGAGGGCGCGCCCGTGGTGGTCTTTATTTCCGGTCTCGGCGGCAGCGGCAGCTACTGGCTGCCCCAGCTGGCCGCGCTGGAGCCGGAGTATCAGGTGGTGTGCTATGACCAGCGGGGAACGGGCAATAACCCCGCCACCCTGCCGGAAGGGTACAGCCTTGCGCAGATGGCGGACGAGCTGGCCCAGGCGCTGGCTGAAGCCGGGATTGTCCGCTACAGCGTCGTGGGTCACGCGCTGGGGGCGCTGGTCGGCCTGCAGCTGGCCCTCGACAGGCCCGACGCCCTCACCGCGCTGGTGTGCGTTAACGGCTGGTTGACCCTCAATCCCCACACCCGCCGCTGCTTTCAGATCCGCGAGCGCCTGCTGCATTACGGCGGCGCGCAGGCGTGGGTCGAGGCGCAGCCGCTGTTTCTCTACCCTGCGGACTGGATGGCCGCCCGCGCCCCCCGTCTGGAGGCCGAAGAAGCGCTGGCGCTGGCCCATTTCCAGGGTAAAACCAACCTGCTGCACAGGCTCAGCGCCCTGAAAAAGGCCGACTTCAGCCGCCATGCCGCGCGCATACGCTGTCCGGTACAGATCATCTGTTCCGCCGACGACATGCTGGTGCCCTCCGTCTGCTCGTCGGAACTGCAGGCGGCGATCCCGCACAGCCGCAGCGCGGTGATGCGCCAGGGCGGGCACGCCTGCAACGTCACCGAGCCGGATACCTTCAATACCCTGCTGCTGAACGGGCTGGCCAGCCTACTGCACAGCCCGGAACCCGCTTTATAAGGAGCTTAAATGAGCGAAGCCATTACCCCCGCCGCGCTGGAAACGCTGTTCACCGGCGCCCGCACCCATAACGGCTGGCAGGATATGCCCGTCAGCGACGAAACGCTGCGCGAAATCTACAACCTGATGAAATGGGGGCCCACGTCCGCCAACTGCTCCCCGGCGCGAATTGTGTTTGTGCGAAGCGCGGAGGGAAAAGAGAAGCTGCGCCCGGCGCTCTCCAGCGGCAACCTCGAGAAAACGCTCACCGCCCCGGTCACGGCGATTGTCGCCTGGGACGGTGAGTTCTACGAGCGCCTGCCCGAGCTGTTCCCGCACGGCGATGCAAAGAGCTGGTTCACCACCAGCCCCGCGCATGCGGAAGAGACCGCCTTTCGCAACAGCTCAATGCAGGCCGCCTACCTGATTTTCGCCTGTCGCGCCCTGGGGCTGGACACCGGCCCGATGTCGGGATTTGACCGCCAGAAGGTCGACGAAGCCTTTTTCACCGGCACGACGCTTAAAAGCAATCTGCTGATCAACATAGGCTATGGCGATACCCGCAAACTTTACGGGCGCCTGCCGCGCCTGGACTTTGACGATGCCTGCGGGCTGGCGTAAGGAGCGATGATGACATCACCGGATAAACAAACCTTTCGCGACGCCATGGCCTGCGTTGGCGCGGCGGTCAACATCATCACCACCGACGGCCCGGCGGGGATGGCAGGCTTCACCGCCAGCGCGGTGTGCAGCGTCACGGATTCACCGCCCACCCTGCTGGTGTGCCTGAACCGCGGTGCGTCCGTCTGGCCAACGTTTAGCGAAAACCGCACCCTTTGCGTGAATACCCTGAGCGCCGGACAGGAGCCTTTATCTAACCTGTTTGGCGGTAAAACGCCGATGGCGGAACGCTTTGCCGCTGCCCGCTGGCAGACGGGCGACACGGGCTGTCCGCGTCTGGAAGATGCGCTGGCCTCGTTTGACTGCCGCATCAGCCAGGTGGTGAGCGTCGGCACCCACGACATTCTGTTTTGCGACATTATTTCGATTATTCGCCACCCCGCGCCGCAAGGGCTGGTGTGGTTTGACCGCGGCTACCACGCGCTTATGCGACCCGCCTGTTAACCCGCCTTAAGGAGACAGACCATGTTCGGATTTCCCCACTGGCAGTTGAAATCGACCTCCACAGAAGCAGGCGTGGTCGCGCCGGATGAACGTCTCCCGCTCGGGCAGACGATGGTGATGGGCGTTCAGCACGCGGTCGCCATGTTTGGCGCCACGGTGTTGATGCCGATGCTGATGGGACTCGATCCCAACCTGTCTATTCTGATGTCGGGTATCGGCACGCTGCTGTTCTTTTTCGTCACCGGCGGGCGCGTGCCCAGCTATCTCGGCTCCAGCGCCGCCTTTGTCGGCGTTGTCATCGCCACCACCGGGTTTAACGGCCAGGGGATCAACCCCAACCTGAGCGTGGCCCTCGGCGGCATCATTGCCTGCGGCCTGGTGTACACCCTGATTGGTCTGGTGGTGATGAAAATCGGCACGCGCTGGATAGAGCGAATGATGCCTCCCGTCGTGACGGGCGCCGTGGTGATGGCAATTGGCCTCAACCTCGCGCCAATTGCGGTCAGGAGCGTCTCCGCCTCGCCGTTTGAAAGCTGGATGGCGGTGATCACGGTGCTGTGCATCGGCCTGGTGGCGGTGTTCACGCGGGGCATGATCCAGCGTCTGCTGATCCTGGTTGGGCTGATTGTCGCCTGTCTGGTCTACGCCCTGCTGGCTAATGTTTTCGGTCTGGGCAAGCCGGTTGACTTTACGCTGCTCCATCAGGCCGCCTGGTTCGGCCTGCCGAAGGTGACCTCGCCCACCTTTAACACCCAGGCGATGATGCTTATCGCACCGGTGGCGGTGATCCTGGTGGCGGAGAACTTAGGCCACCTGAAGGCGGTTGCGGGGATGACCGGGCGCAGCATGGATCCGTACATGGGCCGCGCGTTCGTCGGTGACGGTCTGGCGACCATGCTCTCCAGTTCCGTAGGCGGCAGCGGCGTCACCACCTATGCCGAAAATATCGGCGTGATGGCGGTAACCAAGGTCTACTCGACGCTGGTCTTCGTGGCGGCGGCGGTGATGGCGATGCTGCTCGGCTTCTCACCGAAGTTCGGCGCGCTGATCCACACCATTCCGTCCCCGGTCATCGGCGGGGCATCGATTGTGGTGTTTGGGCTGATCGCCGTGGCCGGCGCGCGCATCTGGGTGCAGCATCGCGTCGATCTCAGCCAGAACGGCAACCTGATTATGGTGGCGGTCACGCTGGTGCTGGGCGCAGGCGATTTTGCCCTGACGCTGGGCGGGTTTACGATTGGCGGGATTGGCACGGCGACCTTTGGGGCAATTCTGCTTAACGCCCTGCTGAGCCGCCGGATGGTCGCCGCGCCGCAGGGCGCCGTGGTGCATCAGGATTCGTGAAATCTACATGTCGGGTGACGGCCAGGCCTTACCCGACGTGTACATTCCTTCAGAACAACAGGTAATAAAGCAATCACTCTTGCTCAAACAGCCGTTCGATAGATTTTGTAGGGAAGAACAAAGAATGGCTGTTTTCAGCTGTCAGCGGGATAAAGCCCTGCTTCAGATAAAATCGTTTTGCCCGCTCGTTAAGGGCATCAACAAATATTCCGTGTACCCCCACAGCCTGTGAAGCCAGGTAGACAACGCGCATAGCATGCGCAACGAGCGTTGTTCCCCACTCGTTTCCCTGTAGTGTTTTATCTACAGCCAGACGTCCCAGCGTCACGCTGGGTACGTTGATATAAGGGATTCGGCGCTGCTGAGTCTTAGAAGGAAGCATCGCTCTTTCAAAACAGCTTCCCGATAAAGTGTAATAACCCAGGACTCGCGGACGATCGCGCTCTTTAAGCAGGTAGGCTCGTAAAATACGCCCATTGTGCTGACGCACCAGATGTTCAGCAAGGAAGGCATTTAGCGAGGGTTCGCCACAATCAAAATCCTCGAAGTCATAATCGGTTCCCTCTGATAACATTTCGATCGTGAGATTCTCCACGGCGCTTCACTCCATGTTTCGAAGCCGTTTTGCTGCTCGTTTCAGGCGTTCATTTGGCTCAGGCGGATTGTCGATGGCATCCATCACCGCATTCCATGATGCTTCGTTTAATACGAGACGACGGTGCTGCTCAATGACCTCTGCAGCACGCTCTGACGCACTGTTCACCATAAACTGGGTGATCGTTTGGTTCGTCATCGCCGCCGCTTCTTCAATCATTGTTTTGTCTTCGTCCGTTAAGCGAAGATCGATACGCTGTTTTTTAAGTGCTGGCATGGTTTACATCACCGTGTACGGTATTTATCCGTACACATCGTAAATAAGCCTGTCCATTTTTTCAATCTAAACCTTCTTTTGCCGTCAAATCCCTGACCTCACTCCGACGTTTTCTGAGCTTTAACTCGCTCACCAGCACCCCGGCGACAATAAATGCCGCTCCCACCAGCGCCAGAAGCGGCAAACGCTCACCTGCAATGCGTCCGAAAATCCCCGCCCAGACCGGTTCGCCGGTATAAATCACCGTCGCGCGGGTTGGCGATACGCTGCGCTGCGCCCAGTTCATGGTGACCTGAATAATGGCGCTGAAAATACCCAGCCCCAGTGCGACCACCACCAGGCCGGTGGACATCGGCGGCACGGACTCACCTGCCGGCACCATCGTCGCAAACGCCACCAGCGACGCCGTGGCGAGCTGCACCACCGTTACCCGCTTGACGTCGACCTTGCCCGCCCAGGCGCTAATCAGAATAATTTCCGCCGCAATGGCAATCGCCCCTATCAGGGTGATGATTTCGCCCGGCCCCAGCGCAAGCAGGTTGTTTTCCGGCCCGGCCAGTAAGATCAGGCCGATAAACGCCAGCACGATGCCAATACAGGACATCAGCCCCGGCAGCCGCCCCAGGCACAGCCACTGCAGCAGCGGCACCAGCGGCACATACATGGCGGTGATAAACGCGGATTTACTGCTGGAGATGGTCTGCAATCCCCATGTCTGCAGGCTGTAGCCCATCGCTATCGCCACCCCAATCGCCACGCCGGCCTTAAGTTCTTTGAGCGTCAGCCCCCGCAGCGTTTTAAGCGAAATCAGCCCCACGGCAAGCGCCGCCGTCGCAAAGCGCAGGCCAACAAAAAAGAACGGATCGCTGAGGGTCACCGCGTACTGAACGGCCAGAAACGTCCCGCCCCAGAACATGGTGATGAGAATCAGGATGGCTTCCTGCGGTTTAACGGAGAATTTGAAGCGTGAAACAGACATGCGGCACTCGCAGTTAAGATCAATTCCCTAGTGTGCGTTGCCTTTGGTTACAGTTCAATGTTGCAGAAATAAAAAAACCGCCGGGAGATCCCGGCGGCAGGGGTTCAACCCGGCGTGTTACTTACTGCTGCCGTGGCTGTTTTTCCCCCCTTTCTTGCCAGCTTCAGATGCGCGTTGCGGGTCATTCTTGAAGTTGCCCCCGCTATGCTGGCCACCTTTACGGCCTGCTTCTGATGCTCTTTCACGGTCTTCTGCGAAATTACCTGAACCACCACGATGGTTTGCCATCTCTAACCTCCAGAATGTGAAACATTAGACATCATATTGCATTCAGTAAAAGAGGATTCTTTCACCTCGCAACACAAGGACAGTGCCTTTATCTGTGCCGCGTGAAACTAAGCTTAGTGGAATGCCGCTATCCGGCAAGCCGCAGGTAATATTCTGCAACATGAACTCAGCCTTTCGGGTGAGATGACGCGGCGGCGATTCATAAACCTTTCTTATCATTTCAAAAATCTGCTGCCAAAAAGTTGTTTCATTTTGCTACAAAGCCTTTTTGTAACCATATTGTTATAAATCAAAGAAATGCCGTTCATTTTTGCAGTCTGGCTGTGATGGCATATCTTTAAAAGAACGCAGCGATCCGCTGTCAGAAAAACCAACGAGGAGTGATGCAAAATGGCAAAAGTTCTGGTGCTCTATTATTCCATGTATGGACACATTGAAACCATGGCTCACGCGGTAGCAGAAGGTGCGAACAGGGTTGATGGCGTTGAGGTTGTGGTGAAACGCGTACCGGAAACCATGCAGGCGGAAGCCTTCCTGAAAGCCGGGGGGAAAACGCAAAACGCCCCGGTCGCCACCCCGCAGGAGCTGGCGGACTATGATGCCATCATCTTCGGCACCCCGACCCGCTTCGGCAATATGTCGGGCCAGATGCGCACCTTCCTCGATCAAACCGGCGGACTTTGGGCATCCGGGGCGCTCTACGGCAAACTCGCCAGCGTATTCAGCTCTACCGGCACCGGCGGCGGTCAGGAGCAGACGATTACCTCAACCTGGACTACCCTTGCTCATCACGGGATGGTGATTGTGCCGATTGGCTACGGCGCCCAGGAGCTGTTTGACATTTCCCAGGTGCGTGGCGGTACGCCGTACGGCGCAACCACCATTGCCGGTGGGGATGGCTCACGTCAGCCAAGCAATGAAGAACTGTCTATCGCCCGCTATCAGGGTGAATACGTCGCGGGTCTGGCCAAAAAACTGAACGGCTAACACCCAACAGGAGGACAAGCATGCCAACTCAAGAATCCAAAGCTCACCACGTGGGCGAATGGGCAAGTTTACGCAACACCTCTCCGGAGATTGCCGAAGCTATCTTTGAAGTCGCGAAGTACGATGAAAAGCTGGCCGAGCAGATTTGGGAGGAAGGTAACGATGAGGTGCTGGTGCGCGCCTTCGAAAAAACGGATAAAGACTCGCTCTTCTGGGGCGAGCAAACCATCGAACGTAAAAACGTCTAAGCGTTTCCCCCCGCCGCAGCGGGGGGTTCTCCTTTACTTCGCCGCGTTATTCATCACCGCATTGAATTTATCGACAGGACAGAAGCCGTTCGCATCCACCGGGCAGCCTTTCAGCTCCAGCGTCACGCGCTGCGCGGGCGACTGCAGCGACAGGACGCTGGCGTTACGCAGCTGCTCTGAGCTCTGGTAGACATACTCAATTTTCATCAGCTCCTGGTTGGCATTTTTGTCATGCCAGCGCTGGAAAACAATCTTGCCGCCAATCGGGGTGCGCTCCTGCTGGTCGTGCAGCTGGTACGGTTTGAAATCCAGGGCCGTCAGCAGGGAAGCGATGTTCGAGTCATGCCCCACCAGCAGGGTGATTTTCGGCGCTTTTGCCTGTTCGGTGACCAGCGTTTTATCGATATATTTCACCAGCGGTTTCGCCACGTTTTGCGCCACTTCGGTGGAGGTAAACAGCGAGTCCTGATAGCCGTTCTTCAGCTTCGACAGCACGCGCCACTGCTGGTCGGTTTTGATTTCGCCCCAGGCTACCTGGTCGGCCGGGAAGCCTTCGTAATACTGCAGCGTGAACGCGTCCACCAGCGAGTTACCCACCTTCAGCGGGCCGGATACGCCAGGCTCTTTTTCATAGTCGGCGCTGAAGGTATCTTTCGCGTCAGCCAGCGAGCAGACCTTTTTCTCTTTGCAGGACGGAGAATCCGCGTAGTTCGTCATCTGCTCCAGCAGCTTATAGCTTTCGCCCAGCTGCATTTTCTGCCGCTCGGTCTCCATCGCCTTGAGCGCTTTTTCACGGAATTCCGGCGAGTTATCGGTTATCACCGGATTGAAGGTCGGATCCATGGTGCCCATTTTTTCCTGATGGTGCACGGGAACGTCGCAGCCCGGGAACGCGCCGGTGATGAAGAACTGCGCGGTCGCGACGGTACGCTGCAGGCTGTTGGCGTAAGCATAAACGCTATCCGCAGCAGGACATTCTCCCGTCTTCACCATCCCCTGCTGCGCCAGCCACTCGCGCATGTAATGGCCCATATAGACTTCCAGCACGCCGCCCTTGGTGGTGAGCTGACCGCCCGGCACCTCCCACTCCGGCCACTGCTTCGGCGTGGACTGCTCCAGCACGCTGCCGTTATTGGCGAGCGGCGCGCGCAGGTTATGACGGCTCATGATTAAAACTTGCTCCAGCTGATACCCTTCCGGCGTCTCTTGCGCCTGCACGCCAAACGTTGCTGAAATGGAACCGGCGACTGCCAGCGCGAGTAGTGCTTTTCTCATCCCTAATTCCTCACTCGTTTTAAAATGTCGCGTTCAGTGTGACAGATTCGTGACAATTTTCCGGGAAGCATTTCTCAAACTGATGATTAACGTGCTTACGGTGTGCACCAATAAGTTTTATAATAAAACCACACCCCACCGGAGAATTGACCGTGAAACGTACCCGCCTCGAAGAGAGCACCTGCCCCGTCGCCCGTTCGCTGGATATCATCGGCGACTGGTGGTCGCTGCTGATTGTGCGCGACGCGCTGCGCGGGATTAAACGCTTCGGCGAGTTCCAGAAAAGCCTCGGCATCGCGAAAAACATGCTGACCACGCGGCTGAAACTGCTGGTCGACGAAGGCATCCTCCGGCTTCAGCCCGCGTCCGACGGCAGCGCCTGGCAGGAATACGTCCTGACCGACAAGGGGCGTGCCCTGCAAACGGTGCTGGTTGCCCTCTCCCAGTGGGGCAATGAATTTTTGTTCGCGGATAACGAATGCGGCACCGTGCTGGTCGATACCGAACAGCGCAAACCCCTGCGCAAACTGGCGCTTATTGCCGACGATGGCCGCGAACTGACGCCTGAAGAGATCGTGGCAAAACTCCCATCCTGATCGTTCCCGACGGCAACAGCACAAAATGCTCGCAAATATGGTTGCATTATAAAACCAAATAGCGGAGAGTTTATTCAGTTTCATCTTGAAACCAAATAACCCACTTTGCCCTGAGGTAACACACGATGACTACGCAAATCACCACCGCCCTGATTACGGGCGCCTCTTCCGGGATTGGTGCCGTTTATGCCGACCGTCTTGCCGCGCGCGGCGCTAACCTGGTGCTGGTCGCACGTCGCGAAGATCGCCTGAACACCCTTGCCGCCGACCTTCGCGCGCGCTACGGCGTGGCCGTCGATATTCTGGTGGCCGATCTTACCGATGAAGCCGGGATCCGCGCCGTGGAAGAGGCGCTGCGCAGCAATACCGCCATTGATACGCTCATTAACAACGCGGGCACCGCGCAGATGGCGCCGTTCCTCGCGGGCGATGTGGCGCAGCATCAGGCCATTAATACCCTGAATACCACGGCGCTGATGCGTCTGACCTACGCCATCCTGCCGCGCCTGGCGCAGAACAATCGCGGCACGCTGATCAATATCGCGTCCGTGCTGGCCCTGCACGTCCGGGCGGGCAGCGCGCTCTACAGCGCCACCAAGGCGTGGGTGTTGAGCTTTACCCGTGGGTTACAGGAAGAATTTGCCGACAGCAGCGTGCGCATTCAGGCCGTGCTGCCCGCCGCCACGGCGACAGAAATCTGGAGCCATTCGGGCGTCACGGTGAACGATCTGCCGGAAGGATCGGTGATGACCACCGACGATATGGTGGATGCATCGCTGGCGGGTCTGGATCAGGGTGAACCGATCACTATCCCGCCGATGCATGACGCCGGCCTGTGGGATCGCTACGAAGCGGCGCGTCTTGAGCTGTTCAACAGCGCGCGCACCGGCATTCCGGCACCGCGCTACGCAAAACAGTAGCCTAACGCTCAAGCTGGTCGCCGTACTCACTCATCCAGGCGGCCAGCGGGGAGAGTGCGTCCTGCAGGGTTAACCCCAGCGCGGTGATCTGATACTCCACGCGCGGCGGGATCTCCAGGTAGACCGTCCGCGTCACCAGCCCGCGCTGCTCAAACAGGCGTAGCTGCTTGGTCAATTCTTTCTGAGTGATGGGTGTGGCCGCCCGCAGCAGATCGCCAAAGCGTACGGGCGTGTTGAACACAATCAGACGGTACAAAATGGGGATCGCCCATTTACCGGAAATCAGGTTCACAAACTGCGTCATCGGGCAGGTATACGCCTCAGATTTTTTTTCACAGCACACCTCCAGCATTTCTGCCATAGCACACCTCTTGCCTCTTTAGTATCCATTTGGTACCTGGTTTCCTTTCGATACTAACGTTTCTATAGTGCTTTCTCCAGAGACATTTCAGGAGAAGAACATGGGTCGTTTAACAGATAAATATACGCTGATTACCGGCGGCACTAGCGGCATCGGTCTTGCCACCGCGCAGGCGTTTATCGCCGAAGGCGCGCGCGTCGCCGTGACCGGACGCAACCCGGACACCCTCGCCGAAGCAGAACGTATTCTTGGCGATAAGGCCTGGGTGATCCCGACCGATGCGGGAGATATCGCCTCGCAAAAAGCGCTGGCGGAAACCCTCGCCGCCCGCTGGCCACGCCTGGACGCGGTGTTTCTCAACGCCGGTGACGTGACGCACGCGCCGCTGGAAGCCTGGCAGGAGGAGGCGTGGGACCGCCTGATGGGCATCAACCTGAAGGGGCCGTTCTTTTTAATTCAGGCGCTGCTGCCGCTGCTGAATAACCCGTCGTCGGTGATCCTCTGCGGCTCGGTGAGTGCGCGTATCGGCCTGCCGACCAGCAGCGTGTATGCCGCGAGCAAGGCCGCCCTGCTGTCGCTGGCGCGCACGCTGTCGGCGGAGCTGCTGCCGCGCGGGATCCGCGTCAACGGCCTGAGCCCCGGTCCGGTGGAGACCCCGGCGTTTACCAAAACGGGCTTAAGCGACGAGGTGCTTAACGCGATGATGGCGGAGATCATCAAGCTGGTGCCGCTCGGCAGAATGGGCTCGACGACGGAGCTGGCAAAAGCCGCGCTCTATCTGGCCTCCGAAGAGTCGAGCTACACGGTGGGAACCGAGCTGCTGGTCGACGGCGGAATGGGGAGTTTGTAATTCAAAAGGCGCTGATGCTGGTGACGATGCTGACATACAGCGCCGCCCATGCGCAGGCGGAAAGCAGGCTGACGGCATAGACCTTGACTGCATTCAGCCTGAGCATTCCCGCCGCCAGCGGCACGATGTAGCGCAGCACCGCCAGGAAGCGCGACGTAAACAGCACGATAACGCCGTTCTTTTGCAGCTGATGCTGTACCCGCAAGAACTTATCGGCATGCTTTGAGGTGAAACGCGTGACCAGCCGGGTGTGCCCCATCAGCTGGCCGATATGGTAGTTCAGCACCGAACCCGCCGTTGCCCCCAACACCACGGCCAGCCACGCCTGCGCAGGATGCATGCTCGCCTGGCTGACGGTAATGCCCGCCAGCAGCATCACCGAGGCGGGCGGCAGCACGGAGGAGACTAGCACCGTCGATTTACTCAGCGCCATCACAAATAACAGCGCGAAAAGATGTGCAGGATACAGCGCAAAATGATTCAGCAGATTATCAAACCACGCCATTATCCTCTCCTCCGTTGATTATTTAATCCTCCATTAGAAATGAATTAACCTAAATAAACCCTCAACATTTTATTAAAAATAATCGCTTAAACCGTTCTTAAACATTATTTAATTTTCTGAGCGGTAAATTTAAATAAGCGTATTATTCCTCACGTTTTACAACGATCTCGTTATGGCGAGGCTCCTGTACAAATACACGTTATCGCTCTGGTAGGTTCGAGAGAACCGACACAGGGTAAAACAGGCACTGTCGAATCAAGGCTTTGTCAGTATAACTTCCCTCGTGGGATACGGTGTACAGTGCTGAACCCAGGACGTGGGGATCTCCTCTTCGACATGCCCTGTCTTGCTCGCCCCTGAGAGATGTTATTATTCAAAGGGAATTCACTATGTCTTACGCTATTCACAACCAGAACCTGGCATTCAATGACAGCGCGATCGCGCAATATATGAATACCGATTTTATTGTCCTCGATATTTCATTATGCGTGGCGCTGGCGCGCGAGCAATTCTTCGAAAAATTAAAAGACGACGATATTCCGTCTCATATTTTTATTGAAGACAATGGCCGCCTGGCGGGCATGATTGCCGTGCGTAAATTGCTGCAAACCGCCGATACGGTACAGCCGGTGAAATCGCTGATGATTTCGCAGTTTTTGCAGGTCAAACCGGAGGATGAACGTGCCGACGTTGCCGGACTGCTGGCGCACGGCGGCGCGGATGTGGTGCCCGTGGTCACCCACGGCAAGCTCGTCGGCTGCCTGACCGAGCGCGAAATCGCCCATCTGCTGGAAGATGACGTCACCGAAGACGCCCAGCTTCAGGGGGCGACGCTGCCGCTGGAGAAGCCCTATCTGGACACCAGCCCGTATAGCCTGTGGAAGAAACGCTCCGTCTGGCTGCTGCTGCTGTTTGTCGCGGAGGCCTACACCAGTTCGGTGATCCAGCATTTTGAAGAGGCGCTGGAGTCCGCCATCGCGCTGGCGTTCTTTATTCCGCTGCTGATCGGCACGGGCGGCAACAGCGGGACGCAGATCACCTCCACGCTTGTGCGCGCCATGGCGCTGGGGGAAGTTCGTCTGCGCGACGTTGGCCGCGTGCTGCGTAAAGAGATGACCACCTCGCTGATGATTGCCGCCACGCTCGGTATCGCCGGGTGCATTCGCGCCTGGATGATGGGGATTGGGCTGGAAATTACGCTTATCGTCAGCCTGACGCTGGTGTGCATTACGCTCTGGAGTGCGATTGTGTCGTCCGTGATCCCGATGGTGCTCAAGCGCTGCGGCATTGACCCGGCGGTCGTCTCCGCGCCGTTTATCGCGACGCTTATCGACGGCACCGGGCTGATTATCTACTTTAAGATTGCGCAATATACGCTGGGGCTGGAGTAACGCGGTTCGCCAGCTGGATCACCGCTCGCGAAAACGCCTCAATCGCCAGGGCGACATCTTCAGCCATCACCGATTCCGCCGGATGGTGGCTGACGCCCCCTTTGCAGCGCACAAACAGCATGCCGACCGGCCAGCATTCCGCGATGGCAATCGCGTCGTGTCCCGCACCGCTGGGCAGCGATAGCGAGCGCCCCTGTACCGATGTGACGGCCTCTCCCAGCACGTTTTGCAGGTGGATATCGCACGGCGTGGCGGCAATGCGGTAAAACTCCTCGGCGCTGAAGTCCAGACCGCGACGCGAGGCGATCGCCTGCGCATGTTCCAGCAGGTCGTTAAGCAACCGATCCAGCGGCGCATCCTGCGGCCCGCGAATATCCAGCGAGAGCTGTACCTCGCCGGGGATCACGTTCACCGCCCCCGGCAGGCAGCGCAGTTCGCCAACCGTCGCCACCAGGTTGCCGCCCTGTTGTCGGGTAGCGTTTTCAATGATAACCATCCACTCGGCGGCGGCGGCCAGCGCGTCCCTACGGTGGAGCATCGGCACGGTTCCCGCGTGCCCGGCCTCGCCGGTAAAGCGGCAGTTCAGACGGCGCGCGCCGTTAATGGCTTCCACCACGCCAAGGGCGAGCGCCTCCTGCTCAAGGCACGGCCCCTGCTCAATATGCAGCTCCAGATAGGCGCTGAAATCCTCCTGACGGCGCGCGGCATGCAGCACGCGGGCAGGATCGAGCCCCATCAGGGTCATCGCCTGCGCCACGCTGATCCCGCTGGCGTCGGCTTTTTCCAGCCAGCCCTGCGGCCAGGTGCCCGTCAGCCCCCGGCTGCCTAACAGCGTAATGCCGAAGCGGGTTCCCTCTTCGTCGCAAAAGCCGACAATCTCAATGGCCTGGGCCAGATGCACCCCCTGCTGGTGCAGGCTGTCCACCACCTCAATGGCGGCAAGCACGCCGAGCATGCCGTCGTAGCGCCCGGCATTGCGCACGGTATCGAGATGCGAGCCGAGCAGCACCGCCTGCGCCCCTTCCTGCGCGCCCTCATAGCGTCCACAGATGTTGCCCACGCTGTCCTGCCAGACGGTCATTCCCGCCTGGCTCATCCACTGCCCCACCAGCTGGTTGGCCTGCAGATGCTGGGTGGAGAGATAGACCCGCGTCAGCGCATCCGGGGTTTCGCTGATGGCGGCCAGCGCGTCGGCGCGCGCCATCACCCGTTCTGCCGCCGGGCTCATTGCGGCGTCTCGCGACGATAGTGGTCCCACGCGGCCTGCATGGCGGCCCCCTGCGTGGTGGTGAATTTCAGGTAGTTCAGCACCGACTCCAGCGCGCTCAGGGTGGTCATCACGCAGTCTTTGCGCGCGTTGTAGCCCATGGTGCCAATGCGCCACACTTTGCCGTGCAGCGGGCCAAACGAGGTGCCGATTTCAATCCCGAAATCCTCCAGCATCAGCTTACGCACCTGGTCGCCGTTGACGCCCTGCGGGATAACCACGCCCAGCACGTTGTTCATCTTGTGCTTCAGGTCGCCGAAGGTCTCCAGCCCCATCGCCTGAATGCCCTTCAGCAGCGCATCGCCGTGCAGCTTATGGCGCGCGATGCCGTTATCCAGCCCTTCCTGCAGGATCAGACGCGCGCACTCGCGGGCGCCAAACAGCGCGGTGGTGGCTTCGGTATGGTGGTTAAGGCGCTCCGGCCCCCAGTAGTCCATCACCATGCCGAGATCGAAATAGTTGGAGTAGATCATCTCCTCGTCGCCATCGCGGTGGGCGTCGGTGCGGATGCCCTCCTCAACGCATTTACGGCGGCGGATCGCCTCCTCCATGCGCGCGCTCAGGGTGATCGGCGAGGTGCCCGACGGGCCGCCGAGGCACTTCTGCATCCCGGCCGATACCGCATCCAGTCCCCAGGCGTCGGTTTCCAGCGCGTTGCCGCCGAGCGACGCGGTGGCGTCGGTATAAAACAGCACGTCGTAGCGGCGGCAGATCGCGCCAAGCTCGGCGAGCGGCTGGAGCATGGTGGTGGAGGTATCGCCCTGCACGGTCAGCAGCAGGCGCGGACGAACACGCTTAATCGCATCCTCCACCTGGTCGGGGGTGAACACCTCGCCCCACGGCACCTCGATGGTATGCACCTCCGCGCGGCAGCGGCGGGCAATTTCGCACAGCAGATGACCAAAGCGGCCAAAGACCGGCACCAGCACC
Organism: Enterobacter sp. A103; assembly: GCF_034427535.1. Classification (NCBI taxonomy): domain Bacteria; kingdom Pseudomonadati; phylum Pseudomonadota; class Gammaproteobacteria; order Enterobacterales; family Enterobacteriaceae; genus Enterobacter; species Enterobacter sp. A103. The sequence goes on from NZ_JAXQPQ010000002.1 coordinate 210,734, forward strand.
TTATCTCCCGGGCGGATGGCGGAGACCAGAATGGCTTCAATCCCCCCGCGGGAAGTGCCGTCCACCAGCATCGTCCAGCGGTTCTCGGTGCGGAACACCCCGCGATAGAGCGCCATCACCTCGTTCATGTAGTGGGTCATGGCCGGATCGTACTGGCCGATCAGCTGGCTCGACATGGCGCGCAGCACGCGCGGGTCGGCGTTGATCGGGCCCGGCCCCATCAGCAGGCGCTGGGGCGGGTTGATTTGCGGAAAGCGTGCGATATCCATTGTTAAGTCCTTATCAGTTGAGGCCGCGCACGGAGGAGATGAACTGCTTCAGTTCCGTGGTCTGCGGGTTGGCGAACAGCGTTTTGCTGTCGCCCTGCTCCCAGACTTTCCCCTGGTGCATAAACACCACGCGGTCGCCCACTTCGCGGGCAAAATTCATTTCATGGGTAACAAGTATGAGCGTCATCCCCTCGGCCGCCAGCTGCTCCAGCACCTTGAGCACTTCGCCCACCAGCTCCGGGTCGAGCGCGGAGGTGATCTCGTCGCAGAGTAAAACTTTCGGCGACATCGCCAGCGCGCGGGCAATCGCCACGCGCTGCTGCTGGCCGCCGGAGAGACTCGACGGGTAGTAATCCAGACGATCGCCTAAGCCCACTTTCTCCAGCATCTGCTGCGCCAGCTCGCGGCATTCGGCGGCGCTTTTCTTCAGCACCCGACGCGGGGCGAGCATCACGTTTTCCAGCGCCGTCATGTGCGGAAACAGGTTGAAGCTCTGGAACACCATCCCGACCGAGCGGCTGATTTCGCGCGCCTGAGAATCCCGGTCGGTAATGGTCATGCCGCCCAGCTTGATGCTGCCGTCCTGATAGCCTTCCAGTCCGTTGATGCAGCGCAGCAGCGTGCTTTTGCCCGATCCGCTGCGCCCGATAATGGAGATCACCTGGCCCATGTCGATATCCAGATCGACGCCCTTGAGCACGTGGTTATCGCCGTAGTACTTCTGCACCTGATTAATGGTGATGAGAGGCATTGAATTTCGTCTCCAGATAGCGGCTGTAGCGCGACAGCGGATAACACAGAATAAAGTAGCCGAGCGCCACCAGCGCAAAGACCTTAAACGGCTGATACGTCACGTTGGTCAGCATGGTCCCGGCCTTGGTCAGCTCGATAAAACCGATAATCGACGCCAGCGCGGTGCCCTTGATCACCTGCACGGCAAAGCCGACCGTCGGGGCGATACCGATGCGCAGCGCCTGCGGGGCGACCACGCGAAACAGGGTCTGGCCAAAGGTCAGCCCCAGACAGCGCGAGGCTTCCCACTGCCCCTTGGGCAGAGCGCGAATGCTGCCGAACCAGATATCGAGCAGAAACGCGCTGGTGTAGAAGGTGAGCGCCAGCGAGGCGGCGGTCCACGGCGAGACGTCGATGCCGAACAGCGCCACGCCGAAGAAGGCCAGGAACAGCTGCATCAGCAGCGGCGTGCCCTGAAACAGCTCAATATAGCCGCGGATGATGCGCCTGACCGTGCTCCCGCCCTTCAGGCGCAGCAGCAGGAGCGGCAGCGTCACCGCCGCCCCGCCGACAAACGCCACCAGCGACAGCAGCACCGTCCAGCGCCCGGCCAGCAGCAGGTTGCGAATAATGTCCCAGTCGGTAAAGGTGGTCATCATGCCTGCACCCCCAGCCATTTGCGTCCCGCCGCCATCATCAGCTGGCGAAGGGTAATCGACAGCGCTAAGTAAATCCCGGTTGTCACCAGATAAACCTCAAAGCTCAGAAACGTTCTGGACTGGATCAGGTTGGCGGCGAAGGTCAGCTCTTCATACGAGACCTGCGACACCACCGACGAGCCGAGCATCACGATGATGCACTGGCTCACCAGCGCCGGGTAAATGCGCTGCAGCGCGGGCGGCAGCACCACGCGGATAAAGGTCTGCAGGCGGGTTAGCCCCAGCACGCGTCCGGCTTCCCACTGCCCTTTCGGCGTGACCTGAATGCCCGCGCGGATAATCTCGGTGCTGTAGGCGCCCAGGTTCACCACCATGGCCAGCAGCGCCGCTTCCCCCGCCGTCATCTTCATCCCCAGGTTCGGCAGGCCGAAGACGATGAAAAACAGCTGCACCACAAACGGCGTGTTGCGGATGGTCTCCACGTACGCGCCCCAGATCCGGCTGTACCACGTTGGGCGCGCGCTGCGGATCGCCGCCCCGAAAATCCCTATTGCCAGCCCGCCGACGGTCGCCATCACCGTCAGCTGAACGGTGACCCACAGCCCCGCCAGCAGCTCCGGCCAGTGCGGCCAGAGCGCGGAGAAATCAAGTTGCTCCGTCATCGGCTCAGGCGCCAAGGTTTGCCGGCAGCGGGGCCTTCAGCCATTGCTCGGACAGGCCGTTCAGCGTGCCGTCCTTGATGCCCTGCTCAATCAGCGCGTCCACTTTTGCCTTCAGGGCCGGTTCGTTTTTCTTCAGGCCAATAAAGCACGGCGAATCTTTCAGCATAAAGCTCGGCACCGGGGCTTTATCCGCGTTCTGGCGCGAAATAGCCGCCACCACCAGGTTGCCGGTTGCCACGTACTGCACCTGTCCGGAGAGGTAGGCGGAGAGCGTGGTGTTGTTGTCTTCGTAGCGCTTCACGTCCGCGTCTTTCGGCGCCAGGCCGGTCAGCACCATGTCTTCCACCGCCCCGCGCGTCACGCCGATGGTTTTTCCGCTCAGCGCGGCGGCATCCTTCAGCTCGGCCCCTTTCGGACCAAACACGCCGAGGAAGAACGGCGCGTAGGCGCGGCTGAAGTCGATCACCTTCTCGCGCTCCGGGTTTTTACCGAGGCTTGAAATGACCAGATCCACCTTATCGGTTTGCAGGTACGGCACGCGGTTGGCGCTGGTCACCGGCACCAGCTGCAGCTTGAGCTTCATCTGTTTGGCCAGATAGCGCGCCATGTCGATGTCATAGCCCTGCGGCTGCAGATCGGTCCCCACCGAGCCAAACGGCGGGAAGTCCTGCGGAACGGCAATGCGAATGGTGCCGCGCTTCTCGATATCCTGAAGCTGGTCGGCCTTTGCCGGCAGCTGTGTGAAGAGACATGCGGCCCCGGCCAGTGCAATCAACAATTTTTTCATGGTGCTTCCCCGTAACGTTAACATGAAACAAAAGATTCTTTGAATGTGATTTTGCAACTAATGTGCCAGATAGGGCGAAGCGGGAAATTTTGTTGTAAAGCCTGATAAAACACGGACGGGTCGAAAAAACCTGCGTTTCCCCGACCCGCCACATGCACCATTTCAATGCAAAGCACCAGCCTGATGCCCCATTATCGTTGTTCGAGTTCGTCCAGCTGCTGGTAAAGGGAGGCAATCTCGTGAATGCGCGGACGGCCTTTATCGAGAATTTCATGCAGGAAGGCGTTTGCCAGCAGGTTGATCAGGCTATTAACCGAGGAGTAGCTGTCATAGGCCGAGACGCTGTCCAGCGGGGCGCAGAGCTGCCAGCTCGCCAGCGGAAACAGGCTGTGCGCCTGCGGCTCGCACATCAGCAGCACCGGAATACCGCGACTCTGAAGCTGCTGCATCAGCGGGCGGATAATGCGCGGGCGGCGGCGAAAGGCCATCATGACCACCAGATCGTCCGGCGTTAAATCCACCAGCTCCTCGCTCAGGCTCTGCCCCGGCTGCGGCAGGACCAGCACCTGACCGCGCGCCTGCAGCAGCTGCTGGCGCAGGTGCAGCGCCGCCGGATAGGCGTTACGCATGCCGATAATGACGATGCGCCGCGCCTTCACCATGCAGGCCATCGCGTCGGCAAACTGCTGCGCGTCGAGGGCGTTGACCCACTGGGTCAGGTTCGCCATCTCCTGCTTATAGTGGCGCGCCAGCAGCGTATTGCCCTGCACCGCGTCGCGGTTATCGGTGAGCGGCATCCCGCTCTGGCGCAGGGTGCGCAGCTCGTCGCGCATGTCCTTATATTTCTCATAGCCCAGACGCTTAAACAGACGGCTAACCGTGGCTTTCGACACCCCGCTCAGCTGCGCCAGCTCGGCGCTGTTGTAGCTAATGAGATCGTCAAAATGATCGAAAATAAAGTCCGCCACCCGCTGCTCCTGCGGCGACAGCGACGGGTACTGTGCTTTCAGACGTTCATCCAGTTGTTCCATAGCGCCTCTGTAACTTTTGTTTCATCACATTGTACCTTTTATTATGCGTATTCATTATACGTGCCAGTTTACTGAAACTTTTCTTTCAGAACTGGAACAGCTTTTGCAGCGCCTTGTGACTTTCAGGGTTACGAGGATTCTATATGCAAAGTAATGTCTCCACGCACGGCATGGCCGTTGCGCCCCACCATCTTGCCAGCCAGAGCGCGCTGGCTGTGCTGCGCGAAGGCGGCAGCGCGATAGAGGCGATGGTCGCCGCGGCGGCCACCGTTGCCGTCGTTTACCCGCACATGAACGGGCTGGGCGGCGATGGCTTCTGGCTTATCGTGCCACCGGAAGGCGAACCTGTCGCCATTGACGCCAGCGGCGCGGCGGGATCGCGCGCGACGCTCGCCGCCTACGACGGTCTGGCGCATATCCCCCATCGCGGCCCCCGCGCGGCGCTGACCGTCGCCGGCACGGTGAGCGGCTGGGACGAGGCGCTGAAGGTCTCGCGCGAGTTGACAGGCAAGGCGCTGCCGCTGGCCCGCCTGCTGGCCGACGCCATTGACTATGCGCAGAACGGCACGCCGGTTACGGCCTCTCAGGCCCATGCCACGGCCAGCAAATTCGACGAGCTGAAATCCATCCCCGGCTTCGCGGAAACCTGGCTGGTGGACGGCAAGCCGCCAGAGGTCGGGAGCCGCTTTTACCAGCCCGCCATGGCCACGACGTTGACGCGCCTGGTGGAAGACGGTCTGGACAGCTTTTACCGCGGCCCGCTGGCGGACGTGCTGGCGCACGGCATGGAGACGCTGGGCCTGCCCGTGACGCTGGCCGATCTCAACGCCCACGCCGCCCGACGTACCGTGCCGCTGAAGCTGCAGCATCAGCAGGGGGAGATCTTTAACCACGCCCCGCCGACGCAGGGGCTGGTCTCGCTGGCGATACTCGGCATCACCGACCGCCTGAACATGGCCGAGGCCGACGACGCCGATACCATTCACCGCATCGTTGAAGCCACCAAGCTGGCCTTTGGCCTGCGCGATGCCCACATTACCGACCCGCGCGAGCTGAAAACCGATATTCAGGGTCTGCTGGATCCCGCCGCCCTGCAGGCGCTTGCCGACAGGGTTGACGACGGCCGCGCCGCGCCGTGGGGGACCGGAAAAGGCCCCGGCGATACGGTGTGGATGGGAGTGATGGATAACAGCGGGATTGCCGTGTCGTTTATCCAGAGTATCTATCACGAGTTCGGCAGCGGCGTGGTGCTGCCCGACACCGGCATCGTCTGGCAGAACCGGGGCGCATCGTTCAGCCTCGATCCCGCTAGCCTTCTGGCCCTCGCGCCGGGCAAACAGCCCTTCCATACCCTGAACCCGGCGGCGGCGCGTCTTAAGGACGGGCGCGTGATGGTCTACGGATCGATGGGCGGTGACGGACAGCCGCAAACCCAGGCCGCGCTTTTTACCCGCTACGCGATTCAGGGCGTGCCTTTACAGGAGAGCATTTCCCGCCCGCGCTGGCTGCTGGGGCGCACCTGGGGACAAACCTCGGACACGTTAAAGCTGGAAGGACGCTTTACCGCTGAGACGGTCTCACGGCTTCAGGCACTCGGGCACGAGGTGGAAATGTTCCCTGACTTCAGCGAAGCGATGGGCCACGCGGGCGCGATTGTCCGCCACCCCAGCGGGCTGTTCGAAGGGGCATTTGACCCGCGCAGCAACGGCGCGGCCGCCGGATTCTGAGGAGAAAACTATGACGACACAACAACCCGACTGGCAGGCGTATCTGGCGCAAATGGAGTCCGTGCTCGGCGTGACGCTGGACGATGCCCGCCGCGCCGAGCTGCAGGTGCAGTTCAGCCGCATAGCAAACATGGCCGCCCCGCTGATGGCGCTGCCGCTCGATGACCGTCTGGAGATCGCAGGAGTGTACAAAGCATGAGGCTACACGAGATGAGTATCAGCGCGATCCAGCATGCGCTGGGCGCGGGCGAGCTGAGCGCTCGCGAAATTGCCCGCCAGACGCTGGAGGCGATTGCGCGCGTTAACCCGCAGATCGGCGCCTGGACCGCCGTGACGGAAGCACGCATGCTCGCCGAGGCCGAGAGCATCGATACCCTGCGCCGCGAAAAGCGCCCCCTGCCCCCGCTGGCGGGCGTGCCCTACGCGGTAAAAAACCTGTTCGACGTTGCCGGCCACACCACCCTTGCCGGGGCAGAGCTGTTCAGCCAGCGCCCCGCCGCGGCCGCTGACAGCTTCGCGGTGCGCCAGCTGCGCAGCGCGGGCGGGCTGCTGACCGGGATGGTGAACATGGACGCCTACGCCTACGGCTTCACGACCGAAAACAGCCACTACGGCACGACGCGTAACCCGCACGATCTGGCGCGCATTGCGGGCGGCTCGTCCGGGGGCTCGGCCGCCGCCGTGGCCGCCGGGCTGGTGCACTTTTCGCTCGGCACCGACACCAACGGCTCGATTCGCGTTCCGGCCTCCCTGTGCGGCATCTACGGCCTGAAGCCCACCTTTGGACGCCTGTCGCGATCCGGCAGCCATCCGTTTGTCGCGAGCCTCGATCATATCGGCCCCTTTGCCCGCCGCGTGTGCGACCTGGCGTCCGTCTACGATGCGCTGCAGGGGCGGGACAGCAGCGACGCTTTTCAGGCAGAGAGCTCGCGCGAGCAGACGCGCCCCCTGCTCGATCGCGGGCTTGACGGCCTGCGCTGCGCGGTGCTCGGCGGCTACTTCGCCACCTGGTGCGATGCGGATGCCAGAGACGCCGTGGCGCGGGTGGCGAAGGCGCTCGACGTGCGGGATGAGCTGCAGTTCCCGGACGCCGAGCTGGCGCGCTCCGCGGCGTTTATCATCAGCGCCTCCGAAGGGGGAAACCAGTACCTGCCGGCGCTTCGCCGCGAGCCCGAGCGTTTTGAGCCGCACTCCCGGGAACGCCTGCTGGCAGGCGCGATGATCCCCTCCGCCTGGTACATTCAGGCCCAGCGGTTTCGCGCGCACGCCCGACAGGCGTTTAAAACCCTGTTCGCGCAGGCCGACGTGCTGATCGCGCCGGCAACGCCGCGCAGCGCCACGCTCGCGGGTGAGCAGACCATGGAGATTAACGGTCAGCCGCTCCCCATTCGCGCCAGCATGGGGATGCTGACCCAGCCGATTTCATTTCTGGGCCTGCCCGTGACCACCGTTCCGCTGCGCACAGCACAGGGTGCGCCGATTGGCCTGCAGCTGATTGCCGCGCCGTTTAACGAGCAGGCCTGCCTGCGCGCCGCGCGCGTGCTGGAAGAGAGCGGCATCGCCGACGCCCGTCCGGCGGAGGTGGACGCATGATGAATCACGATGACATTAACCTGCCGTGGGTGGTTGCCGAGGTGACCGCCGCGTTTTATCGCTATGAAGACGCGCTGGTGAGCAACAACGTTGCGGTGCTGGACGAGCTGTTCTGGCACGACAAAAACACGGTGCGTCTGGGGGCGGGTGAAAACCTGTACGGGATTGATGAAATCCGCGCCTTTCGGGCGGCGCGCCCGTCCGCCGGGCTGCAGCGGACGCTGCGCCACACAGTGATTACCACCTTCGGGGAGGATTATGCCGTGTGCAGCACCGAGTTTACCCGCGAGGGCACGGAACGCATTGGCCGCCAGCAGCAGACGTGGGTGCGGTTTGCCTACGGATGGCGGATCGTGGCGGCACAGGTGAGTTTGATGTCGTAGTCCTAGGCCGGGTAAGGCGCAGCCGCCACCCGGCTAAACACGGCTCAGTTATTTCTGAAACGGATGCACATCCCGCCAGTGGTCGGCAATCTGCTGGCGGGTACAGACCCACACCCGCTCGTGCTGCTGCACGTAATCCAGGAACCGCTGCAGCGCGCGAAAACGCCCCGGCCGCCCCAGCAGGCGGCAGTGCATGCCGATGGACATCATCTTCGGCGCGCGTTCCCCCTCTTCGTACAGCACGTCAAAACTGTCCTTCAGATACGTATAAAACTGCTCGGCTGTGTTAAACCCCTGCGCGGTGGCGAAGCGCATGTCGTTCGCATCCAGCGTATACGGCACGATCAGGTGCGGTTTACGGGAGCCGTCGCTGCAGGCCACTTCCGTCCAGAAGGGCAGATCGTCGCCGTAGTAGTCGCTGTCATAGTCGAAGCCTCCGTGCTCCACCACCAGCTGGCGGGTGTTGGGGCTGTCGCGCCCGGTGTACCAGCCCGTCGGTGGCTTGCCGAAAAGGTCGGTCAACACGTGCACCGCCTTGTGCAGGTGTTCGCGCTCCTGGCTGATATCCATGCTCTGGTAGTGGATCCAGCGCCAGCCGTGACTGACCACGTCATAATCCGCACTCTTGATAGCCTCAACGATCTCCGGGTGACGCGCCAGCGCCATCGCCACGCCAAAGACCGTCAGCGGCAGGCCACGCTTTTGAAATTCACTGTGGATCCGCCAGAATCCGGCGCGGCTGCCGTATTCGTAGAGGGAGTCCATCGACATGTGTTTATCCGGGTAGCTGGCCGCGCCGATAATGTCCGACAGGAACTGCTCGGATCCGGCATCGCCGTGCAGAACGTGGTTTTCCGCCCCTTCCTCATAATTGAGCACAAACTGCACGGCGATGCGCGCCTGGTTCGGCCACCGCGCGTGCGGCGGGTTTCCCGCGTAGCCGCGCAGATCCCGCGGGTAATCCTGTTCAAAAAGCCCCATTGCCACCCCCAAAAATTAAAATGGATTCAGTGCCTGAAACTGTCCGCTTAACGCTTTTTTCTCCGGGAAGGCCAGATCCCCGTGCTTGCTGGTCGACAGCCCCAGCGCCACCAGCGACTCCACCATCTTCACCGCCGCGCTGACGCCGTCGATGACCGGCACGCGCAGCTCGCGCGTCAGCTCCTGCGCCAGCGTCGCCATTCCACCGCAGCCCAGCACGATGGCGCCGCAGCCGTCCTCTTTCAGCGCCTGTATACAGCGCGCGCGCACCTTCTCCTGCGCCAGACCGCTGCCGTCCTCCAGCGCCAGCACCGGGAGATCGATAGCGTGCAGCGCCGCGCAGCGATCGTGAAAGCCATACTGGTGCAGCAGATGGCGGGCAATAATCAGCGTGCGCGGCAGCGTGGTGACCACCGAAAAGCGCGTCGCCACCAGCGTCGCCATATGCATGGCGGCTTCCGCAATGCCCACCACCGGCCCCTGCGCCAGCTCGCGCGCCGCCAGCAGGCCCGGATCGCCAAAGCAGGCGATGACGTGACCGTCCACGCCCTGCTCTCTGCCGAGCTTAACCTGTTCGAGAACCCCCACGGCGGCGACGGCCTCATCAAAGTGGCCTTCTATAGACGGCACGCCCGCGCTCGGGCAAACCGCGAGGATCTCCGTACCCGGCGCCGCCACCGCGCGGGCCGCCGCGCCGATGGTTTCCGTCATCGCGAGGCTGGTGTTGGGGTTGATCACTTGTATACGGACAGAGGACATTACGACTCCTTGTGGCCGGCAAACAGCCGGGCAAAATCAGGCAGACACTCGCCCGCCCGCTCGAAGCAGAGGCTGGCGACGATATGTTCAAAATGGTGCATTAAGGCGTCGCTGAGCGGCTGTAGCGCCTTCTGGCGCAGCAGATCCACAAGCTGTTCGTGGTCGTTGCAGCGACAGCCCTGACGCCACGGCGCGCCCCAGGTGGCAATCACCAGCGACGAGCGCTGGCTCAGGCCGGTCACCATCTCCGTCAGCACCTGGTTGCCGGAGATGGCCTGCAGCTGAATGTGGAAATTGGCGGAGTGGCGAATTGCCGCCGGGCCGTCGTACGCCTCGTGCGCCTGCTGCTCCTGGCGAATAATGGCCTCCAGCGCGGCAAGGTGCGGCGGCTGGCAGCGGGCCAGCACGTCCGGCAGGTTGGCGACCTCCAGCAGGGCGCGGGTGCGGAAGATGTGCTGCGCCTCTTCCACCGTCGGGCTGGCAACGTGTGCACCACGCTTGGGCGTTAAGGTGACCATTTGCACAGCCGCGAGTCGCTGAAGCACCTTGCGGATGCCCGTGCGGCTTACGCCAAAGACCTCGGCCAGCGCCTCCTCCGGCAGTTTGCTCCCCGGCAGCAGCTGATGTTCGACAATCGCGGTCATCAGCGCCTGAAAGATCGATTCGTCTTTGTCATGCAGGTCTGGCGCGGTCTGCAGGGCGTTTATGTTGTTCATTCACCACTCCGTCTTTTACTCTTCGTTATCGAATCGTATACATAAAAATAAAATATTGCATACAAGATTTATTATTTTGGCCTGGATCCTGCAACACCGTCTGCACTCCCGCTTAACGGGTTTTCATTCACAGGAGCAGGTTTCATGCCAAACAGTCAAAACGCGCAGCAGGGTACGGCCGCTGATTCCGGTGCGGTTTACAGCCCACGTCTTTGCAATGAGGATCTGGCACCGACGCGTGACCAGAACTGGAGCTGGTACAACATCTTTTCGTTCTGGATGTCGGACGTCCACAGCATGGGGGGTTATGTTGTCGCCGCGAGCTTCTTTACGCTCGGGCTGGCAAGCTGGCAGGTGCTGCTGTGCCTGCTGGTGGGGATTTGTATCGTGCAGCTGTGCGCCAACCTGGTGGCTAAACCGAGCCAGATGGCGGGCGTGCCCTACGCGGTGATCAGCCGTCAGGCGTTTGGCGTGTTCGGGGCCAATATTCCGGCGGTGATCCGCGGGCTGATCGCCTTCGCGTGGTACGGCATTCAGACCTATCTGGCCGCCAACGCCCTGATGCTGGTGGCGCTGAAGTTCTGGCCGTCGCTCTCTTCGCTCACTACCGGCGCATTCCTGGGCCTGTCGCATCTCGGCTGGATCTGCTTTGCCATCATGTGGGTGCTGCAGGCGATGGTCTTCTGGCACGGCATGAGCGCCATCAAGCGCTTTATTGATATCGCCGGTCCGGCGGTCTACGTGGTGATGCTGGCCCTCGCAGGCTGGATTGTATACAAGACCGGTTTTGACGGCATTTCCTTCACTCTCGCCAGCAAATCCCTGAGCGCGGGGGAGCAGACCTGGCAGATGATCACCGCGACCGCGCTGGTGGTGTCTTACTTCTCCGGCCCGCTGCTCAACTTTGGCGACTTCTCCCGCTACGGCAAAAGCATGGGCGAGATCCGCCGCGGCAACCGCTGGGGGCTACCGTTTAACTTCCTGCTGTTCTCCATCGTCACCGTGGTGATTGTCTCCGGCACCCAGTCGCTGTTTGGCCGCATGATCACCGACCCGATCGAAACCGTCAGCCGCGTGGGCAACGATCTGGCCGTGGCGATTGGCCTGCTGACGATGATCACCGCCACCATCGGGATCAACATCGTCGCGAACTTTGTCTCCCCGGCGTTTGATTTCTCTAACTGCTCGCCGCAGAAAATCAGCTTCCGCACCGGGGGCATGATTGCCGCCGTCGGCTCGATCCTGCTTACCCCGTGGAACCTGTTCAACTCGCCGGAGCTTATCCACTACACCCTGGACGTGCTCGGGGCGTTCATCGGCCCGCTGTTCGGCATTCTGATTGCCGACTTCTACCTGATTAAGCGCGGCAAGGTGTCGGTTGACGATCTGTTCGACGACACGCCGAAGGGCAAATACTGGTACCGCAACGGTTTCAACCCGAAAGCCATTGGCGCGCTGATCCCGTCCGTTGCGGTGGGCCTGGTGATTAGCTTCATCCCGGCCCTGCATGAGGTGGCGAACTTCAGCTGGTTTATCGGCGTCTTCCTCGGCGGCGTGACCTACCGCTGGCTGGCGCGGGAAGATCGCGAGACGGCGGGCGCGACGTCGTTCAGCTCCCGCGTGGCGACGCAAAAAGAGTAACTTCATCCTTCCGGCCGCAGCCTATCTGCGGCCCGTTCATTCTGGCACCGTTCTTGCTGCGCCTTCTCACCCCGCTATGCAAACAATAAGGCAGGAACCATGATGGATTACCAGACAGCGATCCGCGGCGCATTTTTTGATATTGCCCAGGTCTGCGATAGCGCAGACGCGATTGCCCGGCACGCGCGCTACCTTGAGGACGGGGTGCTGTTTATACAGAACGGAAAAATTCTGGCGCACATGCCGTGGCAGGAGGGCGAGCAGTATCTTGACCCCCACAAGGGCTACACCGACCTGCGCGGTAAGCTACTGCTGCCCGGTTTTGTCGATACCCACGTCCATTATCCGCAAACGGAGATGATCGGCGCCTTTGGCGAACAGCTGCTGGAGTGGCTGACCACCTACACCTTCCCGGTGGAGAGCCAGTTTTCCGATGAAGCCTACGCGAAAGAGATCGCCGAATTTTTCATTCAGCAGCTGGTGAGCAACGGCACCACCACCGCGCTGGTGTTTTGCACGCTGCATCCGGAATCGGTCGAGGCGCTGTTTACCGAAGCCCTGCGCCTCAACATGCGCCTTATCGCCGGAAAGGTGATGATGGACAGACACGCGCCGGACTATCTGAGCGAAGACGCGAAGCAGAGCTACCGGCAGACGCGGGCGCTGATCCAGCGCTGGCACCACCGGGGACGGCTGGGCTATGCCATTACCCCGCGCTTTGCGCCGACCTCATCCCCCGAGCTGCTCGCCGCGGTCAGCCTGCTCAGAGAAGAGTTCCCGGATACCTGGATGCAGACCCACCTGAGCGAAAATCCCAACGAAGTGGCCTGGGTGAGCGACCTCTGGCCGGAGCACGAGCGCTATCTGGACGTGTATCACCACTACGGCCTGACCGGCGAGCGCAGCGTGTTTGCCCACGCGATTCACCTTCACCACAGCGAGTGGCAGTGCCTGCATGACACCGGTTCGGCGGTGGCGTTTTGCCCCACCTCTAACCTGTTTCTCGGCAGCGGGCTGTTTCGCCTGCCCGCCTGCTGGCAGCACAGGGTGCGGATGGGCATCGGCACCGACGTCGGCGCGGGTACCACCTTCAGCATGCTGCGCACCCTGGGGGAAGCCTACAAGGTCGGCCAGCTTCAGAGCTACCGCCTGCGCGCCAGCGAAGCGTTTTACCACGCCACGCTGGGCGGCGCGCACGCCCTCAGGCTCGACGATAAGATTGGCAACTTCGCGCCCGGCAAAGAGGCGGATTTCGTGGTGATCGACCCTGACGTGACGCCGCTGCAGCGCCTGCGCAATCGCCGCTGTCAGGATATCTACGAGCAGCTTTTTGTGCTGATGACCCTCGGCGACGAGCGCAACATCAGCGAGACCTGGGTCAACGGCGAGCGGGTGTGGTCAACTTCCCCGGTAGGTTGACCACCCGCCGGGCGCAATCACAAACGGCAGGTGGAAATGCTCGTCTGCCGCTTCTCCCGTCACAAAATCAATTTGCGCGCAGGGGTAGAGCGTGTCGCGGCCGGTTTCGCTAAACCACGCGCCGATCTCCGCCACCAGCCGATAGCGGCCTGCGGGCAGAGAGGGAACGAACGCGGCGATGCGCCCCTGGACGTTGGTCACGCCCGAGGCCATTATTTCGCCCTCCCGTTCGAGATGAACCGTCACGCCCTCTGCGGGTTTGCCCGTCGAGATATCCAGAATATGGGTGCTGAGTGTGCTCATTCGCTAATGACTCCTTCCAGCCGTAGCAGCGTAATTTCCCGCAGCTGTTCCAGCGCGGCACGGACTTCCTGCGCGTCGCTGTTCTCCAGCCGCGCGTGCAGCGCCTGTAAAATCTCCTCGCCGCTGCGGCCCTTCGCGCGGATCAGAAACACGCGTCCGAAGCGGGCCTCGTAGCGGGCATTGCCCTCACGCAGCGCCCGGGCAAGGGCAGCATCGCCTTCATTCACCGCGCCCTGCTCCTGGCGCGACAGCGCCGCCTCCGCCTGTGAACCTGCGGGCTTTTCCCCGATGCGCGGATGGGCGCTCAGGGCCTGCGCCAGCACCGCTTCGTCCCAGTTTTGCGTCAGCGCGTTTGCCGTATCGAACAATTCCTCCCGGCTGGCGTAGGGTCGCCCCAGAGCCAGCGCATCGGCCCACTCGGGGAGCGCCACGCAGGGATGAATCAGCGCTAACGCCTTTTCGTGGGGAAGATGATTGAAGTCGTGCAGTGCGATCATAGCGTCTCCTTTATTGTCTTCCTCCGGGCTGTTGCACAAACCACGCCACTCTGAGCGCGGGCGTGAAACAGTCGATTCCGTATAGCTCAACTGGAAATTTTTGATTCAAAAAAAGGCACGCTCACCGCGTTTGCGCACCTTAGCAGTGCAAACGTCGCCCTCACAACGCCGTTTTCGCCACTCTGCAGCCTGGTACGCAAATTGCTGAATGTCTTTACACCCTGCAAAAGGAGAGAAGCATGAGAGCAATCGTCATTGGTGCGGGTATTGGCGGCCTGAGCGCCGCCGTCGCGCTGAAGAAAGCGGGCATCGACTGTACCGTGTTTGAAGCCGTCAAAGAGATCAGGCCCGTCGGGGCGGCCATCTCCATCTGGCCTAACGGCGTGAAATGCATGCAGCACCTCGGTATGGGCGACATCATCGAGACCTACGGCGGGCCGATGCGTTTTATGGCCTACAAGGATTACCGGCGCGGCGAGACCCTGACCCGCTTCAGCCTTGCCCCGCTGGTTGAGCGTACCGGCGGGCGCCCCTGCCCCGTCTCGCGCGCTGAACTTCAGCGCGAAATGCTGGACTTCTGGGGGCGCGACAGGGTGCAGTTCGGCAAGCGCGTCGAACGCGTAAGCGAAGACGACGCGGGCGTGAGCGTGACCTTCACCGACGGCACCACGGCAGTGGGCGATTTTCTGATTGCCGCCGACGGCAGCCACTCCGCCGTGCGCCCGTACGTGCTGGGGTATACCCCGGAGCGCCGCTACGCCGGGTACGTGAACTGGAACGGGCTGGTGAAGATTGACGAAGAGATCGCCCCGGCGCACCAGTGGACCACCTTCGTTGGCGAAGGCAAACGCGTGTCGCTGATGCCCGTCTCCGGCGGACGCTTCTACTTCTTTTTTGACGTACCGCTGCCCGCGGGCCTGGCGGAGGATCGCACCACCCTGCGCGCCGACCTCACGGGCTACTTCCGCGGCTGGGCGCCGCCGGTGCAGAAGCTTATCGCGGCGCTGGATCCTGAAACGACCAACCGCATTGAAATCCACGACATTGAGCCGTTCGACAGCCTGGTGCGCGGCAACGTCGCGCTGCTCGGCGATGCCGCGCACAGCACCACGCCGGATATCGGCCAGGGCGGCTGCGCGGCGATGGAAGACGCCGTGGTGCTGGGTGAGTGCCTGCGTGAAAACCACAGCATTACGCTGGCGCTGCGCCAGTACGAAGCGCTGCGCTGCGACCGGGTGCGCGACCTGGTGCTGAAGGCGCGTAAACGCTGCGACGTCACCCACGGGAAAGACATGGCTCTGACGCAGGCCTGGTATCAGGAGCTCAAAGAGGAGACCGGTGAGCGCATCATCAACGGTCTGTGCGAGACCATTCAGGGCGGCCCGTTAGGCTGAACGCAAGAGGGACAATGATGAAAAGAGAACCGACTCCACCTGCCCACTGCACGTTTGAGCCAGAGGACTGGCTGCGCCTCGCGAAATGCTGGCATCCGGTCGCGCGCGCCTGCGACGTCGGCCCGGCGCCGGTTAAGGCGACCCTGCTGGACGAACAGCTGGTGATTTACCGGATTAACGACCAGGTCGTGGTCGCCCGTGACGTCTGCCCGCACCGCGGCGTGCCGCTGACGCTCGGCTTTCACGACGAGCACGGAATTATCTGCCCCTACCACGGCTTACGCTTTGGAGAAGACGGGCGCTGCAACCGTATTCCGTCCAGCCCCGACCAGCCCGTTCCGGCGAAGCTGAACCTGATTAACTACGCCGTGGAGGAGCGCTTCGGCCTGATCTGGACCTGCCTGGCGTTTGACCCGGACAATCCTGTGCCGCTGCCCACCATGCCGCACTGGGATGACGACGGATTTCAGCAGATCAACTGCCCGGCGTTTGAGGTGAACGGCTTTGCCGGTCGTCAGGTAGAGGGGTTTCTGGACGTGGCGCACTTTGCCTGGATCCACACCGATACCTTTGCCGACCCCAATAATCAGCGGGTCCTCACCTATCAACCGCAGGAGACGTCGTTCGGTTTTGTTACCGATTACTGGAGCTCCGTGAGCAACTATCCCGCCAGTTCACCCGTGCAGGCGCCGGAAGGGTTCCAGTGGCTGCGCCATTTTGAAATGCATCTGCCGTTTACCGCCACCCTGACGATTCATTTTCCGGGAGAATCGCGACTGGTCATCATGAACGCCGCGTCGCCCGTGTCATCGCGCGTCACCCGCATGTTCGCCCCTATCGCGCGTAACTTTGACCTGCATATTCCGGTGGAGGATGTGCATGCCTTCAATCTGCGCATTTTTGAAGAGGATCGCCTGATGGTGGAAACCCAGCGCCCGGAAAGTCTGCCGCTGGATCTGACGCTGGAAGCGCATATTCCCGCCGATAAGAGCTCAATTGCCTACCGTCGGGGACTGAAGAAGATGGGCTTTGGCGAATTTTTCCTCGTATGACGGAGGCCGATATGCTGAGCGTAATTGTTGACGGGCTGTGGCGCGAGGGCGACAAAAGCCTCGCCGTCAGGCTGGTGGCTGAAGACGGTAACGCGCTGCCGGCGTGGCAGCCCGGCGCGCACATTGATGTCCACTTGCCCTGCGGCGCGGTGCGCCAGTATTCCCTGACCGGTGCGTGTGGAGACGAGAGCTATCTTATCTGCGTGGGGCGGGAAACCGCCTCGCGCGGCGGATCGCGCTACGTTCACGAGACGCTGCGACCCGGGCAGAAATTAGCAATCTCTGCCCCGCGCAATCTGTTTCCGCTGCATCAGGCTGAGCGGGTGTTGCTGCTGGCGGCAGGCATTGGCATTACGCCGCTGTATGCGATGGCCCTGCAGCTGAAGGCGGCCGGAACGCCGTTTACGCTGCACTATTACGTCAAACGCCGCGAAAGCGCGGCGTTTGCGCGCGAACTCTCCCGGTTCGGTGAGTGCCAGATTCATACCGCCAGCCCGCGCACGGCGCTGGCAGAGCATATCCCCGCGCCTGAGGCGGGGCTTCACGCCTGGATCTGCGGCCCGGCAGGGTTTATGGAAAAAGTGCGAGACGTGGCGACGGCCAGGGAATGGGATGATGGCCATCTTCACAGCGAGGCGTTTCAGCCCGCGGCCCCTGCCGCACGCGGTGACGCGGGCGAGATCTTTACGGTCAAACTCGCCTCGACCGGGGAGCGCTGGCCGGTGCCCGCGGATAAGACCATCGCTCAGGTACTACAGGAAAACGGCGTGGACGTACCGCGTTCATGCGAAATTGGGATCTGCGGGGCGTGCCTGACGCCGGTGCTTGACGGCGTGGTGGATCACCGGGATAGCGTGCAGTCGGAGGCGGAACAAAGCGCGACGGACCAGCAGGTAGCGCTGTGCTGTTCGCGGAGCCATTCCGGGGAGCTGGTGATTGCCCTGTAAAACGAAAAAACCCTGCGATATTGCTATCGCAGGGTTTTCAAATTTGGCGGAAGCGTAGAGATTCGAACTCTAGAACCCTTTCGGGTCGCCGGTTTTCAAGACCGGTGCCTTCAACCGCTCGGCCACGCTTCCAAAGTGAGGCGCACTATAAACATCTATTAGCCCCTTGTAAAGCAGGAATTTTTCTATTTTCACCCGCCGGCGTTTGACTGCGCAAAAATCACCCAGGCGCTTGCCGCGCACCGGTCACAGCCACCTTGTACATACCGTTACACAGCAACGCTCATCCTTTTAAATCGCTCTGGTATAGAATGCCACAAAAATAAACGGTCATTTGTTGTGTAATTGTTATAAATCTGAGTACCCGCAGATTTAGAAATTACTGCCATGCAGTGTTACTGGTTGATGATGAAAATCAAAAATACGCTTTGCTTACATATCCTGATGGCAACCCTGGCCATTTTGTTCCTCTGTGTTCACCCGCTGGTGACGAGCTTCAATCCGCCCCTCACCTTCCAGCCGCTGATTAAATCAATGGCGGGCACGCCGAAAGAACAAGCGGAAAAAATTGCGACTATTTCCCATGCCTTAGAAGGGAATGCTATTTTCTTCATTGGCGCGTCTGAGGTGGCCACCTCAGAAGATGAACATTACGCTGTATATAATTACTTTAATAAGCAATTGCACAAACCCGTCGTGGCGTATGGCGATGCGTTCGTCGATGATGAAACGCAATTTTTACTGTTCTCTCGTTTTAAAAATAGCCTTAACGCAAACAGTAAAGTTGTTTTGCTTCTGGCTCCTGACAGCTTTTATTCAAAAGGGCTGCCACCGGCTATCTATGCCGATAATTTCCCCGGCTCTATTTTTAATCCGCTGATGAAGGATCCGCAGGCGCGCCCGCTGCTGGTTAATTATTTAAAGCATATTGATAGTAAAGAAATAAGCCATTTAACCTTCGGCCAAATGCGGGTCTTTGGCTGGCACCCCGATCTGATGTGGGACGAGCTGAGCTTCCAGTTTGCCAACGTCTGCACCCTGATAAAAAACGACTGGCTGGCGCTGCTCAACATCACGCCCCAGACGGTACAGCCCTGGCCGCAGCAGCCAGCCGCCCACATTGCCCCCGACTGGGATAAAGAGCTGGCGAATGCGCGCGAGTTAAATAAAAAACGCCAGCAGAGCGCGGCCACCCTGTGGATGGACAAAACGATTTACGAGGAGGACAGTACGCGGCAGCAGTGGGATGACACGCCGGTCGTGCCTGCGCAAATCGCCGCCTTCAGTAAAACCGTCCAGCTGCTTAAGGAACACCACGTGCAGGTGATTGCTATCGTCGACCCGGTTAACCCCTGGGCGCTTTACAATACCGATACCTTCCGCCCGGTTGATAAACAAATAAAAACCATTCTGGTAAAGAACCAGATCCCTTATTTAGATATGTACGCCATGCCTTATCAGAATGGCTGGAACTGGGATCGTTTGCACCCTTCCGAACTGGCCTGGGTTCCTATGATTCGCTTTATTGCACAGAGTTTTAAATGATGAAAATCGCGATCCGTCTTTTTTTCCTTTATCTCCTGCTGGCGATCACCATCGTCGCGTGGACCTCTGTCGATGACAGCATGAGTATGCAGCTGCATTTTGAATATCAAAAGTTCTGAGGCCGAATGATGTACAGCTCAGGAATGTTTTTTGTTTATTTGTTTTCATCCGCGCTGGCGTTTGCGCTGGTTAATCGCGTATTACGCCATCGTCTGACCTGGTTATCTGCACTCTCGGTGCTGACGGCGCTGGGATGGGGATATATATTTCAGGGTGATTATATTGTCCCCGTCGCCGTTTTTTTCAGCTTTTATGTTTTTGCCACGCTAAAAGAGAAGGGATGGTTAAAAACGTGGCAGGCGGTCGTTCTGACATTATTGCCGCTGCTGCTGGTGAAATTACATTTAAATAACCACTGGGGCATGATCGGCCTCTCGTTTATGACGTTCCGCGCGCTGGACGTGCTGCTCTATCGCAGTAAAAAAGAAGGTCAGAATTTCCTGCACTATTTCTGTTATCTGTTTATGCCCTTTATTATCCTGGCAGGCCCAATGTACCGCTGGCGGACGTGGATGAGTGACGTCAGCAAGCCCGTATTTGCCCTTAACCGCGAACAGTTTTTAGTCGCGTTAGAGCAAATCATTACCGGCATTGTCCAGAAGTTCCTGTTTGCCATGCTGATTGATTCCCTTGTCGTGCAGCCCTGGAGCCATAAGCCGTTTACGCTGACCGTGGGCGTGGTGATGTCGATTGCCTACAGCACCTACCTGTACTTTGATTTTGCGGGCTACAGCAATATGGCCATCGGCGCGGGCCGCCTGTTTGGGCTCAGCATTCCGGCAAACTTCAACATGCCGCTTCTGGCAAAGAACCCGCAGGATTTCTGGCGCCGCTTCCACATCAGCCTGTCTGAATGGCTGCGCGATGTGGTCTTTATGCCCGTTTATATGAACCTGATGAAATTCAACTTTTTCCGTCAGAACAAAACGCTGGCGCAAAATATCGGTATTTTTTGCACCTTATTCTGTATGGGGGCATGGAATGGCCTGGAACGCCATTACGTCATCAGCGGCGCGCTGTTTGGCGCGATTTCCGTCGCTCACAATATGCTGCTGTGGTCAGCCAAACGCAGCCCGGCATTGCACCGCGGCCTGCAGTATCCGGCCGTTGCGTTTTTAGGGCGAATTCTGACGCTGGGAAGCGCCGCAGGATCCCTTTACATCTTTAGTGGAATGTCACCTCTATGAAAAATCACTCCGATCTTCAGGAACTGCAGGATTTCTTACGTGCGGCATTATGCGATCCCGCCTCCCCGCAGCAGCTGGCCATCAGCGGCAGCGACGAAGCCTTAAGCTGGCTACAGCTTTCTGCTGCCGTGACGGACTGGGCGCAGCGCTATCAGCGCTGCCAGCCTGTTGCCGGTACGCCGGTCGTATTGTACGGTCACCAGCAGGCTGAGTTCGCCGTGGCGATTTATAGCTGCCTGCTGCACAACATTCCGTACATCCCGGTAGACTGCATCTATCCGCAGGAGCGCCTCCGGGAGATCTGCCATCTGGCCAGCGCCCCTTACTATTACGACGTCGCGACCCGGCAGTTCATCGCCACCGGGGAACCGGGCAAGGTACTGGAGGAGCAGGATCTGGCCTACATCATGTTTACTTCAGGCAGCACCGGTAAACCTAAAGGCGTGCAGATTGGGCGTGAAAGCGTATGGCACTTCATGAAATGGGTCAGCCAGGACTTTTCACTGCCGGAAAAACCGGTCCTGATGAACCACGCGGTATTCAGCTTTGATCTCTCCCTGATCCCTTTGCTGGCGAATCTGGCGATGGGCGGACACATCGTGCTGAACGCCAAAGAGGACATTCAGAAAGAGAACTGGCTGGAGCGACTGAAAAGCAACGCGGTCTCCGCCTGGGTTTCCACCCCTTCTTTTGCATACCAGCAGCTGCTTTCCCCGCAGTTCAACAGCGAGTATTTGCCCGCGCTCAACGTCTTTATCTTCATTGGCGAAGTGCTCAATAAAGCGCTGGTTAAACAGCTTCGCCGCCGCTTCCCGCAGGCCAAAATCATTAACTCGTATGGCCCAACGGAAGCGACCATCGCGACGACCGTGGTTGAAATCACGGATGCGATCCTGAACAGCGACAGCGCCGTGCTGCCGGTGGGGGTCATGATGCCTGAGAGCAAAATGGAAATTTCCGCCGACGGCGAGCTGATTATCTGGGGTAAAAACGTCATGCGCGGCTACCTTGGTCTGCCGCAGGAGAACGCGGCGAAATTACTCCGTCGGGAAGATGAAGCGTTTCGCGGCTACCGTACCGGCGATCTGGGCTATGAAGCGGGGCTGATCTACTGTCAGGGCCGCAACGACAGCCAGGTCAAACTGAACGGCTACCGTATTGAAATCAACGAGATCGAGAACCGCCTGCTGGCCATGTCCGGCATCAACGAAGCGGTGGTCCTGCCGCTGATGAAATCCTGCGGCAGCGTACTGCGCATTGCCGCGTTCTGCGTGACGGATATGGCACCGGACACCATCAAAACATCGCTGTCGAAGGTCGTTCCGCACTATATGGTGCCTTCACAAATTATCGTAAAAGACGCTTTGCCGCTGAATCCTAACGGCAAAATTGACCGCAAGCTGCTGGACGCTTACGCCCGCACAAATTAATGACTCCAGGAAAAATTATGGAACAAGAAATTCTCGCCCTGTTCGAAAAAGTGTTATCCCGCAAGGTGGGCTTTCACGATGAACTGATTGAATCCGACATTCTCGACTCCATCCTGGCGGTCGATATGGTGCTGGAAGTGCAGGACGTTTACGGCTGCATGATCCCGCCAACTGACGTGGCGACGGTGCTAAAAACCCCGGCGGACCTGGCCCGCTATATTGAAGAAAACCGCTAAACGCCCCTGCTGTTAATGCTGCCCTGAAGGCTCAGGAGGATCTCTCCAGAGCCTTCATTCGTTCCCCCTCCCCCTGAACGCTGTTCTGCTCCTTTTCACAGGAATGAAACCGACTGCTTTTACTATTTCTCCTACACTTTAGGAGTACTGTCGGTACGGGAAAGAGAAAAAAGCCAACTTAATTAAGGCATTAATGATTCGCTGTGCGCTCAGCCGGGGAACGTTTTGCCTTTAACAGAGGAGTCTGCGGTATGGCATTCGTAACAACGAAAGACGGCGTCAATATTTACTACAAAGACTGGGGCCCAAAAGAGGCTCAACCCATCGTTTTCCACCACGGCTGGCCGCTAAGTGCCGATGACTGGGATAACCAGATGCTCTTCTTCCTCGCAGAAGGCTATCGCGTTATCGCTATCGATCGTCGTGGTCACGGGCGTTCGGACCAGGTAAGTGAAGGCCACGATATGGATCATTACGCGGCCGACGCGTCAGCCGTGGTTGAAAGCCTGGACCTGCGCAATGCCGTGCACGTCGGTCACTCCACCGGCGGCGGACAGGTCGCCCGCTATGTTGCGCAGTACGGGCAACCGCAGGGGCGCGTCGCCAAAGCGGTGCTCGTCAGCGCCGTGCCGCCGCTGATGGTCAAAACGGACGGTAACCCCGGTGGTACGCCCATCGAGGTTTTCGACGGCTTCCGCAAAGCGCTGGCGGCTAACCGCGCCCAGTTTTACCTCGACGTCGCCAGCGGTCCGTTCTACGGCTTTAATCGGGATGGCGCGGACGTTTCACAGGGCACGATTCAAAACTGGTGGCGTCAGGGAATGATCGGCAGCGCCAAGGCCCACTACGAGGGGATTAAGGCATTTTCAGAGACCGACCAGACGGAGGATCTAAAAACCATCACGGTTCCCGTTCTGGTGTTGCAGGGCGATGACGATCAGGTCGTGCCGTATAAGAATGCAGCCCTGCTGCAGGACAAGCTGCTAGCGAACAGCGTACTGAAAATTTATCCGGGCTTCCCGCACGGGATGCATACCACGCACGCGGATACCATCAACGCGGACATTCTGGCCTTTATCCGCTCTTAAACGTCGCCTTTATTGCCGGGTGGCGCTGCGCTTACCCGGCCTACACTCCTGCATCCGCAACGATATCGCTAAATTGCCAGTTCAATGCATGAACGCCACCCGCGGATGGCGTTGTTTATTCCGCTTAACGATTATCCAGCGGGGCGCGAACGTTGTTCAGCCCGGTAGTGTTGATGCGGTAAGGCTGCCCGTTCACGGAACGGATCAGCTTTTTGGTGCGGAGTTTTTTAAAGACGCTAAGCGTGCAGTCGCTCAGCACCAGCCCTTCACGGGTGTAGCACTCTACGGAAGTGACGCGGCCAGAGCTGTCGCGGACGTGCACAATACGTCCACCTTTGGCGAGAACGTGTAAGGTGCGTTGTTCCTGACGGGATAAATTCATACTGGAAAACCTGTGTAATCATCATGCGTAAAAACGAGCCCACACCCGCAGGTGCGCGCGTAAGGTTTAAGCGCAGCGATAACCAGTCCGTCCTGAAAAGGGCGGGAAACTGATTATCTGATGAAAACATTCTCCAGCATCAAAGCCTCGGTAAGAGATAGCAATATATTTACGGGATGAATGATAACGCCTGTTTTTTACAGGGAAATAGCAGAGTCTTAAAAGTGTGAGGCGGATCGATCCTAAAAATCGTGTTTAGTCAGTTTTACTGCCAGACTGGGATCCCCTGATGGACACTGACTGGAGCTTTTTTATGCCTGATAACTATACCGTTGTTGAGACCGTCCCCACTGCAGAAGCGTTTTGTCGGCTGCGCGAAATCTCGGGCCTCAGCCCTCGTCCTCTGGAGGCAGCCCGGAAAGCACTGCCTGGCAGCTGTTACGGCATGCATATTCTTTATGAGGGTAAACCAGTGGGTATGGGGCGAATCGTGGGGGACGGTGCGTTGAATTTCGATATTGTCGATGTCGCCGTTGATCCCCTTTATCAGGGGAAAGGGCTTGGCAGAGTCATTATGGAAACGCTTGTAGCCTGGCTGGATACCCATGCCTGTAAAGGGGCCTACGTTTGTTTAATGGCGGATGTGCCTGAGCTTTATGCAAAATTTGGTTTTACGCTCGTTCGCCCGGAAAGCGAAGGAATGGCCAGAATCTGGTAACAGACAAACCCGCGTTAAGACAAAAGAAAAACCCCAGGTTAACGAGTAACCTGGGGTTTATATCTGGCGGAAGCGCAGAGATTCGAACTCTGGAACCCTTTCGGGTCGCCGGTTTTCAAGACCGGTGCCTTCAACCGCTCGGCCACACTTCCTAAGTGAGGCGAACTATAAACACCTCACCGCGAGCTGTAAAGAGTGGCTGCACTCGTTCGCTGTAAAAATAGTCAAAACGTGTCTAATCGGTTGAACTGACGACACATCGACGATTTTATCAGCACAGGCCTAGTGTTTTTTGATGTACATGTCTTTCGTGAAATAGTACCCCAGCTTATCCGGCGTAAATCCGCCTACCCACGGTTTCACCAGGTGCGTGCGGACGTAGTGATAAACCGGAATAGCTGGCACATCACGCCCCAGCAGATCTTCCGCCTGCTGGTAGAACTTACCCCGCTCTTCCGCTGATTTGGCTTTTGCGGCATCGAGCAGCGCCCGATCGTATTCCGGATTGCTGTACTGGCTGGTGTTTTCGCTGTCGCCAGAGCGGAAGTTGTTCAGGAAGGTCGCCGCATCGTCGTAATCGGCAATCCACGCGTACCGCACAGCGTCAAAGTTGTGGGTGTGCATGGTATCCAGCATGGTTTTCCACTCCTGGTTTTGCAGCTTTGCCTCCACGCCAAGGTTTTTCTTCCACATGGAGCTGGCCGCAATCGCGATGCGCTGGTGCGATTCAGAGGTGTTGTAGAGCAGGTTGAAGCTCAGAGGATGGCTGGCGTTATATCCGGCCTCGTTCAGCAGCTTTTTCGCCTCCGCGATGCGCTTGTCCAGCGGCCAGCTGGCGTAATCCGGGTTCTGTAGCTTCACGCCGCCGATATCCGGCTGGCTGATGAGCCACGCCGGGCGCTGCCCCTGCCCTAATACTTTTCCGGCAATGATGTCTTTATCCAGCGCCATGTTCAGCGCCTTACGCACGCGCGCGTCGTTGAACGGCGGCCGGGTGGTATTGAATTCGTAGTAATAGGTCGCCAGCTGAGGTGAAACGTCCAGCTCGCTGCCGAGGGTTTTCTTGAGCTGGGCAAACTGGTTAATCGGCACCGTGTACACGATGTCAATTTCGCCCGCCTTATAGCGGTTCACATCCGAGGCCTCGGACGTGATGGGCAGGTAGGTGACTTTGTTAATCACGGTATGCGCGTTATCCCAGTAGCGCGGGTTGCGCTCCGCCACGATGCGTTCGTTGACCACCCACTGCGACAGCTTATACGCCCCGCTGCTGACGAAATGCTCCGGCTTGGTCCACTTATCCCCGAAGCGGCCAATCAGCACTTTATCCACCGGCACCAGCGACGGGTGCGCCAGCATCGCGAGGAAGGCCGCGTTTGGCTGCGTGAGCGTCACTTCCAGCGTGGTGTCGTTAATCGCTTTTACGCCCAGCGTATCGGGCGCTTTTTTCCCCTGAGCAATATCGGCCGCGTTGACGATATGCATGTTGCCCGGATAGCTGGCATACGGCGAAGCCGTTTTCGGATCGATCAGGCGCTGCCAGCTCCAGACCACATCCTCAGCGGTAATCGCCGTGCCGTCACTCCAGGTGATGCCCGGGCGCAAATGGAACGTCCAGACGGTGTTGTCCTTGTTCTCCCATTTTTCCGCCAGTCGGGGTTGAACTTCTCCTGCCGGGGAAACGCCCACCAGCCCTTCGAATAAATCACTGATAATATTGAATTCGACATCGCTTTCGACTTTATGCGGGTCGAGCGAAGCCGGTTCACTGCCGTTGTTTCTGACCAGTTCCTGTTTGTCGGCCAGCGCGGTTCCTGCCGGCACGTTAGCCGCCCAGGCTGCCGTGCTGGCGCACAGGATCCCTGCGGTTAACAAAGAGAGCGTAAAGTGAGTGCGTGTTTGTGGTTTCATTTCCTTCGCCTTATAGTCTGTTTTATGACGATCCGGAAATAACTCTTAGCGTTCGAATGGTAATAACGCAATATTTTTCAGTAACCTATAAGAGCTTGATCTGGTAAATTGTCGCAAACCGCTGTTCATACTGGCGAAACGGATTTCTGCAGAAGAAATAACCGCCTCCAGCGCTAACGTGCTGAGTAAAGATGGGTAAAACCACTTTGAGACTGGCGTGCCGTTTCCTATTCTTTCCACTAATTACATCTGTCATAAGAGAGTGACTCATGGATCGTATAATTACTTCTTCACGCGACCGCACATCGCTACTCAGCACCCACAAGGTGCTGCGCAATACCTATTTCATGCTCAGCCTGACGCTGGCTTTCTCAGCGATCACCGCCACCGCCAGCACCGTGCTGATGCTGCCGTCTCCGGGGCTGATCCTGACGCTGGTGGGTATGTATGGTCTGATGTTCCTGACCTACAAAACCGCTGACAAGCCCGTCGGCATCCTGTCCGCGTTTGCTTTCACCGGCTTCCTGGGCTACATCCTGGGGCCGATGCTGAATGCGTATCTGTCTGCCGGTATGGGTGACCTTATCGGCATGGCGCTGGGCGGCACCGCGCTGGTGTTCTTCTGCTGCTCGGCCTACGTGCTGACCACGCGTAAGGACATGTCCTTCCTCGGCGGTATGCTGATGGCGGGTGTTGTGGTAGTGCTGGTGGGCATGGTGGCAAACATCTTCCTGCAGCTGCCTGCCCTGCATCTGGCAATCAGCGCCGTGTTTATTCTGATTTCTTCAGGCGCGATCCTGTTCGAAACCAGCAACATCATTCGCGGCGGCGAAACGAACTATATCCGCGCCACCGTGAGCCTGTATGTGTCGCTGTACAACATCTTCGTCAGCCTGCTGAGCATCCTGGGCTTCGCCAGCCGCGATTAAGCACAACGGATACGAAAAAGGAGAATGCCTGTGGCATTCTCCTTTTTTTATGCCCTACTCACCCCGGCAAATATAGGTGGGATAGCGCCGGTCCTGAATCAGCCACACGGAAGGCGAGAGTTCAGAGATCGTCAGGTAGTAGCGTGCGGTCGGATTGGCGAAGCTACCCCACTGAGCATCAGGCGTATTGTCATTGTGCCGACGCCAGGTTTTGGTGTAGCTCAATACGATGACGTTATCATCGTCCCGCTGCTGCCAGGTAAAATCCACATCCCTGTCAACGATCAAACATTGCCCGCCAGCCCTTGCCGCGCCTTTATAGGTGGTCAACCCGGTACCGTCCCGATGAAAATAGAACTGGGCAACGGTATTGACCTTCACTTCACTGGCTTTTCCCTCATTGCGCGTGAAATTAAATTCAGTGCTGCAGGCCAGCACATCCTTTTTACCCACGCTGCCGGAAAAGTAAAAAAATGCCAGCGAACAACCAACCAGGACACCGCCCACGCCAAAAAGAAGTTTTATTTTCATTTTTGTGCCCCGCTTTTATAACGTATGGTTTTACACAGGCTGGTTTTGCTGACCGGGCAGGCACCAATAAACACCTCATCTGCAGCGGAAATAGTAAAACGGGCGCTGAAATAATAAATGTCGTACTCCTCCCGTCCGCACGCCACGTTATTAGCCTCCAGCCGCTCCGCTAATTTCGATAGCACCAGCGGTCGTCCGTGATCGTTGATAATCCAGATGCTGCAACGCGCGATTTTTTCCTTAACCGGCTTGAGTTTCGCCGGAATGAAAATCCCCTGCTGTCGGCTAAAGTAGAGACTCGTCCCCAGCGCAGCGACGATCAATACGGCCACAATCGCCCATTTTTTAATGGAGGCGCGTTGAGGCTTTACTTCTTGCGGTGCGACCGAGGGCTGCGGATCGACGGATGGAATATTCTCTCCAGGCTGAAAAATCACCTCAGCATCAAAGCGAAATCCGTAACGGGGTACGGTCACAATAAATTCGTGCCCCTCTCCCAGAGACTGGAAGCTTTTACGTAATTCGCTTACCGCTTTATTGAGATTATTTCCCGATGGCGTAAAGCCAAATTCCTCCCAAACGCGAGTGATCAATTCCTCCCGACTCAGGTCGTGCCCTTTGTGTTTTATAAATTCCTGCAAAAGCCGCACGGCTGGCGCCGAAAGCGTTAATACAGATTCTGGTTGTCCAACAAGACTTATTGCATGTGCTTCAGGATCGAATAACAACGAATTATTGCATATAAAAAACATCTTTTATTCTCGGCTGTTACCGCATGCTTTTTTAATCCCTGGTACATCGACATGAAAACCGCCTCCTGACCTGCTTATTTTTTCATCAGAAGGAATTTTCTTCCTATCCCTGGTCGCGGTATTTTCGCTTAACTATACAACCTTAAAGACAGAAAAGCAGGATAAAAACCTGTATTTAACGAGTTAATTAATACAAATTTTCACAAACCGCTGTTCTGGTTAAAGTTTCCCTGCCCTGAAGCAATACGAAAGCAGACGGTGTCCTGGTGTTAACGCGCCGCCGATGAACTCAGAGCAGGCAGACTGAATGTGAAACAGAAAAATAGAGTGAACATGACAACCGCCTTTTATGTCGCCGCGCTGTCATTGCCATTTTTCTCAGAAATGGCAATGGCCAATATGAGCGTGTACCCCATGGAACTGAATGTGGACAGGTCCGGTGCGGCGCAAATTAAGGTAGCGTCGAAAACGGATGATATTCAGTTCATTCGGGTGAGGCAAAAGAAAATTCTTAATCCCGGCACGGCCCAGGAAAAAGAGATTGATGTGGCCTCGTGGAAAGAAGGTGGCGTTGTTGTCACGCCCGAAAAATTTGCTCTTGCGGCAGGCGCAATGCGCGTCGTTCGTCTGGTATCGCTTACGCCACCGGAAAAAGAGACCACCTGGCGCGTCTATTTTGAAGGGGTAAAGCAGCCTGACAGCATTATTCCCGGCAAGGCAGAAAGCCCGGCTGCGACGGCGACATTGGGCGTCAATGTGATCTGGGGCGCCCTGATCCACCTCGCCCCGGAAAAAAGTGTGGTTTCACTCTCGATAGACCCTCGCAGGGGCACGTTAAAAAACAACGGTACGCTGCGCGTGCCGCTGAGAGAGATCGGTATTTGTGACGCAGATTCGTCGTGTAAATGGGTTAAAGAAGACGCGACGATTTATCCGGATACCGAACGGAAATTAAAAACGCTCACAAATACACAAGGCCAGAAATATAAATTCCGCTACTTCAACTGGGTGAATAAAACCGCTGAAGAAGCTGATTTACCCGTCGTGCAATAACACGACGTTACCGTAAAGACCCCAAAGGGTTTGTTTAAAGAGCCAGGGTGCTCATTTGTAAATATGGAGATATCAATGCGTAAGTACTTTAAACCTCTGATGATTGTTGCCGCGATGACCACGTCCGTTAGCGCGCTGGCGATCCAAAAAGATATTACCGTCAACGCCAGCGTTGATTCACAGCTGGACATGACCCAGGCCGATAACACGCCGCTGCCGGCAAGCATCGATATGCAGTATCTGCCTGGCCGCGGTCTGGAAAGCTATCGCCTGAATACCAAGGTGTGGTCTAACTCCGCCACCAGCAACGTGAAAGTCCGTCTGGTAAGCGCCGCGAAGCTGGCAAATGCCGACGGTGCTGAGACCATCCCAATGACGGTGAAGCTGGGCGACAAAACCCTCTCTACCGCCGATGTGGAATATACCGGTACCGAACTGTTCCCGGGAAGCATTGAAAACGGTTCAGCGGTACTGCCGCTGACCATTTCTCAGACCACCAAAGGCATTCTGAAAACCGGTCAGTACAGCGGCGTTGTCAGCCTGATGCTGACGCAGGCGACTACCACGGAAGGCGGTGCGTAACACCACAGCACCTAAGGAATAACGTCAGAGGGTGCCCACCCTCTGACGTCAGGATGATGTCGAGGCTCGTTCATGGCGTTTCACAGAAATACTCTCCTCTTTGTTGCTTTGTTACCCGCATCCATCCAACTCGCCTGCGCCGGGATGGCCGTCCCGGCAGGTTTTGAAGATCTGGCTAAAACGCAGCGCCTGTGGACAGAGGTCAACCTCTACGGCGAGTCGCTTGGACTTTTTGAAACGGATATCACGCTTGAAACGGTCAGTTTTGTCGCACCTGAAACCGTGGTTGCGGCCATCAAACGTCGGTTTAACGACGACCCTGCTCTCGTTGGCACCGTGTCTGCCGCGCTGGCCGTTCCGCTTGCCCGTAACGGCAACCTGGCCTGCAGCAGCAACGGCTCCGCAGCGGGCTGCGATTACATTGATACCGACCGCGCGGCCATTATCTATGATGAGAATAACGCCCGTATTAGCCTGTTTTTGGACAAGAAATTTCTGCCTAAAGCCACCGCGGAAAATCAGTGGTATCAGCCCACGCAGGACACCGAAAATGCGCTGATCCATCAGCAGAATATTAACTTCGTTGCCGACAGGGATTATCAGTCGGCTACCGTGCAGGGCAACGGCGCGCTGGCGCTCACGCAGGACGGCTATGTTAACCTCGACTGGACCTGGCTGGGACAGCGTTCACGGCGTCAGCAGCAGCAGGAAATCACCGTCAACAACGCCTGGTTCCGCCAGGATATCCTGCGTCAGTACTATGTCCAGCTGGGCGAGATGGATACCCGCGATCTGTTCAGTAATGCCGGCGGGAATATCAACCTCAGCCAGCTGCCGCTGGGCAAAATTCGCGGTCTGCGCACGGGTTCAACACGGGCGTGGATTAATCCGGTTCAGCAGTCAAAGGGAACGCCTGTCACCGTACTGCTTTCCCATGACGCGCGTATCGACGCCCGCCGTGGCAATCAGCTGCTGGCCAGCTTTTATCTGAATGCCGGGGCGCAAACCCTCGACACGCGATCGTTTCCGGACGGGAGCTACACCGTCACGCTGTCGGTCTATGAAAATAACCGGCTGACGCGTACCGAGCAGGTGCCGTTTACCCGAACCGGCATTACGCCATTTGACCGCGTCGAGTGGTTCCTGCAGGCGGGTGAAACCGACAATAGCGATCGGAACGAAGAACGCAGCGCGGTTGCGCAGGCGGGTGTGCGCCTGCCCGTCACCCCGACCCTGGCGCTGACCAGCGGAGCAACGATAAAGAAAAACCAGCGTTTCCTGGAAAATGCGCTCGACTGGAGCCGGGGCTTCAACGCGGGCCCGATCGACGGCGTGCTGAGTACCCGGTTTAGCTACCTTTACGGCAGCGAAGGCCAGCGCGGCAATATTCAGCAAATCAGCTACAACGACGGTTTTTCGCTGAGCCTCTATCGCAACGCGCTATCAGCGGAAAACTGCAACACCCGAAGCGCGGGGTTTGACGCCGTGAACGGCTGCTATCGCACCCTCTCGGTGATGTTTTCCGTCCCTGTCGGCGCCTGGTATGCGAGCCTCGGATATTCGGATAACCGCAACGAAGGACGGTACGTTTCACGTCGGGAGCTCCCGGACAGCGACGATCGCCACGATGCGGGTTTGCCGTGGGAATCGGTCTATATGACCCGCTCGCGCTCGCGCGCCTGGCAGGGAGGGCTGAGCAATGCCTTTAGCACCCGAGGCCTCAACATTAACAGCAGCATTAACCTGTTCATGCGTCACGATGACGCCCGCGACGGCAGGGACAAAGGCGGCTACCTGAGCGTGAGCCTGTCCATGGCGCATAACCGTCAGGGTGATGCGTCGAGCTATACCTCTTTGGGCGCGACCTGGCAGCACCAGCAGCGTGAAAAAAATCAGCTGAGCTACAACGTGGCGCATAACTGGTACGCCGATGCACGCGGCGAAAATGAGTACGGTCTGAGCGCGTCGGGCATTAACAGCGACTCGCTGAATACCTCAGCCTATACGCGCCAGGGCGGGCGATACGGCAACGGCAGCCTGACCGTCAGCGACGCCTGGGATCGTCAGGACAGGCGCCATACGCTGAGCAGCAGCGGCAACTACAGCTCGACCCTTGCGCTGTCGCGTTCTGGCCTGTGGCTGGGACGCTGGAGCGACGGTCGTCCTGCTTCCGCCGTCGCGGTTAACGTTGCCACACCGGAGGATACCCAGGTTCCTAGCGTTGCCGTGTCGCTGGATAACAGCGGGAGCGCAGACATTCCGGGCAATAGCCGCGCCCTCTTCGCAGTGCCGGGCTACCAGCAGACAACGTTGACGATTAACGAATCGCTGGACGTGTCCCGGGGAGCCAGCAGTGAGATCACGCAAGGTTCAGGCAGCAGAACGCTGTTTATGGTGCCTGGCAAACTGCTGCGTCGGGATGTGCAAACCACCGCAAGCTACACCTGGCTCGGCCAGTTAACCGACGAGCGTCATTCGCCGTTTATCGGTGGCGTGCCGCTGAACGTTAACGGCTGGAGCGATCTTGGCAACGGCGGATTCAGCGCCCAGAGCGATGCCCTGCTGCATAACCTCTACCTGGTGCGCCAGCAGCAGTTTTATCAGTGCGAACTCAACGTGAAAAGTATGCGCGACGTGGTGCGCTATGTCGGCTCAATTCCTTGCCGGGAGTTAACCTTCTCCGCCCTGCCGGATGCCGTCCAGCAGCAGGCGCAGCTGATGCTCGCCGGACGATCGGTACCTGCCGGTCCAACTGCCATGAACGCCGACAACCTCACTAAAGGGAAATGATGTGATTAAGTGCTTCTTTATATTACTGTTCTTAAGCCTGTGGACAGGCCAGGCGCTGGCGGGCGCCCCTGCGGGACGAAACACCAGCGTTGGGATCAGCTTCGATCGTACGGCACCGCCTGCGCGTTTCGATATCTGGTTTCATGAATCGGGCGGCTATGACCTCGCCGACCCGCAAAAGTGGGGACGTAATACCCTGACCTGTGAGTCCCGGACTGATACCACGAACGGGGCCTGCATGAACTCACCGGTCTGGTTCTCAGCTAACCCGGCCGCGCCCTATGCCATCAATTTACGTTTCACGCATGCCCTCACCAGCAAGACGGTGGATATCAAGGTGTATGGCGATCACTATATGTTTATCAACAATAAAGTCTTTACCTTTGCCAGCTTTGTCACGGGGGGAACGGGCGATCTCAGCGCCTGGAACAGAGAGCCCTATTTCGATTTCTATATTGTGAAAAGCGAACTGGATAAGCTCGCCCTGCCGGGGATCTGGACCGCAACGCTGAAGCAGAACCTGCGTCAATGGGGGAGCGCCGACTGTGGCGGGAACTTCAATGACGTAAACGTCGGATGCCCTGGCTACCTCACCATCGCCAGGTGGCAGGCAAACATTCGCATTGAGGTGGTCGATCCGGGTAATCAGCAGATTTATCTGCCGGCATTTCCGCACTCAACGCCCATCGTTAACCTCAACCTGACCAACTTCCCGGGGCGGCCGGGAGGTAGTGAGATCCAGGGTGAAAACTCGCTGGATATGTGCCTGTACGACGGCAAAAACAGTACCAGCACCCGCGCCTATCTTCGCTTTGAGGATGACGGACTCCCCTCAGCGGATCGTGCCGAAGGCGCGTTTTCAATCAGGCGACGCGGCGGTAGCCAGACCGATGCGCGGGATCGTCTCGATTATCGGGTCTCCGTCACCAATCCAATAACAGGCGCAACCGAAGCCGTCGCGAACGGTAAAACCCTGGTCTGGCAAGGCACGAACAATCCGCAGCATCTGCGTCAGGTCGTGCTGCCCGGCGGACGCGAGAGCGTATTGTGCATTCCTGCCCCTATTATCCTGAAAACCCCAGCGTTTGCCGCCAGCAGCAAAAACGCGGGCGACTATACCGGCACGCTGCGCGTTATCTATACGCCCAGCACGTTATAACGAGGTCACCGTGAGTTACGCTATTCTCGACAATAATCGATTTTACGCCGAAGGGTTGCGCTACGCGCTGCTGCGTCGGGGCGTTCAGCCAGAGGTCCAAAGCGACACCGTGCAATGGCAGCCAGCGCTGCTTACCCGCCGCGTGGTTGTCGTACGCTGCCGTTTTTCCGTGGCGGGTACGCATCAGGCATTGATAAACATTTTGCTCAGACTGGAAGCCGCCCGCTGGCAAGGCAGCCTGTATCTGGTCTGCAATGAAAAGGGGTGGGCGCTGGCGACGCATTTACGCAAGCGTTTCAGTACGTTGACCCTTTATATCATCGATGACCGGATCGCCGTCGCTGATGCGGCATATTTGCTGGCAAAAGAGCCTCGCCGCGTCCGAAGTCTTGACTGCTGTCTTACCGGCCTTGAATTCAACGTGCTCGATCTGATGCTTACCGGCTTGCCGGTACGCCACATTGCCATCGTGACGCGTATGTCTGAGAAACAGGTTTCAACCCATAAATGCAACGCGCTGAAAAAGCTTAATGCCAACAATCTGCTGCAACTGCTCCTGTAGGGCACGACTTATCCTGCGGCGGCTTTTTTGCTACACTGTCGCCGTTTTTTTCACAGATGACAGAAGATTATGTTCATTTTTGCAGGCCAGGAAATTGAGACCGATAGCGAAGGCTATCTAAAAGATACGACGCTCTGGAGCGAGCCGCTGGCGGAGAAAATTGCGGAAAACGAAGGGATTACCCTCTCCCCCGAACACTGGGAAGTGGTGCGTTTTGTTCGCGAGTTCTATCTTGAATTCAACACCTCTCCGGCGATCCGCATGCTGGTCAAAGCCATGGCCAATAAGTTCGGCGAAGAGAAAGGCAACAGCCGCTATCTGTATCGTCTGTTCCCGAAAGGCCCGGCAAAACAGGCCACCAAAATTGCCGGCCTGCCTAAGCCGGTGAAGTGTATTTAATACCGAATCCCGAAGTTTACGTATTCGCGCCCGGGTTGATGCGGTTCCGTTAACACCTTATCAACCCGTGCGCTGCGCGGCCCGCCCGCTTTCAGCCACGCCACCAGCTTGTCGACCTGCTCCGCTTCGCCGCAGGCGACCACCTCAACGCTGCCGTCGTCCCTATTTCGCGCGTATCCCGTGAGCCCAAGCTCAACCGCTTCGCGCTGGGTGCTGTAGCGGAACCCCACGCCCTGAACAACGCCGTGAACCCAGGCAATAATGCAGATTTTGGACATTTTTCTTCTCCTTAACGTAGCGTTTTCGGCAAACAGCCATAGTGCTGCCGGAAACGGGCGGTGAAACGAGAGCTGGAAAGATACCCACATTGTAATGCGATTTCGCCAATTGGTAATCGGGTTGACTGAAGCTGTGACAAAGCAACGGCCATCCTCACCTCCTCCACGATCTGGCGAAAACTCTGCGACTCTTCACGTAAGCGTCTGCGCAGCGTCGGCACGCTTAAGGCCAGACGGCTGGCAACGTCCTGCGCGGTCCAGTCTCTGGCGGGCGACAGCATAATGAACTGCCGCACCTGCTCGGTCAGGTTACTGTTGCGCTCAACAAGCAGCGGACCCGCCACGCCATCGTGCAGCAGGGCCAGCAAAAGGCCGAAAGCCTGATGCTTTTGTAGCGCCTCCGGTAAATCCTGACGCACGGCGTGCAGCAGATTGTCCCACATAAACGCCAATCCCTCGCTCAGCGGGGCGCAGAGCGAATGCAGCGTCGTGCGCGGCCAGGATTTCAGGTAATGCGCCTTAAACTCGGCGACGATCTCCGGGGATAACATCAGCAAATCCGAGTGAAACAGACCGTTTACAGGCTGATTGATAATCTCCATCGCCGTATTGGCCGGGATAATAATGAGCTCATCCCGTGTCGCCTCCAGGCGGTTATCATCCTGAACTATCACCTTAGTGCCGTGAGTGATATGACAAATAGCCGGAAAAAACAGTTTAACCTGGTGCAGGCGATGCATTTTGCTGGCAGTCACTTCACCCGCGGTAAGATGGTTATGTCGAAAATGAAACTCCTGCACCCTGCCATCCTTATCTGCTGTAGGTTGCTGTTAACTGAGCCTTTGCCAGAACGTGACTATTGAGCATAAAACCGACCAGCGCGCCGCTGGCATTGTTGTCGACGGGCAGTTTATCCACGTCCAGGGCCCAGACGGTAATCTGATAGCGGTGAGGCTTGTCCCCTTCGGGTGGACATGCGCCGCCGAATCCAGAATAGCCGAAATCATTACGCCCCTGCACAACGCCGGCAGGTAATTTCTCGCCGTTCGGGTTACCGGCATCAGCGGGCAGCGTCATTGTCTTCGCCGGAATATTGGCTACGGTCCAGTGCCACCAGCCGCTGCCGGTGGGCGCATCCGGGTCATATACCGTGACGGCAAAACTTTTCGTACCGGCAGGCGGATTTTTCCATGCCAGCTGCGGTGAGATATTCCCACCGTGGCAGCCAAACCCCTCAAATACCTGCTGTTGCGCCAGCCGCCTTTCGCCGGAAATATCCCGGCTGGTGACGTCGAAAGGCGTTGTTGCTAAAACCTGAAAACTCATCGCCGCCAGAGCGGCTATGGCTATCACACTGCGCTTTTTCATGGGTGCTCCCTCTGCTGTACCGGAAGCCCTACTGTAAAGCCTGCTGCAATGCCGGAATGTGCCTAAGCGATTTAATTTTGTGCCGAAACGCTCAACGGTATCCGCAGATGATTGCGCCTTGCTGAATGTGGTAATCTACGCGCCATTTCCTGAAATCGACAGAACAGCAAATTATGAGTGTACGTTTAGTGTTAGCCAAAGGGCGCGAGAAATCATTACTGCGCCGTCATCCCTGGGTCTTTTCCGGCGCGGTTGCCCGTATGGAAGGCAAAGCCAGCCTCGGTGAAACCATTGATATCGTTGACCATCAGGGGAAATGGTTAGCGCGAGGCGCCTACTCGCCAGCGTCCCAGATCCGCGCTCGCGTCTGGACGTTTGATAAAGATGAAACCATCGACATCGACTTCTTCGTTCGCCGTCTGCAGCAGGCGCAGCAGTGGCGCGACTGGCTGGCAAAACGCGACGGGCTGGACAGCTACCGCCTGATTGCCGGTGAGTCCGACGGCCTGCCGGGCGTGACCATAGATCGCTTCGGTAACTTCCTGGTGCTGCAACTCCTGAGCGCCGGAGCGGAATACCAGCGTGCCGCGCTGATCAGCGCGCTGCAAATGCTGTTCCCGGAATGCGCCATTTACGACCGCAGCGATGTGGCGGTGCGCAAAAAAGAAGGCATGGAGCTGACTCAGGGGCCCGTAACGGGCGAACTGCCACCGGCCCTGCTGCCGATTGAAGAGCACGGCATGAAGCTGCTGGTGGATATTCAGGGCGGGCACAAAACGGGTTACTACCTCGACCAGCGCGACAGCCGTCTGGCTACGCGTCAGTACGTTGCCGACAAACGCGTGCTGAACTGCTTCTCCTATACCGGCGGTTTTGCCGTTTCGGCGCTGATGGGCGGCTGTGCTCAGGTGGTGAGCGTGGACACCTCGCAGGAAGCGCTGGACGTGGCAAAACAGAACGTCGAGCTCAACAAGCTGGACTTGAGCAAAGCGGAGTTTGTCCGCGATGACGTGTTCAAGCTGCTGCGTAAATATCGCGATCAGGGCGAGAAGTTCGACGTCATCGTGATGGATCCGCCGAAGTTTGTGGAAAACAAAAGCCAGCTGATGGGCGCGTGCCGCGGGTATAAAGATATCAACATGCTGGCTATCCAGCTGCTGAACCCGGGCGGGGTTCTGCTCACCTTCTCCTGCTCCGGCCTGATGACCACAGATTTATTTCAGAAAATCATCGCCGATGCCGCAATAGATGCTGGTCGTGATGTACAATTTATAGAGCAGTTCCGTCAGGCAGCCGATCACCCCGTGATTGCTACCTACCCGGAAGGACTGTATCTGAAAGGGTTTGCCTGTCGCGTCATGTAACTTGAAAAGAGAAATATTGCCCGCACATAACGTGTAAGTCGTATTTCCCGGGAGGTGACTATGATTGCCAGCAAATTCGGTATCGGCCAGCAGGTCCGCCACACTTTGCTAGGGTATTTGGGTGTGGTCGTGGATATCGACCCGGAGTATTCCCTTGATGAACCGTCAGCAGACGAGCTGGCGGTGAACGCAGAGCTTCGCGCCGCGCCCTGGTACCATGTGGTAATGGAAGGTGATGATGGACAACCCGTTCACACCTATCTGGCCGAAGCGCAGCTGAGTAGCGAGCTGCAGGAAGAGCATCCGGAGCAACCCACAATGGATGAACTTGCTCAGACTATCCGCAAACAGTTACAGGCTCCGCGCCTGCGGAACTAAGCGTGTAAAAAAAGCCCGATAACGGGCTTTTTTTTTATTACTTCGCCAGCCCCAGACGGGGGATGTCGATCGCCGGACAGCGATCCATGACGACCTTCAACCCCGCATCCCGCGCCAGCACAGCGGCCTGCTCGTTAATCACGCCCAGCTGCATCCACAGCGTTTTCGCCCCTACGGCGATAGCGTCCTGCGCCACTTCCCACGCTGCCTCGGAATTACGGAAGACATCGACCATATCAATTTTTTCCGGCACGTCCGCGAGTGTGGCGTAACCCTGCTGGCCCAGCAATGTTTTACCCGCCACTTTTGGCGAGACCGGGATAACGTGATAGCCCTGATCGAGAAGGTATTTCATCACCCGATAGCTGGGACGATCGGGTTTATCGCTCGCGCCCACCAGCGCAATGGTACGCGTGGATGTCAGAATCTCGGCAATATCGTTCTCTTTCATGGTTTTTCTCCTGGCTTTTTTAAAAGTGTACGCCAAACCGCACATCTCAACCATCCATCCCATACAGATGCATGAGGGCAAAACGGCGAAATATGTCTATATGTTAGTAAACGTGATTATCGAAAAATTTAGATACATTAATGCGGCGACAGGATTTCTGACGGGAGCCTTCTATGAAAACCGGTATTGCCACTGCCCTGATTGCGTTAGTGATGCCGGTCTGCGTTTTTGCTACCACGCTCCGGCTCTCTACCGACATTGATCTTCTTGTACTGGACGGAAAAAAGGTCTCCAGCTCGTTATTGCGCGGTGCAGACAGCATCGAGTTAGATAACGGGCCGCATCAGCTGGTCTTTCGGGTAGAAAAGTCGATCGGTCTGGCTAATCACGAGCAACGGATGTACATCTCCCCGCCGCTGATCGTCAGCTTTAATACCCGGCAAATCAGTCAGGTGAACATCACCCTGCCTCGCCTTGAAACGGAGAAGGAATCTGCGGCCTTCGACGCTTCACCCCGCGTTGAACTGCTGGACGGGAATGCGATGCCGATTCCGGTGAAGCTGGATATTCTGGCGTTAACGACCTCGCCGAAAGGCCCGGATTACGAGGCCGCGACCCAGACCTATAACAAAGCGGGAAAACGCGCATCGCTTCCGCAGTTTGCCACCATGATGGCGGATGACAGTACGCTTTTATCCGGCGTCTCTGAACTGGACGTTATTCCTCCCCAGTCCCAGACCCTGACGGAACAGCGCCTTAAATTCTGGTTCCAGCAGGCCGATCCCGACACGCGGGCCCGTTTTTTACAGTGGGCAAAACAACAACCTTCATCATAAGCCACATTTTTTACGCCTTTCTCTTGCAGCGTCAGACGGTTCCCGTCATCGTGTAGTCAGTTAACCTGATGGATATGATTATGGAACTGACAACACGCACGCTGCCTGAGCGCAAACACATTGCTCTTGTGGCGCACGATCACTGTAAACAAATGCTGCTTAACTGGGTTCGCCGCCATCAGCCTTCGCTGGAAAAGCACGCCCTGTCGGCGACCGGCACAACCGGTAATCTGATCCAGCGCGAAACGGGTCTGCAGGTGAATGCCATGCTTAGCGGCCCGATGGGCGGCGATCAGCAGGTCGGCGCGCAGATTTCCGAAGGGAAAATTGATGTGCTGATCTTCTTCTGGGACCCGCTGAACGCGGTTCCGCACGATCCGGATGTTAAAGCGCTGCTGCGCCTGGCGACGGTGTGGAATATTCCGGTGGCGACAAACCTGTCGACGGCGGATTTCATCATCGAATCGCCGCAGTTTAACTCGCCGGTTGATATCCTTATTCCGGACTATCAGCGTTATCTTTCCGATAGACTGAAGTAGCTTTTTTGCCGGGTGGCGGCTACAAAATCTTGCCTGACATCGTTATGGCTTACGCGCCACCGGCACATCAATACTCTTCAGGATATCGACAAACACGGATGGCTCCTCTTTATTGAACAGCAGCCACACGCGATGTCGCGCGCGGGTGATGGCCACATACAGCAAACGCCGCTCTTCGGCATCCGGGAAGTCTTCCGGCACCGGCAGCAGGGCCTCTTCCATCACCGACTCGCGGGCCGGGGCCGGGAAACCGTCGCTGCCCTCTTTCAGCCCCACCACAATCACATAGTCAGCCTGCTGCCCTTTGCTGGCGTGAATTGTCATAAATTCAAGCTTCAGTTTCGGCCAGCGGGTGGCGGCTTTTTCCAGCGCTGCGGGCTTAAGGTGATGGTAGCGCGCCAACACCAGAATACGTTCATCGGGCTTCGCGTAGCCGCTGAGCTTGTCC
Organism: Enterobacter sp. A103; assembly: GCF_034427535.1. Lineage (NCBI taxonomy): Bacteria > Pseudomonadati > Pseudomonadota > Gammaproteobacteria > Enterobacterales > Enterobacteriaceae > Enterobacter > Enterobacter sp. A103. Next base: position 251,262 of record NZ_JAXQPQ010000002.1, read on the forward strand.
AGCAGCGGCTCCAGCTGGTCATCCGCCAGCAGGGTGACCGCTTTTTTATCCCCTGGGCGCAGGCTATTGAGCGGCTTGGCCAGCTGATGCGGGTTTTGCTGGATAAAGCGGTTGGCGATCTCACCAATGCGTGAATTGAAGCGGTAGGTGGTGTCCAGATCGCTGCGATCCCCTTCGCCAAAATAGTGGTGGAACGCGGTCGTCAGGGAGAGCTGCGCCCCGCTGAAGCGATAAATGGCCTGCCAGTCGTCCCCCACCGCAAACAGCGACGTATGTTTATTTTGCGCCCGTAGCGCCGAGAGCAGTGCAGCACGCTGCGGAGAGATATCCTGGAACTCATCCACCAGAATGTGTTTCCACGGGCTGACAAAACGTCCCTTCTCAAGAATGATGATGGCCTGATGGATTAAACCGGAGAAATCGACGGCATTTTCCTCTTTCAGCGCGGTTTTCCAGGCTTTCAGCAGCGGAGCCATCAGCTTGACCCGTTTCGAGAACAGATCGCGGATCGCCTCCGGCGCGCTTTCAATCATCTCTGCCTGCGTTCCACCGTGCATTCGCATCAGGCTGACCCAGCGGTCAAGTCGCGAACCCAGCCGACGCGCCAGTTTGTCATCCTGCCAGAAGCTGCCCTCTGGCACCTCCCAGCGGAGCTCCTCCTCCAGCCACTGACGCCACCCTTTCGCCTGCGCCTTTTTCTCACTGCACTGCTGGCGCCACGTTTTGATGAACAGCGCCTGACGCGCCTGCGCGTCGTTTTCCAGCTTACTGATGGAAGGCACTTTTTTACTGCCCTGCTGAATAATATGCAGCGCAAGGGCATGGAAGGTTCTGGCCGTGATATCCCGCGTGTGCAGGCGTTCCTGGATACGTTCGTCCATCTCCTGAGCAGCCTTGCGGCCAAAGGCCAGAAGCAGTATTTGATCGGCTACCGCTTCTCCGGTCGTCAGCAGCCAGCCGGCACGCGCCACCAGCACCGACGTTTTACCGCTACCGGCCCCCGCCAGCACCAGCAGCGACTGCTCGCCGTTGACCACCGCGCGCGCCTGGGCCGGATTGAGCGGTGAAGATTCCACCGTACTGAAAAAGTCGGCGTATTGGGTGAGCATGGCGTCCGTCCAGGCCTGGTTATGGGCGAGACGGCTTTTATCCTTATCATTCAGCCAGGCCTGACACTGGCGCCAGGCGTCGCGACAGTTGTCAAACTCGTCGAGACGCGTCACGGAGAGCGGCAGCGCCGAGAGTGCCTGTCGGATCTTTTGCTGCAGCCCGGCGGTCTGCTGACGGGTCAGCCACGCGTGCTGTGCGTTGCTCTGCGCGATATCGTCCAGCACCTGCTGCAGCACCTGGGCGGCAATTACGCTCATATCCTGGCTCCACTGCTGCCACAGTGCGTTCAGGTGATGATGAAAACGCTGGGTTTCCGCCCACTCGGTGCCGTGAAGACGCACGACTTTATCGTCAGGCAGAACGAACTCCAGCTCGCCCCACACCAGCCCGCGCTTACAGTGGATAGCCAGAAGCTGATTAAACGGAATAAGGTATTCGTGGCGTTCCCCGGAGACTTTCACCCCGGCATTAAGGAGAACCACCCTGTCGTAAGGGTGTTGCGCCAGGCGTTTGCCTAACGACGTTGCTTTCAGTTCCATGTTCCGCCAAATCCACGAAGAGATAATTTACCTGACAGTTTAACTGCCAGTTTTAAGGTGCTCCAGCCTAAAAAAACGTTACAATCATTGGGCGTTAATTTTATCGAAAGGAAGTGAGGGTTTATGCGTACCGTTCTGAATGTGTTGAATTTTGTGCTGGGCGGTTTTGCCACCACCCTTTCCTGGCTTTTTGCCACGCTGGTGAGCATCGTCCTGATTTTCACGCTTCCCCTGACTCGTTCCTGCTGGGAGATCACAAAACTCTCCTTAATCCCCTACGGGAATGAAGCTATCCACGTTGACGAACTCAATCCGGAGAGCAAAAACGCCCTGATGAATACGGGCGGAACCCTGCTGAACATACTGTGGCTGATTTTCTTCGGCTGGTGGCTGTGCATCATGCATATTTTTGCCGGTATTGCACAGTGCATCACGATTATTGGTATTCCTGTGGGGATCGCAAACTTTAAGATCGCCGCTATCGCCCTTTGGCCCGTCGGTCGCAGGGTTGTTCCGGTAGAAGTGGCCCAGGCGGCGCGTGAAGCAAACGCGCGTCGTCGTTTTCAGTAAATAAGGACCGGCCGCGTTTATGCTAAGCCCATTGCTTCGCCGTTATACCTGGAACAGCACCTGGCTATACAACGTCAGGATATTTATCGCGCTTTGCGGCACGGTTGCCCTGCCCTGGTGGCTGAATGATGTCAAGCTCACCATTCCGCTTACGCTGGGAGTGGTAGCCGGGGCGCTGGCGGACCTGGACGATCGTCTGGCCGGACGTTTACGTAACCTGGTCATTACGCTCGTCTGCTTTTTCATTGCGTCAGCGTCCGTTGAGCTGCTTTTCCCGTGGCCCTGGCTGTTTGCCCTGGGCCTTACGCTCTCAACCAGTGGGTTTATTTTGCTGGGCGGCCTCGGGCAGCGCTATGCCACCATCGCGTTTGGTGCATTGCTGATCGCCATCTACACCATGCTGGGCGTTTCCCTGTATGACCAGTGGTACCAGCAGCCGGTTCTCCTGCTGCTGGGCGCCATCTGGTATAACCTGCTGACGCTAACCGGTCATCTGATCTTCCCGGTTCGCCCGCTGCAGGATAACCTTGCCCGCAGCTTTGAGCAGTTAGCCCACTATCTGGAACTGAAATCCCGGCTGTTCGACCCGGATATCGAGGAAGAAAGCCAGGCTCCGCTCTACGATCTGGCGCTGGCAAACGGCCAGCTGGTCGCCACCCTTAACCAGACAAAAGCCTCTCTGCTTACCCGTCTGCGCGGCGATCGCGGTCAGCGTGGAACGCGAAGGACCTTACACTACTATTTTGCCGCCCAGGACATTCACGAACGTGCCAGCTCCTCGCACGTTCAATACGCGGCCCTGCGCGAGAAGTTCCGCTACAGCGACGTGATGTTCCGCTTCCAGCGCCTGTTGTCCATGCAGTCCCAGGCGTGCCAGCAGCTCTCGCGCTCCATTCTGCTGCGTACGCCCTATCAGCATGACCCCCGCTTTGAACGCGTATTCAGCCATCTTGATGCGGCGCTCGACCGCGTTCAGGCCAGCGGAACGTCACCGGAGCACATCAAAGCGCTGGGCTTTCTGCTGAACAACCTGCGGGCGATTGATGCCCAGCTGGCAACCATTGAGTCCGAACAGGCGATGGCGCTGCCGGGCAGTGAGGTGGAAAATCAGCTTGCTGATGACAGCGTGCACAGCGTTAGCGATATGTGGCTACGTCTGAGCCGTAACTTTACGCCGGAGTCGGCACTCTTTCGCCACGCGGTAAGAATGTCGCTGGTGCTGTGCGTGGGGTATGCCTTTATCCAGATAACCGGGCTGCACCACGGCTACTGGATCCTGCTGACCAGCCTGTTCGTCTGCCAGCCAAACTATAACGCCACCCGACACCGTCTTGCGCTGCGTATTATCGGCACGCTGGTCGGCGTCGCGATCGGCCTTCCGGTGCTCTATTTCGTGCCCTCCGTTGAAGGTCAACTGATTCTGATTGTGATCACCGGCGTGCTGTTCTTCGCGTTTCGCAACGTGCAGTACGCCCACGCCACCATGTTCATCACGCTGCTGGTGCTGCTCTGCTTTAACCTGCTGGGTGAAGGGTTTGAAGTTGCCCTGCCCCGCGTGATCGATACCCTGATTGGCTGTGCGATTGCCTGGGCTGCGGTCAGCTTTATCTGGCCGGACTGGCGTTTCCGCAATTTGCCGCGCGTGGTAGACAGGGCAATGAACGCCAACTGTCGATACCTTGACGCAATCCTGGAGCAGTACCACCAGGGGCGCGATAACCGCCTGGCTTACCGGATAGCCCGTCGCGACGCGCACAACAGTGACGCAGAACTGGCCTCCGTTGTCTCTAACATGTCAACGGAGCCTCGCGCCACGGCGGAGATTCGTGAGACTGCGTTCCGCCTGCTCTGTCTGAACCATACGTTCACCAGCTATATTTCGACGCTGGGTGCCCACCGTGAGAAACTCACCAACCCGGGCATTCTCAACCTGCTCGATGATGCCGTCTGTTACGTTGATGACGCACTTCATCACCGACCGGCCGATGAGCCGCGCGTTCAACAGGCCCTGGATGAACTGGCTCAACGCATTGCGCATCTTGACCCAGGAAACGACAGCAAAGCGCCGCTGGTGCTTCAGCAAATAGGCCTGCTTATCGCTCTGCTGCCTGAAATTTGCCGGCTGCAACAGCAAATCGCTACCTGGAGGAGTGATTCTCCTGTGGCTCAGGCAGCGCATTAAACCACTCCGTCAGCTCCCGGCGAATACCTGCCGGGAGTGCCGCCTCATGCAGCCCCTCGATAGCCCCTTCCAGCGCGAAGAGAACTTTAATACCGAGCGCTTTGTTTTTTGCCCGCATCTTCAGCCAGCTCGCTCTGGCACCCAGCGCCCGCAGCGTTTCCTCATCGGTAATGCCAGCTTCAAAGAGCAAGACTTCAAGCTGAAAGGTCAGGTTTGGCAGATCCTTGAGTCGGTTTCGTTGATGGCGCTGATAGCGCTCTTTTCTTGCCGCACTGAGCGCAAACGAGGAGAGCTGAAGCAACCGCTCCCTGTCCTGCCATAATCCGTCATCCACACGATAATAGTTGAGCAGCACCGGGCGGCCTCGCTTCATCAACGTCAAAAAAGAGGAGGCATTTTTTACACAGTATTTCGCACTCTCTTCACAGGCGCGAAGATAAAGCTCTCCGTCTGACACCATGGCAAAAACCGCATCATCCACCGCCAGGGTATAGCCTCCAAACAGCGCGCGATGATGAATCTCGCCCAACGGGGAGAGGTATTCCTGGGATTTATAAATCCGTTCATAAGATATCTTTTTCATGATATTTCCCTTCAAAATCATAAAGTAACAACGAAATTTCTTACTAGCGGATCCGTTAGCAGGAAAATAGGCAACTTATTGCCGATGAGCAAGATGATTTTTCGAGGGACATCAACATTGAATGAATTTTGCGAGTCGCTTTCCGAAAATGAGGTTGATCTTTATGCATACAGGGGTTACTGTATATCCATACAGTAACTACAGGGCTGGAATGAATATGCACACTTCAGGCTATGCAAATCGCTCAACCTCTCTCTCTTCTACCGCAGGCAATGTCGCGCAGAATTCCGTCGAGCGTGTTTCCACGGGGCTTATCAGTGAAGTGGTTTATCGTGAAGACCAGCCCCTGTTGACGCAACTTCTGTTGTTGCCGTTATTACAACAGCTTGGTCAGCAATCGCGCTGGCAGCTTTGGCTCACGCCTCAGCAAAAACTGAGCCGTGAGTGGGTTCAGTCCGCAGGCCTTCCGCTTACTAAGGTCATGCAAATTAATCAGCTCCCGCCGTGCGATACCGTTGAGTCGATGATCCGCGCGTTACGCACCGGAAATTACAGCGTGGTGATTGGATGGTTACCGGAAGAATTGACGGAAGAGGAACATTTCCGTCTGACTGAAGCAGCCGAAGAAGGGAATGCGATCGGGTTCATTATGCGTCCGGTTCGATCGGATTCTTACCGCAGAGGACAACTTTCTGGGCTAAAAATTCACTCAAATTTGTATCATTGAGTGAAATTAAGATTTTTCCTGGAATTTTTTTTGACCACAAGATGGCATTAAAGTTCCCGGCCTGAAAATTGCGGCAAGGCTTGTCTGGTGCGGTTCTCCTTAATTTTATTGCACAAAATTCGTTCGAAAAATGTTAAATAATCGGTATACGGAACTTTTTTTTTCATATGCCTGACGGACTTCACACTTGTAAGTTTTCAGCTACGTTGTAGACTTTACATCGCCAGGGGTGCTCGGCCTAAGCCGAAGATATCGGTAGATTTATATTTGACCACGCCCCCCGGTGAAGGATTTAACCGTGATTCTCTCCTGAGACTTTCATGGCGAATTTTGGATGATAACGAGGCGCAAAAAATGAAAAAGACAGCTATCGCGATTGCAGTGGCACTGGCTGGCTTCGCTACCGTAGCGCAGGCCGCTCCGAAAGATAATACCTGGTATGCAGGTGGTAAACTGGGCTGGTCTCAGTTCCACGACACTGGCTGGTACAACAGCAGCCTGAACAATGATGGCCCAACTCACGAGAGCCAGCTTGGTGCAGGTGCGTTCGGTGGCTATCAGGTTAACCCGTATGTTGGTTTTGAAATGGGTTACGACTGGTTAGGTCGTATGCCATACAAAGGCGACACCATTAACGGCGCTTTCAAAGCACAGGGCGTTCAGCTGACCGCTAAACTGGGCTACCCAATCACTGACGATCTGGACGTGTACACCCGTCTGGGCGGCATGGTATGGCGCGCAGATTCCAGCAACAACATCTCTGGTGACAACCATGACACCGGTGTTTCCCCAGTATTCGCTGGTGGCGTTGAGTGGGCTATGACCCGTGACATCGCTACCCGTCTGGAATACCAGTGGGTTAACAACATCGGCGACGGCAACACCGTTGGTGTTCGTCCAGACAACGGCATGCTGAGCGTAGGTGTTTCCTACCGTTTCGGCCAGCAGGAAGAAGCAGCTCCAGTTGTTGCTCCAGCGCCGGCTCCAGCTCCAGAAGTACAGACCAAGCACTTCACTCTGAAGTCTGACGTTCTGTTCAACTTCAACAAAGCGACTCTGAAACCAGAAGGCCAGCAGGCACTGGATCAGCTGTACACCCAGCTGAGCAACCTGGATCCTAAAGACGGTTCCGTAGTGGTTCTGGGCTTCACCGACCGTATCGGTTCTGACGCTTACAACCAGAAACTGTCTGAGAAACGTGCTCAGTCTGTTGTTGATTACCTGATCTCTAAAGGTATCCCAGCTAACAAGATCTCCCCTCGTGGTATGGGCGAATCTAACCCAGTTACTGGCAACACCTGTGACAACGTGAAAGCTCGCGCTGCACTGATCGACTGCCTGGCTCCAGATCGTCGCGTAGAGATCGAAGTTAAAGGCATCAAAGACGTTGTAACTCAGCCAGCGGCATAAGTTATCGTCTTATAAAAAAACCCCGCCATGCGGGGTTTTTTATTGTCTGAAGAAAAGAAAAATCTATTTTTTACCCAACAGAGCCTGAAGGTCGTTCTTCAGCGTCGACATCTGGTTGGCGTACTTCTCTTTATGTTCGGCATCCTCGATCAGCTGCACGATGGTTTCCGACAGCGTTTTGCCCCGTCGTTGTGCCAGCCCAGCCAGGCGTTGCCAGACAACGAACTCCAGGTCGATTGATTTTTTGCGAGTGTGCTGATGCTCAGCATTAAAATGCCGTTTGCGTCGCGCGCGGATAGTTTGCTTCATCCGGTTTAACAGCGCAGGATTGATATGTTTCTCAATCCAGCCGTTAACCTGTACCGGTTCATTTTCGAGGGTCAGCAAAATATCCACGGCTTCTTGCGCAGCGCTGGCTTCGACGTAGCAGGTGATCAGCTCCCCTTCACGGTGCTTTTTGACCAGGTACTTCCATTTCCAGCCGCTTTCGAGATTTTCCAGTTGTTGATATTTCATTGCGATCTCAGTGTTACCACGTAACTCTGTTCAGAATATCAGTTTTTTAGCAATCTGCTGAAAAGAAATCATATCCTGTGAGTGAATGCAGCCAATCGCCCTGTCGAAATCCCCAATCCTGCTTGGGTACAGCCCCCCGCTTACGGTATACTCCACGCTTTTACATCTGACTAAAAAACATCAACTTTGACCATTACGAAACTTGCATGGCGTGACCTTGTTCCGGATACCGAAAGTTACCAGGAACTGTTTGCACAGCCCGAACTCGCAAAAGAACACGAATTCATCCTTAGCGATACGCAGCCTCGTTTGCATTATGCGCTGGAGCAGGTGTTAAGCCCATGGGCAACAGCGCCCTTCATGCTGCTCAAGGCCCCGGAAGAAGCGGAATACCTGACGCTGCTCGGTGATGCCGTGCGCCAGCTGAAGCCGGAAGCGAACGCAGTTTTTGGCGGCCAGTATCGTATTGCGGGACATGATGTCACTTTCGAACCGGCGGCGCAGGCCGATGGCCGTTTTGCCGCTAAGGGCGAAGTGATTACCGCTAACTGGGTCGAGGCGGAACAACTCTTTGGTTGTCTGCGCCAGTTTAATGGCGAACTTTCGCTGCAGCCGGGGCTGGTGCATCGCGCAAATGGCGGTGTTCTCATCATCTCACTGCGAACCCTGCTCTCGCAGCCGCTGCTGTGGATGCGTCTGAAAACCATCGTCCACCAGCAGCGTTTCGACTGGGTCGGCTACGATGAGTCTCGTCCTCTGCCTGTCTCTGTTCCGTCTATGCCGCTGTCGCTGACCGTCGTGCTGACGGGCGACCGTGAATCGCTGGCGGACTTCCAGGAAATGGAGCCAGAACTCGCTGAGCAGGCGGTGTATAGCGAATACGAAGACAACACCCAGATTGCTGACGCCGACGATATGGCGCAGTGGTGCCAGTGGGTTATGGCCGTTGCTGAGCGTTTTGCGCTGCCAACCCCTGTGGCTGACGCGTGGCCGGGCTTAATCCGCGAAGCGGTACGCTATACCGGTGACCAGGAAACGCTGCCGCTATGCCCGCTCTGGATCGGCAAACAGCTGCGTGAAGTGGGTGTGATCAGCGGTAACGGTGCGTTCACCGGAGAACAGCTCACTCAGATGCTGGCTCAGCGTGAGTGGCGAGAAGGCTATCTTGCCGACCGTATGCAGGATGAAATTCTGCTGGAACAAATTCTGGTGGAAACCGAAGGCGAACGCGTCGGGCAGATCAACGCCCTGTCGGTGATTGAATTTCCTGGCCATCCGCGCGCATTCGGGGAGCCGTCCCGTATCAGCTGCGTTGTGCACATTGGCGATGGCGAGTTCACCGATATTGAACGAAAAGCCGAGCTGGGCGGCAACATTCACGCGAAAGGCATGATGATCATGCAGGCGTTTTTGATGTCAGAGCTGAAGCTTGAGCAACAGATCCCCTTCTCCGCCTCGCTGACGTTTGAGCAGTCCTACAGCGAAGTGGATGGCGATAGCGCCTCTATGGCCGAGCTTTGCGCCTTAATCAGCGCCCTGGCGGAAGTGCCCATCAATCAGAACATCGCGATCACCGGTTCGGTGGACCAGTTCGGTCGTGCACAGCCAGTGGGAGGCCTCAACGAAAAAATTGAAGGCTTCTTCTCTATCTGTCAGCAGCGCGGTTTAAACGGCAAACAGGGTGTGATTATTCCTGCTCCCAACGCACGCCATTTGAGCCTCAGCCAGGATATTCTGGATGCGGTTGAGCAAGAGCAATTCACCATCTGGGCCATCGAAGGGATTGAGGATGCGCTACCCTTACTGACAAATCTGGTTTGGGATGGCGAAGGGCAAACCACCCTGATGCAGACTATCCAGGAGCGCATAGCTCAGGCGACACAGCAGGATGCTCGTCATCGTTATCCATGGCCGTTACGCTGGCTGGGCTGGTTTAGTTCGAACTGATCGGACTTGTTCAGCGTACACGTGTTAGCTATCCTGCGTCCTTCACTAAAATAAGGCTTACTGAGAACATGGTAGATAAACGCGAATCCTATACAAAAGAAGATCTTCTTGCCTCTGGTCGCGGTGAACTGTTTGGCGCTAAAGGCCCACAGTTACCGGCCCCGAACATGCTGATGATGGACCGTGTCGTGAAAATGACCGAAACCGGCGGCAACTTCGATAAGGGTTACGTAGAAGCAGAACTCGATATCAACCCGGACCTGTGGTTCTTCGGTTGCCACTTTATTGGCGATCCGGTAATGCCTGGCTGTCTGGGCCTGGATGCCATGTGGCAGCTGGTTGGCTTCTATCTGGGCTGGCTGGGCGGCGAAGGTAAAGGCCGCGCGCTGGGCGTGGGCGAAGTAAAATTCACTGGCCAGGTTCTGCCTACGGCGAAGAAAGTGACCTATCGTATTCACTTCAAGCGCATCGTTAACCGCCGCCTGATTATGGGCCTGGCAGATGGCGAAGTGCTGGTCGACGGTCGTCTGATCTATAGCGCAAGCGACCTGAAAGTTGGCCTGTTCCAGGATACTTCAGCTTTCTGATTGTGCTTTTGGCCCCCCCCAGAAAGGCGAAACCTCCGCATTGCGGAGGTTTCTTTTTTGAAAGAGACGTTATCAGGCTATGAGTGCCCTGTCGCCGATGGCTTCTCGCCAGCCTCCAAGCCATTGTGACCTTTGATTTATCGTCTGATAAGGACACATTTCTTTAGAACGTCCAGCGATGCCGGCCTGATAACCACGTTGATGAGCCCGTTCCAGGCGATCTCGTTTCTGTCTCTTCATGCCTCGTTTCCCTCATTCTTTTGTCTGGTGGAAAGAAAACAGTGTCTGCACTCAATGCACAGGCACAGATAACGAATACCCCGAATTAGTCGCATCGTCAATGTTCAAAATTCATACGGGTGTCATATTTGTGAGCTAGCCGGAAGTTCATTTGTACAAAAATTGTGACGTGGCACAAGTAACAAACTGAACTGAAAACGAAAAAAAACCGCAATCAGCAACAGGCCAACTGCGGTTTTTGATGATGAATTTTACTTATGGCAGCCGGGAAATTTCTCTCGCGATGCTGGCCGACTCCTGTGCCCAACCCTGAGCCAGGACTTTCACCATTTCATCATAGCCATCTTTCTGCTGCTTCAGCTCCAGATGGAAAGGACGCTTAATCAGCTGCCCCTGATGGTTCAGCAACCACTCCCCGCTGATCACCACCGCACCGTCATAACGGCCGTGGAAGCCTGTTACCGTGACGTTAAGCGTATCCTGGTCGTTACCCAGCGGCTGCGACGCGACAACCCAGCCCGGAAGCTGGCTGCCCAGATTGGCCACCAGCGTGTTGCGCAGCTGCTGATCCAGCGGGCTGGCCCACAGGTTGTTCGTCGCAATCACGTATTTAACGTCGCTGGTCTGATAGACCACGCCGTTTCCTGCCAGATAATCCGGCACGGCAACCTGCTCAACCCACAGCTGGCGGTTTCCCAGGCTGGCCGTGCTTTGCCCACCGCTGTGGGTAGCCACAGGCAGCTGATAGTAGCTTTTATTATCTACCCCTGAACTGCACGCCGTTAACAGCAGAGCGCCAACCATCAATAGCCACTTTTTCATTCTTTTGCCCTCTTCGGCTCAGGATCCTTTTTATCTTTCGCTTCGAACACCAGCGCATTGCTCTTCTCGTTGAGAGTTTTCAGCACCGGCTGCAGTTCACGCAAGACCTGATCAAGACGCTGCATATCTGCCACCATCTTATTGTACGCCGCTGAACCCGGCTGGAAGCCCTGCATGCTGCGGTTCAGCTCACGCAGCGTTTTCTGCATATCCTGCGGCAGCTGCTGCATGCTCTGGCTCGCAGTGATCTTGTTGATGTTATCCAGCGTGGTTTGCAGACGACGCATCGTTGCCTGGCTTTCGCTCAGAGAATTCGTCGCCGCTTCAATCATCGGATTCAGTGGCAGATTGTTGATCTTATCCAGCGTTTCCATCAGACGCTGCTGGATCTGAGCCAGACCGCTGCTCACCGTTGGGATGATCTTGTAGCCACCAAATTCACGAATACCGGTAATCGGCGGTGCTTTCGGGTAGAAGTCCATATCCACATACAGCGCGCCGGTCACCAGGTTACCCGTTTTCAAGGATCCACGCAGACCACGGTTCATCAGTTCGTTAATATGCGCCGCGATATCCTGGTTCTCGCCAATCTGGTTAAGCAGACGCTCCGGCTCAATGCGGATCAGCACCGGAATACGATAATCATCGTCCAGCATCTGGCTCAGGCCCGGTACAAAGAACGGAACTTGACCAACCGTACCAAGACGAATACCGCGGAACTCAACGGGTGCGCCCGGCTGCAGACCGCGGACGGAATCCTTGAAGAACATCAGGAAGTCGATGTGGTCGGTATAGAGCGCGTCCTGAATGCTTCGCTGATCGTCAAAGAGTCTGAACGCCGTTTTCTCGGCAACCGGCTGCCCCAGATCCTGCCCTTCCGGCACATCAAAGCTCACCCCGCCGCCAAACAGCGTGGTTAAGGAACCCATTTCTACGCGCATCCCCGCCGACGTAAGATCGACCGCGATCCCGCTGTCCTTCCAGAAGCGAACGTTGCTGGTCACCAGACGATCGTTTGGCGCATTGATGAAAAGCTGATAGCTGATGGTACGCTTTTGCGCATCGAAGGTGCTGGTTTCAACGGAACCGACGCGGTAGCCGCGGAACAGTACTGGATCACCCGCCGTAAGCTGGCCCGCTTTTTTGCTGTCGAGGATCACGCGGATACCCTTGGCATCAGGCGGCGCAAGCGGCGGTGAGTCGAGAAGCTGATATTGCCCAGGCTGGCTGCCCTTCGTGCCGGGCTGCAGTTCAATGTAGGCTCCAGAGAGCAGCGTCCCTAAGCCGCTGATCCCTTCGCGCCCCACCTGCGGTTTAACGACCCAGAAAACGGAATCGCCGTGCAGCAGTTTTTCCATGCCGGCATTAAGGCGCGCCTTAATTTCCACATGGGTTAAATCGTCGGTCAGGGTTGCGCTTTCGACCACGCCCACGTCCACGCTACGGCTTTTGATGGTCGTTTTACCGCCCTCAATCCCCTCGGCATTGGTGGTTATCAGCGTGACTTCCGGTCCCTGATGGCTGTAATGATAAAACAGGATCCATGCACCGATCAGCGCGGTCACGATGGGGAAAATCCACACCGGCGACCAGTTTTTGACCTTCTGCACTTTCGCCTCTCCACTCTTATTTTCCATGCTCTTACTCTTCCTCATGGCTTGATTCAGGCTCACGATCCCACGATAAACGAGGGTCGAAGGTCATGGCCGCAAACATGGTCATAATCACGACCAGTGCAAACATTAAAGCCCCCATCGCGGGATAAATACTCATCAAACCGCCCATCCGCACCAGTGCAGAGAGAACGGCGATGACAAACACGTCAATCATTGACCAGCGTCCGACAAACTCGACCACTTCATAAATCAGGTGCATGCGCTCGCTGTCGCGTTTTCCATGCCCCTTCGCATCCCAACAGAGCCAGGCGATGGCGATCATTTTTAAGGTTGGCACCATAATACTGGCGATAAAGATCACGCCGGCGACAGGATAGGAACCTTCGCCCCACAGCAGGATCACCCCGGCGAGGATCGTCGAGGGCATTTTATCGCCGAGCAAATCGGTGATCATGATCGGTAGAATATTGGCAGGCAGATACAGCATGATGGAGGTGACCAGCAGGGCCATCGTCCACTGCAGGCTATTTTTACGGCGTACGTGACCTTTCGTTTCGCAGCGCGGACAAACGTCGAGATCGGCGGGCAGCACGGCGGTACAGCACGGGCAGGAACGCAGCCCCTGACGAATGCCGGGCACGCCGACTTTTACCGTTTGCGCAAGCGTCGGTGCCGGGGCGATATCATCCCACGCCCAGCGTCTGTCCACGCACTGGAAGGCACGCAGCTGCAGGACACAGTACAGGCACCACGGAATAAAGCTGCTGCCGATCCCCACGTCGCCGTATGCCATAAGCTTCACGAAACTGACCAGAATGCCCGCCAGAAAGATCTCGGCCATACCCCAGCTTTTAAGCTGAAAAAGGATACGCGCCAGCCGGATTTTCAGCGATGTCGGCATCCTGACGCGGTTGACCAGCAAAAGGATAACGACCAGGCAAAAAGCCGGGACTATCTGGACAAACAGGAGAAAAAAGGTGCCGAGGCTGGCGTAATCTTCCGAGAACATCACGCCCGGGATTTCAAGCAGATCCACCTGGCTGGTTATCCCCCCCACCTTCATATAGATGAAGGGGAAGAGATTGGAGAGCAGCAGCATGAACAATGCTGCCAGAGCGTAAGCAGTGGGACGCTGCCGCGGCGCGTCCCACTCGGTTGTCAACGTTGCGCCGCAACGTGGACACAGGGCTTTATGTCCGTGACCAAGCTCTGGCAACGCCACGAGCATATCGCATTGCGAGCATAAAATATGCCTGTCGGCATGGTGCTGGTCACACATATGTTATCCCTGTCTATGCGCCGTTTTTCAGAGACTCAAGGTACTCCCAGCGCTCAAATGCTTCTTCCAGGGCTTTTTCAGCCGCGGACAGTTCAGCCAGTACTTTCTGAGTATAGTCATGCGATTGGGTAAAGAATGACGCATCAGCAACCTGTTTTTGCAGATCCTCAAGCGCGGCCTCCAGCTCTTCAAGACGCTGCGGTAGCCCCTCCAGTTCGCGCTGCAGGTTATAGCTTAGTTTAGCCGAGGTTTTCTTGACAGTTTCTGCTTTTGTTACAGCAGGTTCTGAACTTATTTTGGACTTTGACTGTTTCTGCGCCAGAGACTGCGATTGCTGCCCTTTTGCATCGTGATAACCACCTACGTATTGTCCAATTCCCCCTTCACCTTCGAAGATCCAGCACTCGGTTACGGTGTTATCCACGAACTGACGATCGTGGCTGACCAGCATTACGGTCCCCTGATAACCGTCAATCAATTCTTCGAGCAATTCCAGCGTTTCGACATCCAGGTCGTTCGTTGGTTCATCGAGAATCAACAGGTTACTTGGTTTCAGGAATAGACGCGCCAGCAGCAGACGATTACGCTCTCCGCCAGATAACGCACGCACTGGGGTCATCGCACGTTTCGGATGGAACAGGAAGTCCTGCAGATAGCCCAGTACGTGGCGCGGTTTGCCGTTTACCATCACCTCTTGCTTGCCTTCGGCGAGGTTATCCATCACCGTGCGGTCCGGATCCAGCTCCGCGCGGTGCTGGTCGAAGTAGGCCACTTCCAGCTTAGTCCCACAATGAATGCGGCCGGTGTCGGCCTGCAGCTGGCCCAGCATCAGCTTCAGCAGCGTGGTTTTACCGCAGCCGTTCGGGCCGATAAGCGCAATTTTGTCGCCGCGCTGAACCTGGGCGGAGAAATCTTTCACCAGCACTTTGCCATCAACCTGATAGTTGACGTTTTCCATTTCGAAGACAATCTTGCCGGAACGGGACGCTTCTTCCACCTGCATTTTGGCGCTACCCATCACTTCACGGCGTTCGCTGCGCTCACGGCGCATTGCCTTCAGAGCGCGCACGCGGCCTTCGTTACGGGTACGGCGGGCCTTGATGCCCTGGCGGATCCACACCTCTTCCTGCGCCAGCTTGCGGTCGAACTCCGCATTTTGCAGCTCTTCCACGCGCAGGTTTTCTTCTTTCTCCAGCAGATAGGTGTCGTAATCGCCAGGATAGGTGACCAGCTTGCCGCGGTCGAGATCGACAATACGCGTCGCCATGTTGCGAATAAACGAACGGTCGTGCGAGATAAAGATGATGGTGCCGCTGAAGGTTTTCAGGAAGCCTTCCAGCCAGTCAATCGCTTCGATATCCAGGTGGTTCGTCGGTTCGTCCAGCAGCAGCACCTTCGGCCCGCTGACCAGCGCGCGGCCCAGGGCCGCTTTACGCAGCCAGCCGCCGGAGAGCGCCGACAGCTCCATGTCCGGTTCCAGACCAAGCTGGGCCAGAACCTCGTTAATGCGGTTTTCGAGCTGCCACAGACCGTGGTGATCGAGCATCTCCTGCACTTTCGCCAGTTCGTTGAGGTTCTTGTCGCTCGGGTCGGTCATCACCAGATGCGAAATCTCGTGATAGCGCTTCAGGTATTCGGCCTGCTCAGAAATGCCTTCCGCTACGAAATCGTAAACGCTGCCTGTCACGTGACGCGGCGGGTCCTGCTGGAGGCGGGAGACGATCAGATCCTGCTCGTAAACGATGCGACCGTCATCCAGCCCCTGTTCGCGGTTGAGGATTTTCATCAGCGTGGATTTACCCGCGCCGTTACGGCCCACCAGACAGACGCGCTCGTTATCTTCGATATGCAGCTCTGCATTATCGAGAAGCGGCGAGTCGCTGAAAGAGAGCCACGCGCCGTGCATACTAATTAAAGACATTTATTTTTCCTTTCAGGCCGCGGTAATCAACCAGCAGTTATGAATTTGACGGTTACGGGCAAAGTCCTGAGACAGCGTTTTTTGGCTGATTTCTTGTGCTTTCAGTCCCAGGGCTGCTAAGCCGTCATGATCCATACGGAAGCCGCGTTTGTTGTTCGAGAACATAATGGTACCGCCCTTACGCAGCAGGCGCTTCAGGTCGGTCATCAGGCGCAGGTGATCGCGTTGAACGTCAAAGCTATCCTCCATGCGCTTGGAGTTGGAGAAGGTCGGCGGATCGATAAAGATCAGGTCGAACTGCTCGTCGGTATCACGCAGCCAGCCCAGCACGTCGGCCTGCATCAGACGATGCTGACGTCCGGTCAGCCCGTTAAGACGCAGGTTGCGCTCCGCCCACTCCAGATAGGTGCGGGACATATCCACCGTGGTGGTGCTCCGCGCACCGCCCAGACCCGCATGCACGCTCGCGCTGCCGGTATAGGAGAACAGGTTGAGGAAATCTTTGCCCTTGCTCATCTGGCCCAGCATGCGACGCGCGATACGGTGGTCGAGGAACAGGCCGGTATCCAGATAGTCGGTCAGGTTCACCCACAGGCGAGCGTTGTATTCGCCCACTTCGATAAAGTCACCCTTCTCGCCCATCTTCTGGTACTGATTTTTCCCTTTCTGACGCTCGCGGGTTTTCAGCACCAGCTTGTTTGGCGCAATGCCGAGCACGGCGATGGTGGCCGCGATAACGTCCAGCATGCGCTGACGCGCTTTTTGCGCATCAATGGTTTTCGGTGGCGCATATTCCTGAATCACCACCCAGTCCGCGTAGCGGTCAACCGCCACGTTGTACTCCGGCAGGTCGGCGTCGTACAGGCGGTAGCATTCAATCCCTTCCTGCTTCGCCCACTTTTCATATTTTTTCAGGTTCTTGCGCAGGCGGTTGGCGTAATCTTCCGCCACGCCGGATGGCTTGCTGTCCGCCGCTTTCTCCGCCAGATGGTAGTTTTTCTGCACGCAGTCCAGCGGGCCGTTTTTCGCTTTAAACTGGCGATCGGCACGCAGCTGCAGACAGCTCAGCAGCTCCGGCGAGGCGCTAAACAGCGACAGGTTCCAGCCGCCGAAGTAGTCCTTCATATTGCGGCCCAGCAGGCTGTGAAGGGCAATCAGCGCCGGCTCGCTGTCCAGACGCTCGCCGTATGGCGGGTTGCTGATCACGGTACCGTACGGGCCTTTTGGCAGCGGGTTGGTCAGATTCGCCACGTCTTTCACCTCGAAGGTGACCAGCTCGCCGATACCGGCGCGACGGGCGTTGCTGCGCGCGCGTTCGATTACGCGCGGGTCGCTGTCCGAACCGTAGAAGTGGGAGGTGTACTCCGCCAGACCTTTACGCGCGCGGGTCTGCGCGTCGTCTTTGACCTCTTTCCAGAGCGCTTCGTCGTGCTGGGCCCAGCCTTTAAAGCCCCAGTGACCGCGATGCAGGCCTGGCGCGCGGTCGGTTGCCAGCATGGCCGCTTCAATCAGTAACGTACCGGAACCACACATCGGATCGAGCAGCGGCGTGCCCGGCTGCCAGCCGGAGCGCATCACAATAGCGGCTGCCAGGGTTTCTTTAATTGGCGCCATACCGGTACGATCGCGGTAGCCGCGCAGGTGCAGGCCCGCGCCGCTCAGATCGAGAGAAATACTCGCCGAGTCACCGTTGAGCCAGACGTTAATACGCAGATCCGGATTTTCGCGATCGACGTTCGGACGTTCCTTATTTTTACGCGTGAAGCAGTCCACAATGGCGTCTTTTACGCGCAGGGCACCGTACTGGCTGTTGCGGATCTCGTCATTCACGCCGTTGAAATGCACCGCAAAGGTGGCATTGGGCGTGAAGATCTCTGTCCAGTCGATCATCTGTACGCCGGTATAGAGGTCCAGGTCGCTATAGACCTTGCACTCCTTCATCGGCAGCATGATGCGCGACGCCAGACGGCTCCACATCAGGCTCTGGTAAATAAGCCGCGTGTCGCCCTCAAAGTGGACACCACCCTGAACCACCTGGCACTCTTGCGCGCCCAGGCTTTCCAGTTCAGTTTTTAACAGCTCTTCCAGCCCACGGGCCGTACTGGCAAACAGAGAATTCATATCGTCACTTTTACTCTTAGAAAATTGTCGCGCATTATAGCTAATATGGCGTGTATGTCATAAAGTTGAAGGCTTATTTTCATTTGTGGGAGTGTGCAGTGGCGACGTTATCCAGGCTTTTTATTCATCCGGTGAAATCCATGCGCGGCATCGGCGTCTCTCACGCGCTGGCCGACATGAGCGGATTCGCCTTCGATCGTATTTTTATGGTCACCGAGCCTGACGGCACGTTCATCACCGCACGCCAGTTCCCGCAGATGGTTCGCTTTACCCCTTCCCCGCTTCATGACGGTTTGCACCTTACCGCGCCGGACGGTTCCAGCGCGGTCATTCGCTTTGCTGATTTTGCGCCTGTCGATGCGCCAACGGAAGTGTGGGGCAATCATTTTACCGCGCGCATCGCCCCGGATGAGATTAACCGCTGGCTGAGCGGTTTCTTCTCCCGCGACGTGCAGCTGCGCTGGGTAGGTCCTGAACCGACGCGTCGCGTGAAGCGCCACGACGCCGTTCCCCTCTCCTTCGCCGATGGTTTCCCATTCCTGCTGACTAACGAAGCCTCGCTGCGTGATTTACAAGGCCGCTGCAAGGCCAGCGTTCAGATGGAACAGTTCCGTCCGAACCTGGTGGTTACGGGTGCCGACGCCTGGGAAGAAGACACCTGGAAAGTGATCCGCATCGGCAGCGTCATCTTTGATGTCGTAAAACCCTGCAGCCGCTGCATTTTCACCACGGTGAGCCCTGAGAAAGGCCAGAAGCACCCTTCCGGCGAACCGCTGAAGACGCTGCAGTCTTTCCGCACCGCGCAGGACAACGGCGATGTGGATTTCGGCCAGAACCTGATCCCTCGCTCCAGCGGTGCAATCCGCGTCGGTGATGAGGTAGAAATTCTTGCCAGAGGGCTTGCAAAAGCCTACGGCTCGGGTCAGGAAGAAGAAATGGTCGACGTTGTGACAAATGTCGCTTCTGCGGTAGATATTCACTGGCAGGGCAACGTCATCCGTGGCAACAACCAGCAGGTATTACTGGAGCAACTGGAGCAGGCAGGTATTCGCGTACCCTATTCCTGTCGCGCAGGCATTTGCGGATGCTGCCGCATCAGGCTGGTGGATGGAGAGGTTAGTGCGCTGAAAAAATCGGCAATTGGAAATGACGGCACAATTCTGTGCTGTAGCTGCATACCGAAAACGTCCGTACAGCTGGAAGCTTAAACCGCCTGTTCAAGGCTGAAGGAATCTACGCGCAGCTGCGGCTTCAGCCTGTCGTTCATCACTTTAATGGCATCGCCAAGCTGCATCGTCCGCCCGGCAATGGTTACGCCGGGCTGTGCCAGCAGGCAGAGTGCAGCATTTTCACCTGGCTCAACCACCAGCAGGCTCACCTCTTCTGCGGTATCGCTCAGATTGACGCTGGCCGCGTCACCCGTTGCCGGGGTCCAGCTCATACCATGCGCAAGAAAATGCCAGCTTTTTGGCATTTGCGGTTTCAGGAAGCGGATAGCCACCAGCGCATTTAATACCAGCTCGGCACGCTGCTCTTTAGAGAGCACCAGATCGCGGCATTTTTCTTCAAAAGAGAAATAAAGCGCCGCATCGTCAACGCAAAAGCCCGACGGGGAAAATGCATCCGGGGTTAACATTCGGCGGGCAAAACGAGAACGAAACAACATGCCATTGGCTAAATCGAGCATCATTCGGTCATGCTCGTCGCAAAAATACCAGCGCCAGTTATCGTCAGGTTTAATTCGCATGTGTCTCTCCCGTCCCCAAACGTCCTGTACTAAAAATGTCCTGTTTGCCGCCTCGTTTATAACACCATTAATAAAAGACTATAATGACTAAATAAGCAACAGTGACGGAATATAAAACAACCAGGGCTGGAAATAAAGCCCTGGTTGTCTGATTAAGAGAAAAGATTAGATATGAGTAACGATTTCTTTAATCAGCGGCGGTCCTTTAAAAATAAAGCCGGAATAGATTTGCACCAGTGACGCACCTGCCGCCATCTTCTCGCGCGCAGCAATCACTGAGTCAATGCCGCCGACGCCAATAATCGGCAGACGTCCTTTTAATTCCGCAGACAGGGCGCGAATAATTTCGGTGCTTTTTAATTGCACCGGACGTCCACTTAACCCACCCGCTTCGTCACAGTTTTTCATTCCCTGCACGAGGGAACGATCGAGAGTGGTATTGGTCGCAATAACACCATCAATATTATGGCGAACCAAACTGTCGGCAACCTGGATCAATTCTTCAGGAGAAAGATCCGGGGCGATCTTAACCGCGACCGGAACATATTTATGGTGGATCGTCTGGAGTTCATTTTGTTTATTTTTAATGGCACTCAGAAGATCGTCCAGCGCTTCGCCATATTGTAAGGAACGCAGACCCGGAGTATTGGGTGAAGAAATATTCACCGCGATATAACCGGCATAGGCGTAGACTTTTTCCATACAAATCAGATAGTCATCTTTACCCTGCTCTACCGGCGTGTCTTTATTTTTACCGATATTGATGCCTAATATTCCGTCAAAATGGGCTTTTTTTACGTTCTCAACCAGGTGATCAACACCGAGGTTATTAAAGCCCATGCGGTTGATCAGCCCTTCGGCTTCAACCAGGCGGAACAGGCGCGGCTTGTCATTTCCCGGCTGCGGGCGCGGCGTGACGGTACCGATTTCAATGGAGCCAAAGCCCATCGCGCCCAGGGCATCAATGCACTCGCCATTTTTGTCCAGACCGGCCGCCAGACCCAGCGGATTCTTAAAGGTCAGACCCATGCACTGCACAGGTTTTTCCGGCACATTCTGACGCACCAGAGCGGCCAGCGGCGTTCCGGTAATACGACGTAATTGCTGGAATGTAAATTCATGAGCGCGCTCAGGGTCGAGCTGGAAAAGGGCTTTACGAACGAAGGGGTAGTACATGAACTCTCCTGGATTCCCGGTGTGCAAACCGGGAGGGGATTATGGGCGATCCACGCGCGAAAGGGAATTGACCTGCGGCAAAAAATCAGCGTAAAACGCAATCGTTTACCTCCCCGTCTATTTCTTATGCACTTTTTCGCATTTTAATTGCAGATAAATCATTTAGTGGAATAACCGCGCAGTGTCACACTCCTGAAAATTGTTATGAATGTTAGATAAAAGCAAACAATTGGTTATAAGGAGGAAGTATGCGCGTCATTACCCTGGCCGGAAGTCCACGATTCCCTTCGCGCTCCAGCGCCCTGCTGGAATATGCCCGCGAAAAACTCAATGCCCTGGATGTGGAAGTGTGCCACTGGAACCTGCATAACTTCGAACCTGAAGATCTGCTCTACGCCCGCTTCGACAGCCCAGCGCTGAAAACGCTCATCGAGCAGCTTAACGGCGCTGACGGCTTAATTGTGGCAACGCCTATTTATAAAGCCTCTTTTTCCGGGGCGCTGAAAACCCTGCTCGATCTGCTTCCGGAGCGCGCCCTGGACGGCAAAGTCGTGCTGCCGCTGGCAACGGGCGGTACGGTTGCCCATTTACTGGCCGTGGATTATGCCCTGAAGCCGGTGCTGAACGCGCTGAAAGCGCAGGAGATCCTCCACGGCGTTTTCGCAGATGACTCCCAGGTTATCGATTATCAACATAAACCTCATTTTACGCCGAACCTGCAAACCCGCCTCGATACTGCCCTGGAAACCTTCTGGCATGCTCTGCACCGCCGGGATATCCAGGCGCCGGCGTTTGGTCAGCCTCAAGGAGTCGCACATGTTTAAAACGTTAACCCGCATCGGCCTGGCAGGTCTGATGGCGCTTACCTCGCTGGCCCATGCAGCAGAAACGGCTCCGGAAAGTTTACGCATTGGCTATCAGAAAGGCAGCGTCAGCATGGTGCTGGCGAAAAGCCACCAGCTTCTGGAAAAACGCTTCCCGGACACCAAATTCTCCTGGGTGGAATTCCCGGCTGGCCCGCAGATGCTGGAGGCCCTGAACGTCGGCAGTATCGATCTCGGCAGCACGGGTGATATTCCGCCGATATTCGCCCAGGCGGCGGGAGCGGACCTCGTCTATGTTGGCGTTGAGCCGCCCAAACCGAAGGCCGAAGTGATCCTGGTGCCTGAAAACAGCGACATTAAAAGCGTCGCCGACCTCAAAGGGCATAAAGTGGCTTTCCAGAAAGGTTCCAGCTCGCACAACCTGCTGCTGCGTGCCCTGCAGGAAGCCGGACTCAAGTTCACTGACATTCAGCCCGTTTACCTGACGCCTGCCGACGCGCGCGCCGCGTTCCAGCAGAAGAACGTTGATGCCTGGGCCATCTGGGATCCGTACTACTCCGCCGCATTGCTGCAGGGCGGCGTTCGCGTGCTGAAAGACGGTACCACGCTGAAGCAGACCGGCTCGTTCTATCTGGCCGCGCGTCCTTATGCGGAAAAGAACGGCGCATTTATTCAGGGCGTACTGGATACCTTTACTCAGGCCGATGCGCTGACCCAGACCCAGCGTCAGGAGAGCATTGCCCTGCTGGCGAAAACCATGGGCTTACCTGAGCCGGTGATTGCGAGCTATCTCAACCACCGTCCGCCGACCACCATTACGCCCGTGGACGCGCACGTCGCCGCGCTTCAGCAACAAACGGCTGACCTTTTCTATCAAAACCACCTGGTGCCAAAACAGGTCACTATTCGCGAACGCATCTGGCAGCCCGCAGGCAAAGAAGGAGCTAAATCATGAGTCTGAATCTTTTCTGGTTTTTACCCACCCACGGTGATGGACACTATCTTGGTACAGAAGAGGGCTCGCGCCCGGTTGACCACGGCTACCTGCAGCAGATTGCGCAGGCGGCGGACCGAATCGGTTTCACCGGAGTGCTGATCCCGACCGGACGTTCATGTGAAGATGCCTGGCTGGTCGCCGCGTCGATGATCCCGGTCACCCAGCGTCTGAAGTTCCTGGTTGCCTTACGCCCGAGCGTTGTCTCCCCCACCGTGGCGGCGCGTCAGGCGGCAACGCTGGACAGGCTGTCCAACGGCCGCGCCCTGTTTAACCTGGTGACGGGCAGCGATCCGCAGGAGCTTGCGGGCGATGGGGTGTTCCTCGACCATACCGAGCGCTATGAAGCCTCCGCCGAGTTCACCCGCGTCTGGCGACGTCTGCTGGAAGGTGAAACCGTCACCTTTGAAGGCAAGCATATTCACGTTCGTGACGCGAAGCTCTACTTCCCGCCGGTGCAGCAGCCGCGACCGCCGCTCTATTTTGGCGGATCGTCGGACGTAGCCCAGGATCTGGCGGCAGAGCAGGTCGATCTCTATCTGACCTGGGGCGAACCGCCTGAGCTGGTGAAAGAAAAAATTGCCCAGGTACGCGCTAAGGCGGCCGCCCATGGTCGCAAGGTGCGCTTCGGCATTCGCCTGCACGTAATTGTGCGGGAAACCAATGAAGAAGCCTGGCAGGCCGCCGACCGCCTGATTTCCCACCTGGACGATGAGACCATCGCCAGGGCGCAGGCCGCCTTTGCCAAAACCGACTCCGTCGGACAGCACCGAATGGCGTCCCTGCACAACGGCAAGCGCGAGAACCTGGAGATTAGCCCGAACCTGTGGGCGGGCGTTGGCCTGGTGCGCGGCGGTGCGGGCACAGCGCTGGTCGGCGACGGACCGACCGTAGCCGCCCGGATTAATGAATACGCAGACCTGGGTATCGACAGCTTTATTCTCTCCGGTTATCCGCATCTGGAAGAGGCGTACAAGGTGGGCGAGCTGTTATTCCCGCATCTGGATGTCGCCATCCCGGAGATCCCGCAGCCGCAGCGGCTTCAGCTTCAGGGCGAAGCCGTGGCGAACGAGTTTATTCCACGCAAAGCCGCACAGAGCTAAGGAGTGACTATGTCTGCCACCTCCCAAAAATGGCTGCTGCGCGCCGCGCCGTGGTTTTTACCCGTCGGCATTGTGGCTCTCTGGCAGCTCGCGTCGTCCACCGGCTGGCTGTCGAGCCGCATTCTGCCCTCTCCGGAGGGCGTCGTAGAAGCGTTCTGGTCGCTGAGCGTCAGCGGTGAGCTGTGGCAGCATCTGGCGATCAGCTCCTGGCGCGCCGTGATTGGGTTTTCCATCGGCGGCAGCATCGGTCTGGTTCTGGGCCTGATCAGCGGCCTTTCCCGCTGGGGCGAGCGGTTGCTGGATACCTCCATTCAGATGCTGCGCAACGTGCCGCATCTGGCGCTGATCCCGCTGGTTATCCTGTGGTTTGGTATTGATGAGAGCGCCAAGATCTTCCTCGTGGCGCTGGGCACACTGTTCCCGATTTACATCAACACCTGGCACGGCATCCGCAATATCGATCGCGGTCTGGTGGAGATGGCGCGCAGCTATGGCTTATCGGGTTTTTCCCTCTTTATTCACGTGATTCTGCCGGGCGCCCTGCCCTCCATTATGGTCGGGGTGCGTTTTGCGCTCGGCCTGATGTGGCTGACGCTGATTGTGGCGGAGACCATCTCGGCCAACTCAGGCATTGGCTACCTGGCGATGAACGCCCGCGAATTCCTGCAAACGGACGTGGTGGTGGTTGCCATCATTCTGTATGCCCTGCTCGGCAAACTCGCCGACGTCAGCGCCCAGTGGCTTGAGCGCAGCTGGCTGCGCTGGAACCCGGCCTATACCCTTCAGGAGGCGAAAGCATGAATACTGCACGACTGAACCAGGGAACGCCGTTACTGCTGAACGGCGTGACCAAACGCTACGGCGAAAACACCATTCTTAACGGGCTGGATCTGCATATTCCCGCCGGACAATTTGTGGCCGTTGTCGGGCGCAGCGGCGGCGGCAAGAGTACCTTGTTACGACTTCTGGCCGGGCTGGAAGCCCCCAACGGCGGTGACATTCTGGCAGGAACGACGCCGCTTTCGAATATTCAGGACGATACCCGCATGATGTTTCAGGATGCACGCCTGCTGCCGTGGAAAACGGTTATCGACAATGTCGGGCTCGGTCTTAAGGGCAGCTGGCGGGATGAAGCCCGCCAGGCGCTGGCTGCCGTTGGGCTGGAAAATCGTGCGGGTGAATGGCCTGCCGCCCTCTCGGGTGGGCAGAAGCAGCGCGTGGCGCTGGCGCGGGCGTTGATTCACCGTCCGGGCCTGCTGTTGCTTGATGAACCGCTCGGCGCGCTCGACGCCCTGACGCGGATCGAAATGCAGGATTTGATTGGCTCCCTGTGGCAGGCTCACGGCTTTACGGTACTGCTGGTGACGCATGACGTGAGCGAGGCCGTCGCGATGGCTGACCGGGTGCTGCTAATTGAGGACGGGAAAATAGGTCTGGATCTGACGGTGGATCTTCCGCGCCCTCGCCGCGTGGGCTCGGCAAGGCTGGCGGAGCTGGAAGCTGAGGTATTGGATCGGGTGATGAAGCGCGGGGGGACGGAGTTACAGCGAGCCAAGGCTAATGCCTGATGCCCTCACCCCGGCCCTCTCCCACGGGAAGAAAACACTAAAAACGGCAACCGAGGTTGCCGTTTTGCTTTTACCTGCCTACCGGGCAATTTTTTATTACGCTAAGGCTTTAGCAATCTTCTCGTACAGATCGCCAGACAGGTTCTCCAGCCCTTTCAGCTGCTCAAGCGCGGCACGCATCTTCGCCTGACGCTTCGCATCGTAGCGTTTCAAACGGATCAGCGGCTCAATCAGGCGCGACGCCACCTGCGGGTTACGGCTGTTCAGCTCGGTCAGCATTTCCACCATGAACTGATACCCGCTGCCGTCTTCGGCGTGGAACGCGGCCGGGTTGCTGCTGGCAAACGCGCCAATCAGAGAACGCACGCGGTTTGGGTTGCTCAGGGTAAAGGAGCGATGCTTCAGCAGGCTGCGCACGTTGCTGAGCGCATCGGCCGCCGGGCTGGTCGCCTGCAGGATGAACCATTTGTCCATCACCAGGCCATCCTGATGCCACTTGTCGTCGTACTCCTGCATTAACGCATCACGGCACGGAAGTTCAGCGGCAACGCTTGCACCCAGCGCGGCCAGGGCGTCGGTCATGTTATCCGCTTCGTGGTACTGCTTGCTCACCAGAGTGTTCGCCAGCTCGGTTTCACCAAACGCCAGATAGCGCAGGCAGGTATTGCGCAGAGAACGTTTGCCAATGTCCGCGTGCTCAACGCGATAAGCATCAAGCTTATTGGCGTTATATATAGCCAGGAACTCATCGGCCAGCTCTGCAGCCAGCGTACGGGTCAACGCTTCACGCACCGCCACGATGGCAATCGGGTCGATGATGTCAAACAGCTCGGCGATTTCAGTCGCTGACGGCAGGGTCAGAATTTCAGCGGCCAGGGCCGGGTCAATCTTCTCATCCAGCAGGATCGCGCGGAACGCGTCAGCCACATGGACAGGCAGCGACAGCGGCTGGCCCTGCTGATGGCGGTTTACGTTGAGCTTGATGTAGGTCGCCAGCAGGCTTTGCGCCGCGTCCCAGCGGGAGAAGTCGTTACGCGCGTGACGCATCAGGAACGTCAGCTGCTGATCGCTCCACTTGTATTCCAGCTTCACCGGCGCGGAGAATTCACACAGCAGCGCAGGCACCGGCTGGAAGTAGACGTTATCGAAGATAAAGGTCTGCTCGGCCTGAGTCACGTTCAGCACGTGGTGTACCGGGTGGCCGCCCTTCTGGAGCGGGATGACTTTGCCTTCGTTATCGTACAGCTCAATGCTGAACGGAATATGCAGCGGATATTTCTCTTCCTGCTCCGCCGTCGGCGGCGTGCGCTGGCTGATGGTCAGGGTGTACTGCTCGGTTTCCGGATTGTAATCGTCTTTGACGGTGACAACCGGCGTCCCGGCCTGGCTGTACCAGCGGCGGAAGTGAGAGAGATCGACATTAGAGGCATCTTCCATCGCCTGCACAAAATCGTCGCAGGTGGCCGCGCTGCCGTCATGACGCTCGAAGTACAGCTGCATCCCTTTCTGGAAGTTCTCCTCGCCCAGCAGGGTGTGGATCATGCGGATAATTTCAGCGCCCTTCTCGTACACCGTCAGGGTGTAGAAGTTGTTCATCTCGATGACTTTATCCGGACGGATCGGGTGCGCCATTGGGCTGGCATCTTCCGCAAACTGCAGACCACGCATGGTGCGCACGTTGTTGATGCGGTTCACCGCGCGTGAACCCAGATCGGAGCTGAACTCCTGATCGCGGAAGACGGTTAGGCCCTCTTTCAGGCTCAGCTGGAACCAGTCGCGGCAGGTAACGCGGTTACCGGTCCAGTTGTGGAAATATTCGTGGCCGATAACGCGTTCGATATCAAGGTAGTCTTTGTCCGTTGCGGTATCGGTACGCGCCAGCACGTATTTGGAGTTAAAGACGTTAAGGCCTTTGTTCTCCATTGCGCCCATGTTGAAGAAATCGACGGCGACGATCATATAGATGTCGAGATCATATTCGAGGCCGAAGCGCTCCTCGTCCCACTTCATGGAGTTGATGAGTGAGGTCATCGCCCACGGCGCGCGGTCAAGGTTGCCGCGGTCAACAAACAGCTCCAGCGCCACCTCGCGGCCTGAGCGCGTTTTGAAGGTGTCGCGCAGCACGTCGAAGTCCCCCGCCACCAGCGCAAACAGGTAGCACGGTTTCGGGAAGGGATCCTGCCACTGCACCCAGTGACGGCCATTCTCCAGCTCGCCTTCGCCTACGCGGTTACCGTTGGAGAGCAGGAAGGGATACAGGGTTTTATCGGCGATGATTTTGGTGGTGAAGCGCGCCAGGACGTCCGGACGGTCGAGATACCAGGTTATATGGCGGAACCCTTCCGCTTCACACTGGGTACACAGCGCCACGCCCGACTGGTAAAGCCCTTCCAGCGCGGTGTTTGCGGCTGGGCTGATTTCATTCACGATGCGCAGCGTAAACTGTTCCGGCAGGTTGTCGATGACCAGCTGGTTGTTTTCTTCTTTATAGTCTGACCAGGCTTCATCATTAATATGCAGGGAGACCAGCGTCAGGTCTTCACCATCCAGACGCAGCGGCACCGCAGTTGAGCTATGGCGCGTCACCTGGCTCACCGCCGTGACAACGGTTTTTGTGGCATCCAGGTCAAAAGTCAGATCGATTTCGCTAATCAGGTAATCCGGCGCACGGTAGTCGTGGCGGTATTTGGCTTGTGGCTGTTGTGTCATAGAAAACCTTATGCATCGTTTGTCGAGTAACGTTTCAATATATTCCTGTTGCGCAAATCGCGCTATGCAGAATGTTCATCTTTTCAGGGTCAAAACCTTTTTTTGCTACATTTGTATAACACGGGGCACAAAATGCCCTCGACCATAAAACGCGCTTATGTTGTGATCGGGGTTCAATAAATCACTAAACAAGGTATACTCCGGAGTTGTTTATTGTACTAAACGCTCCTGTGAGAGGATGCTACTGCGCACCTATGACTCAATTCGCTTCTCCAGTTCTGCATACGTTGCTGGATACCGACGCGTATAAACTGCATATGCAGCAAGCCGTTTTCCACCATTACTATGACGTTCACGTCGCGGCGGAATTCCGCTGTCGTGGCGACGACTTGCTCGGTATCTACGCAGACGCCATTCGTGAACAGGTCGATGCTATGCAGCATCTGACGCTGCAGGACGAGGAATATCAGTGGCTTTCTGGCCTGCCCTTCTTCAAAGCCGACTACCTGAACTGGCTGCGCGATTTCCGCTATAAGCCGGAGCAGGTCAGCGTGGTTAATGATAACGGCAAGCTGGATATTCGCCTTGAAGGTCCGTGGCGGGAAGTGATCATGTGGGAAGTGCCGCTTCTGGCGGTGATCAGTGAACTGGCTCACCGCTACCGTTCGCCGGAAAAAGGCGTCGAGCAGGCGGTTGCCGCGCTGGAAAATAAACTCGCAGCCTTCTCCACGCTGACCGAAGGGCTGGACATGTCCCGCTTCCGCCTGATGGACTTTGGCACGCGTCGCCGTTTCTCGCGTGACGTTCAGGAGGCCATCGTTAAACGTCTGCAGCAGGAGCCGTGGTTCGTGGGCACCAGCAACTACGATCTGGCACGACGCCTCAGCCTGACGCCAATGGGCACCCAGGCGCACGAGTGGTTCCAGGCGCATCAGCAGATCAGCCCCGATCTGGCTAACAGCCAGCGCGCGGCACTGGCCGCATGGCTTGAGGAGTACCCGAATCAGCTAGGGATCGCCCTCACCGACTGTATTACGATGGATGCTTTCCTGCGCGACTTTGGTCCAGAGTTCGCTGAACGTTACCAGGGGTTACGCCACGACTCCGGGGATCCGGTTGAATGGGGCGAGAAAGCCATTGCCCATTACCAAAAACTCGGCATTGACCCGATGAGCAAAGTGCTGGTCTTCTCGGATAATCTCGACCTGGCGAAAGCGGTCGACCTCTATCGCCATTTCAATACCCGTGTGAACCTGAGCTTCGGGATTGGTACCCGTCTGACCTGCGATATTCCTCAGGTAAAACCTCTGAATATCGTCATCAAACTGGTGGAATGTAACGGCAAGCCGGTGGCAAAACTCTCCGACAGCCCGGGTAAAACCATCTGCCATGACAAAGCGTTTGTCCGCGCGTTGCGCAAAGCGTTCGACCTCCCCTTGATCAAAAAAGCCAGTTAAGCGCTTACGGGAGCCTTTATGGCTCCCTTCTTCTTATTTATTTCTCAATTCTTCTCTTTTGACTGCGAAATTTACTTGTCTGATAGCGGATGGCAGGTAACATAGATATCCCCCCATAAGGGTGGACAAGTGTTTATTTTTTCCGACTATTAACAGAGAGAATATTATGAGCGTTGTGCCTGTAGCCGACGTACTCCAGGGCCGTGTCGCCGTTGACCAGGAAGTCACCGTGCGCGGATGGGTGCGTACCCGCCGAGATTCTAAAGCTGGCATCTCCTTCCTCGCCGTCTATGACGGTTCCTGCTTTGATCCTGTACAGGCCGTCATTAATAATTCTCTGCCCAATTACAATGATGACGTTCTGCGACTGACAACGGGTTGCTCCGTCATTGTTACCGGCGTGGTTGTGGCTTCACCGGGTCAGGGCCAGAGCTTCGAAATTCAGGCCACTGCGATTGAAGTCACTGGCTGGGTTGAAGATCCGGACACCTATCCGATGGCGGCAAAACGCCACAGCATCGAATATCTGCGTGAAGTCGCCCACCTGCGTCCGCGTACCAACCTGATTGGTGCGGTGGCGCGCGTGCGTCATACGCTGGCGCAGGCGCTGCATCGTTTCTTCGATGAGCAGGGTTACTTCTGGGTGTCTACCCCGCTGATCACCGCGTCCGATACGGAAGGTGCCGGTGAGATGTTCCGCGTTTCGACGCTGGACATGGAAAACCTGCCGCGCACGCCTGAAGGTAAAGTGGACTATGACAAAGACTTCTTTGGTAAAGAAGCCTTCCTGACGGTATCTGGTCAGCTCAACGGCGAAACGTACGCCTGCGCGCTGTCTAAGATCTACACCTTTGGCCCAACCTTCCGCGCCGAAAACTCCAACACCAGCCGTCACCTGGCGGAATTCTGGATGCTGGAGCCTGAAGTGGCCTTCGCCAACCTCGACGATGTTGCGGGTCTGGCTGAAGCCATGCTGAAGTATGTCTTCAAAGCGGTACTGGAAGAGCGTCCTGACGACATGAAATTCTTCGCAGAACGCGTAGACAGCGATGCTGTAGCGCGTCTGGAGCGTTTCGTCTCTGCCGACTTTGCGCAGGTGGACTATACCGACGCGGTGGCGATCCTCGAGAAATGCGGTGAGACGTTCGAGAACCCGGTTTACTGGGGCGTTGACCTGGCGTCTGAGCACGAACGCTATCTGGCCGAGAAGCATTTCAAAGCGCCGGTTGTCGTTAAAAACTACCCGAAAGACATTAAGGCCTTCTATATGCGCCTTAACGAAGACGGTAAAACCGTGGCAGCGATGGACGTACTGGCGCCGGGCATTGGTGAAATCATCGGTGGCTCTCAGCGTGAAGAACGTCTTGACGTGCTGGACGCGCGTATGGAAGAGATGGGCCTCAACCCCGCTGACTACAGCTGGTACCGCGATCTGCGCCGTTACGGTACCGTACCGCACGCCGGTTTTGGTCTGGGCTTCGAGCGTCTGATTGCCTACGTTACCGGTGTTCAGAACGTACGAGACGTGATCCCATTCCCACGCACTCCACGTAACGCCAGCTTCTAATCGGTAAAAGACTGAAATGGCCAGCAGATGCTGGCCATTATTTTATTCTGTATTGTCAGTTTTCGTCAGCGCAAAGTCAGCGTCTTTAAACCTTCCCCCCGTCACAACCACTACCTGTTACGTTTTGTTTCCGCGAAATATCCAGCCACAAAAAATAAACCCCATTCTTATTGCGATTATTACACCCTCAATCGATAGCACAAATTTCGACCAATCTTACAGCCATCCGGAAGGCCTTTTGCAGTCATAAGAAAAAACGAGCCGTTTAAGGTCTGTTTATACGAATCGCCTTTATCTCAATTAATCATAAGGAATTCATATATATAGGATAGCCATTGCTGTTTAATTCGCCAGGGAGTTCTGAAGTTTGAGATGGTTCACAAAGTTCCCAAAAATACATATTTAGTTACACATATTTTCTTTCGGTTACTTAATCTTGAGAATTGTAGCACTTTCAGGCTAGCGAAACGCTTCGCCGAATGGAAAGATGCCTGTCAGATACATAAAGACACCAAACTCTCATCAATAGTTCCGGAAATATTTATTGACAGAATTTATTGACGGCAGTGGCGAGTGTCATAAAAAAACCAATGAGGGTAATAAATAATGATGAAGCGCAATATTCTGGCAGTGGTAATCCCTGCCCTGCTGGTAGCCGGTGCAGCTAACGCTGCAGAAATCTATAACAAGAACGGCAACAAACTGGACTTCTACGGTAAAGTTGTGGGCGAACACGGCTTCACCACTTCTGGCGTACACAAAAACGCTGACTCCTCTTACGGCCAGATCGGCTTCAAAGGCGAAACTCAGATCAATGACCAGCTGACCGGTTACGGTCAGTGGGAATACCGTGCACGCGCCGGTGCAGCTGAAGGTGATCAGACTAACGTAACTCGTCTGGCTTTCGCTGGCCTGAAAATCGCTGACGCGGGTTCTCTGGACTACGGTCGTAACTACGGTATCGTGTATGACGTAGAATCCTACACCGATATGGCTCCGTCCTTCTCTGGCGAAACCTGGGGTGGCGGCTATGTTGATAACTACATGACCAGCCGTTCTACTGGCCTGCTGACCTACCGTAACAACAACTTCTTCGGTCTGGTTGATGGTCTGAACTTTGGCGTTCAATACCAGGGTAAAAACGATCGTAAAAACCTGAATGAAGCAAACGGCGACGGTGTTGGCCTGTCCCTGGGTTACGAGTTCGGTGAAGGCTTCGGTCTGATCGGTGCCTACAGTACCGCTAACCGTACGCTTGAGCAGAAAAAAGATGGTAAAGGCGATAAAGCTGAATCCTGGGCTGTTGGCGCGAAATACGACGCGAACAACATCTACCTGGCGACCGTTTATGCAGAGACTCGCAACATGAGCCGCCTGGGTAACAGCGGCGAAAACTATGTTCCGAATGATGATGGTAATGTTTATAACATTGCTAACAAGACCCAGAACTTTGAAGTTATCGCTCAGTACCAGTTCGACTTCGGCCTGCGTCCTTCCGTTTCTTACGTTCAGTCCAAAGGTAAAGACCTGAACGGCATCGGCGACCGTGACCTGGCGAAATACATCACCACTGGTGCGACTTACTACTTCAACAAGAACTTCAACGTGTACGGTGACTACCGCTTCAACCTGCTGGACGACAAAGATGCGTCCACCAGCTGGGTTGGCTCTGACAACCAGGCTACCGTTGGCGTAACCTACCAGTTCTAATCAGTACACCACTTTGTTATATGCTTAATGAACAGGGCTTCGGCCCTGTTTTTTTATGCGTGACAGAAAATAATGGCGACTTTTGAAAAGCCGCACGCTTTTCGTCGCAAACGGTTGGCATTTTGTAAATCTACCGTTAACCTGATAGCGGATTTCACTTCTGTAATCACAATGGAACTTCGTCATGTTTGAGAACATTACCGCCGCTCCTGCCGACCCTATTCTGGGCCTGGCCGATCTGTTTCGTGCCGACGACCGCCCTGGCAAAATCAACCTGGGTATTGGTGTATATAAAGATGAAACCGGCAAAACTCCGGTACTGACCAGCGTTAAGAAAGCTGAGCAGTATCTGCTGGAAAACGAAACCACCAAAAACTACCTCGGTATTGATGGTATCCCTGAGTTTGGTCGCTGCACCCAGGAGCTGCTGTTCGGTAAAGGCAGCGCAATTGTGAGTGACAAACGTGCCCGTACAGCACAGACCCCAGGCGGTACCGGTGCGCTGCGCGTGGCGGCGGATTTCCTTGCGAAAAACACCTCTGTTAAGCGCGTATGGGTGAGCAACCCAAGCTGGCCGAACCACAAGAGCGTGTTTAACTCTGCGGGTCTGGAAGTGCGTGAATATGCATACTACGACGCGGCAAACCACTCTCTCGACTTTGACGGCCTGCTGGCGAGCCTGAGCGAAGCGCAGGCAGGTGACGTGGTGCTGTTCCACGGCTGCTGCCACAACCCAACCGGTATCGATCCGACGCTTGAGCAGTGGCAACACCTGGCGAAACTGTCCGTTGAAAAAGGCTGGCTGCCGCTGTTTGACTTTGCCTACCAGGGCTTCGCCCGTGGTCTGGAAGAAGATGCCGAAGGCCTGCGCGCGTTCGCAGCCGTTCACCAGGAGCTGATTGTCGCAAGCTCGTATTCCAAGAACTTCGGTCTGTACAATGAGCGCGTGGGTGCCTGTACGCTGGTTGCCGCTAACGAAGAGACTGTCGATCGCGCGTTCAGCCAGATGAAATCGGTTATCCGCGCTAACTACTCTAACCCACCAGCACACGGTGCGTCTGTTGTTGCCACTATCCTGAGCAACGATGCGCTGCGAGCTATCTGGGAACAAGAGCTGAACGATATGCGTCAGCGTATTCAGCGCATGCGTCTGCTGTTTGTGAACACCCTGGCTGAGAAAGGCGCGGACCGCGACTTCAGCTTTATCATCAAACAGAACGGCATGTTCTCGTTCAGCGGCCTGACCAAAGAGCAGGTTCTGCGTCTGCGTGAAGAGTTTGGCGTGTACGCCGTGGCCTCTGGCCGCGTGAACGTTGCTGGCATGACGCCTGACAACATGGCGCCACTGTGCGAAGCGATTGTCGCCGTACTGTAATTTGCGTCCATAAAAAAGCCTGCGTTATGCAGGCTTTTTTTATTCTGGTTACCAGACAGGCATCTCATCCTGAAGGAACGGATTATGGAGCCGTTCGTAGCCCAGCGTCGACATCGGACCGTGTCCAGGGATAAACGTAACGTCATCGCCCAGCGGCAATAACTTTTGCTTAATCGACTGAATCAGCTGCCCGTGATCGCCGCGCGGAAAATCGCTGCGTCCTACGCCACCTTTGAAGATCACATCGCCGGAAATCAGCAGACGGGACTGGTCATCAAAGAAGACGATATGGCCTGGCGTATGCCCAGGACAATGCAACACCTGTAAAGTCACATTCCCTACGTTAACGCGCTCTCCTTCGTTCAGCCAGCGATCGGGCGTCAGGGGCTGACACTCATCAAGGCCAAACATGCGGCTTTGGGCGGGTAACCCCTGCAGCCAGAACTCATCTTCTTTTTCCGGACCGACGATCGGCACACCGTAGTGTTTAGCGAGTTCAGCCGCTGCACCCACATGGTCGAGGTGACCGTGCGTCAGTAAAATCTGCATGAGCGTCACGCCGCTGTCGGCGACTTCCTGCTTGATTTTCTCAGCGTCACCGCCGGGATCGACAAGCGCGGCCAGTTTAGTCTGTTCGCACCAGATCAATGAACAATTCTGGGAGAACGCGGTAACCGGAATAATACGATAGTTCATACTGCTCCTGTGTTTCGTTATTACCAGTGCCGAACCGGACCGGTATCAATATGCACAAAGTTGCTGCTGGGGTAATATCCTACACCACCTGCGCGCATAGATAACGCGGCTTTGCGAATATTGGCTAACGAAACGCCTTCAATATGGAAATCCATTGCCTGTCCCTTCGTGTGATAGCTTTTTTTGGCTACCCCGCGACTGTGGGCGCGCAGTTCATTATTGGTATCAATCGAACGATAGCCAGAAATGAGCTGCACCGGCCTGCTGGTGCCCAGCAGGCCCTGAAGGCGGAAAATCTGATCAAACAGTCCTGGATCGATGGCTTTTATTTTATTCGCGCGGAAATCACGGAAAAAATGGTTAAGTCTTGCTAATTCATCCTGAATATAGCCTCTGCCATCGAAAAACTCCGCTTTTAGCGACTCACCGGTATGCAGGTTGTTGAGCGTTAAAACTCGCGGACGAGGTGTCGAGAGGGTGGCAAATGCTGGCGTCGGCAAGATGGCCGCTGCGCCAAGCGCAACACCACCTAACGCCAGCAGTTTGCGGCGATTAGCGTCAAATTTGTCCATGATAATCAGGTCTACAGGTAAAAGAAATCGTAATATGCTTAGCGCACGAAGGGCACCTTAACTGGCAAAACCAGGTACGTCAAGGCGCCCAACCCCAGTGAATACGCGGCTTACAGCGATATTGCCCCCTATTCACCCTAACTTACGACAATCATTTTTCCCGAACTGCTTCATTTACCTGATTAATTGTTCCGCTTTTGGCAAAATTTGTGCGCCGGATCGCGCGGTGAGATCATAATTGTAAATATCTGTACGATACTGGGTACGCCCGTCCTCCCCCACAAATGCCGTCAGATAGTAAAGATTGACCGGAATATTGTGGCGAATATTCACGTAACGCGTATCCCCCTGCTTCAGGGCATCCGAGATACGCGTGTCGTTCCAGCCCGCATCCTGCAACAGCATATTGGCCAGCTCCGAGGCTTTGTTCACGCGCACGCAGCCAGAACTCAGCGCGCGCGTATCTTTCTGGAACAGGTTGTGGTTCGGCGTATCGTGCAGGTAGATCGCTTCTGAACTCGGCATGTTGAATTTGTAGCGCCCTAAAGAGTTATGCGCTCCGGGAGCCTGCTGGAAGCGGAACGGCAGATTCGACGCTGTGATCGTCGACCAGTCGACCATATAAGGATCGATGGCCTCTTTACTGTTCCATCCACGCATCACCGTGTAGCCATGACGCTCCAGATAACCCGGATCGTTCCAGACCTTCGGCAGAATGTCTTTACGCGCCAGCGTCGGCGGCACGTTCCACGGCGGGTTAACCACCACGTTATTCAGCGCGCTGCTCATCATCGGTGTTTTACGATCCGGACGCCCGACAATCACGCGCGACGCCAGCACTTCGCTGCCGTTCTGGTAATAGACCAGGGAATACGCCGGGATGTTAACCATAATTCCGGTAGAGAGCGTTCCCGGCAGCAAGCGCAAACGCTGGATATTGAGCGCCAGCACCCCTGCCCGCTGCGCAGGCGATACGTTCAGCCAGTCGCGCGTCGTCTGGCCAATGACGCCATCGGCCCCCAGTCCCTGAGCGGCCTGGAACTGTTTAACGGCCGCAACCAGCTCGCGATCGTAAGCAGCGGGTTTGTTGCTCAGGGCAACGGCTTTCTTCTCTTTAACTGGCGCTGACGGGCTGACGGCGACGTTTTGTGGATCGTCACCCGGGAGAACAATCTTTGGCCCGCCGTCAAGAAGACCAGAACGCGTCAGGATCTCGCGCAGGGCAGGAACATCGCTGCTCCACTGTCCCGGACGCAGCGTCGCGGTGCCGCGCATCTGCGGCCATGGACGCGTGTCCCCCACCAGCGTGAGGAGCGACTGGTGCAGAGTGGCATAGTGCGGATGCGCCGGTGCCAGGCTGGCAATAAAGCGCGGCAGTTCGCCGTTATCCAGCGCGAGCTGCCACTGGTTAATCACCGACAGCGCCGGCGTCGCCAGCTTGTACGGCTTATCGCTGTACAGCCAACGGTTGCCGTTGACCGGAATACCCGCCACGAACTGCAGGTAGCCCATCATGGCATCGGAAAGCACCACGTCCCGCGCCTGCCCGGTGACGGCAGGATCGGTTAACAGCTCAACCCACTTTGTAAACTGCGGCTGAAACCCTGCAATCGCAACCTCTGCCAGCTGCTGCTGGAAGGCGCGCACGGCATCGCGATTTTCCCACATCGGTTTCATATCGCGGGCAGCATAGAGGAGCGTGAGCTGGTTGATATAGACAGGCGTGTAGCCTGACGGCAGCTCCGACTGCAGCTGCTGACTGAGCGATTCCGCGTCGATGCCTTCCGGCAGCGGTTTAATACCGGCCATGATAGCCGTCGCCGGAGACTGCTCCAGCGGCTGGGACAACGACGTTGGCTGAGCGCCTGTCGTTGCCGAGCTGTCAGTCGGCACAATTTCAGGCTCGTCGGCCTGGGCGGTTAACAGCGGAGCAAACATCACTGCCAGGCATAAACTCAGCGCAGACAGCTGACGACCACATTCTTTCTTTAGCAACATCCCTTGCCCCCTGTTTTCACGACATGCCCATCACGCTGGGGCTTTCTTTCATTATAGGTAGACGCCTAAGCTGTTGCCTTACCTTATGTAAAGAAGTTTAAAGATAACGCAGCCCCAAGCACAAGTTAAGTTTAAAAAAAAAGCGGCGCCAGTGCGCCGCTTCGGGTCAGAAAACGCTTCAGGAAGCGTCCGCCGTGGTTTCCGTCAATGACTCCGGCGGCTGCGGCGCAAAGCCGCGCAGCCCCACAACGTGAACGTGTTCGCTGTTCTGGAACACCTTACGCACCAGTTTGTAGGTGGTGCCCTTCTCGGGGCTGATGTTCTCCGGCGCCGCGATAATGAGCTGCATATCGAGACGTTCGCAAAGCTCGAACAGCGTGGCAATTGAGCGGGCATCAAGTCGCGCCGCCTCATCCAGGAACAGCAGTCGGCATGGCGAGATATCTTTGCCGCGCAGGCGGCGCGCTTCATCTTCCCAGCTCTGTACGACCATCACCAGAATTGACATCCCGGTACCGATCGCTTCACCGGTAGAGAGCGCCCCGGATTCCGCACGCAGCCAGCCGTCTGAGCCACGGTTTACCTCAACTTCCATTTCCAGGTAGTTACGGTAGTCCAGCAGCTCTTCACCGATGGTTTGTGGCGTACGCTGGCCCATATCAATCTGCGGGTTCAGGCGCTGATACAGCTTCGCCAGCGCTTCGGAGAAGGTCAGACGGTTGCTGTTGAACAGATCCTGATGCTGCTCGTGCTGCTCTGAGAGCACTTCCAGCAGCGTCGCGTGGGCCTCACGCACGTTGACGTTGAGGCGCACGCTGTTCACCTGGCCAAACGACACGCTCTGCAGGCCCTGGTTCAGCTGGCGGATACGGTTCTGCTCGCGCTGAATGGTTTTACGAATAATGTTCGCCACGCTGCGGGAGCTGATCGCCAGCTTCTGCTCGCGGGAGGTCAGTTCTTCCGTCAGACGGCCCAGCTCGATTTCCATCTGTTCGATGGCTTCAACCGGATCGTCGGTACGGATGATGTCCTGACGAATACGCTCGCGCAGGTGCTGGTAAACTGCCACGAAGAACTGGATTTTACGTTCCGGACGTTTCGGATCCTCCGACATGCGCAGCACGTCGCGCAGGTGTTCGTTATCCGCCACCGCCAGACGCAGCGCACCCAGCGCCTTATCCGACATGGAGCGCAGCTCATCGGCAGAGAGATACGCCAGCTCGCGGCGGTGCAGACGACGCTCAACGTTATTGTCTTTCACCATGCGCATCACCGCGCACCAGCCCGCCTTGGCGGTCACGACCTGCTCGCGCATTTCGTGATAGTCGCGTTCCAGCTTGCGCAGGCGACGGGTCAGGTTATCCATTTCGGCTTCGCAGAAGGTCAGCGCTTTTTCCAGCTGATTACGACGCGCGCGGTTATTGCTGAGCTGCGAATGCAGCTCGTCACGACGAATACGCGCGCGCTCTTCTGCCCCGCTGTCGGCACGCACGCCGATGTCCTTAAGCTCTTTCTGCAGATCGTTTAACAGCTCTTTCTTGGTGTCGAAGGAGCTTTTCAGCGAGGCCAGCACCTGGTTGTACTGGTTCAGCTGAGCGGAGTGGCTGCGCATCGCTTCGCGGGCGCGAGTACGTTCCGCCTCCGCCTGCTCAAGGCGCTGACGCAGTTTTTCATTCAGATCGCTGTTACCGCTCAGCATTTCAGCCGAATCGGAGTAGCCAAAGTGGGCCCGACGCTGCACCACTTCCGTCAGGGCAAACGCCTGCTGACGCGCTTCGCGCTGCACCTGCTGCGACCAGGCATAATCTTCTTTTAACTGCTCGAACTGTTCCGGGTCGCTCTGCAGGACAGACACGACGGGCTCCAGCTTCGCCAGCTGATTGCCGTGCTGCTGAACGAAACGCGCGGCTTCCTGCGCTTCATCCAGACGCTCCTGGATCTCATCCACACGGTCAGCCAGCGTGTCATCCGCCAGCAGATTCAGGCGCGGCAGAATGCGGTTAAGGGCAGCGACGCCCTCTTTCGCCTGTTCAAACTGAACGCGACTCTGCTGGTTATCGCTTTCATGGCTTGCAATCGCACGTTCCAGCTCGCCACGGCGGGTATTGAGCTTGCGGATTTCGGCTTCCGGATCCGCGTCAAACGCTACGGCGAGATGGCTGCCGATAAAGCGGCTGAACGACTGGTGCAAACGCTGGGTTTTCTGCACGTCAAACGACAGGGTCGCAAAACGTTCAGACAGCGTTTCACGCTCGGCGTGCAGGCTCTCGATGCGGCTTTCGCGCGCGGCGCGGCCAAACAGCGGCAGCTCCGGGAAGCGGGAATAACGCCACTGACGGTCGGCAATTTTCACCACCACCGCTTTTTCCAGCTCGTCGACGCTGAATACGCTGTCATCGAACGACTGCGGATCCCCTTCGATCAGGTAGAGATCTTCCGGGCAATCTTCCAGGCCGGCAAGCTGCTCAGAAATCAGCGACAGATCCGGGACCACAATCGCGTTGCGGGATGGACCGTACAGCGCGGAGAAGTACGGAGCATCGTCCAGGCCAACGTCGTCATAAATCTCGGACAGCAGCACGCCGCCAAAACGCTCCGCTAGCGCATTCAGGCGTGGATCTTCTGACCCGCCCGGCTGGCTTAAGCGCTCAATTTCTTCATCGACGTCGCGCTTGCGGGCGCCCACTTCATCACGCTCAACGATGGCTTCACGTTCGCGCTCCAGCAGCTGCTGCAGGTATTCGGTCACTTCCTGACTGGATTCGAACTGCTCGCCGCACTGCTCGCTGAGCTGGTTCAGGCTGCTTTGAGCCGCCAGCCAGACCGGCGCACGCTCCAGGAGCGTCTTCGAACGGGACTGAATCTGCTCCAGCTCCTGACGCAGCGTCATACGCTGTTCGCTGGCGTTTGATACGGTATCGGACAGGGCCGCAATACGCGCTTCCAGCTCCTGATGCAGGGCCTCAAGCTCGTCGAAATCGTAATTTTTTCCCTGACGCTTGCAGAATTCCGCCAGCAGACGCTCGGCTTCCTGCTGCTCGCGCAGGCGCTGCTCCAGTTCGTTCAGACGCATACGCAGCGGCTGAACCTGCTCGGCCAGATGGCGCTGGTTCACACCGTCGCGCAGCAGTTCACGGGCAACGTCCCAGGCTTCGTTACGCGCCAGCGGGCCGTTAATCGCGACTACCAGCTGATAAGCCTGCTCAAACTGGCTGTGCGCCGTTTGCGCGACGCTCATTTTCTGTTCAAGGGAGAGCAGTTTCTCGGTGGCTTCCTGCTCTTTGGCCTGGAAGGTATCCAGCCACTCGTCGGCGCTGTCCGGCGTCAGGTCAGGCAGATGGCACAGCTCTTTTGCACGCTGTAATGCCTGCAGTGCCTGGGTGTACTGAATCGCTCGCGTCTGCTGCACGTCGAGTGCCTGCTGGTAATCGGCAAGCTGGCTTTTCAGCTCATCCACTTCCAGCTCGGCCGCTTCGGCGCGGGCTTCGTTCTCTTCCTGCATGTCGGCGGCTTCAGCCACCACTTCATTTTGCTCTTCGAGACGAATCTGCAGCTCATCGAGGTCCGCTTCATAGCGCTCGATTTTTTCCTGCTGACGCAACGCGGTCTGCACCAGGTTCAGGTGATCGCTGGCGGCCTGGTAATCGGCTTCCAGGTCGCCTTCAGCACCGTTGTGCTCACCCAGCTCGCGCGCCATTTCGACGTGCTTGTA
Source organism: Enterobacter sp. A103 (assembly GCF_034427535.1). NCBI lineage: Bacteria > Pseudomonadati > Pseudomonadota > Gammaproteobacteria > Enterobacterales > Enterobacteriaceae > Enterobacter > Enterobacter sp. A103. Next base: position 292,640 of record NZ_JAXQPQ010000002.1, read on the forward strand.
CTGCTCGGCCACAAGCTGTTTACGGGAGGTAAACAGCTCGCGACGGTATTCTAATGCCTGATCGAGATGCACGCGGCGCTCGTTGGCGTGGCGCATGTAGTCTGCCGCCACGTAGTTGGTGGCTTCGCTGATCAGGTGTTTAAACAGGTCGCGGTCAGACTGGGTAACGCGAATCGCTTCCAGCGTCATGCGGTTTTCGCGCAGCGCCGCTTCCATATCCTGGAAGGCCTTACGTACGCCGCTGTTTTCCGGCAGCAGGTAGTCGCGCAGGGAGCGGGTAATCGCGCTGGAGATACCGCCGTACAGAGACGCTTCGATCAGGCGGTAGTATTTGCTACGGTCTGATGCCGTGCGCAGACGACGCGCCACCACGCCCAGATCGAACATCAGCGAGTGGTAGTCGGTAATGGAGTTGAACTGCTTGAACTGTACGCCTTCGATGGCTTCAAGCTTGTCTTTCAGCTCCTGCAGCGTCAGCACGCGCGCCTGGCGTTCGTTCAGGGTTTCCGTCAGCAGCGCCGTCGGCTGCACGGAGGTCGGCAGTCCCTGGATCGCAAACGGCTTGATATCCACTTTACGGTCGCGACCGGCGACCTGCTGCAGGCGCACGCCCACTACCACACGCTGATGACGGGAGTTAATGACGTCCAGAACCGAATAACAGACGCCGGCCTTCAGCTTACCGTGCAGACCTTTATCACGTGAGCCGCTTGTGGCTCCCGCTTCGGTGGTGTTACGGAAGTGAAGCAGCGTCAGATCGGGGATCAGCGCCGTAACAAAGGCCGCCATGGTGGTGGATTTACCCGCACCGTTACCGCCGGAGAGCGTCGTGACCAGCTCATCCAGATCGAAAGTTCGGGCAAAGAAGCCGTTCCAGTTAATCAGCGTCAGTGAGCGAAATTTACCGCGTTCAATCATTACTCTTCCTCCCCGCTATCCGGCAGATTCTCTTCATGCTCGTCATTGAGCTGCAAATGGTTTTCCACCGGCATCGCTTCACCGTCGCGGATCATGCGGAGCTGCGCTTCACGCGCGTCATCGCCCGCGCGCACGTCGGCGCCGAAGCGGAAGACAGATTCCGTAATGCGGAATTTGCTGCTGTCGTGGCCCATAAACCAGACCATCCCCAGACGGCGCAGACGGTTCAGGGAAGAGCGAACTTTTTCCTGTAATTTCTGACGGTCAAGATCCGACCCCGTGGAGCGGTTGTTCACCAGCTTCAGCAGCTTGCTTTCATCTGCCAGCGTCAACAGCTCGTCGTAAAGTTCCTGCTGGGTGAAGATCCCTTCATTCGCCAGACGTTCCGGGCTGAGGTAGAGGTAGCAAAGAATTTTGCCTACCATCATATCCAGCTCGGAGAGCACGGAACGCGGGATCAGCGTCGTGGAGCGCGGACGCAGGTAGAAAAACCCTTCCGGCGCGCGGATAAGCTCCACGTTGTAGCGCGCGTAAAACTCTTCCAGGTACTCCTGGAAGTCCATCAAAAAGGCGTGATTATCCAGCTCGTCTAAGCCAATGTGACGACCGGCACGCAGCTGGCTGTCCAGCGCCGGAAATAACGGATTCGCCAGCGCCTGTGCCAGCTTAACTGGCATCACTTGTTCAATATTTGTCAATGACATGCGCCTGTACCTTGGCTCCGTAATCGTTGATTGGCTGCCACTTCGGCGGCAGTCCGGTGAAATCTGCTTGCGCAACGCCCAGGCGCACCGCCTGGTCTACCACAATGCGGGCAATGTCGAAGTGGCGCGCGCGTGGATATTGCGCCAGATAGTCGCGCACCACGAGCCCAAGATCCAGCGGCACTTGTCTGGTTTTGTAGACAGCGAGCTGTTCTTCAATCATCGCCGCAAGCTGCTCGCGAATTTCGTTAAATTCTTCGTATTCCAGATCCGGCGGCAGTTCACCGGTCACCTCTTCATCGCGCAGCGCCATCTCTTCGTCGCGCATATCCAGCAGACGATCGGCATTGGCGTAGGTCAGCGCCCACGGCGCATCGAAATAGGTCTGCACCGACTGACGCAGACGCTGAGCAAAGACGCGGTTTTTATCCATATCAATCGCGGTACGGATAAATTTATGCACGTGTCGGTCGTAGCCGATCCACAGGTCGATCGACTGCTGGCCCCAGCTGATAATGCGATCGAGTTTGCTCTGCAGATCGAACACCAGGCGGTCGACAAAATGCAGATCGTCGTGTGCCAGCGTCGCATCCTGGATACGCAGCAGGTTAGCCTGCAGCTTGTCTCCTGCGGCTTCCAGCGTATCCTGGAGCTCACGCAGCGTGCCGGAGGTTTCTGACAGCAGAAGTTCACAGCTGGAGATGGCCGCTCGCCAGTCTTTATTAAGCAGCTGGGCGATATCGTCTTTCACCTGCTGCTGCTGTTCGTCCATCAGGCGCTGGGTGAGATCGATACTGTCGAAAATCTCGGCCACCGAATATTTCAGCGGCGCGTAGACGTTACGGTGCCAGTGGAATTCGTCACCGTTTTCATCCGCCGCGTCGGCGGCGCGCTTAAGCTCACCCGCCACGATCGAGAGCTGCATGGAAAGACGCAGCGTAGAAAATTCACGCTGGCGAATATAGTAATCGGTGATGCCGATGCCCAGCGGCGTCAGGCGATAGATGGCGTTTCCTTCCGCCTGCTCGCTGGTAAAGCGGTTCAGCAGACGTTGACGCACCATATCGTTGATTGCGTTGTTGGCACGCACGCTAATGGTTTCGCTGGTTTGCTCAAACGCATCACTGACATGGCGGAACGCATCCACCAGTTCACCCTCGCTCATTTCACCGTCCAGCCGTTCGCCGTTCAGTGTCGCAACCGCCAGCAGGAAAGAGAGTCTGTCTACCGGCAGCGAGATGGAGAAATCGTTTTTCCTGGCCCAGGCAACCAGTTCGGGGACTGTCTGGGAAAATTCACTCATAGGTTATCCTTGCATCTGCGGCTTGTGCGCGGTGACGTGAATATAGCGGCCAAGGCTGATAAAAGGCTCCTGACGGCAATACCGCGTTTCTAATTCTGTTAAGGTGTCAAAACAGTCACGCTGTTTGTGTTTTTCACGCAGATAATCATGAAACACCCTGACGCCCGTCTTCCCGACGATCTGCCAGCCAATCGCTTCCAGCCAGCCATAAACCTGCTGTGGATCGCGCGGATAGTCCGGGGAAAGCGTGCGCTTTTTCTTTTTGGGCATCCCGACCTGCACATAGTCGAAGTTTCCTGCAACCATGTTGTGCATCAGGAAGCCGTTAGCATTGTAGAACATCAGCGACAGCGTGCCGCCCGGGCGCAACATAGACCACAGGGTTTGTAACACGCTTTGCGGATCGGCAACCCACTCCAGCACCGCATGAAACAATATCAGATCAACCTGTGTTTCCAAATGCTGTGCGATGTCCTGAGCGGCGCATTGTATAAAATGCATGTTGTCGCTCACACCTTTCTCTTCTGCAGCACGCGTCGCGCGGGCGACCATTTCAGCAGAAAGATCGCAAAGCGTGACGTGATGACCGCGCTCGGCCATTTTTATCGCCGTCTGCCCTTCACCGCCACCGGCGTCCAGCACGCGCAACGTTTGACCACCAAAGGTAGCCAGAATGGTGTCCAGATCCTGCCAGAGGATCGTCTGACGGAGCTGACCTTTCGTGGTGCCATAAATGTTGCGCGAAAACTTTTCCGCGATGTCATCAAAATTGCGATCCCGCATTGGGAGAGTTCCACTCGCTAACTGCAAAACCGCTATTTTGTCACACCCGCGCGGAGAATGAACCTCTCTGGTGTAATATCACGGGTAATCACCTGCTATATGGTCAAAAAAGGAACCAAAAAGGATGCTTTTTACCCTTAAGAAATACATTGGAGGGATGATGCTTCCCCTTCCGCTGCTGCTCATCACCATCGCGCTGGGGCTGGCGCTGGTGTGGCTCAGTCGCTTTCAGAAGAGTGGCAAAACGCTTATCTCGCTCGGCTGGTTTGTCCTGCTGCTGTTGAGCCTGCAGCCGGTCGCGGATGGTCTGCTACGCCCCATCGAAAACAAATACCCAACATGGCAGGGAAATCAGAAAGTGGCGTACATCGTGGTGCTGGGCGGCGGATATACCTGGGATCCTGACTGGGCCCCCAGTTCAAACCTGATCAACAACAGCCTGCCGCGGCTAAACGAAGGCATTCGCCTCTGGCTGGCGAACCCGGGTTCAAAAATGATCTTCACCGGCGCGGCGGCCAAAACGAACCCGGTAAGTACGGCTGAAGCGGGTGCCAGGGTCGCAGAATCACTCGGCGTGCCGCGTTCCTCGATTATCACTCTGGACAGTCCAAAAGATACCGAAGAAGAGGCTGCCGCAGTGAAGCAGGCAATTGGCGATGTCCCGTTCTTACTGGTGACCTCCGCCTCACACCTGCCCCGCGCGATGATTTTCTTCCAGAAGCAAGGCCTGCACCCGCTTCCCGCACCGGCAAACCAGATGGCCATCGACGCGCCGCTCAACCCGTGGGAACGGGCGATCCCATCCCCGGCCTGGCTGATGCATAGCGATCGCGTCGGTTATGAGACGCTCGGGCGCCTCTGGCAGTGGCTGAAAGGATCGTCAGGCGAGCCAGGGCAGGAGTGATTTTGTTGCCAGATCGAAATTTGCGCGATTAAAACGTCCGGTGTTAACCAACTGCGCGACTTCGTCCCAGAGCAGGTAAAGCCAGCGCCGCCAGAGAAACGCTTCTGCAACGGGCGCGCGTTGAAGGTAGTGCCACAGTAGACCTTCCGCCGCCCCGCTGTCGCTGAGCCTGAACAGCTCGTATTCGCGCGGAGCCCAGAGCATGATCCCCGGCCCAAGCATCGCCAGAAGCTGATCGCTGCGGGAGTCCTTGAGCATGCTGCGCAGGGTGAAATTACCGTGAATCAGCACGCAGTTGTCATTAAAACCGTCGAATAGCGCCGGTAAGCACTCGCGGGTGCGAAACAGAATACGTTTGTCCTGCATGGTTAAACCGGTATTGCTGAACTGGTTAAGCGTTCCCCACAGCACTTCCACCCGCTGGCGATACCACAGCGGCCACAGGTTTTCCTGAGTGCTGTCGACCGGACCGACAAGCCCGCGGCTATCCTGACGGTGCCAGGCCAGTAGCGCCTCGACAATCTGGTCTTTTAACTGCTCCCAGCGTTCCGGCGTGCGCGCGGGCGCTTCAACGGGCACGCCGCGTAAACGCTCAATCAGCAGCACGTCCGGGCCGGGGTGTTCCTCGTGGGTCATCACGCCGTACACCGTCGGCATACGGACGGTTCCCTCCCGCGCCAGCATCGACATTTTCCATGCCAGCTGCCTGGCAACGCCCGGCGAGGTGAAACTTCTGGCCATCAGCGGCATTGGGTTGCCCTGACTGTCATACAACGACCAAAGCGCGGTATCGGCCTTTTCACTCACGCATTCGACCCGGCTTAATTTCTCACCCAGCAGATGGCTAAGTTCGGCACGCAGCTGTTCCATATGAGATTACCCCCATTAAGACTACTGCTTTTATAATGAGCGTCCTGAAGGGAGATGTCACCCGGAAGAGAACAATTAGGAAAAAGAAAGGGGAATTAGCGAGGGAGAGAACATCCCTCCGACAGGAGGGATGCAGGCGGGATTAGCGCAACTCGGCGCGAACGCGCTCAAGATCTTCCGGCGTATCAACGCCCGTTCCAGGCACTTTGCTGGCAACGGCAACGTGAATTTTTTCGCCGTACCAGAGCACGCGAAGCTGCTCCAGCATTTCGATCTGCTCCAGCGGACTCGGCGCCCAGGTAACATATCGACGAATAAAACCGGCCCGATAGCCGTAGATCCCGATATGACGCAGGAAAGTATCACCGATTGTCTCTTTAGAGAGCGCAAAGCGATCGCGATCCCACGGGATGGTGGCGCGTGAGAAATAGAGCGCATAGCCTTCGGCATCCATGACCACCTTCACCGCATTCGGATTGAATGCCTCTTCAGCGTGGTGAATGGGCACCGCGAGCGTCGCCATACCGACCTGACGCTGAGCCAGGTTTTCTGCCACCTGACGGATAATCACCGCCGGGATCATCGGCTCGTCACCCTGCACGTTCACGATGACCGTATCATCACTGAAGCCACATTTCTCAACCACTTCCGCCAGACGCTCGGTGCCGGACTGGTGATCGGCGCGGGTCATGCATACCTCACCGCCTGCCGCCTCAACCGCACGGGCGACGTCAGGATGATCGGTAGCAACAATCACGCGATCGGCACCGGATTCACGCGCACGCTCAAGGACATGCACAATCATCGGCTTGCCGTTGATATCCACCAGCGGTTTACCCGGCAGACGCGTTGAGGCATAACGCGCAGGAATAATGACAACAAAACTCATGGTTTGCTCTCTTCTGCCACCAGGGAACGAGCTTCATTTTCCAGCAGTACCGGAATGCCGTCACGCAGCGGGAAAGCCAGGCTGTCCAGCTTGCAGATCAGCTCCTGTTTGTCCTGGCTGTAGTAGAGTTTGCCGTTGCATACCGGGCAGGCAATAATTTCAAGTAAACGGTGATCCATAGTTCCTCCGTATGGGTAATCGCTAAAGCTTAACACATTCCCTTTTCAGGGAGTGCCTGTTTCCCAGCCACTTCGACAGGATGTAAACAGTCCGTCGGGCATCCGGCCCAGCGTCACGTCGCAGGCACCCTGCCAGCGCGCGAATTCGCTAATGGCGAACGTTAACCCTTTTTCCAGGCTCGCCGTCACCCTGACACCCTCTTCCAGATAAAGCGCAATAATTTCAAGCGTGCCTGTCTTGCGGTGCATTTTGGCGTCCATACGCCCGACCAGTTGCCCCTTATGCAGCAGCGGGAGAACAAAGTAACCATACTGGCGCTTTGGCGCTGGGGTATAACATTCCAGCCGGTAGCTAAAATCGAACAGCTGCTCGGCACGTTTTCTGTCCCAGACGACCGGGTCGAAAGGCGACAACACCGCACTGTGGGTTGCCTGAAGTTTCCCCTCCTGGGCCAGAGGCAGTAGCGGGAGGAGATCCGCATGCAGCCACATTTCGCCCAGCGTTTCCACCGTGACGGGGATGATGCGCTGTTCGCGTTGCCAGATATCCAGCAGCGGTTTCAGCGCGGGCTGGCGAAGGCGATAATAATCAGCCAGCCATTGCGGGCGGAAAATTCCCAGGCTGCGGGCGCTGTTTTCGAGCATGATAGCCTCGGCCGCCTCCTGGGTAAGCAGGTCACGCTCGTCGTCCCAGTGCGGCATCACGCGATGCGTCAGGTCGTAGACGCGCTGAAAATTACGCCGCTCAATCACCATGACTTTGCCAGAGGTAAACAGCCCTTCGAGATGACGTTTATGCGGCTTCCACTCCCACCAGCCGCTGGTGCCTTTGCGCGGGTGTTCAAAATCGGCGGAGCGTACGGGACCGTTTTCCTGAATATGCGCGATAAGCTGCTCAATTTCGGCAGCATGTTCCAGCATCCACGCCTGACGGTATTTCCAGCCCATCTTTTGAGGGGCAAGCATACGGTGGCGAACCAGGGCAAAATCGCTGCGGGGCAGGAAGCAGGCTTCGTGCGCCCAGTACTCCATTAACTCCCCCTTGCTGAGCGCCTCATCCAGCCACTGCGAAGGATAATTTCCCAGTCGGCTAAACAGCACCAGGTAAGGGCTACGGGCCACAATGTTAATGGTGTCAATTTGAAGCAGCGACATGCGCTGGACGGTAGAGAGAATATCGGCAGGCTGCGCGCGGCGGCGGGGCTTTTTAAGCAGTCCCTGGGCGGCAAGATGTAAATGACGTGCGGCTGAAAGCGAGAGTTGCGGTAAAGACATGCGTTATCCTGTCAGTCAAAGCGCCACCAGAACCGCGTAAGCGTTTATTTCACCAACGCAATCAGTTCCTTGAGCAAACGTTCCGGCTGCTCGCCGCTGAGTTCAGCGTCAACCGGCAGATACCACCAGTTATCTTTCGCAAAGGCACGGCATTTTACCGCATCTTTTTCGGTCATGATCAGCGACTGCCCGGGTACGGTCAGGGCGTCTACCTCCCCTTCCACCAGCGCCTGGTGGTCGGCCAGCGGAACGCGTTTTTCCAGCCGGGCCCCACACTGTTCCAGCGTCGCGAAGAAGCGCGGGGGATGACCAATCCCCGCCATCGCCACCGGTGAAGGCAGCTCAGCAACTGACCGGCGTTCCCCCGTCACCAGGTTGATCGCCAGGCCTGGCTGCAGGTACATCGGGATTTCACCCGCGTTTGCCTCACCGCCGTTCACAATCACCGCATCAACGGACTTAAGACGCGAAGCTCGTTCGCGCATAGGCCCGGCCGGCAGCCACCAGCCGTTACCGAAGCGGCGAACCCCGTCGATGACCACAATTTCTTTATCACGCGCAAGGGCGTAATGCTGCAGGCCATCGTCAGTGATAATGATTTGTACCGCGTGTTCGGCAAGCAGTGCCTGAACGGCGTCGCTGCGCACCGGGGAGACCGCAACCGGCGCGCCGGTACGCTGGAAAATCAATACCGGCTCATCACCCGCTTCGGCAGTCGTGGTTTCCGCCGTCAGCAGCAGCGGATAACGCGCCGCTTTACCACCATATCCGCGCGATACCACCCCCGGGCGGATACCGCGTTTTTGCAATTGCTCCACCAGCCAGATCACCACCGGCGTTTTACCGTTGCCGCCCGCCGTAAGATTCCCGACCACCACCACCGGAACCGGCGCGCGCCAGGCACGTTTCAGCCCCAGACGGTAAAGCAGACGGATAATGCCGCTCACCAGGCCGTATAGCCAGGAGAGCGGCAAAAGCAGCAGCCACAGCGGGGATTCACCGGACCAGATGCGTGCAATCATTCGCCAAACTGCATCTTATGAAGCTGGGCGTAAACGCCGCGGTGTTCCAGCAAATCAGCATGGCTTCCGCGTTCAACAATGATACCGTCCTCAACCACGACGATTTCGTCAGCCTGCTCGATAGTCGACAGACGGTGCGCAATCACCAGCGAGGTACGGTTCTTTTGCAGCTCATCCAGGGCAGACTGAATAGCGCGTTCAGATTCCGTATCCAGCGCGGAGGTAGCTTCGTCCAGGATCAGAATCGGGCTATCGCGCAGCAGCGCACGCGCAATGGCGATACGCTGACGCTGACCGCCGGAGAGCAGTACACCGTTCTCACCGATTATCGTATCCAGACCGTTATCCATCTTGTTGATAAAGTCCATTGCGTAGGCCATACGCGCGGCATTCTCAATCTGCTCACGGCTGTATTCATCCGTGCGCGCATACGCAATGTTGTTTGCCACAGTATCGTTGAACAGGTGCACGTTCTGGGAAACCAGCGCCACCTGGTTACGCAGCGACTGCAGGGTATACTCCCGCAGGTCATGACCGTCCAGGAGGATCTCACCTTCGTTAATATCATAGAAACGGGTGATCAGGCTGGCAATCGTCGATTTACCCGAGCCGGAACGGCCCACCAGCGCCACGGTTTTACCCGCCGGAATGGACAGGTTGATATTACGCAGCGCCGGCGTTTCACGTCCAGGATAGGCGAAAGTGACATTGCGGAATTCAACATCGCCACGGGCGCGCTCAATCTCGCGTGTCCCTTCGTCTTTTTCCTGTTCGGAATCCAGAATGCTGAACAGCGTCTGACAGGCGGCCATCCCGCGCTGGAACTGGGCGTTCACGTTCGTCAGGGATTTCAGCGGACGCATCAGGGCGATCATTGAGGAGAAGACCACGGTGATAGTACCCGCCGTCAGCGTCTCCATCACGCTAGGGAAACTTGCCGCATAGAGGACGAATGCCAGCGCCAGTGACGCAATCAGCTGAATAATCGGGTCAGAGATGGAAGAGGCCGAGACCATTTTCATCCCCTGCAGACGCATTTTATTGCTGACTTTATCAAAGCGTTTGGTTTCGACGTCCTGACCGCCAAAAATCAGAACTTCTTTATGCCCTTTCAGCATCTGTTCCGCGCTGGTCGTCACCTGCCCCATCGTGTTCTGCATATTCTTACTGATATTGCGGAAGCGCTTTGAGACGACGCGGATAGCAATAGAAACTATCGGCGCCAGAACGATAAGGATGATCGACAGCTGCCAGCTGTAATAGAACATCATCGCGAACAGGCCGATGATTGACGCACCCTCACGCACAACGGTGATCAGTGCGCTCGAGGACGAGGAGGCAACCTGCTCTGAGTCGTAGGTAATACGGGACAGCAGCGTCCCGGTAGACTGCTTGTCAAAGAACGAGACCGGCATGCCCATCATGTGGCTGAACAGGCGACGGCGCATGGTCATCACCACTTTCCCTGATACCCAGGAAATACAGTAGCTGGAGATATAGCTGGTGATGCCGCGTAAGATCATCAGTCCGATAACCACCAGAGGCATCCATAGCAACACTGAGCGATCCGTTTTACCAAAACCGTCGTCCAGTAACGGTTTGAGAAGCGATAGCATAAAAGTATCGCTGGCTGCGTTGAGGATTAACGCTACTCCCGCCACGATCAGGCCTGTTTTAAAGGGCGCAATCATCGGCCAGAGTCGGCGGAAGGTTTGCCACGTGGAGAGATCTTTGTCGTTATGCATTCAAAAAACCAGCATTCGTTGAAATAGCCGCATATTCTACCCGTTATCGACGGGCTCGCCAAACCACTGATGATACCAAACGGGTAAAAATTGCTCTCGCAAGCGCCGGATTTGCCAGTGATGTTGCGAGAATGTCACCGATATTTGTCCAGAATGAGGGGTATCGTGCCAGATATACCCCTCTTTTCGATAACGTCGAACAACTTTTGCCGACGGGAATCGCCATGCGTTATAGCGGGCCGCTGAATCCAGGGCGATCTGACCTTCCACCCGCTGTACCAGCGGCAATGACGACGAAGTATTGCTGCCATGATGGGGCACCTGTATAAGCGTGGACGTCAGATAACGCCAGTAATGGCTAAGCATAGCCTGTTCCGCTTGCGCTTCAATATCCCCCGTAAGCAGAACACTCTGCTCACCGTCGTCCACCTTGACCACGCAGGAATGGTTATTTCCCTGAGCCGGGTAATTTTCGGGGGGCCAGTGGACGGTGAAGGAGAGTCCCTGCCATTTCCATCTCTGCCCGCGAAAACAGGGGCGATGTCCCGCCTGGCGCAATGGGCTTCTTACCCACGCGTCAGGCCACGCTTTTTGCAACGATGCGAGTCCTCCCGCATGGTCGAGGTGCTCATGACTGAGAATAACGCCTTCAGGCCGCAGGTGATGCCAGCGAAGCCACGGGATGATCAACCGCTGCGCGCTGTCCCCGCCCGGCCAGGCGAGCCCGGTATCATAGAGAATGGCTTTTCCCTGCCGTTCAATGACCATCGCTAGCCCCTGTCCCACATCCAGCATATGCAGCGTCCAGCTCTCGCTTTTTTCCGTTCGCCACAGAGGAAATGTCAGTAAGGCACTTCCTGCAAGACAAACGGCAGGAAGGGTTTTCCAGGCACGAAAGCGCCAGCCGATGATGATAAGCCAGGGCAGTAATGTCATGTACTGCCAGCGTTGGTCGACATTTTGCCAGCCGTCAGGCAGGCGCATGAGGAGCCAGAACAGCCCCGCAAGTGATTTATCGGCTGCGAACCAGACGACGCTTTCAGGTGCCGCCAGCGGCAGCAGATGAAGCAGCATACCGAGCAGAATCAGCGGCACGGAGACAAACGTCACCAGGGGAACGGCAAAGAGATTCGCGACCAGAGAAGAAATGCTGAAGCCATGGAAAATCAAAACCTGTAACGGCATCAGCAGCATCAGCATGCCCACCTGCAGATAGATCAGGTTCAGCAGCGGCCGTAGACGTCGTGCCCTGCGCCAGCCAGGAAGAGGCAGCCACTGAAACCAGAAAATCAGCGCGGCGACGGCAAATGCAGATAAGAGCAGACTCTGCGAGAGTATGGCTAAGGGATCGCTTATCAGGATCGCCGCGATACAGCAGACCCACACCTGCCAGGGAGACCATTGTCGGGCAGCGATCCGCAACATTGCAAGCACAGCAAGCGCGATGACCGTTCGTAGCGCAGGCGGTTGAAGACCGGTAAGCCACGCGTAGAAAGCGGCAAAGCATAACCCGGCCAGAAGAGGCATTTGCCAGTGGATACGGTGGCTGGGTAATAAAAACTGTAGCCCACGTGCGAGTAACCAGGCGAGGGATGCCGCCAGCGCGATATGCAGTCCCGAAATCGCCATCAGATGCAGCGTCCCGGTTTCGCGCATCAGGTCTTGTATTTCCCAGGGCATATCCAGACGTTCACCCATTCCCAGTCCGAGGATAACCGCCCCCCATCGGTAAGCAGAAAGGCGGTTTTGCAGTGACATGAGATATTGCGCTCGCAGGCTGCAGCGTCCATCAACGAGTTCCGCACGGGTGAAACGCCCGCTCAGCGTTTGGTGGCGGGCAAAAGCGCTGCGCTGAGAATCATAACCGCCGTCGTTCAGCTCGCCGTGGGCAGGCCTGAGCCTGAGCGTCATGGTCCAGCGCTGACCGGCACACGCTTTCTGTGGCAGATAATTGCCATACAGCGTTATGCCGGTAGAGGCCCACCAGCGCTTGCCATCAACGCTAAGAATGTTTCCCTGATGCTGCGTTGCGCCATCTGTGGCGGCGATCGCTACCTCAGCCTGCACGGCCCCCGTGGTTAAATGCTGCATCGACCAGACGCTCTCCTTCGCAGCCAAAATACCCCACACGCAAAATAACAGCGTGATACCCGCATACTTCAGTCGTACGTTTCGCCGTGCGGCCAGCACGATCCCGCCAACAATCATTATCCACACGGTATGACGTGATGGCAGTTCAGGTAACCAGAGTAACGGGGCTATCGCCAGAATGGCGCAGATACTAAGCGCGGGAATTCCCATTGCTACCTCCCTGTTTCAGAGGGGCAGTATGTAATCAGGTAGAAGGAATTGTCAGATGGTAAGAATGCGTTTTACAGCGCGCGCTGTGCTGTTTTTATCGGTTTGCAGAAAACGAAACGGAAAATGCGGGGTATCTTCAGAATGAAAGCGACAGAGACAAAAAAAGCACCCGCAGGTGCTTTCTTTCGAACCCAGTTTAACCGACTGGCTAAACTCAGTTACCGTAAATATTGGCGCGATCGCGCAGTTCTTTACCCGGCTTAAAGTGTGGAACGTACTTACCTTCCAGCTCGACTTTATCGCCAGTTTTCGGGTTACGCCCGGTACGTGGAGCACGATAGTGCAGAGAAAAACTACCGAAACCGCGGATTTCAATGCGCTCGCCCTGGGCAAGAGTGGAGGCCATATGCTCCAGCATCTCTTTTACGGCATCTTCCACTGCCTTGGCAGGGATATGCGGTTGCTGACTGGCAAGTCTTTCAATCAATTCTGACTTGGTCATGATTCCTCCGGTTCCTTTCAAACCAATTAGCTGAACAGCTCATTAAACAAGGGCGGCCGTAGCCGCCCTTTGTTATTGATTACAGGACGAATCCTGCAATCTGTCAAGTTTGCTCCTCATCCTTCACGCTGTAAATGCGTTACAGCGCAAATGATGCTGAGAACCTGATATTACTCGCCTTTAGCTGCTTTGAAAGCTTCAGCCATTGCGTTGTTAGAGAAGTTTGCATCTTCCTGTTTGTTAACAGTTGCGATTGCATCTTTCTCATCAGCTTCGTCTTTAGCACGAACAGACAGGCTGATTGCACGGTTCTTACGGTCAACACCGGTGAACTTAGCTTCAACGTCGTCGCCTACGTTCAGAACCAGAGTGGCATCTTCAACGCGGTCACGTGAAGCTTCAGAAGCGCGCAGGTAGCCTTCAACGCCGTCAGCCAGTTCTACGGTTGCGCCTTTAGCGTCAACTGCAGTCACTTTACCGTTTACGATTGCGCCTTTCTTGTTCAGTGCAACCCAGTTGTTGAACGGATCTTCTGCGAGCTGTTTAACGCCCAGGGAGATACGCTCACGCTCTGCGTCAACCTGCAGAACAACTGCAGCGATTTCGTCGCCTTTTTTGTATTCACGAACTGCTTCTTCGCCTGCAACGTTCCAGGAGATGTCAGACAGGTGAACCAGGCCATCGATGCCGCCGTCCAGGCCGATGAAGATACCGAAGTCAGTGATAGACTTGATTTTACCTTCAACACGGTCGCCCTTGTTGTGGGTTTCCGCGAACTGCTGCCATGGGTTGTTTTTGCACTGTTTCAGGCCCAGGGAGATACGACGACGTTCTTCGTCGATATCCAGAACCATCACTTCCACTACATCACCAACGTTAACAACTTTGGATGGGTGGATGTTTTTGTTGGTCCAGTCCATTTCGGAAACGTGCACCAGACCTTCAACGCCTTCTTCGATTTCAACGAAGCAGCCGTAGTCAGTCAGGTTGGTTACGCGACCAGTCAGTTTAGTACCTTCTGGGTAACGCTTAGCGATAGCTACCCATGGATCTTCGCCCAGCTGTTTCAGGCCGAGGGATACACGAGTACGCTCGCGGTCGAACTTCAGCACTTTAACAGTGATTTCGTCGCCCACGTTCACGATTTCGCTTGGGTGCTTAACGCGTTTCCACGCCATGTCGGTGATGTGCAGCAGGCCATCAACGCCGCCCAGGTCAACGAATGCGCCGTAGTCAGTGAGGTTCTTAACGATACCTTTGACTTCCATGCCTTCCTGCAGGTTTTCCAGCAGCTGATCGCGTTCTGCGCTGTTTTCGGATTCGATAACGGCACGACGGGAAACAACAACGTTGTTACGCTTCTGGTCCAGCTTGATTACTTTGAATTCAAGCTCTTTGCCTTCCAGGTGCAGAGTGTCACGAACTGGACGAACGTCTACCAGAGAACCTGGCAGGAACGCACGAATACCATTCAGCTCAACAGTGAAGCCACCTTTAACTTTGCCGTTGATAACACCGACCACAGTTTCAGCTTCTTCGTAAGCTTTTTCCAGCGTGATCCATGCTTCGTGACGTTTAGCTTTCTCACGAGAAAGCAGGGTTTCACCGAAGCCGTCTTCTACTGCGTCCAGAGCAACGTCAACTTCGTCACCTACCTGGATTTCCAGCTCGCCCTGGGCGTTTTTGAACTGCTCTGCCGGAATGGCGGACTCAGATTTCAGACCGGCGTCAACCAGTACTACGTCTTTGTCGATAGCAACAACAACACCGCGAACGATGGAACCCGGGCGGGTTTCGATTGTTTTTAAGGATTCTTCAAACAGTTGAGCAAAAGATTCAGTCATGTTTAATCTTCAGGTTAATATTAACGTCCACCTGGCTCCGTGCCGGATGGGGTTGTTTCACATACCCGCCGTCAATCCATTGCAGCGGGGGTACTGCTAAATCGGTCGCGATTACGCGAGTGCCAGTTTTTGGCGCGCATATTGTAGCGCTTTTTCAATCACTTGCTCAATAGTTAAACTGGTTGAATCCAGAACTAATGCATCTTCTGCAGGAACAAGTGGGGCGACGGCGCGGTTACGATCGCGGTCATCGCGCTCTTTTATCTCGGATAAAAGGCGATCAAAGTTAACACTAAACCCCTTTTCCTGCAACTGAAGCATGCGGCGTTGAGCACGTTCTTCCGAAGAGGCGTCAAGGAAAATTTTCACTGGCGCATCAGGGAATACCACCGTTCCCATATCGCGTCCGTCAGCGATCAGCCCCGGGGCTTCACGGAACGCGCGCTGACGACGTAACAGGGCCTCGCGAACGCGCGGGAACGCCGCGACCTGAGAGGCCGCATTAGCCACTTCCTGCGTACGGATTTCGCCGCTCACGTCTTCCCCTTCAAGGATGACTTCCAGGTTGCCATCGGTCGATACGAAACGCACATCCAGATGCGCAGCCAGCGGAACCAGCGCTTCTTCAGACGCGACATCCACATGGTGATGTAGCGCGGCCAGCGCCAGCACGCGATAGATTGCTCCCGAATCTAAAAGATGCCATTGCAATGCTTCCGCCATCGCTTTGCACAGAGTACCTTTCCCTGCGCCACTCGGCCCATCAATGGTGATTACCGGGGCAACTGCCGTCATCTTTTTCTCCTTAAATAAGGCATACCGTTTACATGAACGCCGCGCATTATACGCGCCAACGTGCGCAACTGTTACCTTTGCGTGCAAATTACGGAATGATTGAAGCAGAGTGTAGAAGAAATGAGCGGAGGTGTTCGTAATGAAGCGTAAGCAAATGCCGCATCGGGCGATGCGGCAATACGTTATCAGGCCAGCGTGCTAATGCGTGCCAGCTGTTCGAAGTAGTCCGGGAAGGTTTTCGCCGTACATTTCGGGTCAAGAATGGTGACAGGCGTGTCTGACAGCGCCACCAGCGAGAAGCACATCGCCATACGGTGATCGTTATAGGTGCCGATTTCCGCAAACTGCAGTTTTGCCGGAGGGGTCACACGAATGTAGTCTTCGCCCTCTTCCACCTCGGCACCGACTTTTCGCAGCTCTGTCGCCATTGCGAACAGGCGGTCCGTCTCTTTTACGCGCCAGTTGTAGATATTACGCAGCGTGGTCGTGCCTTTGGCAAACAGCGCCGCCGTGGCAATGGTCATCGCCGCATCCGGGATATGGTTCATGTCCATGTCGATGGCGTTCAGCTCGCCGTGGGTACAGGAGATGAAGTCATCGCCCCAGGTGACAATGGCACCCATTTTTTCCAGCACGTCCGCAAAACGGATGTCGCCCTGCACGCTGTTACGGCCAATACCGGTCACTTTTACCGTGCCGCCTTTAATCGCCCCCGCAGCCAGGAAGTAAGACGCGGATGACGCATCCCCTTCAACCAGGTAGTTGCCCGGAGACTGGTACTGCTGCGCCCCGCGCACCACGAAGCGCTGATAAGACTGATTTTCCACCTCAACGCCGAAGGTTTTCATCAGGTGCAGCGTGATATCAATGTACGGTTTGGAGACCAGCTCACCTTTAATGGTGATAACCGTATCCTGCGGTGCCAGCGGCGCGGTCATCAGCAGTGCCGTCAGGAACTGGCTGGAGACGCTGCCGTCCACCTCGACGTGACCGCCGGTAAAACCGCCGCGCAGACGCAGTGGCGGATAGTTTTCCTGCTCCAGATACTCAATCTGCGCGCCGCCCTGACGCAGAGCATCCACAAGGTGACCAATCGGACGCTCCTTCATGCGCGGCTCGCCGGTCAGCACAATGTTGTTGCTACCCAGACACAGGGCCGCCGCCAGCGGGCGCATCGCGGTACCGGCGTTGCCCAGAAACAGCTCAAGCTCTTCGCCCGAGCGCAGCGCGCCGCCGTTGCCGATCACTTCGCAGCGGGTACGATCGTCGGAGAGAGTGTAATGAACGCCCAACGCTTTCAGCGCATTGAGCATATGGCGCACGTCATCGCTGTCCAGCAGGTTTGTGAGGACGGTGGTGCCGTTTGCCAGAGCTGCCAGCAGCAGAGCGCGGTTCGAGACACTTTTTGAACCAGGCAGATTGATGGTGCCATCTACCCGCGCGATAGGTTGTAACGTCAGGGATTCCATGAAAACTAAACTCTCAACTCAACATAATAAAAACCCCGCAGGGACGCTGCGGGGGTGAAAAACAGCAAATTAACCGTGACGACGTTCGAAGTCGATCATGAAATCCGTCAGGGCCTTAACGCCTTCCAGCGGCATCGCGTTATAGATGGAGGCACGCATGCCGCCAACGACACGGTGACCTTTGAGCGCATGCAGACCTGCCGCGAAGGACTCTTCCAGGAACACTTTGTCCAGGCTGCTGTCCGCCAGCTGGAACGGCACGTTCATACGGGAACGGTTAGCTTTCGCCACATCGTTGCGGTAGAAATCGCTCTTGTCGATCACGCCATACAGCAGTTCAGCTTTCTGCTGATTGACCTTGTCCATCTGCGCCACGCCGCCGTTTTGCTTCAGCCATTTGAAGACCAGGCCGGAGAGATACCAGGCAAACGTTGGTGGGGTGTTGAACATCGAATCGTTATCGTTCAGCACGGTGTAATCGAGAATCGACGGACAGGATTTATGTGCTTTACCCAGCAGGTCTTCACGCACAACGACGATAGTCAAACCGGCCGGGCCGATATTTTTCTGCGCGCCCGCATAGATAACGCCGTAGCGGCTGACATCAATTGGCGCAGACAGAATGGTGGAGGAGAAGTCGGCGGCAACCACGACATCGCTACCGAAGTTTGGCGTCTCGTCGATGGCAATCCCGTCAATGGTTTCGTTCGGGCAGTAGTGCAGATACGCTGCGTTATCGGAAAGCTGCCACTCGCTCATTGGCTTCACGGCGCGCAGACCGTCAACGGTCACTTTGGCGTCGATAACATTCGGCGTGCAGTATTTATGCGCTTCTTTAACGGCGCTTGCCGCCCAGTAACCCGCGTCAACGTAGTCAGCCGTCGTTTTGTCGCCGAGGATATTCAGCGGAACGCCTGCAAACTGGCCACGTCCACCGCCGTGACAGAACAATACTTTGTAGTTCGAGGGAATATTCAGCAGATCGCGAAAATCCTTTTCTGCCTCTTCCGCCACCTGAATAAACTCTTTACCACGGTGGCTGATTTCCATCACCGACGTACCGAGACCGTTCCAGTCACAGAGTTCCTGTTGAGCCTGTTTAAGCACGTCTGCCGGTAACATCGCCGGACCTGAACTGAAATTAAAGACTTGAGCCATTTCCCCTCACCACGCTAAAAGCCATAAGTTATAACTGTGGATATCGGTTTTATCATTCAGTGACACGCGCCGCAATGTCTAAAACTTATGACCCGTGAAATGTGCCCCGCGTCACACAAAACAATCTGCCGCCTCGCCAGGACAAAACCGACAAAATGGCTGTCAGGTGATGCGTTTGGCCCGGCTAACCTTCGTCCATTCCGGATTTGCACAGCGGGGGCATAATTGGCGATCCCCCGGCTGCATCGCGACTACATGGCTACATCTTACGCAAGCATACTCGCCTGACTCAGGTACGGTTCTGAAACGCTCAATGAGCATATCCGGCAGAATACACAGTCCCGGCTTCACCTCGTCGTCAGAATAGTAATAGACGCTGATCTGCCCGTTGGTTTCCATGATCGCCAGACGCACCTGCCCGAGCTGTTCAACGCTGTTCAGGCGAAGCTCCATAAAGAACTCAAACTCGGTCATATTGGCGCTTTGTACATTTTCCCAGGCCAGCTGTCCGTCCTCGACGATAACGACCGGCTTCCCTTCAAGCAGATCTTCCAGCTTTTCGCTTTTCGACATCAGCCACATGACAAGGCGATAAAGTAGCGCCAGTGAGACAAAAACGATAAACACCGGCACCATCGGCACGTCGTCATAAAAGGCGACGTCACCCGCCGCCGAGCCCAGCGTAAGGATGATCAACACCTCAAAGAGCGACATCTGCCGCACGCCGCGGCGGCCGGTGATTTTAAGAAACAGGAAGACGAGGACGAAGGTATACAGGCTGCGCAGCGCCACTTCGCCCAGAAATTCAGGAGGAACTTTATCAAACGCCATCCGCTGGAGATCAAATGCTTTCATTTTTCTATGCCTTTACAGTCAGTTACTGCCACTAAGCATAGCCCAGCCTTTTATTTTCGCCGAAGATAGCACCCGTCACGCAAAACCCGTATCATTGCGCGCTTTACGTACGATAAAAGTGAACGCCATGACTCAAACGTTTATCCCCGGCAAAGACGCCGCTCTGGAAGATTCCATCGCTCGCTTCCAGCAGAAACTGACCGACCTGGGTTTTAACATCGAAGAAGCCTCCTGGCTCAATCCGGTACCTCACGTCTGGTCCGTGCATATTCGCGATAAAGACTGTGCCCTGTGCTTTACCAACGGTAAAGGCGCGACAAAAAAAGCGGCACTGGCCTCTGCGCTGGGTGAGTATTTTGAGCGTCTGTCCACCAACTATTTCTTCGCTGACTTCTGGCTGGGCGAAACCATCGCTAACGGCCCGTTCGTTCACTATCCAAATGAAAAATGGTTCCCGCTGACCGAAGATGACGAGCTGCCGGAAGGTATTCTCGACGCGCGCCTGCGTGCCTTCTACGATCCAGACAGCGAACTGACCGCCAGCATGCTGATCGATCTGCAGTCTGGCAATGAAGACCGTGGGATCTGCGCCCTGCCGTTCACCCGTCAGTCTGACGAGCAGACCGTATATATTCCGATGAACATCGTCGGCAACCTGTATGTGTCCAACGGTATGTCCGCCGGTAACACCCGCAATGAAGCACGCGTGCAGGGTCTGTCTGAAGTTTTCGAACGCCACATTAAAAACCGAATCATCGCTGAATCCATCAGCCTGCCTGAAATTCCGGCAGACGTGCTGGCGCGCTACCCGGGCGTAGTGGAGTCCATCGCTAAGCTGGAAGCAGAAGGTTTCCCGATCTTTGCCTATGACGGTTCGCTGGGCGGTAAGTATCCGGTTATCTGCGTAGTGCTGTTTAACCCGGCCAACGGTACCTGCTTCGCCTCATTCGGCGCGCACCCTGACTTCGGCGTGGCGCTGGAGCGTACCGTTACCGAGCTGCTGCAGGGCCGTAGCCTGAAAGATCTCGACGTCTTCACCCCGCCAACGTTTGACGATGAAGAAGTGGCCGAGCATACCAACCTTGAAACCCACTTCATCGACTCCAGCGGTTTAATTTCCTGGGATATGTTCAAGCAGGACGCCGACTATCCGTTCGTGGACTGGAGCTTTGCCGGTACCACGGAAGAAGAGTTCGCCACGCTGATGGCGATCTTCAACGCGGAAGATCGGGAAGTTTATATTGCCGACTACGAACACCTTGGCGTCTACGCGTGCCGCATTATTGTTCCAGGCATGTCCGACATCTACCCGGCTGAAGATCTGTGGCTGGCGAATAACAGCATGGGCGCGCACCTGCGCGAAACGCTGCTGGCTCTGCCGGGCAGCGAGTGGGAGAAAGAAGATTATCTGAACCTGATCGCCCAACTGGACGAAGAAGGCCACGATGACTTTACCCGCGTACGCGAACTGCTGGGCCTGGCGACCGGTAAAGACAACGGCTGGTATACCCTGCGCATCGGTGAGCTGAAAGCGATGCTGGCCCTGGCAGGTGGCGATTTGGATCAGGCCCTGGCCTGGACCGAGTGGACCATGGAATTCAACCAGTCGGTCTTCTCTGCCGAGCGCACCAATTATTACCGCTGCCTGCAAACCCTGCTGCTGCTGGCCCAGGAAGAGGATCGCGAGCCGCTGCAATACCTGAATGCTTTCGTGCGGATGTACGGAGCTGAGGCCGTAGAAGCAGCCAGTGCAGCCCTGAGCGGCGAAGAGCCCTTCTATGGCCTGCAGGCTGTTGATAGCGATCTGAAAGCCTTCCCGGCGCATCAGTCGCTGCTGAAGGCCTACGAAAAACTGCAGAAAGCAAAAGCCGCTTACTGGTCAAAATAAGCGCACATAACATTACCAGCTGTAGGCGTATTCAATCGTCTGGGCTATATTACGGGGCAATTTCATTGCCCCGTTTTTTATTTTCTTCGGCAATGACTGTTGATTGTAATAATAAAGTTAAACATGGGTAAATATAATAATATTTACCTGGGCTTTACTGTTACTTTTTATGGTAAATACTCCATATTAATTAACTGTGTCAGAGGTGGCTGAACGAAAAAATTCAACTCTTTTCATAACTTTTAAAATTTATTTTTATACGGATAATCAATTACTTACTCCGCATTTGCTGTAAAACCATACACACTGCGGGCCTATAAGCCAGGCGAGATATGATCTATATCAATTTCTCTTCTATAATGCTTTGTTAGTATCTCGTCGCCGACTTAATAAAGAGAGAGTTAGTGTGAAAGCTGACAACCCTTTTGATCTTTTACTCCCTGCTGCGATGGCCAAAGTTGCCGAAGAAGCGGGTGTCTATAAAGCAACGAAACACCCGATGAAGACGTTCTATCTGGCGATCACGGCTGGTGTGTTCATCTCTATCGCTTTCGTCTTCTACATCACCGCCACCACCGGTACTGCCGGAATGCCTTTCGGCATGGCCAAACTGATTGGCGGCATTTGCTTCTCACTGGGTCTGATTCTCTGCGTCATCTGCGGCGCCGACCTCTTCACCTCAACGGTGCTGATTGTCGTGGCAAAGGCCAGCGGAAGAATTACCTGGGGTCAGCTGGCACGTAACTGGCTTAACGTCTACGTGGGTAACCTGGTTGGCTGTCTGCTCTTTGTTTTGTTGATGTGGCTTTCTGGCGAGTACATGACCGCCAACGGTGGCTGGGGCCTAAACGTCCTGCAAACCGCCGACCACAAAATGCACCACACATTTATCGAAGCCGTTGCTCTCGGCATCCTCGCTAACCTGATGGTCTGCCTGGCTGTATGGATGAGCTACTCGGGTCGTAGCCTGATGGACAAAGCCTTAATTATGGTTCTGCCGGTTGCGATGTTTGTTGCCAGCGGCTTTGAGCACAGTATCGCGAATATGTTCATGATCCCAATGGGCATTGTCATCCGCGACTTTGCAAGCCCGGAGTTCTGGACCGCAGTTGGTTCATCCCCGGAAAGTTTCTCTCACCTGACTATTATGAATTTCATTACTGATAACCTGATCCCTGTCACTATCGGGAACATTATCGGTGGGGGTCTGTTAGTTGGGTTGACATACTGGGTCATTTACCTGCGTGGCGACGATCATCATTGATGGTTTTCTCAGGCAGTAAATAAAAAATCCACTTAAGAAGGTAGGTGTTACATGTCCGAGCTTAATGAAAAGTTAGCCACAGCCTGGGAAGGTTTTGCGAAAGGTGACTGGCAGAATGAAGTAAACGTACGTGACTTCATTCAGAAAAACTATACCCCGTATGAAGGTGACGAATCCTTCCTGGCTGGCGCAACTGACGCGACCACCAAGCTGTGGGACAGCGTAATGGAAGGCGTTAAACTGGAAAACCGCACTCACGCGCCAGTTGATTTTGACACCTCCGTTGCTTCCACCATCACTTCTCACGATGCTGGCTACATCAACAAAGCCCTTGAGAAAATCGTTGGTCTGCAGACTGAAGCACCACTGAAACGCGCAATCATCCCGTTCGGTGGTATCAAAATGGTTGAAGGTTCCTGCAAAGCGTATAACCGCGAGCTGGACCCAATGCTGAAAAAAATCTTCACCGAATACCGCAAAACCCACAACCAGGGTGTATTCGATGTTTACACCAAAGACATTCTGAACTGCCGTAAATCTGGCGTTCTGACTGGTCTGCCAGATGCGTATGGCCGTGGCCGTATCATCGGTGACTACCGTCGCGTTGCGCTGTACGGTATCGACTTCCTGATGAAAGACAAGTACGCGCAGTTTGTTTCCCTGCAGTCCGATCTGGAAAACGGCGTAAACCTGGAAGCGACTATCCGTCTGCGTGAAGAAATCGCTGAACAGCACCGCGCGCTGGGTCAGATCAAAGAGATGGCGGCAAAATATGGCTGCGATATCTCTGGTCCGGCTACCAACGCTCAGGAAGCTATCCAGTGGACCTACTTCGGCTACCTGGCCGCTGTTAAGTCTCAGAACGGTGCAGCAATGTCCTTTGGTCGCGTATCCACCTTCCTGGATGCGTACATCGAACGCGACATCAAAGCAGGCAAAATCACCGAGCAAGACGCTCAGGAAATGATTGACCACCTGGTCATGAAACTGCGTATGGTTCGCTTCCTGCGTACCCCTGAATACGATGAGCTGTTCTCTGGTGACCCAATCTGGGCAACAGAATCAATCGGTGGTATGGGCGTTGACGGCCGTACTCTGGTAACCAAAAACAGCTTCCGCTTCCTGAACACCCTTTACACCATGGGTCCTTCTCCGGAGCCGAACATCACCGTTCTGTGGTCTGAAAAACTGCCTCTGAACTTCAAGAAATTCGCCGCTAAAGTGTCCATCGATACCTCTTCTCTGCAGTACGAGAACGATGACCTGATGCGTCCGGACTTCAACAACGACGATTACGCTATCGCTTGCTGCGTAAGCCCAATGGTTGTTGGTAAACAAATGCAGTTCTTCGGTGCGCGTGCAAACCTGGCGAAAACCATGCTGTACGCAATCAACGGCGGCGTTGATGAAAAACTGAAAATGCAGGTTGGTCCTAAGTCTGAGCCGATCAAAGGCGACGTTCTGAACTTTGACGAAGTGATGGAGCGTATGGATCACTTCATGGACTGGCTGGCTAAACAGTATGTCACTGCGCTGAACGTAATCCACTACATGCACGACAAGTACAGCTACGAAGCCTCTCTGATGGCGCTGCACGACCGTGACGTTATCCGCACCATGGCGTGTGGTATCGCTGGTCTGTCCGTTGCTGCTGACTCCCTGTCTGCAATCAAATATGCGAAAGTTAAACCAATTCGTGACGAAGACGGCCTGGCTGTAGACTTCGAAATCGAAGGTGAATATCCGCAGTTTGGTAACAACGACTCTCGCGTTGATGACATGGCGGTTGACCTGGTAGAACGTTTCATGAAGAAAATTCAGAAACTGACTACTTACCGTAACGCTATCCCGACTCAGTCTGTTCTGACCATCACCTCTAACGTTGTGTATGGTAAGAAAACCGGTAACACCCCAGACGGTCGTCGTGCTGGCGCGCCATTCGGCCCAGGTGCTAACCCAATGCACGGTCGTGACCAGAAAGGTGCGGTTGCCTCTCTGACCTCCGTTGCTAAACTGCCGTTTGCTTACGCGAAAGATGGTATCTCTTATACCTTCTCTATCGTGCCAAACGCGCTGGGTAAAGACGACGAAGTGCGTAAAACTAACCTCGCGGGTCTGATGGATGGTTACTTCCACCACGAAGCGTCCATCGAAGGTGGTCAGCACCTGAACGTGAACGTCATGAACCGTGAAATGCTGCTCGACGCGATGGAACACCCTGAGAAATATCCTCAGCTGACCATCCGCGTATCTGGCTACGCAGTACGTTTTAACTCCCTGACTAAAGAACAGCAGCAGGACGTTATCACCCGTACTTTCACTCAGTCCATGTAACTGGAATTGACTGAAATCACGCGTTAAAAAGCGTACAATAAAGGCTCCACGTCAGTGGGGCCTTTTTAGCACCCTCTCCACCTCAGTCTCTTTTGTCCGCTATCTATACTCTATGGATATCAGCCAAAACAGACTTCAACACAGCCGGCTTTGAGCTGTGCATACTCAGGCCCCGGACGGGCCGATGCTGGAGATATCACCGCAATGTCAATTATTGGTCGCATTCACTCCTTTGAATCCTGTGGCACCGTCGATGGCCCGGGTATCCGTTTCATCACCTTTTTCCAGGGCTGCCTGATGCGCTGCCTGTACTGCCATAACCGTGACACCTGGGATACCCATGGCGGTAAAGAAGTGACCGTTGAAGACTTGATGAAAGAGGTGGTGACCTACCGCCACTTTATGAACGCGTCCGGCGGCGGCGTCACCGCATCCGGCGGTGAAGCCATTCTGCAGGCTGAATTTGTCCGCGACTGGTTCCGTGCCTGCCACAAAGAAGGCATTCATACCTGCCTCGACACCAACGGCTTTGTACGCCGCTACGATCCGGTTATCGACGAGCTGCTTGAAGTGACCGATCTGGTGATGCTCGATCTCAAACAGATGAACGATGAGATCCACCAGAACCTCGTTGGCGTCTCAAACCACCGCACGCTGGAATTCGCCAAATACATTGCCGATAAAGGCATCAAAACCTGGATCCGCTACGTGGTGGTTCCCGGCTGGTCAGATGACGACGACTCCGCGCACCGCCTGGGGGAATTTACCCGCGACATGGGCAACGTCGAGAAAATCGAACTTCTGCCCTATCACGAGCTGGGTAAACATAAATGGGTGGCAATGGGCGAAGAGTACAAACTCGATGGCGTGAAGCCGCCGAAGAAAGAGACGATGGAACGCGTCAAAGGTATTCTTGAACAGTACGGCCACAAGGTGATGTATTAAAGAAAAGGCCCGGTGAGAACCGGGCCTTTTTATATTCTATTTAAAGACGCCGTTAATAACGGAGGTCACAATGGCTGTACTCAGCGCAATTAAGACCAGGTCATCTCCGACCACGCGCCATTCATAGCCCGGGTAGGAAGGAAGCTGGCCCAGCATTGAGGCCGGCACGGTTTTCTTCGCAATGCCCGGAGGCAACGGCTTACCGCGCGCCAGGTTTTTCGCGATACCCGGAGGCAGAGAGTCATAGCCCGTTAAGCCATAATTCAGCGCCAGATGGCGGGCATGATCGAAGCTCACGCGAGCGTCGACATCGTTACCGACATCTTTACTGCTTTTAAAGCTTTTATCCGATTTTCCAGGGTTATCCTGACCGTTATTTTGCTTATTGCCATGGTTACCAGAATTCCCGTTACCATGATTACCGCCATTACCTTGCCCGCCACCGTTTCCGTGACCACCGCCATTCCCGTTTCCAGGATTAGCCATGACCGGAGCCGTTGCAAACGTTAAAGACAACACTACGGCAAGTGCGGTAGTGGAAAAACGACGAATAGACATGATTGCTGCCTTATAGTGGTAGGACTCACATGAATTATCGCCTGGCGCAATAAACAAACAATAAGTAAAACTCTTAGTTGTGACAGGGACAAAAAAGCCTGTCATCGACAGGCTTTTATTTAATCAGGCATGTGCCACAGGCGTTGGATGCTCGCCTGCTTTGCGCAGCAGCATCAAGAGATAAATAAACGACACGCTGGCGATCATGATAAACAATAAATTATCGGAATAATTCTGCATCAGCATCGCGGTAAACGTCGGCCCTAATAAACTGCCGATGGTATAGCTCAGTAACAGCGCCTGGTTCATTGCCACCAGCTGGTGATGTTCAACTTTCTCACAGGCCCAGGCCATCGCGACCGGATAGAGCGTAAAGCCAGCCGCCCCGAGAATAAACAGCGCAGGCGCCATCGCGGCGTTGCTGAGCATGGCAAGGCATCCCATAATGACCACAAAGACCTGCACGCGCAGCACCAGCAGACGACCGAAGCGGTCCGCCAGACGGCCAATCGGCCACTGCCCGACGATCCCCGCACTCACCATCACCGCCATCCAGAAGCCAATTCCAGAATCGCTGACGCCCTGATGATTCAGATAGAGCGGCATCAGGCCGTAGAGCGAGCCCAGTACAATCCCCGAGATAATGCAGCCGTTAACGCCCAGGCGCGCCTGACGGAGTCTGAGCATCGGCCAGACGTGGGTCGCTTCCTGATGCTCGCTGTTCTGGTTCACAATGCGCGTGAAGAGCAGCGGCAGGATCGCGGCCAGCACCATGCCCGTGACCCACGGCAGAACGCTCATCAGATCGGTTGGCAGCTTGCTGACCATCAGTTGACCCAGCACGGTGCCGACGTAATAAACCATCATATAGGCTGCCAGCAGGCGTCCACGGTTGCGCGAAGTGCCGCTGCACATCAGCGCGCTTTCAACCACCACCCAAATCATCGCGCAGCCTACGCCTGCGATAAAGCGCCATGCCATCCAGCTCCAGAAGCCGACCATCAGGCCCAGCCCGGCACACCCGGCGGCGAAAATCAGCGAAGCCAGATAGTAGCTGCGATTAAAGCCAAAGCGCTTAATCAGGCTCCCGGTCATTAGCGTACCCAGCAGGTTCCCGGTAAAAAAGGACGAGCTGACCATACCCACCTGCCAGGTCGGTAAGTTTTCATGGGCGAGCCATAGCGGGACGAGCGTATTTAACACTGCGATCGCCAGGGTCAACAGAAGCAGGCCACAAAGCAACAGAAGCACTGGCCGGGTATAGGTGGTCATGGATTAAAAACCGTGAGGAAGTTCAGATTTCGTGCGCATCATGCCACTGGCAAAACCAAAGTCAATCCACTGATTTAGCCGCCTCGCACAATATGTTCCCTGTCGATTTAAAAAACTTATCCTGCTAATGCCACGCCTGCTATAGATATTAATTATGTGTCTGTTTTTATTTATTAATGGGCGAAATTAAAACAAAACGACAGTCGAAAAATTTCATGATCGAAAAAAGAAAAGCCGGGCACTCAGGCCCGGCTTGATATAACTCAATGCAACGTTAACTGGCGATAGCCATACCTACGGTCATATGCAACCCGTAGAACACACCGCGACCAATCAGTTCACCCGCCAGGACCAGCACAAAGGCCAGTGACAGCAGCGGCAGCGCAGGCTGATAACCTTTGAGCTGAGGAGCAATCCAGAATACCAACGCAGCGACCAGCAGAACGATGCGCCAGGCCATAAGAGAACCGTAGTCCGGCACCAGGGCGGAAGCCTGCTGGATAGAGCTGTGAATGGTTGCCAGTTCGGCACCCTGCATCAGGGCGACCATCGCACTCACCACCAGCGCCAGCAGCGAAACAGCCGGCAGCAAACGCATTGCCCACCCGTCTACGCCCGCCACGCGCAGCAGCAGGTAGCCCAGCAGCGGCCCGCCGATAAACATCGTCAGGAAGAAGCTCATCGGCGTCCAGACGCTGTACCAGGTTGGAACGGTATCGATGGTGTTATAGACGCGCACCATCATCCACACGAACACCACGCCCAGCACCATGGTCACGATCAGCCACAGGCTGCGCAGACCCGCAGGCAATTTCTTCAAAGCGGCCAGCAGCCAGCCCAGCCCACCGACGGCAAAGAAAATTGCCCCGCTGGCAATCTCGTTACTGAGGGATGAGGCCCCCACGCGGTTCAGAGAGTTAAACGCGCGCATCGGCGAACCCAGGTGCAGCGTAGAGGCGATAAACCCAATCCCCATCAGCACCCACAGGCCAAACATGCTCAACACTAAACGCTGCTGCTGTTCAGCGTTGAGATTCCCCTTCAGCAGCGCCAGCGCGAGCACAATGAAACCGCCCGCCACGCACTGGCCAAAGACCGTGAAGATCATCAGCGGCCATTCATGCCATCCACTTCCCATCTCACACCTCCTTCGGATTTGCCAGGTAGCCGGTGGTGTCACCTGTAGGACGGCTGTTGGCGTTAGGTTTAATCACAATGCTCGGCTTCGTGAAGTGCGCAGACGGCAGTGGTGCCACTGCGGCAAGCTGACCGTGTTTTTGACGCAGCTCTTCAATCGGGCCGAAGTCCAGCGCGCGCAGCGGACAGGACTCGACGCAAATCGGCTTTTTGCCGTCCGCCACGCGGGTGTGGCAACCGTCGCATTTGGTCATATGACCTTTGGCGGCGTTGTACTGCGGCGCGCCGTACGGGCACGCCATGTGGCAGTACCGACAGCCGATGCAGACATCTTCGTTCACCACCACAAAACCGTCTTCACGCTTGTGCATCGCCCCACTCGGGCAGACCTTGGTGCAGGCCGGATCTTCACAGTGGTTACAGGCAATCGACAGGTAATAGGCAAAGACGTTCTGATGCCAGACGCCGTTATCTTCCTGCCAGTCGCCACCGGCGTATTCGTAAATACGGCGGAAGCTGACGTCAGGAGTCAGGTCTTTGTAATCTTTACAGGCCAGCTCGCAGGTTTTGCACCCGGTGCAACGGCTGGAATCAATAAAAAATCCATACTGGGTTGTCATCGGCTACTCCTTAAACCTTTTCAACCTGGACAAGGTTTGTGTGGGATGGGTTGCCCTTCGCCAGCGGCGACGGACGCTGCGTGGTCAGTACGTTAATACTGCCCGCCTGGTCGATGCGGTTGGCATCAGGGTTGTACCAGGCCCCTTCCCCCAGCGCCACCACGCCTGGCATCATGCGCGGCGTCACTTTGGCCTCAATGTGCACCTCGCCGCGGCCGTTGAAGATACGCACGCGATCGCCATTGCTGATGCCGCGTGCTTTGGCATCCATCGGATTGATCCACATCTCCTGACGGCAGGCGGCCTTGAGTACGTCGACGTTACCGTAGGTGGAGTGCACGCGCGCTTTGTAGTGGAAACCGGTCAGCTGCAGCGGGAATTTCGCCGTCAGCGGATCGTTATAGTTCTCGAAACCTGGCGTGTAGATCGGCAGCGGATCGATAACGTCCCCTTCCGGCAGCTCCCAGGTCGACGCGATTTTTGCCAGCTCTTCTGAGTAGATTTCGATTTTGCCCGACGGCGTGGTCAGCGGGTTCGCCTGCGGATCTTCACGGAACGCTTTGTACGCCACGTGATGCCCTTCCGGATCGCGCTGTTTGTACATACCCTGCTTGCGGAAGGTATCGAAATCAGGCAGGTCAGGGACCGCCTTACGGGAGAGTTCATGCAGATGGCGCATCCACCCTTCCTGTGTACGCCCCTCGGTAAACTGCTGCTCAACGCCAAGACGTTTCGCCAGCTCAGAGGTCATCTCATAAATGGTTTTGCACTCGAAGCGCGGTTTAATCGCCTGATCGGTAAAGATCACATAGGACATGTTGCCGCAGGAGGCGTCCAGCGCGAAATCCATCTGCTCAGAGGCCGTGCAGTCCGGCAGCAGGATATCGGCATATTTCGCCGAGGAGGTCATGTGGCAGTCGATGACCACAATCATCTCGCACTTCTTATCATCCTGCAGGATTTCATGGGTGCGGTTGATTTCGGAGTGCTGGTTGATGAGACAGTTACCGGCATAGTTCCAGATCATCTTGATCGGCACGTCCAGCTTGTCCTTGCCGCGCACGCCGTCGCGCAGGGCGGTCATTTCAGGACCACGTTCGATCGCATCGGTCCACATAAACATGGAGATGCTGGTCTGAACCGGGTTATCCAGCGTCGGCATGCGTTCGAACGGGACTTCATACGAGCCTTCACGCGCGCCGGTGTTACCGCCTTGAATACCGACGTTGCCGGTCAGAATGGAGAGCATGGAGATGGCGCGAGTCGCGATTTCGCCGTTCGCATGGCGCTGCGGTCCCCAGCCCTGGCTGATGTAGGCCGGTTTGGCCGAGCCAATCTCACGCGCCAGCTGAACGATACGCTCGGGCGGAATACCGGTGATGGTGGACGCCCACTCGGGCGTTTTCGCCACGCCGTCGCTGCCCTGCCCGAGAATATAGGCTTTATAATGACCGTTAGCAGGCGCGCTGGCTGGCAGGGTTTTCTCGTCATAGCCGACGCAGTATTTATCCAGGAAAGGCTGATCGACGAGGTTTTCTGTGATCATTACCCACGCAATCGCCGAGACCAGCGCTGCATCGGTACCCGGACGGATTGGGATCCACTCGTCTTCACGTCCGGCGCCGGTGTCGGTATAGCGCGGATCGATAATGATCATGCGGGCATTGGATTTGGCGCGGGCCTGTTCGAGGTAATAGGTTACCCCGCCGCCGCTCATGCGGGTTTCGCCCGGGTTGTTACCGAACAGGACGACCAACTTACTGTTTTCGATATCGGACGGGCTGTTGCCGTCCGCCCAGCCGCCGTAGGTGTAGTTCAGGCCCGCAGCAATCTGCGCCGATGAGTAGTCACCATAGTGATTGAGATAACCGCCGCAGCAGTTCATCAGGCGTGCCACCAGCGTTTTACCCGGTGGCCAGGAGCGGGTCAGCGTACCGCCGAGCGTCCCGGTGCCGTAGTTCAGGTAGATGGATTCGTTGCCGTACTCTTTGATAAGGCGCTGCATATTGGTGGCGATAATGTCGTAGGCTTCATCCCAGCTAATCCGCTCGAACTTCCCTTCGCCACGCTTACCGACGCGCTTCATCGGATATTTCAGGCGGTCCGGATTATACACGCGACGACGCATTGATCGGCCGCGCAAGCAGGCGCGAACCTGATGTAACCCTTCGTGGTTATCGTCGCCGGTATTGTCGGTTTCGACATATTTAATTTCGCCATCCACCACGTGCATACGCAGCGGACAACGGCTACCGCAGTTAACGGTACAAGCACTCCACACCACTTTTTCCGGAGCTGAAGCTGGGGATAGTGCATCCGCCGCTGAGGCCAGTCGGGTAAAAGGAAGCGTGAAGGCGCTGCTGGCTACGGCCAGGCCGCCTATTGCCGTGGTTTTCATCAACCCACGGCGAGTGACCTCGGCAGCCATTAATGCTTCAGGCGCGTTGATTTTCATAGAGACTCACTTTGGTTGCTCACAAAGAAAAGAGTGGCGGCGCAAACCGCTATGTAGTTTTATATACAACGAATTTTTACGTAATCAGCTTTTTATGCTGACTTTCATTCGGAGGAGTATTACTACTTTAGAGGGAGGGGGTATTGCGTCGTGTCAATTCAGAGGCATAAAAAAAGCGCCCAAAGGCGCTTTTTTGTTGTGAGGCAAAGAATTAGCCGATGTACTGCTGGCCTTTCATGTATGGACGCAGCACTTCAGGGATCTCAATACGACCGTCTGCCTGCTGATAGTTTTCCAGCACGGCAACCAGCGTACGGCCTACAGCCAGACCAGAACCGTTCAGGGTATGCACCAGACGGGTTTTCTTGTCAGATTTGCTGCGGCAGCGTGCCTGCATACGACGCGCCTGGAAATCCCAGACGTTAGAGCAGGAGGAGATCTCACGATAGGTGTTCTGCGCAGGCACCCACACTTCCAGATCGAAGGTTTTGCAGGCGCCAAAGCCCATATCACCGGTGCACAGGGCCATACGACGGTACGGCAGGCCCAGCAGCTCCAGCACTTTCTCAGCGTGGCCGGTCATCTCTTCCAGCGCGTCCATGGACTCTTCAGGACGGACGATCTGCACCATCTCAACTTTGTCGAACTGGTGCATACGGATCAGACCGCGCGTGTCGCGACCGTAAGAACCTGCTTCAGAACGGAAGCACGGTGAATGTGCCGTCAGCTTAATTGGCAGGTCGTCTTCATCGATGATCTCATCACGCACGAGGTTAGTCAGCGGCACTTCAGCGGTTGGGATCAGCGCGTAGTTGCTGCTGTCTGCTTCCTCGTCCAGCGGACGGGTATGGAACAGATCGCCGGCAAATTTTGGCAGCTGGCCTGTACCGTACAGCGTATCGTGGTTGACCAGATACGGCACGTAGGTTTCGCTGTAGCCATGCTGCTCGGTGTGCAGATCCAGCATGAACTGCGCCAGCGCGCGGTGCAGATGGGCAATCTGGCCTTTCATCACCACAAAACGGGAGCCGGTCAGCTTAACCGCTGCCGCAAAGTCCAGGCCCGCGTGCATTTCGCCCAGCGTCACGTGATCGCGCACTTCGAAGTCAAACTCACGAGGCGTACCCCAGCGTTTCACTTCAACGTTGTCGTTTTCATCTTTGCCGACAGGCACGCTGTCGTCAGGAATATTCGGGATAGCCAGGGCAATATCACGAATCTCGGCCTGAAGAACGTCCAGCTCAGCTTTAGCCTGATCCAGTTCTTCACCCAGTTTGTTCACTTCCAGGCGTAATGGCTCAATATCTTCCCCGCGCGCTTTCGCCTGGCCGATGGATTTCGATCGAGAGTTACGCTCTGCCTGCAGATTTTCAGTTTGTACCTGCAGAACTTTACGACGCTCTTCGAGAGCGCGCAGCTTATCTACATCCAGCTTAAAGCCCCGGCGTGCCAGTTTTTCAGCGACTGCGTCTGGCTCATTACGCAGCAGATTGGGATCGAGCATGCTTATCCTGTGCTTATCGAATTAAAATAGGAAAATGTGACCACAGCCTGCGGCCACAAGGATACATTGCAAACATTACCGCAACGATTGAACTAACGGTAGCGTTTTATAGGGCTATTTTGATCCTGTCCGGCGAGCCAGGTGAGCTTTTCACCAATCTTGCCTTCAAGACCTCTGTTTGTGGGGTGATAATAGCGCGTTTGTGCCATCTCCTGCGGGAAATATTCCTCCCCGGCAGCGTAGGCATTGGGTTCATCATGAGCGTAACGGTACTCCTGCCCATATCCCATCTCTTTCATCAGCTTGGTCGGCGCGTTACGCAGGTGAACCGGCACATCGTAGTCCGGACGTTCACGCGCATCGGACATCGCCGCTTTAAAGGCGGTATAAACCGCATTGCTTTTCGGCGCGCAGGCCAGATAAACAATCGCCTGCGCAATGGCACGTTCGCCTTCCGCAGGTCCAACGCGGGTGAAGCAGTCCCAGGCCGACAGCGCAACCTGCATGGCGCGAGGATCGGCATTGCCGACATCTTCTGACGCAATCGCCAGACAGCGACGCGCGACATACAAAGGATCGCCGCCCGCAGTGATAATGCGCGCGTACCAGTAAAGCGCCGCATCCGGCGCGCTGCCGCGCACGGACTTATGCAGCGCCGAGATCAGGTCGTAAAAACGGTCGCCTTTGTTATCGAAACGCGCGCTGCGCTCCCCCGCAATTTCGGTGAGCAGTTCCGGCTTCAGCACCCGCTTCCCGGCATCGTCGATTTCGGCCATATCGGCCATCATTTCCAGCGTGTTCAGCGCCCGACGCGCATCGCCGTTGACCAGCTCGGCAATCGCACGACGCGTGTCGTCAGGCAGAACGATATCCTGCCCGCCGTAGCCGCGCGCTTTGTCGTCCATCGCCTGGGTGAGAACCTTTTCGATATCCTCGGTGGTGAGCGATTTGAGCAGGTAAACGCGCGCGCGGGAAAGCAGCGCCGAGTTCAGTTCAAACGATGGGTTTTCGGTGGTCGCACCGATGAAGAAGATCGTGCCGTCTTCAATATGCGGCAGGAAGGCATCCTGCTGGCTCTTGTTGAAGCGGTGGACTTCGTCCACGAAGAGGATGGTACGCCGCCCGGCGTTGCGGTTCTGCCGCGCACGCTCGATCGCCTCACGGATCTCTTTCACGCCGGAGGTAACCGCCGAGATACGTTCAACGTCCGCGTTGGCATAGCGGGCGATAACTTCTGCAAGCGTAGTCTTGCCGGTGCCAGGGGGGCCCCAGAGGATCATGGAGTGAAGATGCCCGGCCTCAATGGCGCGCGGCAATGGTTTACCGGCAGCCAGCAGGTGTTGCTGGCCGATGTACTGCGCTAAATTTTCTGGCCGCATACGGGCGGCCAGAGGTTGAAACGCGTTATCTGAAAAATCGAGCGACAGATTGCCCACTCACGCCTCTTACTTATTGCGTTGGTCGTCCACCGTTACGCCCTGCGGCGGGGTAAAGGTGAATTTCGATGCATCAACGGCGCCGTTTTGCTGAGACTTGAGCTGGTAGCTGCTGCGCTGATCGTCCTGCTCAACCGCGCCAAACTGATTAATCGTACCGTTGGTGCTTACGTTAATGGTGAACTGCTTCAGGTTGCCGTTACTGCCTTTCGGCGTCAGGACAAACTCGTCACCCGTCTGTTTAATATTGTACTGCTGCCAGTCGCTGGACTGGTTACGGGCAATCAGCATAAACGGCGTATTGCTGGTGGCATCTTTCAGCCAGGTCGCCGTTGCCTGCTCAACGAACGGGTTGAAGAACCATAAGGTTTTGCCGTCAGACACCAGGATGCTCTCATCCGGCTGGGTCATGTGCCAGTTGAACAGATTTGGGCGTTTTACCCACAAATCTCCCTGACCTTCCTGCACCGCGTTGCCGCTGCCGTCAGTCACTTTTTGCGTGAAGCTGGCGTGGAAGCTGCTTACTTTATCCAGTCGGCTTTTAAGGTCGCTGGCTGCATCAGCCCAGACGCTGCTGGCGACAAAACTGGTGAGTAATGCACAGGCGATGGCGATTTTTTTCATTGTTATTCCTTAAAATACGTCTTCCCGATATGGGGTTTCCGTCTTCTATTCTGGACCTGCCCGAAGGCAGGCGACAGAAGAAAATGCTTAATTTTGGCTGATTTACCCTTCTTTGCAATCGCTGAAGGTTAATCAAACGGCGGCGGCGCCAGCACCTCGCGGTTACCGTTATGCCCCTGCTCGCTCACAATGCCCTGCGCTTCCATCTGCTCGATGATGCGCGCTGCGCGGTTATAGCCGATGCGGAACTGACGCTGCACGCCTGAGATGGACGCTTTGCGTTTTTCGGTAACGAAGTTAACCGCCTGATCGAATAACGGATCCAGCTCTTCGCCGCCGTCGAAGCCACCGCCGCCGCCTTCGCTTTCCGTGTCGCTGGTAATACCGTCAACGTATTGCGGACGACCGCGCGCTTTCCAGTCCTGCACGACGGCGTGAACTTCCTCATCGCGGACGAACGCACCGTGGACACGCACCGGAGAGGTGGAGTTCGGGCCTGAATAGAGCATGTCACCCATACCCAGCAGCGATTCTGCGCCGCCCTGGTCAAGAATGGTACGGGAGTCAATTTTACTGGATACGGTAAAGGCGATACGCGTCGGGATGTTCGCTTTGATAAGACCAGTGATCACGTCCACGGAAGGACGCTGGGTCGCCAGCACAAGGTGAATACCGGCCGCACGCGCTTTCTGCGCCAGACGGGCAATCAGCTCTTCTACTTTCTTACCGACGGTCATCATCAGGTCAGCGAATTCATCGACCAGCACGACGATATAAGGCAGTTTTTCCAGCACCGGATGCTGGGCATCCATGCTGTCACCCGGCTTCCAGTAAGGATCCGGGATCGGACGCCCCATGCGCACAGCCTGGGCAATTTTCTCGTTATAACCGGCCAGGTTACGCACGCCCAACGCAGACATCAGCTTGTAGCGGCGTTCCATCTCGTTGACGCTCCATCGCAGGGCGTTGGCGGCGTCCTTCATATCGGTGACCACTTCGGTCAGCAAATGTGGGATGCCTTCGTAGACCGACAGTTCGAGCATTTTCGGGTCGATCATAATGAAACGCACATCTTCCGGCTGCGCTTTATAGAGCATGCTGAGGATCATGGCGTTCACACCAACAGACTTACCGGAACCGGTGGTACCTGCTACCAGCAGGTGAGGCATTTTGGCGAGATCCGCGACTACCGGATCGCCAGCGATATCTTTACCCAGCACCACGGTCAGCGGAGATGGGTTATCGCGGAATTTGGTGTTATCCAGCACTTCACGCAGGTAGACGGTCTGACGTTTCTTGTTCGGCAGCTCAAGGCCAACGTACGGTTTGCCCGGTATCACTTCCACCACACGCACCGCCACGGTCGAGAGAGAACGCGCCAGGTCGCGGGACAGGTTGGAAATACGCGCGGCTTTAACGCCTGGCGCCAGGTTCAGTTCAAAACGGGTGATCACAGGACCCGGCGAGTAGTTCACCACGTCCGCCTTGATGCGGAAGTCAGCCAGACGCGCTTCAACCAGACGCGCCATCTGCTCCAGCGCGAAGGTATCGACCGGCTCCACTTCTGACGGCGGAGGCGTTAACAGATCCAGCGACGGCAGCGGAGTGCTTGGACGCTGCAGCGGACGGCTGTCACCGTTACGCATCAGCAGCGGGTGAATCAGACTTTCCTGCGGCTGAGGCGCAGGCTGCTGGAACTGCGGCGGCTGTGGTGGCTGCTGCGGTTGCTGAACAGATTGATGCGGCTGCGCATACGGCTGCTGAACAGGCGGCTGCGCGTAGGCCTGTGGTGCTGGCTGCTGGCGCACAAGCTCCGCTTCCGGCATCACGCTCGGGGTAAATAAAGGCTCGCTAGGGCCATCATCCACCAGATCCTTCATCGGCGAGAATTCAAAATCAGACAGCGAGAACGGATTTGCTCCAGCCGGTTGTTCACCGGAATAGCGCTGCTGCTGGGTGGCGGCGAACTGGCGCGCCAGTTCTGCTTCAGCCGCGTCCTCTTCGTCTTCCAGCATAGGTTCATCGTGCTGGTATTCATTACCGTAGCGCTGATTCTGCTGCGCGGCGAACTGACGGGCCAGCTCGTCCTGCTGCATTTCATCGGCGTCATCTTCGTACTCAGGCTCGCGCGCTTTCTCTTCCGCCATACGCTGGGAAGGCAGCTTGATGCCATAAGAGGCAAGCTCACGGCGGGTTGGAACGCGAACGCGGTTAGGGCGAGGCAGTTGCGGACCAATCCCCTCCTTCACCTGAGGACGTGGTGTGCCACTGGTTGCCAGGCTAAAGACAGGTGCAG
Organism: Enterobacter sp. A103; assembly: GCF_034427535.1. Classification (NCBI taxonomy): domain Bacteria; kingdom Pseudomonadati; phylum Pseudomonadota; class Gammaproteobacteria; order Enterobacterales; family Enterobacteriaceae; genus Enterobacter; species Enterobacter sp. A103. Next base: position 330,489 of record NZ_JAXQPQ010000002.1, read on the forward strand.
CTACGGCTGCGGCCGCGGTAGCCTGCTTCACGCTTTCCGCTACGGGTGCGACTGCAGGCGTCGGGTCGATCGGTGGAACGGAAACAGAAGGCGCTTTCGTCACCGGCTCCTGCACCGGTTCAGGCACAGGCTGGTACCAGGCCGCCAGCTGCTCGCGTTCACGCGCGCGACGCTCTTCAACTTCTTCAAAATAGTACATCGGCGGACGAGAGGGTTTTACCTCTTCCACGATTTCAGGTTCAGGCTGCGGCTCTACATAAGGCTGCACAGGTTCAACCGGTTCAGGCACATACTCCTGATAAGGTTGGGCCACAGGCTGTTCATAGTGCGGGTACTCTTGTGGTTCATACGCAGGCTGCGGCGGCTGATATGGCTGCTGCCACTGCTCCTGCTGCACAGGGATGTAGCTCTCTGGTTCAGGTGCGATAACCGGCTCCGGCGTGTGAACGCCTGGCGCAGTCTGCCAGTCAACCTGAGGCTGCTGAATAACGGATTCCGGCGGCGAAACCGGCGCGGATGGCATCACGGCATCGACAGGCGCGGCATACGCCTGCGCAGCGGTCGTCGCGGCTGCGGCGGCTGCAACCGGCTCGGTAACCGAATGGCCATTTAACAGCGGATCGTATTCGTCGAAGTCACCCGGAGTGGCCCGGCTGCCGGAGAAGAGCACATCGTCAGGATCGACGGCGACACCTGCAGCGCGATACGCCACCTGCTCGTCTTCATCCATGCGTTTACCGGAGAAGAGCGCCGCATCGGTTTTACGACCTAGCGGGTTGGCAAATTTCTCAGCAACACGCTGACGACGGGCCAGCGCGCCGCGCAGAATACGCGCACGACGAGACTCGCGACGCTGCACAGGCGCGTCATCTTCCTCTTCATCTTCGTATTCGTCTTCATCAACCCACGTATCGTCACGGCGGGTACGGTTGCTGGCGAAAGTCAGAATGGTGAGGATAAAACTTCCGATCTTCTCAGCAATGCTTACCCAGGACCAGCCGGTAAACAGCGTCAGCCCGGCAGCCCAGATGCACAGCAGCGCCAGCGTGCCGCCGCTGCTGTGCAGCATCGGCTGCAGCGCAGAACTGAGTAAACTGCCGATCACTCCGCCAGAGGCGAAGTACCAGATATCATCCGCATTGATTGCCGCCAGCCCGCACGAGGTGAGGATCAGCGCCAGCGCGCCAATCAGGCGCAGCGACACGGCAAAATAGTCGATGTAATCATCGTTCTGACGATGACGCCACGCAAACCAGCATCCGCCAATGATAATGACGGGAAGGGTGTAGGCCATCACACCGAAAATGAAGAACAGCGTGTCCGCAAGCCAGGCACCGGGGACACCGCCTAAATTATGGATAGGCTCATGCCATGCAGTTTGTGACCAGCTGGGATCTGAGGGGTTGAAACTGAGTAAGGCTGCCATCAGCCAGACGGCAAAAAGGGCAATAACAATCAGCAAAGCCTCGAGGAGACGACGTCCGCTGCTTAGCTTCGATAGTGTGACTTCTTTGTCTTCAGTGTATTCCTGGCTCAAAAAAGGCTCTCCAGGTATCAGGCATATCCTGCCTTTTTGCTAAAACGGACAACAGCGCCGGGACTCCCCGGCACTGTTGCTGTATGGATTAACAGGAGTGTAATCAAACTACGCTGATTTTGCACCTGTTCCGTGTTAGCGCGTCTTAATAACCAGACGATTGCTCTGTTTGACCTCTTCCATCACCACATACGTACGGGTGTCGTTCACGCCTGGCAGACGCAGCAGGGTTTCCCCCAGCAGCTTACGGTAGGCGGACATATCAGGCACACGGGTTTTCAACAGGTAGTCGAAATCACCGGACACCAGATGACACTCTTGAATTTCTTCAAGTTTTTGTACAGCGGCGTTAAATTGCTCAAACACATCCGGCGCACCACGATTCAGAGTAATCTCAACAAATACCAGAAGTGAGGCATCCAGATAATGCGGGTTCAGCAGAGCAGTATAGCCCTGAATGAAACCCTGTCTTTCCAGTCGGCGCACACGCTCAAGGCACGGCGTCGGGGAAAGTCCCACACGTTTTGAAAGCTCGACGTTGGAAATACGCCCATCCTTTTGCAATTCATTAAGAATGTTACGATCGATACGGTCGAGATCTTTGCCAGGGCGCTTCTTGCTATCTACCATTATTATTGTCTCTCTGTATTCCTTCCCTACTCCTGCCTGGACCCTGTGCACATCACTGTTCAGAGCCTGTACCCGTTAGTCATCACATCGCCTGGTTTTGTATTAGACGCGATGCGGATTCGGGTTCTGTTGGTAAGAAGACCGTTGCCCGAAGGCAGTCACCGACATCACGTATGGCGTCTGTCCACGCCATGCGTAGATTTCACTGACCCGGTAAAAATGGCATTTACGTGCATGCCTATGCGGCATACGGTTAACGCGGTTTTTTTTCTTCCTTGAATGTTTTCGCAAAAGCGCAGGGGATTGTCAAAGCAAAACATCGTTTTTTAGTACAACATGCCGGATATTCATTACGGCAGGGTATTAATCCTCATTTTATTGCCTTACAAACGACCGGTTTTCAGGCGAAAGCGTGATGTTATAGCGCCTCATTCATCGCCCGTGGCTATTACACAGATTGATATCAAAATTGCTGCGCTCTTTTTTTACGACAACAAATTCCCTACAATCCAGCCAAATGTCTGCCAACAACAATGGGGATCTCATGGGCACGGCCAAACACAGTAAGCTGCTAATCCTTGGTTCTGGACCTGCGGGATATACCGCAGCGGTCTATGCTGCACGCGCTAACCTGCACCCGGTACTCATCACCGGCATGGAAAAAGGCGGTCAGCTGACCACCACCACCGAAGTGGAAAACTGGCCAGGGGACCCGAACGACCTGACCGGGCCGCTGCTGATGGAACGTATGCACGAGCATGCCGCTAAATTCGAAACTGAAATTCTGTTCGACCACATCAATAAGGTCGATCTGCAGAACCGTCCGTTCCGCCTGTCGGGCGATAGCGGCGAATACACCTGTGACGCGCTGATCGTTGCCACCGGCGCCTCTGCCCGTTACCTCGGTCTGCCATCCGAAGAAGCGTTCAAAGGCCGCGGCGTCTCTGCCTGCGCAACCTGTGACGGTTTCTTCTACCGTAATCAGAAAGTCGCGGTCATCGGCGGCGGCAACACCGCAGTGGAAGAAGCGCTCTACCTGGCGAACATTGCCTCTGAAGTGCACCTGATCCACCGTCGCGAAACCTTCCGCGCGGAGAAGATCCTGATCAAACGTCTGATGGATAAAGTGGCCAGCGGCAACATCGTGCTGCACACCAACCGTACCCTGGAAGAGGTGACGGGCGACCAGATGGGCGTTGCCGGTCTGCGTATCCGTGATACCCAGAACACCGATAACGTCGAAACGCTTGAAGTGGCGGGTCTTTTCGTGGCGATCGGTCACAGCCCGAACACCGCGATCTTCGACGGTCAGCTGGAGCTGGAAAACGGCTACATCAAAGTGCAGTCCGGCATTCACGGTAACGCGACCCAGACCAGCATCCCGGGCGTGTTCGCGGCTGGCGACGTGATGGACCATATTTATCGTCAGGCGATCACCTCTGCTGGCACCGGCTGTATGGCCGCGCTGGACGCTGAACGCTACCTCGATGGACTGGCTGAACAAGGTAAATAATCTTTACAAGTCAGTAACAAACGTAAATAAAGGCGGCGATAAGTCGCCTTTATTGTCTCCCCGTTGTAACATTGCGCTGCCCAATTTCTAATAACGTCACCTGCAAAGTACGCAATGGAAAAAACCCGTCAACAAGAGTTAACACGCTGGCTGAAACAGCAAAGCGTTATTTCCCGCCGCTGGCTTACGATTTCCCGTCTCCTGGGGTTCGTTAGCGGTCTGTTGATTGTTGCCCAGGCATGGCTGCTGGCCCGCATTCTTAATCACATGATCATGGAGAACATCCCGCGCGAAGCGCTGTTGCTGCCTTTTATTGTCCTGATCCTGATTTTTATCCTGCGCGCCTGGGTGGTGTGGCTGCGTGAGCGCGTCGGTTTTCACGCCGGACAGCATATCCGCTACGAGATCCGCCGCCAGGTGCTCGATCGTCTTCAGGAAGCCGGGCCCGCGTGGATCCAGGGTAAACCTGCCGGTAGCTGGGCGACGCTGATCCTTGAGCAGATTGACGATATGCACGACTACTATGCGCGCTATCTGCCGCAAATGGCCCTTGCCGTCTTCGTTCCGCTGCTGATCGTGATCGCCATCTTCCCAGTGAACTGGATGGCTGCGCTGATTCTGATGGGCACCGCCCCGCTGATCCCGCTGTTTATGGCGCTGGTCGGCATGGGGGCAGCGGATGCCAACCGCCGTAACTTTCTGGCACTGGGTCGCCTGAGCGGCCATTTCCTCGATCGTCTTCGCGGCATGGAGACGTTACGCATTTTTGGCCGCGGTGAAGCGGAAACCGAAAATATTCGCCAGGCATCGCAGGACTTCCGTCAGCGCACCATGGAAGTGTTACGCCTCGCCTTCTTGTCTTCCGGCGTACTGGAATTCTTTACCTCGCTGTCGATTGCCCTCGTGGCGGTCTACTTTGGCTTCTCCTACCTTGGCGCGCTGGATTTCGGCCATTACGGCACGGCGGTGACCCTTTCTGCCGGGTTCCTGGCGCTGATCCTGGCCCCGGAGTTTTTCCAACCGCTTCGCGATCTGGGGACCTTCTATCACGCCAAAGCGCAGGCGGTTGGCGCAGCCGATAGCCTGAAAACATTCCTTGAAACGCCGCTGGCACACCCGGAGCGGGGTGACGTGACGCTGAATGCTAAAGATCCCGTGACCATTGAAGCGCAGGACTTTTCTATTCTGTCACCCGAAGGCAAAGTGCTCGCGGGTCCGCTGAATTTTACCTTACCTGCCGGACAACGGGTGGTGCTCGTCGGCACCAGCGGTTCCGGTAAAAGCTCGCTCCTGAATGCGCTATCCGGCTTTATGGCCTACACGGGTTCACTGCGGATCAACAAAACCGAACTGCGTAACCTCGATCCAGACGCCTGGCGTAAACAGCTCAGTTGGGTAGGACAAAACCCGCAGCTTCCAGCCTCTACGCTGCGTGAAAACGTCCTGCTGGCGCGCCCGGACGCGCGTGAAGATGAACTGCAGTCGGTGCTCGACCGCGCCTGGGTCAGCGAGTTTCTGCCGCTGCTTCCGCAGGGGGTAGATACCGTGGTCGGCGACCAGTCCGCCGGGCTGTCGGTCGGACAGGCGCAGCGCGTGGCCGTTGCCCGCGCGTTGTTGAATCCTTGTCAGCTGATGCTGCTGGATGAGCCCGCCGCCAGCCTGGATGCCCACAGCGAGCAGCGCGTAATGGAGGCCCTGAACGCCGCCTCCCGGCAGCAAACCACCCTGATGGTTACCCATCAGCTGGAGGGGATTGCCGACTGGGATCAGATCTGGGTTATGGAGAACGGCCGTATTGTTGAGCAAGGCGATTACGCCTCTCTCGTTGCCGCGCAGGGACCGTTTGCCGCCCTGCTGGCGAACCGTCAGGAGGACATCTGATGCGTGCTCTGCTGCCTTATCTTGCGCTCTATAAACGCCACAAATGGATGCTGACGCTGGGGATTGTGCTGGCGATTGTCACGCTGCTCGCCAGCATTGGCCTGCTCACGCTTTCCGGCTGGTTCCTGTCGGCCTCGGCCGTCGCGGGCTTTGCCGGTTTATACAGCTTCAACTATATGCTCCCGGCTGCCGGCGTTCGCGGTACCGCCATCACGCGGACTGCCGGACGCTATTTCGAACGGCTGGTCAGCCACGACGCCACTTTCCGCGTGCTGCAGCACCTGCGCATCTACACCTTCAGCAAACTGCTGCCCCTCTCCCCTGCCGGGCTGGCGCGTTTTCGTCAGGGTGAGTTACTTAACCGTGTCGTTGCGGATGTCGACACGCTGGATCACCTTTACCTGCGCGTGATTTCCCCGATCGTGGGCGCGTTTGTGGTGATTGTGGTGGTCACGCTGGGGCTGTCTGTTCTGGATGTTTCCGTTGCGCTGACGCTGGGCGGGATCATGCTGCTGACGCTCATCATTCTGCCGCCGCTGTTTTACCGCGCCGGGAAATCCACCGGGGAAAACCTGACGCGCCTGCGCGGGGACTACCGCCAGCAGCTCACCTCCTGGCTTCAGGGGCAGGCAGAGCTGACGATATTTGGCGCCAGCAAGCGCTATCGCGCCCGCATGGAAAGTACGGAGCTTAACTGGCATGAGGCCCAGCGCCGCCAGTCGGAGCTGACGGCCTTCTCTCAGGCGCTGATGATGTTAATCGGCGGCGTGGCGGTGATTGCCATGCTGTGGCTGGCTTCCGGCGATGTCGGGGGGAATTCACAGCCGGGTCCTCTTATTGCCCTTTTCGTCTTCTGCGCGCTGGCGGCGTTTGAGGCGCTGGCCCCGGTAACGGGCGCCTTCCAGCATCTGGGCCAGGTGATCGCCTCTGCCCTGCGCATCACGCAGATTGCCGAACAGGAGCCTGAAGTCACGTTCAGTGCCGGGCAGACCGCGGTACCAGAGCAGGTCGCGCTGACGCTTGAAGATGTCACCTTCGCCTATGACAAACAGGCGCAGAACGCGCTGGACGGTATTAACCTTTCTGTTAACGCAGGACAGCGGATGGCGATCCTCGGCCGTACCGGCTGCGGTAAATCGACGCTGCTGCAGTTGCTGACCCGCGCCTGGGATCCGCAGCGCGGCCAGATTCGTTTTAATAACACGTTGCTGACTGATTTTAGCGAGCAGGCCCTGCGCAAGACGGTGAGCGTCGTTCCGCAGCGCGTGCACCTGTTTAGCGCCACCCTGCGCGATAACCTGCTGCTGGCCGCGCCAGAGGCCTCTGATGATGCGCTTCGCGCCGTGCTGGAGCAGGTCGGGCTGCAAAAACTGCTTGAGGACGACGGGCTAAACAGCTGGCTGGGCGAAGGCGGCCGTCAGCTGTCCGGCGGTGAACTGCGCCGTCTGGCAATTGCGCGCGCGCTGCTGCACGATGCGCCGCTGATGCTGCTCGACGAACCCACCGAAGGGCTGGATGCCACAACCGAGAGCCAAATCCTTGATTTGCTGGCGAATGTCATGACCGGCAAAACCGTGCTGATGGTCACACACCGCCTGCGCGGACTGGCGAGTTTTGATCAGATAATTGTGATGGACAACGGACACATTATTGAGCAAGGTAGTCACGCAGAGCTGTTGGCGAAACAGGGTCGCTACTACCAGTTTAAACAGCGTCTGTAGACTATATTTGTAGCGTCCTTACTCGCGTACTGGAGTTTTGCTGTCATGCGCCTGGTCCAGCTTTCTCGTCATAACATCGCGTTCCCTTCTCCGGAAGGGGCGCTGCGTGAGCCCAACGGGCTGCTGGCCCTTGGTGGTGACCTCAGTCCCGCACGGCTTTTAATGGCGTACCAGCGCGGTATATTTCCCTGGTTTTCCCCCGGCGATCCGATTTTATGGTGGTCCCCCGATCCGCGTGCCGTGCTGTGGCCAGCGCAGTTTCACGCGAGCCGCAGCATGAAGCGTTTCCATGCGAAATCACCCTACCGCGTCACCCTCAACCACGCCTTTGGTCAGGTCATTGAAGGCTGTGCCGAAGACCGCTATGAAGGGACATGGATAACCCGCGATATCATTACCGCCTACCACCAGCTCCATGAGCTTGGCTATGCCCACTCCATCGAGGTGTGGGAAGGCGGAGCACTCGTCGGCGGCATGTACGGCGTGGCGCAAGGCACCCTATTTTGCGGCGAGTCGATGTTCTCTCGTGCGGTTAACGCCTCGAAAACCGCGCTGCTGGTCTTCTGCGAGGCGTTTGCCCAGCGCGGCGGACGCCTGATCGATTGTCAGGTGCTCAACGAGCACACGGCCTCGCTGGGTGCTGTTGAAATCCCGCGACGCCAGTATATCGAGCATCTGGACGTCAGCCGTCAGGAGAAGCTTCCGCGCGACTTCTGGATACCGAGAACGCTCTTTATGCCCAATGCCTAAATGTTTTCCGCATATTTTTTGTGAGGGTGTTATAATTATGCCGCAGAGTAGCTTCTGCCTGTTGCCCCGCCGCCGTTTGGGACCCTCGCTTCAGATAACGTCCTGACGTTTATCCTGTTGTCTCCCCTTTACGAATGCGCTTCCTGTTCGGTTGTACCGTGACGCTTGGGCAATGCGCCGAAACTGTTTTGCTGCGTTTTAATCGCGCAATTCTTTACTTAATTGATGAATTTCGGCATTATCTTGCCGGTTCAAAACTTGGTAGTGATACCCCAGAGGATTAGATGGCCAAAGAAGACAATATTGAAATGCAGGGTACCGTACTTGATACGTTGCCTAATACCATGTTTCGCGTAGAGCTGGAAAACGGTCACGTGGTAACTGCGCACATCTCCGGTAAAATGCGCAAAAACTACATCCGCATTTTGACGGGCGACAAAGTGACTGTTGAACTGACCCCGTACGACCTGAGCAAAGGCCGCATTGTCTTCCGTAGTCGCTAATTGTTTTCGCCTGTAATGGCAGATGAATATTAATTAAGGCCGGGATTTTCCCGGCCTTACTTTTTTGTGCTGCAGGCTATTATTTGAACAATTATTTGTCCGTTCGATTCAGCGTCAGGGCTGTATGTTCGACAGCAATGCCCTTTTAATGGCTGTGTCTGGCTATGCTACCAGCCGTTTGCCACCTGATAACCTATATTTATCAAAGCATCAAGCTCGTCTTTTGCAAACAACCTTGCCCGGTAGCATTCACCAGGGAACTCTGGATAGCCATCCATCGAGCAAATCAGATCGTAGATTGTGGCAATAATATGGCCAGTTGCATCGCTGATAAAGAAAGAGCGTGCGTGGTTGGTGTAGATGCCATAGTAGTCACCATAATCAATTGCTGCTCCCATAAAATCAGTGATTTGAGGAACACGTTCGGAGGGTAACTGGATAATGCTACCTGTCTGGGTTGCTGTATTGGCGACGAGATCAACAGCATAGAACATGACTCTCGCAGGATCGGTTTTGTAAGAATCAGCCGTTGAATCACGTGTAATATCTCGAGTAACCGCATTGCCTTCATTATCAACGCAGGAGCGATTATCAAAGAGCGAAAGAACAAATTTTCCTTCAGTCTCATTGCTTAACCCAGCAAAAGCGCTATTTTTAGTGACGAATACGGTATGAGCGCCATTTTCAAAACTCTCAATACCGGAAGTATCTATCTGCGTAACGCCCTGTCCTGCTGCGAAATTACTGTTAAATCCCCCGGTATTAATACTCCATAATATCTTGCCGTCGGCAGGAGAAATACCAAATGTCAGGCCTGCAGAGCGAGTATGGACAACAATCGCTTCAGCATTTGCCTCGCCTGAGGGGATCCAGGAAAGCGAGTTAAGGTGAGCATCGTTTGTGGGGCTATTATTCAGGATCTGAGTATTATCAAATGCACGGGTATAATTTTTTGCCCACAGCATCACGCCTGTCTTTTCATCAAATTTTAAAATTGATGCGTCCTGTCTCATCGTGTTGGTCGAACGGTCCGGGTTATCATTACCAATCATGAAAAGATTATCGGCTGAATCCCAAATCAGATCGTGGGTATTAGCATAGCGGTTACCATCGCGGTCACGTAAATCAAACTCCAGAATCTCGTTGCCTAAAATATCGATTTTGAAAAAGCGTCGCCCATACCAGTGTTCATCTTCATCACTGCCGATATAGAAATAACCATGTTAGCAGGAGCGAGCTCCATTCCAGGATAGGTAATTGCCATATTATTCACCTGTTGTTAATTATTACTGTGTAACTTCTTTTACTCGCATCTCATTCACCTGTTGGGGAATGATCTTATTTCCTTTCACCAGATAATCAATAACCGCATTGGAAAGGTTATATCCACCTTTTACCTGTTTGTTCTGACCATCAATGAATGCAGTAAAGCCATCGCCACCAGGAGCAAGGAAACTATTTGTCGCTACGCGATAGGTTTCAGAGTCTACAATTGGCTTGCCATTAAGCGTAAATAGTACAACGCGTTGTCCGACAGGTTTATGTTGGTCGTAGCGCATCTCCAGTCCTTTCGACATCTGCAAAACACCGTTAGTGAGTGACGCACTGTGCTCCATAAGATTTCGTAAGGATTTCCCATTCAAATCCATTACGGTAAGCTCATTTGGAAACGGAAACGCGCTGATAACATCGCCGAGGGTTATCGGACCGGCATTCAAATCAGCCCGCAGACCACCTGAATTAGTGAGCGCCAGTTGCGCATCAGGCGCAGCAGCAAGCATTGCATCGGTAAATAAATTGCCCAGCGAAGATGATTCTCCGTAGGCGCGCGTAAGCGTAACAGGCGTCTCTCCAACTTTTTGGCGAACCGTTTCGGAGAGCTGTTTATTCCAGCTATCAATAACACTCTGAGTTGCCGGATCGGGTTTCCATTCATCAGCGTAAAGGGTTTTAAGTTCGAAGCTTTTTATTTTGTTGTGATGTTTTTTTAGATCCACATCCAGGACCAGCTTACCAATATCAATCCCACCGCTGTCAGTCGAAAGCACCAGCGTGTTACCTACTTTAAGCGGCTCCGGCGTTCCAACATGCGCATGTCCGGTAATCAGAATATCCAGTCCTTTCACCTGCTTCGCCGTCTGGATATCCTTATCAAGGGCGCGTTTGACATCAGTATTGCCGATACTGGACTGGCGTGCAGGGAAACCTTCATGCATGAGTGCAACGGTTATATCTACTTTTCCACGTAGTTCATCCAGATAACGCTGGAGATATTTCACCTCGTCACGCGCTTCAATACCCTGACGCATTGACGATGAAACGGTATCATCGAAAGCGAATACGCCATGCAACCCAATGACCCCAATTTTAACGCCATCCTTTTCGATGATGGTATACGGCTTATTCCAGAAAAGGACATTACTATTTTTATAAAACACGTTCCCTAACAGTATCGGGAATTTAGCCTGACTGAGCTGTATCAGCGTATTATCCCAACCATGGTCGAACTCATGATTGCCGACAGACGCAGCATCAAATGACATTGTATTCATAATATCTATGATTGCCCGTCCTTTTGTCAGGCTGCTAATGTACGGGCCGGTAAAGTAATCTCCAGCATCGAAATAAAAAGTAGCCTTATTCTTTTGCTTTTCTTGCTTAACGTAAGTTGCAATGTTTGCGAAGCCACCGACAGCTCTTTTACCTTCTGCAACATAAGGGAGTTTATAGGGCTCAACATGTGCATGCAGGTCATTGGTATAAATGACGGTAACGTCCTGCGCTGGACTTAGCGAAGCATATCCCGATAGTAATAAAACCGCGATTACTGTTTTTTTCATTTTTTAACTCTCGAATTAAAGAAAGAATTTCATTATCGATTAGCAAAAAACAGATTTTGTGAACCTTCTCACGACATATGGAAAAGGGAGACGCGAAAATTTACGACTAACAGAATCAGTTGGTGAAGCACATGGAATCCGCTCCAAAAATAGATCTCAATGTTTGTAAAAGCTGGTCATGTCCAAATCTCGGAATACCAGATGCGAGTGATTATGTTTTTCCTGTTTATCGTCTGGGCTACGCTGCACTTGAATGTCAAAAATGTGGCAGTCTTCCTCCACTGTTTAATACAAAAGAATGTGACGAGTGGTTCAGTCAATTCATGCAACGAAAATTAGGACATACAGGACAAGGTTGTCCCCGCTGTTTTACAGCTCACATCATTCGCTATGGATACACAAAAGCCAGAACCCCCCGCTTTCAATGTTGTACCTGCCGTTATGTATTTACTCCACACTATGACAATGCTGTAGGCCTGAATAAAAATATCACCCTTCTTTCCCAGCTCGAACAAGGGGTGCACTCTGGTGAAACGACAAACAAAAGGGTCCTTGCGCAAGCGGTTAACGGTTTCGAACACGATCTGCATGTTTCGCTCCCTGCGCTAACAAGGGTGTCAACGACCACAATGGTTATACCGTTTCAGGGTCATTCTGCCAGGCAGAAACTGTATGTTGTGATCAGTGCCGATGCTGACTCCGGCAAAATTATTCAAATAACAACCAACTATTGCGACTGGAAGGCAGGTGATTCGTTGCTCTATCAGGGTTCTAAGTCTTTCCCTTCTTCGATACTACCGTCGAGCGATACCGATCTTATTCGGGAGCAAGAGATGCAATTTCTTAAACGGAGCCAATTTGATGAAATTCAGTACGGTAGTGCCGAGCTTAAGCGAAACGACCGGGGAAGCATGGTTCGTCCTGTCATTACCATACACAGTCATTTCCAGCGATTAAAACGACGCTTCCCGGGTGTAACCGATCATTATCTCGCCCACGAGTGCGTTTTGCGCGGCGGGGCTATAACGGCCTGGTCAACAGAAGTCCGACTTGGGAAAACCGATCTTTGGTTTGTGTCTGAAAATATTGAAAACGCCAACCTCTCTGACAAAGCATTTTGCCTTACTGGTAGCTGGAAAATGGGATGGTGGAAAAATGTGTGGCAGCGTTGGGATAATGGCGAGATATGCAAGATGATTGGCCTGCTGACCGGACAGCAAAGTACAGCGGAACCCGCGTTGATTTCACTTGCATCCTGCACTGCATTTGCTGTCTGGCTGAAATCCCATCCATGGTCATTACAGTGTCATAACTTTGGGGCGCGGGTAGTGAGCCAGCATTTAGTGGGTCTTGGCTGTATTTATAACCAACAGATAAAGGAAAATTCAGGCAGTTAAGGGCTACATAACGCGAGCTGTACGGCAGCGAACTGCACTATTTTATTGTCATCAAAAGTTATTAACATCTTCCTGTAACACCCACTTTTCCGAAGATTAATCCATTTGGCGTCAGAGGAACTCACCCGACGCCTCGGATCGACGTCAGGAAATAATGTGAATTACCGTTTTTGCACTTTGAGGTGCAACGACATCTGCGGCCATAGAATGAGCCATGTCGTGGAGTAATCCAGTCAGGTGCGGCAACATTTCGCGGTCAAAATGCGATACCAGCAGTACGTGGTTTAACGCCCGGCAGTAGTCACACTTTGTTTCGGTATCTTCCAGCAGCCACTCTTTTTGTCTCGGTTGTTCCGCGTCGTCCTCAAATTCCACCACCTGAAAATCACGCATTGATTCTGTGAGGCCAGCTTTCATTTCTTCCAGATACGCACCCAGGCAGCGGCAGACGGGCTGCTTTTGTGGGAGTGATGTGCAGTCGAGGAGGATTTCAGTGAGCAGTTTGCAGCGCTCTGCAAGGGTTGGGAGATCGGGGTTGAGGGAGAGTTCGCTATAAAGCTGGGAGATAGACTGGTTTTCCATAATCATAATTTCCATATTAGATGCTGAAAACTACCACCAGAAACGCCAACTTCGGGTGGCAGACTGAACCGGTTTGGCGTACCGACCATATGGAAAATCGGCGCTTCAAAAGAAGCCCCGGTTCAGCCCACCATATTTGAAGGTACGGATTATACCGCAGCTAACAAAAGAGTGAACGAAACCAGTGACATTGCTGTGAGCAACATCTTTCCATATGTGTGTAATCAGGACGCCAATCCCGGCACCTGATTTTGCAGGTGCGCCGCCATTTTATTACTGTAGATTTATCCAGCAACTGACTTCGAAAGAAACTGGAAAGCGCCTCGCAAAATTCCTCTGCGGCCTGATGCCCTCACCCCCGCCCTCTCCCACAGGGAGAGGGAGAAAACACTAGAAACGACAATACTGTTGTCGTTTTGTTTTTACCTTGGCAGGCATAAAAAAACCGGGCAAATGCCCGGTTTTTAACATTAACGTTTAACTCAGTGAGCCGCTTCCGGCTTGTGCTTCGCCGCACTCTGGAAATCATACGTCAGTTCGTTCTTCGCCTGGTCCAGCGCCACGGTCACCTGACCGCCGTCCACCAGCGAGCCAAACAGCAGCTCGTTCGCCAGCGGTTTCTTCAGGTTGTCCTGAATCACGCGCGCCATCGGACGGGCACCCATCGCACGGTCGTAGCCTTTCTCGGCCAGCCAGTTGCGGGCCTCCTGGCTCACTTCCAGCGACACGCCTTTCTGATCCAGCTGAACCTGCAGCTCGACGATGAACTTGTCCACAACCTGATGGATCACCTCGGTAGACAGGTGATCGAACCAGATAATGTTGTCCAGACGGTTACGGAACTCCGGCGTGAAGATCTTCTTGATCTCCTCCATCGCATCGGTGCTGTTATCCTGGTGGATCAGGCCGATGGATTTACGCTCGGTTTCACGCACCCCGGCGTTGGTGGTCATCACCAGCACTACGTTGCGGAAGTCCGCCTTGCGCCCGTTGTTGTCGGTCAGCGTCCCGTTGTCCATCACCTGCAGCAGGATGTTGAACACGTCCGGGTGCGCTTTCTCGATTTCATCGAGCAGCAGGACCGCGTGCGGATGCTTGATCACCGCGTCGGTGAGCAGGCCGCCCTGGTCAAAGCCCACGTAGCCCGGAGGCGCACCAATCAAACGGCTGACGGTGTGACGCTCCATATACTCGGACATATCAAAGCGCAGCAGCTCAATGCCCAGCGCTTTGGAGAGCTGAACCGTCACCTCGGTTTTCCCCACGCCGGTCGGGCCAGCGAACAGGAAGGAACCGACAGGCTTGTGGTCATGCCCCAGCCCGGCGCGGGCCATCTTGATTGCTTCGGTTAAGGCCTCAATGGCTTTATCCTGACCAAAGACCAGCATTTTCAGGCGATTGCCGAGGGTGCGCAGCGTGTCGCGGTCGCTCTGAGAAACGCTCTTCTCAGGGATACGCGCGATGCGGGCCACCACGGACTCAATATCCGCCACGTTGACGGTTTTCTTACGCTTACTGGCCGGCATCAGGCGCGCACGCGCCCCTGCCTCATCAATCACGTCAATCGCCTTATCCGGCAGATGACGGTCGTTGATGTATTTCACCGCCAGCTCCACCGCCGCACGTACCGCTTTCGCGGTGTAACGCACGTCGTGGTGCGCTTCATACTTCGGCTTCAGGCCGTTGATGATCTGCACCGTTTCCTCGACGGACGGCTCGGTCACGTCGATTTTCTGGAAGCGACGCGCCAGCGCACGGTCTTTCTCAAAGATGTTGCTGAACTCCTGGTAGGTCGTGGAGCCAATCACGCGGATCTTGCCGCTGGAGAGCAGCGGTTTGATCAGGTTCGCGGCATCTACCTGGCCACCGGAGGCCGCACCTGCGCCGATGATGGTGTGGATCTCATCGATAAACAGGATGCTGTTGGTGTCCTGCTCCAGCTGTTTCAACAGCGCCTTGAAGCGTTTTTCAAAATCACCGCGGTATTTGGTGCCCGCCAGCAGCGAGCCGATATCCAGCGAGTAGATGGTGCAGTCGGCAATCACTTCCGGCACGTCGCCCTGCACAATGCGCCAGGCAAGCCCTTCGGCAATCGCGGTTTTACCCACGCCTGACTCACCCACCAGCAGCGGGTTGTTCTTGCGGCGACGGCACAGCACCTGGATCGCGCGCTCCAGCTCTTTATCGCGACCAATCAGCGGGTCGATACCGCCAACGCGAGCAAGCTGGTTAAGGTTGGTGGTGAAGTTTTCCATACGATCCTCCCCGCCTGCTTGCTCTTCATTGTTATTGACCTGATTGCTGGAATCCGATGCCTGGTTAGGCTCGTCTTTGCGCGTTCCGTGAGAAATAAAGTTAACCACGTCGAGGCGGCTGACTTCGTGTTTGCGCAGCAGGTAGGCAGCCTGTGACTCCTGCTCGCTGAAGATGGCGACTAAGACGTTTGCGCCAGTCACTTCGCTACGCCCGGAAGACTGGACGTGGAATACCGCGCGCTGCAGCACGCGCTGGAAGCTGAGCGTCGGCTGCGTATCGCGCTCTTCTTCACTGGCTGGCAGCACCGGTGTGGTTTGTTCGATGAAGGCTTCGAGTTCCTGACGTAGCGCCACCAGATCCACGGAGCAGGCTTCCAGCGCTTCGCGGGCAGATGGGTTGCTAAGCAGTGCGAGCAGTAAATGCTCGACGGTCATAAACTCATGTCGGTGCTCACGCGCTCTGGCGAAAGCCATGTTTAAACTGAGTTCCAGTTCTTGATTGAGCATAGGCACCTCCCCCAATTTTATGCCTTATCAGGCCTTTTCCAGCGTACACAGCAACGGATGCTCGTTCTCCCTCGCATAGTCGTTCACCATCGCCACTTTGGTTTCCGCCACTTCGGCTGTGAAGATGCCGCAGATAGCTTTGCCACGATAATGAACGGTAAGCATCAGTTGCGTTGCACGTTCTACATCATAAGAAAAGAACTTTTGTAGCACGTCAATAACAAATTCCATCGGCGTGTAATCATCGTTCATTAACATAACTTTATACATAGATGGCGGTTTTAGCGCGTCGCGCACTTTGTCTTCCGCCAGCTGGTCGAAATCCAGCCAATCGTTGGTCTTACCCATTATGCATAACCACTTTGAATCTACCTCAGATGTTAGATAACAATCATCTATTACTGTCATCCGCGATGTCTGTCACAAACTGTTGCAATAGCGTTAACTGCTTCAAACTTTGGTTGATTATTGTCCCATCTCCAGCGCCAAACGCTTGACGACTTCTTTCGTTTCTCTAAATTGTACAAGCGTGAGATGGCGAGGTTTTGAACAGCCCCCACTCCACCACCGGTTCATTCCATCTTAACTTATAAGATTTACGAAGGATGTCGAAGCATGGAAATGGGTACTGTTAAGTGGTTCAACAACGCCAAAGGGTTTGGCTTCATCTGCCCCGAAGGCGGCGGCGAGGATATCTTCGCTCACTATTCCACCATTCAGATGGATGGTTACAGAACGCTCAAAGCCGGGCAGTCCGTCCGGTTCGATGTACATCAGGGACCAAAAGGCAATCATGCCAGCCTAATCGTACCCGTTGAAGCAGAGACGGTTGCATAGCTCTCTGTTTTATTGTGTACATCCCGCAGTCAAAATGCCAGCCCGATCAGCTGGCATTTTTATTTTCGGGTTATTCCCGAGCCAGCGCGTCCACCGGATCCAGCCGCGCCGCGTTGCGTGCGGGCAACCAGCCAAACAAAATGCCGGTAAAGGTCGAACACAAAAATGCGGTGATAATGGCAACCGGCGAGAAGCCAATCTCCCAGCCGGGTAAAAAGAGCTGAAGCGCAAACGCGATCATCATCGAGAGCGCAATGCCCATCGCCCCGCCAACCAGACACACCAGCACCGCTTCAATCAAAAACTGCTGCAGCACGTCGCTGGCCCGGGCCCCGACCGCCATGCGAATGCCGATCTCCCGGGTACGTTCGGTGACCGACACCAGCATGATATTCATCACCCCGATGCCGCCGACGACCAGCGAGATCACCGCCACCAGCGTGAGGAACAGCTGAAGAGTACGTGTGGTCTTTTCCGCCGTTTTCAAGAGGCCGTCCATATTCCAGGTGAAGAAATCTTTCTTCCCGTGGCGCAGGGTTAACAGCCGTTCAAGCTGCTGTTCGGCCAGCGCGCTGTCGTAGCCCTCCTTCACGCGTACGGTGATGGAGTTGAGCCATGACTGCCCCATAATCCGCCCTGAGATGGTGGTGTAGGGCAGCCAGACGCGCAGGATCTTACTGCTGCCAAACATCGACTGCTTCTCTTCCGCCACGCCGATGACAGTGGCAGGCATGTTGCCGACCAGAATCACTTCGCCCACCACGTTGGCTTTGTTTGGGAAGAGCTGCCTGCGCGAGTTCGCGTCCAGCACCACCACCTGCGCCCTTCCCGCCAGCTGCTCGGCGTTGAAGGTAGCGCCTTCGCTGAAGGTCATGCCGTAGACGTTGAAGTAGTCTCCGCTGACGCCGTTAGCGCTGGCGGCCACGTCAACATTGCCCACGCGCAGACGCAGGTTCTGCGAAACCGCAGGCGTGGCGGAGTTCACCCACGGCTGCTTCTGAATCGCCGCCAGATCGTCGTATTTCAGCGCCTGCTGATACTGCGGCTCGTCGTCGCCAAAGTCTTTGCCGGGATAGACGTCAATGGTATTGGTGCCAATGGCGCGAATATCGGCCAGCACCAGCTGCTTCGCCGCGTCGCCCACCACCACGATCGACACCACCGAGGCGATACCGATAATGATGCCGAGCATCGTCAGCAGGGTGCGCATTTTATTGGCCGCCATCGCCAGCCAGGCCATGGTCAGCGCTTCGCGAAAGCCGCTGGAGAACTGCCCCCAGCCGGTTGATGCCGGCAGCGCTTCTTTCGGCGCCGCTGCCCTGGACTCACGCGGCGGCGGATTGCTGACCAGCTCGCCGTCGTGGATCTCAATAATGCGTTCCGCCTGCGCCGCCACCTGCGGATCGTGGGTAACAATGATGACAGTGTGGCCCTGATCGCGAAGCTGGTGAAGGATCGCCATCACCTCTTCGCCGGAATGGCTGTCAAGTGCCCCGGTCGGTTCATCCGCGAGGATCACCTGCCCGCCGTTCATCAGCGCACGGGCAATACTCACGCGCTGCTGCTGGCCGCCGGACAGCTGCGAGGGCTGGTACTCCACCCGCTCCGCCAGCCCCAGACGCGTCAGCAGCATCTGCGCGCGCTCAAGCCGCTTTTTCCGCTCGACGCCCGCATACACCGCAGGCACTTCCACGTTCTGCGCCGCATTCAGGTGAGAAAGCAAATGGTAACGCTGGAAGATAAAGCCGAAATGTTCCCGGCGCAGCTTCGCCAGCGCGTCGCCGCCCAGCGTGGAGACATCCGTCCCGGCCACGCGATAGGTACCGCTGGTCGGTTTATCCAGACAGCCGAGAATGTTCATCAGCGTCGATTTACCGGAACCCGATGCCCCGACAATCGCCACCATCTCGCCCGCTTCCACGCGCAGGGAGATGCCCTTCAGCACCTCCACCGGACCGTCGCCTGACGGATAGCTGCGACGAATGTTATTCAGTTCAAGCAGCGCCGTCATTTAGCGGCTCCGGGCAGGCTTTCGCTGACAACAACCTCCTCGCCCTCTTCCAGACCTTTCACCACCACCACGTCGGTGTCGTTGCGCGCGCCGATCACGACCTCGCGCTCGCGCGTTTCGCCGTTGCGCAGCACTTTCACTTTATAACGGCTCTCCCCGGCGGACTCGCCGAGCGCAGAGAGCGGAATGGTCAGCACGTTCTTCACGCCGGTCAGCTGGATATGCACTTGTGCGGTCATGTCCAGACGCAGCACGCCCTGCGGGTTTGGCACCTCAAAGCGGGCATAGTAGAAGATAGCGTCGTTAACTTTTTCCGGCGTCGGCAGAATGTCTTTCAGCACGCCTTCGTAGCGCGTCTGCGGGTCGCCAAGCACCGTAAACCAGGCATTCTGCCCCGGCTTAAGATGGATCACATCCGCCTCTGAGACCTGGGCTTTGACCAGCATAGTGCTCATGTCCGCCAGCGTCAGAATGTTCGGCGCCTGCTGCGCGGCAATCACCGTCTGGCCCTGCAGCGTGGTGATCTGGGTGACTTCGCCCGCCATCGGCGCGACAATTTTGGTGTAGTCGAGGTTGGTTTTTGCCGTATCCAGCGAGGCCTGGTTGCGTTTGATCTGCGCGTCAATCGTGCCAATTTGCGCCTGTTTCACCGCCAGTTCAGTGGTGGCAGTATCTAAATCCTGTTTTGAAATAGCCTGGGTTTTGGCCAGCGCCTGCTGACGGGTCAGCGTTACCTGAGCCAGGTTACGTTCTGCCAGCGCCTGCGCACGCTGCGCGCGCAGCTCCATCAGCGTAGCTTCCACCTCGCGGAGCTGGTTCTCAGCCTGCTCAGGATCGATAACGCCGAGCAGCTGGCCTTTTTTCACCTTGTCGCCAATCTCAACCGACAGCGTTTTCAGCTGGCCGCTGACCTGAGCGCCGACGTCAACCTTGCGCAGCGCGTCAAGCTTGCCCGTCGCGAGGACGTTTTGCTGCAGTTCGCCCGGGCGAACAATCAGCGTCTGATACTGCGGCACCGGCGCATTCAGCACCTGCCATAGCCAGTACCCACCGGCTAAAACCGCGACCGCCAGCAGCAGAAACAGCGTTCTGCGTTTTCCCTTGAGGTTCATAAATATTCCAAATAAATGTTCTGGCAATTATAAATGTTGATTCTATCTAAACGACTCCTCAACGAAACCCCTGTTCTCCGAAATCGCCCTAATTTGTTTACGAGACGTTGACATTTCCCCTGTTGAAATAGCGATATTCCAAAAGGATCAGGATCTACCATGTCTTCTATCGTCGATACATCACTTTCAAACCTGCCGCAGCCAAAAACCGGCTGGCAACTCTTCAAAAACCTGGCTTTTGGTGAGATCGCACCCGGGCTGGCATGGGAAAAAACCGCCTACCGACGTAAGTTCATGCTGCGTTCACTGGCGACACCGCTCAGCACCGCTCGCCTGCTGTCTGATCTTGCGAAACATCCGCACCTGATGCAAATGCTCCAGGTTCAGCCGGGGCTGCCGTGCCGCCTTCATCGTCCGTGGCTGACGGTCAATATGGATCGACAGCGTGCGCTGGAATCGCTGTCCTGGCACTATCAGATGATGTGCCGCCAGCTGCCGGCGACGCTGACTCAAGGTTACCTTTCAAAGCAGGGCGTGACTCTGCTGACCTTAACCGGAAAAGATGAACAGCAATTTACCGTCCGCCTGTGTGCCGACGCGTTTATGGATAAAGAGGGAGAAGCTACCCTCGTTTTCTGTGACAGTCAAAATACGGCGCTGGCGGAGATGACCTTTACGCTGTGCCAGTTTGAGGGAAAATCAACGCTGTTCATTGGCGGTTTGCAGGGCGCAAAAGCGCATGTTCCCCATGAGCTGATCCAGGGAGCGACAAAAGCCTGCCACGGTCTGTTCCCGAAACGTCTGCTGGTCGAGGCCGCAATGACGCTCGGCGCCGCGTTCCCGGTAGAACAGATTGTCGCCGTCAGTAACGATACCCATATTTATCGCAGCTGGCGCTACCGCAAGAAAAAAGAGGGCAAACTGCTGGCCGACTACGACAGTTTCTGGATCTCCATCGGCGGTGAAAAGCAGGACAACGGTAACTTTATGCTGCCGCTCGTCATGCCGCGTAAACCGATGGAAGAGATTGCCAGCAAAAAACGTTCCGAATATCGCCGCCGCTACGAACTGCTGGATAGCCTGATTCAGCAGGTGAAACAGGCGACCCAGCGCTAATCCGCTTTCCCGCGTGCCAGCCACAGCACGCGGGAGAACATCTTCCGCAGCAGGGTCGGTACCGCCTCCACGCCCCGCCTGCCAGCTTCTGTCGCCACTTCAATGGCTAAATCCGGTTTTGACGAACGGTGAATCGCTTTGGCGATCACCCGCCGCATGTTCATCGGGACATCGACCGGCACCATGGCAATTCGGTGAAAGACGTCGTCGAACCCCTGGCGATACATAAAGTGTTCCATGTCCATCGCGGGCAGCATGGTTAAATGGTCGCGCTCTTCCTCGCGCTCGTTATTCAGCAGGCTCCGCACGGTCGAGGCATATTTTTTACCCGCCTCATCACCGTCTACCAGCACGTGCCACTCGATCCCCATCCGGCGGGCAAATTTTATCAGCGGCTTTAATCCCGACTGCGCGAATTCGATCACCTTAATGCCTTCCGCATCAAAATGGTGGCCGCACTGGCGCGCCAGTTCGTTGATGACCCAGGTTTCCGTCTCCCCCTCCACCAGCAGCCAGCAGCGGGCAAAGAGCGACGACGCCCGGTTAAAGCGAATATGAAACGCGATGCGCCGCCCGTCTTCCGCGTTCAAACCGCCCGGCCCAAGCCGGAAAGCGGAGACGCGGGCGGATTCACGCACCAGGCGACAGACGTGTTCTACGGGCGTCAGGGATAATAACTCCCCAGAATTGGTGGTCGTGATGCGCTGGAGCGGCAGCAGGTTCAGCAGATGCCAGGCCACGGAGAGCATGATGGGATGCAGGCGCGTTTCCGGGTCTTCCACCAGCAGCAGCGGCCTGGCGTCCCGGTCCAGACGAACGGTGCCTTTGGCCTGCAGAAGCGTTGAAAACAGCCCCAGCAGAATCACCCGATGGGTGCGACCGCCGGGCCGGTCGATCATCCGGTTAATGATGTCGAGGTAACGCCAGCTTCGCTGCTCATCATGAGAGCGGCGGCGCATCAGACGGTGGCGCGATTCCGACGTGCCCTGCTCGGAAAAATAGTGCTCCAGGAGTTGCACCATTGCGGACAATCCCTGACGAATTTGACCATCGGTCAGATTCTGCGGACGCGACACCAGCTCTCTGGCCAGAAAATCCAGCTCGCGGGCGGTGACTTCCACTTCCGGCATATTGGGTACGGTTCCGTTACGAATACGCCGCATAAAGCGCGCATCGCGCAGGCGTAACACCGGCGTCAGGCGGATCAGGTGACGGGCCAGATCGTCGATATTGTCCAGCGGGATCGGGTTGGCTTTCTCATCGAGAAAATCACGCAGGGTGAGTACCCCTTCGTTCTCCGCCATCTCGCCTTCCAGCCGATAGAAAATCCGGTGGAAACCGTCATCGCAAGGCACCCAGCAGGGTGACAGCGGGCGGAAGCGACGCACGCGGTGACGTCCGGGCTCGGATTCGCGGAACGTCAGGATGATATGCAGATGCTTCTCGCGCCCCGTTACGTCGCCGGGCGGGAACCAGAAATCGTCGCGGACGAAGTGATACAGATCGTCTTCGGGCGAAAGCAGTAGCGTCAATGCATCCAGCAGGCTGGACTTACCCCACGCGTTCTCGCCGATCAGGACGTTGTTCTGCTCCAGCTGCAGCGACAGGCGGTTAATACCGCGAAACCCGACAATTTCCACACGTTCGAGAAGCATAAATCCCCCGCGATATGATCACTTTTTCCTTCAAGTAATCAGCAGTATAGCGGGATGCAGACGGGCTTGACACTGCAATCCGCATCCATAATCTGGCGGAAGCACGAAAAATTCAGAATTTATCCATCAGGTTTCATTTGAAATAACCCACATCTCACAAGATACTACCGCCCGCAAATTGGTCTATGCTCTATTTACCGCTGATTTGAACAAGGATTGACATCACATTGCCTTAAATCAAATTAATCGAATTTATTTAAGTGGCGAAGGGGTGTTGTTGGTTTTTAAAATACGGGCTCTTTGAGTCGTCATCCCTTTATGGCGATATATCCCGCGCGCGGGAAAGCGTGCGGATAATTATTTGAGGTGGTTATGTTTAGAAAATTGGCAGCAGAATGCTTTGGTACATTCTGGCTGGTATTTGGTGGCTGCGGTAGCGCCGTTCTGGCAGCAGCATTCCCGGAATTAGGTATCGGTTTTGTCGGCGTCGCGCTGGCGTTTGGTTTAACCGTATTAACCATGGCATTTGCCGTGGGACATATTTCCGGCGGTCATTTTAACCCGGCAGTGACGTTAGGTTTATGGGCGGGCGGCCGTTTCCCCGCGAAAGACGTAATTGGCTACATTGTGGCGCAGGTAGTTGGCGGTATTATTGCGGCGGGCGTTCTGTACGTGATTGCCAGCGGTAAAGCCGGCTTCGACGCGGCGGCCAGCGGCTTTGCCTCTAACGGCTTCGGCGAACACTCTCCGGGCGGCTACTCCATGCTGTCTGCCATCGTGATTGAAATCGTTCTGACCGCCGGCTTCCTGCTGGTGATCCACGGCGCAACGGACAAACACGCGCCAGCCGGTTTTGCCCCGATTGCCATTGGTCTGGCGCTGACGCTTATCCACCTGATTTCTATTCCGGTCACCAACACCTCCGTTAACCCGGCACGCAGCACCGCCGTCGCCATCTTCCAGGGCGGCTGGGCGCTTGAGCAGCTGTGGCTGTTCTGGGTGATGCCAATTATCGGCGGTATTCTGGGTGGCGTGCTGTATCGCACCCTGCTGGAAAAACGCGATTAATCTTTCCCTCCCTCTCCCCGTGGGAGAGGGCCGCGGTGAGGGCCACAGGCCGCACACCCCACATAGACACAAGCCGGGTAAGGCGTAGCCGCCACCCGGCTTTCTTTTGCCGCTTTACTGAACAGCCTTTATTGGGTAGTGTCACTGGCGTTTAACCGATACTCCAAAAGGACCGGCTGTTCATGTTTTCAGGACTCCTCATCATTTTGCTGCCCTTGATCGTGGGCTATCTTATTCCGCTGCATCGTGAATCCGCATTAAGGCTCATTAATCGATTCCTGAGCTGGATTGTCTACGTTATTCTTTTCTTTATGGGGATTAGCCTGGCATTCCTGGACAACCTGTCGGCGAATTTACTCTCCATCCTCCATTATTCTGTCGTCACCGTAGTGGTTATTTTGCTGTGCAATATTGCCGCGCTGCTGTGGCTGGAACGCACTATTCCATGGAAAAATCACCATCATCAGGAAAAACTCCCTTCACGAATTGCAATGGCGCTTGAATCATTAAAATTATGCGGCGTCGTGGTGATCGGTTTTCTTCTTGGGCTGACAGGTTGGGCATTTTTACAGCACGCGACAGAGGCCAGTGAATATACGCTGATCTTCCTGCTGTTCCTGATTGGTATTCAATTGCGAAATAATGGCATGACGCTGAAACAAATTGTCCTGAACCGTCGGGGGATGATGGTTGCCGTTATGGTTGTCGCCAGTTCAATGGTGGCGGGCGTCATCAACGCCTTTATTCTCGATCTGCCGCTGAAAACCGGCCTGGCGATGGCGTCCGGTTTTGGCTGGTACTCCCTCTCCGGTATTCTGCTGACCGAATCATTCGGCCCAGTGATCGGCAGCGCCGCCTTCTTTAACGATTTGGCGCGAGAGCTGATTGCCATCATGCTGATCCCGAGCCTGGTTCGGCGCAGTCGTTCTACCGCGCTGGGCCTGTGCGGCGCAACGTCGATGGACTTTACCCTGCCGGTACTACAGCGCTCCGGAGGTCTGGAGATGGTGCCCGCGGCTATCGTGCACGGCTTTATTTTAAGCCTGCTGGTTCCTGTTCTGATGGCCCTCTTCTCTGCCTGATACTTCTTTGGCGGTAGGTTTCCTGCCGCCAAAATTGCGCTAAATCAATCTCCCTCTATTTTGTAGCAGAAAGCCCTTTTCTCCGTTCTGGCACAGGCATAACCTTAAACATGTATATTAAATATAACTTTAACAGGTGTGATTATGTTTTGTGTGCAATGTGAACAAACCATCCGTACCCCGGCAGGCAATGGCTGCTCTTACGCACAGGGTATGTGCGGCAAAACCGCAGAAACATCTGACCTGCAGGACCTGCTGATTGCGGCCCTGCAAGGCCTTTCCGCATGGGCGTTCAAAGCCCGCGAATACGGCATTGTCGACCACTACGTCGACAGCTTCGCCCCGCGCGCGTTTTTCTCCACGCTGACCAACGTTAACTTCGACTCTCCGCGCATTGTCGGCTACGCCCGCGAAGCGATTGCCCTGCGTGAGGCGCTGAAAGCCCAGTGCCTGAAGGCGGATGCCTCCGCTCGCGTGGAAAACCCGATGTCAGAACTTCAGCTGGTCAGCGACGATTTGGGCGACCTCCAGCGTCAGGCGGCAGAATTCACCCCGAATAAAGACAAAGCGGCGATTGGCGAGAACATTCTCGGCCTGCGCCTGCTGTGCCTGTACGGCCTGAAAGGCGCTGCGGCCTATATGGAGCACGCACACGTTCTGGGTCAGTACGACAATGAGATTTATGCCCAGTACCACAAAATCATGGCGTGGCTGGGCACCTGGCCTGCCGATATGAACGCGCTGCTGGAATGCTCAATGGAAATCGGCCAGATGAACTTCCGCGTGATGAGCATTCTGGATGCCGGTGAAACCAGCACCTACGGCCACCCGACGCCGACGCAGGTCAACGTCAAGGCAACCGAAGGCAAGTGCATTCTGATTTCCGGTCACGACCTGAAAGATCTCTACAACCTGCTGAAGCAAACCGAAGGCACCGGCGTTAACGTTTATACCCACGGCGAAATGCTGCCGGCGCACGGCTACCCGGAACTGCGTAAATTTAAGCATCTGATCGGTAACTACGGCAGCGGCTGGCAGAACCAGCAGGTTGAGTTCGCCCGCTTCCCTGGCCCTATCGTGATGACCTCTAACTGCATCATCGACCCTACCGTCGGCGCGTACGATGACCGTATCTGGACCCGCAGCATTGTCGGCTGGCCGGGCGTGAGCCACCTTGAAGGCGACGATTTCGGTCCGGTTATCGCCCAGGCGCAGCAGATGGCGGGCTTCCCGTACAGCGAAATCCCGCACCTGATCACCGTCGGCTTTGGTCGTGAAACCCTGCTCGGCGCCGCTGATTCGCTGATCGATCTCGTCAGCCGTGAAAAGCTGCGCCACATCTTCCTGGTCGGCGGCTGCGACGGCGCGCGCGGCGAGCGTAACTACTTCACCGATTTCGCCACCAGCGTGCCGGAAGACTGCCTGATCCTGACCCTGGCGTGCGGCAAATACCGTTTCAACAAGCTGGACTTCGGCGACATCGAAGGTCTGCCGCGCCTGATCGATGCGGGCCAGTGTAACGATGCATACTCGGCCATCATTCTGGCGGTCACCCTGGCGGAGAAACTGGGCTGTGGCGTGAACGACCTGCCGCTGTCGCTGGTGCTGTCATGGTTCGAGCAGAAAGCGATTGTCATCCTGCTGACCCTGCTCTCTCTCGGCGTCACCAACATCGTGACCGGTCCGACCGCGCCTGGCTTCCTGACGCCGGACCTGCTGGCGGTGCTGAACGAAAAATTCGGTCTGCGTTCCGTGACCAACGTTGAAGATGATATGAAACAGCTGCTGAGCGCGTAAGGAGTTATTCATGACCATGCCAACCTCACAATGCCCGTGGCGGATGCAGGTTCATCACATCCATCAGGAGACGCCGGATGTGTGGACGCTGTCGCTGCTGTGCCACGACTACTATCCGTACCGTGCAGGCCAGTACGCGCTGGTCAGCGTTCGCAATTCGGCGGACACGCTGCGCGCCTACACGATCTCCTCCACGCCGGGCGTGAGCGAGTACATTACGCTCACCGTCCGCCGCATTGACGACGGCGCGGGCTCTCAGTGGCTGACGCGGGACGTCAAGCGCGGGGATTACATCTGGCTGTCTGACGCGCAGGGCGATTTCACCTGTGACGACAAAGCAGACGATAAATTCCTGCTGCTGGCGGCGGGCTGTGGCGTAACGCCGATTATGTCGATGCGCCGCTGGCTGGCGAAGAACCGCCCGCAGGCCGACGTGCAGGCGATCTTCAGCGTCCGTTCCCCGGAAGATGTGATTTTTGCCGGGGAATGGCGTGATTATCCGGTGACGCTGGTGGCGGAGCACAACGCGACCCACGGCTTTGTGCCCGGTCGCCTGAGCCGCGAGCTGCTGCAAAGCGTGCCGGATATCGCGAACCGCACCGTGATGACCTGCGGCCCGGCGCCGTACATGGATATCGCGGAGAAAGAAGTGAAAGCGCTTGGCGTGACCCGCTTCTTCAAAGAGCAGTTCTTCACGCCGGTGGCGGAAGCGGCAACCAGCGGCATTACCTTCACCAAACTGCAGCCTGCGCAGACCTTCTTTGGCCGCGTGGGAACCACCCTGCTGGAGGCGCTGGAAAGCAACCAGGTGCCGGTAGTGGCTGCCTGTCGTGCGGGCGTGTGCGGCTGCTGTAAGACGAAGGTGGTTTCCGGGGAGTACACCGTCACCAGCACCATGACGCTGTCCGACGCGGAAATTGCCGAGGGTTACGTGCTGGCGTGTTCTTGCCATCCACAGGGCGATCTGGTCCTCGCATAAACGGTAATCGTTCGATCGTAGGCCCGGTAAGCGTCAGCGCCACCGGGCTTTTTGTCGGGTGACACTGCGTTTACCCGACCTACAACAACCTCACCGCCACGCGGGCGCTTTACCCAGCGCAAACCGCCCCGCCCCTAAAAACGCGACCGCCAGCGAGCCGATAAAGAAGTACACCAGGCTTTCAATCGCCCATGCGCCTACCTTATCGAGGGCGAGCGTTTCACCCATTCCCACCATCAGCCACGCCACAATCATCGTAAAGGCCAGCACCAGCGCGGCCGGACGCGTAAAGAGCCCGACAATAATCAGGATCGGCGCCACCACTTCGCCAACCAACACGCCGTAGGCGATAAATCCCGGCAGCCCTTTTTCCACCAGCATGCCGCTGATAAAGCCCACGCCGCCAAAAAGCTTGTGTAAACCGTGAAAAAGCATCAGCCCGCCGACGGCAAGTCGTAACAAGAGTTTGCCAAGATCGTCGCACGATAGCTTTTCATTAACAGCGATTAACAATGATTTAACCATTTGAAATAATTCCTGTTTTTACTGAGGTAACACCAGATTATGCCGAATAGTTGCGCGTGAAAAGCACCTTTTAATTGGGGGCATGCGACGGGCAATACGGAGACTTTCTTCTAAGCTTGTATGCGATATCACAAAAAGGAGATGGACAACCATGAAACAAACCGTGGCTGCATATATAGCGAAAACGCTCGAACAGGCTGGCGTGAAACGTATCTGGGGCGTGACCGGCGATTCCCTGAACGGACTTAGCGACAGCCTCAACAAGATGAAGACCATCGAATGGATGCCCACCCGCCATGAAGAGGTTGCCGCCTTCGCCGCAGGTGCTGAAGCACAGATCACGGGGGAACTGGCCGTCTGCGCCGGCTCGTGCGGTCCCGGCAACCTGCATCTGATCAACGGGCTGTTCGACTGTCACCGCAATCACGTGCCGGTGCTGGCGATTGCCGCCCATATCCCCTCTTCCGAAATCGGCAGCGGCTATTTTCAGGAGACGCATCCGCAGGAGCTGTTCCGTGAATGCAGCCACTATTGCGAGCTGGTTTCATCCCCGGAGCAGATCCCGCAGGTGCTGGCGATCGCCATGCGCAAGGCCGTGCTGAACCGCGGCGTTTCTGTGGTCGTTATCCCGGGCGATGTGGCCCTCAAGGCCGCGCCGGAAGGGGCCAGCACCCACTGGTATCACGCCCCGCAGCCGGTGGTGACGCCTGCGGAAGAGGAGCTGAAAAAGCTGGCTCAGCTGCTGCGTTACTCCAGCAATATCGCCCTGATGTGCGGCAGCGGCTGCGCGGGCGCGCACAAGGAGCTGCTTGAATTCGCCGGTAAGCTTAAGGCCCCCATTGTTCACGCCCTGCGCGGCAAAGAGCACGTCGAGTACGACAACCCCTTTGATGTGGGGATGACCGGTCTGATCGGTTTCTCCAGCGGCTTCCACACCATGATGAACGCCGACACGCTGATCCTGCTCGGCACCCAATTCCCGTATCGCGCGTTCTACCCGACGGATGCGAAAATCATTCAGATTGATATCAACCCAGCCAGCATCGGCGCGCACAGCAAGGTTGATATGGCGCTGGTGGGCGACATCAAATCCACGCTTGCCGCCCTGCTGCCGCTGCTTGAAGAAAAAACGGACCGCAAGTTCCTTGATAAGGCCCTGAGCGACTATCGCGACGCCCGCAAGGGGCTGGACGACCTCGCCAAACCGAGCGACAAAGCGATTCACCCGCAGTATCTGGCGCAGCAGATCAGTCATTTCGCGGACGACGACGCCATCTTCACCTGCGACGTGGGCACGCCAACCGTCTGGGCGGCACGCTATCTGAAGATGAACGGCAAGCGTCGACTGCTCGGCTCGTTCAACCACGGCTCGATGGCCAACGCCATGCCGCAGGCGCTGGGCGCAAAAGCGACGGCCCCGGAGCGTCAGGTGGTAGCGATGTGCGGCGACGGCGGGTTCAGCATGCTGATGGGGGATTTCCTGTCGGTGGTGCAGATGAAGCTCCCGCTGAAAATCGTGGTCTTTAACAACAGCGTGCTGGGCTTCGTGGCGATGGAGATGAAGGCCGGAGGCTATCTCACGGACGGCACCGAGCTGCACGACACCAATTTCGCACGCATCGCCGAGGCCTGCGGCATCACCGGTATTCGCGTGGAGAAAGCCTCAGAGGTAGACGAAGCCCTGCAGCGCGCATTTTCCATCGACGGCCCGGTGCTGGTGGATGTCGTCGTCGCCAAAGAAGAGCTGGCGATCCCGCCGCAGATCAAGCTTGAACAGGCCAAAGGCTTTAGCCTGTATATGCTGCGCGCCATCATCAGCGGGCGCGGCGACGAGGTGATCGAACTGGCAAAAACCAACTGGCTCAGGTAAAACATTTCGCATGACCTCTTAAAATAAAGGGATGTGAAATGATTGATTTACGCAGTGATACCGTAACCCGCCCGAGCCGCGCCATGCTCGAAGAGATGATGGCCGCCCCGGTCGGGGATGACGTCTACGGCGATGACCCAACGGTTAACAAACTGCAGCGTTACGCGGCAGAGCTGAGCGGCAAGGAAGCCGCCCTGTTTCTGCCAACCGGCACGCAGGCTAACCTGGTGGCGCTGCTCAGCCACTGCGAGCGCGGGGAAGAGTATATCGTCGGCCAGGGTGCGCATAACTATCTCTACGAAGCCGGCGGCGCGGCGGTGCTCGGCAGCATTCAGCCGCAGCCGATTGACGCTGCGCCGGACGGCTCCCTGCCGCTCGATAAAGTCGCGGCGAAAATCAAAGCTGACGATATTCACTTCGCCCGCACCAGGCTGCTCAGCCTCGAAAACACCCACAACGGCAAAGTGCTGCCGCGCGAATACCTGAAAGCAGCGTGGGAATTCACCCGCGAGCGCCGGCTCGGCCTGCACGTTGACGGCGCGCGTATCTTTAACGCCGTCGTGGAGTACGGCTGCGGGCTGAAAGAGATTGCGCAATACTGCGACTCGTTCACCATCTGCCTCTCTAAAGGGCTGGGCACGCCGGTGGGTTCTCTGCTGGTGGGCAACGCGGACTATATCAAGCGCGCCAACCGCTGGCGCAAAATGACCGGCGGCGGCATGCGTCAGGCGGGTATTCTGGCGGCTGCCGGGCTGTATGCCCTGAAAAATAACGTGGCGCGTCTGAAGGACGATCACGACAATGCCGCGTGGATGGCGGCGCAGCTGCGCGAGATTGGCGCCGACGTGATGCGCCACGACACCAACATGCTGTTCGTACGCGTGGGCGATGACCGCGCCGCCGCGTTGGGTGAGTTTATGAAATCACGTGGCGTGCTGATCAACGCCTCACCCGTTGTGCGCCTGGTCATGCATCTCGACGTGAGCCGCGAACAGCTGGCGGACGTGGTGAAACACTGGCAGGCGTTTTCACAGCGATAAGGAGCATCACGTGCCGCAACGAATTCTGGTGCTCGGCGCCAGCGGGTACATCGGTCAGCATCTCACCGCGGCGTTAAGCCAGCAGGGACACCAGGTGCTGGCAGCGGCACGCAACACCGAACGCCTGCAAAAGCTCAGTTTGCCTGGCGTCACCTGCCACAGCGTTGACCTCAACTGGCCGAAGGAACTTCCCGCCCTGCTGGAAGGGGTCGACACGCTTTACTACCTGGTGCACAGCATGGGCGAAGGCGGGGATTTCATCGCCCACGAGCGGCAGGTGGCGATGAACGTTCGCGACACCCTGCTGCAAACCCCGGTGAAGCAGGTCATTTTTTTAAGCTCGCTCCAGGCGCCCGAACACGAGCAGTCCGATCACCTGCGCGCCCGCCAGCTGACGGCTGACACCCTGCGCGGGGCGAATATCCCCGTCACCGAACTGCGCGCCGGGATCATCGTCGGCGCAGGCTCCGCCGCCTTCGAAGTGATGCGCGATATGGTTTACAACCTGCCCGTACTCACGCCGCCGCGCTGGGTACGCTCGCGCACCACGCCGATTGCGCTGGAGAATTTACTGCATTATCTGGTGGCCCTGCTGGATCACCCGGCGGAGCAACACCGCGTGCTGGAGGCGGCAGGCCCTGAAGTGCTGAGCTATCAGGAGCAGTTCGAACATTTCATGCGCGTCAGCGGCCGCCGCCGCTGGCTGATCCCCATCCCCTTCCCGACCCGCTGGATTTCGGTGTGGTTTTTGAATGTGATCACCTCGGTGCCGCCGACGATCGCCAAAGCGCTGATCCAGGGGCTCAAACACGATTTACTGGCGGACGATCGCGAACTGCGGGCACTCATTCCCCAGGACCTGATCCGCTTTGACGATGCCGTGCGCAATACGCTGAAAGAGGAAGAGCAGCTGGTGAACTCCAGCGACTGGGGCTACGACGCCCAGGCGTTTGCCCGCTGGCGGCCGGAGTACGGCTATTACCCGAAACAGGCGGGCTGCACGGTGAAAACTTCCGCCAGCCTTGCAGATCTGTGGGAAGTCGTGAACCAGATTGGCGGCAAAGACGGTTATTTCTTCGGCAATATCCTCTGGCAAACGCGCGGAGCAATGGATCTGCTGGTGGGGCACAGGCTGGCAAAAGGCCGTCCGGCACGCCCGTATCTTGAGGTGGGCGACGCGGTCGACAGCTGGAAGGTCATCATCGTCGAGCCGGAAAAACAGCTGGCGCTGCTGTTCGGTATGAAAGCCCCGGGGCTGGGCCGACTCTGCTTTACCCTGAAAGACAAAGCCGATTGTCGTGAACTGGACGTCCGCGCCTGGTGGCATCCGCACGGAATGCCGGGTCTGTTCTACTGGCTGTTGATGATCCCCGCCCACCTGTTTATCTTCCGCGGGATGGCAAAGCGGATTGCGCAACGGGCAGAACAAAAGACGGAAAAGATCTAAATAAAACTCTCTTTCTTTCACCTTTCCCATTGCATAGCGCCGTAATTCACGAAAGAATGCGCACGAAATTCTTTTCAACACAGTGGATTGATATGAAGGTACTGGTTACCGGGGCGACCAGCGGCTTAGGCCGAAATGCGGTCGAATTTCTGCGCAACAAGGGCATCAGCGTCAGGGCTACCGGTCGCAACGAAGCGATGGGAAAACTGCTGCAAAAAATGGGCGCGGAGTTCGTCCATGCTGACCTGACGGAGCTGGTCTCCTCTCAGGCGAAAGTGATGCTCGCCGGTATCGACACGCTGTGGCACTGCTCCAGCTTCACCTCCCCGTGGGGTACCCAGGAAGCCTTCGATCTCGCCAACGTGCGGGCAACCCGCCGTCTGGGCGAATGGGCCGTTGCCTGGGGCGTGCGTAACTTTATTCATATCTCGTCACCTTCACTCTATTTCGACTATCACCACCATCGTGACGTGCAGGAAGATTTCCGTCCCGCTCGCTTTGCCTGCGAGTTTGCCCGCAGCAAGGCGGCCAGCGAAGAGGTGATCGACCTGCTGGCACAGTCCAACCCGCATACGCGCTTTACCGTGCTGCGCCCCCAGAGCCTGTTCGGGCCGCACGACAAAGTGTTTATTCCGCGCCTGGCGCAGATGATGCACCACTACGGCAGCGTGCTGCTGCCGCGCGGCGGCGATGCGCTGGTGGATATGACCTATTACGAAAACGCCGTTCACGCCATGTGGCTGGCAAGCCAGCCGGACTGCGATAAGCTGATCTCCGGTCGCGCCTACAACATCACGAACGGCGAACCCTGCACGCTGCGCAGCATCGTGCAGCGTTTAATTGACGAGCTGCAGATCGACTGCCGCATCCGTTCAGTCCCTTACCCAATGCTGGATATGATTGCCCGCAGCATGGAGCGTTTTGGCAGTAAATCGGCCAAAGAGCCTGCGCTGACGCATTACGGCGTATCGAAGCTGAACTTTGATTTCACGCTGGATATTTCGCGGGCGGAGAACGAGCTTGGGTACAAACCGATCGTGACGCTGGATGAAGGGATTACGCGTACGGCGGCGTGGCTGCGGGATCACGGGAAGCTTCATCGGTAGATCGGGTCCTGCATTTTTACGATAAGAAAAAAAACGGCAACCCGAAGGTTGCCGTTTGTCATTTTGCTGTTTTGCTGTTTTGCTGATTACAGCGCAGTCCACGCGTCCTGCCATGCAATCCCTTTACCTGGCTCGTAGTAGGATGGCGCGTTATTGCACCAGCCGCTGTACGGATAAGGTTTGCACTGGAACAGCTGGCCGCGGTTGTTAACGATATCGCCTGCTTTCCATTTGGTTTTGGAGGTCCAGGTCGGGTAAGTCCCGGTCTGGCCGCCGTTGGTCTGCTTAGCCTGTACGTTCAGCGTATAGGTAGTGGTGCTGCTCAGCTCGCCGTCACTGACGGTAAGGTTGATCGGGTACTGCGTCGCCGCCGCC
The DNA here is from genome assembly GCF_034427535.1 of Enterobacter sp. A103. NCBI lineage: Bacteria > Pseudomonadati > Pseudomonadota > Gammaproteobacteria > Enterobacterales > Enterobacteriaceae > Enterobacter > Enterobacter sp. A103. The sequence continues at coordinate 364,625 of NZ_JAXQPQ010000002.1, forward strand.
ACTTCCGGTGCGTTGAACGTAATAATCGCTTTATCATCGCCGCTTACGGTCTGGCCGTTCGGAGCCGTCCAGGTATAAGTCAGGTGGTTACCGTCTTCGTCGGTCGAGCCAGACGCGTTCAGAGAAACAGATTTACCCGCTTCAACCGCCCCCACCGGACCGGCGATTTTTGCTACCGGCGCATGGTTTACCGGCGCTGGCGTATTATCTTCCGGAGCCGGGGTGTTATCGTCCGGCACCGGCGTGGTGTTGCCTTCGTCCGTTGGGTCGACAGGGGTCGGGGTCGGAGCTGGCGTGACGCTACCGCCGTCGGAAGTCCCGTCTTCACCCACCACGTTGACGTTGAAGTAATGCTTCACGCATTTGGTGTAGTCACCCTCTTTAAAAGCGCTGAATGGCGTCTGGTAACCCACCAGCTGGCAAGAGTAGGTCTGGCCTGACGGGGTATCCGCGCTCCATCCCCAGTCCTGTTCCCAGTAGATCTTCAGCGCGCCGGCACCGCCTTCGTCGAACTGCTTCATGTTGGCGCAGCCCAGCACTTCGTTAGACGGAACAGGCACCTTCAGGTAGTTGGCAAACTCTTTGTAGTATTTGATACGGTTTTGAGACTGGGCGATCTCAGTCGGGCCACCGCACTCCACGCCGCCGTTGATGATCTGCGTGGTCACGCCGAAGCCCGGAACCAGACCATTCGCCTTATCGTGATCGTTCGGCTGCCAGGTGCCGTCGATAACCTGCAGCATGCTCGGTTTTGGCGGCTGCGGGTAGGCGAAGAAGAAGATCGCGGAAGCAAGGTTCAGCCAGGTGTCCGCCACCAGCTCAGGTTTGTCCAGCAGTACGCGGACGTCGCCGTACATCGCTTCAGAGAACGGGCCGTAGTTGTAGTTATAGGAGAGCTGTTTCGCACCGCGACCAAAGTAGCTAACGAAATCACCATCTTTGTCTTTACCGCACGGCCAGGTCTGCCCCTGCCAGACATCCGGGTTACATTCGCCGTTATAGCCGCCCTTCTGACCTTCGCTCCAGCCCATCTCACGCACGTAAACCAGCGCCTGACGCCACTCGGCTTCCGGACGCCAGGACTCGTGGCCGCCGGTTTCCTGCGCGAAGTGCGCGAACATGGTTGCAAGAGACTTACGGCAGATGGCATCGCTGTTACGACCATCGGTATAGGTCTGGCACAGTGCCGGGAATTTACCGACCGCTTTCAGGAAGTTGCTGTAGGTATATTCCGGCGCACGCAGTGGGAAGAGATATTCCCAGTCGCTGGCCTTGATAATCCCTTCCACGCGCTTGACGTTTTCCGGGTTTGTCGATTTACCCGGCTCAATTTGTTCCACCAGGCTGTTGTCCAGCGTGCGGATGGTTGACTTCACTGAAGCCATCAGCGGGAAGTTGGTCAACTCCTGCTCTTTCTTCTGCAGATCGCTGGCCTTAACGGTGTAAGGTTCGCTGCTGGCCTGCAGCTGGGTTGCCTGAGCCATAAACGGTGCAACACATGCGCCCGCAATAAGAACACTGAGTAATGTTCTTTTGTTCATGTCAATGGTCCTCTTAATTATATTAAGGGTATATAAAAGTTAATTTGTTTCGCGGTTTATTTATTAATCATTTAATAAATAAACCCGGGAGCAGTTTTCGTTTTATGAAGAACACCAGTCGGTACTCTTCAAAAAACAAAAATCAATAATAATAACGGTTACGGGTGCTACGTTTTAATTTCTGATATTTATTCCAGACCTTACGGGCATAGACCATACGCTGCGGGTAATTCTCTTTTTTCAGACCCGCGTTATAGGCGCCGACCGCCTCCCAGCTATAGCCATAAACTTTAATCATTCCGGATAATATCGATGCGCCAACCATAATCGAGGTGCAGGGCTCGGTAATTAACCGGTACTCATTAATGCCTTTTCGCTCCAGCTCGGAAAAATGTGAACTATTAATCTGCATCAGGCCGACATCACGCGTTCCATCATTATTCTGTCCAATCGCATTGGGATTCATTCCCGATTCAACATTAGCAATGGCATACAACAGATAAGGATCCACATGGTAATAACTGGCGGCTTTATCCCAGCAGTTGGCAAAGACGCTATGGCTTATTATCAGCAACAATAAAAATAACGTTTTCATTTTCAGTCCGGCTCTTTTTCATTGTCTCCTTACGCGCTTATCACTCTGTTTCCTGATTTACGGTCCACGTCCGTCGCGGGACGTGGACCGTGATGGCGGGCAAGTTACTTACCCGCATCGTTATGGCTGTGACTTACTGGCAGTCAGCCGCAGGGCCTTTTTTCACCCATACATCGCTGCTACCGGGTTTATCACCCTTCGTCCACCATTTCGCGGTGTAGGAGTAACCGTTGTAGGTAGTGGTGTCGCCGCCGTTATAGACCACGTCGGAGCGCCAGTTGAATTTCACCTGACTTACCAGCTCCCATGCATCCACACCGAAGCCCGGCTGGTTGCCCTGAGTCCAGTATTTTGCTTTCCAGACCAGGTTGTCGAAGCTGACGGTATTGCCCGCGTTGTAAACCTTGCTTGCACTCCAGGCAGCGTATTTGCTGGCGTTGGCGTCAACAGGCTTATCGCAGCTACTGGTGGCAGAACCTTCGTCAGACGGCGTGTTGCCTTCATCGGAAGGGGTATTGCCTTCGTCAGACGGCGTTTCAGCCGCTTTAGGCGTTACCGTTACCTGTACGTTAGTCTGTACGCTGGACTTGCCATCGCTTACCACCACGGTCAGCGTGTAAGTTGATTCCGCATCCACGTCCGGCGCGGTGATGTTCAGGTTCGCGGTGTCTGCGCCTGTCGCCTGCATATTCGCAGGAACGCTCCAGGAGTAGGTCAGCGCGTCGCCATCAGGATCGTTAGCCTGAGCGTGCAGAGAGTAGCTCTGGCCCGCTTCCAGCGTCACGGCTTCCATCTGGTTCACGACCGGCGCCTGGTTTGCTTTCGGCGCTTTGTTCACGACCTGGACGTCAGCGGTGCTGCTCAACCCTTTCGCGTCAGTGACCGTCAGGCGGAACGCCAGAGTCTGGTTACTGGTGACAGCGGCAACGTTGAAGGTCGCTTTCGCTTTGGTGCTGTTGGTGAGGGTCACCGACGGGCCAGAGATCTGCGTCCACTTGTAGGTAATGGCATCGCCATCCGGATCGGTAGAAGCCGAACCATCCAGGGTCACCGTCGCCGGACCGGTTACGCTCTGGTCAGCGGAAGTCGCTACCGGCGCATGGTTGGTCACCACCGGATCAACCGGCGCAGCGCCGCCTGTCAGGCTTTCATTCATCGCGTTCAGAATGTCTCCGGTATCGGAGTCGATAGACCAGGCAAACAGACCGCCCAGGTTTTTCGCCAGCACATACTGACCTTTCGCCGTTGCGGAACGCGCATCCTCATAGGTGATCAGATCGCCGGTGGTTTTGTTAAACAGATACGGCGCTTCAGCGGTAGCATCATAGTTGTATTCCCAGCCCGGTTTGCCTTTGTACTCGTTAACGATCTGACGATAGTCAACCACGCCCGGTTCCCAGGTCCCTTTCACCATGCCCGTTGCCGTGCCGGTGAACGGATTGTTATTGCTGTAACCGTGAACACCGGTCCAGCCGCGACCATACATGGCCGTCCCCACGACAATTTTGCCGGGCTGTACACCCTGCGCCAGCAGCGCATTGACGCCGTTTTCGGTGGTGTAATTGGTATCCGGTTTGTTCGCCGGCGCACGCAGTGCCGCCTGGTGACCCAGATCGGTGTTGCTCCAGCCGCCGTAGAAGTCGTAGCTCATCAGGAAGATGTGATCCATGTACTGCTGGGCAGTCGTGTAATCAACGTCTTCAATTTTGTCGCTGCCTGAACCGATTGCGGAGGTCAGTTCAAAGGTACGGCCGGTTTCGGCTGACAGTTCATTCATCATGGCGCGCAGTTCGCGCATCAGTGCGGTATACGTCTCTTTATCCTGCTGCGGGTTGCCCAGCGTTTCGTTCTGACCGCCGCCGCCCGGGAATTCCCAGTCGATGTCCACGCCGTCGAAGAATTTCCAGGTTTTCAGGAAATCTTTCACGGAAGCCACGAAGCGATCGCGGATCGCTTTGTCATGCATTTTGAAGAACGGATCGGAGAGGGTCCAGCCACCGATAGACGGCAGCACTTTCAGCCCTGGATTGGCTTTCTTCATTGCCATCAGCTGGCCGAAGTTGCCTTTGTAGGGCTCGTCCCAGCTGTCGAGGCCAGTCCGGGATTCCTGCAGTGCGGCCCACGGGTCGTGAATCGCCACCTGGAAGTCCTGACGGCCCGCACAGGCGCGCTTCAGCGCTTCGAAGCTGTTACCCCCTTCGATGGTTTTCAGGCTGTCGTTGATGCCATCGCCGCCGCAGATTGGAATGAAGCCATACAGAATGTGGTTAAGGTTAGCTGCCGGGATTTTATCCACCGGGAATTTACGGTCATAAACGCCCCACTCAGGGAAATAGGCACCGACCACTTTATCGGTATGCTTAGAGAGGGTTTTATTATTTTCCTGCATGGTGGTATTAAGCGGCAGCAGATGGCTACCGTCGGTATCCGCGACGATAATCAGTTTGCTGGCGCTGGTGCTGCACCCGCTGGCGTTGCAGAGTTCAACCGTTTCCTGATAGCGACCGCCTTTGGTCACTTTAAATGTTGCCGTGCCGGACATGCTGCCTGCACCGGTCCAGACGGTTTTGCCGTCGAGCAACACTTTCGCTGAAGTCGGCGCCGCGCCGCTCCAGACATCCCACTGCACTTTAACATCGGCGCCATCATGGACTTTGACGAGGTTGTTGTAAGCAGTAGCAGACTGATCAACTTCGACAATGGCAAATTTATCATTACCACTGGCGATAGTTGCTTTACCTGGCACGGCTGCGAACACCGGGCTTGCAGCCGCTGCAACGAAGAGTGCCAGATATTTAGGCTTCAGAAATTTCATTATTTGATCCTGATAATACGATTTGTGAAATTAAATACCCATGCTTTTCCATTAAACATGGACAAACGTTATTTACTGATAAATTAATCGTGAACGTTTCTGGTTCGCGAAAGACCTGCTTATTATTGCGCTGTACCTTCCTCCACTCATAAACTTCGACAAATGTTTTATTGCGTAGAGAAGAATACAGTGGGGAATTTATTTTCGCCTTTCATTCCCCCGATGAAAAAATCTCAAAAAAAACTTGACTGCATTATTTAAAAGATGAGACATGGGATTTGCGCGATAAATACAACCAGCCCGGAAAATGCAATATATGGACCAAAGGAAATAAGGTTATTTTTATTCTTAAAGGGCTTTAACAGGCAATGCATGATAATGCCCCCCAGCGCCGCGATCAGCACGATAGAGGGTAACGCTTGCCAGCCGCACCAGGCGCCCAGCGCCGCCAGCAGCTTAAAATCACCATAGCCTAATCCTTCCCGGCCGGTCAGAAGGCGGAATGCCCAGTAAACCAGCCAGAGCGAGAGATATCCCGCCACTGCGCCATAGATAGCATCGGTCAGCGGTAGCGTACGGAACAGGGCATGGAACATCAGCCCCGTCCACAGCAGCGGCTGGGTCAGACAGTCCGGCAGCAGCATATGGCGCGCGTCGATCACCACCAGCGGCAGCAGCAGACTCCACATCACCCACAGCGCGATCAGCGCCAAAAACGACGGCGCCAGCGCGGCGCTGGCGGCAAAGAAGAGAGCGCTACAGACTTCCACCAGCAGCAGTCGCAGCGGAATCGCGCTATGGCAGTGGCGGCAGCGGCCGCGCAGCGCACACCAGCTAATGATGGGAATATTTTCCCACGCGCTCAGGGCGTGGTTGCATTCCGGGCAGTGAGAGGCGGGAAACAGTAGATTGCCTGCCCCCTCTTCTTCCATTACCAGCGGCGGAATACGCTCCGCCACGACGCCGAGGAAACTGCCGAGGATCGCGCCCAGAGCTCCGCTCATGACGCACAGACCCGGCAGATTCGCCTGCTGCAACAGCATTAGTGAGTTCATGCGCTTTTCGCCCAGCTCAGCGTAATGTGCGCTTTCACGTCACTCTGACGATCCACCGGCGTCAACGCGAGTTTCTCCAGATGGATACCGGAAGAGACGTTCATCTCACGCAGCCAGTTTTGCAGGGCAGTGACGCTGACGCGCTCGACATCAAAGGTCAGCGACTGATCTTCCTGACGCACGTTTGTCAACGCGACGTGCACGACTTTGGCACTTTCCTCCACCACGCTGCGCGGGTTCGGGGTATTGACGATTCTGGACTGGAGATGGTTTTTATCAATTTCCTGGCGCATCCAGTTCAGCGTCTGCTTCTGCTTAAATAACACGGCCTCGTTATTTTTGATGAGAGTATCGAGCGGCATCATCGCGCCGTAATAAACCATCGCACAGCAGAGTGCCCCGCCGCAGAGTTTAAATAAATTACGCTCGCGTGGACTGTAATGTTGCCAGCGGTTTTTTAGCTGGGCTATTTGCATTTTCATTTATAGCTCCCGGTAATAATGGCGGTATAAGGCGCCTCGCCGGAAATCGGCTGCATCGTAAATTCAAAGGTTTCGGCGCTGCGGGCGACAAAATCCTGCAGGGTCTGTTTATCCATGGATTTCACATTCAGCGTCAGCTGATTTTGCGTTTCGCCATATTCCACGCTATTGATCTCCAGCGACGGCAATGACTGCCTGATTTGATTCAGCGCTTCGAGCTGCAGGAAGACCCCTTTCTTCGCCTTGCTGATATTTTGCCCGACGTAGTACTTCAGGTTGCTGGTCTGGCGCAGGGTCGGGAAATAGTGCTGCGCTACGGTGGTCATCTCCCGGTGGATCTCGTTTTGCTGATGAGTGAGCATCCACGCCATACCAACGCGGGGGCCGATCAGCAGGCCAAAGCAAAGCAGCGCCGCCGCCGCGAGGGCCGTTTTCGCGTGGCGGAAACGCAGGCCGCCGGCGCTGCGCCCGGAAAACTCCCCGTGCAGCATGTTGATACGACAGCCCTGCCACTGGGGCTGGATCAGCACCATCGGATGCTGCCACGCCAGCCGTTCATCCACCTGTACCTCCTGCGGCGCATCGCCGTAGCAGCACACCTCACCCGCCCGGCATTTACTCAACAGCAGCGGCAGCAGAACCGTATCGGCTTCGCCAGCGCTGCCGGGGGAAAAGCGCAGCCAGTAGCTCTCCTCCAGGCTCACCAGCGTCGTGCCCCCTTCGCTCACCGGCAGCAGCCAGGCATCCGGCAGCGCCTGGGCCACCGTGAGCCCCGCCTGAGCGAACAGCTCAAGCCAGTGGCGCAGACGTTCAGCGTCGATGGCCACGGCATCCACCTCCGGCCCCTTTTTGTTCAGCACCGTCCAGTGCAGCGTCTCCACCTCGCCGAGCAGCGTCTCTTCCGCCATCCACGAGAACTGCGCCGTCTGGGCGGAAAGCCCTTTTTTCGGCAGGGTAAAATGACGAAAGATCGTCTCGCTCGCCGGCAGCAGCAGGCACACCTGCTGAGAAAGCGGGTGGCAGGAAAGTTCGCTCAGTGCGCTCCAGCCCGTCAGATATTCCACCCGATCGTTACCGGATTCACACCACCAGATTTTGCCGTCCTCACGGGTGTCGGGACGAATAAAAAGCACCTTTTTCATTATCTTCATCTTATTCAACCATTCGGTAGCGGCGTTGCCAGGTCACGACCTTGCCAGCCTCACTGTCAACGTGAAGCTGGCTGACGACGCGCAGCGTTAAATCATCGGTATTGCCGGTGGTTTCCACCCGAAAATAGCGACTGTTGACCGCAATCCTGTCCTGAATCTGCGCCAGGATATCTTTGGTCTGCGGATAGTTGCTCTCCAGCACTTTGCTGAATGCCTCCAGCGACGCCCACCCCTCATCCGGGCGTGAATCGAGCAGGCGGGCAGCGTCGTCCGTGTTTAACACGCCGGTAAAAACCGCCGCCAGCAGCGGCGCCTGTTCGCGTGTTAAGGTATTCACATTTATGGTGCCATCCGTATCCGGCAAGGCGCACAGCAGCTTGCTGACCTTCGGCCACGCAGCCTGCGGAAAGGCGGGCAGCAGTCTGATTTCGTTGATGGTGCGCATCATTTGATTCGCCGGACCGCGGGCGGGCGTCACGCTCGCCCAGGCATCGGCCTCCTGGCCCTGTTTCGCCGTCACGTCGTCGGCGTCAAGATAATCCACCAGCTGCTGGTAAATCTCTTCTGCCGCCAGCGTACCGACGCCACTTTCCGTCAGCAGTTGTTCAATAATCTGCTCTTTGACCGGTTTTTCCGGCAGCGCAGTTGGGTCGGCCGGGGCCGCTGGCGCCGCGTCACCGGCCAGCAGACTATTGACGTTAAAGCAGGTCCGGGCATCCTCCACCTGACTCACCACGGTGTAATTATCCCCGTGGGTTTCCAGCGGCTGCGCCCAGTCACCCTGCGGTGACAGCCCCGCCCCTTCTGAACTGGCCGCTTTCTGCAATACGTTTTCCAGTACCTTCTGTTGACGGGCAATGGCCCAGCGCAGCGTCTGCTGGCTGACCTGATAATGCGTTTTTTGCAGGTGGCGGCAGAACTGCTGACTGATTTTCGCCGCCAGGGCGGACATCATCACCAGCAGGATCAGCACCACCAGCAGCGCCACGCCACGCTCTTTTCGCGCTGTTTTGCCGCTCATGAACTCACTCCTGGATCGACTGCCGTATCGGGCTGCGGGGTTGTTACGGGCTGGGCCGCATTCTCCGCTGCCGGCTGCGCCGGGTCCGCATTCGTCTCTTTTGGCGCGGTCTGGATCTCAGGCATATCGCCGGGAGTGAGAAAAACCCAGCGCCAGGTTTCGCCGTTTTCCATGGTCAGATTCAGCTCAACGCCATCAGGCTGATGGGCGATGTCGGTCCATTTTTCCTTCCAGCCTTCGTGCCAGAAGCGCCATTTCATCTCTTTCACATCGCTCAGAATCGGCACTTCTTCCGGCTGCGCGCTGGCAGGACCGTCGATAGCAGCCCAGACGTTGCGCCACACGCGCTTGTCCTTTAACGTCCAGCGCACCCGCTCCAGCTGCACCTGGCCGCTAATGCCGTTCAGGGTTGTCATTTCCACCCCATTCTGCTGCTGGACGAACACCTCGCCGCTGTTGCGCGGCGCGCGCGCCTGTTGCTGATAAAAGTCACGCGAGAGGAGGTTGTACGTGCGCTGAAGCGCCGTCACTTTTGTCGCCGCCTCGTCGCTGGCCGTCGAGGTCCGCATCGCGCCGTCGAGCGTTTGCCAGGCGAGAATGCTGATCACCGCGAAGATGGCCAGCGCAATCATAATTTCCAGCAGGGTAAAGCCCTGCTGACGCTGCACCTTACTCACGATCTACCTCCGGTTCGGCGAGCTGAAGCGCCACCACCGGTTGCGCATCGCTTGCTTCGCTGTAAACCCGTACCTCATCGGCAAAGGTATTTTCGGCGGTTTTCACCCGCTGGATATGCCAGGTCCAGGTTTGTCCGCCCATGGTTTCGGTACCCACCTGCTCGGCGTCCGGGAAGTCGGTCTGAGCCAGCTGCGCTTGCGCCAGCTGATTTTCCGCCACCCAGCCGGCCTGCAGCGTTTCCGACAGGCTGTGGGTAAAGCGCACGTTCAGGGTGACGGAGTTCATCAGCGCCAGCGCCGCGGTGGAGAAAATCACCAGCGCCACCATCACTTCCAGCAGGGTCATCCCCTGCTCTTTGGTTTTGCGTTTAGTCATCGTTTTCCACCACCACGGGAACAGAGCCCTGTGACGTCACGTGAAAGCGCTGCTTTTTATCCAGGCTTTCGAGGCTGAGCGTGAAGCGGCTAAGCTCGCCGTCCGGCAAAAAAATGATTTGCGGTTCATCGTCCAGCGTGGCCGCCAGCGTTCGCGATGAGAGGGAGACATGCATCTCCTCAGGAAACTCGCCGCGTGTGGCGATCCGCCCCGACTTTAACGGTGCCCAGTGGCGCTCGCCGTTATTTACAACCTGCGTCACCAGTTCAAATTCTGACGAGGTCATCACCAGCCCGACAATATTTCCGTCCATTACCGCACGGTCAGAACCATATTCAACGAGGGATTTTAGCTGCTGACCAAATGTATCTGCGCCGCTGCGTGATGGAATGGTAGTGACCACCATCATGGCGCTCAGGGCGAATATCACCAGCGCCACGATAATTTCCAGCAGGGTAAATCCACGTTGCTTATTCATTACTTAGCTTTTTTATCAAAAGACCAGTTGCTGATATCGTCGGCAGTATTAGCTTCTGCATCCGGACCGGCTGAGAAAATATCAACAGCGCCATGTTCACCCGGGCTGACCAGAATATAGTCATTGCCCCATGGATCCTGCGGCAGGCGACGAATATAGCCATCGTCACGGTAGCCTTTCGGAATAGGCGCAATTTCAGGTTTGGTCACCAGCGCCTGCAACCCCTGCTCGGTGGTCGGATAGCGATGATTGTCGAGTTTGTACATATCCAGCGAACCTTCCAGCGCCACAATATCGCTGGTCGCTTTCTGAATATCGGCTTTTTCTTTATTGCCCATTAAATTAGGCACAACCATACTGGCCAGCACACCGAGAATAACGATAACTACCATTAATTCGAGCAGCGTGAACCCCGCCTGACGCTTCAGGCTATTTTTTTTCAAAGACATGATTAACCCACCATATTATTAAGTTGAAGAAGCGGTTGTAATATTGAAAGAACGATAAATAAAACAACGGTCGCCATAGTTACTACCAGTGCCGGTTCAAATACCGACAGCGTTAACGTAATTCGATGCTGTAATGCAGATTCCTGGTTTTCCGCCGCACGATCCATCAGCGAGCCCAGCTCGCCGCTCTCCTCCCCGGAGGCCACCATGTAGAGCATGGTGGGTGGAAAAATTTTCGCCTGTTCCAGCGCGTTGTAGAGGGAAGCCCCCTGGCGCACGGTGTCCGCCGCCTGCTCAAGCACCTGCCGGGCATAGAGGTTTTCAATCCCGTCCATCGCGATGTACATCCCCTCCAGCAGCGGAACGCTGCTGGCCTGCAAAATACTCAGCGTACGGATGTAGCGCGCGCTGTTGATGGCGCAGACCAGTTTTTTCAGCGGTGACTTTAGCAACAGCCACCGATGGTAAACAAACCGGTTCTTTTCTACTTTTATCCAAAATTTAAAGCTCGCCGACGCCCCGAACAGGCCGCTGGCAATAACGATGCCCCAGGCCTGTAAAAAGTCGCTCACCGCGATCAGCGTGCGGGTGGTCACCGGCAGCTCTTGTTTCATGTGGGTGAACTGGTCGATGACCTGCGGCACCACGGCGACCAGCAGAATGGAGATCACCGCGATCGCCACCACCGTCAGGGTGATGGGGTAGACCATCGCCTGAGTGAGCTTGCTTTTCATCTTCTGGCGCTGCTCGTTGTACTCGGCGAGCTTTTCCAGCACGCCACCGAGATGACCGGTCTTTTCACCGGCCATCACCAGGGTGCAGTAGAGCTTGTCGAAGCTGCGCGGAAACTGGCTGAAGGCGTCGAACAGCGTGTGACCTTCCACAATCTTGTCGCGGATTTCGGTCACCATCGCCGCCAGGGTTTTATCTTCCGTCTGCTTCGCAATCGCCTTCAGCGCACTCTCCAGCGGCAGCGCGGCATTGACCAGCGTCGCGAGCTGTCGGGTAAACATCGACAGCACCGGAATCGACAGTTTTGCCCCTTTACGGGCGTTTTTTCCCGCCGCCGGATCGCTGGTCGGCGCAATGTTCACTGGCATCAGCTTCTGTTCGCGCAGCATCTGGCGCACCTGCTTTGGCCCTTCGGCCTGCAGGGTGCCGCGCTGGGTTTTCCCCGCGGCGTCCGTCGCGGACCACGCATACCAGGCCATTACGCATCCCCCCCGCGCTCGGCGGTGACGCGCATCACCTCTTCCAGCGAGGTCACGCCGGTTATCACCTTCAGCAGACCGTTTTCACGCAGGCTGTACGCCTCTTTGAAAAGCTGCGTTTCGATGGACATCTCATCTTTATCTTCATGGATCGCACGGCGCATGGCGCTGTCGACCACCAGAAATTCATGGATGCCTGCGCGTCCCTGGTAGCCGCTCTGGCGACACTGTTCACAGCCCACGGCGCGATAAATCGCTTTCGGCGGCGTTTCCATAAAGGTGAACAGCGCTTTCTCATTGTCATCCAGCGGACTGGTCGTGCGACAGTGCGGACACAGCCGACGCACCAGACGCTGGGCAATGACGCCAAGCAGCGACGAACCAATTAAAAATGACTCCAGCCCCATATCACGCAGACGGGTAATAGCGCCCGCAGCGCTGTTGGTGTGCAGCGTGGACATCACCAGGTGTCCGGTGAGCGAGGCCTGTACCGCGATTTGCGCGGTTTCCCCGTCACGAATTTCCCCGATCATCACCACGTCCGGGTCCTGGCGCAGAATGGCGCGCAGTCCGCGCGCAAAGGTCATGTCCACGCGCGGGTTGACCTGGGTCTGCCCGACCCCTTCCAGTTCATACTCGATCGGGTCTTCCACGGTCAGAATGTTGCGTTCATGGCCGTTAAGCGCCGACAGCAGCGCGTACAGGGTGGTGCTTTTCCCCGAACCGGTCGGGCCGGTCACCAGGATGATGCCGTGCGGACGTTCAATCAGTCCTTTTAACTTCACCAGCTCTTCGTCAATCAGACCGAGCTTGTTGATGTCCGGCTTAAGGTTGCTTTTGTCCAGCAGACGCATCACCACGCGTTCGCCGTACTGAGACGGGATAGTGGAGACACGCACGTCAATGGCCTTACGACCAATGCGCAGCGAGATACGACCGTCCTGGGGAAGACGTTTTTCGGCGATGTCCAGTCTGGACATCACTTTGATACGCGACACCAGCAGCGGCGCGAGCTTGCGCGCTGGCTGCAGCACCGGACGCAGCACGCCGTCAACGCGAAAACGAATGCTCAGGGTGCGCTCGAAGGTCTCGATATGAATATCGGAGGCCCCCTCTTTCACCGCTTCGCCCATAATGGCGTTGATCAGGCGGATCACCGGCGAGTTCTCGTCGTTATCGAGCAGATCTTCGTTGTCAGGGATCTCCTCGGTTAACGCCATCAGGTCAATATCGGCGTCCATGTCGTCCACCAGCTGCTGCGAGACGCCGCTGTTCTGCTGCCAGATGTTGGTCAGCAGTTCGTCAAACGCTTCCGCCGTCAGGATCGTCGGGGCATAGGAGCGCCCCAGCACGCGGCGCATCTCCAGCAGGGCATACGCCTGCGCATCCTCGCGGATATAAACCTCATCGTTATAGAACAGGACCCCGTTCTCTTTCGCCCAGGTGCTGGTACAGAGCGCATTACTCATCTCGGTCATATCGCTTGCGCCTTACTCTTTAAACGGGTTGCGGGACGACACCGGCGCACTGGCGCTCACCGGCGCGGCGCGGCTCTGGGACGGATAGGCTGGCAGCATCGGTGAATCCGCATTCTCTACGATGCCCAGCTTGTGCTCTTCCATACGCTGCTGCTGACGCACCTGGATCTGCTCATATTTCTCTTTCGACACCGCGCCGTAGTTGTCGTCGTCGCGCAGTACGGTGGTGTGGATAAACACCATCAGGTTACGTTTGGCGCTGTCCTGGGAGGTATAGCGGAACAGCTGGCCCACCACCGGAATATCGCCCAACAGCGGCACTTTCGAGACCGACTGTTTGGTGACGTTTTCCATCAAACCACCCAGCACCACCGTCTGCCCGCTGTGGACCATCACTTCGTTGTTGATGGTGCGGGTGTTGAACGTTGGGCCCAGGCTGGCATCGGCCGTCGAGGTGTTATCCACGCTGGAAACTTCCTGCTCGATCTTCAGATGGATCATGTCGCCATCGTTGATCTGCGGTACGATTTTCAGCTTCGTACCGACGGTTTTACGTTCCACCGAGTTAAAGACGTTATCGCCGCTGGTGGTCTGCGAACCGGAGAGGACCGGAACGTCCTGACCAACGTTGAACGACGCCTCTTTGTTATCCAGCGTCACCACGCTCGGCGTCGACAGAATGTCGTTTTTGCCGTTAGTGGACAGCGCCGTCATCAGCGCGCCAAAGTCGCCGTTAAAGAAACCGGTCGCCAGGCCCGTATAGCTGCCAATGACTTTTGACTTCTTGATCTGGCTGATCGGCAGGCCGGTCGAACCAAACTGAACCCCACCGTGTTTACTGGTCCACTGCACGCCCAGATCCAGACCGTTACCGTCCTGAACTTCGGCGATGATCGCCTCCACCAGCACCTGCGGACGGCGGATATCCAGCTTGTCGATCACTTTTTCCAGTGAATTCATGACGTTTGGCTGGGCGGTGATCACCAGCGAATTGGTAGACTCGTCGGCGGAAATATTCAGATCGCCTGCCATCGGCGCGGCTTTGCTCTTGCCACCGCCCGTTTTGTCCTTCAATTGCTCGCCGATCCCCGTCAGCACCGGCACAACTTTGCTGGCGTTGGCGTATTTCAGATAGAAGACGCGGGTGTTGCCCTCGTTATTCTGCTCGCGATCGAGCTGGGAGATCAGCGTCCGGGTGCGCTGACGCGCCTCCGGGCTGCCGCTGATCACCAGGCTGTTAGTTTCATCGTCGGCGACCACTTTGGTCGCCAGCTGCGGAGCGTTTTGCCCTTTCTGCTCTTCGTTGTTGAGGTTGTTCAACATGTCAGAAAGCTCTTTGGCCGAGGCAAAACGCAGTGGCACGATTTCACGGCGCTGGACGCCGCTTTGGTCCACACGCTGCACCAGATCCACCAGGCGGTTAACCACCGAGGCTTTGCCGGTTAACAGCAGCACGTTTGACGGTTCAAAATGGACCACGTTACCGATGCCGGAGGCGTCGTTCAGCTGACGCAACAGGGGGGCCAGCTCACGTACCGGAACGTTCTCCATCCGCACCACGCGGGTGATGACTTCGTCGCCTTTGCCAGGGTTTTTGCTGTCGGCAATCGGTGCGCCCGACATGCGCGCTACCGACGAGCGCACGACTTTCACCATCCCGTTATCCATCGGAATCACCGACAGACCATAGAGATCCAGCACGCTCAGGAAGAACTGGTAATATTCATCTTCCGTCAGGACGTTGTAGGTGCGAACCGACACCGTTCCCTGAACGGAAGGATCGACCAGAATGGTTTTATTGAGGTTACGCCCGACGGTATCGATAAATTCGCGGACATCGGTATTTTTAAAACTGGCGCTAAAGTTCGCCGCGAACAGCGAACCTGAATATAACGACAATGCGGTCAGCGCTACGCACGCCCATGGAAATTTCTTCATGTCTGTACACTTATTAATTGTTAAGAACATTGACCCGAATATTTTCAAGGTGAGCGTGACGCCGGATAACGACATCCGCTTCTTTCATTTTTGACCAGCGGGCAACGAGCTCTTTTGCCTGCGCCTCTTTAGTCATATCCACATCGTCAACTTTTACCACCACATCACCTTTTTCCAGGCCAGCATGGCTGTAGAAAAGCGACGCATTGCGTGGATTAATGTTGTAGCCTTCCAGCTGGCCTTTTTCGATTAATGGTTTTAACACCAGATAATCATCCAGATGCAGATTATCTAACCCTGCATCTTTCTTCGATTTGGTTACCGGGGCGCTGTCAACGCCGCCTTTGAAATATTCTGGTTTTTTTAGTGAAATAACCTGCGGCGCGCCTTCATAATTCACCACCACATTATCAGGATGAATTTCGGCAATATAGGCATTGTCAAAACCGGCGAGCATTTCGCCCTCGCGATAGCTCTTTTGTCCTGCGGGAGTTTTTATCACCGCAAAGGACAGCCAGGCTTCATCGCTGCTGAGAATACCTTCGATTTCCGCACTGAGCGGCTTTTTCACCGCCGCTGGCTGTTTCGCTGGCATCACCGCCGGCGTAAAAAGCACAAACTGGGTTTCATCGTGACTTTTTTTTTGCATAGTCTTTTTTGAATCAGACAACCTGTTCGTCACTTTTTTATAATCTTTATAAACCATATACCCTTGCTGGCCGCAGAATATAAGCAGCACAAACATGACGCAGGGCATAATCAATTGAGTAACAAATGACATCCGCATTTTTTAACGAGCCTTTCTGCCAGTCAGTAATTCACAGCACAGGGCTGTATGAGTAAGTGGCGTAAATACTAATGTGTATCCTCACTCCCGACTATTCACACTTCCGCTAACAATAATTTAGAAAAAGATTGATCGTTAAATAAACCTATGATAGAGGCGTAGACAGAATATTTTTATCCTGCATTCAAATTGCCCCTTCCGCCTATATCCTTTACTTTTCCGGCTCCTTGCTATGAATCAAAGAGACGGTAATACGCTATGTATATGCGCCATTTTAATTTCACTACCCAGCCTTTCCGGGCTATCACCCGGATGTCAGGTGATTTTTTTGTTCCGTATCATCAGGATGTGTTCGGTTTGCTGAAAGAGAAGTGCCAGACAACAGGCGTCACTGCGCTCTTTAGCGACGACAGCTATCTCGCCTCGCAGTTTTGCGATGCGCTGAAAAAGCATGAAGGCACGCTGCTTGCCATTAACGCCTTCCCAAAACTCAGCGCCAGCGGCCTGCTCTATAAACTCAACGCCACCACTAAAGAGAGCAAAACCCGGATCCAGGCTATTGATGCCGTGCTGCGTCAGTGGCAGGACGAGATGTTGTCCCGCAAAACCACGCGTAAAGTGCTGGTCATTTCGCATATTCAGTCGATGAAAGCGAATTGCCATGACGCACTGTCCATGTTGTTAACCCGCGCGCAGGAGCTGGATGTGCCTCTGTCGGTTGTGCTGATGGGATCGGCCGACCAGGAAGCCGCCCTCCAGCAGTCCGGGTTGCGTGAATCTCTTCATACGCATCACACGCTCCGGCCCCTCACCTGCCGCGAGTCCCTGAGCTATGTTCAGGCCCAGTGTGAAGCACATGGCAGCGACGCAACGCCGTTCACCCGGGCCCGCATGCGCAGGATGCATGTTCTGACCAAAGGACAGACAGGCAAACTCAACGAACTGGCGCACCTTGCGATGCTAGCCGCCTGGACCGAGCGTTCAGCGCAGGTATCGCCGCGCCATCTGCGCCTCGCCGCAGGAGAAGTTCTGCCGGCGAAACCAAAGGGCAAACGCCTTGCCGTTATGGGCCTTTTTGCCTCCGTACTGTTTGCCGCCTGCGGCTGGACATTGATGCCCACCATTACCGCCAGACTGCCGGTACAGCTGCCCGTGATGGCCAGCTGGAAACCGCAGGCGCCAAAAACCGACGCCCCAGCGGTGCCGGTTATCGATAATGAAGTGGTGAATAAGCCCGATGCGATGCATCAGCTCTATACCATGTGGGGTTATGACGCCACGATGGAAGAGGCGCTCTGCCAGAACGCCGGGCAGGTCAACCTGATGTGTAAGGAGGGCAGCGCTCCGGTCGAAGAGCTGGCAAAAGAGGGTTACCCGTGGATCGGCGAGATCAAAACAGGCGATCACCTGAACTATGCCGTGGTGGCCAGAGTAGATGATAACTCGCTGGATCTGCTGATGAATAATCGCACCTGGCAGGTGAGCCGCAGCTGGTTTAACCAGCATGCAACCGGCAATTACACCCAATTGCACCGCCTTACGCCGCAGGGGAAAGATGCCGTGAGCGCCGAAAGCAGCGCCAAAGATCTGGGCTGGATGGATCAGCAGCTTAGCCTGGCGCTGAATCTACCTGAAACCCATACAAAGGCGTGGACGGCCGAACTGATGCAACGTACCCGCGAGTTTCAGCAGAAAATGCATCTGCATGTGGACGGGATTGCGGGTGAAGATACATTGATGCAGTTAATGCGTGAAACCAGGACTACGCCAAGCGTACTTATTCAGTCCGCAAATATATCTGCGACCCCCACCGCGCAGGAGAAACATTCATAATGTCGACGATTACTCTGGCTGCCCAGCGCAGCTATACCCTGAACGCACCGGTCTGGTTTTCTTACCGGCGCCCCTCGCTGAAAAAAGCGGTCTGCGCCACCCTGCTCTGGGTGGTGGGAATAGTGATGACGATCGCTGCGGGACTCTATGCTCATCTCTACTGGGATCTGCGCCATCCGGCACCTGAGCCAATAAAAGCAAGCGCCGTTAAGCCAGAAACGACGCTATCGGATATGCATTATGTCTATGTCAGTAAACCGTTCCCGCAGCCTGAACCAAAGCCAGAACCGGTAACAAAAGAGATGCCGCCGCTGCAGGAGATGCCCATTGATAGCGGCGATGCCGACTGGCAGCAGGCGCCCGACGGTGAAATGCCGAATAATCTTTCCCGGGATACACTGCCAGGGACAGAAGTGAGCCATTCTGCTATCCCCGAACGGGATAATACCGGTCAGACAGTTGATGACGGGGCGATCAAGGCATTATTGATGAAGGCGTTAAAAGAGCAGGAAAAAGATTATTCGCAAGGGAAAATGCCCGCGCCTCCTGTAGATGAATCCACGGCAGGAACGCAGGCAAATAATGTAATGAACCATAGCCCTCCTTTCAGTTAAAAAGGAGATAAATAGCGATTAATATTTCTCCGGCAATGCTGATAAATACATAAGGCGGCCTTTCTCAACCTGAATATAATTACCTTTTTTCAGGTCGGCGAGTATTTTAATAATGGTACTGCGGGCCAGGCTGGTATATTCCTGAATATAGTCATAAATATTGATATCGCGCTGATGGTGCACAATCAGTTCGTTAATTTCCAGCAAGAACTCGCGAACAATCGAGTACGCGCTGCGGGCCACCAGCACTTCGTCACGCTTGCTGAGCAGGCAAACGTACCAGGAGAGGACTTTACTCAAGGCTTCCCACAGGTTTTTTTCGCTTATCAGACGGACAAAATCATCTTTTTTAATGGTGCGCACCACGGTATTGGCACGAACCAGGCCGTACATATGCGTTGAGTTGTAATAAATTGAGGAGAGACCAAAAATACATTTATTCTGTAAGGTGAACATACACAGTTCATCCGACTCGCGGCGGAATTCAACTTCACCGCTCACGATAAAATGAATATCTTCGTTGTTATCGGTACTGATACGCTGCCATTTGCGTAAGGTTCTTTCTTCAAAACCTTCAGTTGCCGCGATAAGGGCGTCAAGTTCTGCTTGTGGACGGCTATTTTTACTGTAGATACTTAACATTGTTATACCTATTAATATTAAATTGAAAAAGGTGAACGTGTGCAATCACAGCGCATAAATGCGTAGTCCATTTAACAAATGTAAAGTAAAGTTAAGACTTTAGAACATCCGTATTTCTTATTTGTCGTGCTGATATATTGTCAACCACGTTTGCGAGTAATTTCGACTGAGGAAACTATAAAACATTTACGACGTGAATGTGATTAAAATATCAGTCCAAAAGAAGACCCTGTAAAGGTGAAGTCGGGTAACCCGAAGGATTACCCCTGCCCGTAGCGCTCCAGCAGCGCCTCCGCGATAGCCAGCGTTTCGCGATCGGCCACGCCGTCCCAGCGCGCCGGGCGAAAATGCATCTGAAACGCGACGATAACGCGCTTCTGCTGCGCATTTGTCATGTTATCGGTCACCTCATAGCCGTAGCGCGCCAGCAGATCGAGCAGCACCTTCGGCTCCACGAGCTCGTCGCGCGGCTTGCCGTTCAGGTAAAACGCCACCCGCGCCGGGTCGGGCCATGCACCAATCCCCTGCTGCGCCAGATCACGCCACGGGAACAGCGGGCCGGGATCGTCTTTGCGCTGCGGGGCGATGTCGGAATGGGCCACCACATTTTCAGGCCTGATGTTGTAGCGGGTAATAATGTCTTTGGCGAGCGGCACCAGCGCCGCAATTTGCGCCGGCTCAAACGGCGTAAAATGCTTAACGCCCGACGTTTTTTGCCAGCCGCGGTTCTCCAGCTCAATGCCGACAGACGTATCGTTAATCCGGTTGGTGCCGCGCCAGAAGCTGATGCCCGCATGCCAGGCCAGTTCGCTTTCGGGCACCAGCTGCCAGATGCGCGGCTTACCGTCCGGAGCAGGGGGTTTAGCCGGGATCAAATAGTGAGAGCTGACGTTCTTATCCGTCAGCGTGGCGAGCGAGCTGTCAAAGTCATCCGCGGTGTAGTGGATCACCAGCACCTTGATGCGCGGGTAAGCCGCCTGCGCCTGATGATGCGTGTCCAGCTCGTAGGCGCCTTTGTCGATAATCCCTTTTTCCGTGACGCATCCTGCCAGCAGCAGCGCCAGCAGGAGCGTGGCAAACGAACGCGTCATCGAAGGGTTTTCACCGCCGTACCGCTTACGCTCACCATCAGCATGCTGGCATCTTTCCCGACCGTTTCGTAGTCGATATCAATCCCCACAACCGCATCAGCGCCGAGGGCTTCCGCCTGCTCGCCAAGCTCTTTAAAGGCGATTTCACGCGCTTTGCGCAGCTCTTTTTCGTATGCGCCCGAGCGGCCGCCAACGATATCGCGGATACCGGCAAAAAAGTCGCGGAAGATATTGGCGCCGAGAATCGCTTCGCCGGTAACCACACCGCAATACTCGGTTATTGTTTGCCCTTCCAGGGTTGGCGTTGTTGAAAACTGCATGGTTTCTCTCCTTCTTTAGCGTTCAATGCCTTAGGCACAGCATTATCGGTTCGTTACGCTATGATTGAAAGGATAGTTAATAAATAAGGAAATCAACATGCGCTATTCTGCTTTAACACTTTTGGTGCCCTGCGCGCTGGTGCTCAGCGCCTGTACCACCACGGTCACGCCAGCCTTTAAGGATATCGGTACCCGCAGCGGCCCCTGCATTGAGGGCGGCCCGGACGCCGTGGCGCAGCAGTTCTATGATTATCGCATTCAGCACCGCAGCAACGATCTCACCGGCCTGCGCCCGTATCTGAGCGACGGTCTGGCAAAACTGCTTAACGACGCTACCCGCGATCCGCAGCATAACGCCCTGCTGAAATCCGATCCGTTCTCGAGCCGCACCACGCTGCCGGACAGCGCCGAAGTAGCCAGCGCGTCAACCATCCCGAACACGGATGCGCGTAATATTCCGCTGCGCGTTAAGCTGACGCAGGGAACCCAAACCTGGCAGGATGAAGTACTGATGATCCGTGAAGGACAGTGCTGGGCGGTAGACGACGTGCGCTACGTTGGCGGCAGCGTTCATGCCCCGGCAGGCACGCTTCGCCAGTCGATTGAGAATCGCTAAACTCGCCGATATAACCTGGTAACCCCCGTAAAATGTGCGGCATTTCATGCGGAATGCCGACATTTATTCTCGCCGACCTTACCGTTCGCTATTTTGTGCTATGTTTAAGAGGAAACACGGGTTATATTTAACTTTTAACGCATAAATATTGCATAACTATTCTGTCAACGGTACTATCTGCGGCCTCAATTGCTATAGATTGCCTGGATGAGTAAAGACTGCCCCGATGAGTATTAAACTAAACGGCATTAACTGCTTCTACGGCGCACACCAGGCGCTGTTTGACATCACGCTGAACTGCCCGGAAGGCGAAACGCTGGTTTTGCTTGGCCCAAGCGGTGCAGGCAAAAGCTCCCTTCTGCGCGTCCTTAATCTGCTTGAGATGCCCCGTTCAGGTACGCTGGCAATTGCCGGTAACCATTTTGACTTTGCGAAAACGCCGTCTGATAAAGCGATTCGCGAACTGCGTCAAAACGTCGGCATGGTCTTCCAGCAATACAATCTCTGGCCGCATCTGACCGTCCTGCAAAACCTGATTGAAGCGCCGTGCCGCGTGCTGGGGTTAAGCAAGGATCAGGCGATCGCGCGCGCTGAAAAGCTGCTGGATCGTCTGCGCCTTAAGCCTTACAGCGACCGCTATCCGCTGCACCTTTCCGGTGGCCAGCAGCAGCGCGTAGCCATTGCCCGCGCGCTGATGATGGAGCCTGCGGTACTGCTGTTTGATGAACCGACCGCGGCGCTGGACCCGGAAATCACCGCCCAGATCGTCAGCATCATTCGCGAGCTGGCGGAAACCAATATTACTCAGGTTATCGTCACCCACGAAGTGGAAGTGGCGCGTAAAACCGCCAGCCGTGTGGTCTACATGGAAAACGGGTATATCGTTGAGCAAGGTGATGCGAGCTGCTTCGCGAACCCGCAAACCGATGCCTTCAAAAACTATTTATCTCATTGATTGTGTCAGGGGAAATATAATGAAAAAAGTATTACTTGCCGTGCTGCTTGCTGGCGTTACCCTTTCCGCTACCGCAGCTCAGACCATTCGTTTCGCCACGGAAGCCTCTTACCCTCCGTTTGAGTCGATTGATGCGAACAACAAAATTGTTGGCTTCGACGTGGACCTGGCTAACGCCCTGTGTAAAGAGATCGACGCGACCTGTACCTTCAGCAACCAGGCGTTCGACAGCCTGATCCCAAGCCTGAAGTTCCGCCGTATAGACGCCGTGATGGCCGGTATGGACATCACCCCGGAGCGTGAAAAGCAGGTTCTGTTCTCTACGCCTTACTACGACAACTCCGCCCTGTTCATTGGTCAGAAAGGTAAATTTGCCTCTGTCGATCAGCTGAAAGGCAAAAAAGTTGGCGTGCAGAACGGCACCACGCACCAGAAATTCATCATGGATAAACATCCGGAAATCACAACCGTTCCGTATGACAGCTACCAGAACGCGAAGCTGGATCTGCAAAATGGCCGTATCGACGGCGTATTTGGTGATACCGCGGTCGTAACCGAGTGGCTGAAAGCCAACGATAAACTGGCGCCAGTGGGCGACAAAGTGACCGATAAGGATTACTTCGGTACCGGTCTGGGGATTGCCGTTCGTCAGGGCAACACTGAGCTGCAGCAGAAATTCAACGCTGCGCTGGAAAAAGTGAAGAAAGACGGCACCTACGAAACCATCTACAAAAAATGGTTCCAGAAGTAATTCCTGATGAATGAAATTTTTCCTTTAGCAAGCGCCGCCGGGATGACCGTCGGCCTTGCCGTTTGCGCACTGATTATCGGCCTCGTGCTGGCGATGTTCTTTGCGGTGTGGGAATCCGCGAAATGGTTCCCCGTCGCCTGGACAGGCTCCGCGCTGGTCACAGTGCTGCGTGGGCTTCCGGAAATTCTGGTGGTCCTGTTTATCTATTTCGGCTCCTCACAGCTGCTGCTGACGCTGTCGGACGGTTTTACGATCAATCTTGGCTTTGCGCAGATCCCGATGCAGATGCAGATTGAAAACTTCGACGTCAGCCCGTTCCTGTGCGGCGTGATTGCCCTCTCCCTGCTCTACTCCGCGTACGCGTCGCAAACCCTGCGCGGTGCGCTGAAAGCCGTGCCGCAGGGTCAATGGGAGTCGGGTCAGGCGTTAGGTCTGTCGAAATCAGCGATCTTCTTCCGTCTGGTCATGCCGCAGATGTGGCGCCATGCCCTGCCGGGCCTCGGCAACCAGTGGCTGGTGCTGCTGAAAGATACCGCGCTGGTGAGCCTGATCAGCGTTAACGATTTGATGCTGCAAACCAAAAGCATCGCCACCCGCACCCAGGAGCCTTTTACCTGGTACATTGTGGCGGCGGCTATCTACCTGGTGATCACGTTGCTCAGTCAGTACATCCTCAAGCGTATTGACCTGCGTGCGACGCGCTTTGAACGGAGACCAGGCTGATGCTTGAATATTTCCCCGAGCTGATGAAAGGGCTGCACACCAGCCTGACGCTGACCGTGGCGTCCATTATCGTGGCGCTGATCCTGGCCCTTATCTTCACCATCATCCTGACGCTGAAAACGCCGGTGCTGGTGTGGATTGTGCGCGGCTACATCACCCTGTTTACCGGTACGCCGCTGCTGGTGCAGATCTTCCTGATTTACTACGGCCCGGGCCAGTTCCCGTCGCTGCAGGAGTATCCGGTTATCTGGCATCTGCTTTCTGAACCGTGGCTGTGTGCCCTGATTGCCCTTTCGCTGAACAGTGCGGCCTATACCACCCAGCTGTTCTACGGCGCGATCCGCGCCATTCCGGAAGGACAATGGCAGTCCTGCGGAGCGCTGGGCATGAGCAAGAAGGACACGCTGGCGATCCTGCTGCCGTACGCCTTTAAGCGCGCGCTCTCCTCTTACTCCAACGAAGTGGTGCTGGTGTTCAAGAGTACCTCTCTGGCCTACACCATCACCCTGATGGAGGTAATGGGTCACGGACAGCTGCTGTACGGGCGCACCTATGACGTGATGGTGTTCGGTGCGGCAGGCGTGGTCTATCTGGTGGTTAACGGCCTGTTGACGCTGATGATGCGCCTGATCGAGCGTAAAGCGCTGGCGTTTGAGCGCAGATCGTAGGCCGGGTAAGCGCAGCGCCGCCCGGCAAGAAGTGCATAAATGTGATTAATCAATGCGGATAACTTTCTGGTTATCCGCTTTTTTTTGCCATAAAAATAATACTTAATCATTTTGATTGCATATAAATTCATTAAATGGCATTGTACATCCATGCCGCAGACACGGCGCATAAATAAGACAGACGGGAGCATTACAATGAAAAAGTTAGTTCTGGCCGCATTACTCGCCACCTTCGCCGCTGGCGCATCCGCAGCTGATAAAATCAATTTTGGCGTGTCCGCCACCTATCCGCCGTTTGAATCGCTGGATGCCAGCAACCAGATCGTGGGCTTCGACATTGACCTGGCGAAAGCGCTGTGCAAACAAATGCAGGCCGACTGCACCTTTACCAACCATGCCTTCGACAGCCTGATCCCGTCGCTGAAATTCAAAAAATACGACGCGGTGATCTCCGGGATGGACATCACGCCTGAGCGCAGCAAGCAGGTTGCGTTTACCGACCCGTACTACGCCAACTCGGCGGTCGTGATTGCGAAGAAAGGCGCCTATACCTCTTTCGATCAGCTGAAAGGCAAACGCATCGGGATGGAAAACGGCACCACGCACCAGAAATACCTCCAGGACAAACATCCTGAAGTGAAAACCGTGGCTTATGACAGCTACCAGAACGCGATTATCGACCTGAAAAATGGCCGTATCGACGGCGTGTTCGGCGATACCGCCGTGGTGAACGAATGGCTGAAAACCAATCCGCAGCTGGGCACCGCAACCGAGAAAGTGACCGATCCGCAGTACTTCGGCACGGGTCTGGGCATCGCGGTACGTCCGGATAACAAGGCCCTGCTGGAAAAACTGAACGGCGCGCTGAAAGCGATTAAAGCTGACGGTACGTACCAGAAAATCAGCGAGCAGTGGTTCCCGCAGTAAGATTTTTTTGCCGGGTGGCCCGGCCTACGGGGGTGGTAGTCTGTAGGCCGGGTAAGGCGAAGCCGCCACCCGGCACTCTCTCACAACGGCACAAAGAACCTGAACCGCGCCCCGCTCACCGACTCCATCAGCCTGATCCCACCGCCGTGCAGCTCCAGCATACGTTTCACGATTAACAGCCCCAGTCCGCCGCGATTCTCCCGCGATGCCTGGGTGTTCAACGCCGATGGCCGCTGGAACAGATCGTCGCGCAGCGAGGCATCCACGCCCGTTCCGCTGTCAGCCACTTCGACCTGAAGCCGTTCATTCTCCTGCCAGACCGCCAGACGAATTTCCCCGCCAGATGGCGTATGGCGCATCGCGTTATCGAGCAGGTTGGTCACCACGCGTTCGATCATCGACACGTCGGCGTTAATCAGCGGCAGCGGTCCCGGCACGTCAATATGCAGATTCACCTCGCGCGTGCGGGCGGTGAGCTCAAACTTCTGCGCCACGTCGGAAATCAGCTCCCCCATCGCGAAACGCTCGCGCTGCGGCTTAATGCCGCCGTGCTCAAGGCGCGCCAGCTCGAACAGCTGCTGCGAAAGATGACGGACTTTTTGCCCCTGACGCAGCGCGGTGGCGAGATACTGCTGGTGCTCCTGCGGCGTCAGCGTGGCGGATTTTAGCGACAGGGTTTCCAGATAGCCCAGCAGCGAGGTCAGCGGCGTACGGAGATCGTGCGAAATGTTGGCGATAAACTCCCGGCGCTGGCGATCGCTGTCGGCCAGCTGGTCCCACTGGCGGGTGATTTTGCGTGCCAGCTCGATAAAGCTGTTGCGCAGGATCGCCACTTCATCTCTGGCCGCCGCGTCCAACGGCTGCGCCGCCAGCTGTCTGATAGCGCTGATGCTGTCCTGCTCCAGCCCGGCGACCTCCACCGTCAGCTGTTTTACCGGGCGCGTGACCCAGTACCAGACCAGTAAACCTGCCAGCAGGCCAAACAGCGCGACCCACAGCAATGACCACAGTACCGTGCTCCACAGCGCCTTATGCCAGGCCATTTCAGCCAGGGCGTTTGACTCTTCGCCCTGCAAAATAATGTACAGATAGCCTTTTAGCTCACCGTCCTGCCGCAGCGGCGTGGCGCTAAAGACCTTTTTATTTTGACTGCGAGGATCGTCGCCCAGAACCGGTATGGCGGTACCGCTCAGGAAGGTCTGAACCGGGGCCAGATCGATTTTTTGCCGCTGAATGTGGCCAGGCGGTGCGGCATCGGCCAGGATATCGCCGTCCGGGGAGACAACGTACAGCTCAACGCTCGGATTAAAGGTCATCAGCCGATCGAACAGCGGCTTGAGCGCCGTTCGGTCGACCCTGCCCTGCGCGTCCAGAATCGCTTCACGCTGAACGATCTGCTGCGCCAGCCCGCCCGACAGCCGCTGCACCATCGCGTTGCCGTACTGCGTACTGGTGTAGAGTTGTACCGCACAGGCGACGGTGGCGCAGAGCATCATCAGCAGGATGAACAGCAGCGTCAGGCGCTGGCCCAGGCTAAAGCGGCGCATCATGATTTGGCTCCGCAAATTTATAGCCCTTGCCCCAGACGGTGCGAATAATCTCCGGCTCGGCGGCGTCCTTCTCAATCTTGATGCGCAGGCGGTTGATATGGGTGTTAACGGTGTGCTCATAGCCTTCGTGCTGATAGCCCCAGACCTGCTCCAGCAGCGCCAGACGCGAAAAGACCTCGCCAGGATGACGGGCAAAGAAGTACAGCAGCTCGAATTCACGCGGGGTGAGATCCACCACCTGGCCGTGAAGCAGCACGCTGCGCGCCAGCGGATCGATGGTCAGACCGTGGGCCTGAATTTGACCGTCGGTTTGCGCCTGCCCCATCGCCTGCTGGCGGCGGAAAAGCGCTTTGATGCGCGCAATGAGTTCCTGCACCGAGAACGGCTTCGCCAGATAATCATCGGCGCCGGTTTCCAGCCCGGTAATGCGGTCGGTCTCGCTGCTGCGGGCGCTGATGATGATCACCGGCAGGTAGCGCGTCATCTGACGGATGCGGCGGCAAATCTCCAGACCGTCAACGCTGGGCAGCATCAGGTCGAGGATCACCGCATCCCACGGCTGTTTTTCAAGACGCAGTAAGGCCTTGCCCCCGTCGGGCTCGTGGGTGATGGCGTAGCCTTCGTCTTCTAAATTGAGTCGCAGAAGCGCCGCGATATCGTGGTCGTCTTCCACCAGCAGGATCTGCTTCATGGGTAAGCCTTTATTCATCTCTTATGACGTAAGCTTACCTGATTTCGAGCGGGGGAAGAGTTCACATTTTGTTTAAGATTTCACGAGCAACGTCAGCACTTCGTAATGCGCGGTATGCGGGAACATATCGAAAAGCTGAACGCGTTCAATGCGGTAGCCCGGCAGGCTGGCGATGTCTTTCGCCATGGTCTGGGCGTTACAGCTGGAATAGACGATGTACTCGGGTGCCATCTGGCTCAGGTAGTCGCACAGCGCCTTGCCGATGCCGCGGCGCGGCGGGTTGACCAGCACCAGCTCCGGCACGTTGCCCTGGCCGGTCGCAAACTGCGTGGAGTCGAGCGCCTGGAAGTGCAGATTCGTTAACCCCAGCCCGGCGGCGGACTGCTTCGCGCAGGCAATCGCTTCGGCAGAGATCTCAATGCCGGTGAGCTGCATCTCGGGCGTGGCGCAGTGCAGACCAAAGCCGCCCACGCCGCAGAAGAGATCCCACATATGAGGGACGTTTAACGCACGAACCCAGTCGCGGGCGGTGGCGTACAGGCTGCTTGCCACGGTCGGGTTGGTCTGGAAGAAGCTTTGCGGGCGGATCCACAGCGGCACGCCGTTGAAGCTTTCGGCCAGCGCGTGCTGGTCGGTGAAGAAAATCTCTTTCTCCCCTTCCATGATCGCCATATGCACCGGCTGAACGTTTGCCGTAATGACCTTCAGCTGCGGCAGCTGTTCCTGCAGCCACGGCAGCGCCGCGCGCAGCTGCTCCAGCTTGGCTTCCGAGCGCAACACAAAGCGCAGCATCATGCCGCCGTCGAGTTGGCTTTCCGTCAGCAGAAGGTATTTCAGCTCGCCGCGCCTGCGGGCAACGCTGTAAGGCGTTAACCCTGCACGCGCGATAAACGGTTTCAGCGCGGCAAAGACGGGCTCAAAGGAGGCGGGATACAGCGGGCAGTCGGTTAAATCTTCCGGCGTGCCGTCGCGGTGCAGCATTCCCAGCAGCGGTTTTTCAACGCTGCCGCTGACCACCATTTTGGCCTTATTACGAAAGCCCAGCTCCGGGCCACTGACGGGTGCGCACCACTCGCCCACCGCTTGTGCTGCCAGCAGCTGTTGCAGGTCGGCCATTTTGGCGGTGAGTTGTTGAGAGACCGGCTGTTCTATCCACTGACAGGAGCGGCAGCGTCCGGCGTCATAGAGTGCGCACTGCATATGAAAACCTTAAGAATCACGAGGGCTGCGATTATACACATTATTGCAGGCGGAAGAACCGCCGGCTTGAGGCCGGAACGAAGAGTAGACAGAGCACCAGCATATCCGGAAGTTTTTGCATAAACAGCGCGCGCAGGATCTCGCGTTTGGATTCCCCGGCAATGCTGAACAGCTCCGGGTAACCGTATCCCAGCGAGGCGGCCCACAGATAGCTGGCGGCGGTAATTTGCGTCAGCAGATAGACCCAGCGCGCCCAGTTGCGCCCTTTGACCAGCGAAAACGCGCAGTAGATCTCGATAAACACCAGCACCAGGCTGCTCAAAAAGACAAGCGTCAGATTCCACGTCTGCACGCTGCGGTGAATGAATTCACCGATGCCGCGCACGCCCAGGGTGTTCAGAATCATCAGCACGTCCAGGCAGCGGATCATAATAATGGCGAGCGCCGCCACCTGAACCAGTGCAGGTACGTTAGGACGCGCGTGCGTAGTACGTGATTTTTTTAATAATCCCAATGTTTTACTTCCCTGAAAAACAGTGCCGCGTCATGCGCGGCACATCACTGGAAATTTTAAATCCTTCAGCCGCGTCTTGCACGCTGGATATCGCGCACGCGCTGTTTTTCCGCGCGCGCCATCAAATACCAGGCGATAAATCCGACAATTCCGACCACGCCGAGGATGATGGAAGCCAGGGCGTTGATCTCCGGGTTGACTCCCATGCGCACGCTGGAGAAGACCAGCATCGGCAGCGTCGTCGCGCCCGGTCCGGAGACAAAGCTGGCGATAACCAGATCGTCCAGCGACAGCGTAAACGCCAGCAGCCAGCCGGAGATCACCGCCGGCATAATCATCGGCAGGGTAATGATGAAAAAGACCTTCAGCGGCGTCGCGCCAAGATCCATCGCCGCCTCTTCAATGGAGCGATCCAGCTCGCGCATGCGCGAGGAGATCACAACCGCCACGTAGGCCGTACAGAAGGTGACGTGCGCCAGCCAGATGGTGAGCATGCCGCGATCCGCCGGCCAGCCGATGGCGTGCGCCAGGGCCACGAACAGCAGCAGCAGCGCGAGACCGGTGATCACGTCCGGCATGACCAGCGGCGCGGTGATCATAAACGCGAACCCGTTTGAGCCACGAAAACGCCCGAAGCGTACCATCACCAGCGCGGCGATCGTGCCCAGCACCGACGCCATTGTCGCCGCAAGGGCAGCAATGGTCAGGCTCAGCCCCACCGCGCTCATCATCGCATCGTCGTGGAACAGCTCGCTGTACCAGCGCGTCGACCAGCCAGCCCAGACCGTTACCAGCTTAGAGCTGTTGAACGAGTAGATCACCAGCATCAGCATCGGCGCATACAGGAAGGTAAAGCCGATCACCAGGATCGCAATTCGCCACGGGGAGCGCACTACCGGTAAGTTGTTCATCCGTGGTCTCCCATCTGTTTCTGCTGATGCTTGTGGAACCACATGATCGGCACGATCAGCAGCAGGAGCATAACAATCGCTACCGCCGAGGCCACCGGCCAGTCGCGGTTATTGAAGAACTCCTGCCACAGCACGCGGCCAATCATGATGCTGTCCGGGCCGCCGAGCAGTTCAGGGATCACAAACTCCCCTACCGCCGGGATAAAGACCAGCATTGACCCGGCGATAATGCCGCCTTTGGTCAGCGGGACAATGACGCTGAAGAAGGTTTTTAACGGACGGGCGCCAAGATCGAGCGACGCTTCCACCAGCGAGTAATCAATACGCGTCAGGGCCGTGTAGATCGGCAGCACCATAAACGGCAGATAGGCGTACACAATGCCGATATAGACCGCGAGGTTGGTGTGCAGGATCGTCAGCGGCTGATCGATAACCCCGAGCCACATCAGGAAGTTATTCAGCACGCCGTTGTTTTTCAGGATCCCCATCCAGGCGTAAACGCGGATCAGGAACGAGGTCCACGACGGCAGGATCACCAGCAGCAGCAGGATGTTGCGCGTCGACGGCTTGCTGTGCGCCACCGCCCACGCCAGCGGGTAGCCCATCACGAGACAGCAGAGCGTCGAGATCGCCGCCACCTGCAGCGACTGCAGATACGCTTCGAAATAGAGCGGATCGTCGGTGAGCTGCAGGAAGTTGCCGAGATTAAGCGTCAGCGTCAGCTGCCCGTCGGCCCAGTCCAGCAGGTTGGTATAGGGCGGGATCGCCCGCGCCATTTCCGCCAGGCTTATCTTGAAAACAATCAGGAACGGCAGCAGGAACAGCAGGATCAGCCACACATACGGCATGGCAATCACCAGCTTGCGGCCGTGGTTCATCTGCAAGCGCGTTAGCCACTGGGCAAAACCGCCCGGCTTTTCTGCGCGAGCTGGAGGTTCAAGTGCACCCATTTGCCGCTCCTTATACCGTCAGCACGACGCAACTGTCAGCATCCCAGCACAGGCGCACTTCGTCACCCCATGTTGGCTGCCCCTTGCGGTAGCGATGTTCGTTCTGTAGCTGCGCGCTGAGCATCTGCCCGCTTTTCAGCCGCACGTGGTAGATAGACAGATCGCCCAGGTAGGCAATGTGCACCACTTCGCCCACGGCAAAGTTATAGCCATCGGCAGGCGGATCCTCACAGAGCATGATCTTCTCCGGACGCAGCGCGACGTAGACCGGCACGTTATCCACCACGGAGTTATCCGGATCGACCTTAAGCGGATGCTGCAGCCCCGGCGATTCGATGACCAGGCCATCCTCCTGACGATCTTTCAGCAGCCCTTCGAAGACGTTGACCGAGCCGATAAACTCCGCGCTGTAGCGGGTGGTCGGGTGCTCATAAATCTCTTCCGGCTCGCCAATCTGCACGAACTTCCCGCGGTTCATGATCGCGATGCGTCCGGCCATGGTCATCGCTTCTTCCTGGTCGTGGGTCACCATCACGCAGGTCACCCCCACGCGCTCGAGGATATCCACCACTTCGAGCTGCATACGGTCGCGCAGTTTTTTATCCAGCGCGCCCATCGGCTCATCGAGCAACAATAATTTCGGGCGTTTTGCCAGACTGCGAGCCAGAGCCACGCGCTGGCGCTGGCCGCCGGAGAGCTGGTGCGGCTTACGCTTCGCGAACTCCTGCATGTGCACCAGGCTCAGCATCTCGGCCACGCGCGCGGTAATTTCGGCCTTCGGCAGCTTGTCCTGCTTCAGGCCAAAGGCGATGTTCTGCTCCACCGTCATGTGCGGGAACAGCGCGTAGGACTGGAACATCATGTTAATCGGGCGCTGATACGGCGGCACGCTGGAGAGATCCACGCCATCAAGCATGATTTGCCCGGCGGTGGGCTGTTCAAAACCGGCCAGCATACGCAGCAGGGTCGATTTTCCGCAGCCAGAAGCTCCCAGGAGGGCAAAAATTTCGCCTTTATAGATAGTCAGGCTGACGTCGTCCACGGCATGCTGGCCATCGAAAGATTTGGTGAGGTTACGAATTTCAAGAAGCGGGGTCAGCGCTTTACGGACTTTCGCCTGCGGGCGGGGGATCGCGTCATTCACGGGGTGTTCTCCGGCATAGATCAGTACTGGTGCAAACGCACCGTCAGGGTGCGCATCGCCGGGCGGCGCTAACGCTTGCCCGGCCTACGGGTTGTACAGGCCCGGTAGGCGACAGCGCCACCGGGCAACAATACCCAACGCCGTTATTTACCGCTTTTCACCTTGGTCCACGCGCGGGTACGCACGCGGTCAATTTTTGGATCCTGAACTTTCAGGGTGAAGAGCTTGGCGAACACATCCGCTGGCGGATAGATAGCCGGGTTGTTACGGATTTCTTCGCTTACCAGCGGCACGGAGGCCTTGTTACCGTTCGCGTAGTAAACGTGGTCGCTGATGTGGGCGATCACCTCAGGACGCATCAGGTAGTTGAGGAACTGATAGGCTTCGTCTTTGTTCTTCGCATCAGCCGGCATCGCGAAGACGTCGAAGAAGGCCAGCGCCCCCTCTTTCGGAATGAAGTAAGAGACGTTCACGCCGTTTTTCGCCTCTTTCGCGCGGTTAGCCGCCTGCCACACGTCCCCTGCCCAGCCGATCGCGACGCAGATATCGCCGTTCGCCAGGTCGTTAATGTACTGAGACGAGTGGAAGTAACGAATGTTTGGACGCAGCTTCAGCAGCAGATCGGTCGCCGGGCCGGTGTAATCATCGGCTTTACTGCTGTTCGGGTCTTTGCCCAGGTAGTTCAGCACGGTGGCGAAAATCTCTTCCGGCGCATCGAGGAAGGAGACGCCGCAGCTTTTCAGCTTCTCAAGGTTTTCCGGCTTCAGCACCACGTCCCAGCTGTCCAGCTTGACGTCCGGCCCCAGCACCGCTTTGACTTTATCCACGTTGTAGCCGATACCGGTGGTCGCCCACAGGTAAGGCATGGCGTATTTGTTGTCCGGGTCATGCTTCGCCACCAGCTTCAGCACTTCCGGATCGAGGTTTTTCCAGTTCGGTAACTTGCTCTTGTCCAGCGGCTGGAAGACGCCTGCCGTCAGCTGGCGCTCGAGGAAGCTTGCGGAAGGCACCACGAGATCAAACCCGGTGCTGCCCGCCATCAGCTTTCCTTCCAGCACTTCGTTGGAATCGAATACGTCGTAGACCACTTTAATGCCGGTCTCTTTTTCAAAATTCGCCACCGTGTCCGGCGCGATATAGTCAGACCAGTTGTAAACGTGCAGCGTTTTTTGTTCCGCAGCGAGCGTGCCGGCAGAGACGGCCATCAGAGCACCCGCAACCAGACCCGATAACCATTTTTTATTCAAGGCGATCATATCTTTATTCCTTCTGAAAGCTCGTTAACAAACGAACTAAAACTGTGCAATCTGAAGATATGCAATAATCATGCATAGTTTGTCGCTCTGCCCAAAATAAAAAGAAACCTCTTTACCCGGCAGCTTCCGCTCGCTTTTTTTAAGCATCGCAAGAATAACTGTAGCCCGTGTCTCCGGCTATAGCCCAGACGAAAAAACGCCTTTTATCAATTTTTTATGCAGGTTATGTCTACGTGATAAGCCGAAACGGCCTTCAGGGAGGTGAAAAATTCTTTAAAGAAAGGTTAAAAGCAGCAGAAAAAATGGCCTTATGCAGCCGCTATGGCAGCGACTGCGCAAAAGTCAGACAGGTTCAGTGAAGAAAATTGGGAGATGCATCATTATTCTCTGCATCATCTTCCGCGCTATACAGCAGATGGTGTGCATTGGCTTCCATCATGACCATGGAAATTTGCTCTTCGCTCAAGCGCATAAACCAGGAGAACTGCTTGAACGACAGCCCGGCACCGGAGAATAAAGACTGGCAAACGACCAGTTTTGGCAGATTATCATCCTGTATGTCGAGAAATGCTTTCACCGTCAAAGAACTGGCGTTGATCGCTGACAGGTCGGAGGCCAGCGCCAGCAGCGCGGAGGGCTTCACTTCGGCCAGCGCGGAGAAAAGGATCACGTCGTTAATGAGATCGATTTTGGCATCGAAAATGCCGTCGAAATTCTGCATATGAGGCAGATGCAGCGCCTGGCAGGAATCGCATTCGAAGAACGTAATTCCGGCATCATCAAGCCATTGACGTAACGTATCCAGTGTAGGTACGACCTGTAAATCCATCGCTGTGCAGCCTCTTAATTAAAAACTTCGCATATACCCGTCATACTTCAAGTTGCATGTGCGTTGGCTGCGCTCGTTCCCCCCAGTCACTTACTAATGTAAGCTCCAGGGGATTCACTCCCTTGCCGCCTTGCTGCAACTCGAATTATTTAGGGTATAGATTACGCAAAAAGTGCGTTCAATACCATTTAACCGCCCGTTTTCAGACAGTAGCCCGGCGTGGCATGACGCTCGATCCATGCGATCATTTTACCCGCAATATCGACACCTGTGGTTTTTTCTACGCCTTCCAGCCCCGGCGAGGCGTTCACCTCCATGACCAGCGGCCCGCGCGTCGCGCGCAGAAGGTCTACGCCCGCCACGTCCAGCCCCAGGGTTTGCGCCGCTTTTACGGCAATTTCACG
This sequence comes from Enterobacter sp. A103, assembly GCF_034427535.1. Classification (NCBI taxonomy): domain Bacteria; kingdom Pseudomonadati; phylum Pseudomonadota; class Gammaproteobacteria; order Enterobacterales; family Enterobacteriaceae; genus Enterobacter; species Enterobacter sp. A103. Next base: position 399,268 of record NZ_JAXQPQ010000002.1, read on the forward strand.
TTCGCGATCGCTAATATCAGCTACCCGCGCCACGCCGCCGCGGTGAAGGTTAGAGCGGAAGTCGCCCTCTTTCGCCTGGCGCTCGATGGCCGCCACCACTTCATTGCCGACCACGAAGCAGCGAATATCGCGCCCTTTCGCCTCTTCGATGTACTCCTGCACCAGGATGTGGGCATTGAGGCCCCTAAAGGCGTCAATCACGCTCTCCGCCGCCTGACGCGTTTCCGCCAGCACTACGCCAATGCCCTGCGTGCCTTCCACCAGTTTGATGACCAAAGGCGCGCCGCCCACCATGTCGATGAGATCGCTGGTGTCGTCAGGTGAATGGGCAATCCCCGTGACGGGGAGATCGATCCCCTGACGGGCGAGGAGCTGCAGCGAGCGCAGCTTGTCGCGGGCGCGCGAAATGGCGACGGATTCATTGAGCGGATAGCTGCCCAGCATCTCGAACTGGCGCAACGCGGCGGTGCCGTAATAGGTGATCTGGGAGCCGATGCGCGGGATCACGGCATCAAAGTGCGGCAGCTTGCGGCCTTTGTAGTGAATCGACGAGGCGGCCGGGTCAATATTCATATAGCAGGACATCGGGTCGAGGATCTCAACCTGATGCCCGCGTTTCGCCGCCGCGTCTCGCAGGCGCTTACATGAATAGAGCGTTCCATCCCGGGACAATATGGCAATTTTCACCCTGCACCTCTCTGAAGACATGGAAAAAGCCTGCATATCATATACGCAGGCAGGCGCAGGCGGAATGGACTATCGCGTCGCCCAGCCCTGTTTGTGCAGGTAATCAAGAATAAACGGGCGGTTTTCTTTAATGATGGTGCGACGAATATGGTCAGTCCAGGTATCCCGACGGTTATTGCTGCCGCGCGTCAGGTAGTAGTTCGCCAGCTCTTCATCATATTGATTCAGGACGTCCTGATCGACCGGCTGGTAGTGGTTTTCGTGCACCAGCATGGCGGCAGGAATGCGCGGCTTCAGATCCGGGTTATCCGCCGGCCAGCCGAGGCACAGGCCGAACAGCGGCAGGACGTGTTTTGGCAGCTTCAGCAGCTCGGTCACGCTTTCGATGTTATTACGCAGGCCACCGATGTAGACACCGCCTAATCCCAGCGACTCCGCCGCCGTAAAGGCGTTTTGCGCCATCAGCGCGGTATCCACCACGCCCAGCAGCAGCTGTTCGGCCAGCCCCAGCTCGGCCTCAGGGCAGATCTGCAGGTGGCGGTTAAAGTCGGCGCAGAACACCCAGAACTCCGCGGCCTGGGCCACATGCTTCTGTCCGCCGGTCAGCGCGACCAGCTGTTCACGCATGGCCGGGTCGGTAATGCGGATAATCGAGCTGCACTGCAGAAAGCTGGAGCTGGAGGTCGCTCTGGCGCTGTTAATAATCGCTTCGCGCTGCGCCTCGGTAATCGGCTCGTCGGTGAAGTGGCGAATGGAACGGTGGGATGTGAGCAGGTCTATGGTTGGCGTCATCTTGTCTCTCTTTGTCTTGCTTAAACCTTATGGCAGCCAGTATAGGCAATGATTTGCGCGGTGTAATTGGCGAAACATAGCCTTACTGTATCAAAGCGACAGGCGAAACCTTCTTTAATGGCGACAGGTTATCGGGCACTATATGTCCTATTCGCCGTCAGGCTTGTTTTTTGAGGAGAGAGAAATGTTTGCAGTAATTTTTGGTCGTCCAGGGTGCCCTTACTGTGTGCGCGCGAAAGAGCTGGCTGAGAAACTGACCGAAGAGCGCGATGACTTCAACTTCCGCTACGTGGATATCCACGCGGAAGGCATCTCCAAAGCGGATCTCGAAAAAACCGTCGGTAAGCCGGTTGAAACCGTACCGCAGATCTTCCTCGATCAGAAACACATCGGTGGTTGCACTGACTTTGAAGCTTACGCCAAAGAGCATCTGGGCCTGTTTGCCGCCCAGTAATGCGAAGACGCCCTCACCCGGAGGGCGTTTTTATTTGTGGTGCCGTCGATGCTTAATCAGGCTGCACACAAACAAATAGCACAGCGCGCCGAGGGCGCACCAGAAGACGCCGCTCAGCAACCACGCCATCTCCTGCCAGAAACTTCGCGTTGACACATACAGCATGCGCATCAGCAGCAGACACAGCGGTGCCGCCAGCATTGCGCCAATAAGCGGCTTGACCACCTCCCCTTTACGGGAAAGAAAACTGGCTGCCGCTCCCGGCAGGGTAAAAAAGAGCAGCCCCAGCTCCGGGTGTCCGGCAGCCCTGAATGCCCCCTTCACATTAAAAGCGAGCGACATGCACACGACGGTAAACAGCAAAAAGCAGCTGATCACCCCCGCCCAGTTTCGTTTAATGTTCAAACTATCCTCCTGACTTATCTCTATCAAATACACCTTCGTCGGGTAGACGCCCAGTCAGATAAAGCAATGCGGCAATCCTTGCCAAAGTACGCACAGGGTGATGCGATAATAGGTAGCTGTCAGTAGCTAATACGATTAAACTATCGGCCAGCTAATGTTTTAGGGAATAAATTAGGTAACAGGGAGGGTTGAACACGTTCCCTGGCTCAGAAAACAGTAGCCCAAATAGTCCTTTCATTCAACAACTTACTGGTAAACAAGAAGTTAGCCTCCGTGAATATAAACGTCGCAGACTTGTTAAATGGGAATTACATCCTGTTATTATTTGTGGTACTGGCGCTGGGCCTTTGCCTGGGTAAATTGCGCCTGGGTTCAGTTCAACTTGGTAATTCCATTGGCGTTTTAGTCGTATCCTTATTATTAGGCCAGCAGCACTTCAGCATTAACACGGACGCGCTCAACTTAGGCTTTATGCTGTTTATTTTTTGTGTTGGCGTGGAAGCGGGACCGAACTTTTTTTCAATTTTCTTCCGCGACGGCAAAAATTATCTGATGCTGGCGCTGGTGATGGTCGGCAGCGCGCTGCTGATCGCGTTAGGGCTGGGTAAACTGTTTGGCTGGGATATCGGGTTAACGGCCGGTATGCTGGCAGGCTCCATGACCTCCACCCCCGTGCTCGTGGGTGCCGGTGATACCCTGCGCCATTCCGGCATGGCCGGCGCGCAGCTTTCTACCGCCCTCGACCACCTGAGCCTGGGCTATGCCCTGACCTATCTGATTGGTCTGGTGAGCCTGATTGTCGGCGCACGCTACCTGCCAAAACTGCAGCACCAGGATCTGCAGACCAGCGCCCAGCAAATCGCGCGCGAGCGCGGTCTCGATACCGATTCCAAACGTAAAGTCTATCTCCCGGTGATCCGCGCCTATCGCGTCGGGCCAGAGCTGGTGGCATGGGCTGACGGCAAAAACCTGCGCGAGCTGGGGATTTATCGCCAGACGGGCTGCTATATCGAACGTATCCGCCGCAACGGCATTCTGGCGAACCCGGACGGCGACGCGGTGCTGCAGATGGGCGACGACATCGCGCTGGTGGGTTACCCGGACGCCCACGCCCGTCTCGACCCGAGCTTCCGTAACGGCAAAGAGGTGTTCGACCGCGACCTGCTCGACATGCGTATCGTCACCGAAGAGATCGTGGTGAAAAACCATAACGCCGTGGGCCGCCGTCTGGCGCAGCTGAAGCTGACCGACCACGGCTGCTTCCTCAACCGCGTGATCCGCAGCCAGATTGAGATGCCTATCGACGATAACGTCGTGCTCAACAAAGGCGATGTTTTGCAGGTCAGCGGCGACGCGCGACGCGTGAAAACCGTTGCCGACCGCATCGGCTTTATCTCCATTCACAGCCAGGTCACCGACCTGCTGGCCTTCTGCGCCTTCTTTATCGTTGGCCTGATGATCGGGATGATCACCTTCCAGTTCAGCAACTTCAGTTTTGGCATCGGTAACGCCGCCGGGCTGCTGTTTGCCGGGATCATGCTGGGCTTCCTGCGAGCCAACCACCCAACCTTCGGCTACATTCCACAGGGCGCGCTGAACATGGTGAAAGAGTTCGGTCTGATGGTCTTTATGGCAGGCGTGGGCTTAAGCGCGGGAAGCGGGATTGGCCACAGCCTGGGCGCCGTCGGCTGGCAGATGCTGGTTTCCGGACTTATCGTCAGCCTGGTGCCGGTGGTGATCTGCTTCCTGTTCGGCGCCTACGTGCTGCGCATGAACCGCGCCCTGCTGTTCGGGGCGATGATGGGCGCACGTACCTGTGCGCCGGCCATGGAAATCATCAGCGACACCGCGCGCAGCAACATCCCGGCGCTGGGGTATGCGGGCACGTACGCTATCGCTAACGTGCTGCTCACGCTGGCGGGTACGCTGATCATCATCATCTGGCCCGGACTCGGATAACTCCTAAGTTTGCGCGCGGGGAAAATTATTTTCGTCACGCGCAGAACTTTTTTATCAGGGGGCAGTCATAACTAGTGCCACTGCTTTTCTTTGATGTCCCCAATTTGTGGAGCCCATCAACCCCGCCGTTTTGGTTCAAGGTTGATGGGTTTTTTGTTGCCTGAAATTCCCATACCTCTCATCTCCGCTTCTATCCTGCAATCAAAACATATATGATTAAACATATATAAATCATTCCACCTGCAGGAACGCCCATGCTCCACCCACTCCAGCTCTTTAAAACCCTCTCCGACGAAACGCGGCTCGCCATCGTCATGCTGCTCCGCGAAGCGGGCGAGCTGTGCGTCTGCGATCTCTGCTCCGCAACCACCGAGTCGCAGCCTAAGGTCTCCCGCCACATGGCGTTGCTGCGCGAGTCCGGGCTGGTTATCGACCGTCGCGAGGGGAAATGGGTCCATTACCGTTTGTCTCCCAACATGCCTGCATGGGCGGCAACCGTTATCGACAACAGCTGGAACTGCCTGCGGGAAGAGACGCGCATGAAGCTGAAAAACCGACTCTCAGGTTCGTGCTAGGTAAAACACATTCACAAAAACAGATATAACGGAGTAGAAGATGTTTCTGGCAGGGGCTATTTTTCTGTTTACGCTGGTACTGGTCATCTGGCAGCCCAAAGGGCTCAGTATCGGCTGGAGCGCGACTATCGGCGCCGTACTGGCGCTGGCCAGCGGCGTGATTCACATTAACGATATTCCGATCGTGTGGAATATCGTCTGGAACGCCACGGCAACGTTCATTGCCGTCATCATCATCAGCCTGCTGCTGGATGAGTCCGGCTTTTTCGAGTGGGCGGCGCTGCACGTTGCCCGCTGGGGGAACGGTCGCGGACGATTGCTGTTTACGTATATCGTGCTGCTGGGCGCAGCCGTGGCGGCGCTGTTTGCCAATGACGGTGCGGCGCTGATCCTGACCCCTATCGTGATCGCCATGCTGCTGGCGCTGGGGTTCAGCAAGCAGGCCACGCTGGCGTTTGTGATGGCGGCGGGCTTCATCGCCGATACCGCCAGCCTGCCGCTGATTGTGTCCAACCTGGTCAACATCGTGTCGGCAGACTTCTTTAAGCTGGGGTTCAGCGAATACGCCTCGGTGATGATCCCGGTAGATATCGCCGCGATTGCCGCAACGCTGGTGATGCTGCATCTGTTCTTTCGCAAGGAAATCCCCCCGGAATATGACCTGGCAAAACTCCGCGAGCCCGCGCGGGCCATTCACGACCTCCCGACGTTCAGAACGGGCTGGATCGTCCTGCTGCTGCTTCTCGTCGGTTTCTTTGTGCTTGAACCTCTCGGCATTCCGGTCAGCGCCATCGCGACCGTCGGCGCGCTGATTTTATTCGCTGTCGCAAAACGCGGACATGCGATAAACACCGGAAAAGTGCTGCGCGGCGCGCCGTGGCAGATCGTTATCTTTTCGCTGGGGATGTATCTGGTGGTGTATGGCCTGCGCAATGCCGGGCTGACGGACTCTCTCACAGGCGTACTGGATAGCCTGGCCGGACACGGGCTGTGGGCCACCACGCTGGGAACCGGGTTCATCACCGCGTTCCTGTCATCCATAATGAACAATATGCCCACGGTGCTGATTGGCGCGCTCTCCATCGAGGGCAGTACGGCGACAGGACTGATCAAGGAAGCGATGATTTACGCCAACGTGATTGGCTGCGATCTGGGACCGAAACTCACGCCTATCGGCAGCCTCGCTACCCTGCTCTGGCTCCACGTGCTGGCGCAGAAAAACATGACGATCACCTGGGGCTACTATTTCCGGACGGGCATCGTTATGACGCTGCCGGTCCTGTTTGTGACGCTCGCCGCGCTGGCGCTACGTCTCTCCTTCACACTGTAATGAGCCACTGATATGAGCCACATCACCATTTATCACAACCCGGCCTGCGGAACCTCGCGCAACACGCTGGAGATGATCCGCAACAGCGGCACGGAGCCAGAGATTATCCTTTATCTGGAAACCCCGCCGTCGCGCGATAAGCTGACCACCCTGATTGCCGAGATGGGCATTTCAGTGCGGGATCTGCTGCGTAAAAACGTGGAGCCCTATGAACAGCTCGGCCTTGCCGACGATAAGTTCACCGACGACCAGCTTATTGATTTTATGCTGCAGCACCCGATCCTGATTAACCGTCCGATCGTGGTGACGCCGCTGGGCACCCGCCTGTGCCGACCGTCTGAAGTCGTCCTCGACATCCTGCCGGGTGTGCAGAAAGGGGCGTTTACGAAAGAAGATGGTGAAGCCGTCGTGGACGCCAGCGGCAAAAAAATCTCGCCAAAGTAACCCGTTGATAATGGCGCAGTAAGGCCTTCCAGCCGCATACCCCACCCATCTGCCAGGTTGCATCAGCCGAAACCCGGCACATACTTCTGAGGGTTAATCCTGGTGAGGGTATGCAGCTATGGGCTTTAAGAACAAAACCGCCGTTATCTTCGGCGGAAGCGGCGTCATCGGCAGTTCAGTGGCGCACGCTCTGGCGCGTGAAGGGGCGGATGTGTACCTCGCCGCACGCGACCACGCCAGGCTGGAGCAGGTCGCCAGCAGCATTCGCGCCGCGGGCGGTTCTGCCAGCACGTTTGTTTTCGATGCGCTCGAGGAGTCCTCGCTGCTCACCGACCTTGCCCGCATTGATATCGTCGTCAACGCCACGGGCTTTATGCACGATCAGGGCAAACGCCTTGAGGCGTTAACGCTCGATGAGTTCAGGCAGGGTTTTGATCCCTTCCTGGCTGCCTACTTTAACATTGCGAAAGCCGTGTCGCCCCGCATGGGCGGCGAGCATGGTGGAGTCATTATTACCGTCGTCGCGCCTGCCGCGAACATGACGATCGCGGGCCACCTCGGGCATATCGTCGGCTGCGCGGGAACGGAAGCCTTTACCCGGGCGCTGGCGGCGGAGCTGGGGACACACAATATTCGCGTACTGTGCGTGCGTTCGCACGCGATAGCAGACGCTGTGCAGGCGGGTTCGTATGTGGGAGCCATTTTCGCCGCCCGGGCGCAGGCGATGGGGATTACGGTTGAGCAGTTTCTCAGCGGTGCCGCGCAAAGCACCCTGACGCATCGCCTGCCGACGCTGGCACAGGTGGCAGACACGATTACGTTTCTGGCCTCAGATGCGGCAGGCGCTATGACGGGAACCACCGTCAATATGACCGCGGGCGCAACCTAGCATCCGCCCTCGCCCGCAATTCTCCCCACCATCGCCCGGATCTCCTCCCGGGTTAACGGCGCCCGGTCGGTGACATAGTGCAGCGTCATCCCTTCGATAAACGCGTCCAGGGCGCGGGTGGTAACCGGGTCGAACCACTGCTCCAGCGTGGTCTGGCTCATTTTCATCCAGTCCTGCATCACCGTTTTCAGCGCCGCGCTGCGGTGCATAAAGGCGTAGAGCTGATACATCAGCGCCATGTTGTGCGGCGTGGTCACCTGCGAGCTGTGGATCAGCGTGGTGATAGATTCGCACGCCATTTCCGGCCCGGTGACGCCGGCGAAGAAATCCCGGTACTGCTGCGACATCTGCCGGGTAAACCACGTGAAGGCCTCCTCCAGCAGCGGCTCCATGCCGTCGAAATAGTAGGTCATCGACCCCAGCGGCACGCCCGCGCAGGTGGCGATTTTACGGTGCGTGACGGCGTGAATGCCGTGCTCGGCGATGGTATCGAGCGTTGCCTGCAGGATCTTCTCCCGGCGATGCGGATCGTTCGGTGGTCTGCTCATAAATTCCTCACGTGGTTTGTGTACAAATGTACACAAACTTGCTAGTGTTGTCGCTATTGTTGTACTTCTGGTGCTATCCCAATGACGCAGACCTCTCCCCGTAAAGCCCTACAGCGACGCCTGTGGGCGCTGTTTATGTTCTTCTTTATTCCCGGCCTGCTGATGGCCTCCTGGGCCACGCGCACCCCCGCCATTCGCGATATTTTGTCCGTTTCTACCGCCGAGATGGGCATCGTGCTGTTCGGCCTGTCGATAGGCTCCATGAGCGGCATCCTCTGCTCCGCGTGGCTGGTAAAGCGCTTTGGTACGCGAGCGGTGATCCGCACCACCATGTGCTTTGCCGTGTTCGGGATGGGCATATTAAGCGTGGCGCTGTGGTGTGCCTCGCCGGTGCTGTTCGCCCTGGGACTGACGGTATTTGGTGGAAGCTTTGGGTCGGCGGAAGTTGCCATCAACGTGGAAGGGGCGGCGGTCGAACGTGAGATGAATAAAACCGTGCTGCCGATGATGCACGGTTTTTACAGCCTCGGCACGCTGGCCGGTGCGGGCGTGGGGATGGCGCTGACGGCCACCGGCGTGAGCGCGAATCTGCATATCCTGCTGGCGGCGCTGGTGTGCATCATTCCGATCCTGACCGGCATCCGGGCCATCCCGGACGGCACCGGTAAGAACTCCGCTGACGAACAGCACTCGGCCGAAAAAGGGCTGCCCTTCTACCGCGACTTCCAGCTGATGCTGATCGGCGTGGTGGTGCTGGCGATGGCGTTCGCGGAAGGTTCCGCCAACGACTGGCTGCCGCTGCTGATGGTGGACGGTCACGGCTTTAGCCCGACCTCCGGCTCGCTGATTTACGCCGGGTTTACGCTGGGGATGACCGTCGGGCGCTTCACCGGCGGCTGGTTTATCGACCGCTACAGCCGCGTGGCGGTGGTGCGCGCCAGCGCCCTGCTGGGCGGCCTGGGTATCGCGATGATCATCTTTGTGGACGTGGACTGGATTGCGGGCGTTTCCGTGATCCTCTGGGGACTGGGGGCATCACTTGGCTTCCCGCTGACCATTTCCGCCGCCAGCGACACCGGCCCGGATGCCCCGACGCGCGTCAGCGTGGTGGCAACTACCGGTTACCTCGCCTTCCTGGTGGGGCCGCCGCTGCTCGGCTTCCTCGGCGAGCACTACGGGCTGCGCAGCGCCATGCTGGTGGTGTTAGGGTTGGTCATCATCGCGGCGCTGGTGGCGCGCGCGGTGGCAAAGCCGGAAACGAATCAAACGACACTGGAGAAGGGATATGAGCGTTAAACTGATCGCCGTCGACATGGATGGTACTTTTCTGAGCGATGCCAAGACCTATAATCGGCCGCGCTTTCTGGCGCAGTACGCCCGCATGAAGGCGCAAGGCATTCGCTTCGTGGTCGCCAGCGGCAACCAGTATTACCAGCTGATCTCCTTTTTCCCGGAGATTGCGCATGAAATTGCGTTCGTCGCCGAAAACGGTGGCTGGGTCGTGAGCGAAGGTGAGGATGTCTTTAACGGTGAACTGTCGAAAGCCCATTTCGAGACCGTCGCGAACGTGTTAAACGAGGTTCCGGGCATTGAGATTATCGCCTGCGGGAAAAGCAGCGCGTACACGCTGAAATGCTATGACGAGGGCTTTAAGGATATCGCGGCGAAGTATTACCACCGCCTCGAAATGGTCAGCGATTTCCATAACCTGAACGATATTTTCTTCAAGTTCGGGCTTAACGTCTCTGATGATGAAATTCCGCGAATTCAGGCGCTGCTGCATGAAAAGCTGAGCGACATCATGGTGCCCGTCACCACCGGTCACGGCAGTATCGATCTGATTATCCCCGGCGTGCACAAAGCTAACGGTCTGCGGATCCTGCAAAAGCGCTGGGGCATTGACGACAGCGAAGTGGTGGCCTTCGGCGACAGCGGCAACGACGTGGAGATGCTGCGCCAGTCCGGGTTCAGCTTTGCGATGGCGAATGCCAGACCGCACATCAAAGAGGCGGCGCGTTTTGAAGCGCCGCACAATAACGATGAAGGCGTTTTAAACGTGATTGAGAAGGTGTTGAACGGGGAGACACCGTTTAATTGACCGCGTGCGGTCTGGCGCCCTCGCCCCTCACCCTGGCCCTCTACCCAAAGGGGAGAGGGAAAAAAGATTATGGTTGCAGGGCGTTCCCGACGCGTTTATCTTTCAGGAACACCACCATCAGGCCAACCCACAGCGCGCCGTTGGCGAGGTTAAACAGGCTGAACAGCCCGTTGCCGCCCATCGCGTAGGCATGCTTGCTCACTTCAATACCGACGGTAAAAATCAGCATCTGCAGCATTCCCATCGCCGCTGACACCGTGCCTTTACTCATCTCGCTGGCAAACAGCGTCAGGCGCACCAGCCCGGCGTTGGCCACGCCAATTCCGAAGGCATAGAGGCTCAGCCCCGCCGTCATCCACAGGTAGGCGTGGGATGACGCGACGGTCGCCACCGCAGCCAGAATCAGCCCTGCCGCAATCGGCCAGCCGCCCATGATAATCAGGGAACGCACGGTCCGGCGTGACGTCAGGCGTGCCAGCACCAGGTTACCGATAATCAGCGCGCCAAAGATCGGCACCTGCAGCAGGCCATACTCGTAGCTGCTGAGTTTTTCACCGCTGATGATAATGACCGGCGACTGCGCGATCCACGCCAGCAGCGGCAGGCTAACGAACCCGGTCGCCAGCGCGCCCGCCACAAATCGGCCATTCTTCAGCACTTCTTTGTAATCCCGACCCAGCTCTTTCAGCGAGAGTTTCTCGCCGATGCGGGTGGCCGTTTCCGGCATCGCCCGGTGCAGGCCAAAGAACGCGAAGGCGGCGAGAAGCGCAAAGAGCACAAACATCCCTTCCCACGGCGCAACGTGCACCCACGCGGCCCCCACCAGCGGCCCGAGCAAGGGGGCGATCAGCGCGACGTTCGCCATCAGCGCGGTAATTTTGATACATACCGCCTCTTCAAACGACTCCTGAATGGCGGCATACCCCACGGCGCCGATAAAGCACAGGCTCACCCCCTGCAGGAAACGCAGCAGGGTAAATTGTTCAATGTTTTGCGCCAGCAGCGTGGCGAGACAGGTGACGATGAACCACACCACGCCCGTCAGCATTACCGGACGACGGCCAATACGATCCGACAGCGGGCCTAACAGCCACTGTAAAAACATGCCGCCGGCCAGATAGGCGGTCATGGAGGTCGGCACCCACTCAATACCCGCGTTGTACTGCGCCACAACGGCCAGCATACCGGGCTGGATCATATCGTTGCCGATATAGGTAGAGAATTCGTAGAGCACCAGACACAGAGGGAAAAGCAACGCCTGACGACCCAGACGTGAACCAGAAGAAGAACGGTTTAACATGCAATCTCTTTATAATGACAAAATCGCGACGAGTTTAATGAAATGCCGCAGCCCGAGATAGTGATTTATCGAGGATAAACAGAAATAAAGCACATATCGTCTTCGTTTAAGGTTTCCTTAAGTTGACACTTTTATGATAGCGCGATTACTCGTCAACGATCCCAAATTATGGCACTCACCTCCAGCCGTTCAGAATTGTCTAACTTACAGACAAATAAGACAAAACGACTTTACCGCTTGCCGACCCGCTTTTATGGTTATCAGCTTTTCGTACTGATCGCCCTTGCCGTGGTCTTTACGTGGCTATCGCGCAGTGAAGCGCTCGACAGATGGATCACCGGCTTTTGGTATGACGCGGCAACGCAGAGCTTTCCGCTGCAGAAGGACCACCTGCTGGATCTGCTGAACCACCGACTGGCGAAGTACATCGCCATCGGCTTAGGTGCCGTAGCGCTGTTTTACGGCGCCTACAAGCGCAACGCAAGGCTAGTGACGGCGGCGCTACTGATGGGCGTTGGCGCGCTGGTGGTAGGCGTGCTGAAAAGCGTGAGCCATCACAGCTGCCCGTGGGATCTGGTGGAATATGGCGGTAAGGCTATGTCTTATCCCCTGTTCAGCGCCGTCCCTGCTGACAGCGGTCCGGGGCGCTGTTTTCCCGGCGGTCATGCATCCAGCGGCTTTATGGTGATGGGGCTGTTTTTTGCCTTCTGGCGCGAGCGTCCGCGTCTCGCCTGGTGCTTCGTCGCGCTGGGCGTGGTGTTAGGTCTGGCGATGGGCTACGGCCAGGTCATGCGCGGGGCGCATTTTTTCTCTCACAACCTGTGGGCCGGGTGGTGGGTCTGGTTTTCCCAGGTGGTGGTCTACGGACTTATTTCCATCCGGTTTGCTAAAGAGTGATAACGCTATGTTAGAGAATCTGAATTATCAGCTGTTTTATCTGATCAACGCCACGCCGGCCTCGCCTGAGTGGACGATCGATTTTGCCACCTTTCTGGCAAAAGATCTGATCAGCATCGTGCCTGCACTGGCTGCGATTCTCTGGCTGTGGGGTCCCCGCAGCCAGGTGAAGGCGCAGCGCCAGCTGGTGATTAAAGTCGCGATGGCGCTCGGGGTAAGCGTCCTGGTCAGCTACATTCTCGGCCATGCGTTCCCGCACGATCGTCCTTTTGTCGATCATGTCGGCTATACCTTCCTGCACCACGCGCCGGATGACTCGTTCCCGAGCGATCACGGAACGGTGATCTTTACCTTCGCGCTGGCTTTCCTGTTCTGGCATCGCCTGTGGTCCGGTGCGGTCCTGATGGTGGCGGCCCTGGCTATCGCCTGGTCTCGTGTTTACCTGGGCGTTCACTGGCCGCTGGATATGGTGGGCGGTTTCCTGGTGGGGCTGATTGGCTGCGTGAGCGCGGCTATCCTGTGGAGCCTCTTCGGTGAAGCGCTCTACCGCACGCTGTCTTCGCTTTATCGCGCCATTTTCGCTATCCCGATCCGCAAAGGCTGGATACGTGACTAACCCCAACCTGACAGGTTACACTTGAGCCCCCGCCCTGCGGGGGTTCACTTTTTTATCCCGAGGAACTATGGAAACACGTCGCGATGACCGCATTGCTCAGCTGCTACAGGCGCTGAAGCGCAGCGATAAGCTGCATCTTAAGGAAGCCGCCAACCTCCTCGGCGTCTCAGAGATGACCATTCGTCGGGATCTGAACAGCGAAAGCGCGCCCGTCGTGCTGCTCGGCGGATATATTGTGCTTGAGCCGCGTAGCGCCAGCCATTATCTGATCAGCGACCAGAAGACGCGCCTGGTGGAAGAGAAACGCAAAGCCGCCCGGCTTGCGGCCTCACTGGTACAGCCGCACCAGACGCTGTTTTTTGACTGCGGAACCACCACACCGTGGATTATCGAAGCCATCGACAACAGCATCCCTTTTACCGCCGTGTGCTACTCCCTGAACACCTTTCTGGCGCTTCAGGAGAAACCGGAGTGCCGGGTGATCCTCTGCGGCGGCGAGTTTCACGCCAGCAACGCCATCTTTAAGCCGCTCAACCTGCAGGATACGCTCAGCAATCTCTGCCCGGATATCGCGTTTTATTCCGCCGCAGGCGTCAACGTGCGTCAGGGTGCGACCTGCTTTAACCTGGAAGAGCTACCGGTGAAGCACTGGGCGTTAAGCGCCGCGCAGTACCATGTGCTGGTGGTCGATCACAGCAAGTTTGGCAAGGTACGTTCGGCAAGAATGGGCGAGCTGGCGCAGTTTGACGCCATCGTCAGCGACTGCCGCCCGGACGACGAGATCGTGGCCCACGCGAAGGCGCAGCAGGTTAAGTTAATGTATTAAGGGGGTGCGGTCTGATGCCCTCACCCCGGCCCTCTCCCACAGGGAGAGGGAGAAAAAACGTAGGCCGGGTAAGCGCAGCGTCACCCGGCAAAAAACTTAGCTAAACCAGCTGCCGAACCACCCGTGGAATTTCATCATCACGAAATCCCACATCCGGCTGAAGAAGCCGCCCTCTTCCACCGCTTCCATTACAATCAGCGGACGCTGTTCAATCGACTTACCGTTTAGCTGGAAATCAATCGTCCCGACCACCTGGCCTTTTTTCAGCGGAGCCGTAAGCTGCGGGTCGGTCAGGGTATAGCTGGCCTTCAGGTTTTTCAGCTGACCGCGCGGAATGGTCACCGAGCCGCCTTCACCCGCCCCGAGATTGACTTCACTCTTATCGCCAAACCAGACGCGCTGGCTGACGAACGTGGCATCCGGTTTAATCGGCGTCACGGTTTCATAGAAGCGGAAGCCCCAGGTCAGCAGTTTTTCTGACTCATTAAAGCGAATACGGTCGGTTTTGGTGCCCAGCACCACCGAAATCAGGCGCATGTCGCCCTGGGTCGCGGAGGCCACCAGGTTATAGCCCGCGCCCGCCGTGGTGCCGGTCTTCATTCCGTCCACGTTAACATTGCTGCTCCACAGCAGGCGGTTGCGGTTCGGCTGGCGGATTTTATTGAAGGTAAACTCTTTCTCTTTATGGATGGCGTATTCATCCGGCACGTCGTGGATCAGCGCTTTCCCCAGCAGCGCCATGTCACGCGCGGTACTGAACTGTCCCGGCGAATCCAGACCGTGAACCGTTTTGAACGTGGTGTTGGTTAAGCCCAGTTTCTGCGCGTAGCCATTCATCAAGCCAATGAAAGAATCCTGGCTGCCGGCAACGTAATCGGCCAGCGCGATGCACGCATCATTTCCCGACTGAATAATTACCCCTTTGTTCAGATCGGAAACGGAGACCTGATCCCCAGGCTTCAGGAACATCACCGAAGAGCCCCGCAGCGCCGGGTTGCCGGTCGCCCAGGCATCTTTCCCGATGGTGACCATATCGTCCAGCTTGATCTTGCCCGCTTTCAACGCCTGGCCGACCACATAGCTGGTCATGATTTTGGTCAGGCTTGCCGGATCGAGTTTCTCATCCGCGTTGCCTTCCGCCAGCACTTTACCGCTGGAGTAGTCCATCAGGATCCAGGCGCGCGCATCCACAGGCGGCGCTTCGGGCGCAGCCTGTTCAGCTGCGTAGAGCGTTGGTGCAAACAGGAAAAGGAGCGCAGAGCCTGTCGCAAGGCTGCGCAGAGAAGTCATTTTACGCGTCATAAATGCCACCCGAGTGTCCATTCAAAAATTACGTCACATCACCGTGTCGCAAGAAGCGATGAGTAATAGCGCACTAAAACGGTTAAAGAAACCCAACGAGGGTAAAGTTATTAAAGTTTATGCAATAACATTCAGATACGCTTTGATTCAGACGATTTTTTTGTCTTCTGTTGCGTAATTGTTAGGTTTATCTCACCATGGCGAAAGCTGACCCGGATTCACATCTCATCAGGAGTAAATATGATTACGCTATGGGGCAGGAACAACTCGACCAACGTTAAGAAAGTGCTCTGGACGCTCGAAGAGCTGGATTTACCGTTCAATCAAATCATGGCCGGCATGTCGTTCGGCGTGAACAAAGAGGCCGACTATCTGGCCATGAACCCGAACGGCCTGGTGCCGCTGCTGCGCGATGATGAAACCGACGCGACGCTTTGGGAATCCAACACCATTGTCCGTTACCTCGCCGCTCAGTACGGTCAGGGCCGCCTGTGGGTGGAAAGCCCGGCCCGTCGCGCCCAGGGTGAAAAGTGGATGGACTGGGCGAACCAGACGCTATCGCCAACCCACCGCGTGATCCTGATGGGGTTAGTCAGAACCCCTGAAGCCGAGCGCGACTACCCTGCCATTCATGCCGCTCAGGATGCGTGTGAAAACCTGTTTGCGATGATGGATGACGAACTGGCGAAGCACGCCTGGTTCTCCGGTGAGGCGTTCGGCGTGGGCGATATTGCCGTGGCGCCGTTCGTCTGGAACCTGACCAACCTCGGCCTGAAGTGGACGCCGCGCCCTCACCTTGAGCGCTGGCTAAAACAGCTGAGCGATCGCCCGGCGTACCGCAACGTGGTAATGATCCCGGTCACCTGATTACGCACCGGACGGGCTGACTTTTAACAGCTGCCCGTCCGTCTCGTCGGTCAGAACGTATAAATAGCCGTCCGGCCCCACCCGCACATCGCGAATACGTTTATCCCGGTCGCCGAGAATTCGCCCATCCTCCGTGACCTTATTGCCGTCCACGCTCAGCACGATAACGTCCTTTTCCTTCAGCGCGCCGATAAACAGCTTGTTTTTCCACTGCGGGAAGACGTCGCTGTTGTAAAACGCCATACCGCTCACGGCAGGCGACACTTTCCAGACGAACAGCGGTTTTTCGGTTCCCTCAACGTGCTCGCCTTTGGCTTCCGGAATTTTCAGACCGCTGTAGTTAATGCCGTGCGTCGCCAGCGGCCAGCCGTAGTTCTTTCCTTTCTCCGGGATGTTGATCTCATCCCCGCCGCGCGGACCGTGCTCGTTCAGCCACAGCGCGTCGCTCCAGGGATTCATCGCCATCCCCTGTGGGTTGCGAATGCCGTAAGACCAGATTTCGGGTCGCGCACCGGGGGTATTCACAAACGGGTTATCCGGCGGCACTTTTCCGTCTTCGGTGAGGCGCACCACTTTACCCTGCAATTTATCCAGATCCTGCGCCGTCGGACGCTGGTTATTCTCGCCGAGTCCGATAAAGAGCGAGCCTTTGCCGTCGAATACCAGTCGCCCACCAAAATGGTTCCCGGTGGAGAGTTTCGGCATCTGGCGGAACACCACCTGGAAGGCTTCAATGCGCGTCAGATCGTCGCTCAGCCGGCCATAGCCCACCGCCGTTCCGGCCTTGCCGTCACTCCCGGCTTCGGCGAAGCTCAGCCAGATGCGGCGTGATTTTTCAAAATCCGGGTCGAGGACCACGTCCAGCAATCCTCCCTGACCGTTTGCCCAGACCTTCGGCACGCCGACAATCGGATCGGACAGCCCTTTTCCGGCCTGCCAGCGTTTGAGCTGACCGCCCTTCAGGGTTACCAGCAGGCCTTTATTGTCCGGCAGAAACGCCAGAGACCAGGGGTGATCGAGTTTGTTTTGCAGCACCTCAACCTTGACCGCCTCCGGGGCAGCAAGAAGCGAAAACGGAATGAACAGCGCAGGCAGGGAAATTAGCGAGGATCGAGGCATAACGCGCTCCTTTATCGGCATATGGCATAAAGGTTAGCCACTGCATCCGGGCGCGTTACCACTTTTACAAAAGCTTAATCAGAAGGGGGAGTTGCCTCCCCCTGGGTCAGTGCTGTTCAAGCTTCTCGTGCTCGTTCAGGCACATGATGCATAGAGAGAGCGTGGTCAGGCAGTTTTCAAGCTTCTCCGCGTTAACAGCGATAAAATTCGGGCAGTCGTGGCGTCCGTTCATCAAACATACCCCAGCGATGGAAAGTACCTCAGCGGCGCGGCGCAGGGCGATCAGCTCACTTTCGCCGTATTCCGCCTTCAGGGTCGGTGCTTTTTCACGCATGAAATTGCAAAGTTCAAACAGGTTATCACGCAGATGTTCGCTTTCGCTGACTGACATATACCCTTTTGCCTTCCTCAACTGCAGGTACGCGGCCAGGTCGATTCGGGCGTTGATCAGCTTGTTAAGCAGATCGCGTTTTAGTCTGTCAACGGTCATGCTCTTTCCTCCTCTGTCAGCCATTGTGCATAATCAGGATAAGTACATTTTTTGTACAGTTTAATGCCTGGGATCAATTTTTATTAACTGATTAACATTATTTACAATGTTACAACGTCTGCCCGGCGCTTCCGCCTTGCAAAGAGTGTATAAATCCCCCGCGATACGCTGTAAAATCCCGCCCTGATAACTCCATAATTGATGAATTTTTAACCTATGAGCAATGTTACGCACCAGCCGAAAATCGGCTTCGTCTCCCTGGGCTGCCCGAAAAACCTCGTGGATTCCGAACGCATCCTGACCGAACTGCGCACCGAGGGCTATGACGTGGTGCCAAGCTACGACAACGCCGATATGGTGATCGTGAACACCTGCGGGTTTATCGACAGCGCGGTTCAGGAATCACTGGAAGCCATCGGTGAAGCCCTGACGGAAAACGGCAAAGTGATTGTTACCGGCTGTCTGGGCGCGAAAGAAGACCAGATCCGCGAAGTGCACCCGAAGGTGCTGGAGATCACCGGCCCGCACAGCTACGAGCAGGTGCTGGAACATGTTCATCACTACGTGCCAAAACCAAAGCACAACCCGTTCCTGAGCCTGGTGCCAGAGCAGGGCGTGAAGCTGACGCCGCGCCACTACGCGTACCTGAAAATTTCCGAAGGCTGCAACCATCGCTGCACCTTCTGCATCATCCCGTCCATGCGTGGCGATCTGGTGAGCCGTCCGATTGGTGAAGTGCTGGCGGAAGCTAAACGTCTGGCCGACGCGGGCGTGAAGGAGCTGCTGGTCATCTCCCAGGACACCTCGGCTTACGGCGTGGACGTTAAACACCGCTCCGGTTTCCACAACGGCGAGCCGGTGAAAACCAGCATGGTCGGCCTGTGCGAACAGCTGTCTAAGCTCGGTATCTGGACGCGTCTGCACTACGTCTATCCGTATCCGCACGTTGACGACGTGATCCCGCTGATGGCGGAAGGCAAAATTCTGCCGTACCTGGATATCCCGCTGCAGCACGCCAGCCCGCGTATCTTGAAGCTAATGAAGCGTCCTGGCTCCGTTGATCGTCAGCTGGCGCGCATCAAGCAGTGGCGCGAGATCTGCCCGGATCTGACCCTGCGCTCCACCTTCATCGTCGGCTTCCCGGGTGAAACCGAAGAAGACTTCCAGATGCTGCTCGACTTCCTGAAAGAAGCGCGTCTGGACCGCGTAGGCTGCTTCAAGTACAGCCCGGTAGAAGGCGCAACCGCCAACGAGCTGGCGGACCAGGTGCCGGAAGAGGTGAAAGAAGAGCGCTGGAACCGCTTCATGCAGCTGCAGCAGCAGATCTCTGCCGAGCGTCTGCAGGAAAAGGTGGGCCGCGAGATCATGGTGATCGTTGACGAAGTGGACGAAGAAGGCGCGATTGGCCGCAGCATGGCGGATGCCCCTGAAATCGACGGCGCGGTGTACCTGAACGGCGAAACCAACGTTAAGCCGGGTGATATTATTCGCGTGAAGGTTGAAAACGCGGACGAGTATGATCTGTGGGGTAGCCGGGTTTAATCTCCTTTCCCCCTCACCCTAACCCTCTCCCCACTGGGGAGAGGGGACTGCTGGGTGCGGTTTTTCACCCTCGCCCCTTTGGGGAGAGGGCCGGGGTGAGGGGCAAGCAAAAGCCTACCCCTTAATCCTCGGATCCAGCGCGTCGCGCAGCCCGTCCCCCAGCAGGTTAAACGCCAGCACGGTGAGGAAAATCGCCAGACTCGGGAAGATCGCCACGTGCGGCGCAATCACCATATCCGCCCTCGCCTCGTTCAGCATCGCGCCCCACTCCGGCGTCGGAGGCTGCGCCCCTAGCCCCAGAAACGACAGGCTGGCCGCCGAGATAATCGACACGCCGATGCGCATGGTGAAATAGACCACGATGGACGACACCGTACCCGGCAAAATATGGCTGAACAGGATGGTGGCATCGCTGGCCCCCATGCTGCGCGCGGATTCGATAAACGTCTGCTGTTTCAGCACCAGCGTATTGCCGCGCACCAGCCGCGCGAACGCCGGAATCGAAAAGACCGCGACCGCAATGATGACGTTCGCCATGCCGCTGCCCATGATCGCCACCACGGCAATCGCCAGCAGAATGCCGGGAAAAGCAAACAGCACGTCGCAGATGCGCATGATGATGCGGTCCCACCAGCCTTCGTAATACCCGGCAACGAGGCCCAGCACGGTACCGATGGCCGCGCCAATCAGCACCGCGAACACCCCGGCGGCAAGCGAGATCTGCGCCCCGACCAGCACGCGGCTAAAGATATCGCGCCCGAGTGAGTCCACGCCGAACCAGTGAAGCATCGACGGTCCGTCGTTCAGACGGTCGTAGTCAAAATAGTTTTCCGCATCAAACGGCGCCACCCACGGCGCAATCACCGCCACCGCAATCAGCAGCAGCACAAACAGCCCCGCGGTCATCGCGACCGGCTGACGGCGAAAACGCCGCCAGAATTCAGACCACGGGGTGCGGACGTGGTCCGGTTTTAGCCCCGGCATCGCGTTTAAAACGGCCTGACGTCGCCAGTTCAACAATCGCATCTTACTTGTACCTGATGGCCGGGTTAATGGCGGCGTAGAGCACGTCCACCACTAAGTTGATAAGAATAAACTCCAGCGAGAAAAGCAGGACTTCCGCCTGAATCACCGGGTAGTCGCGCATCTCGACGGAATCAACAAGCAGGCGTCCCAGCCCCGGCCAGTTGAAGACCTTTTCCACGACGATCGAGCCGCCGAGCAGAAAGCCAAACTGCAGCCCCATCATCGTCACTACCGGGATCATCGCATTGCGGAATCCGTGCTTGAGAATGACCCACTTCTCGCTGACCCCTTTCGCCCGCGCGGTGCGAATATAATCTTCGCTCAGCACGTCAACGAACGAGGCGCGGGTAAAGCGGGCCATTACCGCCGAAACGGCAGCCCCCAGCGTCATGGAAGGCAGGATGTAGTGCTTCCAGGTATCAGCCCCGACGGTCGGCAGCCAGCCCAGTTCGACGGAGAAGATCTGCATCAGCAGCATCCCCAGCGCGAACGCCGGGAAGGAGATGCCGGTCACCGCCAGCGCCATGCCGAGCTTGTCCGGCCAGCGGTTGCGCCAGACGGCCGCGATAATCCCGGCGCCAAGCCCGAACACGACCGCCCAGCTCATGCTGGCTATCGTTAACCAGAACGTCGGCATAAAGCGGCTGGCAATCTCCTCCGACACCGGACGGCGCGACACCATTGAGATACCAAAATCGCCCTGCAGAACGTTGCAAATGTAATGGATGAACTGCATATACAGCGGCTGGTCGAGGCCAAGCTGCTTACGCACCAGGTCAATAACGGTGGCATCCGCCTCAGGCCCGGCGACCAGACGCGCCGGATCGCCCGGCAGCATATGGACAAACAAAAACACCAGGACCGCCACAATCAGCAGCGTCGGAATAAGCCCCAGCAGGCGTTTACAAACATAATTCAGCATGAGGTTTATTTTAAATCCGCATCGTCAAAGCTAAAGCCCGTGTCCGGCATGATGTAGAACCCGGTCAATGCTTTGTTATGGGCTGACACCAGTTTCTCCACCACCAGCGGCACCCACGGTGACTCTTTCCAGATAATATCCTGCGCGTCTTTGTAGAGGCGCGCCTTCTCTTCCGGTTTGGTGGTTTTCAGGGCATCGGCCAGGTCTTTGTCCACCTGCGGGTTGCTGTAAAACGCGGTGTTGAACAGGGTTGGCGGCCAGTTTTGCGAGGCAAACAGCGGCGACAGCGCCCAGTCGGCTTCACCGGTCGAGGCCGTCCAGCCGGTGTAGAACATCCGCACGCCGCTCTCTTTCTGCCCTTTCCCCTCCACTTCTGCCGCACGCTGTCCGGCATCCATTGCGGTGACCTGTACCTTGATCCCCACCTGCGCCAGCTGCTGCTGGGTAAATTGCAGCACCTTCTGGGCGGTACTGTGATTATGCGAGGACCACAGCGTGGTGCTGAAACCGTTCGGGAAGCCCGCCTCTTTCAGCAGCTCGCGCGCTTTAGCCGGATCGTACGGCCACGGCTGATAGCTTTGCGCATAGGCGATCGCCGGCGGCAGCACGCCGGTGGCCGGGGTGGCATAGCCGGCAAAAGCGACCTTCACCAGCGCCTGACGGTTAATGGCGTAGTTGATGGCTTCACGCACCTTCGGGTTATCGAACGGCTTTTGCGTGACGTTCATGCTGATGTAGCGCTGCATGATCGACGGGCTGGCGACCAGCTCCAGCTTGCTGTTTTTCTGCAAAATGGCGGCCTGCTCATAGGGGATCGGGAAGGCAAACTGCGCCTCGCCGGTTTGCAGCATCGCCGCGCGGGTGTTGTTGTCCACCACCGGGCGCCAGGTGATGGTGTCGAGCTTCGGCAGCCCCTGCTGCCAGTATCCCGCGAATTTCTTCACCTTCACAAAATCGGTCTGGTTCCAGGTGAGCAGTTCGTAAGGGCCGGTGCCAACAGGGTGGAAGCCGATCTCCTTGCCGTATTTTTTCAGCGCGGCAGGGGAAATCATCGCCGTTGCCGGATGCGCCAGGATATTGATAAACGCGGAGAACGGCTCTTTCAGGGTGATTTTGACCGTCGCCGGGTCGACCACCTCGGTGCTGGCGATATTTTTATACAGGTTATAGCGCTTGAGGCTATTTTCCGGATTGCTGGCGCGGTCCAGGTTAACCTTCACCGCCTCCGCATTGAAGTCTGTCCCGTCCTGGAACTTCACGCCGGTCCTGAGTTTGATGGTATACACCAGCCCGTCGTCGGACACGGTATACCCCTCCGCCAGCACGTTTTTGAGCTTCATCTCTTTATCGAGGCCAAACAGGCCCTGATAGAACGATTTCGCCACCGCCTGAGAGAGCGTGTCGTTGGCGTCATACGGATCGAGCGTGGTGAAATTGGAGCCGACGGCGACCACCACATCTTTGGCAGCGAACGCGGGGGCAGCGGCCAGGGCTGCCGTCACGCTCGCGGCTAACAACCATCTACGCGCTACAAATGTAACCATTGTGTTCTCCTGCCTGTTGTAAGTTATAACCGCGAAAAAGCGTTGTCCTGACGCGGGGGAGCGACGAAATGACCCGGCCCGACCTCGCGCAGCGTCACGCGCTCCACGGCCTCGCCGCGTTTATGAATATTGCTCGG
The DNA here is from genome assembly GCF_034427535.1 of Enterobacter sp. A103. NCBI lineage: Bacteria > Pseudomonadati > Pseudomonadota > Gammaproteobacteria > Enterobacterales > Enterobacteriaceae > Enterobacter > Enterobacter sp. A103. The sequence continues at coordinate 422,037 of NZ_JAXQPQ010000002.1, forward strand.
CATTTCATCCTGCAGCAGCACGCGCTGGCCGTGACGATGCGCCGGATCGGCAACCGGGACCGCCGCAATAAGCTTGCGGGTGTACGGGTGCTGCGGGTTTTCAAACACCGCCCTTCGCGGCCCAATCTCCACGATCTGCCCCATAAACATCACCGCCACGCGATGGCTGATGCGCTCGACCACCGCCATATCGTGCGAGATAAACAGGAAGGCAATGCCCATATCCCGCTGTAAATCCAGCAGCAGGTTGATGATTTGCGCCCGGATAGAGACATCCAGCGCCGAGACGGATTCATCGGCAATCACCACTTTCGGGTTCAGCGCCAGCGCGCGGGCGATGCAGATACGCTGCCGCTGTCCGCCGGAAAACTCGTGCGGATAACGCCATGCGTGCTCCGGCTTCAGGCCGACGCGCTCCAGCAGCCAGGCCACGCGACGCTGGGCCGCTTCGCCGTCGAGCAGGTTATGTACCCGCAGCGGCTCCATGATCGAATACCCCACCGTATGGCGCGGATCGAGGGAGGCATACGGGTCCTGGAAAATAAACTGAATATCCCGCCGCACCGCCTGCAGCTTGCTGTCCGGAAGGGTATCAATGCGCTCGCCGTTAAAGGTAATGCTGCCTTCCTGTGATTCCACCAGACGGAGCAACGCGCGCCCGGTGGTGGATTTACCGCAGCCGGACTCCCCCACCAGCGCCAGCGTTTCGCCCGGCCAAAGATCGAAACTGACGTTTTCAACCGCGTGCACTTCGCGCTTAACGCGGTTCAGTACGCCGCTGCGCAGCGGAAAACGGGTGACCAGATCGCGCACTTCCAGAATGGGCTTACCCGGCACCACGGTGTCCTGCTCGCGCTCCTCCTCCTGCAGCTCAGACGCCTCAAGAGAAATCAGCGGGAAGCGGCGCGGCAAATCGCTGCCGTTCATCGCCCCCAGGCGCGGAACCGCCGCCAGCAGCGCTTTGGTGTAAGGATGCACGGGCGCGTGAAAAATCTGCTCAACCGGGCCGGTTTCCACCGCGCTGCCCTTGTGCATCACCAGCACCCGATCGGCGATATCGGCGACTACGCCCATATCGTGGGTGATGAATATCACCCCCATCTCCATCTCCTGCTGCAGCACTTTGATGAGCTGCAGGATCTGCGCCTGAATCGTCACGTCCAGCGCCGTCGTCGGTTCATCGGCAATCAGCACCGCCGGACGGCAGGAGAGCGCCATGGCAATCATCACCCGCTGGCGCATGCCGCCGGAAAGCTGATGCGGGTAGCGACCCAGAATGGCCTGCGCCTCCGGGATGCGCACCAGTTCCAGCATCCGTCGGGCCTCTTTGAGCGCTTCATCGCCGCTCAGCCCCTGATGCAGGCGGATGGACTCGGCGATTTGTTCCCCGACCGGGAAAACCGGGTTCAGGGAGGTCATCGGCTCCTGGAAGATCATCGCAATATCCGCCCCGCGCACGCCCTGCATCTGCGAACCGCTCAGCTCATTTAAATCAATGACCTGACGGTTACGGCGGCGCAGGAGCATTTTCTCGCTGCTGATTTGCCCGCCCGTCTGTTCCAGCAGGCGCATCAGCGCCAGCGCGGTGACCGATTTACCGGATCCGGACTCGCCAACAATCGCCAGCGTCTCGCCGCGCCTGAGCGTGAACGATAAATTCTGTACTGCGGGGATGAACTGCCGCTCTTCCTGAAACGCAATATTGAGCTGATGGACAGCCAGCACTTCGCGGTTGTCCAGTTCTTCACTGTGCGGCACGCGCTGCCCCCTTATTCACGATAGATGCCCGTGCTCGGTTCATCACCGGCATAGCCCCAGGCGCGGTACATACCTTCGCTGTTGAACGGCAGGGCCACGTTGCCCTCACGATCCACCGCAATGAGCCCGCCGACGCCGCCCAGGGCAGGCAGTTTCTCCATCACCACGCGCTCGCAGGCTTCGCTGAGGCTTAAACCGCCGTAATCCATCAGCGCGGTGATGTCGTAGGCCGCGAGGGCGCGAATAAACACTTCCCCGGTTCCGGTACACGACACCGCCGCCGTCGCGTTATTGGCGTAGCAGCCGGCGCCCGGCAGCGGGCTATCGCCGACGCGCCCGGGCAGCTTGTTGGTCATCCCGCCCGTTGAGGTTGCCGCCGCGAGGTTTCCGGCCTTATCCAGCGCCACCGCGCCGACCGTGCCCATTTTGGTGGTTTCATCAAGCGGCGCTGTATGGTCAAGCTGCGTCATGCCCGCCGAACGGGCTTCCAGCAGCTGCTGATAGCGCTCCTCGGTGGAAAACAGATCCGGCGATACCGGTTCCATTCCGTGCCCGAAGGCAAACGCCTCTGCCCCGGCCCCTGTGAGCAGGACGTGCGGACTCGCCTCCATCACCAGACGCGCCGCCAGCACCGGATTGCGCAGATGACTCACGCCCGCCACGGCGCCCGCTTTCAGGGTGACGCCGTCCATCACGCAGGCATCCAGCTCGTGCGTTTCATCCCGGGTAAAGACCGAACCGATCCCCGCATTAAATAACGGGCACTCTTCCAGCAGGCGCACCGCCTCGGTGACCACGTCCAGCGCGCTTTCGCCCGCCTCCAGCATTTTCTGACCCGTTTCCACAATGGCGTACAGCGCGTCGATATAGCGCTTTTCCTGCTCGGGACTGAGCTGTGCTCGGGTGATTGCCCCGGCGCCACCATGAATTGCGATTACCGCATTAACCATTCGCATCACCCGTTAGCCTGATTTGCGGCTTTTTCTATAAATATCATTATCGTCGATGAAACTTCAGATGATTTTTGAATATAGAAAGACGTAACTGTGATGTAAAGCGTACACCCATCGGGTCATACAATTAGCCGCACTTTTCTGCCATAATGAGCGCTTTCGTTGTTACTCCGCAGGAGCCCACCATGGATTTTACCGCCGGACTGATGCCGCTTGAGACGGCACTCACGCAGATGCTTGACCGTATTTCCCCGCTGCATGACGTTGAGACGCTGCCCCTCGTGCGCTGTTTTGGCCGTATTGCCGCGCGCGATATCGTCTCTCCGCTTAACGTGCCGGGGTTTGATAATTCCGCGATGGACGGTTACGCGGTGCGCCTGGCGGATCTCCAGACGGGTAACGCCCTACCGGTGGCGGGTAAAGCCTTTGCGGGTCAGCCGTTTAGCTGTGAATGGCCTGCGGGCACCTGCGTACGCATCATGACCGGCGCGCCGGTTCCGGCCGGCTGCGACGCCGTGGTGATGCAGGAAGAGACCGAACAGACCGACGACGGCGTGCGTTTTACCGCGAACGTTAAAGCGGGCCAGAACATCCGCCGCACGGGCGAAGATATCACCCTTGGCGCGACGGTCTTTGCCGCCGGGCAGAAGCTGACGGCAGGTGAGCTGCCGGTGCTGGCGTCGCTCGGCGTGGCTGAAATCGACGTTATCCGTAAAGTGCGCGTGGCCGTTTTCTCCACCGGCGACGAGCTGCAGCTTCCGGGCCAGCCGCTGCAGGACGGCCAGATTTACGACACCAACCGCCTGGCGGTACACCTGATGCTGGAGCAGCTGGGCTGCGAGGTGATTAACCTCGGCATTATTCCTGACGATCCGGAAAAACTGCGAGCCGCGTTTATCGAGGCGGATAACGCAGCCGACGTGGTCATCAGCTCCGGCGGCGTCTCCGTGGGCGAAGCGGATTACACCAAAACCATCCTTGAAGAGCTGGGTGAAATCGCCTTCTGGAAGCTGGCCATCAAGCCGGGAAAACCGTTCGCGTTTGGCAAGCTCACGCGCGGCTGGTTCTGCGGCCTGCCGGGTAATCCGGTCTCGGCGGCACTCACCTTCTACCAGCTGGTGATCCCGCTGCTGGCGAAGCTTTCCGGCAACAGCGCCAGCCCGCTGCCGGAACGCCAGCGCGTGCGCGCCGCCACGCGCCTGAAAAAATCGCCGGGCCGCCTCGATTTCCAGCGCGGCATCCTGGCGCGCAACGCTGACGGCGAGCTGGAAGTGAGCACCACCGGGCACCAGGGCTCACACATTTTCAGCTCCTTCAGCCAGGGCAACTGCTTTATCGTCCTGGAGCGCGAGCGCGGCAATGTGGAAGCAGGCGAGTGGGTTGAGATCGAGCGTTTTAACCACCTGTTCGGAGGCTGACATGACGGTGGAGCTGAGCGACCCGGAGATGATGCGCTACAACCGCCAGATTGTGCTGCGCGGGTTTGATTTCGAAGGCCAGGAAGCGCTTAAGGCAGCAAGCGTGCTGGTTGTTGGTCTGGGTGGCCTGGGCTGCGCCGCCGCGCAGTATCTTGCGGCGGCGGGCGTGGGCAGAATGACGCTGCTGGATTTTGATACCGTGTCGGTGTCAAATCTCCAGCGCCAGACGCTGCACAGCGATGCGACGGTTGGAAAGCCTAAAGTGGACTCTGCCCGCACGGCGCTGGCGCGCATCAACCCCAACGTTCAGTTCACCCTGATTGACGCGATGCTGGATGACGACGTGCTGTCCGCGCAGATTGCGCAGCATGACCTGGTGCTGGACTGCACCGATAACGTCACGGTCCGTAACCAGCTGAACGCGGGCTGCTTTGCCCACAAAATCCCGCTGGTCTCCGGCGCGGCGATCCGCATGGAGGGGCAAATCAGCGTCTTCACGTATGCGGAAGGTGAACCCTGCTACCGCTGCCTGAGCCGCCTGTTCGGCGAGAACGCGCTGACCTGCGTTGAGGCGGGCGTGATGGCGCCGCTGGTCGGCGTGATTGGCTCCCTGCAGGCGATGGAAGCGATCAAAGTGCTGGCGCGCTACGGCACCCCTGCGGCGGGGAAAATCGTAATGTATGACGCGATGACCTGCCAGTTCCGCGAGATGAAGCTGATGCGTAACCCGGGGTGTGAGGTTTGCGGAGGTTAAAGCAAACGGCAACCTTCAGGTTGCCGTTTTAGTGTTTGCTCCCTCTCCCTGTGGGAGAGGGTTGGGGTGAGGGCATCAGGCCGCACCCGTTAGATCGACGTCCGTCCAAACGCCCCCTGCCAGTCCTGCTCAAACTTCACAATCGCCGCATCCACGGCCGGAGAGGTAATAAACTGCTGCGCCACGTCCAGCGGCAGCGTGATGGACTCGCAGCCCGTCAGCAGGCAGTCCAGCGCCTGACGCGGCGTTTTGAAGCTCGCGGCCAGCACCTTTGACTGCGGGGCGTGCAATGTCAGCAGCTGTTGCAGTTCAACCACGGTCTGGATCCCGTCCCCGCCCTGCGCGTCCACGCGGTTAACGTAAGGCGCTACATACTCCGCCCCCGCCAGCGCGGAGAGCATCCCCTGCGCAGCACCGTAAACCGCCGTACCCAGCGTCGGGATCCCTTCCGCTTTCAGCATCTTGATCGCCGCCAGCCCTTCTGCGGTCACCGGCACTTTTACTACAAGGTCGTTAATGATGGCGCGCAGCTTGCGCGCGTCCTCCACCATCCCTTCGGCGGTGGTCGCCATCACCTGGGCGAACAGACGGCCTTTGCCGCCCAGCGCGTCGTGCAGCGCTGGCAGCAGCTCGTCCAGCGGCGTTTTACCTGCCGCCACAATGCTTGGGTTGGTGGTTACACCTGCCAGCGGGAAGATACGCGCCAGCTTTTTGACTGCCGCAACGTCAGATGTGTCGAGATAAAGTTCCATGATGTCACCCTCAAATTTAGCCTGCACTTACCCTATCACGACAAAACCTGCTCAGTAGTTGACCTGTATCAAGATAACTTTCATTCGAAAGTAATTTAATCTTCATATGCAATACGAGAGGCGAAATCATGATCTTCAATATTCAGCGTTACTCTACCCACGATGGCCCCGGTATTAGAACCGTGGTGTTCCTGAAAGGCTGCTCGCTGGGCTGTCGCTGGTGCCAGAACCCGGAAAGCCGCTCCCGCAGCCGGGACGTGCTGTTTGACGCGCGCCTGTGCCTGGACGGCTGTGACCTGTGCCAGCAGGCGGCACCGGGCTGCATCGAACGCGCGCTGAACGGGCTGGTTATCCACCGCGAGAAGCTTGATGAAGCCACGCTCAACGCCCTTGCTGACTGCTGCCCGACGCAGGCGCTGACCGTCTGCGGTGAAGAACAGCAGGTCGAGGAGATCATGGCGACCGTACTGCGCGATAAACCCTTCTACGACCGCAGCGGCGGCGGGATCACCCTCTCCGGCGGCGAGCCGTTTATGACCCCTGAGCTGGCACATGCCCTGTTTAAAGCCAGCCACGAACAGGGGATCCATACCGCCGTGGAAACCTGCCTTCACGTGCCGTGGCACTATATCGAGCCGTCATTACCCTACGTCGATCTGTTCCTCGCCGACCTGAAGCACGTCGACGGTGAGGTGTTCAAACAGTGGACGGACGGTTCGGCTAAGCGAATCCTGGACAACCTGAAGCGCCTTGCCGTCGCCGGGAAAAAAATCACCATCCGCGTGCCGCTGATCCAGGGCTTTAACGCTGACGAAGCGTCCATCACCGCCATTACCAACTTCGCCGCCGACGAGCTCGGCGTCGACGATATTCATTTTCTGCCGTATCACACGCTGGGCATGAACAAATACACCCTGCTCGGCCAAGCCTACTCTGCCCCTGACAAACCGCTGGATAACCCTGCCCTGCTGGATTTCGCGCAGCAATACGCCTGCCAGAAAGGGTTAACCGCGACCTTACGAGGATAAACCTATGACAACCCTGAATCTCAACACCCTCAGCGAGCGCATTAAAGCGCACAAAACGGCGCTGGTGCATATCGTTAAGCCGCCGGTCTGTACCGAGCGCGCCCAGCATTACACCGAAATGTACCAGCAGCACATGGACAAGCCGATCCCGGTACGCCGCGCTCTGGCGCTGGCGCATCACCTGGCCGAGCGTACCATCTGGATCAAACACGACGAGCTGATTATCGGTAACCAGGCAAGCGAAGTGCGCGCCGCGCCGATTTTCCCGGAATACACCGTCTCCTGGATTGAGAAAGAGATCGACGATCTGGCGGACCGCCCGGGCGCGGGCTTTGCGGTGAGCGAAGAGAACAAGCGCGTGCTGCACGACATCTGCCCGTGGTGGCGCGGCCAGACGGTGCAGGACCGCTGCTACGGCATGTTCACCGACGAGCAAAAAGGCCTGCTGGAAACCGGCATTATCAAAGCCGAAGGCAACATGACCTCCGGCGACGCGCACCTGGCGGTCAACTTCCCGCTGGTGCTGGAAAAAGGCCTCGACGGCCTGCGCGCTAAGGTGGCCGAGCGCCGCACGCGCATCAACCTGACGGTGCTGGAAGACCTGCACGGCGACCAGTTCCTGAAGGCGATCGATATCGTGCTGGAAGCCGTAAGCCTGCACATCAAACGCTTTGCCGATCTGGCGCGTGAAATGGCGTCCACCGAAACCCGCGAAAGCCGCCGCGACGAGCTGCTGGCGATGGCGGAAAACTGCGACGTGATTGCCCACGAGCCGCCAAAAAACTTCTGGCAGGCGCTGCAGCTGTGCTACTTCATTCAGCTGATCCTGCAGATTGAGTCCAACGGCCATTCCGTCTCCTTCGCGCGTATGGACCAGTATCTCTATCCGTACTACCGCCGCGACGTCGAGTTGAACCACAGCCTCGACCGCGAACACGCTATCGAGCTGCTGCACTGCTGCTGGCTGAAGCTGCTGGAAGTGAACAAAATCCGCTCCGGCTCGCACTCCAAGGCTTCCGCCGGTAGCCCGCTGTACCAGAACGTCACCATCGGCGGCCAGAAGCTGGTCAACGGTGAGCCGATGGACGCGGTGAACCCGCTCTCCTACGCGATTCTGGAATCGTGCGGTCGCCTGCGCTCCACCCAGCCGAACCTGAGCGTGCGCTACCACGCGGGCATGAGCAACGACTTCCTCGACGCCTGCGTGCAGGTGATCCGCTGCGGCTTCGGGATGCCCGCGTTCAACAACGATGAAATCGTCATTCCGGAATTCATCAAGCTCGGCGTTGAACGAGACGACGCCTACGACTACGCGGCCATCGGCTGCATCGAAACCGCGGTTGGCGGCAAGTGGGGCTACCGCTGCACCGGCATGAGCTTTATCAACTTCGCCCGCGTGATGCTGGCCGCGCTGGAAGGCGGCCGCGACGCCACCAGCGGCAAGGTGTTCCTGCCGCAGGAGAAAGCGCTCTCCGCCGGTAACTTCGACAACTTCGACGAAGTGATGGCGGCGTGGGACAGCCAGATCCGCTACTACACCCGCAAATCCATCGAGATTGAGTACGTGGTGGACACCATGCTGGAAGAGAACGTCCACGATATTCTCTGCTCGGCGCTGGTGGACGACTGCATCGAACGCGCGAAAAGCATCAAGCAGGGCGGCGCGAAGTACGACTGGGTCTCCGGCCTGCAGGTGGGTATCGCCAACCTCGGCAACAGCCTGGCTGCGGTGAAGAAGCTGGTGTTCGAACAGGGCACTATTGGTCAGCAGCAGCTGGCGGCGGCGCTGGCGGATGACTTCGACGGGCTGACCCACGAGCAGCTGCGTCAGCGTCTGATCAACGGCGCGCCGAAGTACGGCAACGACGACGACAGCGTGGACATGCTGCTGACGCGCGCCTACCAGACCTACATCGAAGAGCTGAAGCATTACCACAACCCGCGCTACGGCCGCGGCCCGATTGGCGGTAACTACTACGCGGGCACCTCTTCCATCTCCGCAAACGTGCCGTTTGGCGCAGCAACTATGGCCACGCCGGACGGACGTAAGGCGCACACCCCGCTGGCGGAAGGGGCAAGCCCGGCCTCCGGTACGGACCACCTCGGCCCGACGGCGGTAATTGGCTCGGTGGGTAAACTGCCGACGGAAGCGATTCTCGGCGGCGTGCTGCTTAACCAGAAGCTGAACCCGTCGACGCTGGAAAACGACAGCGATCGCCAGAAGCTGATGGTGCTGCTGCGCACCTTCTTCGAGGTGCATAAAGGCTGGCATATCCAGTACAACATCGTCTCGCGCGAAACGCTGCTGGAAGCGAAGAAACATCCTGACCAGTATCGTGACCTGGTGGTGCGCGTCGCGGGCTACTCGGCGTTCTTCACCGCCCTGTCGCCGGATGCGCAGGACGATATTATCGCCCGTACTGAGCACACGCTGTAACGGCATATCCCCTCACCCCGACCCTCTCCCACGGGGAGAGGGAGAAAACACTAAAAACGGCAACCCAGGTTGCCGTTTCGCTTTTACTTTCGAATGAAATTAAATTTGTGCTCCCCGTCACCTTGTTATTAGAATGTTTCAAAACGCAGTGACCCAGGAGCACAGTATGACCGTTAAAGTTATCGTCACCGATATGGACGGAACTTTCCTTGATGATGCCAAGCAGTACGATCGTGACCGCTTCCAGGCACAGTTTGAACAGCTTAAAGCCCGAGACATTGAATTCGTTGTCGCCAGCGGCAACCAGTATTACCAGCTCATCTCCTTCTTTCCGGCGCTGAAAGACAGGATCTCCTTCGTGGCGGAAAACGGCGCGCTGGTGTTCGATCGCGGCGAACAGATTTTCCACGGCGAGCTGACGCGTCATGAATCGCAGATCGTGATTGGCGAACTGCTGAAAGACAAAGGGCTGAACTTCGTGGCCTGCGGGCTGGAGAGCGCCTGGGTCAGCGACCAGGCTCCTGAAGAATTCGTGGCGCTGATGTCAAAGCACTATCATCGCTTAAAGCGCATCAGCGATTACCGCGAAATTGACGACGTGCTGTTTAAGTTCTCCCTGAACCTGCCGGACAGCGATATCCCTAATCTGGTGGATAAACTGCACGTCTCCCTGGACGGCATCATGAAGCCGGTCACCAGCGGCTTTGGTTTTGTTGATTTGATTATCCCCGGCCTGCACAAGGCCAACGGCATTAGCCGTCTGCTGAAACGCTGGAAAATCTCCCCGCAGGAGTGCGTGGCCATTGGCGACAGCGGCAACGATGCCGAGATGCTGAAGCTGGTGAAATATTCCTTTGCGATGGGCAACGCAGCAGAGAGCATCAAAGAAATCAGCCGCTACGGCACCGACGACAACAACCATCAGGGCGCGCTGAACGTCATTCAGGCCGTGCTCGACAACCATTCCCCGTTCGACGTCTGATCCTTTCCTCGCCGGAGCGTCGCTCCGGCCTCTCACTCTTTTTCCGTCCTGTGGCTTGCGTCAAGTTTTTAAACTTGCATTAACTTATTTTTAACTTAAAGTATCACTTGTAGATATTTTTACTTTCGAATGAAAGATGCGAGGCAGTTATGACCTTTACCAGTGAAACCTTACCATCGGACCACAAAGCGGCAATCCGTCAGTTAAAACGTGAGCTGCGCGCGCAGATCGGCGACGTGCAGGCAGTGTTTAATAAGCTCAGCGACAAAATTGCCACCCGCGTGGCGGAAATCAACGCGCTTAAGAACAAAGGCGAATCCGTCTGGCCGGTGATTCCGTTTGCGGATGTGAAAAACGGCACGATTACCGACGCACAGCGCGAGGCCGTTAAACGCCGCGGCTGCGCGGTGATTAAAGGTCATTTCCCGCGCGAGCAGGCGCTGGCGTGGGATCAGTCGATGCTCGACTACCTCGATCTGAACAAGTTTGACGAGGTCTACAAAGGCCCGGGCGATAACTTCTTCGGCACCCTGACGGCCTCTCGTCCGGAGATTTACCCGATTTACTGGTCTCAGGCGCAAATGCAGGCGCGCCAGAGCGAAGAGATGGCGCAGGTGCAGTCGTTCCTGAACCGTTTGTGGACATTCGAGAGCAACGGCAAGCAGTGGTTCGACCCGGACGTGAGCGTGATTTACCCGGACCGTATCCGCCGCCGTCCGCCGGGTACTACCTCGAAAGGACTGGGCGCGCATACCGACTCCGGCGCGCTGGAGCGCTGGCTGCTGCCTGCCTATCAGCAGGTCTTTGCCCGCGTGTTTGACGGTAACGTCGAGAAATACGATCCGTGGAACGCCGCGCACCGTACCGAAGTGGAAGAGTACACCGTCGATAACACCACCAAATGCTCGGTATTCCGGACCTTCCAGGGCTGGACGGCGCTGTCGGATATGATCCCCGGTCAGGGGCTGCTGCACGTCGTGCCCATCCCGGAAGCGATGGCCTACATTCTGCTGCGGCCGCTGCTGGACGACGTGCCGGAAGACGAGCTTTGCGGCGTGGCGCCGGGGCGCGTGCTGCCGGTTTCCGAGAAGTGGCACCCGCTGCTGATCGAGGCGCTGACAAGCATTCCGGCACTCGATGCGGGCGATTCCGTGTGGTGGCACTGCGATGTGATCCATTCCGTCGCGCCGGTGGAAAATCAGCAGGGCTGGGGCAACGTGATGTACATTCCTGCCGCGCCGATGTGCGAGAAAAATCTCGCCTACGCGAAAAAGGTCAAGGAAGCGCTGGAAACCGGCGCATCGCCGGGAGACTTCCCGCGCGAGGATTATGAAAAGAGCTGGCAGGACCGCTTTACCGTGAACGATCTCAACATCCACGGCAAGCGCGCGCTGGGCATGGTTTAACTGTCGTACAGCCCTTCCCGCTCCACGGCGGTGCGTCGTTTCCCCTGACGTATCCGCCGTACCGATTCCCGCACGGCCAGCGTGCCGTTAAGCAGTAACGTCCCCACCGGCGCGTCCTGGCGCATCAGCCGCTGCTGGAGCATATATACCGCTTCGGTTCCCAGCTCATCGCGCGGAACGTGCACCGCCGTTAATGGAACATCCTGAATCGCCGCCAGGTTAAAGCCGTCAATGCTCATCACCGACACGTCCTGCGGCACGCGCAGGCCGTGGTTTTGTAAGGCGCTAATGGTGCCCGCCGCCATAAAGTCGCCGCCGACCAGGAACGCGGTAGGTAAATCCTTCCCCTGCACTTCACTGAGCCAGCTGCTGACCATCTGTTCCGTTTCGCGCGCGCTGAAGCTGGGCACCACCAGCAGATCGCGTTTATCGTTAAATTTCAGGTTGTGAGACTGCCACGCGTCGCGGATCCCCGCCAGGCGCAGCTCCATGGTGTAGCGGCGCAGGCACAGCACGTTCATCACCTCACGATGTCCCATCTCGAACAGATATTCCGCCGCCCGCTCGCCGATAGCGCGATGATCCGGCGCGACGGCAGGCAGACGCATGTGCCGGTCGCGGCAGTTAATCAGCATGCAGGGTTTACCGACGTCCACTGCCAGATCGTGGATATGGGGATCGTCGATGCCAAGAAGGATTGCCGCCTGGGTGTCCGCTTCGTTCATGCGTGCCAGAAACAGCTGGGCGTCACTGTCGTTCTCTTCCAGCGCGCAGTAGCGAAGACGCACATCGTGGGACGCCAGGCCTTTACTCACGCTCTGGATCACGCGGTAGTAAAAGATGTCGGACCGCTCGTCAAACGCCCGCTGCGGGGCAAAAACCACCAGGCTGTTAAGCAGCAGACGCCCTGCCGCCATGCCGTCCATCACCCCCAGCTCCCGCGCGCACGCCAGCACCTTCGCGCGCGCTTTCTCACTGGTATTCGCTTTTCCCGCCAGCACTCGCGACACGGTGCTGATCGAGAGCTGCGTCCGGGCCGCGATTTCGCTGATTTTTAGCCTTTTGTCCATTTTGTGATCTGGCTCCATTTGCGAAATGAAAAAATTTTCATAGCGTATTGGTCAGGCAATAGCTGACATAAAGGGCATCATGCCAGAGGGTTTACGTCAGTTATGAGAAATTTTGCACAAAATCCACTTTTGCCCACTCATTTTCTTCCTTAAGGTGAACTTGTCACACAACTTCCATACTAGTTGTATACCAACTTAAGCATTTTAAACGGATAGAAATCAAAGGCATAAAAATCCGTGTGACACCTGAACCTCCGTCCCCTTACCGTCCGTCTTGTGGAGAGTAAAATGAGTCAGGACATCAATAACACCGTAGCGACAAGCAAAACCCGTCGCGTCATCAAGAACCTGCGCTGGTACGTGCTGGTGCTGTTCTTACTTGGCGTCACCGTTAACTACATCACCCGTAACTCACTCGGGATCCTCGCCCCGGAACTGAAAGAGAGCCTCGGGATCACCACCGAGCAATACTCCTGGATCGTCGGCGCGTTCCAGATCGCCTATACCATTTTCCAGCCCCTGTGCGGCTGGCTGATTGACGTCATCGGCCTGAAGATTGGCTTTATGGTCTGCGCCGGGATCTGGGCGCTGATGTGTATCTTCCATGCGGGCGCCGGAAGCTGGCTGCACCTCGCTATTCTGCGCTTCTTTATGGGTGCCTCTGAGGCCGCCGCTACCCCGGCAAACGCCAAAACCATCGGCGAATGGTTCCCGAAATCAGAGCGACCTGTTGCCGCTGGCTGGGCTGGCGTGGGATTCTCCATCGGCGCGATGCTGGCCCCGCCTATCATCTACTTTGCTCACGCCTCGTTCGGCTGGCAGGGTGCGTTTATGTTTACCGGCGTGCTGGCGCTGCTGTGGGTGATCCTCTGGTGGGCGTTCTACCACAACCCGGAGCAGCACCCGAACCTGAGCAAGGACGAGCTGGCGTTTATCAAGCAGGACAACGAACCGCCTGCGGTGAGACTGCCCTTCCTGACCGCGCTGAAAACCGTCTCGAAAAACAAACGCTTCTACGGTATCGCCATCCCGGCCTTTATGGCGGAACCGGCCTGGGCGGTGCTGAGCTTCTGGGTGCCGCTGTACCTCGCCAAAGAGCACGGCATGGATCTGAAGCAGATTGCGATGTTTGCCTGGCTGCCGTTCCTCGCCGCCGACCTCGGCAGCGTGGCGAGCGGCTACCTGACGCGTCTGTACACCCGTCTGTTCGGCTGCTCGCGCGTTAACTCGGTCGTTGCCAGCTCCGTGACGGGCGCGTTCCTGATGATCTCTTTGGGCATCGTGGCTATTACCCGCGACCCGTATATCACCATCGTGCTGATCTCCATCGGCGGCTTCGGGCACCAGATTATCTCCTGCATGTTGAGCGCCCTGGTCGTTGAGTCGTTCGACAAAGGCCAGATGGCGACCGTCAACGGCATGCGCGGCTCTGCGGCGTGGATCGCCAGCTTCCTGTTCTCGCTGTTAATCGGCGTGACCGCCGACAAAATCGGTTTTAACCCGCTCTTTATTGCCATGGGCTTCTTTGACCTGATTGGCGCTGTCTTCCTGGTAGCATTTATTGCTGAACGTCGCGCCAAGCGCGCCTGATAGTGGATGTATTGCATATGAAAACCCTGAAAAACTGGACCCTTGATACGCAGTCGGCAAACCATCTGGAACTGCTGGTCGATAACCAGCACCGCCTGTGCCTGTATGTGCTGGAAGAGAACCTTTTCCGCGTGCTGATCAAACGCAAAGGCGAGCTGGCGCTGGACCGTACCTGGAGCATCGCGCCGGAAAAAGACGTGCCGTGGGAAGGCCGCCGTCGTGACGATATAAGCGGTTTCTCCTGCCCGGCCTGGACACTGACGCAGCAGGAAGAGACGCTCACCGTGGCAACCGAACAGCTGCGCGTAACGGTCCACCAGCCGCTGTGGCTGGAGTGGCACTACCGCAATGAGGCGGGCGAGTGGCAGCCGCTGGTCAACGACCGTCCGACCAGCGCTTATCTGCTGAATGCCCACGGTGACGGCGTGGCGCACTACCTGAGCCGCCGCAAGGACGAGCGTTTTTACGGTCTGGGCGAGAAAGCGGGCGATCTGCAGCGCAACGGCAAGCGCTATGAGATGCGCAACCTCGACGCAATGGGGTACAACGCGGCCAGCACCGACCCGCTGTACAAGCATATTCCGTTCACTATCGCCCGCCGCGACGACGTCAGCTACGGCCTGTTCTACGACAACCTGAGCAGCTGCTGGCTGGATCTGGGTAACGAAATCGACAACTACCACACCGCCTATCGTCGCTGGCAGGCGGAAGCGGGCGATATCGATTACTACATCTTTACCGGCAAGCGCGTGCTGGACGTCACCAAAGCCTTCGTGCGCCTGACCGGGAAAACGCTGTTCGGACCGAAATGGAGCCTGGGCTACAGCGGCTCGACCATGCACTACACCGACGCGCCGGACGCGCAAAACCAGCTGATGAACTTCATCCGCCTGTGCGAAGAGCACGCCATTCCGTGCGACTCGTTCCAGCTCTCCTCCGGCTATACCTCTATCAACGGCAAGCGCTACGTCTTCAACTGGAACTATGACAAGGTGCCGCAGCCGAAGGTGATGAGCCAGGCCTTCCACGACGCGGGGCTGAAGCTGGCGGCAAACATCAAGCCGTGCCTGCTGCAGGACCATCCGCGCTATAACGAAGTGGCGGAGAGCGGCCTGTTCATTCGCGATTCAGAAACCGATGCACCGGAACGTTCCAGCTTCTGGGATGACGAAGGCTCGCACCTCGACTTTACCAACCCGCAGACGGTGCAGTGGTGGCAGAACGGCGTGACCACGCAGCTGCTGGAGATGGGCATCGACTCTACCTGGAACGACAACAACGAATATGAAGTGTGGGACGGGGAGGCGCGCTGCTTTGGCTTCGGCAAAGAGATCGCCATCAAGCACATTCGCCCGGTGATGCCGCTGCTGATGATGCGCGCCTCGCTGGAAGCGCAGCAGCGTTTCGCGCCGGAAAAACGTCCGTACCTGATCTCCCGCTCCGGCTGCGCCGGGATGCAGCGCTACGTTCAGACCTGGAGCGGCGACAACCGCACCAGCTGGGACACTCTGCGCTATAACATCCGCATGGGGCTGGGCATGAGCCTGTCCGGTCTGTTCAACGTCGGTCACGACGTCGGCGGTTTCTCCGGCGACAAGCCGGACGCCGAGCTGTTCGTGCGCTGGGTGCAGAACGGCGTGATGCACCCGCGCTTTACCATTCACTCGTGGAACGATGACCACACCGTGAACGAGCCGTGGATGTACCCGGGCGTCACGCCAGCCATTCGCGGTGCGGTTGAGCTGCGCTACCGCCTGCTGCCGTACCTCTATACCCTGCTCTGGCAGGCGCACGCCGACGACGAGCCGATGCTGCGCCCGACCTTCCTCGATCACGAGCATGATGCGCAGACGTTTGAGGAGTGCGATGACTTCCTGCTGGGCCGCGACCTGCTGGTCGCCAGCGTCGTCGAAGCCGGGCAGCGCGAGCGCCGCGTCTGGCTGCCGGATAACGCCACCGGCTGGTATGATTTTTACACCCACGCGTGGTATGCGGGCGGCCAGTCAATCGTCCTCGACGCGCCGCTGGAAAAACTGCCGCTGCTGGTGCGCGCCGGTGCCGCTCTGCCGCTGAGCGAACGCATTACGCATGTGAGTGCCGAAAACGATACGACCCGCGAGCTGAAGCTGTTCCCGGTGAAGGGCGTCGGCACGACCACCGGAATGCTGTTTGAAGACGACGGCGAAAGCTGGGGCTACCAGAACGGCAACGCGCTGTGGGTGGAGTGGGAAATGGTGTGCGACGGCGCAACCATCAACCTGAAGGTCAACGCGCGCGGGGATTATCGTCCGGCGTGGAAATCGCTTAAGGTGTCGCTGCCTGCAGGGGAAAAACGTACGCTGCTGGTGAACGGGGTCGAAGGGGGCGAGTGGGTGGTCTAGTGCGGCCTGATGCCCTCACCCTAACCCTCTCCCACGGGGAGAGGGAATAGAACGTAGGCCCGGTAAGCGTAGCGCCACCGGGCTTTTTTTTAGCCGTCGATACCTTTACTGCGCAGGTAATCTTCGTAATTACCGGTGAAGTCCACCACGCGCTCTGGCGTAATTTCGATCACGCGGGTCGCCAGCGAGCTGACGAACTCACGGTCGTGAGAGACGAAGATCAGGGTACCCTGATACATCTCCAGCGCCATGTTCAGGGATTCGATAGATTCCATGTCCAGGTGGTTAGTCGGTTCGTCCATCACCAGGATGTTTGGTTTTTCCATCATCAGCTTGCCGAACAGCATGCGTCCCTTCTCACCACCGGAGAGCACCTTAGCCGGCTTTTTGATGTCGTCCTGGCTGAACAGCAGACGACCCAGAATGCTGCGCACCGCCTGCTCGTCGTCGCCTTCCTGCTTCCACTGGCTCATCCAGTCAAAGACGGTCAGGTCGTTTTCGAACTCGTACTCATGGTCCTGCGCGTAGTAGCCAATCTGCGCGTTTTCAGACCACTTCACGGTGCCGTTGTCCGGCTGCAGTTCGCCGACCAGGGTTTTCAGCATGGTGGATTTACCCACGCCGTTGGCACCGAGGATGGCAATCTTCTCGCCCACTTCCAGCAGCAGGTTGAATTTTTTAAACAGCGGACCGTTCTCAAAGCCTTTTTCAAGGGCTTCCACTTCCAGCGCGTTACGGAACAGTTTCTTGTCCTGCTCGAAGCGGATGAACGGGTTCTGACGGCTGGAGGCTTTGACTTCGTCCAGCTTGATTTTGTCGATCTGACGGGCACGCGAGGTCGCCTGACGCGACTTAGAGGCGTTGGCGCTAAAGCGGCTGACGAAGGACTGCAGGTCAGCAATCTGCGCTTTCTTCTTGGCGTTATCCGCCAGCAGACGTTCACGCGCCTGGGTAGCCGCCGTCATGTACTCGTCGTAGTTGCCCGGATAAACGCGCAGCTCGCCGTAGTCCAGATCCGCCATGTGCGTACAGACCATGTTCAGGAAGTGACGGTCGTGCGAGATGATGATCATGGTGCTGTCGCGATCGTTCAGCGTCTGCTCCAGCCAGCGGATGGTGTCGATGTCCAGGTTGTTCGTCGGTTCGTCGAGCAGCAGGATGTCCGGGTTAGAGAACAGCGCCTGTGCCAGCAGCACGCGCAGCTTCCAGCCTGGCGCCACTTCGCTCATCGGGCCGTAATGCTGTTCAACAGGAATACCCACGCCCAGCAGCAGCTCGCCCGCGCGCGCTTCCGCAGAGTAGCCGTCCATCTCGCCGTACTGCGTTTCCAGATCGGCTACTTTATAGCCGTCTTCTTCGCTCATTTCGGCCAGCGCGTAGATGCGATCGCGCTCCTGCTTCACTTCCCACAGTTCCCCATGCCCCATGATCACGGTGTCGAGCACGGTGAACTCTTCGAAGGCGAACTGATCCTGACGCAGCTTACCGATACGCTCGTTAGGGTCGAGCGATACGTTACCGAGCGTCGGCTCCAGGTCACCGCCGAGGATCTTCATAAAGGTGGATTTTCCGCTACCGTTGGCACCAATCAGGCCGTAACGGTTGCCGCCGCCAAATTTGACGGAAATGTTTTCGAACAGCGGCTTACTGCCAAACTGCATAGTGACGTTGCTGGTAACTAACACGGGGAGATTCCTGCGAAAAGTGTGATAAACACGGCATTATGCCACAATTCCGAATTGAGATCCCGTGTTGCGGCAATCCACTAAACTTTAACAAAATCGAAAAAAATGTGATTTCGTACACATCTGAATTCCCTGTTAGCGGGAATGCACATATAATGCGCTCCCATCACAGATTCAGACTTATCAACTCATCGCCAGAATGGCTTAGATACCTCGCACAACATGAACATGAAATTAACAACGCTTTTAGCGGCGGCGTTAGCCGTAGTAGGTTTTTGTAAGACCGCGTCTGCGGTGACGTATCCCCTGCCAACAGACGGTAGCCGTCTGGTAGGCCAGAACCAGGTTGTGACGGTACCAGAAGGTAACTCTCAGCCACTGGAGTATTTCGCTGCGCAGTACCAGCTGGGCCTGTCTAACATGCTGGAAGCGAACCCGGGCGTTGACCCGTATTTGCCGAAAGCGGGCACCGTGCTGAATATTCCTCAGCAGCTGATCCTGCCGGATACCGTTCATGAAGGTATCGTGATTAACAGCGCCGAAATGCGTCTGTATTACTACCCGAAAGGCACCAACACCGTTATCGTGCTGCCAATCGGTATCGGCCAGCTGGGTAAAGACACCCCAATGAACTGGACCACCAAAGTTGAGCGTAAGAAAGCGGGCCCAACCTGGACGCCGACTGCCAAAATGCACGCGG
Organism: Enterobacter sp. A103; assembly: GCF_034427535.1. Classification (NCBI taxonomy): domain Bacteria; kingdom Pseudomonadati; phylum Pseudomonadota; class Gammaproteobacteria; order Enterobacterales; family Enterobacteriaceae; genus Enterobacter; species Enterobacter sp. A103. Next base: position 440,951 of record NZ_JAXQPQ010000002.1, read on the forward strand.
AATACATCGCTGCGGGCGAACCGCTGCCAGCCGTTGTGCCGGCAGGCCCGGATAACCCAATGGGTCTGTACGCACTGTACATTGGCCGCCTGTACGCTATCCACGGTACCAACGCCAACTTCGGTATCGGCCTGCGCGTAAGCCACGGCTGCGTGCGCCTGCGTAACGACGACATCAAATTCCTGTTTGAAAACGTGCCGGTCGGTACGCGCGTGCAGTTCATCAACGAACCGGTGAAGGCGACCTCTGAGCCAGACGGCAGCCGCTACATCGAAGTGCACAACCCGCTGTCCACCAGCGAAGACCAGATCAACAACAACGAAATCGTCCCTGTTACGCTGAACAGCGCGGTGCAGGCGGTGACTTCTCAGCCAGACGTAGAAACGGCGATTGTTGACCAGGCCGTGCAGAACCGCTCTGGTATGCCGGTGCGTTTGAACTGATAGCGAAGCATTAAAAAAGCGGGCCTCGTTGCCCGCTTTTTTTTATCCGTTATTCACGATCACGATCCCGCCGTGGTCGTACCGATAGTGGCAGTGGGCATACTCCAGCGGCGTGCCGTCCTCCAGATAAATCACCTGCTCCACTTCCAGGACGGGATCGGTCTGCTCGCAGACCAGATGCTCCCTGTCCAGAGCGTTGGGCTTAAGCGCCCGCACCACCCGATACGACCCCATAATTTTCAGCCCCAGCGTCTCCTGCACGTACTGGAACACTGAACCTTCAAGATGGTTTTTCGTCAGGCCCGGCACCAGATTCATCGGCATCACCGTGGAATCCAGCGACATCGGTTCGCCGTTCAGCAGACGGAGGCGAACGAAGTCATAGATCGGCGCATCGGCGTTAATCATCAGCGACGCCTGCTCTTTTTCGTTCGGGAAGCGCAGCTCGAAATGCACCACCCGGCTGGTCACCGTGCCCAGATGCGCCCAGGTTTTGGTCGCACCAAAATAGTCGCTGCCGGAGAGGTCCCACTGCGAGAGCTGAAGGAAGTTTTTGCGGATGAACGTGCCCTGGCCCTGGCGGGTATAGACCAGACCTTCGACGATCAGCTGGCGCATCGCCTGCTGAATGGTCATCCGGCTGGAGTTGAACTCCGCCGCTAGCGCAAACTGGTCCGGCAGGGGTTCATTGGCGGCGTACTGCTGGCTGATAATGCGTTTCTTAATTTCCCGCGCTATGGTGATGTACTTCGCCGCCATCGTTCTTCCTTTCAGTTAGTTTTCTATCCCGCTGTTTTTCAACGCCACTCTCTCGGCAATCTTGAGGAAAGGCAGGTAGAAGAATACACCAAATACGATGATTGCCAACTGCACCACCACCGCCCGCCAGTCCCCTGCCGTGGCCAGCCAGGCGCTGAGAATGGGCGGCGTGGTCCAGGGGATCATCACCACGCAGCGCGACATTAGCCCCAGCGTGGTACAGAGCCAGGCGAAGTAAATGCCGATGGCGGGCAGCAGCACAAACGGGATCATCAGCGGCAGGTTAAACACGATCGGCAGGCCGAAAATCACCGGCTCGTTGATGTTGAACAGACCGGGCGCCAGCGACAGACGCGCCACCTGCTTCGCCGATTTTTGTCGGGAGAAGATAAAGATGGCGATCAGCAGCGAGATCGTGCTGCCCGTGCCGCCCACCATGCCAAACGTCGGCACGAAGATGTTGTTGATGATATGCGGGATGGGCTGGCCGTTGGCGAAAGCCAGCATGTTCTCGTTGGTGTTGATCAGCAGGAACGGCTCCAGCACCACGCTGTTAACGACTGACTGATGAATACCGAGCGTGAACAGGAAGTTACCGAAGCTGTAGATAAAAATCGTCCCCGGCAGGCTGGTGTTGATCAGCCGCAGCGGCTGCTGGATAAAGGTGGTAATAAGATGGATCAGGTCCGTGTGCAGCACGTTTGCCAGCACGGCCGCCAGCACCGCGAACAGGGAGAGCGTGAGGATGGTCGGGATCAGCGCGGTAAAGGATTTGCTCACCGCCGGAGGCACGTTTTCTCCGAGGGAAATGTGCAGCGCCTTCAGGCGCGAAATGGCGATAAACACTTCCGTTGAGAGCAGCCCGATCAGCACCCCGGCGAAAATCCCGGTTGAGCCAATATTGGTGAACGTCAGCACCTGGGTGATGTTCACCGCGGCATCGCTGCCGACGGGCGTAATCTGCAGGCGCATCGGCATCATGATGATGAAGCTGCTGACGGCGATAACCACTGCCGAGACCGGATTGTCGAAATCTTTGTTGCGCGCCAGCGACCAGGCAATCATCGGGGCCAGCAGCAGCGCGGCAATGTTCAGCGTGCCGTTGATAATCGCCTCGCCCCACACTTTGAATTGTGCCAGCGTGTCGCCGTGAAAAATCCACGGAAATACCACGTTGTTCACCAGCACCGCCAGACCGGCGAGGATGAAAATCGGCATCACCGTGGCGAAAGCGTCGCGCAGGGAGCGCAGGTGCACCTGATTTGCCAGGCGCGCCGAGAACTCTACAAATTTATCGACAAAAGACTGCATGTGCGGTGTTATTTTTGTTTCAGACATAGCGGATAGTTCCCATCAATCAGTCACAAAAACGGCCCGGCAGCGTACGGCTTACATCTCGCGTCCGTTGGTATGGATAACCTGTTTTAACCACGCGTAGCTCTTCTTCGGCACGCGCTTCAGGTCTTTCAGGTCATGGTTTTCACGGTTGACATAGACCACGCCGTAGCGTTTACGCATGTCGCCCTGGGAGCTGAGAATGTCGATTAACCCCCAGCCGAGGTAGCCGATCACCTCTGCCCCGTCCTCGAACATCGCCTCCTTCATGGCATTGATATGCGCCCGGTGGTAGTCGATGCGGTAGGTGTCCTCGATCGGATTGACGCCGTCCCAGGACTCAATCACCCCGATGCCGTTTTCGATCGGGAAGACCGGCATCCGCCAGTCGTTGGCGTAGCGGGTGATGATGGTGCGAAAGCCCAGCGGATCGATCTGCCAGTTCCACTCGGTGGCCTTCAGGTACGGATTGTTTTTCTCGCCGTGCAGCAGGTAATAGTTCACCGGCGTGCCTTCCGGGATCGCATCGCTGTCCAGCGTTTTGCTGGCGTAGTAGCTGAAGGCCATATAGTCGTTTTTAGTCCGCGCCAGCAGCGCTAAATCCTCGGCGCGGTAGATATCGCCAAAGCCCTCCTGCTCCACCACCGCCATAACCGCGGGGCTGTAGCCCTGCCCTGCGAAGACGCGTAGCAGGTTCTGGTTGAGGAACTCGTCGTACTGCTGGGCGCAGAAGATATCGCGCGGTTTGCAGGTGGCCGGGTAGATCAGCTGGTGCGCCAGCATGCCGCCCATCAGCTGGCCCGGTCTGGTCTGATGCAGATATTCGGTCAGCGCCATGTGCGCCACCATCGTATGGTGCTGCAGCTCGTACAGCTCGCGCAGGGTTTTCTCACCGTGCATATAGCCGGAAATGCGGAACGCTTCAGGCATATGGAAGATGTTCTGCTCGTTGAAGGTCAGCCAGTACTTCACGCGGTCGCCATAGCAGTCGATCATCTTTTTGCCGTAGCGGATAAAGGCCTCCATCACGCGGCGGTCGTTGAAGCCGTTGTATTCCTGCGCCAGCGCCAGCGGCATATCGAAGTGGTACAGGCAGACCATCGGCTCGATGCCGCGGGCGATGAGATCGTCAATAAAGCGGTCGTAAAACGCGATGCCCTCGTCGTTGAACGCGCCGTCGCCCTGCGGGCAGACGCGGCTCCATGAGATCTGAAAGCGATAGCAGTTCATGCCCAGATCTTGCATCAGGTCGAAATCTTCCCGGTAGCGGTGGTAGGAGTCGGTCGCGACTTTCCAGTCGGAGACGTTCTCCCCGGCTTCGCGAATGTCGTACACCGACATCCCTTTCCCGCCCTCGTTCCATGCCCCTTCCGTCTGCATGCTGGACACCGAGTTGCCCCATAAAAAGTTGGCCGGCAGCGAATTGTTCATGCTCTCTCCCTATATGACTAGTCATTTAAAATTTAATGACTAGTCATATAGGCGAAGATGAAATGGGGATCAAAGAGGAGGATCGTTTTTTGTGAGCAATGCGGGAAAAAAAGCCCCGGTTAGCGATGCACTACCGGGGCAAGGAAGGTTATTGTTGCGCGAGCTGATTGCGGCGATATTCCCCCTGCCGCTCCAGCATCCAGCCCGGGTATTCGCGCGGCAGCGCGCTCACCGCATCAAGCTGCTTGAGTTCGTCTTCGCTCAGTCGGATCCCGGTCGCGGCGATATTGTCGTCCAGCTGTTCAACGCGTTTCGCGCCAATGATGACGCTGGTCACCGCTTTCTGATGCAGCAGCCACGCCAGCGCAATTTGCGCGACGGAGACGCCCTTGCTTTCGGCGATAGTGCGCATCACGTCCACACAGTCGAAGGCGCGTTCTTTGTTCACAGGCGGGAAGTCAAACTCCAGACGACGACCGCCGGCTTCACTCTGCCCGTCGCGGCCATATTTTCCGCTCAGCAGACCGCCTGCCAGCGGGCTCCAGACCATCAGCCCGACGCCTTCGCTCTGCATCATCGGTACCAGCTCGCGCTCCAGATCGCGCCCGGCAATGGTGTAATACGCCTGCAGCGACGCGAAACGCGCCAGCCCAAGACGTTCAGAAATACCGAGCGCTTTGGCAATCTGCCACGCCGCCCAGTTAGAGACGCCGATGTAGCGCACGTGGCCGTGCTGCACCAGGTTATCCAGCGCGTAGAGCATCTCTTCAATCGGCGTTGCGGGGTCGAAGCCGTGAAGCTGGTAGAGATCGATATGATCGAGCTGCAGGCGGCGCAGGCTCTCCTTCACGCTGCTGATGATGTGATAGCGCGAGCTGCCGCGCGAGTTCACCCCTGCCGTTCCCGTTTCGCCGAACACTTTCGTCGCGACCACCACGTTCTCGCGAGGGATCTTCAGGTTTTTCAGCGCCTGACCGGTGATCTCCTCCGAGCGTCCTTCCGAGTAAACGTCCGCGGTGTCGATAAAGTTGATCCCAGCATCCAGCGCGCGGCCCACCAGCTGCTCGGCTTCACTTTGCTGGAGCTGGCCAATCTTGCCCCACATGCCGCCCTCACCGCCAAAGGTCATGGTGCCGAGGCACAGTTCAGAAACAAACAGACCGGTGTTGCCCAGTTTTTGATAACGCATAAGTTATTCCTCGCATGTCGATTGGGTACCCGATAGTTATACCCGCCCCTCAGCCATCGCGAATGTGGTGTTCCTGTCCGTTTCTTGCCCAATCCTCTGAATTTATCCGCGCGGGGCGTCGCCAAAGACGCTGTAGTCTGGTAATTGCACCTGCTGATACGGCTCCCAGCCGCCGCCGAGGGCCTTGTAGAGCGCCACCAGATCGAGCGCGCTCTGCACCTGCGCCTGTGCGCGCTGCTGCTGGGCCTGCGCCAGCTGACGCTGGGCGTCCAGCACGTCGATAAAGCTGGCGATCCCCTGCCGGTAGCTGTCGCTCGCTAAATCAAAGGCGTTTTGCAGGGCGTCGATCGTTTTTGCGAGACCCGCTTCACGCTGCTGGTCGGTGCGATAGCTCACCAGCGCGTTTTCCACATCCCCGAGCGCGGTCAGCACCGTCTGGCGATAGTCCAGCACCGCCGCCCCCTGCTGCGCGCGCGCCACCTTGACGCTGGAGACCAGTCGACCGCCCTGGAAGATGGGAATGGAGACCTGCGGGCCGAAGCTGTAGAAGTGGCTGCTCCAGTCGGTCAGCCAGTTGGTTTCGCTGTTGCGCAGGCCAAACTGCCCGGAGAGCGTAAAGCTCGGGAACAGCTCCGCCACCGAGACGCCGATTTGCGCCGTGGCGGCATGAAGGTTCGCCTCCGCTTCGCGCACGTCCGGACGGCGTCGTGCCAGCGTGGACGGAATGCCGGTCTGCACAATATCCGGCAGGGCCGGCATCGGCTGCACGCTTTGCAATTCCGCATCCAGCGCCCCTGGCGGCTTGCCGAGCAGGATCGCCAGGCCGTTCATCGCCTGCCGCTCCTGCGCCTGATATTGCGGAAGCTGGGCCTCAAGATTGCCTAACTGCGCCCGGGCGTTTTCCACGTCCATCTGCGGCGACAGCCCGCCGCGCTGGCGGCTTTCCGTCAGATCCAGCGTCTGCTGCGCGCTTTTAATCTGGGTGTTCAGCGTGGCGATAATGCTCTGCGCCCCGCGCAGCTGGAGCCACGCGCGCGCCACTTCGGCCTCCAGCGATACCAGCGCGTCGTTACGCTGCTCGATAGCCGCTTTCTGCTGCGCTTCGGCGGCTTCCACCTGACGACGCACCTTGCCCCACAGGTCGATTTCCCACTGGGCGTCGAAGCTGCCCTGGTAGAGGTTAATCGGCTGCGTCAGCGGCCCTAGCGCGCCCTTCAGGTTGGGATCGATACTATCCACCTGGTCATACACGCCGTGGGATTTCAGCTCTCCTTCCAGGCCAAGCTGCTGGCGCGTCGCCTGCAGATTGCCGTTCACCGACGGATAAAACGCCCCGCCCGCCTGGTTAATCTGCTCTCGCGCCCCGGCGATGCGCAGCACCGTCTGCTGCAGCGTCAGGTTTCCGGCAATGGCGCGCTCAACCAGGCTGTCGAGCTGCGGCGAGCCGAAGGTCTTCCACCAGCGCGGATTGGTCGCAGCGGAAGTAGTTTGCGATTTCACCGCGCTGTCGCCCTTATCGTTCCAGTGCGTAACGGCGGGCGGCGCAGGCTGCTGGTAGTCAGGCCCGACGGCGCAGCCCGCCAGCAGCATCATTATCATCAGGGGGTGTAAACGTCTGTGTATCATCAATGTGCTCCTGCACTCCCCTCGCTCTTAACCGGCGAGAGCAACAAACAAAACGGAATCAGTAACAAGGCCACCGCGCTCAGGATGGTAAAGACGTCGATGTAGGCCAGGATGCGTGACTGCTCAATCATGGTCTGGTACATGCGTCCGGTGGCGATGCCGGTGGGGTCGCCCACCTGGGTGGTGAAGTTCTGGATCGCCTGGGCGCTTTCGCGTATCGCCTGCTGGAACTGCTCGTTAAGCGGCGAGGCGTGGTACGCAAGATGCGCGCTGTGCGCCTGGGCGCGTTCGGTGATGGCCGCCGTCGAAAGGGATATGCCAATCGAGCCCGCGACGTTGCGGAACATGGTAAACAGCGCCGCCGCATCGGCATTCAGCCGCCTCGGTATCGAGATAAACGCAATCGTCGTGAGCGGCACAAACAGGAACCCCAGCCCTATCGACTGGGCGCTGCGGAACAGCACCAGCGTTTCGAAGTCGATATCCGGCGTCAGCGTGCGCGACCAGAAGAACGACACCGCCAGACAGGTAAAGCCAAAGGCGATGATCCAGCGCGTCTGCACCACCGGCATCAGCTTCAGCACCAGCGGGATAGTTAATACGATCAGCACCGCGCCGGGCGACAGCACCAGCCCGGACCAGGTAGCGGTGTAGCCCAGGTCCTGCTGCGCCAGCTGCGGGATCACCACCGAGCTGCCGTACAAAATCATCGCCATCCCCGCCATCAGCAGGCTGGAGATGGCAAAGTTGCGGTCCTTCATGCAGTGCAGATCCACCACCGGCTTTCTGGCATACACCAGCCAGTAGATGGCGCCGATAATGCCGACAAGCGTCAACACGCCGAAGGTGCGGATAAAGTTCGAGTAGAACCAGTCCTCATCTTCTCCCCGGTCGAGCATCACCTGCAGACAGCCCAGCCCCAGCGCGATCAGGCCGATCCCCGTCCAGTCGATAGTCAGCTTCTCTTTTGATTTACTCTCCCACGGCGGATCTTCCAGCAGCTGGTAGATCGCCAGCACCGTCACAATCCCCACCGGAATGTTAATAAAGAACACCCAGCGCCAGGAATAGTTGTCGGTGATCCAGCCGCCCAGCGTCGGGCCGAGCACCGGCGCAACGATAATCGCAATGGAGGACAGACCAAACGCTTTGCCCCTGTCCTCCGGCTTGAAGTAGTCGAGCAGCACCGACTGCTGCGTGGGCTGCAGCCCGCCGCCAAAAAAGCCCTGCATCACGCGGAACAGGATGATCTGCCACAGCTCGGTGGCAATCCCGCACAGGAACGAGCAGACGGTAAACATCACGATGCAAATCAGGAAGAACTGCTTGCGGCCAAACACCCGGCTCAGAAACGCCGAGATGGGCAGCACGATGCCGTTCGCGACCAGATAGCTGGTTAACACCCAGGTGGATTCGTCATAGCTGGACGAGAGCGAGCCTGCCACGTGGGGGAGCGCCACGTTGACGATGGTGGTATCCAGAATTTCCATGAATACCGCCAGGGTAACGACAATCGCCACCGCCCACGGATTGCTGGCGGGTTTCCAGCTGTCGTGGCTGTGATCCGTCATTCCACCGTCACCTTCGGTGCAACCGACAGCCCCAGCGGCAGCGGTTTGTTTGGATCCAGGCCCTTATCAATCACGATTTTGACCGGCACGCGCTGCACAATTTTGACGAAGTTGCCGGTGGCATTTTCTGCCGGGAAGGCGGAGAAGCGCGAGCCGCTGCCCTGCTGGATACTGTCGACGTGGCCCTCAAGCTCCATATCCGGCCACGCGTCGACGGACACGGTGACCTTATCGCCCGGCTTCATACGCTCAAGCTGCGACTCTTTAAAGTTAGCAACCACCCACACGTTCGGGGAAACCAGCGAGAACAGCGCCGTCCCCGCCTGCACCAGCGTGCCGGGCTGTACGTTGCGTTTGGTGACGACGCCGTCGAACGGGGCGCGGACTTCGGTATAGGAGAGATTAAGGTTGGCCGTTTCCAGCTGCGCTTTAGCCTGATCGACCTGACGCTCGCGCGCTTCAACGTTGGTTTCCTGCTGGCGGATTTGCAGCTGGACCTGCTCTGCCACTTCCAGCTGCGCCTGAACGCTGGCCAGCCCCGCCTGTGCGCTACGCAGCTGTGCGTTCGCGGAGTCGATACTTTGCTGAGTGGTCGCACGCGGGTCGACGCCGCGCTGACGACGGTACTCTGCCTGCGCGTTCGCCAGATCGGCCTGCGCTTTCAGCACCTGCGCTTTGGCTTCGTCACGCTGGGCGGGATATTGCACCTTCGAGAGCGCCAGCTGTGCCTGCGCCTGATGCAGCTGCGCGATAGCCAGCCCAAGCTGGGCCTGAGCCTGATCGCGCTGCGCGGTGGTGTCCCGCGGATCGATAACCACCAGCAGATCGCCCTTTTTCACGCGCTGGTTATCGCGCACGCGCAGCTCGGTAACGTAGCCCGCCGCTTTGGGGGCAATCGTCACCACGTCGCCGTCGGTAAAGGCGTCGTCGGTCGTCTCTTCGTTACGGGTTAAAAACCACCAGACCAGCGCCACGACGACCATCACCACCACGACAATGCCGAGGATAATTAACGGTTTCTTGCCCGGGCGCTTACGCTCATTATTGTTTTTGTCCTGCTCGTCAGCAGGCGGGTTTTGATCTTCAGCCATAGTTCAGCAACGGTCCTGTCAGTGAGCGGCATCACACTATGCCGTTCACTAAAGCTAGGACGTTGCTATACGTTTGCCAGGAAAAACTGACAAATTGCGCACTATATGAGAAGGAATATTCCGAAACCGATCGCCGCGGCCCAAACCAGCATCGGAATCGACCAGACGTGGAAACGCCACCAGATACGACGGTCATTGGCCATGCGCAGAGCGATCAGGTTTGCCAGCGAGCCGGGCAGCAGCCCAAACCCGCCGATGTTGACAGCCCAGGCCAGAAGCGTATCGGGCGGAACATAGTTGAGCAGCAGAATGGTGGACGGCACGTTGCTTATAAACTGCGACAGGCCAATCGCCGTCAGCCACAGTCCCGGCTGAGACAGCGTGCTGACGCTGTGCAGAACGTTCTGCAGTACCGGAAGCTGGATAAGGAGATGCACATCAATAAACATCGCCATAAAGACCAGCAGCAGCGTCCAGTCCACGCTCACCAGCACGCGACGCGCCAGGACGACAAAGCCTGCGGCAACGAGCAGGACGCCCGCCAGCTCATACTTCAGCTCCAGCGCGAACAGGAAGACGATGTATAACCCGAGACAGCTCCACACCAGGCGCGGCTGCCACTGCGGGCCGGTTGTGCCGCTGTGGTACTGCAGCTTTTTATCCGGAAACGCAAACCAGCACACCGCCATCAGCGACAGCATCATCACCAGCGCCAGAGGGGCCATCTGCCAGGTAAAGGCGGCGAACGACAGCCCGGACCGTCCCCAGAGAAGGATATTTTGCGGGTTGCCGATTGGCGTCAGAAGCGAGCCCGCATTGACGGCCAGCGCTTCAAAGATGATCAGCCGGCTGACGGGGATCTCGCAAAGTTTACGCAGCGTGAGCGTGAGGGGTACGATGATAAACAGCGCCACATCGTTGGTCAGAAACGTCGACAGCACCGCGGCGGAGAACACCATAAACAGGGACAGCCTGCGCTCGGTGGCAAAGCGGCGCACCATTTTACGGCCCAGAACGTCAAAGTAGCCGCTCAGCTCGACCCCTTTGGTGAGCATCATTAAACCGCTCAGGGTAATGATGGTGCGCCAGTCAATTGCAGCGGGCCAGGCGTGTGGCGCAAAAGGCACAAAGAGGCTTAACGCTGCGCCAATGATTAATAAGAGATGGAAGAAACGATCGCGTGCCAGGGCCTGCAGTCCGGGGATTTTCATTCAGCGGAGGGACCATATTTAAGGGTAAATTCGCGAAACTTCACCAGCGTCTCTTCGCTGACGTGGTGTTCCATGCCTTCCGCATCCCGGCGGGCAATCTCCGGGCTGACGCCCAGCACCAGCAAAAAATTCTCGACAAGCTGATGGCGCTCGCGGCTCTCCTGCGCGAGTTTCTCCCCTTCCGGCGTCAGAAAAACACCGCGCCAGGGGATCATTTCAATTAAGCCCACGGAGGCCAGGCGTTTTAACATTTTAGCGACAGTTGGCTGTGAAACCCCCAGCCTGGCGGCCATATCGACCTGGCGCGCTTCACCGACCTCACGAATCAGATCGGAAATGAGTTCAACATAATCATCAATCAGTTCACGCCGGTGCGCTTCACGGACCTGGCGAAAACCTTCGACATGTTCTTCAACATTCACCAGTTGCGTCGTTTTCCTCATTGTCGGATGACCTGCGCGACGGTTCATTGTACTTCCTCAGTGGGGTGACGCTTCCAGCGCCCGGATTCGAGAGCGCACATTGTAAACCATAGCTCCGCAAGCACAAAAAATTAACGAAATAGCCATAGCTATACAATATAGCCTGTGCTATATCTGTATGTAATGCAGTCACCCTTCACGGATCGAAGGGATCAAAACTCAGGAGGTCTTATGAACGAATTCAAGAGGTGCATGACCGTGTTTACCCACTCTCCCTTTAAAGTGCGCTTAATGCTGTTGAACATGCTGTGCGATATGTTTAACAACAAACCGCATCAGGACGACAAACCTTCCCACTAAGCGGCGTTGCGGTACGCCGCTTCATTTTCCCGTCACAATCTCGCTCTAAACTGGCTTCCAGCCGCCTTATTCCCGATCTTTTTTACGGATTTGCAGTCCCCTTCGCAAAACATCTGCTTAGCAACTGTTGATATTCTTTAGCGCTCGCACTATCTTCTTGCAGCCCTGCACAATTTGCGGCTCGCTGAAGCGGACCCTCATTCCCTCTCCACGCACTGTCAGGCAGGTTATGACCCTTGACGCCAGGGTGAGCACATGGCGTTTTCATCCATGATAGTGACCTATGAATGTAACCCTGATAGATACCGTTGTGACCCGCAGCCGGGCCTTAAGCCCGTGGACGGGTTTTTACTTTTTGCAGTCATTGCTGATTAACTTTGCGCTGGGTTATCCCTTTAGTCTGCTCTACGCGGTGGCTTTCACCTGCGTTCTGCATGTGCTGTGGCGAACCGCACCGCGCGTGCAAAAAGCGTTAATCGGGATCTGCTCGCTGGTCGCTGCACTCTATTTCCCGTTTGGTCAGGCTTACGGCGCGCCAAACTTTAATACCCTGCTGGCGCTGCACTCGACCAATATGGAAGAGTCAACGGAGATCCTGACGATCTTCCCGTGGTACAGCTACGTGGTCGGGATCTTTATCTTCGCGTTGGGCGTCATCGCCATCCGCCGTCAGCCGGGCGAGAAAAAACCCTGGGGTAAGATCGAAATACTCTGTCTGGTGTTCAGCGTTGCCGTGGCGTTTGTCGCTCCCATCCAGAATATTCCCTGGGACGGTAAGCTAAGGCTCACCAATATCGGCTATCCGGTTTTCCGCTTCGTGAAGGACGTCGTTGTCAATAATAAAGAGGTTCTCGACGAGCAGGCGCGCATGGCTGAGCTTTCCAATATGAAAGACACCTGGAACGTGCTGGCCGTTAAGCCGAAATATCACACCTATGTGGTGGTGATTGGCGAAAGTGCCCGTCGCGATGCAATGGGAGCCTTCGGCGGACACTGGGATAACACACCGTTTGCCAGTTCGGTTAAAGGCACGCTGTTTACCGATTATGTCGCGGCCAGCGGCTCGACGCAGAAATCGCTCGGCCTGACCCTAAACCGTGTCGTCGACGGCAAACCCCAGTATCAGGATAATTTTGTCACCCTGGCAAACCGCGCGGGTTATCAGACCTGGTGGTTCTCCAATCAGGGGCAAATTGGCGAATACGATACGGCCATCGCCAGTATCGCCAAACGTGCCGACGAAGTGCAGTTCCTGAAGAACGGCGACTTTGAAGCCGACAAAAACACCAAAGACGAAGCGCTGTTGAAAATGACGGCACAGGTCTTCGCCACTCCGCGCACCCAGCCTCAGCTGATCGTCCTGCACCTGATGGGGTCGCACCCGCAGGCCTGCGATCGGACCGGCGGGAAGTACGCGGAGTTCGTGCAGTCCAAAGAGACCTCTTGCTATCTCTACACCATGACGCAAACCGATGAGCTGCTGAGCAAGCTGTACGATCAGCTGCGCAATACGGGCGACAGCTTCTCCATGGTCTATTTCTCGGATCACGGGCTGGCGTTTAAAGAGCGTGGTAAAGAGGTGCAGTACCTGGCGCACGATGACAAGTTCCAGCAGAACTTCCAGGTGCCGTTTATGGTGCTGTCGAGTGATGATAAAACGCATCGCGTGATTAAAGCGCGCCGTTCGGCTAATGATTTCCTGCAGTTCTTCTCGCAGTGGACGGGGATTACAGCCGAGCAGATAAAAACGGCTTACCCGTTTGTCTCTAACAAGAAAGCTCCCCCAGTGTACGTTACCAACTTCAAGTTACAGAAAGTTGACTACAACCATCTGGGTACGGATATTTTTGATATTAAGAGTAAGTAATTGCCGTCTCGTGCGGACTGATGCCCTCACCCTGGCCCTCTCCCACGGGGAGAGGGAACAAACACTAAAAACGGCAACCTGGGGTTGCCGTTTTGCTTTTACCTTCAAAAAAAAATCCGCCACAGTGGGCGGATTTTTTATTTAATCACCGAAGTGATTAGAAGCGGTAACCTACGCCCGCGATCCAGGTGCCAACGTCAACGTTGCGGATACGGCTCTGCTCATAGGAGAAGTCCAGAGCAACGTCCTGGATTGGGTTGAACTGCAGGCCTGCGCCATAGGAGAAGCCATAGTCGCTGTTGCTTGCAGTGCGGCTTTCGCTCTGGTTTTCAGTCTGCTGGAATTTACCGTAGCCAACACCTACAACACCGTAGATGCTCGCCCAGTCATTCAGACGGTAAGCTGGACCAGCGGTGATACCGTAGTACTGGCCTTTGTTGTATGCGCCGTTTTCAGAACGATCTTTCTCGGTGTAGGTGAAAGAACCGATCACGCCCAGTGGGTTGTTATCCTGCTCGTAGCGATACTTCAGGTTGAAACCGTTAGCTTTGTTCATCACGCCCTGATAGTCGCTCTGAGCGTAACCACCAGTAACAGTAGAAGTAGCAGCTACAGCGGTACCTGCGGAAACAGCCAGTACAGCGGCCAGTGCTGAAAGACATGCAATTTTTTTCATAACCACCTCAAATGTGCTTCAAGTAAGTCCGTAAGTTTTAAATATATCAAAAAAATTTGCGAAACTCTTTGTGATTCGTGATGTCTAATGAAACCTTTCCTGTAACAGAACGTTTCCAGCATCAGCTATCTCTTTCAAATCACATGCAATTTTCACTACTAAATGCGCATATTGCGCGTACGCGCCGTTACATTCATCCAGATTATTCCTAATCTATCAGGCGATAAATCCACCAGCGCTTAACCATTTTACGGATTTGACACGGTTTTTTTTCAACAGCACCTCAACCGTTGCCGCTTATTTCCTTTACACTGCAACCTTTACCTCATTTGACATAAGCTGACAGGAGAAAGGATGCCTGGGTTATCCCGCACGTCGTCGGTCTGGTTGCCGGTGGCAGTCATACTCATTGCCATGTTGTCCATTCAAAGCGGTGCTTCGCTGGCAAAATCACTTTTCCCGCTGGTTGGTGCGCCAGGCGTGACTGCCCTGCGTATCGTGCTGGGCACGGCGATACTGGTGGTCATTTTCAAACCCTGGCGTCTGCGCTTCAAAAAGGAGCAGCGTTTACCCCTGCTGTTTTATGGACTTTCCCTCGGGGCAATGAACTATCTGTTCTACCTCTCTATTCAGACGATACCGCTGGGGATCGCCGTCGCGCTGGAGTTTACCGGCCCGCTGGCGGTGGCGCTTTTCTCCTCGCGACGTCCGGTCGATTTTATCTGGGTCGTGTTAGCCGTTCTGGGCTTATGGTTCCTGCTGCCGCTGGGCCAGAGCGTCGCTGAGATCGATCTGACGGGCGCAGCCCTGGCGCTGGGTGCTGGCGCCTGCTGGGCCGTCTATATACTTACGGGCCAGCGTGCAGGAGAAGAGCACGGTCCGGCGACCGTCGCGTTAGGTTCCCTGATCGCAGCCATCGTCTTCGTGCCTATCGGCATGGCGCAGGCGACCGAATCTATCTGGCAATGGTCCGTCATGCCCATCGGGCTGGCGGTCGCGATTCTCTCTACCGCACTCCCCTACTCTCTGGAGATGATTGCCCTTACGCGTCTGCCGACGCGTATATTTGGCACCCTGATGAGCATGGAGCCTGCGCTAGCCGCCATTTCCGGAATGGTGTTTCTCGGCGAAACCCTGACATTGACCCAGACGCTGGCGCTCTGCTCGATTATCGCGGCATCAATGGGCTCGACGCTCACCATGCGCCCGGAACCTAAAGTTGAGAAAGTGGATATCAGCTAAGGCCATATATTCTGCATGGCTTCCATGCCATGCAGAATAAAGGCCAGAAAGACAGTCGTTATAATTTCTTACACACTTTGTTCTATTTCCGAAATATCCCTCTGCGTTTACATCCCCATCCAGCAATTAAGATTGATCTGTATCAATTTTAAAATTACCCATTCATTTCAATGAATTAAATTCACAAGCCACTTCTCGCTATTAAACCGATAGGCACAGCCAAACCGCAGAGAAAAAATCCGGTGCTATACTTAATTCCGTAATTACCTGGGACATAAACATCAAGAGGATATGAGATTATGAGTACCGCTAAACTGGTGAAAACGAAAGCGTCTAATCTGCTTTATACCCGTAACGATGTATCGGATAGCGACAAAAAGGCGACCATTGAGTTGCTGAATCGCCAGGTGATCCAGTTCATCGATCTTTCGCTGATCACCAAACAGGCCCACTGGAATATGCGCGGTGCAAACTTTATTGCCGTTCATGAAATGCTGGATGGCTTCCGCACAGCACTGGTGACCCACCTCGATACGATGGCTGAACGCGCCGTTCAGCTGGGCGGCGTGGCGCTGGGCACCACGCAGGTGATCAACAGCAAAACGCCACTGAAGAGTTATCCGCTGGATATCCATACCGTTCAGGATCACCTGAAAGAGCTGGCGGACCGCTACGCGATTGTGGCCAATGACGTGCGCAAAGCGATCGGCGAAGCCAAAGACGAAGATACCGCAGATATTTTCACCGCCGCCTCCCGCGACCTGGACCAGTTCCTGTGGTTTATCGAATCTAACATCGAATAATTCATACGAATTTTCTATCAAACCCTCGCCCTCCGGTGAGGGTTTTGCACATCTATGGTGCACAGTTTTTGTCTGCACACCTGCAAAAGTGAACGAAATGTAATAATCACCTCACACAACCGTTAACGGAAGATTGTTTTTTCGTCAGAATTTACGCTAAATATCTCCCCGTCAGTTGAGCCAAACGAAGCGCACCAAAACGGTGCTCCACTTTGGTGCAATAAAGCCTCATTGCCCCATTTATTGTGCAATGCATGACATCATCCCCTTTGCAAAACAATAGCTTGTAAAGTTGGCACGATTTTTTCATTGTGCCACCTGTTCTCGCAGGGGATCGCCCCGTGGATATAAAAGGAAATGCTATGAAGTCTGTATTAAAAGTTTCACTGGCTGCACTTACCCTGGCTTTTGCAGTGTCCTCTCAGGCTGCCGACAAACTGGTTGTGGCGACCGACACGGCGTTCGTTCCGTTTGAATTCAAACAGGGTGATAAATACGTTGGTTTTGATGTGGATCTGTGGGCCGCTGTCGCAAAAGAACTCAAGCTGGATTACACCCTGAAGCCTATGGACTTCAGCGGCATCATCCCGGCACTGCAAACCAAAAACGTTGATCTGGCGCTGGCAGGCATCACCATTACCGATGAACGTAAAAAAGCGATCGACTTCTCTGACGGCTACTACAAAAGCGGCCTGCTGGTCATGGTCAAAGCCGATAATAACGACGTAAAAAGCGTGAAAGATCTCGACGGCAAAGTAGTGGCAGTGAAGAGCGGCACCGGTTCTGTTGATTACGCGAAAGCAAATATCAAAACCAAAGACCTGCGTCAGTTCCCGAACATCGACAACGCGTACATGGAACTCGGCACCAGCCGTGCTGACGCTGTTCTGCACGACACGCCTAACATCCTGTACTTCATCAAGACAGCCGGTAACGGCAAGTTCAAAGCCGTTGGCGAGTCTCTGGAAGCACAGCAGTACGGTATCGCCTTCCCGAAAGGCAGCGACGACCTGCGCACGAAAGTTAACGGCGCGCTGAAAACGCTGAAAGAGAACGGCACCTATAACGAAATCTACAAAAAATGGTTCGGTACCGAGCCTAAATAATAAGACGTAAAAATGACGTTCACTCGGGGGCGACCTTTCGCCCCTGCTATTTTTGAAACACGGTAACAGTAACAGGAAATTATCATGCAGTTTGACTGGAGCGCCATCTGGCCTGCCATTCCTATCTTGCTTGAAGGCGCTAAAATGACCCTGTGGATTTCGGTCCTGGGTCTGGTTGGTGGGTTGATTATCGGTCTTGTCGCCGGTTTCGCCCGCACCTACGGCGGCTGGATCGCAAACCACATCGCACTGGTTTTCATCGAAGTGATCCGCGGCACCCCAATTGTCGTGCAGGTCATGTTCATCTACTTCGCCCTGCCAATGGCGTTCACCGACCTGCGCATCGACCCGTTCAGCGCAGCCGTCGTCACCATTATGATCAACTCAGGCGCCTACATTGCGGAAATCACCCGCGGTGCGGTGCTGTCGATTCATAAAGGTTTCAGTGAAGCCGGTCTGGCGCTAGGTCTTTCTCGTCGCGAAACGATCCGCCACGTTATTCTGCCGCTGGCGCTGCGTCGCATGCTGCCGCCGCTCGGTAACCAGTGGATCATCAGCATTAAAGATACGTCGCTGTTCATTGTTATCGGCGTGGCCGAGCTGACCCGTCAGGGGCAGGAGATCATTGCTGGCAACTTCCGCGCGCTGGAAATCTGGAGTGCGGTAGCCGTTGTCTACCTGATCATTACTCTGGTTCTGAGCTTCGTTCTGCGTCGTCTTGAAAGAAGGATGAAAATCCTGTGATTGAATTTAAAAACGTTTCCAAGCACTTTGGCCCAACCCAGGTGCTGCACAATATCGATCTGAACATCAAACAGGGTGAAGTGGTGGTGATTATTGGGCCATCCGGCTCCGGTAAATCCACCCTGCTTCGCTGCATCAACAAGCTGGAAGAGATCACCAGCGGCGATCTGATCGTCGACGGCCTGAAGGTAAACGACCCAAAAGTGGACGACCGTCTGATTCGTCAGGAAGCGGGCATGGTGTTCCAGCAGTTCTACCTGTTCCCGCACCTGACGGCGCTGGAAAACGTGATGTTTGGCCCACTGCGCGTGCGCGGTGCCAGCAAAGCGGCGGCGGAAGCGCTGGCAAAAGATCTGCTGGCGAAAGTCGGCCTGGCAGAACGTGCGCACCACTTCCCTTCCGAGCTGTCCGGCGGTCAACAGCAGCGTGTGGCGATTGCCCGCGCCCTGGCGGTCAAACCGAAAATGATGCTGTTTGATGAGCCTACGTCCGCACTCGACCCGGAGCTGCGCCACGAGGTGCTCAAAGTCATGCAGGATCTGGCGGAAGAAGGGATGACGATGGTGATCGTGACCCACGAAATCGGCTTTGCCGAGAAAGTGGCGTCCCGCCTGATCTTTATTGATAAAGGCCGTATCGCGGAAGACGGTAACCCGCAGGAATTGATCGTGAACCCGCCGAGCCAGCGTTTGCAGGAGTTCCTGCAGCACGTCTCCTGATCCATCGCTTTACGCTAAGCCGGGCTTGCCCGGCTTTTTTACGCCAGATTGTTCCCAAAAATCCCCCTCCTCGTCTCGACTTCTATACTTATCATTTTGTTCGACATTTTCACCGGAGGACGCCGTGCCGTGGATCCTGCTGCTGTTGATTAGCCTGTTTAGTGCGCCTTCGTTCGCCGTCGCGATCCCCGGCGTCACCACCGGAACCCCTGCGACCCAGCAAAATACGCCGCCTCCGGAACCCGATGTTGAACAGAAAAAAGCCGCCTACGGTGCGCTTGCCGACGTCCTTGAAAACGACACCTCCCGGCAGGAGCTCATTGGCCAGCTGCGCAAAGCCGCCGCCACGCCGCCGCAGGAGTCGGTGCCAACCCTCACCCCGCCGCAGGTTGAGGAGCAAAAAACGGTGCTGGAAAACGTCACCGACGTGAGCCGCCACTATGGGGAAGCGCTCTCCTCACGCTTCGCTCAGCTGTACCGCAACCTGATTGGCTCACCGCACAAGCCGTTTAACCCGCAAACGTTTACCGCCGCCGCCACGCAGTTTCTGATGCTGGCGGGTGCGGTATTTCTTTTTTACTGGCTGGTGCGCCTGTGCGCGTGGCCGCTGTACCGCAAAATGGGGCAATGGGGACGCAGGAAGAATCAGCATAAAAGCAGCTGGCTGCACCTGCCGTTGATGATAGCCTCAGCGTTTATCATTGATTTGCTGCTGCTGGCGTTGACGCTGTTTTTAGGCCAGATGCTGGCCGACAGGCTGAATGCAGGCAACAAAACCATCGCCTTCCAGCAGTCGCTTTTCCTGAATGCCTTTGCCCTGATTGAGTTCTTCAAGGCGCTGCTGCGGTTACTCTTTTGTCCGCACGTGCCGGAGCTGCGGCCTTTCTCCATTCGGGATGCGAGCGCGAAGTACTGGGCGCTGCGTCTGAGCGTGCTCAGCGGGCTGATTGGCTACGGCCTGCTGGTTGCCGTGCCGATCATCTCCAATCAGGTGAACGTCCAGTTTGGCGCGCTGGCAAACGTCCTAATCATGATCTGCATTACCGTCTGGTCGCTGTATCTGATCTTCCACAACAAAAAAACCATTACCCAAAGCCTGCTGAATCTGGCCGATCGCTCCCTCTCGTTCTTTAGCCTCTTTATTCGCGCGTTCGCCCTGGTGTGGCACTGGCTGGCAAGCGCTTACTTCATCGTGCTGTGCTTCTTCTCGCTGTTTGACCCGGGCAATAGCCTGAAATTTATGATGGGGGCGACGTTCAAAAGCCTGGCCATTATCGGCATCGCGGCCTTTGTGTCGGGGCTGCTGTCGCGCTGGATTTCAAAAACCATCACCCTGTCGCCGCAGGTGCAGCGCAATTACCCGGAACTGCAAAAGCGGGTAAACGGCTGGATGTCGGTATCGCTCAAAGTGGCGCGCATTCTCACCGTCTGCGTGGCGATTATGCTGCTTCTGAATGCGTGGAGCCTGTTTGATTTCTGGAACTGGCTGCACAACGGTGCGGGTGAAAAAACGGTCGACATCCTGATTCGCATCGCGCTGATTCTCTTCTTCTCCGCCGTCGGCTGGACGCTGCTGGCGAGCCTTATTGAGAACCGCCTGGTATCGGATATTCACGGCAGGCCCCTACCCAGCGCCCGGGCAAGAACGTTGTTAACCCTGTTCCGCAACGCGCTGGCGGTAATTATCAGCACCATCACCATTATGATTGTGCTGTCGGAAATCGGCGTGAATATTGCCCCGCTGCTGGCGGGTGCCGGTGCCCTGGGGCTGGCCATCTCCTTCGGCTCACAAACGCTGGTGAAGGATATTATTACCGGCATCTTTATCCAGTTTGAGAACGGGATGAACACGGGCGATCTGGTGACCATCGGGCCGTTAACCGGCACCGTGGAGAGGATGTCCATCCGTTCGGTTGGCGTGCGTCAGGACACCGGGGCCTACCACATCATCCCCTGGTCTTCGATCACCACCTTCGCCAACTTTGTGCGCGGGATTGGTTCCGTTGTGGCGAACTATGATGTGGATCGCCACGAGGATGCAGATAAAGCGAAGCAGGCGCTGCGCGATGCGGTAGAAGAACTGATGGGGATGGAGGATATTCGCGGGCTGGTGATCGGAGAGCCGTCATTTGCCGGCATCGTCGGGCTGACGAACACGGCGTTTACCCTGCGCGTGTCGTTCACCACCCAGCCGCTGAAGCAGTGGACGGTGCGCTTTGCCCTCGACAGCATGGTGAAAAAACACTTCGATATGGCGAACGTGCGGATGCCCGTGCAGACGTATCAGGTATTGCCGCCGCCCGCATCGCCGCTCCCGCCGCAGGAGCCGACGCTGTAACCGAGCCGGGTGGCGGCTTTCGCCTTACCCGGCCTATGACAGGGTGCTATTTGCGACGTTTGTTATTGTCCATAAACGTCCAGGCGATAAACCGGCTCTGTTTCTGGCCCTGCGCCATCTCTTTTTTCACCACTTTTACGGCGCCCGCTTCGGTCAGCGCGCGGTAGAGCGGCGGCAGGTTATCCCCGCGGGAAACCAGCGTAGTGAACCATTTCACCTGGCGGCCAAACTGTTTGCTTTCCGCAATCATGCGCAGGATAAACGCCACTTCGCCCCCTTCACACCAGAGCTCCTGCTGCTGTCCGCCGAAGTTCAGCGCGGCGTCTTCAGCCTGACCCAGGTTACGGCGCTTGCGCTCGCTGCCCGCACGGGCCGATGCCGCTGAATCATGGAACGGCGGATTGCACATCGTGGCGTCATAGCTTTCGTTTTTGTGAATAATGCCGTTGAATATCGACGCCGCGTCTTTCTGACGACGCAGGCGAATAGCGCGGCTCAATCCCGGGTTAGCGCTGATAATCGCCTGGGCGCTGGCAAAGGCCTCGTCACCGATTTCGCTTCCGGTAAAGCGCCACTGATATTCATGCGCCCCGATCAGCGGGTAAATCAGGTTCGCCCCGGTGCCAATATCCAGAATGGTGGCCTGCTGTGGCACGACACCCTCATTGCCTTCGGCAAGAAGGTCGGCAAGGTGATGAACGTAATCCGCGCGGCCCGGCACGGGTGGACAGAGAAAGCCTTCCGGAATATCCCAGTGAGCCACACCGTAAAAATGCGCCAGCAGGGCTTTGTTCAGCATTTTAACCGCGTGCGGGTCGGCAAAGTTAACCGAGGGCTCACCCGCTGGGGTCTGAACAAGATAGTCCTGCAGCGGCGGACAGCTCAGGCATAACGCGTTCATGTCGTAGCGGCTGCGGTGGCGATTTCGCGGGTGCAATCCCGGCTTTTGGGCAGTCATGGCATTCTCCTTTAAACAGCGGCGTAAGATACCCTTTGCTGGCCCAACGGTAAATCTTTCTCTGCGGCGTTCAAAAAATAGCCATAAATCAAACACCTTTATGTCTATGATCCGTCAGCGAATTGTCAATTTATATCGTTCAAAAAATAAGCAGATCATCATCAAATATTTGCGCTAAGTCACACTCGTCAGGCTTCTAAACTTAAAGGGAATCACCTGTTGTTTCCTCATGAGGATGTGATTATGAAAAAGTACCTGACCCTTGCTGTTATCGCAGCCGCCCTGGCGACCGCGTCCTTCTCTGCCATGGCCGTCCAGTCGCTGACCCAGAGTACTGACACCAGCCAGCTACGCCCTGCGGGCACCGTTTCGGTAAGCCGTGCCAGTAACCTTGACGATCTGCAGGCTAAGCTCGCCGAAAAAGCCCGTCAGGAAGGTGCAAAAGGATTCGTAGTGAACTCCGCTGGCGGAGATAACCATATGTACGGCACTGCGACCATCTATAAATAACCTGTCTCTTCCACAAGACTGCATCTGTCCAACGGGTGCAGTTCTCTTCTCCCTTCGCCTTGATTGTTCATTTTTTAACCCCATAGTAACCATATGGCCTAAACCGATTTCAGGAGGACGCTATGGCTTCCGGCTGGGCAAATGACGACGCTGTTAACGAACAGATCAACAGTACAATTGAAGATGCGGTTGCGCGTGCCCGCGGTGAAATTCCGCGCGGCGAAAGCTTAACGGAATGTGAAGAATGCGGAGAACCCATTCCGGAGGCGCGTCGAAAAGCCATCCCCGGCGTGCGGCTTTGCATTACGTGTCAGCAGCATAAAGATTCGAAAAACTCATCGCACTCAGGATATAATCGCAGAGGTTCGAAAGACAGCCAGTTGCGTTGACTTTACTTTACCCGGGCTAACCGAGCCTGCACGTTCCTTTACGCTCACGGTTTTTAGCCAGACGCGTAGCAAAACGTGCCCTTCGTATCGCTTCTGTAAAGCGCATCCGCAAGAAGTGTAAAGGGGTGCTTTGAATTTATTAATATTCAATAAGTTATTTGTCATTCAATTTTTTTGAGCAACCACGTCAATTCTCTTCGATTTTATCACTCGCAAAAAACCGTGATACTTATCACATCGACGGAACATCGTCCCCTTAACAGAAACACCTGCGAGAGATTAATTATGAAAACCATCAAATATGCTGTAGCTGCTGTTGCCCTGTCCGCTCTGTCTTTCGGCGCTTTCGCCGTAGAGCCTGTCTCTTCTACTCAGGCACAGAACATGAACAAAGTCGGTGTGGTGAGTGCTGATGGCGCAACCACTCTGGACGGCCTGGAAGCCAAACTGGCTGAGAAAGCCGCTGCTGCCGGTGCAAGCGGATACACCATTACCTCCGCTAACGGCAATAACAAGCTGAGCGGTACCGCGGTTATCTACAAATAATCGACTGAATGAATGCTGTACCCTCGCCATACCCTCTGGTGAGCTGCTCCACCCTCATTGACCCTGTTGTTGTTACCCTTGCTTGCCCGTCCGCCACTGGACGGGCTTTTTTTTTGTCTAAAACGCCTGCGCCACGCGTTCAAGCCCGGCCTGAACGGATTCCACTTCTCCGGTCGCCAGCAAACAGCAGGCCATATGCAGCTTGATCGAATGCGGAACAGGAACATTGCCGGCAAGGCACTGCTCAATCCAGTGGGCTGTGGTATGGGGATCTTTTGCCTCAGGCAATATCACTCCGGCATTCTCTTCCCCGCGTTCCAGAACGGCGCGCGTACCGGCAGAATCGATCAGCATCACCTGCGGACAGCGCTGCGGGTTCGCATAAACCTCGCCTTCCATGCCGTGCATTAGCAACGCCCTTGCGCCAATTGCCTCAAAGAATTGGCCCACGCGCGCCACGTATTCCGGATGAGAAACGCTGGAGAGACGCAGGGCGGCATCTTCGCCAAACGGCGTGGCCAGTTTCGCCAGCGTGTGCGCGCTGTTGCGCACGCCCATGCGCCAGCGCATATCGAGCTGCTTTTCCAGCGGCGGGCAGAGCGTGCCGACCGGGATATAAACAGGCTGATGGCCATCCAGCTTCGCCTGCGCCTGGCCGGCATGACGCGTTGGCTCGATGCCCAGCATCCCGAAAATGGTCTCCGTCAGCACGCGAGTGGGATCTTCGCTAACGCCGTGCACCACCACCGGGAACCCCAGCTTGTGTAACAGGATAGCGAGCAGCGGGGTTAAGTTTGCCTGCTTGCGCGCGCCGTTATAGCTCGGGATCACAATCGGCATCGGTTTAGCCACCGGCGGCGTTAAGCGCAGCGTTTGCGCCTGCATGGCATCATAGAAGCCGCGCATCTCCGCTTCACCTTCGCCTTTAATACGCAGCGCAATCAGGATACCGCCCAGCTCCAGCTCCGGTACCTCGCCGTTAAGCATGCGGGTATAAAGCGCACGCGCGGTTTCATGGTCCAGATCGCGGGCGTGGTTTTTGCCTCTGCCTACCTCTTTGATAATTTTACGATAATCCACGACATTTCTCCTTACAGCAGGTTATCAACAATATAGCCCTGATGATGACTCCGCTGTTAGTTTTTTTGCCCACCCTGCGGTTTTTTATAATCAGTTGTTTTAGTAAGAAAAATTATTTTTCAAGAATTAATTGAATTATTTGGAAGCCGCGCGGGACCTTCCCCGGCCTGAATTTTCTGATTAAATAGTCGGCGGTGAGTAGTTGAGACATAACTTCGAATAATGCGGGATGCAGATGTCGAAAGGAGAAACATACAGGTTTAAATATGAAAAAAGTCACTTTAGTTTTATTCATTGCTGCCGCTTTGGGATGCTCTGCATCTTCTTTCGCAGCATCCACCGGTGAAGGGCAAATTAACTTCACAGGTGAAATTATCGATTCCGCCTGTCAGGTGGTTAACGGCTTAAGCAGTCCGCTGAATGTTGCGCTGGGCAAAGTCTCCAAAACAGCGTTTACCGGCGCAGGCTCTACCAGCACCTTAACGAAATTTGATATTCAGATAAAAAAACTGCCCGGAAACGGTCACATCAGCAGCCATCAACTTCGGTGGTACGCCAGATGCGGATAATAACACCACGCTGGCCTTGACCCCGGGTGCGACGACGGCAACTGGCGTGGCGATTCAGCTGGTGGATTCTTCCGAACAGCCCGTCAGTTTATATACGCCTTCGAAGCAGTATCCTTTAGCTGCTGGCACGACGGTAAATAATCTGGAGTTTGGCGCACGTTATATACAGACACAGGCATCGATCACTGCCGGCCAGGCTAACTCAGCGTCTACTTTTACAGTTATTTATAACTGATACGATCAATAAGGAGATATTCGCCTTCACGCGAAGGTTAATATCTCCTCTTTCTTTGAGACAGATTTATGCGACACAGTTATTTATTAAGCGCACTTTTACTGACCGCAGTAACAGCCCATGCAGGTGTGATTATTAATGGCACCCGACTGGTTTATCAGGGAGAGAAAAAAGAGTCTTCGATTGGGATTTCCAATCCGGATGATATTAACTATCTGGTACAGTCCTGGGTGGATACCGGCTTGAAAAAAGGCGGTAAAGCGCCATTTCTGATTACCCCGCCTCTGTTCCGTCTGAACGCTAAAGAAGATAACGTGCTGCGCGTGGTGCGCACCGGCGGAAATATGCCAGAAGATCGCGAGTCGTTGTACTGGTTAAATATTAAAGCCATTCCTTCTTCAAGTCATGAAGAGGGCGTTAATACATTACAAATAGCCATTAATACCCGTATTAAATTGCTGTATCGCCCTGCATCGATTAAAGGCAAACCTGAAGCAGTGGCTGATAAACTGGAATGGCACCGCGAAGGTAATGATCTGGTGGTAAACAACCCCACGCCTTTCTATATGAATTTCCAGAGCGTAACGCTGAACGGCCAAAAAGTGGCAAAAGCTACCTGGGCTGTGCCAGATACCTCTACCCGCTTTGCCCTTCCGGCAAATATGAGCGGTAACACCGTAAGCTGGTCGGTCATTAACGATTACGGAAGCATCAGTAAAACCTGGTCTGCATCCGTTCGTTAATACTCTATTTGACGCCTGGATAATCATGTACAGCACAACTAAGCCGCTATTACGTCGACTGCGTGAAATGCTGCCCACTTTTTGTGGGATAGCGGTGACATGCTGCGCGCTGCAGGCCCACGCTGATGATTATTTTAACCCTGCCCTGCTGGATATTGATAATCCAGAGCAGGCAAAGACCGATCTCTCTGTTTATGAAAACGGTCCCGGTCAGGCGCCAGGCAAATATCAGGTCACGATGTTCGTCAATAACAATAAAATCGACACCCGTGACGTCCTTTTTACATTACAAAAAGATGCGCAGGGAGATGATTCCCTGCAGCCCTGCCTGAGTCTGGATGAATTAACGCATCTGGGCATCAAAACCAAAGATTATCCAAAGCTGGCGGCAAAAGGGGAATGCGCGGATCTCAGCGCCATCCCTTCGGCCTCGGCGACTTTCCGTATCAAAAACCAGCAACTACTGCTGAGTATTCCCCAGTCGGCGCTGGGCCAGGTGCCTCGCGGCTATATCGATCCGAAAGAGTATGACGAAGGGATCACCGCGGGCATCCTGAACTATAGCGTTAACGCCAGCCAAAGCCACGCCCGCCAGCATGGGAAAGCGGACAACAGCAGCCAGTTTATTAACCTGCGCCCCGGTTTTAACACCGGTGCCTGGCGCGTGCGAAATTACAGCACCTGGAACCACAATTCGGATGGCGGTCAGGGCGACGGCAAGCTGACCCCGGTCTATACCTATGCCCAGCGCGATATCGTGGGGCTGAAGAGCGAGCTGACCGTGGGACAGAGCAGCACCCAGGCCGACGTTTTCGACAGTGTCTCTTACACTGGCGCACAGCTGGCTACCGAAAGCGACATGCTGCCGGACAGCGAGCGCGGGTATGCCCCGGTGGTGCGCGGTACGGCGCACAGTAACGCCCAGGTGGTGGTTCGCCAGAATGGCTACGTTATCTACCAAAACACCGTCGCCCCCGGCGCGTTTGAGATTAACGATCTCTACCCCACCGGCAGCAGCGGCGATCTGAACGTCACGGTAAAAGAGACCGACGGCAGCGAGAGTCACTTCGTGGTGCCGTTTGCCTCCGTGCCGGTGCTGCAGCGGGAAAAACACCTGAAGTACAGCGTCGCTGCAGGGCGCTACCGTTCATACGATAAAGAGGTTGAGAAGACCCCTTTCGCCCAGGGCAGCGCCATCTATGGTCTGTCACACGGAGTCACCGTTTACGGCGGTACGCAGCAGAGTTCGCATTACCACTCCGCCGCGCTCGGCGCAGGGAAAAACGTTGGTGACCTCGGGGCGTTCTCCGTAGACGTTACCCGCGCCAAAGCGTTACTGAAAAAGCGCAAAACCAGCAACGGGCAATCCCTTCGTCTGCGCTACAGCAAAAATTTTACCGCGACCGGCACTCACTTTTCGCTGGCGGGTTATCGCTACAACAGCAAAGGCTTTTACACCCTACAGGACACCATGGAGTCCTGGACCAGTGCAAACGACTGGTCCGCTCCACAGCAGCGCCGCGCACGGGCGGAGGCCACCGTCGACCAGACGCTTGGCGACAAGTGGGGTTCAGTGACGCTAAGCCTGGTGAAAGAGAGTTACTGGAGCCAGCGTCAGGATATGACCTCCCTGAGCGTTAACTACAACAATAGCTGGCACGGCGTGAGCTATAGCCTGAGCTACAGCGTCAATAAAAACAGCGACGACACGGACGAGGACGGTAAATCCATCAGCTATGACCGACAAATCGGCCTTAACGTGTCGGTTCCGCTCGACCGCTGGCTGCCTAACACCTGGGCAAACTACAGCCTGAACAACGGTAAAGACGGCACCACCCACAACCTGGGCCTGAATGGTACCGCGCTGGAGGGAGACAAGCTGAGCTGGAACGTTCAGCAGGGACTGGACAGCGCCAATAACAACACCTCCACCAGTATGAATGCGGATTACAAAGCCACCTACGGTGAAGTGCGCGGCGGCGTAAGCCAGGACAGCCATCAGTACACCGTGAACGCCGGGATCCAGGGCGGCATCGTCGCCCACTCTGACGGCGTCACCTTTGGTCAGACCCTGGGCGAAACCGTGGTGCTGATTAAAGCGCCGGGAACGCACGGCACGCACGTTGCCAACCAGACGGGCGTGGAAACGGACTATCGCGGCTATACGCTGGTGCCCTTTGTCACTCCGTGGCGTCACAACCCAATTTCGCTGGATACCGAGACGCTGCCAGACGATGCCGACGTGACACACGCCTCGCAGACGGTGACACCAACGCGCGGCGCGATAGTTCGCGCCAGCTTCGATACTCGCGTGGGCAACCGCGTCTTAATGACGCTGGCCTGGAAAGACAAACCGCTGCCCTTTGGCGCAACGGTCACCACGGAAGACAAGAGCAGTGAATTTATCGTCGGTAACGACGGCCTGGTGTATCTCACCGGACTGCCGCAGCACGGACGCCTTTTCGTTTCCTGGGGCAAGGAGGCGAGCGAGCATTGCGTCGCCGATTACGCCCTGACGCAAGAGAAGGATGACACCAACATTATTAACGCTGCCGCGCAGTGTCACTGATTAACACCGGACCGATCATAATGCAGATAGCAAAATCGTTTTTCTTACTTTTAGTTCTGGCGACGGCAGCACTCTTTATGCCGCACGCAAAGGCCAACTGTGTCTCACCAAATTTACCAGCGCTGCTGTCGTTAGCGTCTATTTCAGTGCCTACCAGCCTTCCCGTGGGAGAGACCATCCCGGGAACGGAACGTTCGGCTCACATTGCGGGGGGCTGCTATACAGCCGAAGACGCAGGCCGTCAGATCATTGCCTGTTACCACGGTCTGGGTAGAGAGACTCCCAATATCCCTGGTGTTTATGAGTCGGGTGTTGCCGGGATCGGCGTGTCGCTCCGAAACAGTAAAGGGGAGCGTGTGATGGGAGCAGCAGACCAAATCTGCACAACTAAGTCTTCTGTGGGTCAAGTGTCTGATTCGAGCGGTAGCGATGGTTCATTTGCGTTTAGCTTCGACGTCTCGCTGGAACTGGTGAAAACCAGCGAGGTGGTAACCGCCGGTACACTCACATCCAGTAATACACAATTTGGCTTTGGTGTTGAGCAAGTAGAAAGCTTGAGTTATCCAAACACCCTCTCCTACTCAGGTAACGTGGTGGTTAAAGCAGTCACCTGTACCGTATCACCCAAATCTCTGACCGTCACGCTGGGGGATTTTCCGGTGAGCCGTTTTACCGGTCCGGGAACCCTGGTCTCCCAGTCGGTATTCAATATCGACATGCTCTGCGATCAGGATGTACAGCCGGAAATGATGGTCACCAGCGCCAATGGCTATGAAACGAATTTTCCTGGCGTGATCAAATTAACGCCGGAAAACGGCGTGGCGACCGGCGTGGGGGTGAGAATGCTCTTTAACGGTCAGATACCTGTTTTCGGGCAATACATGGATACCTTTACCGCCTATGCCAATATCCGCTCGCAATATCCCTTCAGCGTCTCTTACGAACAAACCAGTTCGGAGGTGACGCCCGGAACGGCGAATGCCGTCGCAACCATTACGGTGGCCTACAAATGAAAACCTTATTAGCCCTTTTACTCCTTGGAGTCGCCAGCCAGAGCCTGGCGGAAGAGATTCAGCTCGATATTCGCGGAAACATTTACGCCAACGCCTGCCAGGTAGACAGCGCCAGCCAGAACCTGACGGTCAATCTGGGCAAAGCGAATACCGGCGATTTTAAGGATGTGGGCGATACCGGACAATGGAGATCATTCGACTTAACCCTGTCGAAATGCCCAACCACTTCCGTGCTGGCCACGGCCACCTTTCACGGTCAGCCAGACAGCATTCATCCGACTAAATTCGCCAGCACCGGAACCGCGAAAGGACTGGCGCTGGAGCTTGCCGACCCGCAGGATCAGATCTCGCTTGCCCCGGACGCCAGCTTCAGCGTGTTGATCAACCAGGACAATCACACGGCGGATTTCCCGCTGGCCGCCCGCTATTACGCCACCTCATTGCCGGTCACGGCAGGAACGTTCAGCAGCGTGGTGCAGGTGACCTTCATTTACCAGTAGGACCGCGCCCCCTAGCACGGAGGCTTTTCTTGCGCCCTGCGGTCAGTTTGACCGGCGGTTTTTTTACCTCGGGCACTTCCGGCTGTTCGATCGGGAAGATCGGCAGCGCGTTCAGGAGCCGTTGGCCGTAATTTTTGGTGAGCAGACGTTTGTCATAAATCACCACCTCGCCCCAGCAGCCGTGGCTACGAATCAAGCGCCCGACCTGCTGAATCAGGTTAAACGACGCCGCAGGCAAACTCTGCACCTCAAACGGATAGCGGTTGAGGCTTTTCAGCCATTCCCCCTCGGTGATCACTACCGGGCTGTCGATGGGCGGGAAGGCGATTTTATGGATATGCACCTGCGTGAGGTAGTCGCCTTTCAAATCCAGACCTTCAGCAAACGACTGCAACCCCACCAGCACGCTGCGCTCGCCGTTATCAATGCGCTTACGGTGGGTTTCCACCAGCCGGTAGCGCGGCTGATCCCCCTGCACCAGCAGGAGTAAACGCAGATCGGTGACGTGTTCGAGGAAGCGCTGCATCGCCCGCCCGCTGGCAAACAGCACCAGCATACCGGGGTACTTTTTACTCTCGATCTGCTCGCGGAAGTAGGCCGCCATTTCCGCGATGTGCTGCTCTTCGTTGTCGATGAGCGGCTCAAATTTCATGCGCGGAATGACCAGCTTTCCCTGCTCGCAGTGGTTAAACGGCGAGTCCAGCGCCACGAAACGGTCGCCCGCTTTCTCTTTTAGCCCGCTCATCTCCTGCAGCCTTGAGAAGCTGTTCAGGGAACGCAGCGTGGCAGAGGTGACAACCACGTGCGGCACGCTGCGCCAGATCAGCTTTTCCAGCTGATCTGCCACGCGGATGCCCACGCAGTGGAAAAAGAGGTGCACCTGCCCGTCCCGCACTTCGCGGGTGGCCCATTTGGTGACCGGCGCGCCGGACGCCTGCGCCATCGAGGCCAGCCGCCAGAGCTTGCTCTGCGCTTCGAACATCCCCAGCGCGCGGTTCATCTGCAGCAGAACGCGGTGCAGACGCACCACGTCATGCGAGCCGGTTTTCTCGCTGAGATCGTTTAAGAACATCTCCGCCAGCCCGCGCAGCTTTTCCAGATGTTTCGCCAGCTGCTGGCAGATCTCCATCACCTCTTCCGGTAGCTCACCCATCGCAAAGCGGTGTTCGGCTTCCTGGGTTGCCGGAAGATAAAGATTCAGGATGTTGTTCAGGGATGAAATGAGGCTATAGACCTCTTCACAGTGGTCGCTCAGCCGCTCCGGCACCGCCAGCGGCGGCGTGGTTTTCGGGCGGAACTGCTCCATGCAGGTCGCCACCAGCTTACAGAAGAGATCCAGCTGCAGGCGGAACCACGGAGCGGTGATTTCGGCGCTCATCTCCAGCGCATCCCGCGCCACGTCCGGCAGATGGTGGCCTTCATCGAGCACAAGCAGCAGGTTTTTGGGCTCCGGCAGCACCGCTTCGCTCTCCAGCGCCGCCATCACCAGCGCGTGGTTTGCGACCACAACCTCCGCCTCCTGAATCTCGCGCCGGGCGACAAAGAACGGGCACTCGCGGTAGTAGTGACAGTTGCGGTTCAGGCAGCTGGCTTTGTCGGTGCTGAGCCTGCGCCACAGGTCGTCGCTGATGGCCTGGCTGGTGTGATCCCGCAGGCCGTCCCACTTATAGCCGTCGAGCTCGACTTTGAGTTTTGCACACTGCTCCTGCTCGGCCTTATTGTTTGGCGTTAGCTCGTCATCCAGAAACGCGAGCAGATCCTGCTGATTCGGCTCGCTGCTGGCCAGCGCCGCCAGGTTGCGCGGGCACACGTAACGCCCGCGGCCAAAGGCTGCCGTAAACCGCAGGTCGGGGATGATTTTGCGCAGCAGGGGTAAATCTTTGCTGAAGATCTGATCCTGCAGCGCCACGTTGGCGGTGCTGACCACCAGCGTTTTGTCCTCTTCCCGCGCAATCGCGATGCCGGGAATGAGATACGACAAGGTTTTCCCGACGCCGGTCGGGGCTTCAATCGCCAGATGTCGCCCGTCGTCCCCGGCGAGCGTTTTTGCCACGTCAGCAATCATCTGCCGCTGCGGCGCTCGGGGGATAAAGTCGGGGATCTGCTGCTGTAGCGCCTTATACCATGCGCCAATTTGCGCCTTGAGCGCAGCGGTTAAAGCCATTGGAAAACCTGAAATACTGTATAAACAGCCACTATTGTGGCACTTTCTCTTCGCTGCCGCAAAAAGAAAAGCCCGGCTTTACGACCGGGCTTCCAGATTACTGCGGGTTAGCAGGCTTGCGCGGGCGGCGTCGACGCTGCCCTTCTCCTGCCGGTTTCCCCTCGCCGCTGCGCCACGGGTTTTCACCCGCCGGTTTGCTGTCGTTGTTACGACGCGGCGGTTTGCCGGATGATTTCGGCGCGCCGCCTTCGGCACGACGCGGCTGCTGACCGCGACCGCCGCCGCCCTGACCACGTCCACCGCCGCCCTGACGACCGTTCTGAATCGGCTCGGCTTTGATTGACGGGTCCACTTCGTAACCCGGGGTTTCGATGCGCGGGATCTCTTTCTTCAGCAGGCGCTCGATGTCACGCAGCAGCTTGTGCTCGTCCACGCAGACCAGAGAGAGCGCTTCACCGGTTGCCGCCGCGCGGCCGGTACGGCCGATACGGTGAACGTAATCTTCCGGCACGTTTGGCAGCTCGTAGTTCACCACGTGCGGCAGCTCTTCAATGTCGAGGCCACGGGCGGCGATGTCGGTCGCCACCAGCACGCGGATGTCGCCGGATTTGAACTCAGCCAGCGCACGGGTACGCGCGCCCTGGCTCTTGTTGCCGTGGATCGCCGCACTGCGAATGCCGTCTTTGTTCAGCTGTTCCGCCAGGTGGTTGGCGCCGTGCTTGGTGCGGGTAAAGACCAGCACCTGCTGCCAGTTGCCCTGGCCGATCATCTGGGAGAGCAGTTCCCGCTTGCGCTTTTTATCCACAAAGTGAACGTGCTGCGTCACCTGTTCGGAGGCGGTGTTGCGGCGCGCCACTTCCACTTCCAGCGGGTTATGCAGCAGCTTTTCCGCCAGCGCCTTGATCTCGTCGGAGAAGGTCGCGGAGAAGAGCAGGTTCTGACGACGCGCAGGCAGCTTGGCCAGCACGCGACGAATATCGTGGATAAAGCCCATGTCGAGCATGCGGTCGGCTTCGTCCAGCACCAGAATTTCAACCTGGTCCAGCTTCACCGCATTCTGGTGCTCCAGATCCAGCAGGCGACCTGGAGTCGCAACCAGAACGTCGACGCCGCTGCGCAGCTTCATCATCTGCGGGTTGATGCTTACCCCGCCGAAAACCACCAGCGAACGAATGTTGAGATAGCGGCTATAGTCACGCACGTTCTCACCAATTTGCGCCGCCAGCTCGCGGGTTGGGGTCAGGATCAGGGCACGAACCGGACGACGGCCTTTGGCGTGCGGCTGGTTTTTTACCAGCAGTTCCAGCAGCGGCAGGGTAAAACCGGCGGTTTTGCCGGTACCGGTCTGGGCGCTCGCCATCAGGTCACGGCCCTGAAGAACGGCGGGGATCGCCTGCTGCTGGATTGGGGTTGGCTCAACGTAGCCCTGCTCTGCGATCGCGCGCAGAATTTCCGGGTTCAGGCCAAGGGAATCAAAAGACATAAAAACTCCGAACCGCCCCGACCATCACAGGTGTAGTTTTCAGGGAGATATAACGAATAGGGGAGGACAAAAACCACAATGTCGCGAAGGAGCGGAGTGTAGCAGCTTTTGTGACGTGGCGCATAAAATATCCCTCAGCGTTCCCTCGACGTTAGCGGGAATCAGGCATAATCTTAATCAATCGATTGATTAATTCTTAATGCCGCCATGAATACGACCCCCACAACAACCAAAGGTGAACAGGCCAAAAATCAGCTTATCGCCGCCGCGCTGGCGCAGTTTGGTGAGTACGGGCTGCATGCCACCACGCGCGATATTGCCGCGCTGGCCGGGCAGAACATTGCGGCGATTACCTACTATTTTGGCTCAAAAGAGGATTTATACCTCGCCTGCGCCGAGTGGATCGCCGATTTTATCGGCACGCAGTTTCACCCGCACGTTGAGGAAGCCACCGCGCTGCTCGGCCAGCCGTCGCCCGATCGCGCCGCCGTTCGCCAGCTTATTCTCTATGCCTGCCACGATATGATCCGCCTGCTGACGCACGACGATACGCTCAACCTGAGCAAGTTTATCTCCCGGGAGCAGCTCTCCCCGACCGTCGCCTACCAGCGGGTACACGATCGGGTGATTGAGCCAATGCACTCGCACCTGACCCGGCTGATCGCCGCCTATACCGGTCGGGACGCCAGTGATACCGAGACAGTTTTGCATACCCACGCCCTGCTGGGTGAAATCCTTGCCTTCCGTCTGGGCAGGGAAACCATCCTGTTACGCACCGGCTGGACACAATTTGATGAGGATAAAGCCGCGCAGATTAGCAAGGTGATCGCCTGTCACGTCGATCTGATCCTGCAAGGCTTAACGCAAAGGAGCCTGAAGTCATGAAAAAACCTGTCGCCATCATTCTGGTGGTTATTGTTTTGCTTGCCGCCGGAGTCGGTGGATGGCTGTGGTATCAGAGCCATCAGGATAAAGGCCTGACGCTGTACGGCAACGTGGATATTCGCACGGTGAACATGAGCTTCCGCGTGGGCGGACGTCTCGCCTCACTGAGCGTTGACGAAGGCGATGCCATTAAAAGCGGGCAGACGCTGGGGATGCTGGATAAAGCGCCCTATGAGAATGCGCTGCTGCAGGCCAAAGCGGGCGTGTCCGTCGCCCAGGCGCAGTATGACCTGATGCTGGCAGGCTATCGCGACGAAGAGATCGCCCAGGCCGCCGCCGCCGTTAAGCAGGCGCAAGCCGCCTATGACTACGCGCAGAACTTCTACGCGCGCCAGCAGGGGTTGTGGAAAAGCCGCACTATTTCTGTCAACGATCTGGAAAATGCGCGCTCGTCCCGCGACCAGGCGCAGGCCACGCTGAAGTCCGCGCAGGATAAATTAAGCCAGTACCACACCGGTAACCGCCCGCAGGATATCGCCCAGGCGAAAGCCAGCCTTGAACAGGCGCAGGCGCAGCTGGCCCAGGCAGAGCTGGATCTGCACGACACCACCTTAATCGCGCCGTCTGACGGCATGCTGATGACCCGCGCCGTGGAGCCGGGCAGCATGCTCAGCGCGGGCAGCACCGTCTTAACGCTCTCCCTGACCCGCCCTGTCTGGGTACGCGCCTACGTTGATGAGCCGAACCTTGGCCAGATGCAGCCGGGCCGCGAGCTGCTGCTCTATACCGACGGTCGCCCGGACAAGCCGTATCACGGCAAAGTGGGCTTTGTCTCCCCTACCGCCGAATTCACGCCGAAAACCGTTGAAACACCTGATCTGCGTACCGACCTGGTGTATCGCCTGCGCATCATCGTGACCGATGCGGACGACGCGCTGCGTCAGGGCATGCCCGTCACCGTAAAAGTGAACAACGGGGAACGACATGAATGACGCAGTTATTCAGCTCAACAATCTGGTTAAACGCTTCGCGGGAATGGACAAACCGGCCGTCGCGCCGCTGAACTGCACCATCCGGAAAGGCTATGTGACCGGGCTGGTCGGCCCGGACGGCGCGGGGAAAACCACGCTGATGCGGATGTTGGCGGGGCTGCTCAAGCCGGATGAAGGAAGCGCCAGCGTGCTCGGCCTTGACCCGACCGAGGATGACGGAGCCCTTCACGCCATGCTCGGCTATATGCCGCAGAAGTTTGGCCTGTATGAAGACCTGACGGTGATGGAAAACCTGAACCTGTACGCCGACCTGCGCAGCGTCACCGGCGAAACGCGGCAGAAAACCTTCGCGCGCCTGCTCGAGTTTACCTCCCTCGGCCCGTTCACCGACCGGCTGGCGGGCAAGCTCTCCGGCGGGATGAAGCAGAAGCTGGGGCTGGCCTGCACGCTGGTCGGCGAGCCGAAAGTGCTGCTGCTGGACGAGCCCGGCGTCGGCGTAGACCCGATTTCGCGCCGCGAACTGTGGCAGATGGTGCACGAGCTGGCGGGCGACGGGATGCTGATCCTCTGGAGCACCTCCTACCTCGACGAAGCGGAACAGTGCCGGGACGTGCTGCTGATGAACGAAGGCGAACTGCTTTATCAGGGCGAGCCGACGACGCTGACGCAGAGCATGGCCGGGCGCAGCTTCCTGCTGCACAGCCCGCAGGAGTCTAACCGCAGGCTGCTGCAGCGGGTGCTCAGGCTGCCGCAGGTCAGCGACGGGATGATCCAGGGCCGCTCGGTACGGGTGATCCTCAAAAAAGAGGCCACCGTCGACGATATTCGCCAGGCGCCCGGCATGCCTGAGATTGAGATGGAAGAGACCGCGCCGCGCTTTGAGGACGCGTTTATCGACCTGCTGGGCGGCGCGGGTACCTCAGAGTCGCCGCTTGCCGCCATTCTGCATACGGTGGAAGGCACGCCGGGCGAAACGGTGATTGAAGCCAAATCCCTCACCAAAAAGTTCGGGGATTTCGCCGCCACCGACAACGTCAACTTTGCGGTGAAGCGCGGGGAGATTTTTGGCCTGCTCGGACCGAACGGCGCGGGAAAATCGACCACCTTTAAGATGATGTGCGGCCTGCTGGTGCCGACGTCCGGCAAGGCGCTGGTGCTGGATATGGATCTGAAGGTCAGCTCCGGCAAGGCGCGCCAGCATCTCGGCTATATGGCGCAGAAGTTTTCCCTGTACGGCAACCTGACGGTCGAGCAGAATCTGCGCTTTTTCTCCGGCGTGTACGGCCTGCGCGGGCGGGCACAGAACGAGAAAATCCGCCGCATGAGCGATGCCTTCGCCTTAACCAACATCGCCTCCCACGCCACCGACGAGCTGCCGCTCGGCTTTAAGCAGCGGCTGGCCCTGGCATGCTCGCTGATGCACGAGCCGGATATTCTGTTTCTGGATGAACCCACTTCTGGCGTTGATCCCATTACCCGCCGCGAGTTCTGGCTGCACATCAACAGCATGGTGGAAAAAGGGGTGACCGTGATGGTGACCACCCACTTCATGGACGAGGCGGAGTACTGCGACCGCATCGGGCTGGTGTATCGCGGCAAGCTGATCGCCCACGGTACCCCGGACGACCTGAAAAACCAGGCCGCCGACGATGAGGTTCCGGATCCGACCATGGAGCAGGCGTTTATCACCCTCATCCACGACTGGGATAAGGAGAATGCCCATGCGCAGTAATGCCATTTCCTGGCGCAGGGTGCGCGCGCTGTGCATTAAAGAGACGCGGCAGATCGTGCGTGACCCCAGCAGTTGGCTGATTGCGGTGGTGATCCCCCTGCTGCTGCTGTTTATCTTTGGCTACGGCATTAACCTGGATTCCAGCAAGCTGCGGGTCGGGATTTTGCTGGAGCAGCAGAGTGAAGATGCGCTGGACTTTACTCACGCCATGACCGGTTCACCCTACATTGACGCCACCATCAGCGATAACAGGCAGGAGTTGATCCAGAAAATGCAGGCCGGGAAAATTCGCGGTCTGATCGTCATTCCGGTGGATTTTGCCGCCAATATGGCGCGGGCGAATACCGATGCGCCGATCCAGGTGATTACCGACGGCAGCGAGCCGAACACCGCCAACTTCGTGCAGGGCTACGCGGAGGGGATCTGGCAGCTCTGGCAGATGCAGCGGGCGGAAGATCGGGGTGAAGAATTTAAACCGCTGATCGACGTGCAGACGCGCTACTGGTTTAACCCCGCCGCCATCAGCCAGCACTTTATTATTCCGGGCGCGGTGACGATTATCATGACGGTAATCGGCGCGATCCTGACCTCGCTGGTGATCGCCCGCGAGTGGGAGCGCGGCACCATGGAGGCGCTGCTTTCTACCGAAGTGACGCGCGTCGAGCTGCTGCTGTGCAAGCTCATCCCCTACTACTTCCTCGGCATGCTGGCGATGCTGCTCTGCATGCTGGTGTCAGTTTTTATCCTCGGCGTGCCGTATCGCGGCTCGCTGGTGGTGCTGTTTTTTATCACCAGCCTGTTTTTACTCAGCACGCTGGGCATGGGGCTGCTCATCTCCACCATCACCCGCAACCAGTTCAACGCCGCGCAGGTGGCGCTGAACGCCGCTTTTTTACCATCAATTATGCTGTCCGGGTTTATCTTCCAGATAGACAGTATGCCTGCGGTGATCCGCGCCGTGACCTATGTTATCCCGGCGCGCTACTTTGTGAGCACGCTGCAAAGCCTGTTCCTGGCGGGGAATATTCCGGTGGTGCTGATCGTCAACACGCTGTTTTTAATGGCGTCAGCGGCGATGTTTATCGGGTTGACGTGGATGAAAACCAAACGGCGACTGGATTAAGGAGCGAACATGTTTCACCGATTATGGACGTTGATACGCAAAGAGCTGCAATCCCTGCTGCGCGAGCCGCAAACCCGCGCCATTCTGGTATTGCCGGTGCTGATCCAGGTTTTACTGTTCCCGTTTGCCGCCACCCTTGAGGTGACCAACGCCACCATTGCCATTTACAACGAAGACAACGGCAAGCATTCCGTCGAGCTAACGCAGCGTTTTGCCCGCGCGAAGGCCTTTACCCACATCCTGCTGCTGAAAAGCCCGCAGGAGATCCAGCCCACCATCGACACGCAAAAAGCGCTGCTGCTGGTGCGGTTCCCGGCGGATTTTTCCCGCAATATCGATACCTTCCAGACCGCGCCGATGCAGCTGATCCTCGACGGGCGTAACTCCAACAGCGCCCAGATAGCGGCCAACTACCTGCAGCAGGTGGTGAAGGATTACCAGCAGGAGCTGATGGAGGGCAAACCGAAGCCCAACAACAGCGAGCTGGTGGTGCGTAACTGGTACAACCCGAACCTGGACTACAAGTGGTTCGTGGTGCCGTCGCTGATCGCCATGATCACCACTATCGGGGTGATGATCGTGACTTCTCTTTCCGTCGCCCGCGAGCGCGAACAGGGCACGCTGGACCAGCTGCTGGTCTCCCCGCTCGCCACCTGGCAAATTTTCGTCGGCAAAGCGGTCCCGGCGCTGATCGTCGCGACGTTCCAGGCCACCATCGTGCTGGGGGTGGGAATTTGGGCCTATCAGATCCCGTTCGCCGGTTCGCTGGCGCTGTTTTACTTCACGATGGTCATTTACGGGCTGTCGCTGGTGGGATTTGGACTGCTGATCTCGGCGCTCTGCTCGACGCAGCAGCAGGCGTTTATCGGGGTGTTCGTCTTTATGATGCCCGCGATTTTGCTCTCGGGGTATGTTTCACCCGTCGAGAACATGCCGGTGTGGCTTCAGGATCTGACGTGGGTAAACCCGATTCGGCACTTTACGGACATCACCAAGCAAATCTATCTGAAGGATGCGAGTCTGGATATTGTCTGGGGAAGTTTGTGGCCGCTACTGGTCATAGCGGCCACGACGGGCTCAGTGGCGTACGCGATGTTTAGACGCAACATTGCGTAGCTTTTTCTCTTTGGTCAGCAGCGAGACGACCGCAGGCCCTGCGAGGATTGCCAGACCCGCCAGGGCCAGCAGCAGGTTGTTTTGCAGCACGCGCGACAGCAGCCAAAGCACGATCATCGCCGCACCAAAATACCATGTGGTGGTGAGCTCTTCGAGCACATCACCCACCTCGCGCCAGCGCGCTTCATGGTGGCGCTGTAAGAACAGCATCGACAGCACGGTGACGCCATAAAGGACGCATAGCCCCAGGCCAACACGCACCAGCGTGCCGCTCATCCAGCCCATCACCAGTACGGCCACGACCAGTAAATGCAACATTATCTGCCAGCAACTCAGGCCAGTTGCGACACGAACACGTTGTTGCCACTTCATGGCTTCTCTCCTGAAGGATTTTTCTCTGCTTAATCAGACTACCGCACTTTACGGAAAATTCCGTAACGCCGCATCTTTTTGTGACGACGACTACACTTTATTTTCATTGGGATAGTCACTCAGGAAGGAGCTTATGACTCAAAAAATGCAGCATTTCTCGCTTAAGGTGCTGACGATAAACATTCATAAGGGCTTCACAGCATTTAACCGCCGCTTCATTTTACCGGAGCTGCGCGACGCGGTACGCACCGTCAGCGCGGATATTGTCTGCCTGCAGGAGGTGATGGGCGCACACGAAGTGCATCCGCTCCACTTTGAGAACTGGCCCGACACGCCGCACTATGAATTTCTGGCCGACACCATGTGGAGTGACTACGCCTACGGCCGCAACGCGGTCTATCCGGAAGGGCATCACGGAAACGCGGTGCTGTCCCGCT
Source organism: Enterobacter sp. A103 (assembly GCF_034427535.1). Lineage (NCBI taxonomy): Bacteria > Pseudomonadati > Pseudomonadota > Gammaproteobacteria > Enterobacterales > Enterobacteriaceae > Enterobacter > Enterobacter sp. A103. The sequence continues at coordinate 481,300 of NZ_JAXQPQ010000002.1, forward strand.
ACCCCATTGAACATTACGAAAACCGCGACGTTTCCGTCGGGGAAAGCGAAAAACGCGGCCTGCTTTACTGCCGCATTACGCCGCCAGACCTCGAGCGACCTGTCCATGTCGGCTGTGTTCACCTGGGCCTTCGCGAAGCCCATCGTCAGGCGCAGCTGAAAATGCTGGCCGAATGGGCCAACGCGCTTCCCGAAGGTGAACCGGTGGTGGTAGCGGGCGATTTCAACGACTGGCGACAGCGGGCAAACCATCCGTTGAAAGTGGATGCCGGGCTGGAGGAGATTTTTACTCGCGCCAACGGCAGGCCTGCGCGCACCTTCCCGGTCCGTTTCCCGCTGCTTCGGCTTGACCGCATCTACGTGAAAAATGCCCACGCCAGCAGCCCGACCGCCCTGGCGCTCCTTAACTGGCGACATCTTTCCGACCATGCCCCGCTCAGCGCGGAGATCCACCTATGAAATGTTCCTGGCAGGAAGGCAACCGAATCACGCTGCTGGTCAACGGGGACGAGTATTATCCGGCCGTGTTTAAAGCGATTGACCATGCACAGCAGAAGGTGATCCTCGAAACCTTTATCTGGTTCGAAGACGACGTCGGCAAGCAGCTGCATGGCGTGCTGCTGCGCGCCGCCCGGCGCGGCGTCAAAATTGAAGTGCTGCTTGATGGCTATGGCTCGCCGGATCTCAGCGATACGTTTGTGAATGAGTTGACCGCTGCGGGCGTGGTGTTCCGCTACTACGATCCCGGCCCTCGCCTGTTCGGCATGCGTACCAATCTTTTCCGCCGGATGCACCGCAAAATTGTGGTGGTGGACGAGACGGTGGCGTTTGTCGGCGGCATTAACTACTCCGCTGAGCATATGTCCGACTACGGCCCGGAGGCGAAGCAGGACTACGCTATTCGCATTGAAGGCCCCGTGGTTCAGGACATCTTACTGTTTGAGCTGGAGAACCTGCCGGGTAAAGAGGCCGTTCGCCGCTGGTGGAGACGTCGCCATCGCCCGGAAGAGAACCGGAAGCCCGGCGAAGCGCAGGCCCTTTTCGTCTGGCGGGATAACGGCGAGCACCGGGACGACATTGAACGTCATTATCTCAAGATGCTCGCCAACGCGAAGCGCGAAGTGATTATTGCTAACGCCTACTTTTTCCCCGGCTATCGTCTGCTGCACGCCATGCGCAATGCGGCCCGACGCGGGGTACGCGTGAAGCTGATTGTGCAGGGCGAGCCGGATATGCCGATTGTCAAAGTGGGCGCACGCCTGCTGTATAACTATCTGGTGAAGGGCGGCGTGCAGATCTACGAATATCGCCGCCGACCGCTGCACGGCAAGGTCGCGCTGATGGACGATCACTGGGCAACCGTGGGCTCCAGTAATCTCGATCCGCTGAGCTTATCGCTCAATCTCGAGGCTAACCTGATCATTCACGATCGCCAGTTTAACCAGACCCTGCGGGATAACCTGCAGGCGCTAATCGTTAACGACAGCGTGCGCGTGGACGAATCCATGGTCCCCAAACGCACCTGGTGGAATCTGGGCATCAGCGTGGTGGTGTTCCACTTTCTGCGCCATTTCCCGGCCATGGTCGGCTGGCTGCCGGCGCATACGCCTAAGCTTGCGCAGGTGGACCCGCCGGTACAACCCGAAATGGAAACCCAGGACCGTATTGAAGCGGAAGACGGAGGCAAACCCTGATGTCGAAATCGCATCCGCGCTGGCGGCTGGCAAAAAAGATCCTGACCTGGCTGTTTTTTATTGCGGTCGCGGTTCTGCTGGTGGTCTACGCGCAGAAAGTTGACTGGGAAGAGGTGTGGAAAGTCATCCGCAACTATAACCGGATGGTGCTGCTGGGCGCTGTGGGGCTGGTTATCGTGAGCTACCTGATGTACGGCTGTTATGACCTGCTGGGCCGCGCTTACTGCGGCCACAAGCTGGCCAAACGTCAGGTTATGCTGGTGTCGTTTATCTGCTACGCCTTTAACCTGACGCTGAGCACCTGGGTCGGCGGCATTGGCATGCGCTATCGCCTCTACTCGCGGCTCGGCCTGCCGGGCGGGACCATCACGCGCATTTTCTCGTTAAGCATCACCACCAACTGGCTGGGCTATATTCTGCTCGGCGGGGTGATCTTCACCATCGGCGTGGTGCAGCTGCCCGCGCACTGGTATATCGATGAGGCCACGCTGCGCATTCTGGGCATTGTGCTGCTGCTGATTATCGCCGTTTATCTGTGGGCCTGCGCGTTTGCTAAACGCCGCCATATGACCATTAAAGGGCAAAAGCTGGTGCTGCCCTCGTGGAAGTTTGCGGTGCTGCAGATGGCGGTCTCCAGCGCCAACTGGATGGCGATGGGGGCGATTATCTGGCTGCTGATTGGCGAGGACGTGAACTACTTCTTCGTGCTGGGCGTGCTGCTGGTGAGCAGTATTGCGGGCGTGATTGTGCATATTCCTGCGGGGATCGGCGTGCTGGAGGCGGTCTTTATCGCGTTGCTGGCCGGGGAGCATGTCTCTCAGGGAACGATTATCGCCGCCCTGCTGGCGTACCGCATGCTGTATTACTTCCTGCCGCTGGCGCTGGCAACGGTGTGTTATCTGTTGCTGGAGAGTCGGGCGAAAAAGCTGAGAGCGAAGAACGAGAAGGCGTTAGCGAAATAAAAGCAAAACGGCAACCTTGTTGCCGTTTTTAGTGTTTGTTCCCTCTCCCGTGGGAGAGAGTCAGGGTGAGGGCACCAGACCGCCACCCGGCAAAACAACCTTAGCGACGGTTGCCGAAAATCCGCAGCAGCATCAGGAACAGGTTGATGAAGTCCAGATACAGCGTCAGCGCGCCCAGAATCGCGTATTTGCGCAGGTTCGAACTGTCGCGTACGTCGATCTGCTCGCCGATGTTTTTCAGCTTCTGGGTGTCATACGCCGTCAGTCCAACGAAGATCACCACCCCGATGTAGGTCACGGCCCACATCAGCGCGTCGCTCTTCAGCCACAGGTTTACCAGCGACGCCAGCACAATCCCAATCAGCCCCATAAACAGCATGCTGCCAAAACCGCTCAGATCGCGCTTCGTGGTGTATCCGTACAGGCTCATCGCACCGAACATCCCGCCGGTGACCACGAAGGTGCTGGCGATGGAGGAGTAGGTGTAAACGATGAAGATACTGGAAAGCGTCAGCCCGGTTAGCGCCGAATAGAGCATAAACAGCGTAGTCGCCATTCCGGCACTGAGCTTTTGCACCAGACCCGAAAGCACAAACACCAGCGCCAGCTGCGCGATAATCAGCCCAAAGAAGGTGATTTTGCTGGAGAAGATAAACATCATCAGCTCAGGCGTGTTCGCCGCATACCACGCGATAAACGCGGTAAGCAGCAGGCCAACCGTCATCCAGCCGTACACCTGAGCCATATACGTCTGCAGGCCGCTACGGGTCTGCTGTACTATTGAATCGGAACGCGGAAATCGGTCCATGATTCACTCCTGATTAAGTTTAAGTAGACACACACGTTAAGATTAACACATCCACGTAAACCGACTACCAACGGCTGGCGGCTTGTTTATCGCTGTCGCGCGATTCTACCCAGCGGTCACCTTCCGGCGTGGCTTCGCGCTTCCAGAACGGCGCTTTGGTTTTGAGGTAATCCATAATGAACTCCCCTGCCGCAAACGCGCTGCTGCGGTGCGCGCTGGTCACCCCGACGAAGACAATCTCCTCGCCAGGCCACATCTCGCCGATGCGGTGAATAACCGTGACGCGACCAAGCGGCCAGCGGCCTCTCGCCTCGTCGACAATCTCCGCCAGCGATTTCTCGGTCATCCCCGGATAGTGCTCCAGCGTCAGCGCCTTCACGCTGTCACCGAGGTTGTGGTTGCGCACCTTGCCGGTGAAAGTGACGACCGCGCCGTCTTCATCGCGTTCCGCCAGCCAGCTGTATTCTGTCCCTACGTTAAAACGCTCGGGGCTCACCAGAATTCGGGTTTCAGCCATCTTAGCCCCCCGTAACCGGAGGGAAGAAGGCCACTTCATCGCCCTCCTTCAGCGGATGGGTGAACTCCACCAGCGTTTGGTTAACGGCGGCCAGCAGCTTGCCTTCGTCGAGCGCCAGCGCCCAGCGGTCGCTTTGTGCCGCCAGATGCGCGCGCAGGGCGGCGACGTTTTCGAAGGACGCATCCAGCGTCAGGCTGTCGGTATTCACCAGCTCGCGCACCTGCGCAAAAAAGAGCACCTTAATCATGGCTGTCCACCTTAAAATCACCGGATTTGCCGCCGCTTTTTGCCAGCAGGCGAACCGGGCCAATCACCATATCTTTCTGCACCGCTTTGCACATGTCGTAGATGGTCAGCGCGGCGACTGAGGCCGCCGTCAGCGCCTCCATCTCCACGCCGGTTTTGCCGGTTAAGCGGCAAAGTGACTCAATGCGCACGCGATTATGCTCCGGCTGTGCCTGCAGGTTCACTTCCACCTTGCTCAGCATCAGCGGATGGCACAGCGGAATGAGATCCCAGGTCCGTTTGGCGGCCTGAATCCCCGCGATGCGGGCGGTGGCAAAGACGTCGCCCTTGTGATGGCTGCCGTCGATAATCATCGCCAGCGTCTCCGGCAGCATGGTGACGAACGCTTCCGCGCGCGCCTCGCGCACCGTTTCCGCTTTGGCGGAGACGTCCACCATATGCGCTTCGCCGGCGGCGTTAATGTGGGTCAGTTGTGACATAGCTTATTTCTTTAAATGGGGATGGAAATTACACGGACGGGTACGGGCGTCCAGCTGCGGGGCGATGATGTTTTCCCACGCGGTGCGGCAGGCTTTGGTCGAGCCCGGCATCGCGAAAATCAGGGTTTTGTTAGCCACCCCGGCAACGGCACGCGACTGGAGCGTGGAGGTACCAATCTCTTCAAAGGAGAGCATGCGGAACACTTCGCCGAAGCCTTCCACCTCGCGGTCGAACAGCGGGATCAGCGCTTCAGGGGCCTGATCGCCTGCGGTAAAGCCGGTGCCGCCGGTGATCAGCACCACCTGCACCTCATCGCTGGCAATCCACTGCGAAACCTGAGCGCGAATGGCGTAGCGGTTCTCCTTCACGATCGCTTTATCGACGATGTGATGCCCGGCGTCATGGGCCGCCTCGCGCAGCCAGTGGCCAGAGGTATCATCCTCTTCGCCACGGCGGTCGGAAACGGTAAGGATAGCAATGCGTGTCGGGATAAATTCTGCGCTTACCTGACTCATCTTCTGGTTCCTTCTTAAGCCTGATTACCCGCCAATGTAAGACAGGTTCTGAGTAATACCGGTATTGCCCTGATGCAGGAAGTGGGTCTGTTTTTTATGCGTCAGCGCGTCAGAAATGCGTGCTTCAAGCGCGTCCTGCTGCGCATCGTCTTCCAGCAGATCGCGAAGATCCACGCCGCCGTCGCCGAACAGGCAAAGATGGAGCTTGCCAACGGAGGAGACGCGCAGGCGGTTGCAGCTGGCGCAGAAGTCTTTCTCATAGGGCATGATAAGCCCAATCTCACCTTCGTAATCCGGGTGACAGAAGACCTGCGCCGGGCCGTCGCTGCGCTGGCGGATTTGATGGATCCAGCCGCGTTTCAGCAGCTCGTCGCGCAGCACCATGCCGGAGATGTGATGGCGACGGAACAGCTCGCTGCCCTCGCCGGTTTCCATCAGCTCGATAAAACGCAGCTGAATGGGGCGGGTTTTGATCCACCCCAGGAAGGTATCGAGCTGGTGATGGTTCACATCACGCATCAGCACTGTGTTGACTTTGACCTTCTCGAACCCGGCCGCAAATGCCGCGTCGATGCCGTCCATGACCTGCTGAAATTTATCCTGGCCGGTAATGGCGTGGAACTGACGGGCATCCAGGCTATCGACGCTGACGTTGATCGCCGTCAGCCCCGCATCGCGCCAGTTCGCCACGTCACGCGCCATGCGGTAACCGTTGGTGGTCACCGCAATCTGGCGGATACGTTCGTTTTCACGCACGGCGGCGATGATGTCGGGGAAATCGCGGCGTAGGGAGGGTTCGCCGCCGGTCAGACGCACTTTTTCGGTGCCGAGCTCAGAGAAGGCGCGCGTGACGCGGCGCACTTCATCCACGGAGAGAAAGCCGTTATTGGTGACGCTGCCCGGTTTGTAGCCATCGGGCAGGCAGTAGGTGCAACGGAAGTTGCACACATCGGTAATCGACAGACGTAAGTAATAAAACTTACGCGCGAAAGCATCAGTAAGTTGTGAAGCCATGTACACCTTTCCAGATCGGGAGGCACAGTCATTTCTTTCTGTACCCTGGTGGCAAATTCGCCACGGCCAGAGCGCCATATCTTTCGACACAGGCACAAGGGCTAGAGTGTATGTTTTCAATTTTGAAAACGTGGTTAGGGCGATAGTAGCGCGGAAATTCTGACGACGCCATTATCGCTTCACGCTATATAATCATCTATATAGCGAATCGATCCTGCATTTTCGCTACAGAATACCTAAAAACCGCATTTTCACATTGATATACGTCATTTTGCATCGGGTGAGGCATCGTCTTTTAGGGGTAGTTAGGTTACTGTTACGCGATCGAACGTGATAAGGAATACGTATGCGCAATCGCACTTTTGCGGATCTTGACCGAGTGGTCGCTCTTGGCGGAGGACACGGCTTAGGCCGGGTTATGTCCTCTTTGTCGTCACTCGGCTCAAGGCTGACAGGGATAGTGACCACCACCGACAACGGCGGCTCAACCGGGCGCATTCGTCGTGCCGAAGGCGGCATTGCCTGGGGAGACATGCGCAACTGCCTGAACCAGTTAATTACCGAGCCAAGCGTCGCGTCGGCGATGTTTGAGTACCGTTTTGGCGGTAATGGCGAACTTTCCGGGCATAACCTCGGAAATCTGATGTTAAAGGCGCTCGATCACCTGAGCGTAAGGCCTCTGGAAGCCATCAACTTAATCCGTAATCTGCTCAAAGTGGACGCATTCCTGATCCCCATGTCCGAACAACCGGTTGACTTGATGGCAATCGACGCCGAAGGGCATGAAGTTTACGGCGAGGTGAATATTGACCAGCTCATTCTGCCGCCAGCGGAGTTGATGACCTATCCGAGCGTACCCGCCACGCGAGAAGCGGTGGAGGCCATCGGGGAAGCGGATCTTATCCTGATCGGTCCGGGCAGTTTTTATACCAGCCTGATGCCCATTCTGCTGGTGAAAGAGCTGGCGCAGGCGCTGCGCCGCACCCCTGCCCCGATGGTTTACATCGGTAACCTGGGACGTGAGCTGAGTCCGGCGGCGGCGAGCCTGTCGCTGGCTGACAAACTGGAATTAATGGAGCATTACGTCGGCAAGAAAATCATTGACGGCGTAGTCGTGGGCCCAAAAGTGGATGTGTCAGGGATTGGCAATCGTCTGGTGGTGCAGGAGCCGCTGGAGGCCAGCGATATCAAGTATCGCCACGATCGTCACCTGCTGCGCGAGGCGCTGGAGAAGGCGATTCAGGCGCTGGGCTAGGTTCGTTTTGTGCGGCCTGATGCCCTCATAATAATGCCCGCACGGACGCCCCCCTCTCCCTTGAGGGAGAGGGCTGGGGTGAGGGGGAACATACGACTCTGGTGGTCATTCCGTTCACTTTATGTTCCTTGCTACTCTGTAACGACATGACCGGTGAACGTGCCAGGGTGGCTCAGTCGCCACCACCCTGGCAACCCCGGCTCCCGGCGGTAAATCGCCGCTGCGCGGATTGTTCGCCCCATCCCTGGGGCTCACCCCTTCGGGGCCAGCACAAGCGCTGTCCAAAATTGCTCCCGGCAATTTTGTCATCGGCTTATTCCTTTCGGCTGATCGGGTACGGGCGGAGGTAACGTCCCTGTAAAGCCCGCCCTCTCGGCGCATCCCTGCGCCTCGCCCCGGCCTGCAGGAAACGCCTAAGCGATTTACAGCCGGACCAGAGCATCGCTGATAGCCTTCAATCGCGTTGAAACAACATTATTGCTTCTGTTCAAAAATTACTGGGGACCCCTCTCCCACCGGGAGAGGGAGAAAACAACGCTTTACTCACGATGCCGCGATGAAAAGATCCCGCAGCTGATGAAGCTGGTCGCGGATCTGCGCCGCCTCTTCGAACTCCAGATTCTGCGCGTGCTGCATCATCTGCCCTTCCAGCTCGTGGATTTTCTGCTGCAGCGCTTTCGGCGTCAGCACGACGGTATCTTCTTCCACCACTGAACGCGCCTTGCCGCGGCCTTTCGCTTTGGTTTTGGCGATGTTCTGACCCAGCGCCAGAATATCCACGACCTTCTTGTTCAGCCCCTGTGGGGTAATGCCGTGCTCTTCGTTGTAACGCTGCTGTTTCTCGCGGCGGCGCTCCGTTTCGCCAATCGCTTTCGCCATCGAAGGGGTGATTTTGTCACCATACAGAATCGCTTTACCGTTGACGTTACGCGCCGCACGGCCGATGGTCTGGATCAGGGAGCGTTCAGAACGCAGGAAGCCCTCTTTGTCCGCATCCAGAATTGCCACCAGCGAGACTTCCGGCATGTCCAGACCTTCTCGCAACAGGTTGATCCCCACCAGCACGTCAAACTCGCCCAGACGCAGGTCGCGGATAATCTCCATGCGCTCCACGGTGTCGATATCCGAGTGCAGATAGCGCACCTTCTCGCCGTGCTCTTCGAGATACTCGGTGAGGTCTTCCGCCATACGCTTGGTGAGCGTAGTGACCAGCACGCGCTCGTTGATGGCGGAACGGGCGCGGATCTCTGAGAGCAGATCGTCCACCTGCGTGGCCACCGGACGCACCTCGATAATCGGGTCCAGCAACCCGGTCGGACGCACAACCTGATCGACAACGTCTTCACCGGATTTCTCCAGCTCGTAGTTGCCCGGCGTGGCCGAGACGTAAATGGTTTGCGGCGCTAGTGCCTCAAACTCTTCAAACTTCATCGGACGGTTATCCAGCGCCGACGGCAGGCGGAAGCCGTACTCTACCAGCGTCTCTTTACGCGCCCGGTCACCGCGGTACATCCCGCCGATCTGCGGGATCGTGACGTGGGATTCGTCGATCACCAGCAAACCGTCTGCCGGCAGGTAATCAAACAGCGTCGGCGGCGGCTCGCCCGGCCCGCGCCCGGAGAGGAAGCGCGAGTAGTTTTCAATGCCGGAGCAATAGCCCAGCTCGTTCATCATCTCAAGATCGAACTGGGTGCGCTGGCTCAGGCGCTGCTCTTCCAGCAGCTTATTGTTCGCCAGCAGCACCTTACGGCGCTCGGCCAGCTCCACTTTGATCTCTTCCATCGCCTGCACGATACGCTCGCGCGGCGTTACGTAGTGCGTTTTCGGGTAGATGGTGAAGCGCTGGATCACTGACTCAACGTGTCCGGTCAGCGGGTCGAAGAGCGACAGGCGTTCAACCTCTTCGTCAAACAGCTCGACGCGCAGCGCCATATCGTCCGATTCCGCCGGGAAGATGTCGATCACCTCTCCGCGTACGCGGAAGGTGCCGCGCTGGAACGCCTGATCGTTACGGGCGTACTGCAGCTCTGCCAGACGGCGGACGATGGCGCGCTGGTCGATAATCATCCCCTGCGTCAGGTGCAGCATCATCTTGAGATAGAGGTCCGGATCGCCCAGACCGTAGATCGCGGACACCGACGCGACGACGACCACATCGCGACGCTCCAGAAGCGCCTTCGTGGCCGACAGACGCATCTGCTCGATGTGTTCGTTCACCGAGGCATCCTTCTCGATGAAGGTGTCAGAGCTCGGTACGTAGGCTTCAGGCTGGTAGTAGTCGTAGTAGGAGACGAAATACTCCACCGCATTTTCCGGGAAGAACTCTTTCATCTCGCCGTAAAGCTGCGCGGCCAGGGTTTTGTTGGGCGCCAGCACCATCGTTGGGCGCTGGAGATCCGCAATCACGTTGGCGATGGTGAACGTTTTACCCGAGCCGGTTACCCCCAGCAGCGTCTGGTGCGCCAGCCCGTCTTCCAGCCCCTCTTCCAGACGACGGATCGCCTCAGGCTGATCGCCAGATGGACGGAAAGCAGAATTCAATTTGAACGGTTTACTCATGGGCGACAACCTGATGACGTTATAAGCGGCAGGTGAGTAATTTTACTCGTTGTTGCCAGGAATGCCAGTAAAAAACACTGGATGAAAAACCAGTAGCATGTCAGGATATTTAGCATAGCGCCTGAATGATTAGTGGGATAACGGCCAAAATTTGGACTGTGACAATATAAAACACCAGTCAGGTCAGGTTATCCCCAGAACTTTTTCTTTTTTAACATTTGTCAAGCCAGGTAATGATAGTTTTGTGGCAACGGGTGACACTTTCATGACGGGAATTGCTTTTATCTAAGCAATTAAATAATAAACGATATTTTCTAAAGCCGCGTTTCGCGCCAATTTGGGCGTAAGCCGCGTCTTCTCTCGCTTATCGCGTGTTTTCTAACTCTAATGCACATGGTTATCCACAGGAATAGTGGATAACTGCTTCCAGCCCATACAGACTGGCGCTCGGCAAATTCCCGGTTTTTCCCACGAGACGGTAGTAAAAAATTTTTATAGCTATTTTTTGATGATTAACAGTTGCGTCATTCATAACCAACCGATGGGATCTTGCTCACATTTTCATCATTTTGGGTTCTGCACCACAACTCACCACCTCCAGCACCGTCGCTGTGCAATCCGGTTTTTTATAAACCGCTTTCTGGTGATTCATTCCTAAAAAAGCCGTTTTTTTGAACACTTTTCGGTTTCTGGCAGGGGTTTTGCAGATTCAAACACGAGCCTCACCTACACACATTTTTAAGGAGAAAAAGATGTTGAGTCTGCGTGCTGTGAATCAGTTTTACGGAAGCCAACATACGCTATGGAACGTGAATTTGGATTTTCCGCAAGGGATGTGTACAGGCGTCGTTGGCCTGCCGGGGATGGGGAAAACCACCCTCATGAATTGCATCGCCGGGAGAGTGCCCGTTGAAAGCGGCAGCATCATCTGGCACGAGGCGGGCGCGCCGCCGCGCGACTTGCTTAACCAGCCGCCAGAACCATGCTCAGGACCGGGGATAGGCTATGTCCCGCAGGACAGGCGGATCTTCTCCCAGCTAACGATTGAGGAGAATCTGCATATCGCCATGCGGGCGATGGGGAAACCCAACCCGGAAGCGAAAAGTGACGTTTACGACCTGTTTCCGGCGCTCTACGCATTGCGACAGGCCCGTGCGAACACGCTCTCTCCGGACGACCAGTACCAGCTGGCGCTGGCTAATGCGCTGGTGAACCGTCCGCACCTGCTGATCCTCGATGAGCCCCTGCACGGCGCAGGACACAGCTTCGCCCAGAAGCTGGGGCAGCTGCTGGCGCGCTTAAACCGGGAGTTAGGTATGACGGTGCTGCTAGCGGAGCAGCAGCTGTCGTTTATCCGCCGGGTTGCGGACCGTTTCTGCATGCTCTATCGCGGGCGTAACGTGGCGCAGGGCCACGTTAACGAGCTGGATGATGAGCTTATCGCGCACTGGATGTCGCGGGAAGCAAGACGCTGAGATCGAGATAACGCCCGGTGTCGGCATTTTCCGCGCCGTCAGCAAGCCAGGGAATTTCCCCGAGGCACGGGGCGGGAAGTACTCGCCTGAGCGTCGCCAGATACTCCTGGTGTCGTTTTCCCGGCGCAACCACGTCGTTGGCTATCCAGCCCGCCAGCGTCAGCCCGGCCTGCTGGACGGCCTGCGCGGTCAACATGGCGTGATTGATGCAGCCCAGCCTGACGCCGACGACCAGAATCACCGGAAGCTGCTCGGCCTGCACCCAGTCAGCAAACGTCTGCGTCTCCGAAAGCGGCGTAAACCAGCCGCCTGCACCTTCCACCAGCACCCAGTCGGCATGGCTTTCCAGCGTCCGTAACCCGGCTGACAGCACGGTGAAATCAATCGGACGACCTTCATCAGCGCTGATGATGTGCGGCGAGGTCGGTTCGGCAAAGGTGTACGGATTGACCGCTGAATAGGCGAGTTCAAGGGTGCTGTTACGCTGGAGCGCCAGCGCGTCGGTGTTGCGTAATCCTTCCGCCGTCACCTCGCTGCCGGAAGCAACGGGCTTATATCCGGCGGTGTTTTTTCCGAGCAGTCGTGCCGCCTGCAGCAGCGCCGAGCTGGCCACCGTTTTGCCCACTTCCGTATCCGTGCCGGTAACAAAATAACGTTCAGTCACGTTCGATAATCCCATGAAAAAGTTGATAAGAGAGCGGGAAATGTCCCCGCTGCTGCGGCCAGGCCAGCTCCAGACGCTGCAGCTGGCCCCGGGTCAGCGGTTTCTTCTCCCGTCCGGCATGCAGGTGCGTGGCCCCGATGCCCTTCAGCGAGCGCATGGCGCTGAACGCATCGCTAAAATTGAGGGTGATGGTCTGCACCGTGCTGCGGTAGCGCCAGCCTGCCAGCGCCTGCGTCACCTGGTCATGCGATAAAAAGCGGTTAGCGTGCGGCTGCTCATCCACCGCTTTCCACGCCTGATTCAGCTCCGGCAGCGAGCTTTCCAGCAGGGTGGTAAAGGCCACCTTCCCGCCCGGTCGCGCCACGCGATAAAGCTCGCGCAAGGCCTGCGGCAGGCTGCTGCACCACTGGACCGCCAGATGACTCCAGACCAGATCGAACTGCGCATCCGCCAGCGGGATCGCCTCGATATCCGCCAGCAGATAGCGATCCGCTGCCTGCCGCTGTCGCGCCTCGTCGAGCATCTGTTCTGAGAGGTCGATAGCCGTGACCTGGCTTCCCGTCCCGCGCCAGTAGCGGCTGTTGCTGCCGGGACCACAGCCCGCGTCCAGCACCTGCGGAAAGCGGTTGTCGCCAAGCGCGGCCAGAAGCCCCTGCGCGCTCAGACGCTGCAGCTCATCGTGCTGCGAATAGCTCTGCGCGGCCCGACCAAATGCCGCCGCGACGGCCTGCTTATTCACCGGCGTCATGGAGCGCCTCCAGCAGCGTCTGGATATCCCGAGCGTCATGCGCCGCCGTCAGGGTTAAACGCAGCCGCGCGGTGCCCGGCGGGACCGTTGGCGGGCGAATGGCGGTCACCCACATGCCGCGCTCGCGCAGCGCCTGTGCCAGCGCCAGCGCGCGACCGTTTTCGCCGACAATCACCGGCTGGATGGCGCTCTGCGAATCGGGGCTGTGGAAGGGCAGCGCCGCTAACCCCTGGCGGAAGCGGGAGATATGCTCTGCCAGCCGCTGACGACGTTCATCCCCTTCTGCGCTGCGGATCACCGCCAGCGACGCAGACAGCGCCACGGCCTGCGCCGGAGGCATGCTGGTGCTGTAGATCAGGTGTCGGGCAAACTGCAGCAGATAGTCGGCGACGGACTCACTGCACAGCACGGCGGCGCCGCTGGCGCCAAAGCCTTTGCCGAAGGTGACGATCAGCAGCTCGGGCTTCACGTTTTGCTGGTATGCGCTGCCGCGACCTTCGTCACCCATTACGCCAATGCCGTGGGCATCGTCGACCAGCAGCCAGGCGTTTTGCCGCTTTGCTGCCTCGTGCAGCGCGGCAAGCGGCGCGCTGTCGCCGTCCATGCTGAACACGCCTTCGGTGACCGCCAGCTGTTGTCCGTCGCAGGGTTTATCCAGCAGCGCGGCGAACTGCCCCGCATCGTTATGGGCAAAGCGGCGCAGCTGCGCCGGGCTTAAACTTGCCGCCTCCAGCAGCGAGGCGTGGCTCAGGCGGTCGGCGACAATACGGTCCTCTTTTCCCATCAGGGCGGTAATGACCGCCTGGTTGGCGGCAAAGCCGGAGATGAACAGCAGCGCGCGCGGGTAGCCGAGCCAGTCGGCAAGCGCCTCTTCCAGCGCCTGATGCGCGGTGGTATATCCGCTGACGTGTCCCGAGCCGCCGCTGCCCACGCCAAACCGCTCCGCACCCTGCTGCCAGGCGCGGATGATGGCCGGATGCTGGCTCAGCCCGAGATAGTCGTTGCTGGAGAAATTACAAAACTGCCGCCCCTCGCGGGTAAGAAAACGGCCCGCGCCGTTTTCCACCACCCTGCGAACGCGAAACGCCTCTGCCGCCCGGCGTTCGTCCAGCGCGGTATTTATTCGTGCCTGCCAGGTCATACGGCTGCCGCGTTGTAGAACTGGTCGGTGTCGGCGTTGAAAATCTGCTGCTCCAGCTGCTGCTGTTGCTCGTTATCGCCCGTCAGCACTTCGGTCTGATGCGGGTTAAGCCCCAGCTTGCGGAACAGCTGAACGTCTTTGTCTTCTTCCGGGTTCGGCGTGGTCAGCAGCTTGCAGCCGTAGAAGATGGAGTTGGCTCCGGCCATAAAGCACATCGCCTGGGTCTGCTCGTTCATCTGCTCGCGACCGGCAGAGAGGCGCACGAAAGAGGTCGGCATCATGATGCGCGCCACCGCGATGGTGCGAATAAAATCAAACGCATCCACGTCGTCGTTGTCCGCCAGCGGCGTGCCCTTGACCTTCACCAGCATGTTGATCGGCACGCTTTCCGGCGGGGTCGGCAGGTTCGCCAGCTGCAGCAGCAGGCCCGCGCGGTCTTTCACCGTTTCGCCTAAGCCCACGATACCGCCCGAGCAGACCTTGATCCCCGCGTCACGCACTTTATCCAGCGTGTCCAGACGCTCCTGATAGGTCCGCGTGGTGATGATGTTGCCGTAAAACTCCGGCGAGGTGTCGAGGTTATGGTTGTAGTAGTCCAGCCCCGCCGCAGAGAGGCGCTGCGCCTGCTCCTCGTTCAGCGTGCCGAGCGTCATACAGGCTTCGAGGCCCATCTCCTTCACGCCCTTCACCATCTGTTCCAGATACGGCATGTCGCGGTCGTGCGGGTTCTTCCACGCTGCGCCCATGCAGAAGCGGGTTGAACCGGCGTTTTTCGCCTTGCGAGCGGAGTCGAGCACCTGCTCCACCTCCATCAGCCGTTCGGACTCCAGGCCGGTTTTGTAGCGCGCGCTCTGCGGGCAATATTTGCAGTCTTCAGGACAGGCACCGGTTTTGATCGACAGCAGCGTGCTGACCTGAACATGGCGCGGATCGAAGTGCTGACGATGCACCTGTTGGGCTTCGAACATCAGCTCAAGGAAAGGTTTGTTGAATAATTCAGTGACTTGCGACATCGTCCAGCGTGCGTGGTGAGCCATCGGGCTTCTCCAAAGGGTTTTGTTAATTTTCGGTTCGGTTTAT
The DNA here is from genome assembly GCF_034427535.1 of Enterobacter sp. A103. Classification (NCBI taxonomy): domain Bacteria; kingdom Pseudomonadati; phylum Pseudomonadota; class Gammaproteobacteria; order Enterobacterales; family Enterobacteriaceae; genus Enterobacter; species Enterobacter sp. A103. Next base: position 496,457 of record NZ_JAXQPQ010000002.1, read on the forward strand.
ACTCGTAAACCTAAAACTTTTCAAAATGGTTTACAAGTCGATTATGACCCTGGACGATCTCGCCTTCGACAAGCAGCATATCTGGCACCCTTACACTTCCACTACCCGCCCTCTTCCCGTCTATCCGGTGGCCTCGGCCCACGGCTGCGAGCTGCACCTCGCCAGCGGCGAACCGCTCGTAGACGGGATGTCTTCGTGGTGGGCGGCCATTCACGGGTACAACCACCCGCGCCTTAATGCGGCGATGAAGGCCCAGATTGACCAGATGTCGCACGTGATGTTTGGCGGGATCACCCATCAGCCCGCCGTGGATTTATGCCGTCGCCTGGTGGCGATGACGCCTGAATCGCTGGAGTGCGTGTTCCTGGCCGATTCCGGCTCCGTGGCGGTGGAAGTGGCGATGAAAATGGCGCTGCAGTACTGGCACGCGAAGGGCGAAACGCGCCAGCGGTTCCTCACCTTCCGCAACGGCTATCACGGGGATACCTTCGGGGCGATGTCGGTGTGCGATCCGGACAACTCCATGCACAGCCTGTGGAAGGGCTATCTGCCGGAAAACCTGTTCGCCCCTGCCCCGCAGAGCCGCTTCGACGGCGAGTGGAACGAGATGGACATGGTCGGTTTCGCGCGGCTGATGGCGGCGCATCGCCATGAAATCGCCGCCGTGATCCTGGAGCCGATTGTGCAGGGCGCTGGCGGAATGCGGATGTACCACCCGGAATGGCTGAGGCGTATTCGCAAGATGTGCGACCGCGAGGGCATTCTGCTGATTGCCGATGAGATCGCCACCGGCTTTGGCCGCACCGGCAGGCTGTTTGCCTGCGAGCATGCAGGCATTGCGCCGGATATTCTGTGTCTGGGTAAAGCGCTGACCGGCGGCACCATGACGCTCTCCGCCACGCTCACGACCCGCCAGGTGGCCGACACCATCAGCGACGGCGAGGCGGGCTGCTTTATGCACGGCCCGACGTTTATGGGCAACCCGCTGGCCTGCGCCGTCGCAAGCGAAAGCCTTGCCATTCTGGAGAGCGGCGAGTGGCAGACGCAGGTTGCGGCGATTGAGGCGCAGCTGAAAGATGAACTGAGCGCCGCCTCGGGCGCGAATTTTGTGGCAGACGTGCGCGTGCTGGGCGCCATCGGCGTGATTGAAACCACCCATCCGGTGAATATGGCGGCGCTGCAGCGCTTCTTCGTGAACCAGGGCGTGTGGGTACGGCCCTTCGGCAAGCTTATCTACCTGATGCCGCCGTACAGCATTACGCCGGAGCAGCTGCGTAAATTAACCGACGCGGTTGTAACAGCCGTTAACATTCCCGCGCATTTCACGATGTAACCCTATGCATTACACTTGCTGAACGAGCGATCAACGAGGGTAAACCGTATGAAAATCATCAGTAAAGATCTGCGCGACGGTGAAAAACTGCCGGAACGCCACGTATTCAACGGCATGGGGTATCAGGGAGACAACATCTCCCCGCACCTGGCGTGGGACGAGGTTCCGGCCGGAACCAAAAGCTTTGTCGTGACCTGCTACGACCCGGATGCGCCGACCGGCTCCGGCTGGTGGCACTGGATTGTGGCGAACCTGCCTGCCGACACGCGCGTCCTGCCGCAGGGTTCCGGTTCAGACCTGGTTGCCCTGCCTGAAGGCGCCATTCAGACGCGCACTGACTTTGGTAAAGCGGGCTACGGCGGCGCGGCGCCGCCAAAAGGGGAAACCCACCGCTATATCTTCACGGTGCACGCGCTGGATGTGGAGAAGATTGAGGTCGATGAAGGGGCGAGCGGCGCGATGGTAGGGTTTAACGTGCATTTCCATTCGCTGGGCAGCGCGTCGATTACGGCGATGTATTCGTACTAGTGCGGGCTGATGCCCTCACCCCGGCCCTCTCCCACAGGGAGAGGGAGAAAACCGGGCAATTCCCTCTCCCTGTGGGAGAGGGTTAGGGTAAAAAAATCACAGCACCGAAGGTAACAGCCCTACCAGCCTTCCCTCTTCCAGAAGCTGCATCGCCTTATCAATATCCGGCGCAAAGAAGCGGTCATCATCGTAGTGCGATACGTGCTCGCGCAGCACATGACGCGCCTGCTCCAGCAGCGGGCTGGATTTTAACCCTTCACGCAGATCGACACCCTGACATGCCGCCAGCCATTCCACCGCCAGCACGCCGCGGGTGTTGGAGGCCATTTCCCAGAGGCGACGCCCGGCAGCCGGCGCCATCGAAACGTGATCTTCCTGGTTCGCTGACGTTGGCAGGCTGTCCACGCTGTGCGGGTGCGACAGGGCTTTGTTCTCGCTCGCCAGCGCCGCCGCGGTCACCTGGGCAATCATAAAGCCCGAGTTGACCCCGCCGTTACGCACCAGGAACGGCGGTAGCTGGGACATATGTTTATCCATCATCAGCGCGATGCGGCGCTCGGACAACGCGCCGACTTCGGCAATCGCCAGGGCGATATTATCCGCCGCCATTGCCACCGGCTCGGCGTGGAAGTTGCCTCCGGAGACCACCTCGTTTTCCAGGGCGAACACCAGCGGGTTATCGGACACCGCGTTGGCCTCCACCAGCAGCACTTCTGCCGCCTGGCGCAGCTGCGTCAGGCACGCGCCCATCACCTGCGGCTGGCAGCGCAGGGAATACGGATCCTGAACCTTCTCGCAGTTATGGTGTGAATCGGCAATTTCGCTGGTGTCGGTAAGCACGTGACGGTACATCGCGGCGGCATCAATCTGCCCGCGCTGACCGCGCACCTCGTGGATGCGGGCATCGAACGGGCGGCGCGAGCCCAGCACGGCTTCGGTGGTCAGCGCACCGCACACCACCGCCGAGGCAAACAGATCTTCCGCTTCAAACAGGCCGCGCAGCGCGAAAGCGGTCGATGCCTGCGTGCCGTTCAGCAGCGCCAGCCCCTCTTTCGCCGCCAGCGTAATTGGCGTTAATCCGGCTTTTTTCAGCGCCTCCTTCGCAGGAAGCCACTCGCCCTGCCAGCGCGCTTTGCCTTCGCCCAGCAGCAGCAGCGACATGTGCGCCAGCGGCGCAAGATCGCCGGATGCGCCAACGGAACCTTTTGCCGGGATCCACGGATAGACTTCCGCATTGACCAGCGCCATCAGCGCCTGAATCACGCTCAGGCGAATGCCGGAGAAGCCGCGGGCCAGGCTGTTGATTTTGAGCACCATCATCAGACGGACAATCTCATCGTCCAGCGGCTGACCCACGCCCGCCGCATGTGACAGCACCAGCGAACGCTGTAAGTTTTCCAGATCGTGTGTCGCGATGCGGGTCTGCGCCAGCAGGCCAAATCCGGTGTTAATCCCGTAGGCGGTGCGCCCTTCGGCAACGATGGCTTCGACGCAGGCGACGCTGTCGTTAATGGCGGCGTGGGCACTTGCATCCAGCGAAAGGGTGACCGGTTTACGCCAGACGTTACGCAGCTGCTTGAGCGTCAGCGAGCCGGGAGTGAGTGTTAATGCGTTCATTAATGCTTTCCTTGTGTGGCAGGGATCATCGGCAGGTTAAGGCCCTGCTCTTTGGCACAATCAATGGCAATTTCGTAACCCGCATCCGCGTGACGCATCACGCCGGTGGCCGGGTCGTTGTGCAGCACGCGAGCGATACGCGCGGCGGCTTCATCGGTTCCGTCGCAGACGATGACCATCCCGGAATGCTGGGAGAAGCCCATCCCCACGCCGCCGCCGTGGTGCAGCGACACCCAGGTCGCGCCGCTGGCGGTGTTCAGCAGAGCGTTCAGCAGCGGCCAGTCGGAGACCGCATCCGAGCCGTCGCGCATGGCTTCGGTTTCGCGGTTCGGGCTGGCGACGGAGCCGGAGTCCAGGTGATCGCGGCCGATGACGATCGGCGCGGAAACTTCACCGCTGCGCACCATTTCGTTGAAGGCGAGGCCGAGTTTTTGACGCCACTCCAGCCCTACCCAGCAGATACGCGCCGGCAGGCCCTGGAAGTTAATGCGCTCGCGGGCCATGTCCAGCCAGCGATGCAGGTGTTCGTCATCGGCGACGATCTCCTTCACTTTGGCGTCGGTTTTGTAGATGTCCTCCGGATCGCCGGACAAGGCAACCCAGCGGAACGGACCGATGCCGCGGCAGAACAGCGGGCGAATATAGGCAGGAACGAATCCCGGGAAGTCGAACGCGTTATTCACGCCCATCTCTTTCGCCATCTGGCGGATGTTGTTGCCGTAGTCAAAGGTCGGAATGCCCATCTGGCTGAAGGCCAGCATGGCGGAGACGTGCTCGGCCATGGCGCGTTTCGCGGCAAGCACCGTGCCTTCCGGGTCGGTTTCCGCTTTTTGCTGATATTCTTCCCACGTCCAGCCTTTTGGCAGGTAACCGTGCAGCGGGTCATGGGCGCTGGTCTGGTCGGTGACCAGATCCGGACGCACGCCGCGGGCGACGAGCTGCGGGAGAATGTCCGCCGCGTTGCCGCACAGGGCAATCGACACCGCTTTGCCTTCGGAGGTGTATTTTTTGATGCGCGCCAGCGCATCGTCCAGATCGGTTGCCTGCTCATCGACGTAGCGGGTGCGCAGACGGAAATCAATGCGGCTCTGCTGGCACTCAATATTCAGCGAGCACGCGCCGGCAAGCGTGGCGGCCAGCGGCTGCGCGCCGCCCATGCCGCCAAGACCCGCAGTCAATACCCAACGGCCTTTGAGCGAGCCGTTATAGTGCTGGCGACCGGCTTCCACGAAGGTCTCGTAGGTGCCCTGCACGATCCCCTGGCTGCCGATGTAGATCCAGCTCCCCGCGGTCATCTGGCCATACATCGCCAGCCCTTTCGCGTCCAGTTCGTTGAAGTGTTCCCAGGTGGCCCAGTGCGGCACAAGGTTAGAGTTAGCGATCAGCACGCGCGGCGCGTTTTTGTGCGTTTTGAACACGCCAACCGGCTTGCCGGACTGCACCAGCAGGGTTTCGTCGTGTTCGAGTTCGGTCAGGGATTTTACAATTGCGTCATAGCATTCCCAGTTGCGCGCGGCGCGGCCTATGCCGCCGTAGACCACCAGCTCGTGGGGGTTTTCCGCCACCTCAGGGTCGAGGTTGTTCATCAACATGCGCAGCGGGGCTTCGGTGAGCCAGCTTTTGGCGGTAAGCGTGGTGCCGCGCGCGGCGCGGACGTCCTGCTGGCGGTATTTACCTGACGACATTGTGTGCTCCTCATAGGGGACAGATGATGCATTTAGATATACTTGTATAGACAAGCACACACAAGGTCAGATTTAACAAAAAAGATACAATTTTGTTATATTGCGTTAGCGATCACGCTTATAAAACTTATGACATGAAGTGGCCCTGCAGCCGGTAGCGATTCCCCGGGAAAAGCAGCCGGGCATGCGACACAATGTGCGACGAGGACCAGGTTCGACGGCGGATCAGCAGGCACGGATCGTGCTCTTTAATGCGCAGCCTTTCGCACTCCTGCGGCGTGGCGCGCACGGCCTCCACAATGTGCTCCCCTTCCGTCAGCGGTGCGACGAGCGAGAGATAGGCATGCGGCGTGGTCTGGGTGTAATCCTGGTTCAGATAGTCCGGTATCCGCTCAGCGTTAACGCAGCGATCTTCAATCTGCACCGGAATGTCGTTTTCGAAATGCACCATCACGGAGTGGAAAATGCGGCTTCCCTCCTTGACGTTAAGCTCCGTGGCCTGCTCGGCACTGGCCTGGGTCTCTTCGAGCACCAGCACCTCGCAGCGGTGCTGATGATTACGCGCGGCTATCTCGTCCGCAATGCTGCGGATTTCAAACAGGGCCGACTGTCCTTTCGGTTCCGCCACAAAAGTCCCCACGCCCTGCAGGCGCACCAGAAGCCCTTCGTCGGTCAGCTCGCGCAGCGCCCGGTTGACGGTCATCCGGCTAAAACCAAACTGCGCCACCAGCTCGGCCTCCGAAGGAATACGATCGTGCGGGCGCCAGACGCCGGTAGCGATTTTTTCGCTAATTGCCTGCTTCACCTTTTCATAGAAAGGCGCGGGAGGGCTCGACTGCGGCAGAGGTGAGCGTGAAAACATCGTGACTCCTTGAATAGTGTTATGCCCACCAGTGAGCAATTTGCCAGGCCAGGCGGGCGGCGAGCTTAGCGCCCTGTCCGTCCCGATCGTACTGCGGGTTAAACTCTACCAGATCGGCGGCCTGTAGCTTACCGCTACGGCAGATTTGTTCGATAACCGGGAGAAGATCCAGCGCCGGTATGCCTAACGCAGCCGGTGCGGACACGGCAGGCATTTCGCTGGCGGGGAGGACGTCCAGATCGATCGTCAGATAGATACGATCGGCCTGCGCCAGCACCCTTTCCAGGGCGGATAGCGCATCGCGCCTGAAATGGAGATCTTCCACCAGCGTGACGTTCAGGCGTTCGGCCTCGTCCCACAGCGCCAGCGTGTTCGCCGCCCGGCTCACGCCAAGGCAGGCGTAGTGAAATTCCCGCCCGCGCTCATCGCAGTAGCGCGCCAGCTGGCGAAACGGGGTGCCGGACGTCGCCCGGTCGGCCTTGCGCAGATCGAGATGGGCATCAAGGTTGATAATGACAACCCGCTCGTTCGGGAAGGCTTCCAGCACGCCGCGACCGTGCGCCCAGGCGGTTTCGTGCCCGCCGCCAAACACCAGCGTCCGCATCCCGGACTGCTGACAGGCCGTGACGGCATCGCTTAACGCCTGCTGCGCCGCTTCCAGCTCGTCGCCTTCAACATACACCGAGCCCATATCCGCCAGCCGGTCATGCCCCTGATGGCTTGCCATATTTGCCAGCGCTTTTCGCAGCATATCCGGTGCCTGCACGGCGCCGGGCCTGCCCTGATTGCGTTTTACCCCTTCATCACATTCAAAGCCTATCAGCGCGATGCCGGATGAAAGCGGCGTGAACTGGCCCTGCTGCTTTATCGTCTGGAAAATGCGCTTTGCACTGCTGGCCTCGGCGCTGTCGTCGCGCCCCTGCCAGACCGTTTCGGCTACGGGCCGCCATAACCTCATACTGCCTCCCCACGGAAAATACGTTGATACAGCGGATTGCGTCCCGGCTCGTAGACCATCTCAACCGGATGATGAGCATCCCAGACGATAAAATCGGCGACAAACCCTGCCCGCAGCTGCCCGTGGGTTGCGCCACGGCCCAGCGCCTGCGCGGCATGCCGCGTGACGCCAGCCCAGGCTTCTTCCGGGGTCAGGCCAAACTGGACGCAGGCCATGTTCATCGCCAGGTGCAGGCTCGCAAACGGGCTGGTACCGGGGTTATAGTCGGTGGCGACCGCCATCGGCACGCCCTGTTTTCTGAGCTGTTCAACCGGTGGACGCTGGCGCTCCTGAAGAAAATAGAACGCACCCGGCAACAGGACGGCAACCGTGCCGCTTTCCGCCATCGCCTGAACGCCTGCGTCGTCGAGATACTCAATATGATCGGCGGAAAGGCCCTTATACTGGCTGACCAGCGCCGCGCCGCCCTGATTCGACAGCTGTTCGACATGCCCTTTCACCGGGATACCGAGCGCGGCGGCAGCCCGGAAAAGGCGCTCGGTTTGCGACGGGGTAAAGCCGACGTTTTCACAAAACACGTCGACTGCTTCATATAACTCTTTTTGCCACAGCGTGGGCAGTATCTGCTCGCAGACCAGCGTGAGGTAGGCATCCGGATCCTGCCGGTATTCCGGCGGAACCGCATGGGCCGCCAGCAGCGTTGGGCTGATATCGATCGGATTACTGAGGCCCAGCTGGCGGGCAACCTGCAGCATCTTCTCTTCGGCCTCGGCGTTGAGCCCGTATCCCGATTTGATTTCAACGGTCGTCACGCCTTCATTCATGAGACGCTGGAGCCGCTGCTGCGCCAGTTTCAGCAAGGTTTCGGCTGAGCTGCTGCGCGTCGCCGTCACGGTAGCGTTAATCCCGCCCCCCTGGGCGCTGATGGTTTGATAAGAGACGCCGTTCAGACGCTGCTCCCACTCCGCCGCGCGGTCGCCGCCAAATACCAGGTGGGTATGGCAGTCAATCAGGCCAGGCGTGACCAGACGTCCCTGAAGATCGACACAGTGTCGGTGTCCGGAAGGAATGTCAGATTCAGGGATCGCGGCCAGAATAGTGTGGCCGCGCACGACCAGGGCGTGTTGCTCTTTCAGTCCATAAGGCGCAGGTACGTCCGGCGCCATCGTAGCCAGTCGCGCATTTCGCCATATTACATCGTCGGGATGAATCTGCTGCATGGGGCATTCCACTTGTCTTAGGTTGTATAGACATTTATTTGCATCCACCGTCTACTGTCAACCGCCTTAACTGAAAATGTTATTTATTTGTGATCACCTACCTGCCGCTCCGGGGCTAAAAATGCAACTTTTACCCTTTTTATCTTCCCGTTTCGCTCAACTTAGTATAAAAAAGCAGAGCGCGAAACGTTAATATTGAATTAATTCAATAACATATGAGGTATATTGATTTATTAATATACAACAAAATACGGTAAAATACGTCACTTTCAGTCACTAACAATCAATAACTTACGATACATTAGTGACCTGTAGCAGAGCATTAGCGCAAGGCGGCATTCGTCATCTTGCGCTAATTTTTTGTCTCACCACTAAGCAATTTGCATTGCTAAAAATTAACCGCTATCCTTGATTTACAGTTGCAAAGGTGTAGCGGTAGGTAATCCTCCATACACATTGGGAATACTGCAAATATTCCCGACCAAAAAGCCCCGTTCCAGCGGGGCTTTGTTTTTCCTGTCTCACATCACTGGACAATCATCAATCTCGCCAGAACGCGCATCGTTGATGATGTAGGTGCAATAAAAAACCCGCCGAAGCGGGTTTGAGTAATTAAGCTGCTTTTGAGTGGATAAGAAGGTGTCGAAGTGCTTCGACTCCTGCCTGGTTATAGCGGAATGCCTCAACCTGTTTGTCTGAGTGCTTCGATTTATCTAGGAAGAACTTTCCGTACTGTTCCGTCTTCAGGTTGTGCTTGTTGGCGAGGCGACCAATCTTATTGGCGGTACAGCCAAGTTTCCCAGCAACTTCTCCGGCAGTTGAGTAATGCTCCTCAAGCACGGGGAGAGGAACGACTTCATGACCAAGCAGCGGATTAACCAGCGTGGCGACAATCACCTGATTGGCTGCATCACCAAGACGCGGGAACATCGACATAAGCTCACGAGCAGATGCAATATTCTTTTCTAGTGCCTGAGCTTTCAGTTGCTCAGCCTTGGCGCGGCGATACTCAGGTAATCCAGAGTTGCTTTGCGTCGGTAGTTGGATGGTTTGCATGTCTTCAAGCTTATCAACCAGTGAGCGACGAACCGCTTTCGACTCACGAGCAGCAACGCGAAGCGCCTGTTTGATGGTCATATCAATCACTTCAACAGGACGGCCACCGCTACTCCCAGAGGGTTTTACACTTTTTGTGTAAAACTCACCCTCAAGCTCATCCTCAATTTTCTCAATAAGCTTGTTGTTGCGAACTGGTGGCTCACCACACTGATTGCGGGCTGCGTTAACCATTTCAAGCAGAGACTGAGAGTCGATAGTTTTTTCCGTGACAACTGATCCAGGCACTGCTAAATTATTAGTAAGCATTGATGTATACCTTATCGGGTAGTTGATGTAAGCCAGCAGCTGACTCCTGCTGGCTTTTCTTTTGCGCCATCCTGTGCACCTATCAATGAACCTTCCTTATGCGCTCCAAATCCATCGGAATCTGAGAGAAACCAGATGGTTCAAGACCAATGGTGCGGCACATTCCAGTAGCCATAGCATTCAAGCTGTTAGATTTCCCGTAGAACTCAATTTCACCACCAAAAACGTTATCTTTTATGATGACCTTGGTATGGTATCTATAGAGTGGCGATTCCTCTGGTTGGCACTGAACCTCACGATCAAGAATATCCAGCACCCAGCGGCGAAACTCTTTGGCCACATCAGTACGTGCGAACATGGCGATTAAGTGAGCGCCTCGCAGGGAGAAAACGCGTACTTTCATGCGACGGGATGAACCGTTAATACCATTGGTCACTGATTCAATGACCATTGTCATTCCTTGGGAAAATTCATCCTCATACTGTGTAAATAGGTTTGAAATGGACTTTGTGCTTTTGTACCCCAGCGCCTTAGCTATGTCTGCCGATGTTAGCCAGATACCAGCCACGCGCTCCACTGGAACCAAGTTAACGCCGTGGAAGTTATATTCTGATTTTGCTACAATATTCATTGTTAGTTTGCTCTCAACAGTTAGCTGACATAGAAACCCGGTTTGTGTTCGCGCACTGCCGGGTTTCGCTATTTTTACTGCACATGCATCTGCTCTCTGAACTTCAAAGCCCACACCAATGCCTGCACCAAGGCAGCGTTTTCTGACAAACCCTCTTCCTCAGCAATCCGCTTAAACTCTTCTTTCACTTTCTGCGGATAGCGCAGGGTTGTTTTTGCTTCATTTCTTTCCATTTATTACTCCTCACAAGGTCATAATGCCACCACGAGGCCATAATGCCACCATTGAAACGGTATGGCAATATGGCACCATTGGTTTTTTTTGAGGAATTAGTGATGACTGACAAGCAAGTTAAAGACTACGACAAGTTCAACCTGCGCTTTCCAGACGGTATGCGTGATGCCATTGCGGATAGAGCTAAGCGCAACAGCAGGTCAATGAACTCTGAGATCATAAAGATTCTTGGAGAGGCACTATATCTTGAAGAGAAGCCGGATGCGTGGCTGGAGAGGCTGATGAGTTACATCGAAGAAAAAGACCCATCTAGTGATGATGATCGCGAGCTATTTGCTCACGCCATAAGCGAGGCTCTGAAGGAGGTGACTATGCGCATAGGGAAGGAAAATGATAGACTGATTGCTATTGCAAACGCTCAGTTTAAGTTTCAGAAAAAACCAACATAAATTAACCAAAAAATAACGGGATGATGTTGCGATGTCGGCCAGCGCCTTGAACACTAACAAGACCTTAAACTCAATACAGGCAATGCGAGGGATTGTTGCACGTTCACATACTAAAAGGCGCTCTAAAGCGCCATCTGTAGATTATGCATTTGATGGTTTCGGGCAAAGCTGAACGCCTGCAAAGTTAAAGTTTCCACTGCCCATCTCGTTTGAAGATTCAATTCCTATAATGTGAAAACCTGCTGAAAGAAAGCATTTTTCTGAATTGAATACTTGGTCATGCTTTAAACCACTGGAAATTTTGTAGTTAATCTTTCCAGAGTATCTTAAGTCATCACTTTTCCCAAAGTAGGTGATATTCGAAATGCCACCTGCCTCGCTAGTGAAACCGCATATGGACAGTGTAGAATGGTCTGTAGGCGAGTCAAGCAACAGTGGGAAGTTTATGATCTGCTTCTCAGGAAGAGAATCACCAGTTAGAACAGAACCAAATCTATTCTCAACATCCCATATCGCTCTCGAATGTTTAATATTATCATAATATTGAGTTGTAGAAAGGCCACACAGATCGTAATTATTAATCAACGTATTTGGCAATACTAATGGTATAGCCATATTCCAACCTGCATTCTGATAAGCAGAATCTGTCAGGTGAACACCATCCCCGTTTATCTTATTGGCTGGAATCATTCTGCTAGTTTTAAGTGAATAGTAGAAATTATCAACCAAATCAACGTTCATTTCCGCAGCCACATCACGCTGTGCCTGAATAAATGCAGGCATGCGCTTCATCATAAATTCTTTGCCATCTCTAATCGGTGATATCACCGAGGGTGTCACTATTACAGGTATCTTTCCATACCGCCTTGTAATATTCACAAACTCCATGATATTACTTTTATACTCATGCTCATCGCTTTGATATGAGTTACAGTCATTCAGGCAGTGGTTACAATAAATCACAAGAGCGTCAGATTTGGATAATCTTTCCTCATATGAACCCACCCCACCGTCTGTCCCATTAAGTAATTTTTTTATTGTAGTGCCAGGTATTGCATCATTTGAAACGGTAGTAAGACCTGGATAAATTAAATCAAGAGCAAGTTGCAAGGAGTTCGGTGGGTTAGAGTAATTCTTGGTCGTAGTAGCGCCAGGTATAGATCCCCACATAGTGGAGTCACCGAAGCAGGCTATACCAACTTTCTTTCCATCCGCGAGTAAATTTGCTGCTCTTGAAGCCCTGACGATGCTTGCTTGTGCTGACACAGTTTTTTTACTTTTGCCACCGAATGCCTGAGGAGCAGCGCCAGCAGCCAAAGCAGCCGGCGCAGCCATTGAAAGCAACTTTCTTCTAGAAATTGACATGTGGAATCCCAACCAAAACATTTGGCTGGGATTCTACAATGTATCACAACACAGTCAAATCACTACGCTATGGTTTTCTTACACTGTATACTCCGGGTGAAGACACGTAGCACGTAGGTAAGGAAGCGCTCATAGCTGTCGATGTGGCTGAAAATACGCCAACGCTAACGCTAATTGTCCGGTCATCATTGAGTACTATCCTGCAATCCTGGAAACCGCTTTGAGTTAGCGTTCCAATATTAGTAGTTACACCTCCAGCAACCATGGTTAGCACGCCAAGAGCATTATTAATTACAAGTGAATTTGATGTATCTGTATACAAATTTCCCTTTAATGAAAATGCGACTTGGCTGGTAGCATCTTTAGCAAAATAAGCAGAAAAACGAATTTCATCTCCTGTGCAAATTAACCTTGACTGTGCTCTACCTGTTCCGTCGGGATAGCCAGTGCTGACTTCTCTACGCGGGAGAAGCATAGCCCCGCCGAAAGTAAAGTTAAGGCCATTAAGCCCTGTACTGGCAAGCACGCCTAAAATATGCAATCCAGCCCCTAATTTACATATTTTAGGGATAAATAAGGCGTCATAATCCTGAGAATTTGAACGTTTAAAGTCAATAATTCCGCTAAATCTTGCGTCTCCGTTGGCCCCTGAATACGTGAATACGCCATACCCGCCGCCGGTGCCCTGCAACCCTCCGATCGCGATCGTTGTATCGTCGGTCGGGTTATCCAGAACAACTGGATAATAAATATTCTGTGGCGTAGCTATTGAATCACCTGACAAGACAGAGCCAAATCGTGAGTCAACTTTAAAGGTAGCGCGTGCATTTGTAATCGTATCTTTCCAGTACGATGTCGCGAGACCGCTAAGGTCGCCTGGCCTTTTCAAAAAATGAGGTTCAATCAGAGGGATGGCAAGGTTTCTTCCAGCTGACTGGTAAGATGACTGAGTTAAATGAACACCATCACCAGCTATGTCAGTAACTTTAAACATGCGCGATGTTTTATACGAGTAGTAGAAATTATCCACCAAATCGACATTCATCTCAGAAGCTACATCACGCTGCGCCTGAATAAATGCAGGCATGCGCTTCATCATGAATTCTTTGCCGTCATCTGTTGGTGAGATGATGGTTGGAGTTACTATTACGGGTATTTTGTTATATTTCCTTACTATATTCACCCATTTATAAAGGTTATCTTTATACTCATGCTCATCGCTTTGATATGAGTTACAGTCATTCAGGCAGTGGTTGCTGAATATAACCAGCGCGTCTGAGGCAGCCATTCGAGAATCAAACGTGCCGGGGCCACCGTCAGTACCATTTAGAAGTGATTCGAGATTAGTCCCAGGTAATGCTTTATTGCGAACAGTGGCTTTTCCTGGGAAAAGAAGGTTCAGCGTTGTCTGCAACTCAGCAACTGAGTTTTTCGGGTCCTGAGTAGTAGTAGCGCCAGGTATAGATCCCCACATAGTGGAGTCACCGAAGCACTCAATAATGATAGAACTTCCATCTGCTAATAAATTAGCAGCATGTGTGCAGCGCTGTGGAATCGCCAAAATATTATTAATTGCCTTTTGGACTGAATCACCACTTTCCAATACAACCAGTGAAGCCCCCTTCCCGGGTGATGACGATGCCAGATCTTTACGCAGGACATCTGCTACATCAACCGGCTGCCATTTACCAACCCCCGTACCACCAGCTGATGCCGGGGTAGAACCAGAAGGAACGGTTTTTGGCAAAGTTTCGAGGTCATCCCAGCGGTACCAAATATTCGTGCTCTCATCCTGGAGAAGGTCGCCAGCTGACGTCACAGTTCCGCCATCCTGGAAAGAACCCCTCAGGTTCCATCCAAGGTTGTATATCTGCTGAAGCACTAACTGCTTCAGACCTTCAATCGTATAGTGCGCTTTGCCAAAACGATCGATGTATTGCTGAACAAATGAAGTGACAAACTCATCAATTTTTCCAGCGTTAAACTTCAGGTCGCGGGGTGATTCGCTTGGTACAGCGTTTTGAGTTGGTTGAGTAGCCATATTGATTCCATAAAAAACCCGGCGCGGTGGCCGGGTCTGGGTGATCGGGATGGGTCTTATTGGTAAATCAGATCGCTATACTCAGCGAGGGTTAATGCGGTGCTTCCCTTTCCGTCTGGTTGCTTTGCCGTGATAGTCCACTGCCCTGCATCGAGCTCCTGTGAGGTGGCAATGACGTACCGGGAAGGTGACTGGACATCGATACCATCAAACAGGTTGAGATCAATGTTAGGGATGGCAGCGGTAAAGCCGAAAGCGGTATCAGCACGCGGAGACGCCGGGTATCGCGCTGTGGTGGCGCCGTACGAATCCGTGACCTGCACAAACATGGTTCCGGAGAAGTTGATGCGTTCACTCGTCTCGAAGTCGTTTCCGACCCGCGACACAATATAACCGGCCTGCTGGTTGGTATCGTATGTGTCAGGTACCTGAACCATATCGCCAATGTTTACCCACTCTCCGTCAGCCATGGCCGTTACCTGCATCGTCATACGGGAGTATATAAGCCGCCTGCATTCCCGAAGCGCGCGCTCCGCCGCCTGGAACCTGTTTCTGACGTACAGCATTTCGAATTTTTTCGCTTTGGCCGGCGATCCTTCAATTATGGAATTGCCGGATATACGGTACCGGACAAAGTCCTGCTTATTGGTGTCCGGGTTGCGATACTGCACCTCTACGCCATCGTAACCACCAGGCAGCGTCATGTCGTAGGAGAGCGAGTAACCATCAGGTTTGGTGTTTGAGCGGTTGAATATCGTGGCCGCTGATGCCTTTTTGCTGTCTCTGGTGAATGACAGCACGCCATTGTCGTCGTAAACCGATACGCTGGCAGCGTCACAGATGGTCTCCATGCGCGAACCGAGCGATACATCCTCATCGTCAAAGGTGTAATCGAAATACCCCAGCCGCTGGTCGGTAGCGTCGATTTCGGCCTGGATCTGGTACAGGCCATAAATATCAATGCTCGACTCCGGCTGCTGCCCGACCACCAGCCAGTTAAACAGCGCAATATCTGCAAACTTGCGCGATGGCCGGAGCGTGTAGTCGACCTGCTGCGTCGTCATGTTGTAGCTGATGACGTGGCGGGTGATCAGCGCGTTATACTTCCTGTCGCGACCGCTTGAGGCATTCTCGGTTGCCCGAACTTTCACCATTACCAGCGAATCTTCAGCGTGAACGACGTTCGTCCTGACGTTTACCGCATGAATCTCTTCGACCTGCAGCTTGCTCGCGTCGCTGCTGTTATCGGTCCTCTGGAAGGTGATCGCATAGCGCCCAAACCCGCCCGCCGGGGTAAGCTTGTCAGTTCGGTTAAACGTCTCCGACATGTAGTCGTGTGGCGTCGTCTGCTGGTACGTAAAAGTCTGCTCTGTTCCGGGGATCAGGTTGTTGTCATTGTCGACTTTCCAGATGTTAACCACCCAGTTCGTTTCGCTGTTCCCACCGAGCCCGGACTGCGTATGCAGCCACAGCTGGCTTGATGGTATCGGCGAGAAGAACGGACCGACGATCAGCGCGGCGTTATCGTTCAGAATGAACTTCGTCGTGTTGATAGTCGCATCCTGAATCGGAATGGATGGGCCATTCAGGTTGTCGAAAGTGAACGTGTAGTAATATTTCGGGTTAACAACGGCGCCGTCGTTCGTCTCAGCAAAACTGATGAGTCTACCGGAAAGCGTGACGTCTTCAGTGCGGGTTCCGCCGGTGATCGGATACGTCACGTTGATAGTGAACGTTACCGGATGAGGGAAAGTCAGGTCGGCGAAGTAGTCGAAGTCTGCCTGTTTAAGGATTTTCATCGCAATCTGTCCACCGGCATAAACGCCACTGATGACAGTGTTTGCCGTCGCCGTCTCGATCGGGAAATCGCCACTTTCATTCAGGCCTGGCACTTCCTGCCCGTCGACGTCGTCGAACTGATATCCCTCATTTACCACCGGTATGACATCACCTGGCTGGTAAATGGTGTAGCTAGCACCGGCCATAGAACCAAGATTCGACTCCGAGAAACGAACAGACGTTACATCGTACTTCCCCAGGCCAAACACCATCAGCTCAGTGATGTATTTCAGGTTGCTGATGTATTCAAAGAGCGACTCCTGAGCCAGATCAGGGAAAGAGCGGACCTGGCCGAAATTGTCCGGCTTCGCCTCGCCATTGCGTGCGATGTTAGTCTGCCCCTTCAGGCTGTTATTAGGTGAGGTCTTATTGTTCCCACCGCCGGCGTTCGTGTTTGGCTTCGGCATCAGCGAAGACAATACCTTTTGGGTGAACTTGATCGGATTCAGGTGCTCAAGAGGGTTTAACAACGTGCCGACAAGACCGCCGTTCTTCGGCTGGTCGAAAATTATTACCCGGTCGTCGTCCTGAAGTGCAAACTCCAGCTCATCATCTGGTTGCAGTTCTTTGCCGTTAACGTTGATGCGAATATCGCGGTGAAAACTTTCCTGCTCAAGCCACTCGGAAAATAACGTGCCGGCTTTAACAATCGCCCGGTCCTTCGGCATCCCCGGAACGCGCTGAATCTCGATTACCGGCATAGGTGTAAAACTCCACTCTGGTGAATAGCTTCTGTATTGTCCGGATAGCGTCGAACCGGACGTGTCCATTTTCCCCGCGGCTGTGCAGCGCGCGACCATCAACAATCAGGCCGACATGCACAGGCTGGCTGCCAACCCAGGCGACGAAGATCCCGTTATCGGTGAACGTGTCAGCACGCCGCCAGAACACGACATCAGAGTCATAGCACGTCATGAAGTCGCGCCCTGATTCGTAATCCACCGTCTGGTGAATTTCGATCCCCAGAACGTGGCGGTAATAGAGGACCACCAGGCCCCAGCAGTCAGTAGCGTCAAAGCTGCAGGCGCGGTTACTCCAGTGGATGCCCTCAACCCGCGATAGGAAATCGTCTTTAAGCATTCTGGAGCCCCGGATATTCTTCGACTGTGTACAGCCGCCCTACGTTACGGTTAAGCGGGTTAACACGCGTCAGGCTGCACGTCACGTCCTTGTCGTCCATCGAGCAGTCGCTGACGTAGAGCGTCCATGACTTGATGGCCGTGGACATGTCGGCTGCGTCAAATTGCTGATAAGTTGCGGATATAGGCGTGATGCGCGAGTAGGCTTTCCACTGCTTGAGTTGCTGCTTAAAGTCCTGCGCCAGTCGTCCAAATTTGACGGTGCTGTCGAGGATCGGCGTGTTGCTCTGCTGGCTTTCGGTTAACTCCATGCGGCAAGGCGTGTAGACCTGCCCGCCGAGCGTTTTGGGGAAAATCTGGTTATTAACGAGCCTGATATAGCCAAAGACCGGGCTGTAAAACGTGATAGTTTCGTACAGGATTCGGTTTGGCCTTCGGCTCTGAAATTCTCTGAGCGTCGGCATTATGGCACCTTCGGTAAACTCTCCGGGTCGCGCCCGTCAGGATAGCCCGTGACAATGATGTCCAGCCAGGAGGCCCAAGGTGGCGGCAGCTCAATGATGATGTCGTCAAACTCGTCATCGGAGTTAACCAGCTCGCGCGCAATGACATCACCGCTCCACGTGAAGATGGACCCGGACTGTGACCATGACGGCCAGGAGAGAAAGTGTAATTCCTGCACCTCAACGCCGGTATCTCCTGTTCCGGTGCCGAGTGGCATCGTGAACCACTGATTGCAGTTGTCGAGGTAGTTCGGGCTGCGCAACCACTGCATGAATGCCCGGTGCTGGTCCTGGGTGAATATCCACGTCAGGGAGACAGACGTCTTCAGATCGTCGGTTAATTTCTGGAATACCGGCGCGCCGACCGTCGGCTGGTCGACGCGAAATCCGGTATCGGTGGTTGGCGATTTCCCTTTCTGGGCCAGCGGCAGCCAGTCAGGGTACGGAATTGGCATGTTATCCCCTTGCTTTGCGTGGTGCCTGGTGATTTTGCTGGATAGCCTGGCCGATGCGCCCACCCTGGCTGATATCGGCAACAATCATATCGATCGTCACTCCATTGCCGTTCTGGGTCGCCTGCGCGTCGACAGTTGCACCGGTATAGTTCTGAATGTTGATAGTGACAGGCACGGAACTACCGCCGGCACCGGAATTCATTTGCTTGTTGCTGATGACTTTTCCGTTGTCACCGGGGATCATGTACTGGCTACCATTCGACGCCTGGTAGATTTCAGGCATACCGCCCTCACCAACCTGATACGTACGTCCAGCCGATACCGGGCCGCCGTTCTTACGCTTGCCAGCAATACCACCAGCCATCGCCATAGCCGCGATAAGGGCAGCAATACCGATAGCCGCAGCACCACCGAATGAACCGATTGAGGCAACGGCCGCCGCTGGGGTCCAGACAGCCATCGTGGTCGTGGCCGCCGCAGTGCTTGCCGCAGTGGTTGTCGCTAAGCCTGCGGTTTGAGCCGCAGTAGTGGTGGCAATCGCAGAGGTTTGCGCCGCAGCCCCCATGACGGCAGATTTCACCCAGTCGACGCCCATCTGAACGAAGCCGTTAATCAGGCTATTCAGGGCGTTGCTGGCGAGAGATTGCATAGCCTCCTGCGCCGACATGCTCCCGGTGATGATGCCGGTTAAGGCATTGGATGCATTGCCTGCGAGAGAGTCAAAGCTCGCGGCCAGCAACTCATTACCCATACTCTGGTTACGGAAAATCTCCCACTGGGCAGCGATGCGCGCCTGCTCATACTGCGTGTCAGTTGCAGCACGCAATGCCATGGCGTTCTGGTGAGTAATCAGCCCCTGCTGCTCGTATGACTGAATAAGCGCGAGTTTCTGGGCGTTCTCGTTAGCCAACTGCTGAACAGGGTCAACTCCGCCGACAGCCTCCTGCTGTGGTGTTACGGCCTGTTGAGCCTGAATTTTCGCGAGGTTAGCCTGGTGTGTTGCTGCCAGTCGTTCTGAGGTCTGGTTGTACTGCTCTTGGCTTATTTTCTTCGCGGCCAGCGCCGTATTCAGATCCTCAACATCCTGTTTGTAACTGGCGTTCTCAGCCGCTTCAGGGAGAAGCTTCTGGGCTGCAGCTTCAGCTTTGATGGCGTTGGCTGTGTCCCATTTTTTTGCCGCATACTGACCGGCCAGAGCTATTTGCTCTTTGGTGGCGCCTTTCCCAAGAGACTGCTGGGCAGCCAGAATAGCCTGCTCGCGACTCAGCTTATTCGTTGAGTCTGCCGCCAGTTCTGACTGCTGTTTGAGGTTCGCCAGCTTCTGGGCAATAGAATCAGCTTGGGAAGCTCCCTTCTTCTGCTCAGATTGAAGCGTCTTCTGCGCCTGCGTATTTTTGTACGTAGCAGCAGCATCATCTTCCATCTGCTTGGCATGCGGATCATCCTTCGCAAACCCGGCATCTTCAGCGGCGTATTGCGCCTGCAGCCGCGCGCGGGCCTCGCCCTGCAACTTCGAGAGCGCCAGGTTGCGCTCTGACTGCTTGATGAGGTTCTTCTGTCCGGCCGTGAGGTTGTCGGTGGACTTGTTCAGGCTGTCGACGTTTATCTTCGCGTTGGCCGCCTCTCTCGCCAAATCGACAAGTTTACCAGCCAGTTCAGCAATGGCTGACTGCCCATCTTTGGATGATGACTGCATTTCCTGGAGTTTTTTCGCCAGTTCCTGAAGTGCTTCCGGGGACGGGTTATTGCTCAGGTCTGAAAGTTCTCTCGCCAGATCAAACGCTGATTGTTTGCTGATGCCAAGGCGAGAAGAAAGTGTGCTGACCGTTGAAGATAAAGAGTTCACAATGCCAGAGGCATATTGCCCCTGGCTGTTGGCCTGCTGAATGGCCTGGCTCCAGTCAGTGGTGGTAACACCAAGCGCAGAAAGCTCATCGTTGAATTTCTTGATGCTCGGAGACGCCCCACCTACCGCCGCCAGTGCGCGATCGCCTAACGTGATGAAAGCATCAGACGCGTCACTAATGGCCTTCGGAATCTTTGAGATGGCCTGGTTGTACTCGAGCAATGCCTGATTTCGCAGCAAAGTAGCCACGTCAGCATTAACACGCGCCAGTGCTGCATACTTGTCTGATAGAGCGGCCACGCCTTGCGAGGAAATGGTGATCACTTTATCCATCGCTTCAGCTGCTTCTTTCAGCGCATCCATGGCGTTTTTCCCGCCATTCAGCGAAGTAATCAGAACGCCAGCGATAACTGAGCTCAACGCAATTACCGCACCTAATACAGCTCCGCCAGGACCGAATGCACCGGCAAGCTGTGAACCCTGCTGAGCGAAAGCCACCAGCGCAGACTGCCCACCCTGCACCTGCACGATGAAGTCCTGAACCTGGTACCCGGCCTGCTGCATGCTGGACTTCCAGCCCTTGTTGCTGCCCATCGATGTGTCAGCAGCGCCTTTCATGTCGAACAGTCGCCCGGTCAATTCGCCGATCTTCTGCTTCTCTTCGTCGGTGGCTTTCGACCCTGCGCGCAACTGTGCAGCCAGTATTGCGGCACTACGCGCGCCATTCTCCTGCGCCTCATCCAGCACAGCCAGCTGGTTACCCAGCGCCTCGATGATGGATTCTGCACGGCTGAATTCACTGCTCGCGCCACCGGTACCGCTGCGGGCCTCTTCCATTGCGCGGGCAATTCCGCTCACGTTGGTGTTCAGCTTGCGCAGCTGGTTATCCATGGAGTTGGCGTAGCCGGCCAGTTCAGTAAACGCGGACCCGGTCTGGGACGCACTCTGGTCGAGGTTATCCATTCCCTTGCCGGACTGCTGGGCTGCAGCATCCAGTTTGTCCAGAGCATCAATGGCCTGTTTCCCGCCCTGCAGCAGCGGCTCAACGTCGGCGCTGATTTCATACACGATGCTACCGGCGTTCTTCTCACCTGCCATGTCATTCTCCGGTTATTGCTTTGCTTTTGCCCTGCGTGCAGCCTGTTTAGCCAGGTACTCGTCGGCGATGCTGTCGTACTCTTCTCGAGTGAAGCCTTTCTGGTCCGGGTATTTCGCCGCCAGCAGCATCTGGAACTCGGTCATCGTTAACTGAGAGGCTTCAGCGCGGTTCATTTCAAAGTGGCTGCGCGCTGCGCTGATGTAGTCGAAGGCTTTAAATTCGTTCGTTCTCGCGCCCGTTTCGTGGCGCTGCAGCTGGCGGACCTTAGCTTTGCCGACGACTCCGTGCTGCATGAGGTGCTGCGCCAGCACTATGATGTCGTTCTTCGGCATTTGTCCGGGTCGGTAGACGACGCAGTGCCGCCACCCCTTCCACTCGCCGATCATGGGCGTAAGGTCTTCCTCGCAGCACGCCTGCAGCACCAGCATGCTCGTTGATAGCAGCTTCTCAGCAGCGCGATTGAATGATGGGGCCAGCCATTCAGGAAATCGCCACAGCGCGCCTGCGCACACCTCAATCAGCTGAGCGACATCATTGCCGTGTATGGTGGCGTAGGCCTGCACAATCTCTTCCGGAGTGCCGATCCTGGTCATGGCCTCAAATGAAGGTCGCAACAGGTAATCTTTCCCGCCTTCGCGGCTGTCGCTGATAGAGAGTTCGCCAATATCGGTTAAAGCGGTCATAGGCCTTCCAGTAAACGGTCATTATCAAGGGCAGCACGCCGCCCTTTGGAATGTCCGTTAGGTAACGGTAACCGTATGCACGGCCACAAAGTTGCCGTCTTCGGTATTGATGATGATTTGCGCGCTGCCAGTGGCGACACGCGTCACGGTAACGGTATTGCCGGAGGCGGTAGCTGTTGCCTTGGTCGCATCGGTAGTCGCTACAGTGAAGTCTTTGTTGGTAGCGCCGCTTGGTGCGATGTTCACCGTGAAGGTGCTGGTTCCGCCTGCCGTGCCGGTGCTGGTTGCCGGAGTTACCGTTACGCCAGTCACTGCCACATCGCTGATCTCATTCACCTCGATGGTGCTGGCATCACCGACTTTGAACTCAGTCGAGAACGTGACTATATCGTTGGTACCACCGTCAGAGCTCAGTGCAGTGATGTTCATGTAGCCGATAAATTCGACGGGGCCATATTCCATTCGCACCCAGATACCTGTCTGACGCTTGGCCTTCAACTCACCCGAGAAATACTTGATGAACTTGCCTACACCGTACTGATCCAGCTTATCTTTTTTGCGCACTTCACCTTCAAAGCTGAAGGTGAGATCACTGTTGGTGATGATGGTTTCGACATAGCCGCCGCCGTCATCCGCATCAGAGGTAACCGTGTTAGGGTTGAAGTCGAAGCCTTTAGACGTGCCTGCAGCCAGAGACTTCCACTCAGACTCAAGTGGTTTGACATCCGGGCAGCCATCGGCGACTTCCAGCACGACCGCACCGCCGAACAGGCGCTCGTTCGAGTTCTGGCAATTAGCCATGTGAAACTCCTCTTTGACGTATAAAAGAAAACCCGCCGGAGCGGGTTATTTGGTTGGGATGGCTATTCGCCGTAAGTGCAGGCGAACTGGAGTCGGAAGACTATTCGCCCTTCTTCTGTGAGAACCGGTGCGGGAATTGCGCCCATGTTCTGGATGTAGCCGACGCACTCATCAGCCATAGGGTTATCCTGGACGTACTCGACGATGCGCCGCACGGCGTTGAGTGCTTCTTTACGCTTATCTTTTGCGCCTACGACATCGACAAGGACATAATAATCAGTCCCCAATCCATACCTTATCGCAGAGCCGCCATTGGGCCTGAATACCATGACCGCCTTCGACAGATCTCCCGGGTCGTCGTACATCAGCTGCTGCACCGTGAAGCCGGTCGTTAGCCCGGCGTCGCCGAACATGTTGCGCACCCGCTCGTGCATCATAGGTGTCATAGCGAAAGCTCCTTGCGCATCACCGCGTCGACATTGTCGCGCTCGTCATTCGCGCCTTTTGTCAGAAATTGCGGTTCACCATGCGGATCCCAGTAATTGCCCGTTCCGGTCCCGCCGCCGAACTCTTTCGGTTTCTGCGGGCCGAACTCAGAACGGTTGCTGGTCACGCCGAAGTGCGCGCGCGGCTGACCTTTCAGCTTGCCTGACGCCTCATGCACGTAGGCGGCATAGTTGGCTGAGTAACCGATTCGCCCGGTGATGAACACGCCGCCAGCGTCGATCTCGCGGAACTGGCTGTTAATCAGCGTAGAGGTGTCGATCGGGGTGTAATAGGCAGCCCGCGCCCCGATAAGTATCATCGCCGACTGCAGCGCGCGAATTACCTTGCGCCCCTTCACATCGTTGATGACATCGTTCAGATGCTTCTTCGCCTGGCTAATGCCTTTCACTTTGATGCCCATGGCTACACTCCCGTCAGGATGGCGTAATCATCCGCCAGGCGCTCGAACGTGTCGGCGTAGCGAATAACCTGCCGCACCTCGTCGGCACCGGCTACAACCGGGTCGAGCTCGGTCGATACGCCAATAAGCAGGTAATCACCTGCGGCCGCCAGCGCGAACTCCGTCCAGACAGTGTTCTTAACGACGATTTCGGCGCCCAGGCTGGCTAACTTCTTGCTGAGCCCGCCCTCGTAATCACAGAGGATTTGCTCAGGTTCGGCATAGCCAAGCGGATCTCCGTATTCATCATTTCCTTCCAGCTTGCGCCAGATGGTTGCCGTGGCTGTGTATGACCAGTTTGCAACGGTAGACATCGCTCACCCCTCAAAGCTCTGGTAACGGCACCGTCATGCCTGCCATGCTATGTGTACAGTCATTCAGATATTGAATCTGCCCATCTGTCACAAATGAATGGCAGGTAAACGGTTTGTCTTTCGTGGCGTCGTCAAACTCCTCTGGGTCATCGCTGGGCAAGAAGCCAGTAACCAAAACGCTTGGAGTCAGCGTCGGCTTATCAACGCTGCCATTCCATCCCCATCGCGGACCATTGCCAATGCCAACCTGCACCACATGGCGACTTCCGCACCCAGGGCACATGAACGATAAACGGCTATCGCTCGCTTTCTTTACTCGCTCTGTCATTCTTTCCACCTCAGCACCTTCGCGCCAGTAGCCCGGATGCGCGGGCAGTTGATGAACCACTCACCGTCCGATTTCACGTAGCCGGTAGTCTCCCGCCCGGTGTCGGTCATCACCCAGACGCGGGTGAACGAACGCGGCAGCCCATGCTTCACTGATTTGTACGTCATCAGCAGCCTCCGACCACCATGAACAGACCGACACTGTTACCAGCGCTGATCGGCAGCTCGCCGGTGCAGCCGCTGGTATCGAGACGGGCCAGCGAGTCGCGCAGCCATGTGATGCTGTCGTCGCCATATTCAAACGAACGGGACGCGCCAGACGGCGCACCCTGCGATTTGATGCGGCGCGCGCCGGAGGACGTAGCCATAAGAGCGGCGGCGTACATCAGGATCAGTTTTGCAGTGCACTCGTCATACCCCGCGCCATCGAGGCACGGGATAATCTTGTTCACCACGCAGAGGATCGGTTCCAGCAGCGCGCCCGGGATGGAGTAACCCAATTCACCGAGGAACGCCTGCACGTCTGCCGCTGTGATTGGGTCAGCCATGGTTATTTCGCCTTCTTGATTGCTTCCGCCAGTGCTGCTTCGGCTTCGTCAGCGCGTTTGGTTTCTGCTGCCAGCGCGTCGGCATGAGCCTTGTCTTTTGCTTCTGCGTCTGACTGCGCCTGCTTCAGCTGCTCAAGGGCTTCGTTGAGTTTTGACTGCAAATCGGATGCACCGGATGCAACCGGCGCAGACGGCGTAGCCACTTCGAAGACGAGCTTTTCACCCTTCTTCTCAGTGGATTTCTCAACCCTGCCCTGCTCAATCCACTTTTCAGCGATTGAGTCATCAACGTCATAAACCTGACCAGCCTCCAGCTTTTGAAGGCTGGCACCGGCAAAGAGGTTTGCTACCAATACCTTTACGAGTGCCATGTTGTTTCCTTAGCTTGAAGCGTGAATAACAGAATAGTGGCCGTTGATGTCCTGCTTGACCATAAGGCCAGCAGCACCCCAGGTGCGCCAAACGTAATCTGAGTTATAGAACTGACGCGGATCAGCGACGGTACCGAACGCCTGGCCGACGATAGGTGCAATCACGCCAGCCTGCAGCGGCACGATTACGATTTCGTTACCGGTCAGCTCAGCATCTTCTTTGATTGCCGCAATGCCTGAAAGCTTGGAGATCTCTTCCAGTACGGTGCGGAGAGAGTTCACATCGAAATACTGTTCCCAGTTGGACATGATTTCGCTGGAGACGTACCACGTTTGCTGGCCGTACTGCATGTTTTGCAGCTTGAGGACATCACGCAGGGCGATCGCCGCGGCACGCATGGCTTTCGGGTCTGTGCTGGTTGCAAAGTTTACGGTCAGTGTCACCTGCGCCACACGCTCATCGTGACGTAAACCCTTCCAGGTCTTGTCATCGAATTTGATGTAGTTACCGGCCGCATCACGGAAGCCTTCCCAGATGTAGTCCACATACTGGCGACGCACATCATCAACAGATCCGGCCTGAGCATCAGCCAGGGATGAGAGCGCTGAGCCTTTATTAAATACCGGGTCACGCCAGTTGAATTTAAAGCCGCTGTCGTGGATCGGCACCATGGTGCCATCGAAGGTGTAAGACTTCGCATCCAGCGCAGCGCCAATCTGACCGGACATTGAGGTGTGCGCCCAGCCACGGCCGCCGGTGCGAGCGTATTCGTACACAGACTCTTCAAGACGAACAGAACGAGACAGAGGCATCAGGTCGTTCAGCAGCGTGAATTCGGTGTTCGGTTCGAATTGCTTCAGCACGGTCTGGTCATAGGCCTTGTACAGACGGCGGATGTCGTCGACTGCGTTTACTGCGTCCAGCACCGGGGCATTTGCCGCTTCACCGCGAACACGGGTACGAGCAATAAAGTCTGCCACGGCCTGAGCGCTGGAATTACGAGCGAACGTCAGTTCATTGAACTGAGCCATGTTGGCTTCGAGGTTCCCGGTTTCGGTCGCCTGCTTAGTGGAGAATACAAACATTCAGGTGCTCCTTATTTAATGACCACGCGCAGGAGGTCACCTGCCGTTGCAATGGTGTATGAGCGGTCTTCTTCTACGTAGCAGCGGACCGATTCATCAGTGCCTACAGCTTTAACGCGGCCGTTGGCAACGGAGAGCGGCTGCCCTTTTGTGTAAGTGCCTGCAGCGGCGGGAACGTTGAAGAAAACGCCAGGGGTTGGGTGGAAAGCAACAACCCAGTCGCCAGCCTTGATAACGTCATCTACGGTTTTGCAACGCAGGTAGTCATAGTTGGCTACGTAGAGGATCGCGGCTTCATTGCCATCCACGGAGGCGGTGAATTTCTTCGTGGTGTTGTCGAAGAAACCAATCGTACCGGGAGGAGTATCAGCGGCTGCAGCACCTTCACGGTGAAGTTGTGGGTTCGCGAAGATACCGCCCGCGTGAATTACATGTTTTCCGTCTTTAGCCATTTTTTACTCCGGCATTTCGCTGACTGATTGAGAGGAATTGACCTGGCGGAATGCACCATTCAGGCCGAAGGATGTCTGGCACTTGGCGTACATGGCGTCGAGGGCCTTACCATCCAGATCTGCGACTTCTTCATCGCTCATGTTCATCGCCAGCTTCACAGCCGCGCGCTTTTCGTCTTTCTCTTTGTCGGCGTTCGCGTTCAGGCTGTTGAAAACGACGTCCACGCGATCGGCGAGTGTTTTCGCCCACGCTGGCATCTCTTCATTATTGGTGACCTGTTCTTTTTTCTTGGGCTTGCCGGTTTCCGGGTCGATTTCTTCATCGCCTTTTTTCTTGGCGGTGGCTTCTTCGGCCTTCATCTGGTTGTATGCGTCCATCAGCTCGGCGTCGGACTTGCCTTCAGTCGGCTTACCAGCGGCTTGCAGCGCATTGATAATCAGTTGTTTCATCGGATCGTTCTCTCCGTTGGTTTTAATCTCGTACTCAGTGGGTTTGCGCACGACTTCTACAGGTTCGCCGACGAACACGGCCTTGCCGTCATCATCGATGAGGTACTTCTGCTTCAGGTATTTGGTGTCATTGCGGTAGATGAAGCTGTCCGGCCACACCGTTTCAGGCCAAAGCCACTTATCTTCGGTGTCACCCTCGCGCAGCTTGTCGCTGATGGCGCGGGAGATGTCATCAAAAGAAAAGTTGGAGGCATTGGTGAAGAAGAATTTGGTTTTGTTAAGCAGGCCCTCGCGGGTGCAGTCGATACCATCAGCCAGGCGGGCAACCTCAATCTGTTGCTCATCACCTTCTGAGTTAACGAAGATGCCAACGCCCTCCTCCGGCGTACCGGCACCGGGCTCATCGAGCAGCACCGCCACATGGTCAAACATCATGTTGGTGGCGATCTCGTTGTACTTCTTGCCCTTTGATTCGCCGTTGGCAGCAATGCCGGAATACAGCAGGCCGGTGGAGATGTGGATCGGGTCTGAGTTGGTACCAGCCATCATCTCATCCAGACGGTTAATCAGGCGCTTACCCTTGTCGCTCGACTCGGCGTACTGGCGGTTAACGTACATGTCCCCCGTCACCTTCCCGTCGTTGTGGCTGACGTTCTGCAGCCAGGCCCCGACGTGATACTCGTTTACCGCCCGGACATCGCGCGCCGATACATGCTTGCCGTCAACTTTCGGGTGGCCCAGCGGCATCGGGTTACGCTCGAGCGTGTTGTAGGCCTTTTCGATTTCTGCTGCCGGGTACAACTTCCGGTTCATCACGATATCGTCCACGACAGGCGTGATGCCGCGAACCACGATATGTGGCTTGCCGTCGATGGTTTCAGTAGTGATGTTTGAAGCGGAGTTGACGACGGTCAGCACGTTTACGCGGTTGCGTTTCATGCTGGGTCCTCATTGGTGGATTTCAGGCAATAAAAAAGGCCGCCGTAGCGACCTCATAAGGTGATTACAGTTTGCTATCCTTCCCGAGGGAGAAGCCGCCAACTTTCTCAATTGGTATTCGAACGATGGAGCCATGGACACTTATCCATCCCCCGTCACCTTTCATGTATGACGGATTTTTAATATGAAGGAAGTTTAATGGAATTGTGTGACCATCTTCGCTTCTGTACTCAAGCGCTAAATTATCAAAGAATGATGCCATCGCATCTTTAAGTTCAGGGCTGGCATTAGCAGTCCTGAGATTGCTTGCAATAGTTTCAGCGTACTCCTTGCCTGATACCAATTGTCCTGCAACTACCTGCCCACTTACGATAACGGTAACGTCGACACCGGCATTGAGGTTGGCGCAAAGTACCAGGTGCGCCAAAGCGCTATCTTTCAGGTTCTGAGGGTGTGCAATAACTTCTTGAAGTTTTTCTTCTTTGTCCATGATATTCCTCCATTAATGACTCAAGAAGATTGCCACCCTTTTCTTTCTTTCGCCAGCTTATCCGCCAGCCCTTCGTTGAAAATACTGCCGTCGTCGTTGAGCAGCACCGGAATCTGGCTGCAATAGCAATGAAATTTATTGCCGTCCACCGCATACCAGTCGCGGACCTCTTGCGTAGTCCTGACCTTTCCATGCCAGAAAGCATGAGTCTGTCGTGTGGTGGGCTTCAGTGCCGATAAGTGAAGCAGCCCAGTATTCAACCCCAGCCTATCTGCTGCCCAATCCGTCTCGTTCCATTGCGCTTCACGCAGCGCACCGACTTGCTCAGTCTGAGCGATGGTCTTTGCCTTCGACATCGAGACATCAAGGCGCTTACTGACGATGCTGGCCGTCTCGCGCGGGTTAATGCCTCGACCGATCGAATCGGCAATGACATTGGCCAGGTCGGCGCGCGCGGTATCGCTGATCCCCTTCCAGTCGCTGTACGTTCTGATGTAGGCACTCGCAATCTGGTTCTGATATGCAGCACTCGAAAGCAACTGCTGCAGCGTCGTCTGGCTTGCGTACACCGGTGACTGCACCGAAAGATTCGTGAATGCCCCAAGCGTGCCACGCTCGTACTCTGCGGTGACGTAATCCATCGCCCAGATATTCTGACTGCCACCTTCAAGCAGCTCGTCATCCAGTATCGACTGAACCACCTGCAGGAGGTCGGCCAGTTCAGCAGCCGTCATGTCATAGATGAACTTACCGGCATTGACCTGATACAGCGAAGGCTCTGCACCTTCGTTGTTGCACATCATCCATGACCGCTGCGCGTTCGCCTCTCGCTGCTGTCCTGTCAGCCTTTGGTCAAAGAGTGTCTTTAGCCTGCGCTTAATGTTCAGATACCGATCTTCGATATCATTGAACATCCTGCTGACCTGCCGCGAGGACTGCGTAGGGTCAGCTTTATTGCGCGGTACGATTGGCGTCCCGATTCTGGTTTGCGCTGTCATCATCATCTGTCAGCGGATCCTTATCGGTTTGCTTTACATCAGGGTTAGGTGGCTGAACGACCTTGCGAGGCTCCAGCTCGCCGACTGCGCGGATTTCGTTTTCATCCACTGCCGGAGTGCCGTATGCCTGCTGTGTGTCTTTCGCCACGACGGCCATTGCCTGCATGTTGGCAATCTTCTCTTTTTCGCTCGGCGCGAGCAGATCAGACCATGCCAGCGTGACCTCTCCGGATGATGGCGGGTCAATTACTCCTACGGTCCAAAAGCGTTCAAGCACGCTCTCTACAATCGTTGACTGGAATCCCCAGCGGCGGCCGTTACAGCGCTTCGCCCAGTCCGTCTTGTCCTCATCGGATGCAAGGCGCCCCGTCTGCTGACCAAACAGTATGGTGAACGGGCACTGAATCGAAGATGCAAACTCGTTGGCGGCCACTGTCCAGGTTGGAGACGGGTCTGCCGCCGCAACGGAGAGAACCGACGGCGTGCCGGCCTGCATAACCAAGGCCGCATCCGTGCCACGGTTCATCTTGGCGACTTTGTCGTTAAGCGCTTCGCCCAGGTCTTTGTAGCCAGATTCTGTGGCTTGCTTTGACAGGTTCGCAATGTTGGTTTCTTTGTCGAACGCAATCCCGAGCTGGCGACTTGCATTCTTCAGGAACCCTTCGGCACTACCACCAGATACCTTTTCGAGGTCGAGAAGTTTGTTGTAACCAGCGCGCAGGAAAGGCACGCCAGAGAGCATGTTCTCGTCTTCTGAGCCTTCGCAGAGAATGATGATTCGCTCGGGATGTACGGTAACGCCGCGCACCGGGCCGTACGTGCCATCATCACCAACTGGCTGCTCGTTGAAGTTGTACGAAACTGGCTGGCCGTACGTTTCTGAAAGTGTATCGGTATCGAAGTTGCCTGGCTTGATCTGCGATTCCCACGCGGGTATCAGCTTAACAATGGCCTTGTCTTTCAGTCGTGCCACCACCAACCTGTCTACCGGCTCACTCCATTCCCTTCCGTCGCGGAACTGAATGAGTAATGCCGAGTACCGGCCAACCAGATTACGGCGATCCGCATCCTTAATTTTCGGCCAGTGCTTCTTCAGCAGCTTAGTGGCTGACTTTTCCCAGTCCGTTGTCTCGGTTGACTCCTTTCCGTCGTCACCGTCGATGATCGTCGGGTTATCAACCCAGCACGAATCGAGAAGCTTATGAACTGCGGCAAACGCCACCGCGTTGCGCTCGTATGCCCGGTAGTATCGGTCAAACTCGAGACTGTTTGGATAGCCGAACTCATCCCACAACTTCGTGCGTTTGGTGTTTCCCGGCTGGCCTGCGTACAGCATGCGCTGCCGCCCGATAGCATCAGCAAGGGCATTAACGAGGAATGAAACCTCGCTTTGTTGTTCACTCACTGATGAGCTCCTTAGAAGAATACTGCGCCGACCTGCTTGTGGTTGTTCTTCGCTACTGCAAAGTAACGGAAGCTGTCAGCACCGTGTGATGTGAAGTCATGAAGCGGTTTATCTTTCCAGCACCCGC
This sequence comes from Enterobacter sp. A103, assembly GCF_034427535.1. Classification (NCBI taxonomy): domain Bacteria; kingdom Pseudomonadati; phylum Pseudomonadota; class Gammaproteobacteria; order Enterobacterales; family Enterobacteriaceae; genus Enterobacter; species Enterobacter sp. A103. The sequence goes on from NZ_JAXQPQ010000002.1 coordinate 527,503, forward strand.
GCTTGTCGTCCCACTCCTTGCGGTAGCCTTCGAGGTGAGATATGCCCTCGGCACATTTCTCCTCATCGAAGACGCAGGACGGGAGAATTTCACGCACCGACTCAATGCCGGTATCGACACCAGTTTTCGGAACAACATTGAAGGTCATCGAGTACACCTGGCCGTCTATTTCATAGCCTTCCTGTGCAAGTTCTTTGCGCGATTTTGCATCGGCACCGAATTCGCGGTTCTCGATGTCGTGCGGCCCCCAGTGCTCTCCGTACTCATAGCCGCGGTCTTTCAGCACCTTCATGTAGTGCCTCAGCCCCTCGCCGGAGTTTTCGTAGTAGTCGATGATGTGGAACTCTTCGCCGACCTCACGAACGAACCATATCGCCGTGGAGTCACCCACACCGATATCCCAGAACGTGTGCACCGGAAGATGTGAGTTATCCGGGATTTGCCCGATCCGCTTGTTGGTGTAGAGCCAGCGGAACTGCTTGGCGTAGTACGCGCCCTCGGCCGACTGCTGGAACGCCTCGGCCGGAATGGTCGGGTATTCGCGCTTCATGTCATCGCCGAGCGTTTTCTCTTTGGCGTAGTACCAGGCTTTCTGGCGCTCGTTGACTACTACGCCGTGCTTCGCTTCCATCTCTGCGAAGTATTCCAGCAGGCGCACCGGCAGAGGTTCGACCGGGTCGATTGCGTACTGCGGATTTTTCCACCAGGAGAAGAAGAAAAACTTCCAGTCCAGTGCGGACAAGGATTTGCCCTGCAGCAGCGCTTTCTCTGCCGTCTGGCAGTAATCGAAAAAGTAACCCGCCCGGCCCTCTGCAGTGCTCTCGATAGTAGCGAAGCATCCGGTAGATACCGCCTCAAACGCACCAGTGACAATCTCACGGGCTTTGTCCGGATACTTGGCGCATATCTTCCCGAACTCTGAAACGTGCAGGTAACGCAGCGTACCACCACGAAACGACGTGCTGACGTAGAGTGAGCCGCCCTTCTTGAAGACGAGCTCGCCGGAAGAGTCGTTGCTGGCCGGGTTGGCCGCCTTTATCTCTGCTGGCAGCTTGTCGTATGCGTACTTCACCTTTTCTCTGAACAGGCGCTTTGCGTCATTCAGCGTGTGGGCAATCAGTGCGCACTTCGCCGACTCGAACAGGGCTGCGTCGAGCTGAATGATGCATACCTCAGTGGTGAAACCGAGTTGCCTGGCCTTCAGGATGATGTTTCGGGTGTGGATCCCCTCGAAGTATTCCCGCTGCTCAGGCGTCATCCTGAACCGCGTTGGCTTACCCTCTTTGTCGGTGATCCAGTAAAGATTGTTCAACCGCCAGTCTTTGTCGGCCAGCAGCTTGAGGTGCTCAGGTTTCATTAAGCCCCCTGAGACAATGAATCCATCAGGTTAGACAGGTCATCAACCGTCTTATTGCCTTCTTCGGTGTCAAGGTTATATGCCTTGCGCTCAGCGTTTATCACTTTGATTTGAGCATCAACACCGGCAGTGATCGAGCGAGACATTGAGGCATGATTCTCTTCCGTGATATCTGCATCTTCGAGGAAGTCGCGGAGCTTATTTGTGATGCCGCGCCACGCCGCCAGACTTTCCCGATGAGCCATGACTACAGCAGCCGCCTCATCGGAGGCCTGGTCAATAATCTGCTCATCAGTAACCACTGGTGACTGGTTACCGTCTTTGGTTACCGACTTGGTTACCTTGGCCTTGGTTGCCGCCCTGACCTTTTCTGTCAGGTCTCTCTGCCATCCTTCTTTGTTTGCTCTCTTCAGGATGGTGGCGTGGTTAACGCCATGCTTTTCACCGATTGCCCTTACTGACAATGAACCAGCCCGGTAAGCCGATTCAATGGCCTCCCAATCTGGTTTGCTCATTGGTTACTCCGTTGTTTGTTCTTCTGGCTGTTCCGTTTGCTCTGCCTGTACCGGCGTGAACTCCACGCGCTTAACGTCGACAGGAGCGAAGTACAGCCACTGTCCCGTTTCCGTCGCCAGCGGCACAAAGCCGTTAACCAGCTCAGGCTGACGTCGTGACATCTTGCCCGTGAAGGTTTCGCCTGTTTGGGTGGTTAGCGTGATTTGGTAGATGTCAGACATGATTACCTCTTTGCCTTGTCGCAGCTGTTGCCCTGCTTCTCAGAAGTGCTTAGCCACTTACGGCTTACCCGCCAGCAAGATGTGATCACAATCCTTGCGGGGTTACACAGATCATTATCGAAGCCCCTCAGTGAAGGGCTCCTGTAATGTCAATCAGCCAATCAGCAATTCTGGCTGTGTCACCTGCATGATGTGCTCATGCTCGAGCTCCAGAACGCGCTTCTCTTTCTTCCGCTCATTCATCAAACGGCTGCCGATCGTACCTTTCAACTTTGACCTGGTTTCTTTGATGGCGTAGCGGTGCTGCATTTCTTCACCCATCGCCATGCGCCGGCTGAGTTGTTCGGCCATCCAGTTAAAGGCGGCGATGTATTGCTCTTTAATTGCGGTCGCCGTCTTTCCGGTGAAACCCATTACAAGCATCATCCAGCCATCTTTCGTGATGTTGTACATCAGGCGCATCTCCCCTTTTTTATCGAGGTATTCAACGGGCTCAAAATTGAGCCGGTTAAAGTCAGGGGAGCAATCAGACTCCAGCCGCTTGATAGTGCGAAGAACGTTTTTATGCGCCTTGCCGAAAAAGCGGGCGATCTTCATGGACGTCGTGATGACCTTTCCGTTGGATGGCAAAACCATTTCGCGGAAGTCGAAGGCCGGAATAACTGACGGATTATTCATAGCGTGTACCTTTCTTTGAGATGAACCTTTGCCGCATAGGAAATCAGCCCGTCGAGGCTCGCCAGCACTAACTGACTTCCTCAAAGGCTCATTTCAAAGGGTTTGGTTCGACGTGGTTTGAATGCGCTGCGGTGCGCGGTGAAATGCGGATACAAAAAAGCCCCGGCGATTGCCGAGGCTCAGAATTTTGTTTTTGACACTTGATGATTTTTCTTCAGCTGGACTGCTCACAGCATGACTGACTTTTACTACTTTCATTTCTCGATTTCAATTTATTTTTCTCGCCTCTTCAATTTCCCGAATTGCCGCCTTATCCAGATTGCACTGCCCCAGCGCCGTATAGAGCTGAGCGTTTAACTCCAGACTTGCCTGCCACGTGAACGGAACCACCATTCTGGGGATCGGCGTGCCTGCGGTCAGGTCAGCGCTTATCGGAACCACCGGAACCGGAACGTAAACTGTCTGCTTGTTCCCGCAGGCTGTCAGAAGCGGCAGAAGGAACAAGCTGGTTAGCGCACGGATCGCCTTCAAGCGCCTGCCTGATGTAGACAATGCGCGTCTCGCCTTTTTTGGCCAGTTCGTTCTTTGCATTCTGGGTAGCCTGTGAGATGTCACGGATGAGGTTCATCGTGGTGATCACGTTGTTGGTGATCGCCTCAGATGTGTCGGCCCTGACCGTCGCCTTATCGCGCTGGTATTTGTAGTTGATGGCGTTTTCTCGGTAGTGGTTAATCGCCCAGGCCATGGAAACCAGCAGGCAGATAACGACAGCGCAGATGATGGCGGTTAATCGGCTCATTTCACACCATCCAGGCAGAGCGCCTTTTCTTTCCCGGCGCGAATAACCAGACCAGACAGAACCTTACCGCCGCCCCATACCCAGCGAGGGAACTGGTTGCATGCCGCCGTGATGTCCCCGCTTCTGAGAAGAGAGAACATCGTGGATGTGCGCATATTTCCGCAGCCAGCACGAAACGTTACTGATACAGCTGCCGAGAAAGTATTATCAGACAGCTTGCGCCCATTCCCGTAGCGGTTAACGCAGGACTCGGCATCAAGGATGTTGCGTTCCCACTCGGCTGCGATCTGCTGGTCGGACTTAACGGTGCCGGGCTTCACGCCATGCGTGTTCCCCATGCCGTCAGTAAGCACACCCGCCGGGCAGACATACGGATCACGGCGGCAAGATTCAGCGTTGCCGATTAACTCCAGCCCGCGCTCGTTAGTCCTGACATGGCCCGCATTCATCACAATGGCGATGATCGTTCCGACGGAGCAGACAATGCCCGCGGCACCGCTTTTCTTACTCAGTTTCAACTGTGCCACCGGAAATTCTCCGCATTGCCTCCGTAACCACCTCGGCGGCAGCCGGACGATCGGAGCGAGGTTTTTTACCTACATCAGATAAGTAGTTTTCCAGCAGTTGGGTTCGTTTCCTTTCCTCAGCCATACGCTCACGCTCTTCTTTCCGTTTTGCGTAATAGGTTTTTATCGTGAAGAACGCCGATACCAGCGCGCCGATAATAAACACGTAATCCTGCAGGCTAAGCAAAGAGAACAGGCCCAAGGCCGCCGACCACCAGTACGGTAGATCGTGTCCATTTGTTGGGTTCATACGTTGCATTCCACACCTCCGGGTCCGGGGTGCTGTGTGGTAGTTGGGGAAAGGCCGTCAGACACGATAGCTACGGGGCATCTGGAATTGATTGTCTGCGGCCTGAATAAAAAACCCGACGACAGGCCGGGAAGATGAGGGTAAGGCAATGCCGGCTCTATGGCCGAAGGGTCCCAGGCAGTGGGTTTGTTTGTGGTGGCGGGTGCTGATCTCCCGCTCAGGGTTGTAGCAAGCCCCATGAAGCGCGCACTACTGTAGTCATGGCGCATCAGCCTGCGCATTCACCACAACGGACAGAGCACTCGGTGCATTTAAGCCAAGCCCCATACGGGAGAATGCTCTTTCCTGTTGTGCAGATACGAAAAAGCCCAAGGCGTTAACCTCAGGGCTTGTTTGTTTGGCTGCTCTGTTCGCTTTTGCTCCGAGCATACACAAAATGTACTACTTCCATTTCGCGGTGGCAAGTTTTTTAGGACAATTTACCTAAATATTATGCCGCTTGTGGAAATTCCTTCTCAATTTCTCGCCTCATCGCATAAAAGATTTCCGAATCGAGCACATTCTCGCACCAAACGACCCTGCGCCTGCACGACTGGATATCCATTCCGGTGACAGCATTCATCAGCCTGGCGATATCTTGCGTGCAATTGCGATTGCAATATCGCTTAATAGCTACATCGCGGACGGGGCTTTCTCGGTGAAACGTCTTGACCATCACACGTTCAACGAAAGCAGCATCATCGGATTCTTTGGCGAGAGCGATGATGTTGCTAAACGATGATTGAGGGATGACCAGTTCGCGAGCTTTCTTGTAGAGCGCATCTCCACGCAGTCCATCTTCTTCGTACAGGCGCATGACGACAGATTCAATCTGTTTAGCCTTGTCATCGCTCCACTGGCTACGAATCATCAGGCGACCGATAACGTTGATTGCACCACCTGGAGAATCATCACCGGCGTTAACCTTCCCCCAAACCTGCAGCATGTAGTGAACCCATGCTTTCTGGCGTGAGTTGATGGTTTTCTTCGGGTGCTTCCACACTCGGCGGAAATGAGCATCGTCGATGAAGTTGACCATTCCGAATATCGGTGTGTGTCTCATGCAGCCTCCGGGTCATGGTCTGGCTTATTCGTTCCGAGTCGGTTGCGCACTTCCCGCAGTTGCTCACGTACATAATCAAGACTGCGCTCAAGCTCATGCTCTTTTCCAATCAGCACCTGCTCGGTATGCATATCGCGCTGACGCTGCCATTTGACTTGCTGGATGTTAGTTACGGTACTCATGCTGCCTCCCGGATAAGCTCGAAATCATTCAGGTAAAGGCCGCCGAAACTGTACAGAACGTCTTCTCTGATGTTTTCTAATGTGCAGAAAGGGAAATAGCTCAGGTAGAACTCAGCGGCTCTGTCAGCCTTATCCAGAACTTCAGATGCATCATTAAGCCGCATGACGAAAAGCACATCCTGAAAGATTGCTGCCGTTTCGCATGGGTAGTGGATTTTCTTGACATATTCTCTGGTCATGCCGCCTCCAGTTCTGTGATGATTATTTCAAGCTTCCCACCCTTCATAACTTCACATCGCACCATGCGAACGTCATCAATGAGGCTGTCATCAGCGATAACGCCAGCTTTGGTGAGAGAATCGAGAGGTGCTTTGAAGAGGTTGTCCAGGTCACGCCTGGTGCGTGTAGGTGGATATGCGAGGATTTTTACTTTCAGCCTGCCGGCCAGTTGGTATTGCTGATTTGCTTTGATGATTTGCTGCGTTACTGCTTCCGTGTACTCCCTTCCCTTTTTGCTTTTTATCTTTCGCCCTCGGAACACAGAGAAGAGATGATTGTTCCCGGGCGGCCAGGGCAACTCTATTCGGTATTCATTCATCGCTTCACCTTACCCTCTTTCAGCAGGGCATCCTGCGTTCTAATAACGCCTTCAAGGTGCGCTATGCGGGCCTGAGTGACATCGCAGCGACAGGTGCGCCGGTCTATCTCATCATGACAAGCTGAGCACGCCCATGCACCAAACAGATCATCTGGTTTCATTCCGGTTCCGCAGATACCAGCCATGCGGTAATGCGCGAGCACTACTGTTTCAGGATTACCGTTGCAAATTCCTGGCAGCCTGACCTGGCATTCCCTGCCCCGCGCTTCTTTTCGAAGATTAGCCATCATCTTCCTCCGTCATAAATCCGTTAGGGTCTCGATACGCTATTGCCAGCGATGCGCATTCTTCACAAACGTGAGTCTCATCGTCGGTTAACTCCTTCGTGCAGCCTGCGCACAACGTTCGACGTATGCTCTGCTGCTCGTATGATTGGGCTTCGTGTGCGCTAAGCATTATTGGCCTCGTATACTGCTCGTGCGAAACCGCGCGGCGTCAAAGATCGAAGTTGTTTTGTTTTAGCGCTGTTTCCGCCAAGTGATTTCCATCCCCAGAAATAACCGATGTTTATAGGGCCGGGTCTTTTTGCTGGCATGACAAACCCACCTCCAGCCCAAATACAGGTTTTTTTGGTATACCCGTCGCATGGTGGCATTCTCGGGTGATAGGAACCTTCATCCGGATGTAGATGCGCTCCGTATTCGTGGGGGTCGAAGTAATAATCCGGCTTGCGCCAGTGGGTAGACATTTTTCCAACTGGATTCTCCACCATCCATGCCGCGCCGAACTCCTCTGCCATTTTCTCTACCATCTTTGCATGCCTAACTGAATCCAGTGATGTATGCCCTTCATGCTTTGCCCCTGACACCGCCAAATCTGTGCAATCAGGGAAGGCGAAAATCATCTTTGGCTTAGGGATTCCTGTAAGATCTGGCTTGTATGGAAAATTCTCACTAATCCAGCAATTCACATAATGCAGATTTTCATGCTGCATCTTGATGTGATATTCCCCGTGATTTCCCTCGTCAGCATTGAAGCAGTAAACATCATGCCCCGCCTCTGCCCATGGGAGGCCCATAATTCCTGAACCATCAAAAAGTGACCAAATGACCATTATTTTTTCCCCTTCATCATCAGAAAGACCAACATCGCAGCGCGGAGAGGGTTTTTATCTTCTGCAGATAAATCAGATGCCATGCCGTGGCGTGATGACCAAGCAAAGGCCTCGCTGGGATATGGTGCTATTCCGATGTGGTTATCAGCGATAATCGGCCATGCGTCTGTCGGGTTATGGCATGGGTCAAATACCTTCCAGCCAAGACATATTCCCTTGAATTCACCACAATCTGCATATTCATGGATAACGGCATTTCCATCTGATGCGATAATTGAGAGGCCATCTTTGCTGACTATCTTCCCAACCATTGCGTTAATTTCTTGGTCTGATAACTGTGAATAGTCCATATCAATGCAACCTCGCTGCTGTGGTTTCTTCCGGTTCCTGTAACTGGATAATCATGTCGGCATCTTCGAACTGGTACATGTAAGCTTCTGCGCCATTAACCTCTATCCTTCCCTGAACATATCCGGCTACCCAGTTCATAATCATTCCGACTGAGTCAACGCCGTCACCTTCCATATCTTCGAGAAGGTCAGCGAGTCGGTCTGCGTAGTCATCATCTAAGCTGCTCATAGCTATTTCCTCGCACGGTCACGCAGCCAGCGGATATCCCACAGGTGCGCAGTGTAATTAAACGTGGTTACGTCTGATTCGGTGGGTACTGGCTTGAGTTTGTTTCTGGAGCGTTTGGTGGGGATGAATATCAGGTTGTCCATTGCGATTTGGGTTATGCTTCGTCGCTGTTTAGCCATTTCGTATCCTCATGATATTGCAGGGCATCCGTGAAGCACCCATTCAGCTATTAGGTACCAACCCCATGGCGGAAAGAATACGCTGAATAGCGTCGACCAGAACCCGCTGGCAAGAACAACACCAACAACCCATGCAATGATAAAAATCAGCGATACCAGCGTTTCAGTAAGGTATTTCATGCCGCATCTCCGAATCGCTTGTTAAACTCCAGCTCGCGGCGTGAATCATCACTCCACTTTACGTTTCGCTCTGAACCGAACCAGAACATGATTTCGATAAGTTCTGTCATGCTGGCCTTTCGCATCTTGCTGGTACGCACGCCGAACATAACCACACCACCTTCAATCCCTGGGGCGCTCCTCTGCTTCTTGTCTTTCATCTTCAGCCAGAAAGCAGTAAATATGTCTTTCCAGTCCGATTCGTCGTAACGATTTCCATGCCATAGCACCTGCTGAGAAACGTCATGCAGCATCGGCCATAAACGGTCGTTCTGCGCTTTGGTTCTCTTGGGCTCTTTGATGTGGACTTCGTGTGGTGACTTTTCGTCTAGAGGTATTGCAAGGATGGCGTTTATTGCTGACTGCTGTTGCTGCTTACTCCTGAGGAAGATTGTCTGCTTCATCTCCAGCTCTCCGGTTCCAGGCTAATGCTGCTTTAACCTTTGTCTTTTCCTCAGGACCATTTGCACCGCATTCTGTGCAGTAGACAAAGAACCAGCTCGCAACGCTGTGTGCAACGGTTTCCATATTTCCGCTCCCGCAGAATGGACATGGTTTTGGTAAGCTCACGGTTTGGCTCCTTCGACATTTTTTAAGCTGTTCCACTCATTCACAGCGCTTCGATAGTTTGCTGCTACCACTGTGGCATGATTGGTGCAATAAATCTGACACCCGCTTTCCATGTCGAAGATGGTCGGCGACTTTCCGCATTTGCACTTTTTGGCTCTCGGTGCGTCTGAACACATACCGTTTACTGTATCGCTCATACTCACTCCTTCACTTTGATTCCAGCGTCATCGAGCACCCTCGATATCGTTTCTACCGGAAGCATTAAGCAGCCATCCTCGCCATATGTATCTGTTGCGGTGGAGTAAACAAGTTCGGCTTGAGGAAGCTTAATCTCGATAGCTGCGCGAGATGCCTGCCATGCTTTGCTCCATAGCTTCCAGCGTGCGCTTAAGAATTCGTTAGCACTATAATCTTCTTTTCCCCTCCAATACTCTATGCGCTCCTTTGGATAACCGAACTCATCCATTAAATTCTGCTCGAAAGCCTTTCTTGATTCGTCCATATTCCTCTCCATCAAAAACTATCGTTGATTTGTTTAAGCGCTATAGCCATAACCAGAAGAAGAACCAATCCGGGAGGCGACATAAGAGCGTCAATAAGTTCCATTATTAAACTTCTCGGTTATAGCTCGAATGTTCATACTAATAATCTTGAATAGAACTCGGTCGCGTGGTGACTTTTTAGGGAGCGGCCTTTCTGCTATCTTTTCGTGAAGCGGAAGGTTGCTTGAACTCATGCATTTTTTCTTGCGGTGTGCTGCCTCTTTGATATCCGCATTCAATAACTGTTGTGCTGTACTCATCATTCCTCTCCATCAGCGTGCTGGGGTGTTAATTAAATAGCTTCTTGAATTCTGCATTCTGAAAGTTGTCATGCGCTGTTGAGTAAGCGCTCCAAAGCTTCCGCATGGTTTTGAAGCGTGGTCTGCTTTGGAATTTTTTACCGACTCCCTGTCCGTTGACCCGAACAAGATGACCGAATGAATAGTATTTATTTGCTGCCCAAACAGTTATCGCATTCCCTTTGTGCATGTAAGTGATAGTGCAATCGCTTGTCTGAATAACTCTTCCTGTATCCATGATTTCATTCAGCTCCAAATCCCATTCTTCAGAAAATGGTTCTTGGTACATCCCAAATACGGTATTCGCTATGTGTTTGATGAACTCACTCATGATGTACGCACCTCTTTTAATGCCTTGTTGATAAATGCAGTCAGTGGGTTGGCCGCGCCAAAGTTAAATACCGGCTTCTTGCTGTATACCCATGCGTTCTTGTGGCACCAGTCGCGATGAAGCTCGCCGTTTTCATGAAGGTGCTTGAGCATCTTCGTAACGAGGCGCTTGTCGATTCCTGTTGCTGTGGATATCTCAACTGCCATTCCGGTTTCATGCTCATCCAGATAGCGCAGGACGGCTTCTGTGTGCTCATGATGTAACGACGCTAACCGGTAATACTTCACGCTCTTACTGATGCGCTCAATCTCAATCTGACCGTCTGCGATAAGTTCACGCAGTAGCAGGTTGATATGTGATTTCTGGCATCCGAGGAGTTTTGCGAATTGTGGTGCTGAGGTGGGAATGTTTGTTTCAAGGTGGTTGAGTATTTTGTCTCGTGTATTCACTAGTAGCCCCCCTTCTTGCTCTTGGGTTTCTCTTCGCGCTCTGTATTTCGTCGTTTGGCTTGTTCCTGGTCAACGTGGTAAATAATCCCGTTGCGTTGTTCAGCATAAACAACACCAGATTCACCATGGCGGTTTAACCTAAGCAGATATTCAGTTTCAGCCTGATTAACGTTTTCTTCGTATGCCCCCTCTCGATAAATGCCAAGCCAGTAGTCACAGTCCTGCTCAATCTGACCGGTATCGCGTGAATCACTTGGCAAAGGTCGCTTATTCTGTCGCTTTTCAAGGTCTCGATTGAGCTGAGTCAGCAACACAACAACGCAGTTAAGTTCTTTCGCTAGATTCTTCAGTCCTTTGGTGATGATTCCATAGGCAAGGTCATTCCTCTCCGCTTTTTCTGCCTTCATCAGCGTCAGATAGTCGACAAGTATCATCCCTACAACGCCCCTCTCTCGTTTAATTCTGCGAGACTCTGCAACGATGTGCGCCAAAGGAAGCCCTGGAGTATCGTCGATGTACAGGTTTCCATTTTGAGCAATCTCAAACCCTTTAGCTGTAGCCAGAGAGAATTTGTTATCGTCGTAATCGTTGAGGTAGAAGACTTTTGAATTAACCCCGGAGTTCTGGCTAATTATGTTTTCCGCCAACTGCACACGAGGCATTTCTAAGCTGAAGGCTAGTGCAGGAAGGTTTTCGTTCAGTGCGCAATGAATTGCCATGCTGGTATAGAGCGTTGTCTTGCCCATTTTAGGGCGGGCGCCAATAACAAATAGCGAACCTTTGACTATTCGTTTTGGCTCAAGCATTGCATCAAGAGCCTGAATTCCAGATGTGATGCCAATCGATGCTGGGTCCTGAGCCAAACGACCATCAACAACATCCAGCCATTCGCTAAAAACATCAGAGAACGGCATCAGTCCGCCACGTTTTACAGTCTTCGCCCTCTCATCAATTTGCATGGAAAGAGCTTGTACGGCCTCAATTTTATCCTCTGTGCTCATACCGTTTCTGGAATACAGAATTTCCAGCATGCGATTTGCCTGAGTGATTGCCATGCGTTCTGTTGCCTTGTCTTTTACGGCATTGGCATAGTGGATAACGTTAGCGGCGCTTGGCGTGTTCTTTGATAGTTCAGCAAGGTATGCAAAGCCGCCTACATTCTGCAGATCGCCAGAAGCCTCAAGCACGTCCGCGAGAGTCAAAAGGTCAAGTGGTTTACCTTTCGTGTTGAGGTCACTAAGTGATTTAAAGATATGCCCATGCTGTCTGCTGTAGAACATATCCGGCTTCAGAAAAGAAAAAACGCGCTGAATGTTGTCACTCTGCGCGTCCAGCATGATTGAACCCAGCACAGCTTGCTCAGCCTCGTAATTGTTGGGTGGCAATTTGTAATCATCGATCATCGTGCTCTCCCTCGCGTACTTTGAGGTATGTATTGTCGTTCAGTAGGAAGTCGAATCCCTTCTTATGCCAGACTGTGCCGCGCTGAGGATTTTGTCTTTCCTCGAACATCCAGCGGCAGTTTGAAGCGACATAGCTCAGGTAGGACTTCCAGTCTTCCAGAGTGAAACCATGCCCATCAAGTTGGCGCGTGATGACACCGGCCTTTCTCCAGAACGTCTGAATCTGGTTTTTGCGTTTGTCATTAAGCGCCCTGACTCTTGGTGCTTCAGGTATTAACTCGTGGTAGACATCGACGACTTGCTGACAGCTGAGAGACGATTTCTTTTTCTCAGTTTTTGGCGCTGCTACGGCACTCTCTTCTACGTTAGTAGAAGAGATATTATTAAATTCTTTATCTGTGGTAATTTGCTGGTAATCTGCTGGTACAGTATCGCTCGCAGACATTGGTATCACTGGCTTATGGCTGGTAATTTGCTGGTAATCTGCTGGTACAAAATTTGACTGATAATCGTCATATTTCTCTACCGAGAATACTGAGAATTTACCGTGTGAAACCCAGTCAATCATGCCGAGCTTCTTGAACTTTCTCAGCAGGTACTGAACGCGATCAGGATTGAGTCCTGTCTCAAACGCCAGAGCGTTTCTTCCGCTAAGAAGATTCCCTCTGCCTACCAGAATTTCTCCTGCGTCTGTCATTACATGCTCAGGTGCATGCTTGGCTTTCAGGATTAAGTGAACCCACAGATGTGATGCTTCAGCGTCCTTGTAGAACGGCACATCCATAATTTTACGGTGCAGCAAGGCATACCCCTTACCGCTGCTTTGATGCGGTTGCTGGAGCCTTCTGGCCTCTCTGGCTTCGGCTAGATTGGATACGTTACTCATGACCTTTCTCCTTCTGCATCAGCTTCACTTTCTCCAACTCAGCCCGAAATCGACCAGGCTGCTTGAAGCTGGACAGGAAGCGATCACGTAGTATGTTTTTGTGCATTTTGTCCTGGTAAGGACTGAGTGGTTTTGTCATAATTACTCCTGTTACTTGGCGTAACACAGTGTGCTTAAGCCCTAAACGAGTTACCGCTCGTTTGGGGTTTTTCTTTTGTGAGATAGCTAGCCAGCCGCTTTGTAAGCTCAGCCATTTCCTCGTCTTCGATTCCGTATTCCAGAACCGCCAGCATCATGCTCATGGTCTTGAAGAAGCTGTTCTTCTCCCTTCCCTTTGCCACCTTCATGCGGCAAATCTGCGCTTCGTCTATGCCGGTTAGCTTTGAAAGCTTCGACTGACCAAACGCGGCGATCTTATTAAGCAATGTTGATTCGATTTGCATTGCTTTCTTGCGATACATTGATTCTTCCATTTGTAATACTTCCTTTAGTTAATAAGTGTTTACGCATCGGTTGATGCGTTGGTTGTCCTCAGGTTCTGAGGGGCAGATTATTAAAGAGCGGTACTTCTTATGCTGCGTTCTTGGTGTTCCCGTACAACAACCAGAGCGGGTCACAATTCAGGGCTTGAGCCAGTTCAACAATGTATCGAGGTCGCTTAGTTTTACCTGATTCAACTTGCTGTACTGTTTGCTGATTAGTCCCTGACAACTCAGCCAGTTGCGTCTGGGTGAGATTCAGTTCAATTCGCTTCTGTTTGAGTCGGTCAGATAACGTTTCCATACAACCTCCTTACAAACTAATTTGTATTTTATTGTCAAACTACCTTGTTTGTCAAATACCGTGTTTCTTGTAAATATGGAGGGATTAATCAAGAGGTTTTTATGAGCATTTCAGAAAGGGTCAAACTCAGAAGAGCCGAGCTTGGCTTAACTCAGGCTGAGCTGGCTGTTAAAGCCAACACTTCTCAGCAGGCCATTCAGCAGCTTGAGGATGGGAAGACGCAGAGGCCGAGGTATCTCCCGGAGCTTGCAGTAGCTCTTGGTTGCGATGTTTCTTATCTTCTCGGGAGATCTAGTGTCATTAGGCAGGATGAACTTCCACCTGAAAAGGAATGGGGGGCGGTCGATGTTTGGGATAGCAAAACTCCACTGAGGGATGATGAAGTGGAAGTACCTTTTCTTAAAGATATTGAGTTCGCGTGCGGAGATGGTAGCTACAGCGAAGATGACTACAACGGATTCAAGTTGCGATTTTCTAAGTCAACCTTGCGTCGAATTGGTGCCAGCACTGATGGTCATGGGATTCTATGCTTCCCGGCTCGCGGCAATAGTATGGAGCCAAACATACCTGACGGCACAACTGTAGCGATCAACACCGAAGACAAGAAAATCGTTGATGGGAAGATATACGCGATTAGCGAGGACGGATGGAAGCGCATTAAGATGCTTCATCGGGTTGGTCCGGATACTGTAAGTATTCGCAGCTACAACTCAGAAGAATATCCACCAGAAAATAAACCGCTAAACAGCATAGAAATCATTGGGCGCGTGTTCTGGTGGTCAGTACTGGACTGCTAGCAGTGGCCTGACGAGACGTTTGGATAGGGTATACAACTGAGCTACCTGGCGGAAAGATAACCAATCGCGTATCCAAAGAAGGGAAAAAGAGTCCAGGAATAATGCCAAAGGAAATCATTGAAGGTCATAAGTATATCCAACATTCTCTGCCCCTTATCGCTTTGGGATGGACGGTTATATCCTTCCTGCTTGGTCATTTTATGGGGCATAGAAGCGCCATAAAACGTGATAAGAGGAAGGAGTTCAATGAAATCGCCGAGCCGCTGTTGGAGTTTTATGAAGAGCTTTTGATCCAGCTACAGCATGACGGCTATTTCAGCACTACTAAATTTCCGATTGAGTTACTTGGTAAAATAGAACGAAGACTTTCACCGAGATATCAAAAGGAATTCAATCATTTAGTGAAAGACATAATTGCCATGCAACACACAAAAAATGGCACTGACAGAGAAGTGTTAATCAAAAAGATTAAGCGCATGTGCAAAATCATTCACCTCCGTTAATACTGATCGCACATACAGTAAAAGTCAACCCGGCCACCGAGCCGGGTTTTCTTTGTCAATTCGCTGGATCCATTTTAGGCCTTTTTTTCCCATAAAAACCCTAGCAAACCCAGAAATGATGCAGGTTCTACGGCGATCCATTTTCCACTACTATTTTGGCAAGCTCAGTACATCAATAGCCAGCTCTACAGCCAAGTCCACACCATCTTCCTGCCATAGAACCTGAATCATCTCTATCAGCGCCTCCCTTGAAGGCTCGCGCTGCTCTACCAAAACCTGCATCACCGCCGTGCCAAGTATCTCCACCACCTGCGGGTGAAGATCTGCAAAGAACTCATCCTCACTTTTCATACCAATCCCTCGTTCATTTTTCACTCGTAGCAGTATCGCACGAAGATTTTACAAAAATAAATAACCTTTAAATACAACAAGAAACAATAATAAAACAATAAAATACAAATTTATGTGTTTACAAGAAAGTTTGTTATCTTGTATATTCTAGCCATCAGCAGGACGCACTACTCACCAGGACGGTGAATGCTCTTTAAAAATTTAATCCTCAGAATCTGAGGCCGAAGTGAATGCTTCGGGGTGTGGTGAAGCTTAACGGCGAGCTAGGGAATAGCCTTGCGGTGAAGATTCTAGATAACTAACCACAAGGCGCGCGCAACCCAATCGGCAGCGCACCGATGGAAGCTGGTTCGACTCCAGCCGCCACACCACCAAAGCATTCACAGATGAGGAGTTAATTATGAGGTCTATTGCAAGGAACTTAGCTTGGCTTTTTCTTCGATTATATGAGCCCCGTCTCTTTGAATTGCAGGGAGTACGGACAGCAGTGTTAGTGCTGCCTTCGGCTCCATCAGAAAGCGAAACTTCTGAGTCTTCCCACCAATCAGTTGGAAGCATTCAAAAACCAGCTCTCCTGTATTGGGGTCGAGGCTGACTTTTAACGGGTGAGTCAGGCCAATAGGAAATGTCATTGATGGAATTTCGTCCATGTTAATTACTCTCATGCTGTAAGGGTAATTCGATTTTACACAACTTCTCGCTGTAGGGGTACACGAGAACCACCGAGCCTGACGTGGTTAAAAGACAGGCATGAGGAGCAAATATGAACAGAAATCAAGCTCGTCGCCTTGCAGCTTTCAACGCAAAGAAGGCAGCAGAGAAGTTAGAGATGAAAGCCTACTGTAAAAAGATTGACCGTGCATTTTCACGGCTGTCGGAAGGCTGTAGTGAGCGCGTAACCAAAGCCATTTCGCTTGCCGGGACGCGTCAGAAGGAAGTTGAAGGTGGGGCTGTGTGCCTGCCAGAAGTTGCGCTTTTCGCAGCTGGTCATCGTAAGTCTAATAACGTAACAGCGAGGTAGTTATGGGTAAGCAGGTGCAGTTATCGGGGAAATGCACATTGAAGATTGACACCATCGTTGGTAGCACAACGATAGACATTCCGAAGGTCAATCGTGAAGGTGAAAACAACGCTGATGTGTTAATTCGAAATGTTATCCACTTCGGCGTGATGCGTCATGGCAAGGCTGCTTTGCGAAAGTTGATTGAGGAGAAGCTAGCTAATTATGGCGACGAATACGAAAACAAAGGCTTGAGTTACGACGATGAATAGGCCGCATAGTCGGCCTTCTTTTGGCAGCAAGCCACAGAGGTGAATATGAAGTCGATAGTAATTCATTACAAAGATCAGACTTCTGAGCAGGTAGATAACGTGCATGAAGCTATCGACCACGGCGATGGTGAGATTAGCTACTTTATCGGTTCAGGTTTTACCAGATATCACGCGCTTGGTGTCGAGAGGTTCGTGATCATTGATGCAGCCATCAGCAAGGCTCTGGGGGAGGAGTGATATGAAACGTTCAGATGCAGATGCAGCTAGCCAAAGGTCATATAGCAGCGCAGAAACTCGTAACGCTGTGTCTCACATACAAGCTGCAGAATCGCTGCATGAAATCTCTGTAAAAACGCCGACTTTGCGTGATTACTTCGCAACTGAAGCTCTCGGGTTGTGCTTCGCTCAATATCTCAATCATGCTGAGGTTGAAGGGTTTAGTGAGAACTGGAGAGATGGTGTAGCAGCTGATGCTTATCTTATGGCTGACGCAATGCTCAAAGCGCGTGGATAGCAGCTGATAGCTAATTCTCTGAGTTAGCTATTGGGTGTAATACCGCACCGTACTATCGGAGACGATTCGATAGTGTCTGATAGATGGAAAAATCCCTTGTTATGTCTTTGCCGCCAGCAGTCAGGGCGGCATTCTTTTTGCCTGGAGAAAATATGAGCTTTGATTTTGGTGATTACGCGCTGATTGAGCAAAAGCGCTTTGGCGTTCCAAACGAAATGTTCGTCTACAAAGTCGTTAGCCAGATTAGCTCAAATACCTGGGTTGAAGTGCCTGTCACTGTTGGTAAGAAAGAGGAAATTCACTACGACTCTGAGCCTGTTTGTCTCTGCATTTGCTGTGGCGTGGATGAAACAGAGGTCAGGAGATTCCGAGTAAAAGACATGCAAAAGATTTCTAAATAGCCGCCTAGCAAGCGGCTTTTTCATACCTGCATATCAGTGCGCTCAACGAACGCAGCGCTATGCAATCACACACAACATAAGGAATCCCACGATGACATTTGCTATCGCGGGCGGTGCCGTCGTGGCCGCCTATTACCCAACCGAATCTGAATTATCCAAACGTGTTCGCCGTCTTATTCGTGCTGCCCGTAAGCACCTGGAGGGTTTATGTCACCAGTTATAAATCACAGCCTGCTCAAAGCGGCGCAGAGCAAAGCAGTCATTGCTCGCTATCTCGGTGATGGTCGCATGTGGCAAGAGGCTCATCAAGCCATGAAAACCGCAATCAATTATCCGTGGTACCGCAAATCATGAGCATTGCAGATACCTGGTCAGAAGATGCCTTTGTGCGTCTCATGAAAGATTTAATTGGCAGCGAAGGAGGTTTCCATGCAGCCAACAACAACAGTGAAAGAGAGTCAGCTACAGCGCCGCATGACAACGACACAAGCTCTGTGGTGGCGTCACAAGGGTGACAGAGAGCGCATGCGTATGTATCTCAACCTGTCGCGCTTAGAAGTGCTTAATCAACGTTATTTCCTGGGCGGATGCCCGTTCTAAAAGGTGAATATCATGAAATTCGAAAAAGCCATGAGAAAGAAAGCCAAGCTACGGCTGGCACTTACCGGGCCAAGTGGATCAGGTAAAACATACAGCGCATTGCTGGTTGCAAAAGGTATTGGCGGCAAGATCGCTTTCATCGATACCGAGAAAGGAAGCGCATCACTTTATTCCGATGTGGCTGAGTTCGATGTGCTGGAACTGGATCCGCCATTCTCTCCTGAGCGCTTCATTGAGGCGATTAAGTCAGCAGAGGATGCTGGATATGATTCTCTGGTTATCGACAGCATCACGCACGAATGGGGCGGCGTCGGTGGCTGCCTTGAGCTGGTAGACACCATTGCCAAAGCAAAATATCGCGGTAACAGCTGGTCAGCGTGGAGCGAGATTAACCCGCGACATCGCCTGTTCCTCGACGCAATTTTGCGTTCGCCTATGCATATCATCGCAACCATGCGCAGCAAGACTGAAACGGCACAGGTTGAAGAGAACGGCCGCAAGAAGGTCGCCAAGCTTGGTATGAAGTCAGAGCAGCGTGATGGCGTTGAATACGAGTTCACTACCGTACTGGATATCGCGCATGAAACACATCATGCGATCGCCAGCAAAGACCGTACAAAACTCTTCTCTAACTCAGACCCTGTAATCCTCAGCGAGGAAACCGGCAAGCAGCTTCTTAACTGGCTGGAGTCAGGCGTAAATCCTCACGAAGAAACGCTTAAATCATTCGTTGATATGGCTGGCAATGCACAAAGCATGGATGAACTTAAGCCATTGTTTGAAGAGGCGTGGAGAACGCTTCGCGGCACCGAATACCAGTCAAAAGCAAAAGAGGTTTACGACGCTCGTAAATCGGATTTCGAACCAGCAGATAAGGCGGCATAAATGGCTAGCAGAGGCGTCAACAAGGTAATCATCGTAGGTCGATTAGGTCAGGACCCGGAAGTGCGCTATGCGCCTTCTGGCGCTGCATTTGCCAACATGACAGTAGCAACATCTGAACAGTGGCGAGACAAGCAGACGGGCGAGCAGAAAGAGCAAACAGAATGGCACCGTGTGGTGCTGAGCGGAAATATAGCGAAAGTTGCTGGTGAATACCTGCGGAAAGGCTCTGAGGTGTATCTGGAAGGGAAGCTGCGCACTCGCAAATGGACAGACCAATCAGGCACTGAAAAGTATACCACCGAGGTTCTGGTTGGCGTTGGCGGCACGCTGCAAATGCTTGGAGGAAAGCGCGAAGCTGATAGCCAGCCAAAGCAACAAAATAGCCAGCCGCAACAACCTAAGCAGGCTAGCGAACCTCCAATGAACTTCGACGATGAAATACCATTTTAGAAGACGGGAGTAATCATGATTACTTGCAGAAAATGCGGAGAGGAGAAGCCGCTCGATGGCTTCTATCCACGAAACAAAGTGTGCAAGGAATGCACCAAAAAGCGAGTTTCTGAATACCAAAAAGGCACAGGCAAGCATATTCACAATAAAGCTTGCCGTAATTACAACAAGACCGAAAAGGGAAGGATCGCTTTACAGCTTGCCAGAGATAATTACAACGAAAGCCAACCCCTAAAACAAAAGGCTAAATGGGCCATCAAACGCGCCATCAAGAAGGGAAAACTGATTAGACCGGGAACGTGTGAGACTTGCGGCAGCAGTTGTACGCCAGATGCTCACCACTGCGACTACAGCAAGCCAACGGATGTTATGTGGCTATGTAAGGCCTGCCATGTTGAATGGCACAAGCACTTCAGACCTTCCTATCCAGAAGACCTAAAAGCAGCATAACCACCACCTGAACACTCTATTTCACCTCACGGAGGCGGCATAACTTCGCCTCCAGTTTAAGGATTAAGCCATGTCACCTGATGAAAATGGTTACTTCCGTGCGCCTAAAAAACTGGAATCGAAGGACGAAGTTATTGCCCGGATATGTGCAGGCCTGGAGATTTATTACCAGCAGAAAGAGAGTGGAACTCTGCCAAAGGATGAGCGCACGCCGGAGCAGATTCAGGATGCTCAGGACGATTACTGGATAGAGAAGCTCACAAGGAAGTACGAGTCAAAGCTCTGGCATGACAACTTCATGGCCTCATTTCATCCAATGTGGGAAACCACAGGACCGAAACAACAAACCTTCTACAGCGACTTCTATCGCGACACTTATGGTCGCCTTGGCGCTGTACGCAGCAGCTGAGGAATTCATCATGATCGGAAATTACTACGACCCTTTCATCACACCAAATGAGCTCATCGCCGGACACCGCTTCAAACCCATCAACGACATCCCACGCGAAGAAATGCTGAAGCGTCAATCATTCCCAAGCGTGAACGAGAATAAATTCCTGACAGCGTGGTTAAACCAGAGGGCGAAGAAATGAGCGTGACGAGATATGGAATCAATGCACAGGGAATATTTACCAATCTGACAGATGGTGGATACGTAAGCTATCAGGATTACGAGAAGCTGGCTGCGGAGAATGCAGGGCTGAAGGCTGCAAAAGAAATTATTCGGCACCTTAATGCTAACCGCGAAGAAGCGAATTTTTGCGGTATTGATGATTGTTACATCGACGATGCAGTGGCAGCGATGATTACCCCAGAAACCGACACTTTCCTGGCTGAAGTGCGGGCCAGTGGTGTTGAGATGTTTGCTGATAGCCTGAAGGTTGCCGGTGGTCATGAGCATCCATATTCAGCGGTAGCCAATGAGTTCGCCGCCGAAATTCGCAAAGGAGTGCAGTCATGAGCGACAAAATTCAAGTGCTGAAAGCGTATTACGTGCAGGGCGACGAATACGGGATTATCCGTTTCGCTACAAGTAATGTCGTGGCTCGCCGTGAAGGTGCAAACGAACTGGAAGAGGAATTCAACTGCGTATCATGCAAGCGTATTCCTGGCGCTGATAAATATGCAGAACTTGGTCGCGTTCCTTCTCGCGTTATGGTTGAAGAGTTTGGTTTTTGGCAAGAGTGCGCCTATTGCAGCTGTCACGTTGATGAAGAAACAGAGGGGCGCGTATGGGATGGCGATTCTGTGTATTGCGATATGGAGTGCGAGGCGCGCTGGATTAATCATCGCCTTGATTGCGAAGCGGAACGCAAACGTACTCATGAGGCAGAGAAGGTAGCCATTGCGGAAGCGGAAGCAAAATTCCCTGGAATTACAGACGTCACGGCCTACATCGGGCACAAGAAAGACATCACGGTTTATTTTAGATTCCCTGGTGGATTAGCAAAGGCCTCATGGACTGTTGGCGAGAATCATGCGGGCACCAGCCGTGATGATGGAGATGCGTTTAAAGCGTACATCAACTCAATTCGCCAGGGGGAGGCCGCCCAATGAGCAACATCGACAAACGCGCATTACGTGAAGCGGCGGAAAAGGCGACTCCTGGCGATTGGAAGTATTCCACTTTTGACTGTGCCATTACTGATGACACCTCATCGTTGGCCATTGTGAGGATGGATAGTGGTCACCTCAACGATGAGCAATCTGCGCTAAATGGAGCTTTCATCGCCGCAGCCAACCCCGCCACCGTGCTGGCGCTGCTGGATGAGCTGAAAGCCAAGGGCAAGAGGATTGCTGAGCTGGAGGCGCGGGAGGTTGTACTTCCACAGCGCTATAGCATGTTGCATCGCGTCGATTTCGATGAGCCGTATCACACGGAAATGGCTTACAAGCAGCATCAGGTGCTTGAGGCACTGCACGATGCTGGTGTCAACGTCGCCGCAGCCGGTAAAGGAGAGGCATCATGAGCACTATTACCAAAGAGCAGATAGATCAATACGCAAATGCAGCAAGGCTCATTCAGGTTAGCGACTTTGATAAGGGTAAATTAATCACTGTCGTACCAGACCACATGCTGGAGCTGGCGCGTATCGCGGTGGGATCGCTCGAAGCGGAGCCTGTAGAGTGGCGAGTGGCTTTTACACTCGATGGTCAGTCAGGTAGTGATTTCGAAAAGACTTTCGAAAACCAGGCGAAGATGAATGAGGTGATTTCGCTTCATGAGCGCGCAGGATTCCGTGCCAGCATCACGCCACTCTACTCCGCCCCTCCAGCGCCGGTATCTGTGCCTGATGCCGCTACAGCAATCCGCGCATGCATGGAAGAATTTCCAGAGTCAGTGCACGACATCGTTGAAGAATGCGCAGCTATCGCAGAAAGCGCCTGCCGCGCCGCCATGCTTAATGGAGATAAATCATGAAGCTATTACCTTGCCCATTTTGCGGCGGTGAACCAGAAGAAGACGGCGGCATGTTCTTTGAATTCTACGGCCATGAGCGCCAAGACTATTCTATAACCTGCAAGAAATGTGGAGCAGAGGTGCGTTGCGATGTTGGCGAGCATGAAGGGGCTGATGCTCCATGCTCATGCCACCACGACACAAGGAAAATATGCGCAGAGAAATGGAATAGCCGCGCCGCCATGCTTCAGGGTGCCGATGTCAACTCTCCGGTGATTCCGGATGACGTACGCCGCATGGACTGGCTGGTATCGAAAACCGTTGATGTTCGTGAGCCTATGGTTTACGGAAGCCATAGCCTTTTCTGGTCGCAGACCATCACGGATGAAGAGGACGATTATCACGCGACAAAATTACGCGAGCAAATTGATGCGGCTATGGAAGCTGAGCAGGCAGCAGAACCGAAGCGGGAGGTGTGATGGATAAGTGCAATGGATTATTCGGTGCTGTATTTGGACATAGCTTTGTTCCAGTGATAACCAAATCATCTCCAACGCGACCAGTCCAGATTGAAGGTGATGCAAATTTCACTTTAAAAGTGGTTGATGCGCACAGGGAGCAAACCTATCACGGCTGCTACTGCAAACGCTGCGGGAAGGTGATTAATGCCTAACCCATTCGACGCATAACAAACCCGCGCCCAGCGGGTTTTTCTTTATCCGGAGTCACCATGCACGCCAATCCAATTATCTGGCTCATAGTCGGAATTATGGCTCTGAGCGCTATCTCTTCACTCATTCACATGTCAGAGGGCTTGTTATGGCTAAATTTGCTGTGGGCGCGTTAGTGCAGCTTAAGTCTGGAGGCATCAGAGGGATGGTTGAGAGCCAGATTGAACCGGATAGTGACCATCCGAAGTGCTGGTGCAAATGGGATGATGGCAACTACTCGGTGCATCACGAACACGAACTACGTGCGGCTACTGTTGATGAGCCTCGCGTGTATAAGAAATTAGCGTAAGGAGATGAATGTGAAACTTATTGAGTTTTTAGTATTAAAGGGACGTGAAGGGTGGTGCTGGCCGAATGGAATAACAAAAGCGGCAGTTATTCTAGGAGGAGGAGCCGTTAGTTTTTTTTACAATGACAATTTGCCGCCTGCTTTGTCTGAGACTCTGATTTCTCCTCGTTACTTTCGTGATCATGAATGCGTCACACGAGAGCAATACGAAGCCGCACTTGCAGCCAGCAAGACAGAATGGGATGGCAATGGCTTGCCTTTGGTGGGTTGTGAGTTTGAATTCAGAGCTAATGTGAATTCCTCATGGAACCGAGGGGTTATGTGCGTAGTTGATTATACGAACCCATTTAATGTTGTGGTAGATGATCAGTGCGGAATTTACCGCGTGCATGAATTGGAATTTCGCCCTATCCGCTCAGAAGCAGATAAGAGGCGCGATGAGGCCATTGATGCTATGGATGCTACTTTTAGAGAGGCCGCAGCTAATGGTGCAAATGGTCAACGCGCTGTGTTTACAGCGATTTACGACGCTATCAAGTCAGGAAAAAACGTAATCGACTAGACCGCCGCAATGGCGGTTTTTTATTGGAGATAGATAATGTCAGACCAAAGCAAATATTACGACTACTACATGGTTGAAGGTGATGATGTTAAGGCGCTTATCAGCTCATACGATGCCATTAACGAACAACGCAACTCAATCCTCCCAGCCGCAGCGGAACGGGTTGGCGCTATAGCATGGACAACAACTAGTAGTTGGGGCGGCGGTGGAGGCTTGCTGCAAAGCTTCGCTTGGGAGAAGGGTTATGAGTTCCCATGCGCGATGACAATCAAGCGTGAGGACTTTTTTGACGGGAAGCGAGTAGTGATCGCTCGCGGTAAAGGAAACACAAAAGAAGGTCGCGCGTATAACAAGGAGCTTGATGCTGTTATCCATGAAGCCAACGCCAAGCTAAAGGCTCTACCTGAGTGGAATGACTACATCACTAATCATTACGGGATTATGCGTACAGGCATTGGCGGTCAATCTGGTAGTGGTTTTGGTTTCGCTATGTTATCCACGTATGGAGGGAAGCACCCGCAGCGCGATGATTGCCTTATCTTTGCAATACCCAATAACAAAGAAGAAAAGCACGGTGAAGTTGTTATCCCTGACAGCTTCAAAAAAATAACTTATGGGCAGTTCTACGATATCGCTAACGCAAAAGATGCCGAAGAAGAAACGGCGGAGTAACCATGGAATCACACAGCCTCACACTCGATGAGGCATGTGCATTTCTCAAGATATCAAATCATCGATAACCAGCCTAGTGCTGGTTTTTTCTTGCGTGTAATTGCGGAGAAAATCCTATGTACTTAACACTTCCAGAATGGAATGCGAGACAGTTACGGCCAAAGAGCCTTGAGACTGTTCGTCGGTGGGTAAGAGAGAGCCGGATATCCCCTCCTCCAATTAAAGATGGAAGGGAGTATCTGTTTCATGAATCCGCAGTAAAAATTAACAATTCCAGCACTACAACTGGAAGCTTAGTGAAGAGGATAAAAAATGGGAAGAAGGCGAAATAGCGACCGCCGAAATTTGCCTCCAAATCTCTACATCAGGAACAACGGGTACTATTGTTACAGGGACCCAAGGACGGGTAAGGAGTTCGGTCTCGGCAGGGACAAAAGACTGGCGGTGAATGAGGCTATACAGGCCAATATTGAGATATTCTCTGGCAGCGAACACAAGACTTTGGTTTCGAGAATCAATAGCGATGATGTCGTAACAATGCATGCGTGGCTCGATAGATATGAAATTATCATTGCTGGTCGTGGCCTTAAGCAGAAGACAATCACAGACTACGGGAGCAAGCTAAGGGCGATACGGGAGAGGATTTCTGACATTCCTATAGCTGATGTCACGACAAAGCAGATCGCATCATTACTCAATGACTACGTGAGCGAAGGTAAAATCGCCACAGCGAAGCTCATCAGGTCAACCCTGAGCGATATTTTCAGGGAGGCTATAGCAGAAGGTCATATTGGCGTTAATCCTGTGACTGCAACCAGAGCGGCGAAGTCAGAAGTAAAGCGAGCCAGACTGACTGTAGAAGAGTATAGAAGTATTTACCAGGCAGCCGGTTCTCTTCCTGAGTGGGTACAACTCGCCATGGATTTAGCTGTTGTTACAGGCCAGAGAGTTGGCGACCTGTGCGAAATGAGATGGTCTGACATCACCGATGGATATCTTTATGTTGAGCAGAGAAAAACAGGGGCCAAGCTTGCCATACCAACAAAACTAAAAGTCGATGTGCTGGATGTATCAATGGAGGATATCTTAGATAGGTGTAAAAAATTGGGTGGAGAAACCATTATCTCATCAACTCGTCGCGAGCCCCTTTCATCAGGCACCATATCAAGGTATTTTATGCGGGCGCGAAAAGCATCAGGCCTATCCTTCTCAGGAGAACCTCCGACATTTCACGAGCTACGTAGTTTGTCGGCAAGGATTTATGAGAAACAAGTCAGTGATAAATTTGCTCAACACCTTCTCGGACATAAGTCGGACAGCATGGCATTGCAGTATCGAGACGACCGCGGAAGAGAGTGGGACAAGATAGAATTCAATTAATGATTTCATTTTGACTTATAGTGACCTGACATCCGCAACAAACTGATATGGCAGGCTTTTTTTGATGCTCAACTTAGTATAAAAAAGCAGGCTATTTCGTCTATCCCGTTTAAGACTTGCATACCCAGGAGCTCTACCTTGAACATTTCCAGGATTTCCCGTCTGGCGTTAGCACTCGCCTTTGGCGTGACCTTATCCGCATGCAGTTCAACACCACCGGATCAGCGTCCTTCTGAGCAGGTTGCGCCCGGTACCGCCTCCCGCCCGATTTTGTCCGCTGATGAAGCGAAGAACTTCGATCGTGCGCACTACTTCTCGGCGATGGATCCTAACGCTGCGCCGTGGACACCGTCGTCTATTAACCTGCCTAAACAGCCTGACTTCGTGGTTGGCCCGGCGGGTGCGCAGGGCGTAACGCATACCTCTATTCAGGCTGCGGTTGATGCTGCCATCACTAAACACAGCGCGTCTCGCCAGTACATCGCGATCCTGCCGGGTGAATATGAAGGCACCGTGTATGTTCCGGCGGCCCCTGGCAGCATTACGCTTTACGGTCTGGGCGAAAAAGCGATCGACGTAAAAATTGGCCTGGCGATTGATTCCGAAATCGACAGCAACACCTGGCGTCACCTGGTGAATCCGGCCGGTAAATATATGCCGGGCAAACCGGCGTGGTATATGTTTGATAACTGCCAGAGCAAGCGTTCCGCCACTATTGGCGTGATGTGCTCGGCGGTATTCTGGTCTCAGAATAACGGTCTGCAGCTGCAGAACCTGACCATTCAGAATACCCTGGGCGACAGCGTTGATGCCGGCAGCCACCAGGCCGTTGCGCTGCGTAGCGATGGCGATAAGGTGCAGATTAATAACGTCAACATTCTGGGCCGTCAGAACACCTTCTTCGTGACCAACAGCGGCGTGCAGAACACCCTGCAGAATAACCGCCTGACCCGTACCCTGGTGACCAACAGCTACGTTGAAGGTGACGTGGATCTGGTGTCCGGTCGCGGCGCGGTGGTGTTTGATAATACCGATTTCCGCGTGGTGAACTCCCGCACTCAGCAGGAAGGTTACGTGTTTGCTCCGGCAACCCAGTCTAACCTCTTCTACGGCTTCCTGGCCGTGAACAGCCGCTTTAACGCTGCCGGTGACGGCGTGGCGCAGCTGGGACGCTCCCTGGACGTGGACTCTGCGACCAACGGCCAGGTCGTGATCCGCGACAGCGTGATCAATGAAGGCTTCAACATGGCGAAGCCGTGGGCTGATGCCGCGATCTCTAAACGTCCATTCTCCGGCAATACCGGTGCGGTGGATGATAAAGGGAACGTGCAGCGCAACCTGAACGACGCTAACTTCAACCGCATGTGGGAATACAACAACCGCGGTCTGGGTAGCAAAGTGGTTGCTGAGCCGAAGCAGTAAGCTGTTTTGCCCGGTGGCGCTGCGTTTACCGGGCATAAAAAAACCTCGCATTCGCGAGGTTTTTTGTTTTTAGCCGCTTAGTGAGCGTTTACCACCACCCACATTGGCCCCTGGCCTACGGCATAACGCCCTTTCTCTTCCAGCAGCCCCTGCTCGCCTTTAATTTCATACAGCGCGATGTGGTGGGATTTCTGCCCCGCCGCAATCAGGTATTTACCGCTGTGATCGATATTAAAGCCGCGCGGCTGGGTTTCCGTTGGCTGGAACCCTTCAATCGCCAGCACGCTGCCGTCTTCAGAGATGCTAAAGACGGTAATCAGGCTGGAGGTACGGTCGCAGGCGTACAGATGGCGGCCATTTGGCGTAATGTGGATATCCGCCGCCCAGCGGGTATCGGAGAAATCAGACGGCATCATGTCCAGCGTCTGCACGCACTCAATCTGACCGTTTGGATCTTTCAGCTTCCATACGTCCACAGAGCTGTTCAGCTCATTGACCACGTAGGCGTACTGCTGGTTCGGATGGAAGACCATATGACGCGGACCGGCGCCTTCAACGGTAGTCACTTCGGCAGGATTCTGCGCCACCAGGTGACCATCGTCGCTTAGGGTGAACAGGCAGATACGATCTTGCTTCAGCGCAGGCACCCACAGCGTGCGGTTATCCGGAGAGATATTCGCCGAGTGGCAGCCTTCAAGCCCTTCCACCACATCCACGGTTTCGACCGGAATACCATCTTCCAGACGCGTTACGCTGACGCAGCCCGCGTTATAAGAGCCGCTGAAGACAAAGTTGCCTTTACGATCGGTCGAGATATGGGTTGGGCTGCCCGGCAATGGGGCTTCGGCAGTGTACGTCAGCGCGCCATCGTCCGGAGAAATGCGATAGGCCAGCACGCGGAACTCCGGACGCACACCCACGTACAAGAAACGTTTATCCGGGCTGATGACCATCGGTTGCACCTGGCCTGGCACATCAACAACCTGAACCAGCGTGAGTGTCCCTTCGGTATTTAAACGCCAGACGTGGATCTGCTGGCTTTCAGGACTGGCGGTATAAACGGTTTGTTTCATGAAAATTCACTCCTCACTGCGCATGAAAGTAGTTAACTTTTGACGGTGAATGCTGAATTGTCGACAGGAGTTTTGAAGCGTTCGCCTCTCGGTGTACCATCCCATCAAAACGTAAATTCAATATTAACCCGGGAAAACAGATGACCTCGCGTGTGATTGCTCTGGATTTAGACGGTACCTTACTGACGCCGCAAAAAACCCTTCTCCCCTCCTCCCTTGAGGCGCTAAAACGCGCGCAGGAAGTGGGATATCAACTCCTTATCGTAACGGGTCGACATCACGTTGCCATTCACCCTTTTTATCAGGCACTGGCGTTAGATACACCTGCAATTTGTTGTAATGGCACTTATTTGTATGATTATCAGGCAAAAAAGGTTTTAGAATCCGACCCGCTGCCGGTTCCCCAGGCGCTGCAGCTGATCGATCTGCTGGATGAGCATGCCGTTCACGGCCTGATGTACGTGGATAACGCGATGGTGTACGAGCGCCCTACAGGCCACGTGGTGCGCACCAGCAACTGGGCGTTGTCCCTGCCTGAAGCGCAGCGTCCGGTCTTTACCCAGGTTTCCTCCCTGCGTCAGGCAGCCCAGGACGTTGAGGCTATCTGGAAATTCGCCCTGACCGATGAAGACACCACCAAACTGAATACCTTCGCAAAACACGTGGAACAAACGCTGGGTCTGGAGTGCGAATGGTCCTGGCATGACCAGGTGGATATTGCCCGCAAAGGCAACAGCAAAGGCAAGCGCCTGACGCAGTATGTGGAATCGCAGGGCGGGTCGATGCGTGACGTGATCGCCTTCGGCGACAACTATAACGACATCAGCATGCTGGAAGCCGCCGGTACCGGCGTGGCGATGGGCAATGCCGACGACGCGGTAAAAGCCCGCGCCAACGTGGTAATTGGTGACAACACCACCGACAGCATCGCACAGTACATTTATACCCACCTGCTGTAATCAGGCGGTGATCGAGACGCTCTTAATTTGCGCGTAAAGCCACAGGCCGGGTTTGATCCCTAACTCATCCCTCGCCCACGGGCTGATGCGCGCCCAGAGCGTCCTGCTGCCGACTTCAAGCTTCACTTCCACCTGCCCGTTATCATCAAAACACTCCGCAACTTTGGCGCGCAGAATATTTCGAATACTGGTTTGCAGCGGCGGCTGCAGCACCAGCGAGACGTCCGACGCCTGGATGCGAATTCGCAGCGCGGACTGTAGCGGTTTGTCGATCTTATTGACCCAAAGATGCTGATCGCCCAGCGCCAGGGCGGTCATCGCGTAGTGCGGATGATGTTCCAGAACGCTCACTTTAAGAATGCTGCTCTGCTGTTCCCGGGGTAACCAGGGGTGCATTACGCTGCTGCCCCACACCTCTTCCAGGTTGCCAAACGCCTTAACGCTGCCCTCTTCCAGCACCAGCACCTTGTCGGCCAGATGGAGGATCTCATCCAGCGAATGGCTGACGTAGAGCATCGGAATATTAATTTCGCGCGTCAGGCGCTGCAGATAAGGCAGAAGTTCGCGTTTACGCGGAATATCGAGCGAGGCCAGCGGCTCGTCGAGCAGCAGCAGCTCGGGGGCGGTCAGCAACGCGCGGCCAATGGCCACACGCTGTTTTTCTCCGCCGGAGAGCGAGGATGGCAGCCTGTCGAGCAGAGGCTCAATGCCTAAAAGCGTCACCAGCTTGTCAAACTGCCCGACCATGCTTTTCGCCATGCCGTAACGCAGGTTGCCGCGCACGCTGTAGTGCGGGAACAGGCGCGCGTCCTGGAAAACATAGCCGATGCGGCGTTTATCCGGCGAGAGGTAAATTTTGTTCTCCACGTCATTCAGGACGCGGTCATTCAGGACAATACGGCCTGACTGCGGGCGGGTCAGGCCGCTGATGGCATTAATCAGCGACGTTTTTCCCGCTCCCGACACGCCAAAGATAGCGGTGATTCCGCTTGCCGGCAGCGTCTCGTTAAGCGTCAGGGTATGGTTTCCCAGCGTCTGGGTGAAATGGAGTTCCAGCATGCTTATTTCCCCATCCGCTCGCGGCTGAGCCGCGCCAGCCATTCAGACACCATCAGCGATACCAGCGCCAGCACAATTGAAATAATACACAGCCGCGCCGCCGCGCCTTCACCGCCCGGCGTTTGAATCAGGGTATACATTGCCGACGGGATGGTTCGCGTCTCGCCGGGGATGTTCGACACAAACGTGATCGTCGCGCCAAACTCGCCCAGCGAGCGGGCGAAGGCCAGCACCGTCCCGACAATAATGCCCGGCAGCGTAAGCGGGAGCGTGATGGTGAAAAAGACGCGCCAGCGCCCTGCGCCCAGCGTGCGGGCCGCCTGTTCGAGCTTCATGTCCACGCCTTCCAGCGCGAGGCGGATCGCCCTCACCATCAGCGGGAATGACATCACCGCCGCCGCCAGTACCGCACCGCGCCAGCTAAACGCAAACGTCAGCCCAAACCAGTCGTAGAGCTTCTCGCCGATAAAACCGCGTCGCCCCATCGAAATCAGAAGCAGGTAACCGACCACCACGGGCGGCAAAACGAGCGGAAGATGCAGCACGCTGTCGAGCAGCGTTTTGCCGGGAAACTGACAGCGAACCAGTAGCCAGGCAAAGAAGATCCCAAAGGGCAAGCTCAGCGCAACCGCCAGGGAAGAGACTTTTAGGCTCAGCAGAACAGCCTGCCATTCAGGATCGGTCAATATCATCAGTGAGTCGTAAATCCATAACGTTTAAAGATCGCGGACGCCTCCGGGCCCTTCAGGTAATCGCGGAAGGCCGTCACGGTCGCATTTTTATGTCCATCAACAATCGCAACAGGATATTCCACTTTCTTGTGGGAGTCTTCCGGGAACGTTGCGACCACTTTTACACCTTTACTGGCAACGGCATCAGAGCCATACACAATGCCCAGCGGGGCTTCGTTGCGCTCAACCAGCGCCAGCGCGCCGCGCACGTCTTCCGCCGGGGCCAGCTTCGGTGACAATGTCTCCCATGCGCCCAGCTTTTGCAGCGCTTCTTTGGCATAAATCCCGGCCGGAACGTGCTCCGGGTCGCCCACGGCCAGACGGCCACCGTTCAGCAGGCTCGTCCAGTGGGTCTGTTTGTTGATGGTGATGTCCGCCTGCGCGCTGGCTTTTGGCGCCACGACAACCAGGCTATTCCCCAGCAGCGTTTCGCGGGTTGTCGCATCAATCGATTTCTTCTCCGCCGCGTAATCCATCCACTTCTGGTCAGCCGAGATGAACAGATCCGCCGGTGCGCCCGCTTCTATCTGGCGCGCCAGCGTCGAGGAAGAGGCAAAAGAGGAGACCACCTCGACGTTTTTCTCTTTTTTATACGCCGCCGCGATGTCCTGCAGCGCGTTGGTCAGCGACGCCGCGGCAAAGACGGTGATTTTACCCTCGTCCGCCAGCGCGTGTCCGGTAAGTGAAAGCGTCAGCGTTGCCCCTGCGAAAAGGCGTACCCATGAACGTGCCATCTGTAACTCCTGTGAGTAGCGTTATATACATCTTAATATAACGGTAACATCAGGGAGATCCCAGCGTTTAATCGTACCGCTGAAGGGGTAAACCGGTGTGATGCGTTAAATAATATCGGCGTAGACGGGAAAATCTTGAGAGCAAAACGCCCGGACTCGCCGGGCGTTTTGTGGGGAATCAATGCTGCTTTTTAGCCTGGTCTTTGTGACCAATGTTCGAAAAGACGTTGAACACTTCACCCAGGCCGTAGATGGCACCGAGGATGATGGCCATCACTACTGGTACCATGATCACGGCGAATACCAGACTTTTCAACAACTCTAACATGGTTTTCTCCAGATATTGTGAACGGCTCATTCTACCCTTTCAAGTGAGAAAAACATCCCCTTTTGTGCGGTACCCTTTGCGCCCTGCACCATTTGGGTCACAATACTCTTTTTGCCAGGACACTGTTATGCAGGCCGAAATTCTTCTCACTCTACGACTTCAGCAAAAGCTTTTCGCCGATCCGCGACGTATCGCCCTGCTTAAACAAATAGAACAAACGGGCTCGATTAGCCAGGGGGCGAAAAACGCGGGCATCAGCTACAAAAGTGCCTGGGACGCCATCAACGAAATGAACACCCTGAGCGAACACCCGCTGGTGGACAGAGCCACAGGCGGCAAAGGCGGCGGCGGTGCGATCGTGACGCGCTATGGCCAGCGCCTTATTCAGCTTTACGATCTGCTGGCCCAGATCCAGCAAAAGGCGTTCGATGTGTTGAGCGACGACGATAACGTTCCGCTGGACAGCTTGCTGGCCGCCATTTCCCGCTTCTCGTTACAAACCAGCGCCCGCAACCAGTGGTTTGGAACGGTGACGGCGCGCGACAATCTGCAGGTACAGCAGCATATTGAGATCCTGCTTGCCGATGGCACCACCCGTCTGAAGGCCGCAATAACGGCGCAGAGCGCAGAGCGCCTGGAGCTTTATGAAGGTAAAGAGGTGCTGGTGCTGCTGAAAGCGCCGTGGGTCAATATCACGCGCGATCCCGACGCCGCAAAGGCGGCCGATAACCAGCTCCAGGGCGCTATTAGCCATATCGAACGCGGCCAGGCGCAGTGCGAAGTGCTGATGACCCTGGCAGATGGGCAACCGCTTTGCGCGACGATACCGCTTAGCGAAGCGGACGGTTTAGAAGAAGGTTCTGTCGTTACCGCCTGGTTCAACGCAGACCGGGTGATTATCGCCACATTGTGCTGAGCGCATTGACAATCGCGCCGACAGTGCGTATCCCTGATATCTGTTGCTGCAAAAACAGGGATAAACCATGTCATCATTGCATATTTCGCAAGGCACGTTTCGTCTTAGCGA
Organism: Enterobacter sp. A103; assembly: GCF_034427535.1. Lineage (NCBI taxonomy): Bacteria > Pseudomonadati > Pseudomonadota > Gammaproteobacteria > Enterobacterales > Enterobacteriaceae > Enterobacter > Enterobacter sp. A103. Next base: position 560,717 of record NZ_JAXQPQ010000002.1, read on the forward strand.
TACCCGAACGCTGACGATTGCTGATTTAACGCTACGCGCGGGTGAAAGCTGGGCGTTTGTCGGCACTAACGGCAGCGGTAAATCCGCGCTGGCCCGCGCGCTGGCCGGCGAGCTCCCCCTCCTCAAGGGCGAATGCCAGGGCGACTTTACGCGCCTGACGCGCCTGTCATTTGAACAACTGCAAAAGCTGGTAAGCGACGAGTGGCAGCGCAATAACACTGATTTACTCAGCCCTGGCGAAGAAGATACCGGCCGTACGACGGCGGAAATTATTCAGGATGAGGTGAAAGATCCCGCCCGCTGTCAGCGCCTGGCAGAACGGTTCGGCATCACCGCCCTGCTGAACCGGCGCTTTAAATACCTTTCTACCGGCGAGACGCGAAAAACGCTGCTTTGCCAGGCGCTGATGAGCGAGCCCGAGCTGCTTATCCTCGACGAACCGTTTGACGGCCTTGACGTGCAGTCCCGTGCGCAGCTGGCGGCCCTGCTGGAGTCGCTTAATCAGCAGGGCTATACCCTGGTTTTGGTGCTTAACCGCTTCGATGAAATTCCGGACTTTATTCAGCACGCGGGCGTACTGGCCGACTGTAACCTGACCGAGACCGGTGAAAAAACCGCGCTGCTTAAGCAGGCGCTCATTGCCCAGCTCGCACACAGTGAACAACTCGACGGAATTACGCTTCCGGAACCTGACGCCCCTTCGGCCCGCCATGCGCTCGATCCCCACCAGCCGCGCATCGTGCTGCGAGATGGGATTGTCTCTTATGACGATCGCCCGATCCTCAACCGTCTTAGCTGGACGGTCAATCCCGGCGAACACTGGCAGATTGTCGGCCCTAACGGCGCGGGAAAATCCACGCTGCTGAGCCTTATCACCGGCGATCACCCGCAGGGCTATAGCAACGATCTGACGCTGTTTGGTCGGCGTCGCGGCAGCGGCGAAACCATCTGGGATATTAAAAAACATATCGGCTACGTCAGCAGCAGCCTGCATCTGGATTACCGGGTCAGTACCACGGTACGCAACGCGATCCTTTCCGGGTATTTTGATTCCATCGGTATTTATCAGGCGGTGTCTGACAAACAGCACAAGCTCGCCCAGCAGTGGCTGGATATTCTGGGCATGGACAACCGGGTCGCTGACGCGCCGTTTCATAGTCTGTCGTGGGGGCAGCAGCGTCTGGCCCTGATCGTTCGCGCGCTGGTGAAACACCCTACGCTTCTGATCCTCGACGAACCGCTGCAGGGACTCGATCCGCTGAATCGCCAGCTTATCCGCCGCTTTGTGGACGTGCTGATTAGCGAAGGTGAAACGCAGCTGCTGTTCGTTTCACATCATGCCGAAGATGCCCCCGCCTGCATCACGCATCGTCTGGAGTTTGTGCCGGACGGTGAGGGTTATCGCTATCTTCTCAGCAACGTCGATTAACCGTGGAGGGCTCTGCCCTCCTCTTTTTCAGATAACTTGCATCAATACATCGCTATCTCTTTGATCTAGAATGCACTCAGTCATTAAAAAAGCGAGTGTGAAAACGAGTGTAAACGATTCCACTATTTTATCCCATGTCACACTTTTCGCGTCTCTGTTATGCTATGGTTATTACATACCATAAGCCCAATGGAGCGAAATATGCGAGTTCTGGTAACAGGTGGTAGCGGTTACATAGGTAGTCATACCTGCGTGCAACTGCTGCAAAACGGTCACGACGTCATCATCCTCGACAACCTGTGCAACAGTAAGCGCAGCGTGCTGCCGGTGATTGAACGCCTTGGCGGTAAACAACCGACTTTCGTGGAAGGCGACATCCGCAACGAAGCGCTGATGACCGAGATCCTTCACGACCATGCCATCGAAGCGGTGATCCACTTCGCGGGTCTGAAAGCGGTCGGTGAATCCGTTGCGAAGCCGCTCGAGTATTACGACAACAACGTCAACGGTACCCTGCGTCTCATCTCCGCCATGCGTGCGGCCAACGTCAAAAACTTCATCTTTAGCTCCTCCGCCACCGTCTACGGCGATCAGCCCAAAATCCCTTACGTTGAAAGCTTCCCGACCGGTACCCCGCAAAGCCCGTACGGCAAAAGCAAGCTGATGGTAGAGCAGATCCTGACCGACCTGCAAAAAGCGCAGCCGGAGTGGAGCATCGCGCTGCTGCGCTACTTCAACCCGGTCGGCGCGCATCCTTCTGGAGACATGGGTGAAGATCCGCAGGGTATCCCGAACAACCTGATGCCGTATATCGCCCAGGTTGCCGTGGGTCGCCGCGACTCGCTGGCGATTTTTGGCAATGACTACCCTACCGAAGACGGCACCGGCGTGCGCGACTACATCCACGTGATGGATCTGGCCGACGGTCACGTTGCGGCCATGCAGCAGCTGGCCAACAAACCGGGCGTGCATATTTACAACCTCGGCGCCGGGGTCGGCAGCAGCGTGCTGGACGTGGTTAACGCCTTCAGCAAAGCCTGCGGTAAGCCGGTGAACTACCACTTCGCTCCGCGTCGTGATGGCGACCTGCCTGCTTACTGGGCTGATGCTACCAAAGCCGACAAAGAGCTTAACTGGCGTGTGACGCGCACGCTTGATGAAATGGCACAGGATACCTGGCACTGGCAGTCACGCCACCCGCAAGGCTATCCGGACTAAGGATCCGTCATGACGCAATTTAATCCCGTCGATCATCCGCATCGTCGTTTTAACCCGTTAAGCGGGCAATGGATTTTGGTCTCTCCGCATCGCGCCAAGCGCCCCTGGCAGGGGGCGCAGGAGACGCCTGCAAAACAGACGCTGCCACAGCACGACCCGGACTGCTTCCTCTGTCCGGGCAACACGCGCGTCACCGGGGATAAAAACCCGGACTACAAAGGCACCTTCGTGTTCACCAACGATTTTGCCGCGCTGATGACCGACACGCCGGACGCGCCGCAAAGCCACGATCCGCTGATGCGCTGCGAAAGCGCGCGCGGAACCAGCCGCGTGATCTGCTTCTCGCCGGATCACAGCAAAACGCTGCCCGAGCTGAGCGTGGACGCGCTGAAAGAGGTCGTCAGCACCTGGCAGGCGCAAACCGCAGAGCTGGGGCAGAGCTATCCGTGGGTGCAGGTGTTCGAAAACAAAGGCGCGGCCATGGGCTGCTCTAACCCGCACCCGCACGGCCAGATCTGGGCGAACAGCTTCCTGCCTAACGAAGCCGAGCGTGAAGACCGTCTGCAGAAAGCGTATTTCGCGGAAAACGGTTCGCCGATGCTGGTGGACTATACCCAGCGTGAGCTGGCCGACGGCAGCCGCACCGTGGTGGAAACCGAACACTGGCTGGCCGTCGTCCCCTACTGGGCCGCCTGGCCGTTTGAAACGCTGCTGCTGCCGAAAGCGCACGTGCAGCGCATCACCGATCTCAGCGACGCGCAGCGCGACGACCTTGCCCTGGCGCTGAAAAAGCTGACCAGCCGTTACGACAACCTCTTCCAGTGCTCTTTCCCGTACTCCATGGGCTGGCACGGCGCCCCGTTTAACGGCGAAGAGAATCAACACTGGCAGCTGCACGCCCATTTCTATCCGCCGCTGCTGCGCTCTGCGACGGTGCGTAAATTCATGGTGGGCTATGAAATGCTGGCGGAAACCCAGCGTGACCTGACGGCGGAACAGGCGGCAGAACGTCTGCGTGCCGTTAGCGACGTCCACTATCGCGAATCAGGAGTCTAAAAAATGAGTCTGAAAGATAAAACACAATCCCTGTTTGCTGAGAAATTTGGCTACCCTGCCACCCACGTTATCCAGGCGCCAGGCCGCGTTAACCTGATCGGTGAACACACCGACTATAACGACGGTTTCGTGCTGCCGTGCGCCATCGATTACCAGACCGTCATCAGCTGCGCGAAGCGCGACGACCGTAAAGTTCGCGTGATTGCGGCGGATTACGGTAATGAAACGGACGAGTTTTCCCTCGATGCCCCGATTGTGACGCACGACAGCCAGCAGTGGTCTAACTACGTGCGCGGCGTGGTGAAACACCTTCAGAAGCGTAACAAGAACTTTGGCGGTGCCGATTTAGTTATCAGCGGCAACGTGCCGCAGGGTGCGGGCTTAAGCTCCTCTGCGTCGCTGGAAGTCGCCGTTGGCACCGTGTTCCAGCAGCTTTATCATCTGCCGCTGGATGGTGCGCAAATCGCCCTGAACGGTCAGGAAGCAGAAAACCAGTTCGTGGGCTGCAACTGCGGCATTATGGACCAGCTGATCTCCGCACTGGGCAAAAAAGAGCATGCCCTGTTAATTGATTGCCGCTCGCTGGGCACCAAAGCCGTTCCCCTGCCGAAAGGCGCGGCTGTGGTGATCGTCAACAGCAACTTTAAGCGCACGCTGGTGGGCAGCGAATACAACACCCGCCGCCAGCAGTGCGAAACCGGCGCCCGCTTCTTCCAGCAGCCTGCTCTGCGCGACGTGACGCTCAATGAATTTAACAAAGTGGCGCACGAGCTGGATCCGGTTGTCGCCAAACGCGTTCGTCACGTGCTGACGGAAAATGCCCGTACCGTTGAAGCCGCGTCCGCGCTGGCGAAAGGTGACCTGAAACGCATGGGTGAGCTGATGGCGGAATCTCACGCCTCCATGCGCGATGATTTTGAAATCACCGTTCCGCAAATCGACACCCTGGTGGACATCGTTAAAGCGACCATCGGCGACAAAGGCGGCGTGCGCATGACGGGCGGCGGTTTTGGCGGCTGCATCGTTGCGCTGGTGCCAGAAGAGCTGGTCCCTGCCGTACAGGATGCCGTGGCGAAGCAGTACGAAGCAAAAACGGGCATCAAAGAAACCTTCTATGTTTGTAAAGCATCACAAGGAGCCGGACAGTGCTAAACGAAACACCTACCCTTGCACCGGATGGTCTGCCGTATCGCCTGTTAACCCTGCGCAATAGCGCGGGGATGGTCGTTACGGTGATGGACTGGGGGGCAACCCTTCTTTCTGCCCGCGTACCGATGCCGGACGGCAGCGTGCGCGAGACCCTGCTCGGCTGCGCCTCGCCTGAGCAGTACATCAATCAGTCCGCCTATCTGGGCGCGTCCGTTGGTCGCTATGCTAACCGCATCGCGAAGAGCCGTTTTGAACTCGACGGCGTGCAGTACACCCTGCTTCCAAGCCAGGGTGAGAACCAGCTGCACGGTGGTCCGGACGGATTCGATAAACGCCGCTGGAAGATTGTTCGTCAAAACGATGGCGAAGTGCTGTTCTCGCTGGATTCGCCTGATGGCGATCAGGGCTTCCCGGGGAACCTTGTCGCGTCCGCGCGCTTTACGCTGACCGACGACAACCGTATCGCCATCGAATACCGTGCGACGGTCGATAAGCCGTGTCCGGTCAATCTGACCAATCACGCGTATTTCAACCTGGACGGTAGCCAGTGCGACGTGCGTAACCACAAGCTGCAGATCCTGGCGGATGCATATCTTCCAGTTGACGAGATGGGCATTCCGTATCAGGGCCTCAAAGACGTGAGCGGCACCAGCTTTGACTTCCGCAGCGCGAAGTCCATCGCCCAGGATTTCATGAGCGATGACGATCAGCGTAAGGTAAAAGGCTACGACCATGCTTTCCTGCTGCAGGCCAAAGGCGATGTGAAACAGCCTGCCGCACAGGTCTGGTCTGCGGATGAGAAACTGCAGATGACGGTTTATACCACAGCCCCTGCACTGCAGTTTTACTCAGGCAACTACCTCGGCGGGACGACGGCGCGCGAACACGATGAGTACAGCGACTGGCAAGGCCTGGCGCTGGAGAGCGAGTTCCTGCCGGACAGCCCGAACCATCCGGAATGGCCGCAGCCAGACTGCGTGCTGCGTCCGGGTAAAGAGTACGTGAGCATGACGGAATATCATTTTATTCCACATTAATATCCAGCCCTCCCTCCGGAGGGCTTTTTTCTGCGCGCCTTGCTGAAAATAGCGCCGATCGCAGACAAAATCATAACCCTGGATTCACAAGCATCTTACACTCAGAGACTATTTTCGCTATGGTTAGGGTTAAGCGTTGCTGGTGGCACGGCCACGGCAATATAATGAGAATTGTTATCATTCTAAAAATGCTTGAGGAGTAAGAGATGGCTATAACTAAGCTGGTCCTGGTGCGTCACGGCGAAAGCCAGTGGAACAACGAAAACCGCTTTACCGGTTGGTACGACGTTGATCTGTCTGAGAAAGGCGTAAGCGAAGCAAAAGCAGCGGGTAAACTGCTGAAGGAAGAAGGCTTCAGCTTTGATTTTGCTTACACCTCTGTGCTGAAACGTGCCATCCACACCCTGTGGAACGTGCTGGACGAACTGGATCAGGCCTGGCTGCCGGTTGAGAAGTCCTGGAAACTGAACGAACGTCACTACGGTGCGCTGCAGGGCCTGAACAAAGCGGAAACCGCTGAGAAATATGGCGATGAGCAGGTTAAACAGTGGCGTCGCGGCTTCGCAATCACCCCACCAGAGCTGACCAAAGATGACGAGCGCTACCCGGGCCACGACCCGCGTTACGCGAAGCTGACCGACGCTGAGCTGCCAACCACCGAAAGCCTGGCGCTGACCATCGACCGCGTTGTGCCTTACTGGAACGAAACAATTCTGCCACGCCTGAAAAGCGGCGAGCGCGTGATCGTCGCTGCTCACGGTAACTCCCTGCGTGCGCTGGTGAAATACCTGGACAACATGGGTGAAGACGAAATCCTCGAACTGAACATCCCAACCGGCGTACCGCTGGTGTATGAGTTCGACGAAAACTTCAAGCCAATCAAACACTACTATCTGGGTAACGCAGAAGAGATCGCGGCGAAAGCAGCGGCTGTCGCGAACCAGGGTAAAGCGAAGTAATTTTCGCAAGGCATAAAAAAAGCGCGGAGCCTTCCGCGCTTTTTTATTTGTGCCTGAGAATTCAGCCGCGGCGCGCTTTTACCGCATTCGCCAGCTGACGCAGGATGGTGTCGGTATCGTCCCAGCCAATGCAGGCATCGGTGACGCTTTTGCCATACACCAGCGGCTCGCTGCCTTCCAGGTTCTGGTTACCTTCAACCAGATGGCTTTCGATCATTACCCCAATCACCGCCTTCTCACCGCCGGCAATCTGCTGGCAGACGTCTGCACCCACTTCCATCTGCTTTTTAAACTGCTTGCTGGAATTGGCATGGCTGAAATCGATCATCACCTGCGGTGGCAGCCCGGCTTTTTCCAGCCCGACCTTCACTTCCGCCACGTGTTTCGCGCTGTAGTTCGGCTCTTTGCCGCCGCGCAGAATGATATGGCAATCACCGTTACCGCTGGTGTTAACGATGGCGGAATGGCCCCATTTGGTTACGGACAGGAAGCAGTGCGGCGCACCCGCTGCGTTGATGGCGTCGATAGCCACCTTAATGGTGCCGTCAGTGCCGTTTTTGAAACCCACCGGGCAAGAGAGACCGGACGCCAGCTCGCGGTGCACCTGGGATTCGGTTGTGCGGGCACCAATTGCGCCCCAGCTCATCAGGTCTGCCAGGTATTGTGGCGTAATCATGTCCAGGAATTCACCGGCCGCAGGCAGGCCGCTGTCGTTGATCTCCAGCAGCAGCTTGCGCGCAATGCGCAGACCGTCGTTGATCTGGAAGCTGTTATCCATATGCGGATCGTTAATCAGCCCTTTCCAGCCCACGGTGGTGCGCGGTTTCTCAAAATAGACGCGCATCACGATTTCCAGCTCGTCTTTCAGCTCTTCACGGAGGGTGAGCAGACGGGCTGCGTACTCTTTCGCAGCTGCAGGATCGTGAATAGAGCACGGACCAATCACCACCAGAAGACGATCGTCATTACCTTTCAGGATCTTATGGATCGCTTTACGAGCATGAGAAACCGTATTTGCGGCATTTTCAGTGGCGGGGAATTTCTCAAGGAGCGCTACAGGAGGTAATAACTCATTGATCTCTTTAATACGTAAATCGTCGTTCTGATAATTCATTTTCTTTCCAGCTCTGCCATATCTTTAGTAATGAAAGCAATCCTTTCAATCTATCTTGTCGACCAGGAAGTGTAAACACGGTTTTACACTTCACGCAGATAATTCCTGGAATTCGCCTAAAAATCGCCACAAAATAGCGAAAAATGAGATCTAACCTAAGCTTTTTAACTGTAACAACCAATTTTACACGCTTAAACGCGATTCCCTACTGACGTAAGTCCGTAAGGCGGAATCTTTCGCCTCAGAAAAAGATGCACTGTTGGAGAATGTTATCCAGCGTAACGACAAGAACAGGAGCACCATGATGAAAATGACAAAACTGGCAACCCTCTTCCTGACCGCCACACTCACTCTGGCCAGCGGCAGCGTCCTGGCCGCGGAAACGGGCACATCAGACAGCAACGGTGATGCGAATGCCGCTGCAGCAGCAGGCCAGCCCGCACCTGATGCGAAACAGAATATCGCCCCGAATAATGTCGACAACAGCCAGATCAATACCGGCAACACCAACACCGGCGGCACCATGCTGCATCCCAACGGCAGCGGTTCCGGCACCATGAATCATGACAATATGAGCTCGGACGAGGTTCATAAGAACTCAATGTGCAAGGACGGCAAATGCCCTGACCCTAATGACAAAGTAGGAAACGACGCGAATACCAAAACCGATGGCACCACCCAGTAATGGGGATGTTCGGTAAGAAAAAGGAGAGCTCTGGCTCTCCTTTCTTTTTGGAGTAACCTATTAAAAACGCTACACTAAAAACAATAACACATCAGGAAAGCAGACATGGCGCACTCCCATTCCCACTCACCCTCTCCCGGCAACGACAACGCTAAACGACTGATGCTGGCCTTTGGCGTCACGGCAACGTTTATGGTTATCGAGGTCATTGGCGGCCTGATTTCCGGCTCTCTGGCGCTACTGGCTGATGCCGGGCATATGCTGACCGATGCCGCAGCGCTGCTCTTCGCCCTGCTAGCGGTGCAGTTTGCGCGTCGTCCTCCCAATGCGCGCCATACCTTCGGCTGGCTGAGGCTAACAACCCTCGCCGCGTTTGTTAACGCCATTGCGCTGGTGGTCATTACCGTTCTTATCGTCTGGGAGGCCGTACAGCGCTTCAGACACCCGCAGCCGATCGCCGGGGCGACAATGATGGTGATTGCCGTGGCGGGGCTGCTGGCGAATATCCTCGCCTTCTGGATTTTGCACCGCGGCAGCGGGGAAAAGAACCTCAACGTGCGCGCTGCGGCTCTGCATGTTCTGGGTGATTTACTCGGCTCAGTCGGGGCGATTGTCGCCGCGCTGGTGATCCTCTACACCGGCTGGACGCCTGTCGATCCGATTCTGTCCGTGCTGGTGTCATGTCTGGTCTTGCGCAGCGCCTGGCGACTGCTGAAGGAGAGCGTGAATGAACTGCTTGAAGGGGCACCGGCATCGATGGATATTGACGAGCTGAAGCGCAACCTGCGCCGTTCAGTCCCGGAAGTCCGCAACGTTCATCATGTGCACGTCTGGCTGGTAGGGGAAAAACCTGTCATGACGCTGCACGTCCAGGTGATCCCGCCTCACGACCACGATGCGCTGCTTGAACGCATCCAGCATTTTCTTGAACATCACTACGAAATTGGCCACGCCACCATCCAGATGGAGTATCAGCCCTGTAACGGGCCGGACTGCCACCTTAACGAGGCGCAGTCCGGACATTCACATCAGCATCACCACTAGCTGGAAAGCGCGTGAGAACCTCGCTCACGCGCGCTCTTAATCCACATCCGGCTGCCGTTCAGCGCAATGAAGGTCAGCAGCAGATATTCCAGCGACATCGCATAGACGCCCTGCAGGGCGAAGATCGCCACGCTGATCACGTTGATGATGACCCACAGCAACCAGTTCTCAACGTATTTACGGGTCATCAGGATCATCGCCGCAATCGACAGCACCATCATGCAGGAATCCCAGAACGGGAAAGCATCCGGCTGGAGCTCGGGCATCGTCACGTTCAGGCCGAAACCGGACATGACCGAAACGGCAACGCGGGTCAGGAACGCAAACACCGGGTTGATATAGACGGTCATTAAACCAATGGCGACCACGCAGGCGACAAACCAGGCGATGGCTTTCGGCAAGGGCAGCCAGCGGATCTGCAGTTCTGCCTCCTGCTGGCTGTTCTGACGCGACCACGCGTACCAGCCGTAAATATTGGCGGCGAAGAAGAACAACTGCAAAAGCAGACTGGCGTACAGCTGGATCTGGAAGAAGATAATCGCAAACAGCGTAACGTTAATCAGCCCGAACGCGTAGTTGCTGATCTTCTCCAGGCTTGCCAGCCAGATACAGAGTAATCCCGCCAGCGTGCCAACGGCCTCAATCCATGACAGGTCATAGCCACCTGCACCAATCGGTATATGAACCAGAATGTTCTGCGTGCTAAAAAAATCCATCTTTTCCCCGGGCGTTTTGAATTAAGTACGTAGTGTAGCCGCAAAATCCAGCATGCGGTTAAGCGGAATTAACGCACCTTCACGCAGGGCGGCATCCACATGGATTTCATGTGCTGCACCGCCCGTCTCGAGCCCTTCGGCAATGGCCTTCAGGCCGTTCATCGCCATCCACGGGCAATGCGCACAGCTGCGGCACGTTGCGCCCTCACCCGCCGTTGGCGCTTCAAGGAGCTCTTTCTCCGGCACGGCCTGCTGCATCTTGTAGAAGATACCGCGATCGGTTGCCACGATGAGCTGCCTGTTAGGCAGCGTTCTGGCCGCGTTGATAAGCTGGCTGGTTGAGCCCACGGCGTCCGCCATCTCGACAATAGACTGCGGTGATTCAGGGTGAACAAGAATCGCGGCGTCAGGATAAAGTGCCTTCATGCGCGCCAGCGCCTGGGTTTTGAATTCGTCGTGCACAATGCAGGCACCCTGCCAGCAGAGAACGTCAGCCCCTGTCTGCTTCTGGACATAATTTCCAAGATGGCGGTCAGGCGCCCAGATAATTTTCTCGCCCAGGCTATCCAGATGTTCAATCAGCTCAACGGCGATGCTGGAGGTGACAACCCAGTCTGCCCGCGCTTTTACCGCCGCAGAGGTGTTGGCGTAAACCACCACGGTCCGGTCGGGGTGGGCGTCACAGAAGGCCGTGAATTCGTCAATCGGGCAGCCGAGATCCAGCGAACACTCCGCATTAAGCGTCGGCATCAGAATGGTTTTTTCAGGGCTCAGGATCTTTGCCGTTTCGCCCATAAAACGCACGCCAGCAACCAGCAGCGTGGAAGCAGGATGTTTTGCACCGAAGCGTGCCATCTCCAGTGAATCTGAAATACAGCCCCCGGTCTCTTCCGCTAGCTGCTGAATTTCCGGGTCGGTGTAGTAATGGGCCACCATCACCGCATCTCGTTCTTTGAGAAGACGTTTGATCTTCTCACGGTAGGATTGCTTTTCGTCCTGGCTCAGCGGGACAGGCTTTGGCGGAAACGGATAGATTGCGGCTTCAGGATCAAACATCACACTCATTATGGCTTCTCGTTTTACGGGCTTAACAATATTGCCTTTCTTTTGCATGACATAGCAAAACGCATGGCAATTGTGTTTTGTATACTAAACAAGATAGCGAATATGAGAGGAAAAGTCACCGGAAATAGGTGCGGATAGCATTTGTCGGCTGGCGGATTCGCCTTGCCCGACCTGCACAGACGGCAGATAGCAAAAAGGCGCCTTTAGGGCGCCTTTCTACACTGGTGGGTCGTGCAGGATTCGAACCTGCGACCAATTGATTAAAAGTCAACTGCTCTACCAACTGAGCTAACGACCCCTTGCGGGATGTACTTCAAATTTATTCAGGCTGGTGGGTCGTGCAGGATTCGAACCTGCGACCAATTGATTAAAAGTCAACTGCTCTACCAACTGAGCTAACGACCCTTTTGGGTGTTGCCTGAATTATCACTCGGAACCAATAAAATTGGTGGGTCGTGCAGGATTCGAACCTGCGACCAATTGATTAAAAGTCAACTGCTCTACCAACTGAGCTAACGACCCGAGTGGTGGGTGATGACGGGCTCGAACCGCCGACCCCCTCCGTGTAAAGGAGATGCTCTACCAACTGAGCTAATCACCCACTCTGTACTGCTGGTGTGCGTTAAGTGGTGGGTCGTGCAGGATTCGAACCTGCGACCAATTGATTAAAAGTCAACTGCTCTACCAACTGAGCTAACGACCCACTTTTACGCTGTTTTCACGTTGTTTGATATCCCGTGGCAACGGCGGCATATATTACTGATTTAAGAATTCAGCGCAACAAAAATTTCGATGAAGATCACTTAACTGCTTACGAATCATGCTGCACGACCAGAAATAACGCGATTTCTGGTCATGCGATAATCATCCCATCGAATTCAGACGTTTTTGCGCCTGCTTAGCACCTTCAGTACCCGGGAATTTGGAGACCACCTGCTGGTAAACCGCTTTGGCTTTCGCAGTGTCGCCTTTGTCCTGCATGATGACGCCCACTTTATACATCGCATCAGGCGCTTTTGGCGATTTCGGGTAATTTTTCACCACTGAGGCAAAATAAAACGCCGCATCGTCCTTTTTACCCTTGTTGTAATTCAGCTGACCGAGCCAGTAATTCGCATTTGGCTGATAAGTGGAATCAGGGTATTTCTTAACAAAGTTCTGAAACGCAGCAAGCGCGTCATCCTGACGAGATTGATCCTGCACCAGGGCAATGGCCGCGTTGTAGTCCGTATTCGCGTCACCGCTCTGTACAGGCGCACCTGTTGAAGCAGAAGCATCCGCAGCCGGAGCTGATGTCGCCGCACCGGTCTGATCGCCCGCGGCTGGCTGTGCTTGTGCTGCTGCACCACCGCTGCTCAGACTATCCATCTGCAGCAAAATCTGCTTCTGACGTTCCACAACCTGGTTCAACTGATACTGGCTTTCCTGAATCTGGCCGCGGAGAGAGTCAATATCGTTTTGGTTATCAGAAAGTTGTTGCTGGAGTTGGGTTAAAAGCTGGCTGTGAGCGTTAGAAATACGCTCGAGTTGAGTGACCCGGTCTTCTACCGAGCCTGAGCCGACACTACTGATTGGTGCCTGAGCAAAAGCGGCCCAGGGGGCCGCTATTCCAACCAGTAACGACAGACTCAACAGATGATGTCTGAAGTTACTGCTCATGCAATTCTCTTAGTAAACCAGTACGGCACGACGGTTTTTGGAGTAAGCCGCTTCGTCGTGACCCAGTACTGCAGGTTTTTCTTTACCGTAAGAAACGATGGAGATCTGGTCAGCAGAAACGCCTTTACCCTGCAGGTACATTTTAACAGCGTTAGCACGACGTTCACCCAGGGAGATGTTGTACTCTGGAGTACCACGTTCGTCCGCGTGACCTTCTACGGTGACTTTGTAAGAAGGGTTGCTACGCAGGAAGTTAGCGTGAGCGTCCAGCATCGCAGCGAAGTCAGAACGGATGTCGTATTTATCCAGATCGAAGTAAACGATGTTGTTCTGCTGCAGCTGCTGCATCTGAAGACGCGCCTGCTCTTCAGAAGACATGTTGCCATTGCCGTTCGCGTCCATACCGGTGCCGGCACCCATCATGCCTTCGCCGCTCTGGTCATTGCTGGCGTTCTTGTTAGAAGAACACGCTGCGATTGCCATTACAGGCAGAGCGATCATCAGCCCCTTCAGCACTTTGTTCAGTTGCATTTCTATGATTCCTTTAGTAATCAATTAATTATTATTTACAGATACGGCGACCAGGCAGGTGATTTTACCTGTCCATCAGTTGCCGGAATACGCGCTTTGAAACGCCCATCTGTAGAAACCAGATTCAGCACAGATCCCATCCCCTGAGAAGAGCTGTAGATTACCATCGTGCCGTTAGGTGCCAGACTTGGCGTTTCATCCAGGAACGTTGACGACAGAACTTGAACGCCACCCGCTACCAGATCCTGTTTGGCAATGTGCTGCTGCCCACCGTTGGAGCTCACCATTACCATAAATTTACCGTCGCTGCTCACGTCTGAGTTCTGGTTCTGCGAACCTTCCCAGGTAATACGCTGCGGAGCACCGCCGTTGATGTTGACTTTATAGATTTGTGGACGGCCAGCCTGGTCAGAAGTAAACGCCAGGTTTTGACTATCCGGGAACCATGAAGGTTCAGTGTTGTTGCTGCGACCGTCGGTCACCTGACGGATCTGGCCAGAGCCAATGTCCATCACGTACAGGTTCAGGCTACCGGTTTTTGACAGCGCAAACGCCAGTTTAGACCCGTCCGGAGAGAAGGAAGGCGCACCGTTGTGACGTGGGAAAGACGCCACCTGACGAACAGCACCGTTTGCCAGCGTCTGGATAACCAGCGCTGAACGGCCGCTTTCGAAGGTTACATAGGCCAGTTTAGAACCGTCCGGAGACCAGGCTGGAGACATCAGCGGCTGAGAAGAACGTTTCACCAGGAACTGGTTGTAGCCGTCGTAGTCAGATACGCGCAGCTCATACGGGAACTGACCACCGTTGGTCTGTACCACATAAGCAATACGGGTACGGAACGCCCCTTTAATGCCGGTCAGTTTTTCAAATACCGCATCGCTGGCAGCGTGTGCCGCGTAGCGCAGGTACTGCTTAGTGACCTTGTAAGAGTTCTGTGCCAGAACGGTACCCGGTGCACCGCCGGTATCCACCAGCTGCCAGGCCACGTTGTAAGAGCCGTCCGGGTTAGGCGTAACCTGACCCACAACCACGGCATCAATACCCAGTGCAGACCATGCTGCAGGCTGTACTTCCTGCGCGCTGCCCGGCTGCTGAGGCAGACGAGAACGATCTAACGGGTTGAATTTACCGCTGTTACGCAGGTCAGCCGCCACGATGCCACCGGCATCTTCAGGTGCAGCGCCAGGACCGGCCCACTGGAACGGAACAACACCGATTGGGCGTGCCGAGTCCACCCCCTGGGTGATCTCGATACGTACTTCTGCGTGCAGTACTGCTGCCCACAGCATTAAAAAACTAAATGCTACACGTAATGCCTGCTTCATCATATCTCCCTTATCCGGGTAACCTTACCCACGATAATTTAGCAGAATGTTAACAAACTCAAATAGACAAAACTACCAGAACCCTGTGACTAAACCTGGTCTATTTTTCCCCGTTTGCACGGGGAAAATGTAACTTAAGGTTTGAAGTCCAGCGGCGCATTTTTGAAGACTTCGTAAACTGCCTGAGACGGCGGTTTAGGCATCTTCGCCTGACGCGCTGCAGCCAGGGCCGCAGTACATAAAGCCGGGTCGCCACCTTCAGACTTGATATCCAGCAGCATGCCGTCCGGAGCCAGTTTTATACGCAACGTACACGTTTTACCGGTATAGGAAGACGCATCATAGAATCGGCTTTCAATAGCGGATTTAATCTGCGCGGCATAACCGTTGATTTCAGCCCCTGTCGCACCGTTACTCTTAGTGTTACCACTTCCCGTCGGCGCTGCGTTGTTTCCTTTCGCCCCACCGCCCGTTTTCGGTGCATTCTTACCGGAGCTCAAATCGCCCAGCAGATCGTCAACCCCTGCGGCAGCAGCAGCTTTTTCAGCAGCAGCGGCCTTTTTGGCTGCCGCTTTATCAGCAGCAGCTTTTTTATCGGCAGCGGCCTTCTCAGCAGCAGCTTTCTTATCGGCGGCAGCCTTCTCAGCTGCTGCTTTTTTATCGGCAGCGGCTTTCTCAGCAGCGGCAGCTTTTTCTGCAGCCGCTTTCTCAGCAGCAGCCGCTTTCTTCGCGGCCTCGGCAGCAGCTTTCTTCTCTGCTTCCTGAGCGGCTTTTTTCGCGGCTTCCGCTTCAGCTTTCTTCTGAGCATCAGCAGCGGCTTTCTTCGCGGCTTCCGCTTCAGCTTTCTTCTGAGCATCGGCAGCGGCTTTCTTCGCGGCTTCCGCTTCAGCTTTCTTCTGAGCATCAGCAGCGGCTTTCTTCGCCGCTTCTGCCGCTAATTTTGCCTGGGCATCAGCCTGTGCTTTCGCGTCCGCTGCGGCTTTTGCTGCCGCCTCTTCCGCCTGCTTTTGCTGTTCCTGTGCTTTCTTCGCGGCCTCTTCGGCTTGCTTCTGCTGTTCCGCTTGCTCTTTCGCAGCTTCCTGCGCCTGCAAACGCTCTTTCTCAAGCTGCTTCAGACGCTCCTGCTCTGCGGCCTGCTTTTCACGCAGTTCTTCCGCCTGCTGTTGCGACTGTTTTTCACGCTGCTCTTCGGCCCGTTTGGCACTCGCCTTCTGCTGCTGTTCGCGATTATAGTTCTGTACTACCGCACCGGGATCCACCATCACGGCGTCAATGGAAGACCCTCCACCGCCGCCGGCTGATGCATCAATATGCTCGTCGAACGAACTCCAGATCAGCGCTGCAAAGAGAATCACGTGCAGCACTGCGGAGACGATTATCGCTCGCTTAAGCTTGTCGTTCTGTTCGGTTGCCTTTGACACTATCGGTTCCCAAAAACTACGCGGATGATCAAATAGGTTGGGTCATTAAGCCAACTGACTTAACACCCGCACTATGTAGCAAGTTCAGCGCTTTAATAATTTCATCGTAGGGTACGTCTTTCGCGCCACCGATTAAGAAGACCGTTTTCGGATTTGACTCCAGACGACGCTGCGCTTCAGCAATAACCTGCTCAGGCGGCAGCTGATCCATACGATCTTTCTCTACCACGACGCTGTATTGCCCTACGCCGGAAACCTCAATGATAACCGGAGGATCGTCATTGGTGCTCACCGCCTGTGATTCTGTCGCATCCGGCAGATCCACTTCCACGCTCTGAGTAATGATTGGCGCTGTCGCCATGAAGATCAGCAGCAGTACCAGCAGGACGTCCAGCAGTGGAACGATATTGATTTCGGACTTGAGCTCGCGACGACCTCGTCCACGCGATCTGGCCATGGTTTACCCCTTGTTGCTCTCGGTGCTGGTAAACGCCTGACGGTGCAGAATCGCAGTGAACTCTTCCATAAAGTTGTCGTAGTTCAGTTCCAGTTTGTTCACGCGCTGGTTCAGACGGTTGTAAGCCATAACCGCAGGAATTGCCGCAAACAGACCGATAGCGGTCGCAATCAGTGCTTCAGCGATACCCGGTGCAACCATCTGCAACGTCGCCTGCTTCACCGCGCCCAGCGCGATAAAGGCGTGCATGATCCCCCACACGGTACCAAACAGGCCGATATACGGGCTGATGGAACCGACAGTGCCGAGGAATGGAATATGCGTTTCGAGATTTTCAAGCTCACGGTTCATAGAGATACGCATCGCACGCGAGGCACCTTCTACAACCGCTTCCGGCGCATGATTGTTTGCACGATGCAGACGAGCAAACTCTTTGAAACCGCTATAAAAAATTTGCTCGGAGCCTGTAAGGTTTTCACGGCGTCCCTGGCTTTCCTGATAAAGACGAGAAAGCTCAATACCCGACCAGAACTTATCTTCAAACGCTTCAGCTTCACGGCCAGCGGCATTGAGGATACGCGTTCTCTGGATGATGATGGCCCAGGATGCGATTGAAAAACCAATCAAAATCAACATGATAAGTTTAACCAGAAGGCTTGCCTTCAGGAACAAATCAAGGATATTCATGTCAGTCACTGCTTAAACTCCGCGACAATAGACTTAGGAAGCGCACGAGGCTTCATTATGGTTGGATCAACACAAACAATCAGCACTTCAGCTGAGTTCAGTACGGTATTCTCTGCGTTGACTATCCGCTGCGTGAAAACCAGTGAGGTCCCGCGCATTGATGTAATTTCAGTTTGGACTTCGAGCATATCGTCGAGTCTGGCAGGCGCAAAATACTCAAGCGTCATCTTGCGTACCACGAAGGCAACTCGCTCAGCCAACAGCACCTGTTGACTAAAGTGATGATGGCGCAGCATCTCTGTGCGTGCCCGTTCATAAAAAGCAACGTAGCTGGCGTGGTAAACCACACCACCGGCATCGGTATCTTCGTAATAGACACGAACCGGCCATCGAAACAGCGTTGTATTCACTTTACATCCCGGTAATGCAACAAAAGTTAATGCTTTTAAACTTCGCTACTATACGCGCGGGAAAGAGGGTTGGGAATGGGAGAAAGTAAACGGAGAGTAAATTTTTATGGGCTCGGGTAAGCCCATAACGTTAACGGACATTTCTTATTCAGAAGAAGAAGAAAATCAAACCGGCGAGAAGCACCAGATCGGCAATCAGCGGGCAAAAAATTCCCTGCCAGTGAACGGCTTTCGGACGAAAGCCCACGCCGTGGATCACACCTGCACACACCGCCCACATAATGAGGAAGCCGTGCCAGATTTCAAGCTCGCTGGTTTTCGCTGCAAAGCGCGAAGGGTCCCAGAAGATACAACCTGCCAGCAGTAATGCCATCACTAAAGAAAGCGCCCGTAACGGGCGCTTGTCCATTACCGCGTAAAGCGTCGCGATAATATTCATCAGTGTTTTTCTTCACCCGCTTTGGTCGCTTCGACGTGCTCAAGCGCCAGGGCAGTGATGACACCAAATGCACAGGCAAGAAGCGTCCCTAAAATCCATGCGAAATACCACATATTCAGCTCCTTACTTAGTACATAGAGTGGGTGTTGCTTTCGATATGTTCTTTAGTGATGCGACCGAACATTTTCCAGTAACACCAGATGGTGTAGGCCAGAACAATCGGAACGAACACGCAGGCAACATACGTCATCAGGTTCAGCGTCATATGGCTGGACGTTGCGTCCCACATGGTCAGGCTAGCATTCAGCATGGTGCTGGATGGCATGACGAATGGGAACATCGCGATACCCGATGTCAGGATGATGCACGCCAGGGTCAGCGAAGAGAACACGAACGCCAGCGCGCCTTTCTCCAGACGAGACGTCAACATGGTCAGCAGCGGCAGCAATACGCCCAGAGCCGGGATAGCCCACAGCGCAGGGGTATTGTTAAAGTTCACCAGCCATGCGCCAGCCTGACGCGCCACTTCTTTGGTCAGCGGATTAGACGGCGCAGTATGGTTGATTGCAGACGTCACCACGTAGCCATCGATGCCGTACACCACCCATACGCCGGCCAGTGCAAAGCAGACCAGCGTCACCAGCGCAGCGACCTGAGCCGTCGCGCGAGAACGCAGGTGCAGTTCACCAACCGTACGCATCTGCAGATAGGTTGCGCCCTGAGTGATGATCATCGCCACGCTCACCACGCCGGCCAGCAGACCAAACGGATTCAGCAGCTGGAAGAAGTTACCGGTGTAGTAAAGACGCATGTATTCGTCCAGGTGGAACGGTACGCCCTGAAGCAGGTTACCGAACGCCACGCCGATCACCAGCGGTGGAACGAAGCTACCGATGAAGATGCCCCAGTCCCACATGTTGCGCCAGCGGGTGTCTTCAATCTTGGAACGGTAGTCGAAACCAACCGGACGGAAGAATAAAGAGGCCAGCACCAGAATCATCGCCACGTAGAAGCCGGAGAACGCAGCCGCGTAGACCATCGGCCAGGCAGCGAACAGCGCGCCGCCTGCGGTGATCAGCCACACCTGGTTACCGTCCCAGTGAGGGGCGATGGAGTTGATCATGATTCGACGCTCGGTGTCATTACGACCGAGGAAACGGGTGAGCATCCCCACCCCCATGTCGAAACCATCCGTGACGGCGAAACCGATCAGCAGAACGCCGATCAACAGCCACCAGATAAAACGCAATACTTCATAATCGATCATTTGATGACTCCTGTCTTAGCGTGCCGGCTGAGTAGTCACAGTGGACTGCTCGTAGTGATAGCGACCGGTTTTCAGGCTGCTTGGGCCAAGGCGCGCGAACTTGAACATCAGGAACAGTTCAGCCACCAGGAACAGGGTGTACAGACCACAAATCAGCAGCATGGAGAAGATCAGGTCGCCCGCTGTCAGGGACGAGTTCGCTACCGCCGTTGGCAGTACCTCACCAATCGCCCATGGCTGACGGCCGTACTCCGCAACAAACCAGCCGGATTCGATAGCGATCCACGGCAGTGGAATACCGTACAGCGCGGTGCGCAGCAGCCATTTTTTCTCGCCGATGCGGTTGCGAATCACGGACCAGAAGGACGCCGCAATGATCAGCAGCATGATGATGCCGCAGCCCACCATGATACGGAATGCGAAGTACAGTGGCGCAACGCGTGGAATCGAGTCTTTGGTTGCCATCTGGATCTGCGCTTCTGTCGCATCAGAAACGTTCGGGGTATAACGCTTCAGCAGCAAACCGTAACCCAGATCTTTCTTCACGTTGTTGAACTGGTCGCGAACGGCCTGGTCGGTAGAACCGGCACGCAGCTGTTCCAGCAGCGAGTAAGCTTTCATACCGTTACGGATACGCTCTTCGTGCTGAACCATCAGCTCTTTCAGACCGGTCACCTGCTTATCAACAGAACGGGTGGCGATGATACCCAGCGCATAAGGGATCTGAATGGCGAAGCGGTTTTCCTGCGCGTCCTGATCCGGAATACCGAACAGCGTAAAGGCAGCAGGCGCCGGTTGGGTTTCCCATTCGGCTTCGATGGCGGCCAGTTTGGTTTTCTGCACGTCACCCATTTCGTAACCGGATTCATCACCCAGAACGATAACAGAGAGGATAGCAGCCATACCGAAGCTTGCAGCGATAGCAAAGGAGCGCTTAGCAAACGCGAAGTCACGACCGCGCAGCATGTAGTAAGAACTGATGCCCAGTACAAACATCGCGCCGCACACGTAGCCAGAGGCGACGGTGTGAACGAATTTAACCTGCGCAACCGGGTTCAGGACCAGCTCGGCAAAGCTGACCATCTCCATACGCATGGTTTCGAAGTTGAAATCAGACGCGATAGGGTTCTGCATCCAGCCGTTCGCCACCAGGATCCACAGCGCGGACAGGTTCGAACCTAATGCCACCAGCCAGGTCACCGCCATATGCTGGACTTTACCCAGACGATCCCAGCCGAAGAAGAACAGACCTACAAAGGTGGATTCGAGGAAGAATGCCATCAGACCTTCAATGGCCAGCGGCGCACCGAAGATATCCCCTACATAGTGGGAATAGTAAGACCAGTTAGTCCCGAACTGGAACTCCATGGTCAAACCGGTTGCCACGCCCAGCGCGAAGTTGATACCAAACAACTTGCCCCAGAACTTGGTCATATCTTTATAAATCTGTTTGCCGGAGAGAACGTATACCGTTTCCATAATGGCCAGCAGGAACGCCATACCGAGCGTCAGTGGCACAAACAGGAAGTGGTACATCGCGGTCAAGGCAAACTGTAAGCGCGACAGTTCGACTATATCTAACATCATGACTCCTTGCTCATCGCATGAAGACTCCGAGAGTGAACCCCGTCAGAGAGAGATCCACACGCATGCCCCAATACAAATTATTCGCATCCTTGTCGTCGTTATTACCCTGAAGGAGGATAAAAACGATGACGTGAGGTTACAAATACGTTAATAAAAAACTCAAATTGATCCCGCAAATATAATACGCTGCAAAACCCTTACAATAAACAGGTTTTTATTGAATCACATTTACGTTTTTCGACGGCGATCAATTTATAGCAAAATTACCACTTTTCGGCCATTTTGATCGGGGACAATTTACCGCCTTTTGATGGGTTTTTCCAAGTATTAAACATTGATTTAAATCAAAAACAATCCGTTGTGTTAAATGTGTTTTGATGCGGTGAACATAGTAAAAACCATGTTAAAGATATGTATATAAAATACAATTAAGGTTATCAAGTCGATTGATGAATATAAACAGAAGTGATTTTTATTAACTCAGAAGCCCGAATGCCTAATTTATTCAGGACATAAATTTTAGTGCGTTTTTCGTTTTTTTCCATCCGCTCTCTTTAAGGTAAATAAATAACAATTATTTTACTTTTATCCCCCTCTCTAATTAACACCATTTAGTGACTATTGCATGACGCCCGGCAGGCAATAAAAAAGGCCGCTTTACAGCGGCCAACCATGTCGAAACGGACATTTTTATACTTCAACGCCCCCCTTTCGGGGAGCAGAGAGGACTTACTTAATGATGGATTTCAGTGCTTCGCCGATATCCGCCAGGCTGCGAACGGTTTTCACGCCTGCGGCTTCCAGCGCTGCGAATTTCTCATCAGCCGTACCCTTACCACCGGCGATGATCGCGCCTGCGTGACCCATACGCTTGCCTTTCGGCGCGGTCACACCCGCGATGTAACCGACTACTGGCTTGGTCACGTGTTCTTTGATGTAAGCAGCGGCTTCTTCTTCCGCGCTACCACCGATCTCACCGATCATCACGATCGCTTCGGTCTGTGGATCTTCCTGGAACAGCTTCAGGATGTCGATGAAGTTAGAGCCCGGAATTGGGTCACCGCCGATGCCCACGCAGGTGGACTGGCCGAAGCCGTAATCGGTAGTCTGCTTAACGGCTTCATAGGTCAGCGTACCGGAACGGGACACGATGCCCACTTTACCCGGCTTGTGAATGTGGCCCGGCATGATGCCGATTTTGCATTCGCCCGGGGTGATAACGCCAGGGCAGTTCGGGCCGATCATGCGCACGCCTGCTTCATCCAGCTTCACCTTCACGGTCAGCATATCCAGCGTCGGGATGCCTTCAGTGATGGTGATGATCAGCTTGATGCCTGCGTCGATCGCTTCCAGAATGGAGTCTTTGCAGAACGGTGCCGGAACGTAGATCACGGTCGCGGTTGCGCCCGTCGCTTCTACGGCTTCACGCACGGTGTTGAATACCGGCAGGCCCAGATGCGTGGTGCCGCCTTTACCTGGCGTTACGCCGCCAACCATCTGCGTGCCGTAGGCAATCGCCTGTTCGGAGTGGAAAGTCCCCTGGCTACCGGTGAAGCCCTGGCAGATAACCTTGGTATCTTTATTAATTAAAACTGACATTATTTCCCCTCCACTGCGGCAACAACCTGCTGAGCTGCATCCGTCAGACTTTTCGCTGCAATAATATTCAGGCCGCTGTCAGCCAGTTTTTTCGCGCCGAGTTCAGCGTTGTTACCTTCCAGACGCACAACCACCGGAACGTTAACACCCACTTCTTCTACCGCACCGATGATACCGTCGGCGATCAGGTCGCAACGAACGATGCCGCCGAAGATGTTAACCAGAACGGCCTTCACGTTGTCGTCAGAGAGGATGATTTTGAACGCTTCGGTTACGCGCTCTTTGGTTGCGCCACCGCCTACGTCGAGGAAGTTTGCTGGCTCACCGCCGTGCAGCTTAACGATGTCCATGGTGCCCATTGCCAGGCCCGCACCGTTAACCATGCAGCCGATGTTGCCGTCCAGCGCCACGTAGTTCAGCTCCCACTGTGCAGCCTGCGCTTCACGCGGATCTTCCTGAGACTGGTCGCGCATTTCGCGCAGATCGGACTGGCGGAACAGCGCGTTGCCGTCAGCGCCCAGCTTGCCGTCGAGGCAGATCAGGTCGCCCTGGGTGGTGATCACCAGCGGGTTGATCTCGATCAGCGCCAGGTCGCGCTCCAGGAAGATGTTCGCCAGACCCATGAAGATCTTGGTGAACTGCTGAACCAGCTTGCCTTCCAGGCCCAGTTTGAACGCCAGCTCGCGACCCTGGTAAGGCATCGGGCCCGCCAGCGGATCGATTGCCACTTTGTGGATCAGGTGCGGGGTTTCTTCCGCCACTTTTTCGATTTCCACGCCGCCTTCGGTAGACGCCATGAACACCACGCGACGGGAGCTACGGTCAACAACCGCGCCCAGGTACAGTTCTTTCGCGATGTCGGTCGCCGCTTCAACCAGGATCTGGTTAACCGGCTGGCCGTTCGCATCTGTCTGGTACGTTACCAGACGCTTGCCGAGCCAATGTTCAGCAAACGCACGAATCTCTTCTTTGCTCTTAACAACCTTCACACCGCCCGCTTTACCACGGCCACCAGCGTGAACCTGACACTTAACTACCCAAGGGCCGGAACCGATTTTAGATGCGGCTTCTTCTGCTTCACGCGGGGTAGTACAGGCATAACCCACCGGAGCCGGTAAGCCATACCGGGCAAACAGCTGTTTGGCCTGATATTCATGTAAGTTCATGTGTTCTATCCATCCTTCAGGTAATCGTTAGGTCGTGCTTTTATTGGCCCGGCAGCCATACGCCGCCGGGCAAGACTGCAAAACTAGACGTCCAGCAGCAGACGGGTTGGATCTTCCAGCAGCTCTTTAATCGCGACCAGGAAGCCCACGGACTCGCGGCCGTCGATCAGGCGGTGATCGTACGAGAGCGCCAGGTACATCATCGGCAGGATCTCAACTTTACCGTCTACCGCCATAGGGCGATCTTTAATGGCATGCATACCCAGGATCGCGCTCTGCGGCGGGTTAATGATCGGGGTAGACATCAGCGAGCCGAATACGCCGCCGTTGGTAATGGTGAAGTTACCGCCGGTCAGGTCGTCTACGGTCAGCTTGCCGTCGCGGCCTTTTACAGCCAGCTCTTTAATGTTTTTCTCGATGTCAGCCATACCCAGGGTATCTACATCACGCAGAACCGGGGTGACCAGGCCGCGTGGAGTAGAAACCGCCATGCTGACGTCGAAATAGTTGTGGTAAACCACGTCATCGCCATCGATAGACGCGTTCACTTCCGGGTAGCGTTTCAGCGCTTCAACTACCGCCTTAACGTAGAAGGACATAAAGCCCAGACGGATACCGTGACGTTTTTCAAACGCGTCACCGTACTGCTTGCGCAGGTCCATGATTGGCTTCATGTTCACTTCGTTGAAGGTGGTCAGCATCGCGGTGGAGTTTTTCGCTTCCAGCAGACGCTCGGCCACGCGCTTGCGCAGGCGAGTCATTGGCACGCGTTTTTCGCTGCGGGCACCCAGAGCAGGCTGTGCTGCTGGTGCTGCCGCAGGGGCTTTCGCTTCTGCCTGAGCTGGCGCTTTCGCAAGGTGTTTGTCGATGTCTTCGCGGGTCAGACGACCGCCCACACCGGTGCCTTTGATGGCTGCCGGGTCAAGGCTGTGTTCAGCCAGCAGGCGACGGATCGCCGGGCTGAGGGCGTCGTTAGACTGTTCTTCCAGAGAAGCCTGCTGGCGCTGAGCCGGCGTAGAGGCTTTCTCTTCAGATTTCGCGCTGGACTCTTTGCCCGCGCTGTTGCCTTCACGCAGGCGACCCAGGATCTGACGAGAGGTTACGGTGGTGCCTTCATCTTCCAGCACCGCGTCCAGAACGCCATCCGCCGAAGCCGGTACTTCCAGTACCACTTTGTCAGTTTCGATTTCTACCAGCACTTCATCGCGCTTAACGGCATCGCCTGGTTTTTTGTGCCAGGTAGCGACGGTCGCATCTGCTACGGATTCAGGCAGGTCGGGAACAAGAATATCTACGCTACTCATTTTGTATCCTTTAATTAATCGACGTTCAGCGCGTCATTGACCAGATCTTGTTGCTGCTTCTGGTGAACGGACATATACCCTACCGCCGGAGAGGCGGAGGCCGGGCGACCTGCATAACGCAGGGCTGACCCAAATGGAATCACTTCACGGAAATGATGCTGGCTGCAGTACCATGCGCCCTGGTTGAGCGGCTCTTCCTGGCACCAGACAAAATCATGTACGTGAGCATATTGTTTCAGCACTTCCTGCATCGCCTGATGCGGGAACGGATAAAGCTGTTCGATACGCACGATGGCGACATCTTTCTGATCGTTCTTGCGGCGCTGTTCCAGCAGGTCGTAATAAACCTTACCAGAACACATCACCACGCGCTTCACGCCCTGCGGATCCAGCTCGTCAATTTCACCGATGGCTGGCAGGAAGGTTCCGTTCGCCAGTTCTTCCAGGCTCGACACCGCCAGCGGGTGACGCAGCAGGGATTTCGGCGACATCACCACCAGCGGACGGCGCATACCGCGCAGCGCCTGACGACGCAGCATGTGGTAGACCTGAGCCGGGGTGGACGGTACGCAGACCTGCATATTCTGCTCGGCGCAGAGCTGCAGATAACGTTCCAGACGCGCGGAGGAGTGCTCCGGACCCTGACCTTCATAACCGTGCGGCAGCAGCATCACCAGGCCACACATGCGGCCCCACTTCTGCTCGCCGGAGGAGATGAACTGGTCGATAACCACCTGCGCGCCGTTGGCGAAGTCACCGAACTGCGCTTCCCAGATGGTCAGGGTGCGTGGTTCAGCGGTGGCATAACCGTATTCGAAGGCCAGAACCGCTTCTTCAGACAGCACGGAGTCCCAGACCTTGAACTGGCCCTGACCGTTGTGCACGTGCTGCAGCGGGGTGTAGGTTGAACCGTTGGACTGGTTGTGAACAACCGCGTGACGGTGGAAGAAGGTCCCACGGCCCGCATCTTCACCGGACAGACGAACAGGAATGCCTTCGTCAACCAGCGTTGCGTAAGCCAGCGTTTCCGCGCCGCCCCAGTCGAACAGCTTCTCGCCTGCCGCCATGGACTGACGGTCAGCGTAAATTTTCGCCACGCGAGACTGCATCTCGATAGCGTCCGGTACGGTGCTGATGCGTTTAGCCAGCTCCTGCAGGCGCTTCATCTCAACCTTGTTCGGGTAGCTCTCATCCCACTCGTGGTTGAGGTACGGCGACCAGGTAAAGGAGTGCATGTTCATCGGGCGCAGTTCTTTCACCACGCATTCACCCGCATCCAGCGCGTCGCGGTAGAGGTTGACCATTTCGGTCGCATCTTCCAGCGTCGTCACTTTGTCGCTCTCCAGCTTGTCAGCATAGATTTTGCGCGGGGTCGGGTGTTTTTTGATTTTCTGATACATCAACGGCTGGGTTGCACTTGGCTCGTCCGCTTCGTTGTGGCCGTGACGGCGGTAGCAGAAGAGGTCAATGAATACATCGCGTTTAAAGGTATTACGGAAATCCAGCGCCAGACGGGTAACGAAAGCAACGGCTTCCGGGTCATCCGCGTTAACGTGGAAGATTGGCGCCTGCACCATCTTACCGATGTCGGTGCAGTATGGGGTAGAACGCGCGTCCAGCGGGTTAGAGGTGGTAAAGCCCACCTGGTTGTTGATCACGATGCGAACGGTACCGCCCACTTCGTAACCACGCGCTTTCGACATGTTCAGGGTTTCCTGAACCACGCCCTGCCCTGTTACCGCCGCATCGCCGTGGATGGTAATTGGCAGCACTTTATTGCTGCTCGGTTCGTCCAGACGATCCAGACGCGCACGCACGGAACCGATAACCACCGGGCTAACGATTTCCAGGTGTGACGGGTTAAACGCCAGCGCCAGGTGAACCAGACCGCCTTCGGTTTCGATATCCGACGAGAAGCCCATGTGGTACTTCACGTCGCCGGTGCCGAGGTGTTCTTTATGTTTGCCCGCGAATTCGTCGAACAGGTCCTGCGGTTTTTTACCCAGCACGTTGACCAGCACGTTCAGACGACCACGGTGCGCCATGCCCAGTACCACTTCACGGGTGCCGCTCTTGCCTGCGTGACGAATCAGCTCTTTGAGCATCGGCACCAGCGCGTCGCCGCCTTCCAGCGAGAAGCGTTTTGCACCCGGGAATTTCGCGCCCAGATAGCGCTCAAGCCCTTCCGCTGCGGTCAGTTCGTTCAGGAAGCGTTTTTTCTCGTCAGCCGAGAAGGTCGCGTGGCCCGCTACGGATTCGATGCGCTGCTGGATCCAGCGTTTCTCTTCGGTAGAGGTAATGTGCATGTATTCCGCGCCGATGGAGCCGCAGTAGGTTTGCTTGAGCGCGTCAATCAGATCGCCCAGCTTCATCGTGTCTTTGCCGATGGCAAAGGAACCTACGTTAAAGCTTTCCTGGAAATCGGCCTCGGTCAGATCGTGATACGCCGGATCGAGATCGGCCACACGGTCTTGCTGCCACAGTCCCAGCGGATCGAGATTCGCATGCTGGTGACCGCGGAAGCGATAAGCGTTGATAAGCTGCAGGACTTTAACCTGCTTCGCATTAGTGTCAGGGTCGGAAATCGCAGAAGAGTAACGTGAGGCATCCTTCGCCAGACGACGGAAATAATCACGTGTTTTGGAATGGAATTGATCCGGTTTGACCCCTGTGCCAGGCAACTGCTGGAACATGGAACGCCAGTTTGCGTCCACTGAGTCAGGATCGGTTAAGAAGTCTTCATAGAGCTGTTCAATCCAGCTCTGGTTCGCACCAGAAAGGAAAGAAGAGTCCAGCCAGGCTTTCATTGCGCCGTTCTGCATCGTGATCCCTTAAGCATTTTTATGCTTACTTTCGCCGTAGAAACTACCACGCACACACCGTGTACGTGCCGGGGTTCACCTGCGAGCTCTTTTACTTTGGCCCGCGAAGGAACCTTTAGAAACTGTCTAAATAATCTTCGTCGTTCCGGCTGCGACTGCGTTGCGGCTTTCACTCACCCCAGTCACATAGTTCACTATGCTCCTGGGATTCGTTCAACCGCGCCTTGTCTCGCGCTGAACGTCTCGATTATTTACTTATCTGGCAGTTTTTAAAGGTTTCTGCAATCTGTTCCCTCTCCCTTTGGGAGAGGGTTAGGGTGAGGGGAACAGCGCTCCCCTCTCACTACTTACGCACTGCGCTGCAGCAGCATCGACTTAATATGGCCGATGGCGCGCGTCGGGTTCAGCCCCTTCGGACACACACTGACGCAGTTCATGATGCTATGGCAGCGGAATACGCTGAAAGCGTCACTCAGCCCTTCCAGACGGCTGTCGGTTTCGGTGTCGCGGCTATCGATCAGGAAGCGATAGGCAGCCAGCAGACCGGCCGGGCCGATAAACTTGTCCGGGTTCCACCAGAACGAAGGGCAGGACGTTGAACAGCATGCGCAGAGAATACACTCGTACAACCCATCGAGTTTTTCACGCTGCTCAGGAGACTGTAAGTGCTCGCGAGCGGGTGGATTTTGCCCATTATTCAATAAGTAAGGCTTAATCTTCTCATATTGTGCATAGAATTGCCCCATGTCTACCACCAAATCACGCACGACCGGCAGGCCTGGCAGAGGACGGATAACAATTTTCTGACCAGGACGCTGCAACGCTGAAATTGGCGTGATGCAGGCCAGG
Source organism: Enterobacter sp. A103 (assembly GCF_034427535.1). NCBI lineage: Bacteria > Pseudomonadati > Pseudomonadota > Gammaproteobacteria > Enterobacterales > Enterobacteriaceae > Enterobacter > Enterobacter sp. A103. The sequence goes on from NZ_JAXQPQ010000002.1 coordinate 589,715, forward strand.
CCATTTTTGCCGTTCATGTTCACACCGTCAGAGCCACAAACCCCTTCACGGCAGGAGCGGCGGAACGACAGCGTAGGATCTTTTTCTTTCAGCTGGATTAAGGCATCCAGCAGCATCATGTCGCGACCTTCTTCCGCTTCCAGGGTGTAGTCCTGCATACGCGGAGCGTCATCAACATCCGGGTTATAACGATAAACTGAGAATTCGAGTTTCATTATCCTGTCTCCGCATTAGTAAGTACGAATCTTCGGCGGGAACGCCGGACGCAGTTTCGGTTCCATGTTGACGCTACGACGCGTCATGGATTCCGACTCTGGCAGATACAGGGAATGGCACAGCCAGTTTTCGTCATCACGATCCGGGAAGTCGAAGCGGCTATGCGCGCCACGGCTTTCGGTACGGAAGTTTGCCGACATCGCCGTCGCGAACGCGGTTTCCATCAGGTTATCCAGCTCCAGGCACTCAACGCGCTGGGTGTTGAATTCGCTGGAGGTGTCGTCCAGACGGGCATTTTTCAGACGCTCGCGGATAGCTTTCAGCTGCTCAAGACCTTTGGCCATCGCGTCGCCTTCGCGGAATACCGAGAAGTTGTGCTGCATGCATTCCTGCAGCGCTTTACGGATTTCCACCGGATCTTCGCCGTTACGGTTACCGTTCCAGCGGTTGAGGCGCTCAAGAGAGGCATCAATTTCGTCGTCGGTTGCGTCACGCAGCGCGCCCTGCTCGGCAATGGATTCCTGCAGATGCAGACCGACTGCACGACCAAACACCACCAGGTCCAGCAGGGAGTTGCCGCCCAGACGGTTTGCACCGTGTACGGATACGCAGGCAATTTCGCCTACCGCGAACAGGCCAGGAATGACCACGTCTTCGCCCTGCTCGTTTACGGTCAGCGCCTGACCGGTCACTTTGGTCGGAATACCGCCCATCATGTAGTGGCAGGTTGGGATAACCGGAATCGGCTCTTTCACCGGGTCGACGTGTGCGAAGGTGCGGGACAGCTCCAGGATGCCCGGCAGACGGGACTCCAGAACTTCTTTACCCAGGTGGTCGAGCTTCAGCTTCGCGTGTGGACCCCATGGGCCGTCACAGCCGCGGCCTTCACGGATTTCGATCATGATGGAACGCGCCACCACGTCACGACCCGCCAGGTCTTTCGCATTCGGGGCATAACGCTCCATGAAGCGCTCGCCGTGCTTGTTCAGCAGGTAACCACCTTCACCGCGGCAGCCTTCTGTTACCAGAACGCCCGCACCGGCGATACCGGTTGGGTGGAACTGCCACATCTCCATATCCTGCACCGGCACGCCCGCGCGGATAGCCATACCGACACCGTCACCGGTATTGATGTGGGCGTTGGTGGTGGACTGATAGATACGGCCTGCGCCGCCGGTAGCCAGCACGGTAGCGCGGGCTTTGAAGTAAACCACTTCACCGGTTTCGATGCACAGCGCGGTACAGCCGACGATTGCGCCATCGGCGTTTTTCACCAGATCCAGCGCGTACCACTCGGAGAAGATGGTGGTATGGTTTTTCAGGTTCTGCTGATACAGGGTGTGCAGCAGTGCGTGACCGGTACGGTCAGCCGCCGCCGCGGTACGTGCCGCCTGCTCGCCGCCGAAGTTTTTCGACTGGCCGCCAAACGGACGCTGATAGATGGTGCCATTTTCCAGACGGGAGAACGGCAGACCCATGTGGTCCAGCTCCAGAATCGCTTCCGGGCCGGTTTTACACATATATTCGATGGCATCCTGGTCGCCGATGTAGTCGGAACCTTTTACCGTGTCGTACATGTGCCATTCCCAGTTATCTTCATGGGAGTTGCCCAGCGCAACGGTGATACCGCCCTGCGCAGACACAGTGTGGGAACGGGTCGGGAAAACTTTAGAGAGCAGCGCACAGGTCTGGCCGCTCTGGGAAATTTGCAGTGCGGCACGCATACCTGCGCCACCGGCACCAATTACAACAGCATCAAATTCTCTGACTGGCAGTTTCATTACACACCCCACACCACAACGAATCCATAAATAACGTAAACCACCAGTGCAACAACAATGGCCAGCTGCAGTGGGAGGCGAATCGCCAGCGGTTTAACGTAATCGGTCAACACCTGCCACATGCCAATCCAGGCATGAATAAGGATGGAGAACAGAGCCAGCAGGGTGAACACTTTGGTGAAGGCGGATCCGAAGAACCCACTCCAGATTTCCCACGTCAGCGTGCCGCTGGTCGCGAAGAAACCGATCATATAGATGATGTAAAGAGTGAGAACGATGGCGGTAGCACGGACCAGAATGAAGTCATGTACGCCGTTGCGTCCTAATGCGGAGGCGTTGCTTACCATACGAGAACTCCTGCGAGAAGTGAAAGCACGACAGTAATCACAAATGAAATGTTAGCGGAGCGTTTCCCGGCTTCGAAAGTCTCTTCCAGGTAGCCAAAGTCCATCAGCATATGGCGAACACCCACGACGACGTGGTACGCCAGCGCGGTCAGAATGCCCCACATGATAAATTTCACGAAGAAGCTGTTCATGATGGCGGAGGCCTGGAGGAATCCTTCAGGGGAAGAGAGGCTGGTGCCCAGTAACCACAGCAAAATACCGACCGCCACAAACGTAATCACACCAGAAACACGGTGCAGAATGGACGCTATTGCTGTTACAGGGAACCGGATCGTTTTGAGATCCAGATTGACAGGTCTTTGTTTTTTCACATTTCTTATCATGAATAACGCCCACATGCTGTTCTTATTGTTTCCTTCCTCCGGACTGCGATGCGGGTCAAGCAGCGTTCCTTTTCTATAACTGCGCGTCATGCAAAACACTGCTTCCAGATGCTTAAACGACACGTTACAACGCTGGGTGGCTCGGGATTGCAGGGTGTTCCGGAGACCTGGCGGCAGTATAGGCCGTTCACAAAATCATTACAATTAACCTACATACAGTTTGTCGGGTTTTCTCTGGAACAGTGATCAGGGTCACGATAACAACATATTTTTAATTTTTAATCATCTGATTTGACAAATGTTAAACAATATTGTTACAAACGTCATCAGAAAAGGCATATAATGCGCAAAAGTTATGAGGTCTCTCTTTCACCTGACAAATAGTTATGTAACAGTGTGATGGTATTGACCGAAGTTATCAGGACAGTTATTAGTGATATACAGGTTTGAATAATTCGGACTGCAAAAACGCTGATTTGCTGTTGTTTCACTGATATTTCATTCGTTTACCTGCAAGGCGCCATAGCTCTGTACCCTGGTTTGTCCTCGTGAGCTGAGCGGTAAGCCAAATAACAATCTGGTAACGGTGATTAACAGCTGAAAGCAAATCCGGTAAAGCGCAGTCTTAAGCATAAGGCGCTAAGGAGACCGTAAATGGCTGATACAAAGGCAACGCTCACCCTAAATGGTGACACTGCTATTGAACTGGATGTGCTAAAAGGCACGCTCGGTCAGGATGTTATTGATATCCGTACGCTGGGTTCTAAAGGTGTGTTCACCTTTGACCCTGGATTTACCTCTACCGCATCTTGCGAATCCAAAATCACCTACATTGACGGTGACGAAGGTATCCTGCTCCATCGCGGCTTCCCCATCGATCAGTTAGCCACCGAATCCAACTATCTGGAAGTGTGCTACATCCTGCTGAACGGCGAAAAACCGACGCAGGCACAGTACGATGAATTCAAAACCACCGTGACCCGTCACACCATGATCCATGAGCAGATTACCCGTCTGTTCCATGCGTTCCGCCGTGACTCTCACCCGATGGCGGTGATGTGCGGGATTACCGGTGCGCTGGCGGCGTTCTACCACGACTCCCTTGACGTGAATAATCCGCGTCACCGCGATATCGCGGCGTTCCGCCTGCTGTCCAAAATGCCTACCATGGCGGCGATGTGTTACAAATACTCCATCGGCCAGCCGTTTGTGTATCCGCGCAACGACCTCTCCTACGCGGGTAACTTCCTGCGCATGATGTTCTCCACGCCGTGCGAAGAGTACGAAGTGAACCCGGTGCTGGAACGCGCGATGGACCGTATTCTGATCCTGCACGCTGACCACGAACAAAACGCCTCTACCTCTACCGTCCGTACCGCGGGCTCTTCGGGCGCAAACCCGTTCGCCTGTATCGCTGCGGGCATCGCCTCCCTGTGGGGACCGGCGCACGGTGGCGCGAACGAAGCAGCACTGAAGATGCTGGAAGAGATCAGCACCGTTGAGCACATTCCTGAGTTCGTGCGTCGTGCGAAAGACAAGAATGACTCCTTCCGCCTGATGGGCTTCGGTCACCGTGTTTACAAAAACTACGACCCGCGCGCCACCGTCATGCGTGAGACCTGCCACGAAGTGCTGAAAGAGCTGGGTACCAAAGATGACCTGCTGGAAGTGGCGATGGAGCTGGAACACATCGCTCTGAACGACCCGTACTTCATCGAGAAGAAACTCTACCCGAACGTCGATTTCTACTCTGGCATTATTCTGAAAGCGATGGGCATTCCGTCTTCCATGTTCACCGTGATCTTCGCCATGGCCCGTACCGTAGGCTGGATTGCGCACTGGAACGAAATGCACAGCGAAGGCATGAAAATCGCCCGTCCTCGTCAGCTGTATACCGGCTACGAGCAGCGTGATTTTAAGTCTGATATTAAGCGCTAACAGGAGTTGGGTGCGGCCTGATGCCCTCACCCCGGCCCTCTCCCACAGGGAGAGGGTGAACACCTTAAAAACGGTAACCCCTGAGTTACCGTTTTACTTTTATTTCTGGCAGTGCGGGCACCAGTAAAAGGGTCTCGAAGAAAGCATAATCCTGTCAATAATCCCGCCGCATCGCTCGCACTTTTTCCCCGCCCGATGAAACACCTTGAACCGGAACAGCGCCCCGTGATGCGTGTTCTCATCCGCCACGCCGCGCGTGTTGTACGACAGCCGCGGAATATCCAGCAGCGCGTGGGATAACGCCTCCAGCTGTTCATCGCTCAGCTGAGACGCTTTATGCTGCGGCGCCAGCCCGACTTCCCATAAGATTTCAACCCGCAAATAGTTGCCTAAGCCAGCCAGAAAAGCCTGATCGAGCAATAACCCGGAAAACTGCCGGTTGCGGAATTTAGGGGATAGCAGTCGGGCCTTCACGTCGCTTGCCGTCAGGCGCATGTCCAGCACGTCAGGCCCGACCCGCTGCAGGAACGGGTGCGTCAGCAGCTGCTCCGGCGTTAACATTTCGATATCCGACGCGCTATAGAGCAGGATCGCCTTATCCGCCGTTTGCAGCCTGACGCGCAGCACGCGGGTGGTTTGCGGCTGCTCGTCCGCCTCCACCACGCGCCAGACGCCGTAAAGCTGGTTATGGCTATATAACGTCAGGTTATGTGAAAAGTGCGTGAGCAAGGCCTTGCCACGCGTTTCAATATGGGTCACCGTCTGGCCCACCAGCTGTGATTCAAACGGTTTCAGTTGAGGAAAAGCAAACCAGACATCCGTCAGGGGTTTGCCCTTTATCGCCGCCTCCAGGCTATCCGCCGCGCGGCGGATCTCCGGACCTTCAGGCATTTTTGTGTCCTTATCGTCATTATTCGGCGCTGACGAGGATACCCTCTTCAGAAAACGCTGCCCGCAAGCGGCGCGCGAACTGGAGCGCATGCTCGCCGTCGCCGTGTAAACATACCGTATCGGCCTGAACGTTTGCCGCTGTTCCATCCACGGCGGTCACCCGCCCGGCGCGCACCATCTCCAGCGTCTGCGCCAGCGCTTTGCCTTCATCGGTAATCAGCGCCCCGGCCTGCGTCCTCGGCACCAGGCTGCCGTCCGGCTGGTATCCCCGATCGGCAAACACTTCCTGACGCGTGGTCAGCCCCAGCCGTTGTCCGGCGCGAATCAGCTCGCTGCCCGCCAGACCCACAAGGATCAGCTGCGGGCTGCAGTCCCACACCGCGCGGGCAATGGCGTCCGCCAGATCCGCATCTTTCGCCGCCTGGTTGTAAAGCATGCCGTGCGGCTTCACGTGGCGCATCACGCCGTTCTGGGCGCGCACCATCGCCTCCAGCGCGCCGATCTGGTAGAGCACCTGCGCATAGACCGTCGCAGGGGGCAGATCCATCGCCGTGCGGCCAAAGTTTTCCCGATCGGGAAAGCTGGGGTGAGCCCCAATCGCGACGCCGTTTTCAATGGCATTACGCACGCTCTCCAGCATGGTTTGCGCATCGCCAGCGTGAAAGCCGCAGGCTATATTGACCGAGGTGACCAGGGTCATCAGTTCCGCATCAGCGCTGCTTCCCTCCCCCAGATCGGCGTTCAAATCAATCTTTACCATCAAGCCTCCACGCCAGCTGTTCGAGATAACGCTGCCGATCCTGCCGCGCTTTCAGCGCCTCCTCCAGCGAACATTGCACGAAGTGAATCGGCTGACCGAGGGGAATTTGCGCCAGATGGTAGCGATCCGCTTCAATGATGCAGGCAATGCGCGGATAACCGCCGGTAGTTTGCGCATCGTTCATTAACACGATGGGCTGACCGTTCCCCGGCACCTGAATAACCCCCGGCAATAAACCGTGGGAGAGCAGTTCCCGATCCGTCGTGCGGGTCAGCGGCTGACCCTGCAGGCGGTAGCCCATGCGGTTACTCTGCGGGCTGATCTTCCACGGCGCGCGCCAGAAGGACTCTTTAGAAGCCTCGTCAAACTCATGATATTCCGGCCCCGGTAAGGCACGGATCTGGTTTCCCCACAGCAGCTGTTTTACGCCCTGCGTGGTCGAGAAATGGCGCGCGGAGGCTTTGATTGCCAGCCGATCGCCGTCGCGCAACAAACGCCCTTCGTGACCGCCGATCCCGGCTTTTTGATCGGTACTGGATGAACCCAATACCTCCGGCACGTCGATGCCGCCAGCCACCGCGAGATAGCTACGCACGCCGTGCAGCGGACGTTTGAGCGTCAGGCGCTGCCCGGCTTTCGCCCGCAGCCGCCAGCCGGTCCACACCGCTTTGCCATCCAGCGTCGCATCACACCCTGCGCCGGTTAAGGCAAACCAGGTCTCCTGACCAAACTCAATCACACACTGACCCAGCGTAATTTCTAGCGCCGCCGTGCTGCCTGGGTTGCCCACAAGCAGGTTGGCAATCTCCAGCGAAGGACGGTCAAGCGCACCGCAGTAGCTCACGCCCGACTGGCGAAGACCAAAGCGCCCGGCATCCTGTACGGAGGTGTAAAGCCCGGCGCGAATAAGCGTTAACATACCCCCTCCTTCTGCGGGATAAAGCGAAGGGTATCGCCGGGACGCAGGAGTATTGGCGTCTCCAGCCCGGGTTCAAATAACGGTGTAGCGGTATGCCCAATAAGCTGCCAGCCGCCAGGCGATGTCAGCGGATAAACGCCGGTCTGCTCGCCGCCGATAGCCACCGTTCCCGCCGGGACGCTCAGGCGCGGCTCGGCACGGCGTGGCGTATGCAGCCGGGGAGATAACCCGCCCAGATACGGGAATCCGGGCTGAAACCCCAGGAACCAGACCACGTAGTCAACCGAGCTGTGCAGCTCAACAACCTGCTTTTCGGTTAATCCGCAGTGGTCTGCCACCACGCCAAGATCCGGCCCACCCGTACCGCCATAAACGACCGAGATCTCAATGGCGCGCGATTCCGGCTCCAGCGCCTCGCTCTCTTCCCACCAGCGCTGCAAACGCTCAATGGCATCCAGCGCCAGGGTATGCGGGCTACGCAGCACCACGGTGATGTTATTCATCCCCGGAATGGCTTCAACCACCTCCGGTAGTTCGGCCAGACGCTGGGTCAGCCGCCAGATACGCTTTTGCGTGGCAAGCGTCACCGGTGGTTCAAGCTCCAGAACCACGGCGGTTTCACCCAGAAGATAACAACGCGCTCGCTGCACTTAACTACCTCTCGTCAGGCTGGGTTAGGGATATCAATAAAGGTCACATCCAGATCGGTATTTTCCGTCAGCCACTCGCTGAGGGCGCGAATGCCGCCGCGCTCGGTGGCGTGATGGCCAGCCGCGTAAAAATGCAGCCCCTGTTCACGCGCCGAATGAATGGTCTGCTCGGAAACTTCGCCGGTGATAAAAGCATCGACGCCGAAACGCGCGGCGCTGTCGATAAAGCCCTGACCGCCACCGGTACACCATGCGACACGCTTCACCGTATCCGGACCGGTATCACCGCTCCACAGCGGACGACGGCCCAGGCGCGCTTCAATCCATGATGCCAGCTCCAGCCCTGGAACCGGCATCGCCAGCTCGCCCCACGGCACCAGCGGCTCAATTTCACCCATCACGGTAATCCCCAGTAGCTGCGCCAGCTGGACGTTGTTGCCGAGCTCCGGGTGCGCATCCAGCGGCAGATGATAGCCGTACAGGTTGATGTCATTAGCCAGCAGCGTTTTCAGACGATTGCGCTTCATCCCGCGAATAATCGGCGATTCGTTTTTCCAGAAGTAACCGTGATGAACAATCACCGCGTCGGCGTTCTGACGAACGGCCTCGTCCAGCAGCGCCTGGCTTGCCGTCACGCCGGTGATAATTTTTTGCACCGTCTCACGACCTTCAACCTGGAGCCCGTTCGGGCCGTAATCGCTGAAGGAGGTACTGTTCAGTTTTTCGTTAATCAGGCTTTCCAGTTCGCTGTTTTTCATCATCACTCTCTTATGCTTTGCGGGCAGCTTCGTACGCCGCCAGCGTGGCGACACGCGCCTGTTTATGGTCGACAATCGGACGAGGGTAATCCAGCTTTACACGTTGTTTATCCGCCCATGCCCACGGTTCGTGGATCGCTTTAGCAGGTATTCCGTTAAGTTCAGGAACCCAGCGGCGGATAAACTCGCCGTCCGCATCAAATTTTTGCCCCTGCGTGGTCGGATTGAAAATCCGGAAATAGGGCGCGGCATCGGTGCCGGTAGAGGCTGCCCACTGCCAGCCGCCGTTATTCGCTGCGAGATCGCCATCGATCAGCTGAGAGATAAAATAGCGCTCTCCGATACGCCAGTCGATAAGCAGATCCTTCACCAGAAAGCTGGCGGTAATCATCCGCAGGCGGTTATGCATCCACCCCGTCTCGTTAAGCTGACGCATGGCGGCATCGACTATCGGGTAACCCGTCTGCCCGCTTTGCCAGGCTTTAAGCTGCTTATCATTCGATTGCCACTTTACATTATCGGTCCAGCCAATGAAGGGCCGATGTTTACATAAATCAGGGTGATACGTCATCAGATGGCGGTAGAACTCGCGCCAGATGAGTTCATTCAGCCAGACGGACCCTGCGCCCCCCTCCAGCGCCTGCGGCTGCTCCGCCAGCAGACGATGCAAACACTGGCGCGGTGAGATCGCGCCCAGCGCCAGACAGGCCGACAGGCGGCTGGTACCCTCGATGGCGGGAAAATCCCGACGCGCGTCGTAACTGGCTGCGTCCTGCTTGCAGAACTGGCGCAGTTGGGCGATGGCCGCTTTCTCATCGGCGGGGAACAGCGTTTCATCAAACGGCTGCTGAGGGTAATCAAACGTCAGCTCAGGCAGATCCTTTATGGCTTCGCCTCGCACGGCAGGCGCGGCAACGCACTCCGGCAGCGCCTCTTTCAGACGTTTGATAAAGGCATTTTTAAACGGCGTAAAAACTTTATACATCTCGTGGTTGCCGGTCATCACGCTGCCCGGTGCTAGCATCACGCTGTCATCAAACCCTTCACAGACCACCCCTTCCAGCATCTTCTCCAGCTGACGGTCGCGCTGCTGTTCGTTGAATTCGTACTGATAGTTGTAAAAAAGATGCGTGACGTTGTGCTGCTTACATGTCTCCTGCACCGTCTGAAGCTGTGCGGCAAAATCACCCACTTCTTTATAGAGAAGCGGTATGCCTTTCCCGGCAAGCGAGTGCTGCAGATCGTTCAGATACGCCCGGAGCAAAGCCGCCTGCCGGGGGGCCATATCGTGCTGCCGCCACTGCTCGGGCGTGGCCATAAACAGGGCCAGTACGTTAGCGTCTTTGGCGCGGCAGGCTGCCGCAAGGGCGATGTTGTCATGTACGCGCAGGTCCGCGCGAAACCAAACCAGATGGGTGGGCATAAAACTCCAGGCAATTATCCATTATGTCCGTAAGGGCATGCCGTAAAAGGAAAAAGCATGCATTGAACTACTTTGCCATGAAGTGTAGACGGGATGAAATAAAAAAGGCCGTCAGGGCGGCCTTACAGACTGCTAACAAAGTATTTGATGTGCGTTTCGCCCGGCGGCGCTACGCTTGCACGGGCCTATAATGAAACATGCAATACTAGATATCTTTGCACTGTGTAGGCCGGGTAAGCGCAGCGTCACCTGGCAAGAAAGAGGGCTAAATATATGTCTGTAACCTCTGACGAAGGCCTGAAGCCACCCAACGGACCGCGAATCCCGAGGGACAAAAAAACCGCCAACAGTAATGTGGCGGTTTTTTTTATTGCTATGTGTAGTCTTAGTATCAGTAGAAATCGCAGGTCGCTTTCTCGGCCTGATCCATCCACACCGGCTTCTCGCTGGTTTTCGCCCAGACGCGGTGCAGATAGCTGTAAAAACGTGCACGATCTTTCCAGAACAGCATCACCGGCAGAGCCAGCACGCCAGCCACTACGGCGAAAGCGCGGCGCAAAAACACGATATGAGCCGGATACTCTTTATAAAGATCCATATTTTCTCCCCTATAGTTGGCCGGAAACGTCATCCGGAAAATTCAAAATCTGTGACCTGGCTAAAATAATATCGCTTTGTTTGTAATTTTACTACTCATCCGACCACTTATTTTTGCCCATTTAGTGAATATTTACATTCACGCCGTAATTAAGTTACAAAAAAGTTAACGGTTTACTTATCAATAGTTAAATTGTGGGCTTTGCCATTTTTATACTTTTTTTACACCCGCCCTCCCCATTTTTGCGAAATCTTTGCGCCGGAAATCCTACCGTTAGTACAACAACGAAAGTCACCTGGAGGTGGATTGTGAGTGCAGGTCTTATTGCCGGCATCGTGCTGGTGTTCCTGTTATTGGGTTATCTGGTCTATGCCCTGATAAATGCGGAGGCCTTCTGATGGCTGCTCAGGCGTTTCTGCTTATTGCCAGCTTCTTAGTGGTACTGTTCATTCTGGCAAGGCCACTGGGATCGGGACTGGCACGATTGATCAACAACGTTCCTTTGCCCGGCACGGGAAGCGTTGAAAAAGGGATCTGGCGCGTGCTGGGAATAGACGATCGGGAGATGAACTGGCGTCAGTATCTGATCGCCATTTTGCTGCTGAATATCGTTGGGCTCATTGCGCTTTTTGCCATGCTGATGCTGCAGGGCATCCTGCCGCTGAATCCGCAACAGTTACCGGGCCTGTCCTGGCATCTTGCGCTGAACACGGCGGTGAGCTTTGTCACTAACACCAACTGGCAGTCCTACGCCGGTGAAACCACGCTGAGCTATTTCAGCCAGATGGTCGGGTTAACCGTGCAAAACTTCCTCTCGGCCGCCAGCGGTATCGCCGTGATCTTCGCACTGACGCGTGCGTTTGCGCGTCAGAAAATCAATACCCTGGGTAACGCGTGGGTGGATTTGACGCGCATTACGCTGTGGATCCTGCTGCCAATTGCGCTGCTGATCGCGCTGTTCTTTATCCAGCAGGGCACCCTGCAAAACCTGATGCCTTACGCGCCCTATACCTCGCTGGAAGGTGCAAAACAGCTCCTGCCGATGGGGCCAGTAGCGTCACAGGAAGCCATCAAAATGCTCGGGACGAACGGGGGTGGCTTCTTCAACGCCAACTCTTCGCATCCGTTTGAAAACCCTACCGCATTAACCAATTTTGTGCAGATGCTGGCGATTTTCCTGATCCCCGCCGCGCTCTGCTTCGCCTTTGGTGACGTGGTTAACGATCGACGTCAGGGCCGCACCCTGCTCTGGACGATGTCACTTATCTTTGTAGTCTGCGTGGCGCTGGTGATGTGGGCTGAATGGAGCGGCAACGGCCATTTCATGCAGCTGGGGGCCAACAGCAATATCAATATGGAAGGTAAAGAGAGCCGCTTTGGCATTCTTGCCAGCAGCCTGTATGCGGTAGTCACCACGGCGGCCTCGTGCGGGGCAGTCAACGCCATGCATGATTCCTTTACGGCGCTGGGTGGCATGATCCCGATGTGGCTGATGCAGATTGGCGAAGTCGTCTTTGGCGGCGTGGGCTCGGGTCTTTACGGCATGCTGCTGTTCGTGCTGCTGGCGGTATTTATTGCCGGTTTGATGATTGGCCGCACTCCGGAATACCTCGGTAAAAAAATCGACGTTCGCGAGATGAAATTAACCGCGCTGGCGATTCTGGTCACCCCTGCGCTTGTGCTGCTCGGCACCGCGCTGGCGCTGATGACCGAGGCCGGACGCAGCGGCATCTTTAACCCCGGCATTCACGGTTTTAGCGAAGTGCTGTATGCCGTCTCCTCTGCCGCCAACAACAACGGCAGCGCCTTTGCGGGCTTAAGCGCCAACTCACCGTTCTGGAACTGCCTGCTGGCGTTCTGCATGTTTGTGGGTCGCTTTGGGATCATTGTGCCGGTGTTGGCGATTGCCGGATCGCTGGTGAATAAAAAAATCCAACCGACCACCACCGGGACATTACCGACCCACGGCGCGCTGTTTATCGGCCTGCTGACGGGTACCGTGTTACTGGTCGGCGCCCTGACCTTTATCCCCGCCCTCGCGTTAGGCCCGGTCGCGGAATACCTCTCTTTACGCTGATTTTGCGGAGAAATTGTCATGAGTCGTAAACAACTGGCCCTGTTCGAACCGTCATTAGTTCGCCAGGCGCTCATGGATGCGGTGAAAAAGCTGAGTCCGCGCGTGCAGTGGCACAACCCGGTGATGTTTATTGTCTGGGCGGGAAGCGTCCTGACCACCGCCCTGGCGATTGCCATGGGAACGGGCCACATGCCGGGAAATGCAACGTTTACCGGCGCCATCAGCCTGTGGCTGTGGTTTACCGTGCTGTTCGCCAACTTTGCGGAAGCGCTGGCGGAAGGCCGGAGTAAAGCCCAGGCCAACAGCCTGAAAGGGGTGAAGAAAACCGCCTTCGCGCGCAAGCTGCGTGAACCGAAATACGGCGCGCAGATGGACCACGTTCCGGCGGATGAACTGCGCAAAGGCGATGTGGTGCTGGTGGAAGCCGGTGACATTATCCCTTGCGACGGTGAAGTCATCGAAGGGGGCGCCTCGGTGGATGAAAGCGCCATTACCGGGGAGTCCGCGCCGGTTATCCGTGAGTCCGGCGGCGATTTCGCCTCCGTGACGGGCGGGACGCGCATTCTCTCCGACTGGCTGGTGATCCAGTGTAGCGTTAACCCGGGGGAAACCTTCCTCGACCGGATGATCGCCATGGTGGAAGGCGCCCAGCGCCGTAAAACACCGAACGAGATCGCCCTGACCATCCTGCTGGTGGCCCTGACCATCGTCTTCCTGCTGGCAACCGCGACCCTGTGGCCGTTCTCCGCCTATGGCGGCACCGCGGTCACCATCACGGTGCTGGTGGCGCTGCTGGTCTGCCTGATCCCCACCACCATTGGTGGCCTGCTGTCAGCCATCGGCGTAGCCGGCATGAGCCGTATGCTCGGTGCCAACGTCATCGCCACCAGCGGGCGTGCGGTTGAAGCCGCCGGTGACGTGGACGTCTTACTGCTGGATAAAACCGGGACCATTACCCTCGGTAACCGCCAGGCGTCAGATTTCCTGCCCGCCCCGGGCGTGGATGAAAAAACGCTGGCGGATGCCGCGCAGCTCTCTTCGCTTGCCGATGAAACCCCGGAAGGACGCAGTATCGTGATCCTCGCCAAGCAGCGCTTTAACCTGCGCCAGCGCGACGTTCAGAGCCTGCACGCCACTTTCGTGCCCTTCACGGCGCAAACCCGCATGAGCGGCATTAACATTCAGGATCGCATGATCCGTAAAGGCTCTGTTGACGCCATCCGTCGCCACATTGAGGCTAACAACGGCCACTTCCCACCGGAAGTGGACACCCTGGTCGAAAGCGTGGCCCGTCAGGGGGCGACGCCGCTGGTGGTGGCCGAAGGGGCACACGTGCTGGGGGTAATTGCCCTGAAGGATATCGTCAAAGGCGGCATCAAGGAGCGCTTTGCCCAGCTGCGTAAAATGGGGATCAAAACGGTGATGATCACCGGGGATAACCGTCTTACCGCCGCGGCGATTGCCGCCGAAGCGGGCGTGGATGATTTTCTTTCTGAAGCCACACCGGAAGCGAAACTGGCGCTGATTCGTCAGTATCAGGCGGAAGGCCGTCTGGTGGCGATGACGGGCGACGGCACCAACGACGCCCCTGCCCTGGCGCAGGCCGACGTGGCGGTGGCAATGAACTCCGGTACCCAGGCGGCAAAAGAGGCGGGCAACATGGTCGACCTCGACTCTAACCCGACCAAGCTGATTGAAGTGGTGCACATTGGCAAGCAGATGCTGATGACGCGCGGGTCGCTGACCACGTTCAGTATTGCCAACGACGTGGCGAAATATTTCGCCATCATTCCGGCGGCGTTTGCTGCGACCTACCCGCAATTAAACGCGTTGAACGTGATGCACCTGCACTCTCCGGCATCGGCCATTCTGAGCGCAGTGATCTTTAACGCCCTGATTATTGTCTTCCTGATCCCGCTGGCGCTAAAAGGCGTGAGTTATAAGCCGCTCACCGCCGCCGCCATGCTGCGCCGCAACCTGTGGATTTACGGCCTGGGCGGGCTGGTGGTGCCTTTCATCGGTATCAAGGTTATCGACCTGCTGTTGACGCTGTTCGGCCTGGTTTAAAAGGTGAATCAAATGACGATGTTACGCCCCGCTATACTTCTGTTTATTCTGCTGTCTCTCATTACCGGCGGGCTGTACCCGCTGGTGACCACCGCGCTGGGACAGTGGTGGTTTAAGGATCGGGCCAACGGCTCGCTGATTATGCAAAACGGTGAAAACCGCGGTTCGCGCCTGATTGGTCAGAACTTTACGGATGCCCGTTACTTCCAGGGACGCCCTTCCGCCACTGCCGAAAGCCCGTATAATCCGATGGCATCCGGCGGCAGTAACCTGGCGGGCAGCAACCCCGAGCTGGACAAAGCCGTTGCTGAGCGCGTGGCAGCCCTGCGCGCCGCTAATCCGCAGGCCAGCCGTGAGGTGCCCGTAGAGCTGGTGACCGCCTCGGCCAGCGGGCTGGACTACAGCCTGACGCCGGCAGCCGCGGCATGGCAAATCCCGCGCGTCGCCGCCGCCCGTCAGCTGACCGTCGAACAGGTTAGCCAGCTGGTTGCAGAGCACACGCAAAAGCCGCTGGTCAGCTTTATCGGCATGCCCGTGGTGAATATTGTTGAGCTGAATCTGGCGCTGGACGCGCTAAGGAAAAACTAAATGACCGACGAGCCCATGCGCCCGGATCCGGACAGGCTGCTTGAACAGACGGCCGAAGCCCATCGCGGCAAACTGAAAATTTTCTTTGGCGCCTGCGCAGGCGTCGGGAAAACCTTCGCCATGCTGACGGAAGCCCAGCGGCTTCGGGCGCAGGGGCTTGATATATTGATAGGCGTGGTAGAAACCCACGGACGCAAAGAGACCGCATCGCTGCTGAAGGGGCTGGCCACCCAGCCGCCCCGCCGCATCAGCCACCGCGGTCGGCTAGTCACCGAATTCGATCTCGATGCCGCCCTCGCCCGCCGTCCCGCCCTTATCCTGATGGACGAACTGGCGCACAGCAATGCGCCAGGCTCACGCCACCCAAAGCGCTGGCAGGATGTAGAAGAGCTGCTCGAAGCCGGCATCGATGTATTCACGACGGTTAACGTTCAGCATCTCGAAAGCCTGAACGACGTGGTCAGCGGCGTGACCGGCATTCAAGTGCGCGAGACGGTGCCCGACCCCTTCTTTGATTCCGCCGATGAAGTGGTGCTGGTTGACCTGCCCCCTGACGATTTGCGCCAGCGCCTGCACGAAGGCAAGGTTTATATTGCCGGCCAGGCCGAGCGCGCCATCGAACATTTCTTCCGTAAAGGTAACCTGATTGCCCTGCGCGAGCTGGCCCTGCGTCGTACTGCCGATCGCGTCGACGATCAGATGCGCGCCTGGCGCGACCTGCAGGGCCAGGAGCGCGTCTGGCATACGCGAGATGCCATCCTGCTGTGCGTAGGCCACGGCAGCGGCAATGAAAAGCTTGTCCGCACCGCCGCGCGCCTGGCGGCCAAATTTGGCAGCGTCTGGCATGCGGTGTATGTCGAAACGCCGCAGCTGCACGCGCTGCCCGAGAACCAGCGCCGCGCGATATTGAGTTCGCTTCGCCTGGCGCAGGAGCTGGGTGCCGAAACCGCCACCCTTTCCGACCCTCAGGAAGATAAAGCCATCCTGCGCTACGCCCGTGAGCACAATCTGGGGAAAATCGTGATTGGCCGTCGCCAGCATCGACGCTGGTTTAGCCGCGAATCGTTTGCCGACAAGCTGGCCCGCCGCGCACCGGATCTGGACCTGGTGATCGTGGCGCTGGATGATAAGCCCACGCCGTTACCCAGCCGCGCGCCGGACAGCCGTGCCTTCAGCGATAAATGGCGCATTCAGCTGCGCGGCTGTCTTGTCGCCGTCGTGCTCTGTGCCCTGATTACCGTGATTGCCAGCCAGTGGCTGATCGCGTTTGATGCCGCCAACCTGGTGATGATCTACCTGCTTGGCGTAGTGGTGGTGGCGCTCTTTTACGGGCGCTGGCCGTCGGTACTGGCGACGGTGATTAACGTCATCAGCTTCGATCTGTTCTTTATTGCCCCGCGCGGGACGCTCGCCGTGTCGGATGTTCAGTACATTCTCACCTTTGCGGTGATGCTCACCGTCGGGCTGGTGATCGGGAATCTGACGGCGGGCGTGCGCTACCAGGCGCGTATTGCCCGCTATCGCGAACAGCGCACGCGCCATCTCTATGAGATGTCGAAATCGCTGGCGGTGGGCCGCACGCCGCTGGATATCGTGCAGACCAGCGAGCAGTTCATTCGCTCGACGTTTCATGCCAGCAACCTGATTTTGCTCCCGGACGAACACGGCAAGCTGCGCCCGCTGACGTCGGCCTCAGGCATGACGCCCTGGGACGAAGCCATCGCGCGCTGGAGCTTTGATAAAGGGCTGCCTGCGGGCGCAGGGACCGACACCTTGCCCGGTGTGCCCTACCAAATTCTGCCGCTGCGCAGCGCCGATAAAAATCAGGGGCTGGTGATTGTTGAGCCCTCAAACCTGCGCCAGCTGATGATCCCCGAACAGCAGCGGCTGCTGGAGACCTTTACGCTGCTGGTTGCCAGCGCGCTGGAGCGGCTGGCCCTCACCGCCAGCGAAGAGCAGGCCCGGCTGGCGAGCGAGCGTGAAAGCATTCGTAACTCGCTGCTGGCGGCGCTCTCTCACGATCTGCGAACCCCGCTCACCGTCCTGTTTGGTCAGTCAGAAATCCTGACGCTGGACCTGGCGGCGGAAGGCTCTAAACACGCCCTTCAGGCCAGCGAGATCCGCCAGCATGTGCTGAATACCACGCGTCTGGTGAATAACCTGCTCGATATGGCGCGTATCCAGTCAGGCGGTTTTAACCTCAAAAAAGAGTGGCTCACGCTTGAAGAGGTGGTGGGCAGCGCCCTGAAAATGCTCGAACCCGGCCTGGGCGGGCGGCATATTGCGCTGAACATGCCCGAGCCCCTGACCTTAATTCACGTTGATGGTCCGCTGTTTGAACGGGTGCTGATCAACCTGCTGGAAAATGCCGGTAAATATGCGGGCGCCAGCGCGCGAATTGGCGTGGATGCGACGGTAGACGACGGCACGCTTCGCCTTGACGTCTGGGATACCGGACCCGGCATTCCCGCCGGGCAGGAGTTGGCTATTTTCGAAAAATTCGCGCGCGGCAATAAGGAGTCGGCCATTCCGGGCGTGGGGCTGGGGCTGGCGATTTGCCAGGCGATCATTGACGTCCATGGCGGGTCCATCTCCGCTGAGAATCGCCCCGAAGGCGGCGCGCGGTTTTGTGTTACACTTCCTCTGGAAACCCCGCCAGAACTAAATGAATTACCAGAGGATTTGTGATCAACGTTCTGATTGTTGAAGATGAGATCGCCATTAGCCGTTTTCTGCGCGCTGCGCTGGAAGGGGATGGTCTGCGCGTTCATGATGCGGGCACGCTTCAACGGGGTTTAATTGAAGCCGCCACCCGCAAGCCGGACCTGGTGATCCTCGATCTTGGTTTGCCGGACGGCGACGGCATCGATTTTATCCGGGAAGTGCGTCAGTGGAGCCAGATGCCGATCCTCGTGCTCTCCGCGCGTACTGAAGAGACGGATAAAATCGCGGCGCTGGATGCCGGGGCGGATGACTATCTGATTAAACCTTTTGGTATCGGCGAGTTACAGGCTCGCCTTCGCGTGGCGCTGCGTCGCCACAGCGCAACCACGCCAGCTGACCCAACCTACACGTTTGGGGATATCCGGGTTGACCTGGCCGCGCGGCGTATTGTGCGCGGTGAAGAAGAAATCCATCTGACGCCAATAGAATTTCGCCTGCTCGCCGTTCTGCTCAACAACCACGGCAAGGTACTCACCCAACGCCAGCTGTTAAGTCAGGTGTGGGGGCCCAACGCGGTGGAACATAGTCATTATTTACGCATATATATGGGACACCTTCGTCAGAAACTCGAAGTTGACCCCGCTCGCCCTCGCCATTTATTAACTGAAACCGGTATCGGTTATCGGTTTATGCTTTGAATAACTATTCATTTTATTTTTAAATAAAAACGAAATCCCTCAGACAATATTTCACAAATAACCCATAAATTATTTTTACGGGCTATTTTCGCTCATTTAAAACATTGACAACACAACCTGTTAACGCATCATCAACAAATCAGAATTTTGATCTGCGATATTCATCTAAAACGAATATTTATTTCTGATTTGATCGGTTAACGGTGATCTACCTCACGGTTAATCGCCTTTCCATGGATAAAATGACCATGCTTTCAATTACTGAAAGGAAAATGAAACATGGAAAACAACAATCGCTTAATGCCCCATATAAGGCGGACAACACATATCATGATGTTTGCCCACCGAAACTGCTTTGACTTTCATCTCTTTAATGCCCGGTAGTCCTTCGACTTCTGGCGCACTCGCTTACAGGTTATCCTGAAACACCTTATTTTACAGGCCATTGCCTGTGAACTCGTGCGCTCATTCATTTTAATTCAGACTCATCCGCACCGGGCGGACTGAATTTCAATCATCAAAAAAGCAATTCACTGATTTTAATCAGCGGCCACCCTTTGCTTTTTTTCCGGTAAATTATCGATTTCTTTCTTGCAAGAAATCGAGGGACGCTTATTACCTAAAATAAAGAGAGAAAGATGAAAAGTTTAAAAATCGCAGCCAGCCGTGCATGTCCGGATTGCTTTACTACCCAGCGTGAACTGGTAGATGTCCGCGCCTCTGATTATATTGATGTTGCCGCCATTGTTCTGGCGGTCACGGATATTGCCAGCGGTATCCTGGACGAAATAGAAGCCACCGGTTTTGGCATTCCTGTTTTTGTCGCGACCCACAAAGAAGAGTTCATCCCGGCAGACTATTTATCGCGCATTCACGGCGTATTTGAGTATTCAGACACCAGCAACGACTTTTATGGACGCCAGCTGGAAGCGGCCGCCCAGAAGTATGAAACCCAGCTGCGCCCGCCGTTTTTCCGCGCCCTTGTCGACTATGTGAAGCAGGGCAATAGCGCGTTTGACTGCCCGGGGCATCAGGGTGGTCAGTTCTTCCGCCGCCATCCAGCCGGTAATCAGTTTGTCGATTTCTTTGGTGAGATGCTTTTCCGCTCCGACCTGTGTAACGCCGACGTGGCGATGGGCGATCTGCTGATCCACGAAGGCGCACCGTGCATCGCCCAGCAGCATGCTGCAAAAGTCTTTAATGCTGATAAGACCTACTTCGTGCTGAATGGCACCTCGTCATCCAACAAAGTGGTGCTTAACGCCCTGCTCACCCCGGGCGACCTGGTACTGTTCGACCGTAACAACCACAAATCCAACCATCACGGTGCCCTCCTCCAGGCTGGCGCAACGCCGGTCTATCTGGAAACCGCGCGCAACCCGTACGGCTTTATTGGCGGCATTGACGCCCACTGCTTTGAAGAAAGTTATCTGCGCGAGCTGGTGGCAGAGGTGGCGCCAGGCCGTGCACGCGATGCGCGTCCGTTCCGTCTGGCGGTGATCCAGTTGGGTACCTACGATGGCACCATCTATAACGCCCGTCAGGTGGTGGATAAGATTGGGCACCTGTGTGATTACATCCTGTTTGACTCGGCCTGGGTGGGTTACGAGCAGTTTATTCCGATGATGGCCGACTGCTCTCCGCTGCTGCTGGAGCTGAACGAAAACGATCCGGGGATCCTGGTCACCCAGTCCGTGCATAAACAGCAGGCCGGCTTCTCGCAGACCTCGCAAATCCATAAGAAAGACAGCCACATCAAAGGGCAACAGCGCTATGTCCCGCATAAGCGCCTGAATAATGCCTTTATGATGCACGCCTCCACCAGCCCGTTTTATCCGCTGTTCGCTGCGCTGGACATCAACGCCCGTATGCACGAAGGCCAGAGCGGCCGCAACATGTGGATGGACTGCGTGGTGAACGGTATCGAAGCGCGCAAGCTGATCCTGGAGAACTGCCGGTATCTGCGCCCCTTCGTGCCGGAAACGGTGGATGGCCGTCCGTGGGAAAGCTGGGACACGGCGGAAATTGCGACCGATCTGCGCTTCTTCCACTTCGTACCGGGTGAAAACTGGCACGCTTTTGAAGGCTACGCTGAGCATCAGTATTTTATCGACCCGTGCAAGCTCCTGCTGACCACGCCGGGTATTAACGCCCGCACCGGGGAGTATGACGACTTCGGCGTGCCCGCCACTATCCTCGCCAACTTCCTGCGTGAAAACGGCATCGTGCCGGAAAAATGCGATCTCAACTCGATCCTGTTCCTGCTCACGCCTGCGGAAGATATGGGAAAACTGCAGCAGCTGGTGGCGCAGCTGGTGCGCTTCGAAAAACTGCTCGAGAGCGATGTTCCGCTGAAAGACGTCCTGCCATCTCTCTACAAACAGCATCCGGAACGTTACGCGGATTACACCCTGCGCCAGATCTGCCAGGAAATGCATGACCTGTACGCCCGCCACAACGTGAAACAGCTGCAGAAAGAGATGTTTCGCAAGTCTCACTTCCCGCGCGTGATGATGAACCCGCAGGACGCGAACTACGCCTATCTGCGCGGTGAGGTTGAACTGGTCTCTCTGCGCGATGCGGAAGGCCGCATCGCCGCCGAAGGCGCCCTTCCTTATCCACCGGGGGTACTGTGCGTGGTTCCAGGGGAAGTCTGGGGCGGTTCCGTGCTGCGCTACTTTGCCGCGCTGGAAGAAGGCATCAACCTGCTGCCGGGCTTCGCGCCGGAGCTGCAGGGTGTGTACGTCGAGGAGTGTGAGGGTCGCAAACAGGTTCGCTGTAACGTCATCAAACAACCCGCCGCTCAGCCCGCGCTGCTGAAAGGAGAGAAATTATGAGTAAGTCCAACAAGATGGGCGTGGTGCAGCTGACCATCCTCACCATGGTGAACATGATGGGCTCCGGGATTATCATGCTGCCCACCAAACTGGCAGAGGTGGGCACCATCTCTATCATCTCCTGGCTGGTGACGGCAGTCGGCTCAATGGCGCTGGCGTGGGCGTTTGCCAAGTGCGGAATGTTCAGCCGTAAGTCAGGCGGCATGGGCGGCTATGCCGAATACGCTTTTGGCAAGTCGGGCAACTTTATGGCCAACTATACCTACGGGGTGTCGCTGCTGATCGCCAACGTGGCGATTGCCATCTCCGCCGTGGGTTACGGTACGGAGCTGTTTGGCGCGACGCTCAGCCCGGTGCAAATTGGGCTGGCGACCATCGGCGTGCTGTGGATCTGTACCGTGGCTAACTTTGGCGGCGCGCGTATCACCGGACAGCTCTCCAGCATCACCGTCTGGGGCGTGATTATCCCGGTTGTCGGCCTGTGCATCATCGGCTGGTTCTGGTTCAGCCCGACACTCTACGCCAACTCCTGGAACCCGCACCACGTGCCGTTCTTTACCGCGGTCGGCTCTTCTATCGCCATGACGCTCTGGGCCTTCCTGGGTCTGGAATCCGCCTGTGCGAACGCGGAAGTGGTAGAGAATCCGGAAAAGAACGTGCCGATTGCGGTCCTCGGCGGCACGCTGGGCGCGGCGGTGATCTATATCGTCTCGACTAACGTGATTGCGGGTATTGTGCCAAACATGGATCTGGCAAACTCTACGGCGCCGTTTGGGCTGGCCTTCGCGCAGATGTTCACGCCTGAGGTCGGGAAAGTGATCATGGGGCTGATGGTGATGTCCTGCTGCGGTTCACTCCTCGGCTGGCAGTTCACCATCGCACAGGTGTTTAAATCCTCGGCTGATGAAGGTTACTTCCCAAAAATCTTCTCCCGCGTGACCAAAGCGGATGCGCCGGTGCAGGGCATGCTGGCGATTGTTATCTTCCAGAGCGGATTGTCGCTGATGACCATTAGCCCGTCGCTGAACAGCCAGTTCAACGTGCTGGTCAACCTGGCGGTGGTGACGAACATCATTCCGTATATTCTGTCGATGGCAGCGCTGGTGATCATTCAGAAGGTAGCGAAGGTGGATCCACGCAAAGCGCGTGCGGCCAATATCGTGGCGCTGATCGGTGCAATCTACAGCTTCTATGCGCTCTACTCATCCGGCCAGGAAGCGATGCTGTATGGAGCGATGGTGACCTTTATGGGCTGGACGCTGTACGGTCTGGTGTCACCAAGGTTTGAATTGAAGAACAAACATAGTTAGGTAAAAGCAAAACGGCAACCCAAGGGTTGCCGTTTTTAGTGTTTTCTCCCTCTCCCTGTGGGAGAGGGCCGGGGTGAGGGCATCAGCCCGCCCCCGAACATCACTTACGCGTTTTTCAGCACTTCGCTGACAATCTCTACCGCTTCTTTCTCAATCTGCTGACGGTGCTCAGCGCCGAGGAAGCTTTCGCAATAGATTTTATACGCATCTTCCGTACCGGACGGACGCGCGGCGAACCAGCCGTTCTCAGTCATCACTTTCAGACCACCAATGGATGCGCCGTTGCCCGGTGCAGCCGTCAGACGCGCGGTGATCGGATCGCCCGCCAGGGTGCTTGCGCTGACCATCTCCGGAGAGAGTTTGGACAGGGCCGCTTTCTGGGCTGACGTCGCGCTAGCCTGAATACGGTTATAGCTTGGTGCACCAAAGCGTGCCGCCAGGTCGTTGTAGTGTTCCTGCGGGTTCTTACCGGTGACTGCAGTGATCTCCGCCGCCAGCAGGCACATGATGATGCCGTCTTTATCGGTTGACCATGGCGTGCCGTCGAAACGCAGGAAAGATGCGCCCGCGCTCTCTTCACCGCCGAAGCCGAAGCTGCCGTCGTGCAGACCGTCAACGAACCATTTGAAGCCGACCGGCACTTCCACCAGCTTGCGGCCCAGCGCCTCGACCACGCGGTCGATCATCGCGGAGGAAACCAGCGTTTTACCGACGGCCACCTCTTTGCCCCACTGCGGGCGGTGCTGGAACAGATAGTTAATTGCAACAGCCAGATAGTGGTTCGGGTTCATCAGCCCGGCAGGCGTGACGATACCGTGACGGTCATAATCCGGATCGTTAGCAAACGCCAGATCGAATTTATCACGCAGCGCCAGCAGGCCCGCCATCGCGCACTCGGAGGAGCAGTCCATACGGATCGCGCCGTCTTTATCCAGGTGCATAAAGCGGAAGGTCTGATCGACGTGATCGTTCACGATGGTCAGATCCAGCTTGTAGTGCTCGGCGATACGTTTCCAGTATTCGATACCGGAGCCGCCCAGCGGATCCACGCCCAGCTTCAGGCCGGCTTTCTGGATGGCCGCCATATCGACGATATCCGCCAGCCCTTCCACGAACGGCTGAACCAGATCCTGCTCTTTCACGTGACCGGACGCCATGGCAGCATCCAGAGAAATACGCTTCACGCCTTTCAGACCGTCAGCCAGCAGCGCGTTCGCACGATCTTCCACCACTTTGGTGACGTTAGTGTCGGCCGGGCCACCGTTAGGCGGGTTGTATTTGATACCACCGTCTTCCGGCGGGTTGTGGGATGGCGTGATAACGATACCGTCCGCCAGCGCGCCACCTTTTTTGTTGTGCACCAGGATGGCGTTAGAGACCGCAGGCGTTGGGGTGAAGCCATTGTTCTCCTGAACAATCACATCAACGCCGTTTGCCGCCAGCACTTCCACAACAGAGATGAACGCCGGTTCAGACAGGGCATGGGTATCTTTCCCCACGTAGCACGGACCGGTAACGCCGTTTTTAGCGCGCTCTTCCGCAATGGCCTGAGCAATGGCCAGAATGTGCGGTTCGTTAAAGCTGTGGCGCGCCGCGCTGCCGCGGTGACCAGATGTACCAAACTTCACTGCGTGTTCTGCGTTGCCCACGACCGGTTTCAGCACGTAATACTGCGCGGTCAGCTGAGCGACGTTAATCAAATCGCTTTGTTGTGCAGGTTGGCCTGCACGGCTGTGATTTGCCATTACCGGGTCCTTCTGATGCAAGGGTTAAATTGTACCGCAAACCTTTTCAATCAATTCCGCCGGGAACTGCATGGACTGCATGATGTGTTCAATCATGCTGCACTTGCGGCCCGTATTGGTATTGGTGATCACCCAGTACGGGGTGCCAGGAACATGTTTGGGTTTGGTTTGATTGCCATTTTGCAGCAGCGTTTGCTCGTCGCCCGCGAAATAGACGCGAGTACGGCCGTGAAGCGACTCGGTCGCTTCAGCAAACGCTTTGTTATCCAGTGAGTAAAGTGTAGACAGCACCAGCATAAAGCGGTTAACCGCCTTTTTCTGCTCCGCGTATTCATCGGAGAGCAGCAGCTCGCGCATCGCGCGCACTTTATCTTTTGCCGGCGTCACGGCAGGTTTTGCTTGTGCAACAACGCTCGGCTGAGACACGACATCTTTGGTGACTGGGGTAGCAGGCTGTGAAGCGGCGGAAATTTTAAGCATGCGCCGTAAAATGTCGGACGCGCTCTCCCCGATATGCCGCGTCTGGCTGGCAATATACTGATAGAGTTCGTCATCAACTTCGATTGTTTTCATCTTAATCCAGTGCGATATCTTATCTGAATACAAGTCATTGGGATTATAAGGTCAAATCCCAACAGCGGATAGCGTCAAACCAGGTTGGCAGCAAAAGTCAGATTAAACTGGAACCTTGCAGCCGGGCGGCAGAATGGTCAACATGATACCCTAACCTGACATACGTAAAAAAAGAACTTTGCCATGAAATTGAATACCCGAGCGCAAACTGCACAATCGCCGAACAATAATTCTCCCATCGTACTGGTTCACGGGCTTTTTGGCAGTCTGGATAACCTGGGCGTGCTGGCGCGCGATCTGGTTACCGACCACGATATTTTACAGGTCGATATGCGCAATCATGGTCTTTCCGGGCGTTCCGACGAGATGACCTACGCGGCGATGGCACAGGATCTGCTGGATACGCTGGATGCTAACGATCTGCAAAAGGTGACCCTCATCGGGCATTCAATGGGTGGCAAAGCGGTGATGGCCCTGACGGCACTGGCCCCGGACCGTATTAGCGGCCTGGTGGTGATTGACGTCGCGCCCGTGGATTATGACGTCCGCCGTCACGACGAGATTTTTGCCGCCATTAATGCGGTCACAGAAGCGGGTGTCGCTACGCGCCAACAGGCGGCTGCCGTCATGCGTGAGCATCTTGATGAAGAAGGCGTCGTGCAGTTCCTGCTGAAGTCGTTTGTTGACGGGCAATGGCGTTTTAACGTGCCGGTGCTCTGGGATCAATACAATAACATCGTGGGCTGGGAAACCGTCCCCGCCTGGCCACACCCTACTCTCTTTATTCGCGGCGGAAACTCACCTTACGTTACCGACGCGTACCGCGACACGCTGCTGGCCCAATTCCCGCAGGCTCGCGCCCACGTGATTGCCGGGGCCGGGCACTGGGTGCATGCGGAAAAACCGGATGCTGTGCTGCGCGCCATTCGCCGCTATCTTGCTGATACTGCAATTTGATTAAAAAGAAAGCGACTGGAAGGCTGCGGGCTTCCAGTCGTTGGCGTGCCGTTTTTGGTGATGTATGATGGCGCGCTTATCGCCCGGGCATTAGCAGGGCGGCGTGTTTCCCCCGAAGTCTCAGAATCATGGCCAAAGAACAAACGGACCGTACGACACTAGATCTGTTCGCGAATGAGCGTCGCCCGGGACGACCCAAGACGAATCCGCTTTCGCGCGATGAACAGCTGCGTATCAATAAACGCAACCAGCTTAAACGCGATAAAAATCGTGGGCTTAAGCGTGTCGAACTGAAGCTTAACGCCGACGCCGTCGACGCGCTGAACGAGCTGGCTGACGTGCGAAATATCAGCCGCAGCGAGCTCATTGAAGAGATGTTGCTCGTCCAGCTTGAGACGTTACGCAGCCAGGCATAAGTCTGAAAATCCCCTTTCTCACCCTTTTCATGTAGCACAGAGTGCAGTCCTGCGCGATAGCTGTTTCCGCAGGGTTGCCAGTTCTGCTATTATTGCCCTTATCCGTGGCCGAATTGCGCCACCATACTATTAAGTTTCAAGAGGTTATTTTACTCATGGCAATCATCGGCATTTTCTTTGGCAGTGATACCGGCAATACCGAAAATATCGCAAAAAACATTCAAAAACAGCTCGGTAAAGATGTTGCTGATGTGCATGACATCGCCAAGAGCAGCAAAGAAGATCTGGAAGGCTATGACATTCTGCTGCTGGGTATCCCAACCTGGTACTACGGTGAAGCCCAGTGCGACTGGGATGATTTCTTCCCGACGCTGGAAGAAGTGGACTTCAACGGTAAGCTGGTCGCCCTGTTTGGCTGTGGCGATCAGGAAGACTACGCCGAATACTTCTGTGACGCGCTGGGCACCATCCGCGATATCATTGAGCCGAACGGCGCGGTTATCGTAGGCCACTGGCCGACCGCCGGTTACCACTTCGAAGCGTCTAAAGGCCTGGCCGATGACGATCATTTCGTAGGCCTGGCCATCGACGAAGATCGTCAGCCAGAACTGACCGCAGAGCGCGTTGAGAAATGGGTGAAGCAGATCCGTGAGGAACTGCACCTGGATGATATTCTGAACGCCTGATTTTATCGCGGCGCAACTGCGGTTGCGCCCATGCTCCAGGTCAAACCGATTAAATTAATCGCTACAATCTTTTAACTTTTTCGCCCAGACCTGTACAATGTCTCCCTGATAAAACGTGGTTTTCCATTGAGCAAGTTTGTTGGTGATACCACGTTTTTATAAGCATATTTTGCCTGAGACTTGCAGTTTTCATTTAGCCATGGCAGTTCTATAATGAGACGCATTATCCCGGGTGCATTTTCTGTCACTTCCTACAGAAGTGAATCGTTTAGCAACAGGACAGATTCCGCATGACTGACAACAATACCGCATTAAAGAAGGCTGGCCTGAAAGTTACGCTTCCTCGGTTAAAAATCCTTGAAGTGCTTCAGGGTCCAGACAATCACCATGTCAGTGCGGAAGACCTTTATAAACGTCTTATCGACATGGGTGAAGAGATTGGGCTGGCTACCGTCTATCGCGTGCTGAACCAGTTTGATGACGCGGGCATTGTTACCCGTCATAATTTCGAAGGCGGTAAATCTGTTTTCGAACTGACCCAGCAGCAGCACCACGATCACCTGATCTGCCTCGATTGCGGCAAGGTCATTGAATTTAGCGATGATTCCATCGAAGCGCGCCAGCGTGAAATCGCGGCGCGTCATGGCATCCGCCTGACGAACCACAGCCTGTACCTTTACGGTCACTGCGCTGAAGGCGATTGCCGCGAAGACGATCACGCGCACGACGCGAAATAATAAGACTCATACTCTGAGCCAGCCGCAAGGTTGGCTTTTTTTTGCCAAAAAAAAGCCCGGTGGCGCAGAGCCACCGGGCATGATAACAGCGAATTAGTTACTGTTATTGCTACGTATTTCTTTCCAAATCTGGTCGCAACGCTTCGCCACTTCCTGATCGTTACCGGTTTTACGCGCCTGGATACAGGCCTGATAATCCATCACGCGGACGTTTTCCTGCGTCGCGAACTGCTCATGCGCTTTCTCTTTCTTCAGCACGTTCAGCACGCTCTGACAGGCTTGAATTTTCTCCGGCGATCCTTCCGCAGTATTTATGCAGGCGCTATACGCCTCCTTCAGACGGGAGTCCTCTTTCGGCGCCTGATTCTGAGCACACGCCACCAGCCCTGATGCCAGCAACGCGACGATTACGATTTTTTTCATCATGTGCAGTCTCCATACCGGCGGGACTCAGCCCGCCGGTGCGTTCATCAGAAGATGGTGAATGGGGCAATAACCATGAATTTCACATCACGCTCATCCTGGAAGATGTTGCCGTAACCGCCCGCATAGCTCGGGATATCGGAGTGGTTGTCATACTGGGTGAAGTGCAGTTTGAACATCGTGCCTTTCGCACGGCCATCCTGCAGGGTATAGATAGCATCGAGGCTGTAGGAAGACTCTTTCAGGCGATAGTTGGGATCGTAGTATGCGTCCGGCGTGGCCATATCGGCAGGTTTTGCGTCCCAGGCGTAAGCGTAAGAAGCGCCCACCGCCCAGCCAGGCAGGTTCCAGTTTTTCAGGTCATACATTGCGCCGAAGAAGACCGCTTTCTCGCCGTCGGCGTTGAAGTCTGAGCGGTTATCCCACCAGATATCAAGACGACCGTTGGAGGAGGCGTAGGTCGGGGTCATGCGCTGCAGGAAGTAGCCCTGCTGCCCTTCCGCCTTCACCCATGTGCCTTCCAGACGCAAATCAACCTGACCAACCTTGTAGCCGAAGGTTAACGCCTGCAGCCACGCGGTGCCGTCATAAATGTCGTTAACGCCACCGTTGCTGACCTTGTCGCGCGTACCGTAGAACTGGTAGCTGGTGCTCAGCGGGCTACCCGCGACATCGAATTTATAGCTGGCCTTGGCAAAATACTGATCGATATAGCCCTGTGCCTGACCGAATGCCGCTTCAAGCACCAGATCGTTTTTGAAGTCGTACTTCGCGCCCAGCGAGTGCAGGTAATCAACTTTGGTTTTTTTATCGTTCTGGTAGAACTTGTCCATTTCGATGTGCCACGGTGCTTTGTACTCGTTGGTCCACATATAGGAGAAGCTCAACGCACCCGCATCACCGTAGTCAAAGTTCGCCCCGGCTTCGGCACCCTGATAGGTACCCGGCATAAAGCTCCAGTGCGGTGCTAACAGAGTCTGGCCAGTTGGCTGAATATAACCACCACGCGCCCAAACCGGACCGTATTTAAATTTTGCAGCGGCTTTGTAAAGGCTGATACCGCTCTTATCCCCGGACCAGTCTTCTTTATAGGCTTTGTTGCTGGAGGAGAAGGCAATTTCGTTCGGGTGGGCGCTGTCGCCGTTTTCCGCCATTTCAATCGCGGTAAACGCAGCAATATCCAGACCGAACATGTCCGCGGCATAGCCTGACTGGAAGTCCAGGTTGGCGTTCCAGGTGGAGTGAGAAAGGTTGGTTTTGTATTTGTCTTCGGTGACGTCTTTACGGTCACGTTCACGCTGCCAGTAATAAATACCGCCCGTGAGGGTAGAATCATCGATAAAGCCCGCCGCTTTCGCCTCTGGTGTCACCACCAGGCCCGACATTGCTGTCACACCGGCAATAGCCAGCGCCAGCGCACTACGTTTGCCACTGAACGTACGCATAGATTATTCCTCTTTGACGAATTAAAACGCCTGAAGCGGCGTAAATAAAAAAGACCAAATGGTCAGGGGTAGCTTTAAATACCCTCGAATTAACTACCGTCTTTAGGTTATTTTTCGCGACGCGAATTATCAATGCTTTTTAGCGGACAAAAGTCAGGATTATGACGAAGTGCACATAATTGGTAGCGCTTTGTAACATTTGTGAGGAGGCGAGGAATGGCGGGGAATTATCAAGTATTTCAGTAGCTAGATGTGAGAATTCTTTCCTTTTTTATAACCTTTTTAATTTCCGCAATGATACAAACTTTTTTTTGAAAAATAAGTAGCACCTCATTGACCTGATATTTTTATGACGCCTTTTTAGGCCCTGGCTTAATACCCTGATCGTAAAATAAAAAAACGCCGCATAGTGCGGCGCTTGTCTCTCATTGACCAGACCAGCAATATTATTCGCCGATCTTCGTCCAGGTATCACGCAGACCTACGGTACGGTTGAATACCGGTTTTTCCGCCGTGCTGTAACGGCTGTCCAGGCAGAAGTAACCTTCACGTTCGAACTGGAACGCTTTGCCCGCTTCAGCGGCTTTCAGAGAAGGCTCCGCATAACCCTGCTTGATCACCAGAGATTCCGGGTTGATGGTCGCCAGGAAGTCTTCCGCTGCACCTGGGTTAGGCACGCTGAACAGACGATCGTACAGACGAATTTCTACCGGCAGCGCGTGGGAAGCGCTCACCCAGTGAATAACGCCTTTCACCTTGCGGCCATCCGCCGGATCTTTGCTCAGCGTTTCAGCGTCATAAGAACAGAAGATGGTGGTGATATTCCCTTCAGCATCTTTCTCTACGCGCTCGGCTTTGATGACGTAGGCATTACGCAGACGCACTTCTTTACCCAGCACCAGACGCTTGTACTGCTTGTTGGCTTCTTCACGGAAGTCAGCGCGGTCAATCCAGATGTCACCGCTGAACGGTACGTCACGGCTACCCATTTCCGGTTTGTTCGGATGGTTAGGCATGGAGACCAGCTCGCTTTCACCCTGCGGATAGTTTTCGATAACCAGTTTCACCGGGTCGATAACGGCCATCGCGCGCGGGGCGTTTTCGTTAAGATCTTCGCGAATGCAGGATTCAAGGGAGGCCATCTCGATGGTGTTGTCCTGCTTGGTCACGCCGATGCGTTTGCAGAACTCACGAATAGAGGCTGCAGTGTAACCACGACGACGCAGACCAGAGATGGTTGGCATACGTGGGTCATCCCAGCCCTCAACGTGCTTGTCGGTCACCAGCAGGTTCAGCTTACGCTTGGACATCACGGTGTATTCCAGATTCAGACGAGAGAACTCGTACTGGCGTGGATGCACAGGAATGGTGATGTTATCCAGCACCCAGTCGTACAGACGACGGTTGTCCTGGAACTCCAGCGTACACAGGGAGTGCGTAATGCCTTCCAGCGCATCGCTGATGCAGTGCGTAAAGTCGTACATCGGGTAGATGCACCACTTGTTGCCGGTCTGATGGTGTTCCGCAAACTTAATGCGGTACAGCACCGGATCGCGCATCACGATGAACGGAGACGCCATGTCGATTTTGGCACGCAGGCACGCTTTGCCTTCTTCGAAGCCACCGGCACGCATTTTTTCAAACAGCGCAAGGTTCTCTTCCACGCTGCGATCGCGGAACGGGCTGTTTTTGCCCGGCGCGGTCAGCGTACCGCGATATTCACGGATTTCATCAGCAGACAGTTCGTCAACATACGCCAGACCCTTGTTGATCAGTTCAACCGCGTAGGCGTACAGCTGATCAAAATAGTCAGAGGAGTAGCAGATATCGCCAGACCAGTTGAAGCCCAGCCATTGCACGTCATTCTTGATGGACTCAACGTATTCGATGTCTTCTTTTACTGGGTTGGTGTCATCGAAACGCAGGTTGCACTGTCCCTGGTAGTCTTGCGCAATGCCAAAGTTCAGGCAGATGGACTTCGCATGCCCGATATGCAGGTAGCCGTTCGGCTCCGGCGGGAAACGGGTATGAACTGTGGTGTGCTTACCACTGGCCAGATCTTCATCGATGATCTGACGAATAAAGTTACTCGGGCGGGCTTCTGCCTCACTCATCGTGGATTCCTCAAAGCGTAAACAACGTATAACGGTATATGATCTTATAAGCCGGACGTAGTGACAACCCTTAAAACGTCTCTGAAGAAAATAATGGGGGCTTTTGCTGCAAAAAAAAGCGGCGGAGGATATCCCCCGCCGCTTAAGGCATGACTCTACTCAGGAGCGATTACTTGCCTTTAATCTCATACAGCGGTGTTTGACCCGCAACAACCTGACCTTTCGCCTGAATGACCAGGCCACTGAAGTCATCGATGTTGCTGCAAACGACCGGGCTTATCATGGAGCGCGCGTTGGCGTTCAGGAAGTCCAGATCCATTTCCAGAATCGGCTGCCCGGCCACCACTTCAGCGCCCTCTTCCACCAGGCGAGTAAAGCCCTGACCGTTCAGCGCAACGGTATCGATACCCATATGGACAACGATCTCCGCGCCATTTTCGGTTTCGAGGCAGAACGCGTGGTTGGTGTTGAAGATTTTCACGATGGTACCGGCCGCCGGAGACACAACGGTTTTGTCCGTTGGTTTCACCGCCACACCGTCACCAACCGCTTTGCTGGCGAAGGCTTCGTCAGGCACCTGCTCAATCGCAACCACTTCACCGGTTACCGGCGAAACCAGCGCGGCTACCGTTTTGGCGTTCGGTACCGCCTGCGGTTTTGCGGCCGCTGGCGCGGCGGCAGGTGCGGCAGAAGCGTCTGCTGCGGCTACCGGACCAGTGGTTTTCATGGCGTTAGCAATTTTCTCTGCCACGAAGCCAACGATAATCTGCACGCTGGTTTTGTTCAGGCGGATAACGCCGGAAGCACCCAGACGTTTAGCCAGCGCTTCGTTCACCAGGGAAGAGTCTTTGACGTTCAGACGCAGACGAGTGATACAGGCGTCGATACCGGTCAGGTTGTCAGAACCGCCGACAGCGGCGATGTACTGACGCGCCAGGCCTGAAACGTCCTGATCCTCAGCACCGCTCACGTTCACATCCTGACCATCCGCTTCGCTACCGGCCACGGCCAGTTCACGACCCGGGGTCATCAGGTTGAATTTGGTGATAGTGAAACGGAACACCATGTAGTAGATCGCGAAGAACACCAGACCTTGCGGGATCAGCATCCACCAGTGGGTCGCCAGCGGGTTACGGGACGACAGCACCATATCCACCAGACCGGCGCTGAAGCCGAAACCGGCAATCCAGTGCATGCTGGCAGCGATGAACACGGAGATACCGGTCAGCACGGCGTGGATCACATACAGAACCGGCGCCACGAACATGAAGGAGAACTCCAGCGGCTCGGTGATACCGGTGAAGAAGGCCGCGAACGCCCCCGCCATCATGATACCCAGCACTTTCGCTTTGTTCTCTGGACGCGCGCAGTGGTAGATAGCCAGCGCAGCACCCGGCAGACCAAACATCATGATCGGGAAGAAGCCCGCCTGGTAACGACCGGTGATACCGACAACCGCTTTACCTGCTTCGATGGACTGTGCGCCACCCAGGAAGTTAGGGATATCGTTAATACCGGCAACGTCGAACCAGAATACGGAGTTCAGCGCGTGGTGCAGACCGACCGGGATCAGCAGACGGTTGAAGAACGCGTACACGCCCGCACCGACAGAACCCAGTTTCTGGATGTGCTCACCGAAGTTCACCAGACCGTCGAAGATCATCGGCCAGACGTACATCATGATGAACGCAACAACGATCATCACAAACGAGGTCAGGATAGGAACCAGGCGGCGACCGCTAAAGAAGGAGAGCGCTTTTGGCAGCTCTACGCTGCTGAAGCGGTTATACAGTTCGGCGGAGATGATACCCACAAGGATACCGACAAACTGGTTGCTGATCTTACCGAACGCCGCCGGAACCTGGTCCGCCGGAATTTTTTGGATCATGGCCACCGCTGCAGGCGAGCAGAGGGTGGTTAACACGAGGAAACCGACAAAACCGGTCAGCGCAGCGGCACCGTCTTTGTCTTTGGACATACCGTAAGCCACACCAATCGCGAACAACACGGACATGTTGTCGATAATGGCGGAACCTGACTTGATAAAGAACGCCGCCAGCGCGCTGGTATTACCCCAGCCGTTGGGGTCGATCCAGTAGCCGACACCCATCAGGATGGCTGCGGCAGGCAGCGTGGCGACCGGCACCATAAGCGCGCGGCCAACCTTTTGTAAATAACCTAGAATACTCACTTTCTTCCCCCTATGAGACCCCGTTTAAGGCATGTTCTCAGCTCTGTTTTTTATTGTGTCACGAACTATAGATACAGTTGATGCTTCACTGGCATTGTGAGTGTGTGAAAAATTAATTCGTATCGCAAATTAAACGCGTACTTTTTGTGATTTTTGTCACCAAATATCGTTATTCACCCTCCCTTATACTGGCTAACAGCGAAAACTTATTTTATCATTCAAAAAATCAAGACGGATTGATCCGGCCTGAAAGTTTCCAGGTTACGCTTAAGTATCAGGTCCCGATAGCCATCCGCCCACTCTTCTACTTAAACTCTTGAGGTGAACAATGAGACTGATTCCCCTGGCAACTGCTGAACAAGTCGGTAAATGGGCCGCTCGCCATATCGTTAACCGTATTAACGCCTTTAAACCGACCGCCGATCGTCCTTTCGTTCTTGGACTTCCGACAGGCGGCACGCCGCTGACCGCCTATAAGGCGCTGGTTGAGATGCATAAAGCAGGCCAGGTTAGCTTTAAACATGTTGTGACCTTCAATATGGATGAATACGTTGGCTTACCGAAAGACCACCCGGAAAGCTACCATAGCTTTATGCACCGCAATTTCTTTGATCACGTTGATATTCCATCTGAAAATATTAACCTGCTGAATGGAAACGCGCCTGATATTGACGCAGAATGCCGTCAGTATGAAGAAAAAATCCGTTCTTACGGTAAGATCCACCTGTTCATGGGTGGTGTAGGTAATGATGGTCATATCGCGTTTAACGAACCGGCGTCATCTCTGGCTTCCCGCACCCGTATTAAAACGCTGACCCATGACACGCGCGTGGCAAACTCCCGCTTCTTTGACGGCGATGTTAACCAGGTTCCAAAATACGCCCTGACCGTAGGCGTAGGCACGCTGCTGGATGCCGAAGAAGTGATGATTCTGGTGCTGGGCGGCGTGAAAGCGCAAGCGCTCCAGGCTGCCGTTGAAGGCAACGTTAACCATATGTGGACCATCAGCTGCCTGCAGCTGCATCCTAAATCCGTCATCGTATGCGACGAACCGTCCACGATGGAACTGAAGGTTAAAACGTTGAAATACTTCAACGAGTTAGAAGCTGAGAACATCAAAGGTCTGTAATTGAATAACCGCCTCTTCAACAAGAGGCGGCCGCTTTTTTTAACCGGGGGTCGTTATGTACGCTTTAACCCACGGTCGGATTTATACCGGCCATGAAATTCTGGATGACCATGCGATTGTTATCGCTGATGGCCTGATTGAACGTGTTTGCCCGCTGGCAGAACTGCCGCCGGAGATTGAACAGCGCTCACTCAATGGAGCAGTAATCTCCCCCGGTTTCATCGACGTACAGCTCAACGGCTGCGGCGGTGTGCAATTCAATGACACCGCGGATGCGGTGACGGTCGAAACGCTGGAGATCATGCAGAAAGCCAACGAGAAATCGGGCTGCACCAGCTATTTGCCAACGCTCATCACCAGCAGTGATGACCTCATGAAGCAGGGTATCCGCGTGATGCGCGAATACCTGGCCAAACACCCTAACCAGGCGCTGGGTCTGCACCTTGAAGGGCCATGGCTGAATATGGTCAAGAAAGGAACGCATAACCCGAATTACGTGCGTAAACCTGATGCGGAGCTGGTTGACTACATGTGTGCGAACGCCGATGTGATCACCAAAGTGACGCTGGCACCTGAAATGACGGGTACGGATGTCATCAGCAAACTGGCTGGTGCCGGGATTATCGTTTCAGCAGGCCACTCAAACGCGACGCTGAAAGAAGCGAAAGCCGGTTTCCGCGCGGGCATTACTTTCGCAACGCACCTTTACAACGCTATGCCGTATATCACAGGCCGTGAACCGGGTCTGGTCGGGGCGATTCTGGATGAACCAGACGTCTACTGCGGCATTATTGCTGACGGCTTACATGTCGATTACACCAACATCCGCAACGCTAAGCGGCTGAAAGGTGACAAGCTTTGTCTGGTGACGGATGCCACCGCACCGGCAGGTGCAAATATTGAGCAGTTCATTTTTGCCGGTAAAACAATATACTACCGCAATGGACTGTGTGTGGATGAAAACGGTACGCTGAGCGGTTCCTCTTTAACCATGATTGAAGGGGTGCGTAACCTGGTTGAACATTGCGGGATTGCGCTTGATGAAGTCCTGCGTATGGCAACCCTTTATCCGGCTCGCGCAATGGGCGTAGATAAGCAGCTCGGCGGAATTGCACCAGGTATGGTTGCAAACCTGACGGCATTCACACACGATTATAAAATTATTAAGACCATCGTTAATGGTAACGAGGTCGTCACTGAGTAAGTAAAAGTATGACACCTGGCGGACAAGCTCAAATCGGTAATGTCGATCTCGTTAAACAACTTAACAGTGCGGCGGTATACCGCCTGATTGACCAGCACGGACCAATCTCGCGAATTCAGATAGCCGAACAGAGCCAGCTTGCTCCCGCCAGCGTGACAAAAATTACCCGCCAGCTCATTGAGCGCGGTCTGATCAAAGAAGTCGATCAGCAGGCCTCCACCGGGGGCCGCCGCGCCATCTCCATTATTACCGAAACCCGCAATTTTCAGGCCATTGGCGTCCGTCTGGGCCGCCATGACACCACGCTCACGCTGTACGATCTGAGCAGTAAAGCCATTGCGGA
Organism: Enterobacter sp. A103; assembly: GCF_034427535.1. NCBI lineage: Bacteria > Pseudomonadati > Pseudomonadota > Gammaproteobacteria > Enterobacterales > Enterobacteriaceae > Enterobacter > Enterobacter sp. A103. The sequence goes on from NZ_JAXQPQ010000002.1 coordinate 626,583, forward strand.
AGAGCACTACCCTCTTCCGGAGCGCACTCAGGAGACGCTGGAGCATGCGTTGCTGAATACCATCGCGCAGTTTATTGAAAGCTGTCAGCGCAAGATCCGTGAACTCATTGCCATCTCCGTGATTCTGCCCGGACTGGTCGACCCGGAAAGCGGCGTGATCCGCTATATGCCGCATATTCAGGTTGAAAACTGGGGGCTGGTCGACGCGCTGGAAAAGCGTTTTAAGGTGACCTGCTTTGTGGGTCACGACATTCGCTCTCTGGCGCTGGCAGAGCACTACTTTGGTGCGAGCCAGGACTGTGAAGACTCTATTCTGGTGCGCGTTCACCGCGGAACGGGCGCCGGTATTATCTCTAACGGCCGTATTTTTATTGGTCGCAACGGTAACGTCGGCGAGATCGGCCACATTCAGGTTGAACCCCTCGGGGAGCGCTGCCACTGCGGCAACTTCGGCTGCCTTGAAACGATTGCCGCCAACACGGCCATCGAGCAGCGCGTTCGCCATCTCCTTGAACAGGGTTACCAAAGCCGCGTCACGCTGGACGATTGCAAGATAGGCACCATCTGCAAAGCCGCCAATAAAGGCGACGCCCTGGCCTGTGAAGTGATTGAGCAGGTAGGCCGCCATCTGGGGAAAACCATCGCCATCGCCATTAACCTGTTTAACCCCCAGAAAGTGGTTATCGCCGGTGAAATTGTGGAGGCGGAAAAGGTGCTGCTCCCCGCCATTGAAGGCTGTATTAACACCCAGGCGCTGAAAGCATTCCGCCAGAACCTCCCGGTGGTTCGTTCAAAGCTTGACCATCGCTCGGCGATCGGCGCGTTCGCGCTGGTCAAACGCGCCATGCTCAACGGAATTCTGCTGCAGCATTTGCTGGAAAGTTGATCGGACCTTATAGTAACGCCTTCTTTTTTTGATGTCGGACTGTCCATGACCATTAAGAATGTAATTTGTGATATCGACGGCGTGCTGATGCACGACAACGTTGCCGTGCCGGGTGCTGCGGAGTTTCTTCACCGCATCATCGACAAAGGAATGCCTCTGGTTCTGCTCACGAACTACCCTTCCCAAACCGGTCAGGACCTGGCTAACCGCTTTGCCACAGCGGGCGTCGACGTTCCGGACAGCGTGTTTTATACCTCGGCAATGGCCACGGCAGATTTTCTGAAGCGTCAGGAAGGTAAAAAAGCCTACGTGGTGGGTGAAGGTGCGCTGATACACGAGCTGTACAAAGCTGGCTTTACCATCACTGACGTGAACCCGGACTTCGTGATTGTCGGCGAAACGCGCTCCTTTAACTGGGAGATGATGCATAAGGCAGCATACTTTGTCGCCAGCGGCGCGCGCTTTATCGCGACCAACCCGGATACGCACGGCCGTGGTTTTTATCCGGCCTGCGGCGCGCTGTGCGCCGGTATCGAAAAAATCTCAGGTCGTCAGCCGTTTGTAGTCGGTAAACCGAGCCCGTGGATCATTCGTGCCGCGCTCAACAAGATGCAGGCCCACTCTGAAGAAACCGTTATTGTCGGCGACAACCTGCGCACCGATATTCTGGCCGGATTCCAGGCGGGTCTGGAGACGATTCTGGTCCTCTCCGGCGTCTCTCAACTTGATGACATTGATTCGATGCCGTTCCGGCCAAGCTGGATTTACCCCTCCGTCGATGAAATCGACATCATCTGATACCGAACCACGCCTCAGGGCGTGGTTTTTCATTTATGGCCTACAAAAATAAAGTCTCATCTAACAAAAAGCACGTTTCATTGCATAATCATCAATAAAAGAATTTCTGGCGTGCTCTTTTTTCACTATTCCGCAATCACTGTTGCACTATTTCCGTTTTCACCCGTAAAACGCTTGCGCGCCCTGCCCCTTTGCGGCATTTTCATAAGCAAGCAACATTACAAAGCAACAGGGTTAACGGAGAAGGTTATGTGTTCAATTTTTGGCGTACTGGATATTAAAACTGACGCGGGCGAACTGCGTAAAAAGGCACTCGAACTGTCCCGCCTGATGCGCCATCGCGGACCAGACTGGTCAGGCGTTTACGCCAGTGATAAAGCGATTCTGGCTCACGAACGTCTGTCCATTGTTGACGTCAACGCCGGTGCACAGCCGCTGTATAACGAGAAAAAAACGCACGCGCTGGCTGTCAACGGTGAAATCTACAACCACCAGGCGCTGCGCGCCGAATACGGCGACCGCTACGCGTTCCAGACCGGTTCTGACTGTGAAGTGATCCTGGCGCTGTATCAGGAGAAAGGGCCCGAGTTCCTGGACGACCTGCAGGGCATGTTCGCCTTCGCCCTGTACGACAGCGAAAAAGACGCGTACCTGATTGGCCGTGACCACATCGGCATTATCCCGCTGTACATGGGCCACGATGAGCACGGCAACTTCTACGTTGCCTCTGAAATGAAAGCCCTGGTGCCGGTATGCCGCACCATTAAAGAATTCCCGGCGGGCAGCTATTTGTGGAGCAAAGACGGCGAGATCCGCTCCTATTACCAGCGTGACTGGTTCGACTATGATGCGGTAAAAGACAACGTCACGGACAAAGCCGAGCTGCGCCAGGCCCTTGAAGACTCCGTGAAAAGCCACCTGATGTCCGACGTGCCGTACGGCGTGCTGCTCTCCGGCGGTCTGGACTCCTCCGTGATCTCCGCGATCACCAAGAAATTCGCGGCCCGTCGCGTGGAAGATCAGGAGCGCTCAGAAGCCTGGTGGCCACAGCTGCACTCTTTTGCCGTTGGCCTGGAAGGGGCTCCTGACCTGAAAGCCGCGCAGGAAGTGGCGAACCACCTCGGCACCGTGCACCATGAGATTCACTTCACCGTGCAGGAAGGTCTGGATGCGATCCGCGATGTGATCTATCACATTGAAACCTATGACGTGACTACCATCCGCGCCTCAACGCCGATGTACCTGATGTCGCGTAAGATCAAAGCGATGGGCATCAAGATGGTGCTCTCCGGTGAAGGTTCTGACGAAGTGTTTGGCGGCTACCTGTACTTCCACAAAGCGCCGAACGCCAAAGAGCTGCACGAAGAGACCGTGCGTAAGCTGCAGGCGCTGCACATGTTCGACTGTGCGCGTGCCAACAAAGCGATGTCGGCCTGGGGCGTGGAAGCGCGCGTGCCGTTCCTGGATAAGAAATTCCTCGACGTGGCGATGCGCATCAACCCGCAGGACAAGATGTGCGGCAACGGCAAAATGGAAAAACATATCCTGCGTGAGTGTTTTGAATCCTACCTGCCGGCGAGCGTGGCATGGCGTCAGAAAGAGCAGTTCTCTGATGGCGTAGGTTATAGCTGGATCGACACCCTGAAAGAGGTCGCGGCGAAACAGGTTTCTGACCAACAGCTGGAAACCGCGAGCTTCCGCTTCCCGTACAACACGCCGGGCTCGAAAGAAGCCTATCTGTATCGTGAAATTTTTGAAGAGCTGTTCCCGGTACCGAGTGCCGCGGAGTGCGTACCGGGTGGCCCGTCCGTCGCCTGCTCTTCTGCCAAAGCGATTGAATGGGATGAATCTTTCAAATCCATGAACGATCCGTCAGGACGCGCGGTAGGCGTTCACCAGTCAGCCTACAAATAATCACTCAGATCGCAATCAGGCCCCTCAGGGGCCTGATTTTTTTGCCTCCCATTTCACCGTCTAAATCTGATTAATAACCAATAATTGCCGAATATTCGGCCACGCTGTTCGCAACCTAACCAAACAGTCACATTCCGGCTATTTTCGTTGAAAAAGGTGTTGACGCTGCAAGGGTCTATACGCATAATGCGCCCCGCAACGCCGATAAGGTAACGCGAAAAAAGATGGCTACGTAGCTCAGTTGGTTAGAGCACATCACTCATAATGATGGGGTCACAGGTTCGAATCCCGTCGTAGCCACCATCTTTTTTGCGGGAGTGGCGAAATTGGTAGACGCACCAGATTTAGGTTCTGGCGCCGCAAGGTGTGCGAGTTCAAGTCTCGCCTCCCGCACCATTCCCGGGTAAGCGTTGCACGGATGGGGTATCGCCAAGCGGTAAGGCACCGGTTTTTGATACCGGCATTCCCTGGTTCGAATCCAGGTACCCCAGCCATATTTCTTCGATTTTGCGGTTCTCCGCGGTATTGGGGTATCGCCAAGCGGTAAGGCTCTGGGTTCTGATACCAGCATTCCGGGGTTCGAATCCCTGCACCCCAGCCACTTAAGTAACAAAAAAGCCCGCTCTGCGGGCTTTTTTGTTTTTGTTGTTCAGGATGGTGCGGCCTGATGCCCTCACCCTGCCCCTCTCCCACTGGGAGAGGGGCAAAAGATTAGAGTCCCAGCGCGTATTTCAGCGCCTGTCGCTTCAGACCACCGGCACGTTCCGCTGCCATCAATCCAATATTACGCAGAATGCGCACCGGGGCTAAGTCATTGCTGAACCCGGCATAGAACAGATCCATCCCCGACTGCATAATAAAGTTATCCGCCATGCGTCGCGTCTGGTAACGCTTCAGAATCTGATGGCTGGCCCAGTTTTCCGCGTGCCCGCGGGCGCTGCCCAGCACATCCAGTAACGCATCGACATCACGGTACCCCAGATTCACGCCCTGCCCGGCCAGCGGATGAATGGTGTGTGCCGCATCGCCCACCAGCGCCAGCCCTTCACGGGCATACTGCAAAGCATGGCGGCGCGTGAGCGGAAATGCACCTGCAGCGACCGGCGTCACGTTGCCCAGACGGCCCGGGAAATGCAGGCGGATTTCCCGCTGCAATTGTTCCATTGTAAGCCCCTGCAGCTGGCGAATGCGTGCCGGTTTGTCGTACCAGACCAGCGATGCCCAGTTATCAAACAGCGGTAAAAAGGCATGCGGGCCATTCGGCGTAAAGTGCTGCCACGTGCTTTCTCCCGGCGCATTCTCGCACTCGACGGTAATCAGCATGCAGGACTGCTCATACTGCCAGGCATGAACGCCAATTCCCGCCATCTGTCTGACCTGCGAGTTAGCGCCGTCCGCTCCGACGACGAGCTTCACGGCCAGTTCATCGCCGCTGTCGAGCGTCAGCAAATACCCGCTCTCGTGAGGATGCAGTGCCTTAATCGACGCCGGAACGCGCAGCGTCACCTTCGGATGCGCCTCCAGCGCCAGCCAGAGCGCCTGCTGGAGCACATTGTTTTCCACCATATAACCCAGGCGCGGCAGCTTCAGCTCAGCGGCATCAAACGCGACGTGGGCATTTTCCCACTCCCAGGTTTCAAGACGGCTGTAAGGATGGGCGCGCATCGCCAGCACCGCCTCCCAGACGCCCAGCCCGCGCAGCAGATCGACGGACGCCGCGCTGATCGCGGAAATGCGCACATCCGGTTTGCTGGCGGGATCGAAGGCAGGCGGAGCAGCCTGTTCAATTACCGTTACCTCAAATCCCTGCTGCGCCAGCCCCAGCGCCAGCGCGCCGCCGACCATACCGCCGCCGACAACGGCAACTTCGGTGTGTAGGAGTGTCATGGTCAATTTTCCTTATTGGAGAATCCCTTAAGTTTACCGGATTTTTGCGGTCCTGAGACACATAACCTTCATACTGGTCACAACCCCACCAAAGCATTACAATACGCGGCTTGCAATCCTGAGCTGAGCAAGTCGATGACTAAAAAACTCCATATAAAAACCTGGGGCTGTCAGATGAACGAATACGATTCATCCAAGATGGCCGATCTGCTGGATTCTACCCACGGATACCAGCTGACTGAAAATGCGAAAGAAGCGGACGTGCTGCTGCTGAACACCTGTTCGATTCGTGAAAAAGCGCAGGAAAAAGTCTTTCACGTGTTAGGCCGCTGGAAGCTTCTCAAACGAAAAAATCCGGACCTGATCATCGGGGTGGGTGGCTGCGTCGCGTCGCAGGAAGGTAAGCTGATCCGCCAGAGAGCCCCGTATGTGGATATCGTCTTTGGCCCTCAGACCCTGCACCGCCTGCCGGAGATGATCAATCAGGTTCGCGGCAACCGTAGCCCGGTCGTTGACGTCAGCTTCCCGGAAATCGAAAAGTTTGACCGTCTGCCGGAGCCGCGCGCCGATGGCCCGACCGCCTTCGTCTCCATCATGGAAGGTTGCAACAAATATTGCACTTACTGCGTGGTGCCTTACACCCGTGGTGAAGAAGTCAGCCGTCCGGCAGACGATATTCTGTTTGAAATTGCGCAGCTTGCCGCGCAGGGCGTTCGCGAAGTGAACCTGCTGGGCCAGAACGTGAACGCCTGGCGCGGGGAAAACTACGACGGCACCACCGGCAGCTTTGCCGAACTGCTGCGTCTGGTGGCCGCGATTGACGGTATCGACCGCATTCGCTTTACCACCAGCCACCCGATGGAGTTTACCGACGACATCATTGACGTGTATCGCGATACGCCAGAGCTGGTGAGCTTCCTGCACCTGCCGATTCAGTGTGGCTCTGACCGCGTGCTGAACCTGATGGGCCGCCCGCATACGGTGCTGGAGTATAAGTCCACCATTCGCAAGCTGCGCGAAGCCCGTCCGGATATCCAGATCAGCTCCGACTTTATCGTCGGCTTCCCTGGCGAAACTGCTGATGACTTCGAGCGCACCATGAAGCTCATCGGTGAAGTGAATTTTGACGTCAGCTACAGCTTCATCTTCTCTGCGCGTCCTGGAACACCTGCGGCCGATATGGTTGACGATGTGCCGGAAGAAGAGAAAAAGCAGCGTCTGTATATTCTGCAGGAGCGTATTAACCAGCAGGCCAACGCGTGGAGCCGCCGTATGCTCGGCACCGTTCAGCGCATTCTGGTGGAAGGCACCTCCCGCAAGAGCATTATGGAACTCTCCGGTCGTACCGAAAATAACCGCGTGGTGAACTTTGAAGGCACCCCGGATATGATCGGTAAATTCGTGGACGTCGAGATTGTCGAAGTGCTGACCAACTCGCTGCGTGCGAAGCTGGTACGCACCGAGGACGAAATGGGCCTGCGTATTGCCGAGTCACCGGAATCCGTGATCTCTCGTACCCGTAAAGAAAACGATTCTGGCGTGGGGATTTACCAGCCTTAATCCTCCTGGCCTGCCTTTCCGGCAGGCCTTGTATTTCCTCTCATCGTCCCCAATATCTTCCGCAACGCTTGCGCCTTTATTCTGTGGCGTGAATAATTTCGGTAATGACCGTTTTATTACGTCCTATAGCAATGGGTCAGTTAACCAATTAAAGAGGAACAGTTTGAATATAGATACGCGTGAAATTAGCCTTGAGCCAGCAGACAACGCTCGCCTGCTGAGCCTGTGCGGGCCGTTTGATGACAACATCAAACAACTGGAGCGACGTCTGGGTATCGAAATCAATCGTCGCGATAATCATTTCAAACTTACCGGACGCCCTATCTGCGTCAACGCCGCTGCGGACATTCTGCGTAGCCTGTATGTGGATACATCACCCATGCGCGGCGAAATTCAGGATATCGAACCGGAACAAATTCACCTCGCCATTAAAGAGGCGCGCGTGCTTGAGCAAAGCGCGGAAAGCGTGCCGGACTACGGCAAGGCCATTAACATCAAGACCAAACGTGGCGTTATTAAGCCGCGTACGCCAAACCAGGCGCAGTACATCGCCAATATCCTCGACCACGACATCACCTTCGGGGTGGGCCCTGCGGGTACGGGTAAAACCTATCTGGCCGTTGCCGCTGCGGTAGATGCGCTGGAACGCCAGGAGATCCGTCGTATTCTGCTGACCCGTCCGGCCGTTGAAGCGGGCGAAAAGCTGGGCTTCCTGCCGGGCGATCTGAGCCAGAAGGTCGACCCGTATCTGCGCCCGTTATACGATGCGCTGTTCGAGATGCTCGGCTTTGAGAAGGTTGAGAAGCTCATTGAGCGTAACGTTATCGAAGTGGCCCCGCTCGCCTACATGCGCGGTCGTACGCTGAACGATGCGTTCATCATTCTCGATGAGAGCCAGAACACCACCATCGAACAGATGAAGATGTTCCTGACGCGTATCGGCTTTAACTCGAAAGCGGTCATTACCGGTGACGTCACCCAGATCGACCTGCCGCGCAGCACCAAATCCGGCCTGCGCCACGCCATTGAGGTGCTGGCCGAGGTCGACGAAATCAGCTTTAACTTCTTCCACAGTGAAGACGTGGTACGCCACCCGGTGGTCGCGCGTATCGTTAACGCCTATGAAGCCTGGGAAGAGGCGGATCAGAAGCGTAAGGCCGAACTGGCCGCAGAACGTAAGCGCGAAGCGCAGGAGCAAGAACAGAAATGAGTCAGGTGATCCTCGATTTACAGCTGGCCTGTGAAGACAATTCCGGCATGCCAGATGAGGCACAGTTTCAGAAATGGCTGGATGCCGTTATTCCTCAGTTTCAGGAAGAATCAGAAGTCACGATTCGCCTGGTGGATGAAGCAGAAAGCCATGAGCTTAACCTGACCTATCGCGGGAAAGATAAGCCGACCAACGTGCTCTCTTTCCCGTTCGAAGCGCCGCCGGGTATTGAGATGCCGCTGCTGGGCGATCTGATCATCTGCCGTCAGGTGGTTGAACAGGAAGCCAAAGAGCAGCAAAAGCCGCTTGAGGCCCACTGGGCGCATATGGTGGTACACGGCAGCCTGCACCTGCTCGGCTACGATCACATTGAAGATGACGAAGCGGAAGAGATGGAGTCCCTCGAGACAGAGATAATGCTTGCTCTGGGCTATGAGGATCCGTACATTGCCGAGAAAGAATAGTCCGTCACCTGACGGACTCACATGCCGCCACGAAAGGACATCGCGTGGCGGTAAACGTTGAACTAACAAGAGAACCCTTAACAAACGCCATGAGCGACGACAATTCACACAGTAGCGACACGACAACCAGTAAAAAGGGATTTTTCTCCCTCATTCTGAACCAGCTTTTCCACGGCGAACCCAAAAACCGTGATGAACTGCTGGAGCTGATTCGTGATTCCGGGCAGAACGACCTTATCGACGAAGATACGCGCGAAATGCTCGAAGGGGTTATGGACATCGCCGACCAGCGCGTTCGCGATATCATGATCCCCCGCTCGCAGATGATCACCCTGAAACGTAACCAGACCCTGGACGAGTGCCTCGATGTGATCATCGAATCCGCCCACTCGCGTTTCCCGGTCATCAGCGAAGACAAAGATCACATCGAAGGGATTTTGATGGCCAAAGATCTGCTGCCGTTTATGCGCAGCGATGCCGAAGCCTTCAGCATGGAAAAAGTGTTACGCCAGGCCGTGGTTGTGCCGGAGAGTAAACGTGTGGATCGGATGCTGAAAGAGTTTCGCTCTCAGCGTTACCACATGGCGATTGTTATTGATGAGTTTGGTGGCGTTTCCGGTCTGGTCACGATCGAGGATATTCTTGAGCTGATCGTGGGCGAAATCGAAGACGAGTACGACGAAGAAGAAGATATAGACTTCCGTCAGCTTAGCCGCCACACCTGGACCGTACGCGCGCTGGCCTCGATTGAGGACTTTAACGACGCCTTCGGTACCCACTTCAGCGATGAAGAGGTCGATACCATTGGCGGGCTGGTGATGCAGGCCTTTGGCCACCTCCCGGCGCGCGGTGAGACCGTTGACATTGACGGTTACCAGTTCAAAGTGGCAATGGCCGACAGCCGACGTATTATACAGGTTCACGTCAGAACGCCGGACGACTCACCGGTGCCAAAACTGGAAGATTAATGTAAATGGCATTTGCCCCACTGCTTGAACGCCAGCGCATCCGTTTGCTGCTGGCGCTGTTACTTGGAGCCAGCGGTACGCTGGCTTTTTCTCCTTACGATATCTGGCCCGCCGCCATTCTCTCCCTGATGGGGCTTCAGGGCCTGACCCTGAATCGTCGTCCGGTACAGGCTGGGGCCATTGGTTACTTCTGGGGACTGGGGCTGTTTGGCTCAGGTATCAACTGGGTTTATGTCAGCATCGCCCAGTTTGGTGGTATGCCTGGCCCGGTTAACGTCTTCCTGGTGGTATTGCTCGCCGCGTATCTCTCGCTCTATACCGGTCTGTTCGCCGGTATCCTTTCTCGCCTGTGGCCAAAAACCACCTGGCTGCGCGTCGCCATTGCCGCGCCGGTGGTCTGGCAGATAACCGAGTTCCTGCGCGGCTGGGTGCTGACGGGCTTCCCGTGGCTGCAGTTCGGCTACAGCCAGATTGACGGCCCCCTGAAGGGTCTGGCGCCGGTAATGGGCGTTGAGGCCATCAACTTCCTGCTGATGGTGGTCTGCGGCCTGCTGGTCCTGGCGCTGGTCCAGCGCTGCTGGAAGCCGCTGGCTGTGGCGCTGGTGCTGTTTGCCCTGCCCTTCCCGCTGCGCTATATCCAGTGGTTCACGCCTGAGCCAGAGCGCACCCTGCAGGTGTCCATGGTGCAGGGGAATATTCCGCAGTCTATGAAGTGGGATGAGAAAGAGCTGCTGAATACGCTGAAGATCTACGCCAACGCCACCGAAGAGGTGATGGGTAAATCCCAGCTGATTATCTGGCCGGAATCTGCGATCCCCGATCTGGAAATTAACCAGCAGCCGTTCCTCAACATGATGAACGACCTGCTGCTGGCGCACGGCAGCACGCTGATCACCGGGATTGTCGATGCGCGTCTGAATCAGCAGAACCGCTACGACACCTACAACAGCATCATTACGCTCGGGAAAGATAGCGAGTACAGCTACCACTCCACTGACCGGTACAACAAGAACCACCTGGTGCCGTTTGGTGAATTTGTCCCGCTGGAGTCGATTCTGCGCCCGCTGGCCCCGTTCTTTGACCTGCCGATGTCCTCTTTCAGCCGCGGCCCGTACGTACAGCCTCAGCTGCACGCGCACGGCCTGGCCCTGACGGCGGCCATCTGCTACGAAATCATTCTCGGCGAGCAGGTACGCGATAACTTCCGCCCGGATACTGACTATCTGCTGACCATCTCCAACGACGCCTGGTTTGGTAAGTCAATCGGCCCGTGGCAGCACTTCCAGATGGCACGTATGCGCTCTCTGGAGCTGGCGCGTCCGCTGCTGCGCAGCACCAACAACGGCATCACCGCCGTGATTGGTCCGCAGGGCGAGATTCAGGCGATGATCCCGCAGTTTACCCGTGAGGTACTGACCACTAAAGTCACGCCAACCACCGGGCTGACGCCATACGCGCGCACCGGCAACTGGCCGCTGTGGATACTGACCGTGCTGTTCGGCTTTGGCGCGGTGCTGATGAGCCTGCGTCAGCGTCGGAAGTAACCTTCCCTTCTGTTGTCGGGTGGCGTAGCCGCCATCCGGCAATTTTCTCCAGACTCCCATTCTGGCACGCCTATTGCTTTGTTTATTCAGGTAAACGCAGTTTGGCTTAACGTGCAACTTTGTCGCACCAGCGTAGATCATCGGTAGCACCGAAACGGTGCAACGGGAGATATTTGCCTCTGATTGGTGCGGCGCGCTTCGCAAAAATAAACAATAACGCAGCAAAATCTTTACATTAAGCCAGACTAAATGTTAACAAGCTTGCATAACACTGCACTCGCATTGCGCGAGATATAACAACATCACAATGGGTATCAATGCGTCGCTGGCGCTGATAAAAAAGGAGTTGGGTATGCAATTACGTAAACTGGCCACAGCAATGCTGGTTATGGGAATGTCTGCAGGCGTGGTTCACGCTGAAGATGCGCCTGCAGCAGGCAGCACTCTCGACAAGATTGCCAAAAACGGCGTCATCGTGGTCGGCCACCGTGAATCTTCTGTCCCGTTCTCTTACTACGACAACACGCAAAAAGTCGTGGGCTATTCACAGGATTACTCCAACGCCATCGTTGAAGCTGTGAAGAAAAAGCTGAACAAACCTGACCTGCAGGTGAAGCTGATCCCAATCACTTCACAGAACCGTATTCCACTGCTGCAAAACGGCACCTTTGACTTCGAGTGTGGCTCCACCACCAACAACCTCGAGCGTCAGAAACAGGCTGCCTTCTCTGACACCATCTTTGTCGTGGGCACTCGTCTGCTGACGAAGAAAGGCGGCGAGATCAAAGACTTCGCTGACCTGAAAGGCAAAGCGGTTGTTGTGACCTCCGGTACCACGTCAGAAGTGCTGCTGCATAAGCTGAACGACGAGAAGAAAATGGATATGCGCATCATCAGCGCGAAAGACCATGGCGACTCCTTCCGTACCCTGGAAAGCGGTCGTGCCGTCGCGTTTATGATGGATGACGCCCTGCTGGCGGGCGAACGTGCGAAAGCGAAGAAACCAGACAACTGGGATATCGTCGGTACCGCGCAGTCCAAAGAAGCCTACGGCTGTATGCTGCGTAAAGACGATCCGCAGTTCAAAAAGCTGATCGATGACACCATCGCTCAGGTGCAGACCTCCGGCGAAGCGGAAAAATGGTTCGACAAATGGTTCAAGAACCCGATTCCACCAAAAAACCTGAACATGAATTTTGAACTGTCTGACGACATGAAGGCGCTGTTCAAATCTCCAAATGACAAGGCTCTTAACTAATTAGAACTACAGGGGCGGGATCTCCTGCCCTCTCGATTGTCGGGAAGCATGGACAGACTATACGTTGAGTGGTCGTTCCCCACTCAGCGCGAAAAATGAGCTTCTCACCAATCTTCGAGGGTAGCGCTGCTACCCTTTTTTTTCTGGAGTTTATTATGTCAATAGACTGGAACTGGGGCATATTCCTGCAACAAGCCCCGTTCGGCAACACCACCTATCTTGGCTGGCTGTGGAGCGGCTTTCAGGTCACCGTGGCACTATCGATAACGGCGTGGATTATCGCGTTTCTTGTCGGTTCTCTGTTCGGTATTCTGCGCACCGTCCCTAACCGTTTTCTTTCAACGCTTGGCACCCTGTATGTGGAACTGTTCCGTAACGTTCCGCTGATCGTGCAATTCTTTACCTGGTATCTGGTCATCCCGGAACTGCTGCCGGAAAATATTGGCATGTGGTTCAAGTCGGAACTGGATCCGAACGTGCAGTTCTTTGTCTCCTCCATGATGTGTCTGGGGCTGTTTACCGCTGCGCGCGTTTGCGAGCAGGTGCGTGCCGCCATTCAGTCATTGCCGCGCGGACAAAAAAACGCGGGCCTGGCAATGGGCCTGACGCTGCCCCAAACCTACCGCTACGTGCTGCTGCCTAACGCCTACCGCGTTATCGTTCCACCGATGACCTCCGAGATGATGAACCTGGTGAAAAACTCGGCCATCGCCTCGACTATCGGCCTGGTCGACATGGCCGCGCAGGCGGGCAAGCTGCTGGATTATTCCGCTCACGCGTGGGAATCCTTCACCGCGATCACGCTCGCGTATGTTCTGATTAACGCTTTCATCATGCTGGTGATGAACCTGGTTGAACGCAAAATCCGCCTGCCGGGTAATCTGGGGGGCAAATAATGTACGAATTTGACTGGAGTTCTATCGTTCCATCCATGCCTTACCTGCTTGATGGCCTGGTGATTACCTTAAAAATCACCGTTATTGCCATCATCATTGGTATCGTCTGGGGCACCCTGCTGGCCGTCATGCGCCTGTCGAGCTTTAAGCCGCTCGCCTGGTTTGCGACCGCCTACGTTAACGTGTTCCGCTCCATCCCGCTGGTGATGGTGCTGCTGTGGTTTTACCTGATTGTGCCCGGCTTCCTGCAGAACGTGCTGGGGCTGTCGCCGAAAACCGATATCCGTCTGATCTCCGCCATGGTGGCGTTCTCAATGTTCGAGGCCGCTTACTACTCAGAAATTATCCGAGCGGGCATTCAGAGTATCTCCCGCGGGCAATCCAGCGCCGCGCTGGCACTGGGAATGACGCACTGGCAGTCCATGCAGCTTATTATTCTGCCGCAGGCGTTTCGCGCCATGGTTCCGCTCCTGCTGACCCAGGGTATCGTGCTGTTCCAGGATACCTCACTGGTCTATGTGCTGAGTCTGGCAGACTTCTTCCGTACCGCGTCAACCATCGGTGAACGTGATGGTACGCAGGTCGAGATGGTGCTCTTTGCGGGTGCGGTCTATTTTGTGATTAGTTTAAGCGCGTCGCTGTTGGTCAGCTGGCTGAAGAAAAGGACGGTATAATGATTTCCCTGAAAAATGTTTCTAAATGGTATGGGCACTTTCAGGTGCTGACCGACTGCTCCACCGAAGTCAAAAAAGGCGACGTGGTGGTGGTATGCGGGCCGTCCGGCTCCGGTAAATCGACGCTGATTAAAACCGTCAACGGACTGGAGCCGGTGCAGCAGGGTGAGATCGTTGTCAACGGCACCAAAGTCAACGATAAGAAAACCAACCTCGCCCAGCTTCGCTCTCACGTTGGCATGGTGTTCCAGCATTTTGAGCTGTTCCCTCACCTCTCCATTATTGAGAACCTGACGCTGGCGCAGGTAAAAGTGCTGAAGCGTGATAAAAAAGCGTCGCGCGAGAAAGGTCTGAAGCTCCTGGAACGCGTTGGGCTTTCGGCGCATGCCGATAAGTTCCCGGCACAGCTTTCTGGCGGCCAACAGCAGCGTGTGGCGATCGCCCGCGCGCTGTGTATGGATCCGGTGGCAATGCTGTTTGATGAGCCAACGTCGGCGCTCGATCCAGAGATGATCAACGAAGTGCTGGACGTAATGGTCGAACTGGCGCACGAAGGGATGACCATGATGGTGGTGACCCACGAAATGGGCTTTGCCCGTAAAGTGGCCAACCGCGTAATCTTTATGGACGAAGGGAAAATTGTCGAAGACTCACCGAAAGAAGAGTTCTTCGCTAACCCGAAATCAGAGCGTGCGAAAGATTTCCTCGCGAAAATCCTGCACTAATCTTCCCGGTGCGCAATCTGCGGATTGCGCACTGCTTCACGCTTTCACTCAGTTCCTCTCGTCGGCGTCACATTGCAGCGTTAACCTTGTCACAAAATAACGCTACGTATGGAGAACGCTATGGCACAGCCTATTATTCTCGATTGCGATCCGGGTCATGACGACGCGATCGCGCTCGTCCTCGCTCTTGCCTCCCCTGAACTCGAGGTAAAAGCCGTCACCTCGTCCGCCGGAAACCAGACGCCGGACAAAACCCTGCGCAACGTGCTGCGCATGCTCACGCTGCTCAAACGCACCGACATTCCTGTCGCCGGCGGGGCCGTGAAGCCGCTGATGCGCGAGCTGATTATTGCCGACAACGTTCATGGTGAAAGCGGGCTGGACGGTCCGGCACTGCCGGAGCCGGGTTTCACGCCGCAAAACTGTACCGCCGTGGAGCTGATGGCGAAGGTTCTACGTGAGAGTGCAGAACCGGTAACGCTGGTGGCAACCGGACCGCAAACCAACGTTGCGCTGCTGCTGAACAGCCATCCTGAGCTGCATAATAAAATTGCCCGAATTGTGATTATGGGCGGGGCCATGGGGCTGGGGAACTGGACGCCTGCGGCGGAGTTCAACATCTTTGTCGACCCGGAAGCCGCGGAAATCGTCTTCCAGTCCGGCTTACCAATTGTAATGGCGGGGCTGGACGTTACCCACCGCGCGCAGATTATGGCGGACGATATTGAGCGATTCCGCTCCGTGGGTAATACGGTCGCGACAACCGTGGCCGAGCTGCTCGACTTCTTTATGGAGTATCACAAAGCAGAGAAATGGGGCTTCCACGGCGCGCCGCTGCATGACCCGTGCACCATTGCCTGGCTACTGAAGCCGGAGATGTTCACTACGGTGGACAGATGGGTTGGTGTTGAGACGCAGGGAAAATACACCCAGGGAATGACGGTGGTGGATTACTACTCGCTGACGGGGAATAAACCGAATACCACGGTGATGGTGGACATCGACCGCGAGGCGTTTGTGGATTTGCTGGCGGAGAGACTGGCTTACTATTCTGCGGCCTGATGCCCTCACCCCCGCCCTCTCCCACGGGGAGAGGGAGCAGAGAGTTTTGCTTTTTTTATGGCTCAAACGGCCGACGCTGGAACTGATCGTGGCCGCATTTCGGACACAGCGGCAGGACATCCGGCGTATATACCGCAATATGATGGTGGCAATTCTCACATACCAGATTTCCCAAGCCGACCACCTCACCACTGTGATACACACCGTGATGGTTCAAATCCTGAAAGACCTCGCGCCACTCCAGCTGCGTTTTATCCGTGATGTCGGCCAGCTCTTGCCACAGGCTCTCTTTAATCACCCGCATAAAAACGCTGTCCGTGACCTCCTCCTGGCTCTCCTGGTAGCTGCGCGCGAACTCTTCCAGATCGCGACGCACGGCGCGCGTCACCTCTTCCACTTCGGTTCGCGTTAACTCACCCGTTTGCGTCACGCGGGCACGCGCCTGCTCCACCAGCGCGTCGATATCTCGCTCGCCGTTACGCAGCCGTTCCGTCAGTGTCGCCACCAGTTCGCGGTAAAATTGAGCAACCTTGTTCATCATTTTGCCTCCCGGGTAAGTAACTATTTCTAATAATAGACCTTATTTCATCGCCGCTTTGTCAGGTGAAGCACAGACCCGGTAAATTCCTGCAAAGCGCATTTGTGCGAAAGGCTGTTTTGACGCGGGCGTTTGGGCTATGCTATGCGGATCTGAATTACCACATCCATTGGCTACATTTGTAGCTGTATTGAAAACAGGACCACTGGCTGCCATGCAAGAGCAATACCGCCCGGAAGAGATAGAATCAAAAGTCCAGCAACACTGGGACGAGAAGCGCACCTTTGAAGTAACCGAAGACGAGAGCAAAGAGAAGTATTACTGCCTGTCGATGCTTCCCTATCCTTCTGGTCGACTACACATGGGCCATGTGCGTAACTACACCATCGGCGATGTGATTGCACGCTACCAGCGCATGCTGGGCAAAAACGTTCTGCAGCCTATCGGCTGGGATGCGTTCGGTCTGCCTGCGGAAGGCGCGGCGGTCAAAAACAACACCGCACCGGCACCGTGGACGTACGACAACATCGCGTACATGAAAAACCAGCTCAAAATGCTGGGCTTTGGCTATGACTGGAGCCGCGAGCTGGCAACCTGTACTCCGGAATACTATCGCTGGGAGCAGAAGTTCTTCACCGAGCTGTACAAAAAAGGCCTGGTATATAAGAAGACCTCTGCCGTTAACTGGTGTCCGAACGACCAGACCGTTCTCGCGAACGAACAGGTTATCGACGGCTGCTGCTGGCGCTGTGACACCAAAGTTGAGCGTAAAGAGATCCCACAGTGGTTTATCAAAATCACCGCTTACGCTGATGAGCTGCTGAACGATCTGGATAACCTCGACCACTGGCCAGATACCGTTAAGACCATGCAGCGCAACTGGATCGGCCGTTCTGAAGGCGTGGAGATTACCTTCAACGTTGAGAACTATGACCAGACCCTGACTGTCTACACCACCCGCCCGGACACCTTCATGGGCGCGACCTACCTGGCCGTAGCCGCAGGTCACCCGCTGGCGCAGAAAGCGGCAGAGAACAACCCGGAGCTGGCCACCTTCATCGACGAGTGCCGCAACACCAAAGTGGCCGAAGCCGACATGGCGACGATGGAGAAAAAAGGCGTCGCGACAGGCTTCTATGCGAAGCATCCACTGACTGGCGAAGCGATCCCTGTCTGGGCAGCGAACTTCGTGCTGATGGAGTACGGTACAGGCGCGGTAATGGCCGTTCCGGGCCACGATCAGCGCGACTACGAGTTTGCCACCAAATACAGCCTGCCGATTAAAGCCGTTATTCTGGCCGCCGATGGTTCTGAACCCGACCTGTCCGAACAAGCGCTGACCGAAAAAGGCACCCTGTTCAACTCCGGTGAATTCAGCGGCCTGAGCTTCGAAGAGGGCTTCAACGCCATCGCCGATAAGCTGGCCTCTCTGGGCGTAGGCGAGCGTAAAGTTAACTTCCGTCTGCGCGACTGGGGCGTGTCCCGTCAGCGTTACTGGGGCGCGCCAATCCCAATGGTGACGCTGGAAGATGGCACCGTGATGCCAACGCCGGAAGATCAGCTCCCGGTGATCCTGCCGGAAGACGTGGTCATGGACGGTATCACCAGCCCGATCAAAGCCGATCCTGAGTGGGCAAAAACCACCGTCAACGGTCAGCCTGCGCTGCGTGAAACCGACACCTTTGACACCTTTATGGAGTCATCCTGGTACTATGCGCGCTACACCTGCCCGCAGTATCAGGACGGTATGCTCGATTCCGATGCGGCAAACTACTGGCTGCCGGTTGATATCTATATCGGCGGCATCGAACACGCCATCATGCACCTGCTCTACTTCCGCTTCTTCCACAAACTGATGCGCGATGCAGGCATGGTGAACTCTGACGAACCAGCAAAACAGCTGCTGTGTCAGGGCATGGTACTGGCAGATGCGTTCTATTACGTCGGTGCCAACGGCGAGCGTAACTGGGTTTCTCCGGTTGATGCGATCGTCGAGCGCGACGAGAAAGGCCGTATCGTTAAGGCGAAAGACGCCGAAGGTCATGAACTGGTCTATACCGGCATGAGCAAGATGTCTAAGTCGAAAAACAACGGCATCGATCCGCAGGTAATGGTTGAGCGTTACGGTGCGGACACCGTGCGTCTGTTCATGATGTTTGCCTCTCCGGCCGACATGACCCTGGAATGGCAGGAGTCCGGCGTGGAAGGGGCGAACCGCTTCCTGAAACGCGTCTGGAAACTGGTTTACGAACACACTGCACTGGGCGATGCCCCGGCGCTGAACGCCGCCGCACTGACTGAAGATCAGCAGGCGCTGCGTCGCGATGTTCATAAAACGATTGCGAAAGTGACCGATGATATTGGTCGTCGTCAGACCTTCAATACCGCAATTGCGGCTATTATGGAACTGATGAACAAGCTGGCGAAGGCTCCGCAGGACGGCGAGCAGGATCGTGCCTTAATGCGTGAAGCGCTGCTGGCCGTCGTTCGCATGCTGAACCCGTTCACTCCGCACGTCAGCTTCACCCTGTGGCAGGAGCTGAAAGGCGAAGGCGATATTGACAACGCGCCGTGGCCGCAGGCTGACGAAGCCGCGATGGTGGAAAACACGACGCTGGTTGTGGTCCAGGTAAACGGCAAAGTCCGCGGTAAAATTACCGTGGCGGTCGATGCAACCGAAGAACAGGTTCGCGAGCGCGCGGGCCAGGAACCTCTGGTCGCAAAATATCTTGAGGGCGTTACCGTACGTAAAGTGATCTACGTACCGGGTAAACTGCTCAATCTGGTCGTTGGCTAAGCGCGGGAGGAAACGTGCGACAACTGGCAACAATACTCTTATCACTGGCGGTGCTTGTTACCGCTGGCTGTGGCTGGCACCTGCGCAATACCACGGCGGTGCCTGCTGAGATGAAAACGATGATTTTCGACTCATCGGATCCGAATGGTCCACTCAGCCGGGCAGTTCGTAATCAGCTGCGTCTGAACGGCGTTGAGCTTGTTGAGAAACAAACGCTGCGCCAGGATGTACCGTCTCTGCGTATCATCGGAGGAGGTCTGTCGAGAGATACGGCCTCAATCTTCCAGGACGGTCGTACAGCTGAATATCAGATGGTGCTGACGGTCAACGCAGCGGTCCTGATCCCGGGTAAAGACATCTATCCGATCAGCACGAAAGTGTTCCGTTCGTTCTTCGATAACCCGCAGACGGCGTTGGCAAAAGATGCCGAACAGCAGATTATCATCAACGAAATGTACGACAAGGCGGCGGAACAGCTGATCCGTAAACTGCCAGGTATTGCAGCGTCTACCCGACAAGGCTCTGACATTGTTGAAAAACCGGTTGCTGGCACGCTTCCTGCTGCTAACTCTCTGGGTAAATGATGATCAGGCTGTATCCTGAACAACTCCGCGCGCAGCTCAAAGAAGGGCTGCGCGCGGCGTATCTGCTTCTTGGAAACGATCCGTTATTGCTTCAGGAAAGCCTGGATGCCGTGCGGCATGAAGCCGCCTCTCAGGGCTTCGATGAACACCACACCGTCCAGCTGGATAACAACACCGACTGGAATGCCCTCTTCTCACTCTGTCAGGCGATGAGCCTTTTTGCGTCGCGCCAGACAATTCAGATCCTGCTGCCGGAGAACGGCCCTAACGCGGCCATCAATGAACAGCTGGCCACGCTGGTCAGCCTGCTTCACAGCGATCTGCTACTGATTGTGCGCGGCAACAAGCTCACCAAAGCGCAGGAAAATGCGGCGTGGTTCACCCAACTCGCAGCCCACGCGGTGCAGGTCACCTGTCAGACGCCTGAACAGGCGCATCTGCCCAAATGGGTGGCAGCGAGAGCGAAGCAGAACAACCTTCAGCTGGATGATGCGGCGAACCAACTGCTCTGCTACTGCTATGAAGGTAACCTGCTGGCCCTGGCGCAGGCGCTGGACAGACTCTCCCTGCTCTGGCCGGATGGCAAGCTGACCTTGCCGCGCGTCGAGCAGGCCGTTAACGACGCGGCGCACTTCACGCCGTTCCACTGGGTGGACGCGCTGCTGTCGGCGAAAAGCAAACGCGCCATGCATATTCTGCAACAGCTGCGTCTCGAAGGGAGCGAACCGGTTATTCTGCTGCGTACGCTGCAGCGCGAGTTGCTGCTGCTGATTACGCTCAAGCGTCAGTCTGCCCATACGCCGCTGCGTTCGCTGTTTGATAAACACCGCGTGTGGCAAAATCGCCGGGCTTTGATCACCGAAGCCGTCAACCGCCTGAGTCATGAACAGCTTCGTCAGGCAGTGCAGCTTCTGATGCGCGCTGAGCTCACGTTAAAACAAGATTATGGCCAGTCGGTCTGGGCGGAGCTGGAAAGTCTTTCTCTCCTGCTCTGCCACAAGGCGCTGGCAGACGTTTTTATTGATGGATAGCATGCATTCTTTACAGGCCTTATATGGCGGCACCTTCGACCCGGTACATTACGGGCATCTGAAGCCGGTTGAAATTCTGGCAAATCTGATCGGCCTTCAGCGCGTCACCATCATGCCCAACAATGTCCCGCCCCATCGTCCACAACCCGAGGCGACCAGCGAGCAGCGAAAAGAGATGCTTGCCCTTGCCATCGCAGATAAACCGCTATTCCGACTTGACGAGCGTGAGCTGCGTCGCGACACGCCCTCCTGGACGTCTCAGACGCTTCAGGAGTGGCGCGCCGAACAAGGGCCAGACCAGCCGCTTGCCTTTATCATCGGCCAGGATTCTCTGCTGAATTTCCCTACGTGGCATCAGTATGAAACCATCCTGGAGAACAGCCATCTGCTCGTCTGCCGCCGTCCCGGCTATCCGCTGACCATGCGCGAAGAGCAGTACCAGCAGTGGCTGGAAGACCACCTCACCGATAATGTTGAAGATCTTCACAACCAGCCTGCCGGGAAGATCTATCTGGCGGAAACGCCGTGGTTTGATATCTCTGCAACCCTCATTCGCGAGCGTTTACAGCAGGGTTTAGCGTGTGACGATCTGCTGCCGACCCCGGTGCTGGCCTATATCCATGCGCACGGTTTGTATCAGAAAAGCGCAGATGAATAGCCGGAGAGCATAAAAAGCGGCTTATTGTTTATCCCGCCTTGACAGGGTAAGCCATACTGTTATTCTCCGCTGCCAGACTTTCCCGCCGATCATTGCTTTACAGAAATTGTTTTACAAAAATGGCAATGCAATCTCAGGCGGAGGGTGGGATGATACCCGCCTTCAAAAGCCCGGCCGGAGACATTTGTCCCGACGCAGGCGTGAGTTCAGGTATACTGTCTGGCTACGAATTCAAAGTTTTACAATCTCATTCACCCCAGGGGGAAAACTTGCAGGGTAAAGCACTCCAGGATTTTGTTATTGACAAAATTGATGACCTGAAAGGTCAGGACATCATCGCTATCGACGTTAAGGGTAAATCCAGTATTACCGACTGCATGATCATCTGCACCGGTACATCGACGCGTCATGTTGTTTCAATTGCCGATCACGTGGTTCAGGAATCGCGTGCAGCAGGGCTGTTGCCGCTGGGTGTTGAAGGTGAAGCGACGGCTGACTGGGTGGTAGTCGACCTCGGCGATGTGATTGTCCACGTCATGCAGGACGAGAGCCGTCGCCTGTATGAGCTGGAAAAACTCTGGGGTTAATGCGTGAAGTTACAGCTGGTCGCCGTCGGCACCAAAATGCCGGACTGGGTACAAACCGGTTTTACTGAATATCTGCGTCGTTTTCCAAAAGACATGCCGTTCGAGCTGGTGGAAATTCCCGCCGGGAAGCGCGGCAAGAACGCTGATATCAAACGTATTCTCGATAAAGAGGGCGAACTGATGCTGGCTGCCGCTGGCAAAAACCGCATCGTCACCCTCGATATTCCAGGTAAACCCTGGGATACGCCGCAGCTGGCACAAGAACTGGAGCGCTGGAAGCAGGATGGCCGTGACGTCAGTCTGTTGATTGGCGGACCAGAAGGGTTATCCCCTGCCTGCAAAGCAGCGGCTGAACAAAGTTGGTCCCTCTCCGCGCTGACGCTTCCCCACCCGCTCGTTCGGGTACTGGTGGCAGAAAGCCTGTATCGCGCGTGGAGCATTACTACCAACCACCCCTATCACCGCGAGTAATGACTGACCAGGGTAGATTAAGCAGCGGATGAAACTACAGAATTCTTTTCGCGACTATACGGCTGAGTCCGCGCTGTTTGTGCGCCGGGCGCTGGTCGCCTTTACCGGGATTTTGCTGCTTACCGGCGTGCTGATCGCCAACCTCTATAATCTGCAAATTGTCCGCTTTACCGACTACCAGACGCGTTCAAACGAAAACCGCATTAAGCTGGTGCCTATCGCACCCAGCCGCGGCATTATTTACGATCGTAACGGCACCCCGCTGGCGTTGAACCGCACCATCTATCAAATCGAGATGATGCCGGAAAAAGTCGATAATGTTCAGGATACGCTGGAAGCGCTGAAAAGCGTTGTAGACCTTAACGATGACGATATCGCGGCGTTTAAAAAAGAGCGCGCCCGCTCTCACCGCTTCACCTCGATTCCGGTTAAAACCAATCTTACGGAAGTCCAGGTGGCCCGCTTTGCGGTGAATCAGTACCGTTTCCCCGGCGTGGAAGTGAAGGGATATAAGCGTCGCTACTATCCCTACGGCTCCGCGCTGACGCATGTGATTGGCTACGTTTCCAAGATTAATGACAAAGACGTCGACCGCCTTGATAAAGACGGCAAGCTGGCCAACTACGCTGCTACTCACGATATCGGTAAGCTGGGGATCGAACGTTACTACGAAGACGTTCTGCACGGGCAAACCGGCTATGAAGAGGTTGAGGTTAACAACCGCGGCCGCGTGATCCGTCAGCTAAAAGAAGTGCCGCCTCAGGCGGGGCATGACGTCTATCTGACGCTCGACCTCAAACTTCAGCAGTATATCGAAACCCTGCTGGCGGGTAGCCGTGCAGCCGTTGTGGTCACCGATCCTCGTACCGGCGGCATCCTGGCAATGGTCTCCATGCCTAGCTATGACCCGAACCTCTTTGTTGACGGCATTTCCAGTAAAGACTATTCCGGTCTGCTGAATGACCCTAACACGCCGCTGGTCAACCGCGCGACGCAAGGGGTTTACCCGCCGGCATCCACGGTTAAACCGTACGTGGCGGTCTCTGCGCTGAGTGCCGGCGTCATCAACCGTAATACCAGCCTGTTTGACCCGGGGTGGTGGCAGCTGCCGGGTTCAGATAAGCGCTATCGTGACTGGAAAAAATGGGGCCACGGTCATCTCAACGTCACCAAATCGCTGGAAGAATCTGCGGATACCTTCTTCTATCAGGTGGCGTATGACATGGGTATCGACCGCCTGTCAGAGTGGATGAGCAAATTCGGCTACGGGCATTACACCGGCGTGGACCTTTCAGAAGAACGTTCTGGCAACATGCCAACGCGTGAATGGAAGCTGAAGCGCTTTAAAAAACCGTGGTATCAGGGTGACACCATTCCGGTAGGTATCGGTCAGGGCTACTGGACGGCAACGCCGCTTCAGATGAACAAGGCCATGATGATCCTCATCAATGACGGCGTGGTAAAAGTGCCGCATCTGCTACAGAGCACGGTTGAAGACGGCAAAAAAGTACCGTGGAACCAGCCGCACGAGGCCCCGGTGGGTGACATCCATTCCGGCTTCTGGGAAATTGCGAAAGACGGTATGTACGGCGTGGCAAACCGCCCGAACGGTACCGCGCATAAGTACTTCGCCGGTACGCCGTACAAAGTGGCCGCGAAATCCGGTACTGCGCAGGTGTTTGGTCTGAAAGCCAACGAAACCTATAACGCGCACCGCATTGCTGAACGTCTTCGTGACCATAAGCTGATGACGGCGTTTGCCCCTTATGATAACCCGCAGGTCGCGGTGGCGATGATTCTGGAGAACGGCGGTGCCGGGCCAGCAGTAGGGACCATCATGCGCCAGATCCTTGACCACATTATGCTGGGTGATAACAACACCGAACTGCCGGCTGAAAACCCGGCCGCCGCTGCGGCGGAGGACCAATAATCATGACGGATAATCCAAATAAAAAATCGCTGTGGGATAAAATCCACATCGACCCAGCCATGCTGCTGATCCTGCTGGCTCTGCTGGTGTACAGCGCCCTGGTTATCTGGAGCGCCAGCGGCCAGGACATCGGCATGATGGAGCGCAAAATCGGCCAGATCGCCATGGGTCTGATCATCATGGTGGTGATGGCGCAAATCCCGCCGCGCGTCTACGAAGGCTGGGCGCCCTATCTCTACATCTTCTGTATTATTTTGCTGGTTGCGGTAGATGCGTTTGGTGCCATTTCAAAAGGGGCGCAGCGCTGGCTGGATCTGGGCGTTGTCCGCTTCCAGCCCTCGGAAATTGCCAAAATCGCCGTTCCATTGATGGTGGCACGCTTTATCAACCGCGACGTCTGTCCACCGTCGCTGAAAAACACCGCCATCGCGCTGGTGCTGATTTTCCTGCCGACGCTGCTGGTTGCGGCGCAGCCTGACCTTGGCACCTCAATTCTTATCGCCCTTTCCGGCCTGTTTGTCCTTTTCCTGTCGGGACTGAGCTGGCGCCTGATTGGTATCGCGGTGGTGCTGATTGCAGCGTTCATTCCTATCCTCTGGTTCTTCCTGATGCATGATTACCAGCGCCAGCGCGTCATGATGCTGCTCGATCCGGAAACCGATCCGCTGGGCGCGGGCTATCATATTATTCAGTCCAAGATTGCGATTGGCTCCGGCGGCCTGCGCGGTAAAGGCTGGCTGCACGGCACGCAGTCGCAGCTGGAATTTTTACCGGAACGCCACACCGACTTTATCTTCGCCGTACTGGCGGAAGAGCTGGGGCTGGTTGGCATCTTAATATTGCTGGCGCTGTACGTACTGCTGATCATGCGGGGATTGTGGATTGCAGCACGCGCGCAAACCACTTTTGGTCGCGTCATGGCTGGCGGGTTGATGCTGATTTTATTCGTTTATGTCTTCGTAAATATTGGTATGGTGAGTGGTATTCTGCCGGTGGTAGGCGTACCGCTGCCGCTGGTGAGTTACGGAGGCTCGGCACTGATCGTGTTGATGGCCGGGTTTGGTATCGTGATGTCGATCCATACCCACAGAAAAATGTTGTCAAAAAGCGTATAAAAATAAGGGGTTCGGAATGCGTAAGCAGTGGCTGGGGATCTGCATCGTGGCAAGTTTACTTGCGGCCTGCACAAGTGATGATGGTCAGCAACAGGCAACCGTCGCGCCGCCGCAGCCTGCGGTGTGTAATGGCCCGATCGTTGAAATCAGCGGTGCCGATCCCGTTTATGAACCGCTGAATGCCAGTGCCAATCAGGATTACCAGCGCGACGGCAAAAGCTATAAAATTGTTCAGGATCCTTCCCGTTTCAGTCAGGCGGGCTTTGCCGCCATTTATGATGCCGAGCCGGGCAGTAACCTGACGGCTTCCGGGGAAGCGTTCGACCCAATGCAGCTAACGGCAGCACACCCGACGCTGCCGATCCCGAGCTACGCTCGTATCACCAACCTGGCGAATGGCCGTATGATCGTCGTGCGTATCAACGACCGTGGTCCTTACGGGAATGACCGGGTGATTTCCCTCTCGCGCGCGTCTGCCGATCGCCTGAACACCTCAAACAACACCAAAGTCCGTATTGACCCGATTATCGTCGCACAGGATGGTTCGCTCTCCGGGCCGGGTACCGCGTGTACGACGGTGGCAAAACAGACCTATGCCCTTCCTGACCGCCCAAATCTTGACGGCGGAATGGGAAGCGTCTCGTCTCCGGCAGAGCCTGCTCAGCCGGGGGGAGAAATACGCCCGATCAGCAATGACACGCTGCAAAGCGAGGATTCTACCGGCGCGCCGGTAAAGAGTAGTGGCTTTCTTGGCGCACCGACGACCTTAGCCTCGGGCGTGCTGGAAGGCAGTGAGCCGACTCCAGCCCCTGCTCCCGTTGCGGCACCAGTAACCCAGCCGGCTCCCGTAACGGCGCCTGCAGCCACGCAAAGTGCGGTGGTAGCGGCTCCAGCAGCGGCCAGCGGCAGCTATGTGGTTCAGGTAGGCGCAGTGAGCGATCAGGCCCGTGCCAGGCAGTATCAACAGCGTCTGAGCCAGCAGTTTGGCGTACCGGGACGCGTTGAGCAGAACGGCGCGGTCTGGCGCATTCAGATGGGGCCGTTTGCCAGCAAATCGCAGGCCGCGTCCCTGCAGCAGCGTCTGCAGAATGAAGCTCAACTTCAGTCATTTATCGCTGTTGCGAAATAATTAACCGGCGGTATCCGAATTGTCAGTTAGTGTAAAACACATTCACAAACTCATGCTTAAAGTCGGATGCCTGCCTGAATAGCATTTGCTATAGTAAGGCACTTTTTTTAATTCCATCACGGATGTCGTAGTTCTGACCATGAAGACCACTTTTTCTGCTCGTTTTGTGCAGCGCATGGCGCTGACCACGGCCCTTTGCGCTGCTGCGCTCTCTGCAGCTCACGCCGATGACCTGAATATCAAGACCATGATCCCTGGCGTTCCGCAAATCGACGCGGAATCCTACATCCTGATCGATTACAACTCTGGCAAAGTGCTGGCAGAACAGAATGCCGATGCCCGCCGTGACCCGGCCAGCCTGACCAAAATGATGACCAGCTACGTTATCGGCCAGGCGATGAAGGCAGGTAAATTCAAAGAATCGGATCTGGTCACCATCGGTAACGATGCGTGGGCGACCGGGAACCCTGTTTTCAAAGGTTCCTCTCTGATGTTCCTGAAGCCGGGTATGCAGGTTCCTGTTTCCCAGCTGATTCGCGGTATCAACCTGCAGTCTGGTAACGATGCCTGCGTGGCGATGGCCGACTTCGCCGCCGGTAGCCAGGATGCCTTCGTGGGCCTGATGAACAGCTACGTTAACGCGCTGGGTCTGAAAAACAGCCATTTCCAGACCGTACACGGACTGGACGCAGACGGTCAGTACAGCTCCGCACGTGACATGGCCCTGATTGGTCAGGCGCTGATCCGCGATGTACCGAATGAATACTCTATCTATAAAGAAAAAGAGTTCACCTTCAACGGTATTCGTCAGACCAACCGTAACGGCCTGCTGTGGGATAACAGCCTGAACGTTGACGGCATCAAAACTGGCCACACCGATAAAGCGGGCTACAACCTGGTGGCCTCTGCCACTGAAGGTCAGATGCGTCTGATCTCTGCCGTGATGGGCGGCCGCACCTTTAAAGGTCGTGAAACAGAAAGCAAGAAACTGCTGACCTGGGGCTTCCGCTTCTTCGAAACCGTGAACCCACTGAAAGCAGGGAAAGAGTTTGCGTCTGAACCCGTCTGGTTCGGCGACAACGACCGTGCTTCTCTCGGCGTTGATAAAGATCTCTACCTGACCATTCCACGCGGTCGCATGAAGGATCTGAAAGCCAGCTACGTGCTGAACAGCACCGAGCTGCATGCCCCGCTGCAGAAAAACCAGGTTGTGGGTACGATCAACTTCCAGCTGGATGGAAAAACAATCGATCAGCGTCCGCTGGTTGTTCTGCAAGAAATTCCTGAAGGCAATTTCTTCGGCAAAATCATTGATTACATTAAATTGATGTTCCACCACTGGTTTGGTTAAAAATTGAACACTTGAAAGTGTGATTTTGATCCCCATATACTAAGTATCCTGATAACTCCCACCTGACGTGGGAGTTATTATTTTTTGACGTTACGCCGGAGCTGACATGAAAACCAAACTTAACGAACTGCTTGAATTCCCAACCTCATTTACCTACAAAGTAATGGGTCTGGCGAAACCTGAGCTGGTTGATCAGGTGGTTGAAGTGGTACAGCGCCATGCGCCGGGTGACTACTCTCCGTCAGTAAAACCAAGCAGCAAGGGCAACTACCACTCGGTTTCTATTACCATCACTGCGACACATATTGAGCAGGTGGAAACGCTGTACGAAGAGCTCGGCAATATCGAAATTGTTCGTATGGTGCTGTAGTCCCTTTGCGGTTACCCGGTTTGCCGGGTAACCCCTCTCCCCGCTGTGATATACTCCTCCACACCTTTTGTCCCTCGTCTTCGGAGACGCAGTTTTGTATCAGGATAAAATTCTGGTCCGTCACCTCGGGCTGCAACCTTATGAGCCTGTCTCCCAGGCTATGCATGACTTCACCGATTCACGCGATGACAGCACCCCAGATGAGATCTGGCTGGTCGAACACCTGCCGGTATTTACGCAGGGCCAGGCGGGTAAAGCAGAGCATTTGTTAATGACGGGAGATATCCCGGTTATTCAGAGCGATCGCGGCGGTCAGGTCACTTATCATGGGCCCGGTCAGCAGGTGATGTACGTCCTGCTCAATCTGAAGCGCAAAAAGCTGGGCGTGCGTGAACTGGTTACCTTACTGGAACAAACTGTCGTCAACACGCTGGCGGAATATGGTATTGACGCGCATCCACGCGCCGATGCGCCGGGCGTCTACGTTGGGGAAATGAAGATCTGCTCACTGGGGCTGCGTATTCGTAAAGGCTGCTCATTCCATGGCCTGGCCTTGAATATTAATATGGACCTTGCGCCTTTCCAGCGCATTAACCCCTGCGGCTACGCCGGCATGGAAATGACGCAAATGCGTCAGTGGGTTGAAACCGCTACGCCAGAACATATTCGTCCCGTGCTTTTAAAGCAGATGTTAGCGCTACTTAACAATCCCCCATACGAATATATCCCTGCTTAATACATCATACAACATGGCTCGATAATTTGGCGGGCCACTGTTTATTTACAGCTTTTGCACTTTACAATAATCCACAGATTCTATATTTTCGAAGCGCCCGAATATTACCGCCACATATTATTTAGCCTCCAGCAAGCATGGCAAACACGGCATAAGTAAGGTGAGCAATTATCACACAACCGTTTGCCCTTGATAAACAAGTGAAACAAAACCAACACTTTACGAATCTCTACAAGCATAATAAATAAATTCAACTATCATTCATATTGTGAATGTATACGGAGTGAAAGCGTGGAGTATAA
The DNA here is from genome assembly GCF_034427535.1 of Enterobacter sp. A103. Classification (NCBI taxonomy): domain Bacteria; kingdom Pseudomonadati; phylum Pseudomonadota; class Gammaproteobacteria; order Enterobacterales; family Enterobacteriaceae; genus Enterobacter; species Enterobacter sp. A103. The sequence goes on from NZ_JAXQPQ010000002.1 coordinate 656,028, forward strand.
TAATTTACCAGCCAAACGACTGAATGAACCCGGTGGCGAAGACAAGCCGCAAATTTTTCGGACTTTACGTAATATTGATCTCAATTTACTGACTATTTTTGAGGCGGTATATGTCCATAAGGGTATCGTTAACGCTGCGAAAATTCTTAATCTCACGCCATCAGCAATAAGCCAGTCAATCCAAAAGCTTCGCGCTATATTTCCTGACCCATTATTTATCCGCAAGGGCCAGGGGGTAACGCCGACGGCTTATGCCACGCATCTCCACGAGTACATCAGCCAGGGGCTGGAGTCGATTCTGGGCGCACTGGATTTAACCGGGAGCTATGATAAGCAGCGAACCATCACCATCGGCTGTTCCCCTTCTGTCGGGGTGCTGGTGATGCCAGCGATCTTCCAGGCCGTAAAAGAGCATGCTCCGCAGCTCCTGCTTCGCAATGTGCCTCTCAATGAACCTGACATTCAGCTTGCCCAGTTCCAGACGGACCTGATTATTGAAAGCGGCAGCTTCAGTGCAAGAGCGCTGGGGCAAAATGTGCTTTATGCGGATAACCTGGTACTGGTTTGCCGCCAGCAGCATCCTGCTCTTAGCGAGCCGTTAACCATCGAAAACCTGCGCAACTACGACCACTCGTCTTTCATGACCGAAGGGCAATCTAATCATGCGCTTCGTCAGCGTATTGATGAAATTTTCCCGGAACGTCAGATCAGCTTCAGCAGTTACAATATGTTTACCACCGCATCCCTGATCGGCAGCAGCGATATGCTGTGCGTTATGCCATCACGCCTGTACAGCCTGCTACAAAAATGCTGGCCGCTGGAAAGCATCCCGCTCAGCCAGCTTAATGCGGAATCTATCGAGATTTCACTGCATTACAACAAGCTGAGTTTGCGCGATCCAGTCCTGGAAAACGTCATCCGCATCATCCGTCAGGCCTTCTGACAGGTTTAGCCAGCACAAGCCCCTGCAACTCGCAGGGCAAAAGGCACAAAACAACAACTATTTTACAAATTGGCGATCTGGCAGGCTGCTTTAACGACCGTTTCAATGATATACTGCCTGTCGTTCGTTCAAAAATAGTTGATAAATACGACATTCCCTTGAATTGAAACGCTTTCCTTCGATATTCGCAACTGGAACACGCACGCTATGAGTAAACCCATTGTGATGGAACGCGGTGTTAAATACCGCGATGCCGATAAAATGGCCCTTATCCCGGTTAAAAACGTGGCTACAGAGCGCGAGGCGCTGTTAAGAAAACCGGAATGGATGAAAATCAAACTTCCGGCCGACTCTTCGCGTATCCAGGGGATCAAAGCGGCGATGCGCAAGAATGGCCTTCACTCCGTGTGTGAAGAAGCCTCTTGTCCGAACCTTGCTGAATGTTTCAATCACGGTACCGCGACGTTTATGATTCTGGGTGCTATCTGTACCCGCCGCTGCCCGTTCTGCGATGTTGCTCATGGCCGTCCAGTCGCGCCTGATGCTAACGAACCCCAGAAACTGGCGCAGACCATCGCTGACATGGCGCTACGTTATGTGGTTATCACATCCGTTGACCGTGACGACCTGCGTGATGGTGGTGCTCAGCACTTCGCCGACTGTATTACGGCCATTCGCGAGAAAAGCCCTAACATCAAAATCGAGACGCTGGTGCCTGACTTCCGCGGCCGTATGGACCGCGCGCTGGATATCCTGACCGCGACGCCGCCAGATGTGTTTAACCACAACCTGGAGAACGTGCCGCGTCTTTACCGTCAGGTCCGTCCGGGCGCTGACTATAACTGGTCCCTGAAACTGCTGGAGCGTTTCAAAGAAGCGCATCCGCATATTCCGACCAAGTCTGGTCTGATGGTGGGTCTGGGTGAAACCAATGATGAAATCATCGAGGTGATGCGCGATCTTCGCCGCCACGGTGTGACCATGCTTACCCTCGGACAGTATCTGCAGCCAAGCCGTCACCACCTGCCGGTACAGCGCTACGTGAGCCCGGACGAGTTCGATGAAATGAAAGCCGAAGCGATGGCGATGGGCTTCACCCACGCTGCCTGCGGCCCATTCGTTCGCTCCTCATACCATGCCGATATGCAGGCTAAAGGCGAAGAAGTTAAATAATGCTGTAATATTCATTTACAGTAATACAAAAAAACCGGCCTCATGAGCCGGTTTTTTTTTCGCAAGCCCTCAGGCGTTGCTGTCACTCTTTGTGAGAAAGCTTGTCTGCCGGAACGTCATCCTCGGCGCTTTTCTTCGCCGCTGCATCATCATCGTTCATCGCTTTCTTAAAGCCTTTGATGGCAGCCCCCAGGTCACCACCCAGCGTGCGTAACTTCTTGGTACCAAACAGCAGGACGACCAGTGCGGCAACCACCAGCAGTTTGGTAATACTAATCTCACCCATAGATACCTTCTTTACTTAAAACAGGCTGCATTCAGCGCCAAAACCTGACTGTATTAACGGTCATTTCGCGCGTGCACACAATAGCAATCTGTAACAAGGTGAATCAAGCATTGTTGAAAAAAACATCACAATAATTGCGGTGGCGCAAACCGACGATTGCGAAGAACGGGTAATTGCTGACGCGCAAGCGCAATTCTTTCTGAGTTTATCTCCGCCACCAGCACATGCGGGGCTTCAGCGGCGGCGGCGATCGTCACCCCCAGCGGATCAACCACCCTGCTTTGCCCGATGTTTTTCGTGCCACATTCCCCTGCGGCAACGACATAGCAGGTTGTATCCAGCGCGCGTGCCGCAAGCAGCGTTGCCCAGTGATGCTCTTTTAACTGCCCTTTGACCCACGCGGCAGGCAGTACCAGTACGTCCGCCCCCTGCAGCGCCAGATGGAGCGCCAGCTCGGGAAAACGCAGGTCATAGCAGGTCATCAGCCCGATCTTAAATCCGTCAATCTCCAGCAGCGGAGGGATATTGTCTCCGGGGTCAACGCGTCGCGACTCCTGGATGCTGAACGCATCATAGAGATGAAGCTTGGCGTAGCGTGCGACGATGGTCCCGTTACGAATCGCCACGAGCGTATTGACTGCTCGACCCGGCGTGGAGGGAACATGGATCGTTAAGATCGTCGTCATCGTATTGCCTGTGCTCTGGGCAAGCAGCTGCTGCAAAAATTCGCCGTCCAGCGGCTGCGCGGACTTCACGGATAAATCCGGGTCGTTATCTGCTCTGGCCAGCAGCGCCTCGGGGAGAACCAACAGCGACGCGCCTTTCTGCCGGGCCTGCATCATCAGGTTGACGCATGTTCTCGCATTCTCATGCCAGTCAGGCGTGACGGCAAACTGCCCTACCGCTACATACATATTTGTCCCCTCATCATAAACGGCGTTAAACTCGCTACTCTTACACATCAAATAGCAGGTATTTAGCGTGTTACAACTACTTTTAGCCGTTTTTATTGGTGGGGGAACGGGTAGCGTTGCGCGATGGTTTCTGAGTATGCGGTTTAACCCCCTGCATCAGGCGATTCCTATGGGGACACTTGCCGCAAACCTGATTGGTGCCTTTATCATTGGTATGGGGCTGGCCTGGTTTAACCGAATGACGCACATTGACCCAATGTGGAAGGTATTGATTACCACCGGATTCTGCGGCGGTTTGACCACCTTCTCAACCTTTTCTGCGGAGACGGTTTTTCTCTTTCAGGAAGGCCGTATCGGCTGGGCGCTGATGAATGTGGCGATCAATATGCTCGGCTCCTTTGCGATGACGGGGATCGCATTTTGGCTATTTTCTTCCGCAAGCGCGCATTAACAGCCGAACCGTTAATGTTGGCTTAATTTTTCTCTGTCACTCTGAATGTAATACTGAACGAGGGTGACAGAATGAAACAGAGTCTGATGAGCGCAGGAATGGTGTTGTTGAGCGTGCTGATCGTTGCCAGCTTCCTGAAAATGTATCTGCTTGGCTGATTCAAAACGAAAAAAACCCGCTCAGTGAGCGGGTTTTGAAATTCTTGCTGACGCGTCTGAATTACAGAGCGATTACGTTAGCAGCAGAAGGGCCTTTGGCACCGTTAGTGATTTCGAACTCTACACGCTGACCTTCAGCCAGAGTTTTGAAACCATTAGACTGGATTGCAGAGAAGTGTACGAACACGTCTTTGCTGCCATCTTCAGGAGTAATGAAACCGAATCCTTTGGACTCATTAAACCACTTAACGTTACCTTTAATCTTAGACATCAAAATTACCTTTACATTAAAAAACGACACAAATGCTGTGTCGGTTATCAGTACATCAATTGTGGGACCTTTTGTCCAGCGGATCTTTGATAAAAAGTGACTAAAGTCGCGTTAATTTTCACTGACAGATTTTTATCGCTTATGAATCAACGCCTGCGCGTTTTTTCACCAGCATGTAACGTTTTGTCAGTTAAAACTGAAAACGCATCCAGGCGAAGTAAACGTTACCGTTGTTGTACGTACCCGGAATGTAGGTCATCTGGAACGTTGCGGGGCCATAGCCAATAGAGGCCAAAGGCAGCAGCACCGGGATTGGAATGTATTTCCAGTTGTCACGTGCAGTAACCCCGGCGGTATAGCCCAAACCGACGTGGAAGTTCTCGTCCGCTAGCGGGCGCCAGGTTTTTTCCCAACCATACCCCCCAATCGGCTCCCATTTATTAAACGAGTCTTTGAAGGCCATCAGATAGATGCCATGCCAGTTTCCCTTTTCATCCCAGCGCGACTGGCCAAAACCCGCGCCCCACGGACGCTCGTTGTATTTATCGGTTTTCTCTTTGTCATAAGCAAAACGCGCATGCCACGTTATTGCCGGGACATAGAGATCATAATGTTCAGGTGCCGTCCATGTCTGGGAAACATTATCCGTAAAGGTTGAGAACCAGCCTTTATCCGTCGCGTTGCCTTCTGCCTGAGCAACAGAACAAAACGTTAACTGCCCAAAAATAAACAACAAAATAGAGAAAAATGTATTACGTACAATCACAATGCAATTACCATTCTTAGTATTCGAGGCAAAGTTTACCATAAAGTAGTTGAATCAAAGCTTAACGACATCGGCTTTATTCCTAATTATTCAGCTTCTTTTCGGGAATATTCTTAAGGAAAGGCGGCGATGCGTTCAAAATAAACCCACAAGGGGTGTGACTTTACCCATTTAATGTTCTGAATCAGTGACATGTAAAACCACACAAAACATTAACAATTTGTTATCATTATTAGGACATGTTGCGCTATTTCTGACGGTCAAGACCCTCATGACATAAATGTATGGGCCATGGCAAAAAGACGGTTGTTCTGTTCTTTAGTCGTCTGTTTATTGATTTTAATCAGCAAGAACAGGCCAATTATTCGGCACATTTTCATCCTTCTTTTTTTTGATTTTTTGTGCTCCATTGCAGCAGAGATACAGGGGAAATCATGCTTACGTTATTCGAACTCCTTATTGGAGTCGTCGTCATTGTCGGCGTCGCACGCTACATCATTAAAGGCTACTCGGCCACGGGCGTATTATTTGTCGGCGGTCTAACGCTGCTGATTATCAGCGCAATAATGGGGCACCAGGTGTTACCTGCCAGCGCGACCAGCACCGGTTACACGGCTACAGATATTGTTGAATACATTAAAATATTGCTCATGAGCCGCGGCGGTGATCTGGGTATGATGATCATGATGCTGTGCGGTTTTGCAGCCTACATGACCCATATCGGCGCCAACGACATGGTCGTTAAGCTTGCCTCTAAACCCCTGCAATACATCAACTCGCCGTATCTGCTGATGGTCGCCGCCTATTTCCTCGCCTGCCTGATGTCACTGGCCGTTTCGTCGGCTACCGGGCTTGGCGTACTGCTCATGGCGACGCTGTTCCCGGTGATGGTGAACGTCGGTATCAGCCGTGGCGCGGCCGCGGCAATTTGCGCGTCTCCGGCAGCGATTATTCTCTCCCCGACCTCCGGCGACGTTGTGCTGGCGGCAAAGGCGGCGGAGATGTCACTCATCGACTTCGCCTTTAAAACCACGTTACCGATCTCAATTGTTGCCATCGTGGGCATGGGGATCGCGCATTTCTTCTGGCAGCGTTATCTCGATAAGAAAGAAAACATCAGCCATGAAATGATGGACGTGAGTGAAATCACCACGACCGCTCCCGCGTTCTATGCCATTCTGCCGTTCACCCCGATCGTCGGAGTGCTGATTTTTGACGGAAAATGGGGTCCACAGCTGCACATCATCACCATTCTGGTCATCTGTATGCTGCTGGCCGCCGTGCTGGAGTTTGTGCGCGGTTTTAACACGCAAAAAGTCTTCTCGGGTCTGGAAGTTGCGTATCGCGGTATGGCGGATGCCTTCGCTGGCGTGGTGATCCTGCTGGTTGCAGCGGGCGTTTTTGCCCAGGGTCTGAGCACGATCGGCTTTATCCAGAGCCTGATTTCTATCGCCACCTCGTTCGGCTCGGCCAGTATTATCCTGATGCTGGTTCTGGTGGTGCTCACCATGCTGGCGGCGATGACCACCGGTTCCGGTAATGCGCCTTTTTACGCTTTCGTTGAGATGATCCCGAAACTGGCTCACTCCTCCGGTATTAACCCGGCCTACCTTTCCATTCCCATGCTGCAGGCGTCAAACCTGGGCCGTACCATTTCGCCGGTGTCGGGTGTGGTCGTCGCCGTTGCCGGGATGGCGAAAATCTCGCCATTCGAAGTCGTCAAACGCACCTCAGTGCCCGTTATAGTTGGTCTGATTATCGTGATTATCGCCACGGAAGTGCTGGTACCCGGCGCGGCCTAAGCTAAATTAGGGATATCCAAAAAGCGCCTGCGGGCGCTTTTTGTGCTTTAATAACTTCCAGAAATTAATAGTACTCATTCGATCAGGAAATCATATGTTCAGGAAGGATATCGTCATCCCGTCTGGCGCAATCGCGCTTGCTCTCTGTCTCTTCTCCGCACAGGCGGAACCGCTGAAGGCAACACAGTATGGCGATTTCGATCGCTATGTGCTGGCTCTGTCCTGGCAAACCGGGTTTTGCCAGAGCATGGTCGAACGCAACCGCAATGAACCTGACGAATGTCGCCTGCAAAAAGAGCGCGATAATAAAGCCGATTTTCTGACCGTTCACGGTCTATGGCCTGGCCTGCCGAAATCTATTGCCGCACGCGGCGTGGATGAACGTCGGTGGATGCGTTTTGGCTGCGCCACGCGCCCCATTCCGAACATGCCGGAAGTAAAGGCTAGCCGCAAATGCGATGCCGCCGAAACCGGACTGTCGCTTTCCGCAGCCGCAAAGCTCAACGACGTGATGCCGGGCGCGGGCGGTAATTCCTGCCTGGAACGTTATGAATATGCCAAACATGGCGTCTGCTTTGGTTTCGATCCAGATGCCTATTTCGGCACGATGGTGCGGATGAATCAGGAAGTTAAAAACAGCGCGGTCGGTAAATTCCTCGCCGATAATTACGGGAAAACCGTCAATCGCAGCGACTTTGACGGTGCCGTTGCCAAAAGCTGGGGCAAAGAAAACATCAAAGCGATCAAGCTGACCTGCAACGGCAATCCGGCGTATCTGACCGAGATGCAGGTTTCGCTGAAGGCGGACACCATTAACAACCCGCTTTCTGCGGCGTCATTTGCCCCGCAGCCACATCCGGGTAACTGCGGAAAACAGTTCGTGATTGATAAAGCCGGCTACTGATCCGCGCCCGGGCGCACCATATCAAACCGGTTTTCATCACTGATGCCATAATACGCCGTCGGCCCTCCCGCACGCAGGATGGGCTGCGCTTTCGCCGTCTGGTAAATCCCCTCTTCCAGCAGCGTTTCGGCAATATGGATACCGACCACCTCCCCCAGCACCAGCCAGGTATCGACCGGTGTGCCGTCAGCACCGGTAAGCTGAATGCACTGCGACAGGCGGCACTCAAAGTTCACCGGGCTTTCTGCGACGCGGGGCGCGTTAACCAGCTGGCTCGCCGCTGGCGTAAGTCCGGCAAAGCTGAATTCATCCCGATCGTGCGGAAGCATCGCAGAGGTTTGGTTCATCGCTTGCGCGAGATCGCGCGTCGCAAGGTTCCAGACAAATTCCTTTGTTTCGGTAATATTACGCACGCTGTCCTTCCAGCCGTTGCTGGAAAAGCCGATGATCGGCGGGCGATAGTTAAAGCAGTTAAAGAAGCTATACGGTGCGAGGTTGAGCTGACCGGCCTTGTCGCATGAGGAGATCCAGCCGATCGGACGTGGACCAATAATGGCGTTCAGCGGATCGTGCGGCAGGCCGTGCCCCTGAGACGGTTGGTAGAAGTACATAGTTCTCTCTCGTTGGTGGGCTGACGCGAATAGCGCTTCGCGCAACGCCCGGGTTCAGGACACTCAGCGTAACGTATTCCGCCCGGAATGAAGACTGAATAAATTTCAGCGAAAATTCATATGGACCATGAATGTGACCTTCATCACTTCAAACTTGCGCGCTCAGCCAGTATCATCGGGAGAGTTAAACCCTCGCTGCCAGACGGCGAGGGTTTTCTTTTGGATTGGTTTCTGCGTTACGCGCAGCATTAACGACATGGAGTAAAAATGTCCAGACCTACAATTATCATCAACGAGCTCGACGCAGAACGTATCGACAGGCTGCTGGAAAAAGCGGAGTTTGCCTCACTTCCCGTGGCCGACGCCCTGAATGAGGAGCTCGACCGGGCGCAGATGTGCACGCCTGAGACGATGCCGCATGACGTGGTCACCATGAACAGCCAGGTAAAATTCCGCAACCTGACCACCGGTGAAGAGCTGACCCGCACGCTGGTTTACCCGGCTCAGATGACCGACAGCAGCACACAGCTTTCTGTTCTTGCGCCTGTGGGTGCCGCACTGCTGGGCCTGCGCACGGGCGATACCATCCACTGGGAGTTGCCGGGCGGCGCCTCTGCCCATCTTGAAGTGCTGGCGCTGCTCTACCAGCCAGAAGCCGCGGGCGATTACCTGCGTTAACCACTTCTGAACAAGCGCCCACCCGCTTTGCACAGAGGATGCAGCCGCATCCTCTTTCCGTAAATTCACCCCATTTTCTTATATCGCGCAAAAAGCCCTTAATCCACGCTTAATCTGTTTTGGTGCCGTGGGGACGGTCATGAGTGAGATACTGGTTATCACACTTATTTTTCTGATTATTGCGGCGATTATCGTCATAGCCGTGCTTTATCTTGAACGCCACAGCTAGGCGAGTACTTATGCAACCCCACCCGGGAAAGCGTTCACCAGGCCCTTAACTTTTTGCTCTGCGGCCTCGGGCGTTTCTGCGCCAGGGACCAGAATAACCTTCCGGCACTCTTCCTCCCGTTTTTCGAATACCTTATAGGCGCGTTCCGCATCGGCAAGGGGAAGATAATGGGTCACGATCTCTTCCGGGGTAAGCAGCCCTTTTTCGATCAGCGGCAGCAGCTCACCCAGCCAGGCATGGACGTGCGTCTGGCCCATCTTAAACGTCAGACCCTTATCAAAGGCATCGCCAAACAGGAAGCCATGAATAAACCCGGCGTACACGCCGGGTACGCTAACCACGCCACCGCGTCGAACGGCAGCAATGCACTGCCGCAGCGCTTTGCCGCTGCTGCCTTCAATTTTAAGATTGCTGAGGATCGTTTCCGTGGTGCTGCCTTTCGCTTCGAACCCAACCGCATCAATCACGGCGTCAACGCCGCGCTGGCCAGCGGTCTGCTCGATGATTTTTTCCGCCGCGTCGTTATCATCATCAAAGTTGATGGGGATTGCGCCGTAACGCGCCTCGGCAAATCGCAAACGGTACGGGTGGTGATCGATAACAAATATCTGCTCGGCCCCTAACAGCCGCGCGCAGGCAATGGTCAGGAGCCCCACCGGCCCGGCGCCGAAAACCGCAACGCTTGAGCCTTTTTCAATCTGCGCATTTTTTGCCGCCTGCCAGGCCGTGGGCAAAATATCGGACAGGAACAGTGCCTTATCATCAGAGAGGAGTTGCGGGACCTTAAACGGCCCGACGTTGCCTTTTGGCACGCGGACATATTCCGCCTGTCCCCCCGGCACGCCGCCGTAGAGATGGCTGTAGCCAAACAGCGCGGCCGGCGCGGGGATTTGCTTTTTGTTCAGCGCGGCGCCCTGCCCGGCATTGGTATTCTCACAGGCCGCGTATTGCTGCAACCGACAGAAGAAACAGTCCCCACAGGCAATGACAAAGGGGATCACCACGCGATCGCCTTTTTGCAAATTTTTCACCTCTGCGCCGCACTCGACGATTTCCCCCATAAACTCATGGCCAAAAATGTCGCCGTGCTGCACCTTCGGGATCTTTCCGCGATAGAGATGCAAATCGGAGCCGCAGATAGCCGTGGCCGTGACGCGCAGAATGATATCGTCGGGCTGTTCGATAATGGGATCGGGGACATTCTCGACGCGTACATGGTGCGGACCGTGATACGTAAGTGCTTTCATGCGACCTCCGAAAGGTTCCAGGTAAGTGTATAAGGGTAGCTACCCCTGAAGGTCTGCCCCGGAATACGGGCCTTTTGAGATTTATCCTGGCAACTTAAGAAAACTGACGGGGCGCTTACAGAAACCATTTTTATTTTATGGTTGAATGAGTTCAGCGTTTATAAACAAGGAGAAACGGGTATGTATCAGAGAATCATAATGCCGGTTGATGTTTTTGAGATGGAGCTGAGCGACAAAGCCGTACGCCATGCGGAGTTCCTGGCGCAGCAGGACGGTGTTATCCATCTTTTACACGTACTGCCGGGCTCCGCCAGCCTGAGCCTGCACCGCTTTGCCGCCGACGTGCGTCGCTTCGAGGAGCATTTGCAGCATGAAGCGGAAACTCGCCTGCAAACCATGGTCAGCCACTTCAGCATCGACCCTTCGCGCATCAAAACGCACATCAGATTCGGCAGCGTTCGTGATGCGGTAAACGAACTGGCGAACGAGCTGAAAGCAGACGTGGTGGTCATCGGTTCGCGCAACCCTTCCATTACCACGCATCTGCTGGGCTCTAACGCCTCCAGCGTGATCCGCCACACCCATATACCGGTGATGGTCGTAAGATAAAAAAAGAGGCCACCTTTCGGTGGCCTCTCGCTATTGCAGGTGTAGCCTTACTTTCTTCTGTTATGCGGTTTTGGTGCGAATCAGGTAGTCAAAGGAACTCAGAGACGCCTTCGCCCCTTCGCCCGTGGCGATAATGATCTGTTTGTACGGCACAGTGGTGCAGTCGCCCGCCGCAAACACGCCTTTCACGCTGGTTTCACATTTCGCATCAATGATGATTTCGCCCATGCGGTTGCGCTCAATCGCGCCTTCCAGCCAGGTGGTATTTGGCAGCAGACCAATCTGCACGAAGATCCCTGACAGCTGAACGCTGTGCACGTCGCCGCTCATGCGGTCGCGGTATTCCAGGCCGGTCACTTTGCTGCCGTCGCCCTTCACTTCCGTGGTCTGCGCGTTCAGTACGATGTCGACGTTTTTCAGGCTGCGAACTTTATCCTGCAGAACCTGGTCGGCCTTCATCTCTGGAGCGAACTCCAGAAGGGTAACGTGCTCAACAATCCCCGCCAGGTCGATAGCCGCTTCAACGCCGGAGTTACCGCCGCCGATCACCGCCACGCGTTTACCTTTAAACAGCGGGCCGTCGCAGTGCGGACAGTAGGTCACGCCTTTGGTACGGTACTGATCTTCGCCCGGAACGTTCATGTTGCGCCATTTCGCGCCGGTGGCAATGATAATGCTGCGCGCTTTCAGCACCGCGCCGGACGCGGTTTCAATCTGGTGTAAACCACCCTCGACCGCTGCCGGAACCAGCTTGCTGGCGCTCTGACTGTCGATCACGTCTACGTCATAGTCGCTGACGTGCGCCTTCAGCGCCCCCGCCAGCTTCTGGCCTTCGGTCTTCGGCACGGAAATGTAGTTTTCGATGTCCACGGTATCGAGCACCTGGCCGCCAAAGCGTTCACCCATCAGGCCGGTACGAATACCTTTACGCGCGGAGTACACCGCTGCCGCCGCGCCCGCAGGGCCGGAACCGACGATAAGCACGTCGTAAGCATCGCGTTTGTTCAGCTCTTCCGCCGCACGTTTTTCAGCACCGGTATCCACTTTGGCAACGATCTCAGTCAGCGTCATGCGGCCCTGGCCGAACTCTTTGCCGTTCATGTAGACCGCCGGAACGCCCATCACGTTGCGATCGGTGATTTCATTCTGGAAGGTACCGCCGTCAATCGCCGTGTGCTTGATGCGCGGGTTCAGAACCGACATCAGGTTCAGCGCCTGCACCACGTCCGGGCAGTTGTGGCAGGAGAGCGAGTAATAGGTTTCAAATTCGAAATCACCGTCGATATCGCGGATCTGCTCCAGCAGCGCCTGCGCTTCTTTTGACGGATGACCACCGGTCCACAGCAGCGCCAGCACCAGTGAGGTAAATTCGTGACCCAGCGGCGAGCCGGCAAAGCGCGGTCCCTGGTCGGAGCCTGGGTTGGTAATCAGGAAAGAGGGCTTACGGACCGGCAGCGCGTTGTCTTCTTTAAAGGTCACTTTCGGCGACAGCTCGGCGATCTCCGCCAGCAGTTCCTTGATTTCTGCCGATTTGGCGCTGTCGTCCAGCGTGGCAATCAGCTCAACGGGTTTGGTCAGTTTCTCAAGGTAGGCCTTGAGCTGGGTTTTCATGTTAGTGTCGAGCATTGTTCTTCCCTCTCTTAAGACGTCATCATGCAAGCTGCCTTATACGGGCGGCCTGAATGCAACTTGCATCATGGTGCTGGAATGAAATGGGCGCGGGTGCGCCCATTAATTACCGAATGGGCAAAACTTAGATTTTACCAACCAGATCTAAGGATGGAGCCAGCGTCGCTTCGCCTTCTTTCCATTTCGCCGGGCACACTTCGCCTGGGTGAGAAGCCACGTACTGAGCAGCTTTCACTTTACGCAGCAGGTCAGAAGCATCACGGCCGATACCTTCAGCGGTAACTTCGATAGCCTGGATAATGCCCTGCGGGTCAACAACGAAGGTGGCGCGGTCAGCCAGGCCTTCATCTTCACGCATGTTGTCGAAGTTACGGGTCAGGGCGCCAGTCGGGTCGCCGATCATCGCGTATTTGATTTTCGCGATGGTTTCGGAGCTGCTGTGCCATGCTTTGTGGGTGAAGTGGGTATCGGTAGAGACGGAGTAAACGTCTACGCCCAGCTTCTGCAGTTCATCGTAATGGTCTGCAACGTCACCCAGTTCAGTCGGGCAAACGAAGGTAAAGTCAGCCGGATAGAAGAAGAAGACGCTCCAGCGGCCTTCGGTATCTTTCTCGGTAACTTCGATGAACTCACCGTTTTTGAACGCCTGGTTTTTGAAAGGTTTAATTTTGGTGTTAATCAAAGACATCTGTACTTCCTCCGTGTTTTCGTTGAGATGTAAGGTAACCAACTTTATTCATCGGGGCTAATGCGTATGCTTTATCAAATCAATCAGCCAAACCTTACAACGTCGACAAGACAACAAGGTGAACCTTTTACAGGAAAGCCTGAAAGTAAAAAGGCCGCCTCAACGGGCGGCCCTGATACCTGAATTCCCCGCAGGTACATTCAGTGCCAGCCGAAACTGGCGTTGCGTTGCGCTCTACAACCCTTTATATCAAGGCGGTAACAGCCGTTTGATTACATCACCCGCGCAGGGATTGAGCAATCCATAAGAGAGGCATTCCTGCCTATGGCTGTGATAGGTTGTGCCGAACATCATTACGGTGCGTTATAAATTTATTTTTATTATAAAACTATCGCAATATATAAATGACAGTTGTCATTTAAAATGATTACTCCCTTTCTTAAGATAAAATTATCTTAATCGCTTTTGAAGCGCTATTTCAATAATCTGCCACCGTGATATATTAAGATGATTTAATTTAAAACTAAGAGAGCTAACCGAAAGAGTTATAAATGGTTAGCCTTAAACTATTGTTATCAGTTATATGATAACCACAGCAAACGCAGTACCCTCAGGACGAAACATGGCAAACCTGTATGACCTTAAAAAATTCGATCTTAATCTGTTAGTCATTTTCGAGTGCATTTACCAGCACCTTAGTATCAGTAAAGCCGCCGAGACGCTGTATATCACACCCTCTGCCGTGAGCCAGTCACTGCAGCGTCTGAGAGGACAACTCAACGATCCTCTGTTTATCCGTTCCGGTAAAGGGATCACGCCCACGACCGTCGGCGTCAATTTGCATCATCATCTGGAACAGAACCTGAACCAGCTGGAGCAGACTATCAATATCATGCACAGCAGCGGATTGAAGAAGAACTTTGTCATTTATTGCCCGCATTTTATGAGTACGAAAGCAACGCTTGACCCTATAAAACTGCTGATGGAAAACCATAACTATTCAATTGAATTACATGATGTTTTTCTTTCGTCTGATTCTGCAGAAGATCTCTTAGCCTACAGAAGAGCCGACCTGATATTTTCGTTTTCTTCTTCTAACAATCATTCTGTCGCCTGTAGCCTCTACCATAAACTTCCTTTCGTCCTCGTTTGTCGGGAGGGCCATCCCCGTCTCAGTGAAAATCCCACCCGTGAAGAAATTCTGAATGAAAACTTCACCGCCTACCTGAACGATGAAAACAGCTTCAAAGACTATCAGGAAAAGGCCGAAAACCTGTTAACCGAAAGAAATATTGTCTATCGCAGCGACTCTTTTATATCCCTTCTGTCGGTGATCGGTTCGTCCGACCTCATAGGATTAGTACCCGCGCCGGCCTTCGAACAATATGGGCCAGCCCTCAACCTGCGAAAAGTGGAAACTGACATTCAATTCCCCAGCATTGATATTTACATGATGTACAATCGTTCCGCGCTCAATAGCTCGGCATTCGCGAGTTTTATTGAAGAAATATCCTTACCGTGAGATATTGCTGTGGTTCTCGCACAAAATGGGAACCACACCGTTAAAACATACACCACCGTTATAGAATTACGCGGCATAACCGTTACATATCCAATTAATTATTGACTGATATAATCCTCTTATTAGTATTAACGCTACAGTCAGGTATTTATTCCTCAGGATGAGAATAAGCATGTCAATTTATAAATACCCTTTAAATCAGGATGTTCTTACCGCTGCTCGGGAGCGAATAAAATGGACGCTCGAAAACTTACCCAGAATCTGTGTTTCTTTTTCAGGAGGTAAAGACTCCACCGTCATGCTGCATCTGGTTGCCCAGCAGGCGCGACTGATGAACATCAAAATAGATGTGCTCTTTATCGACTGGGAAGCGCAGTTTTCCCATACCATTATCCATGTGGAACATATGCGCGAGTTGTACAGCGATGTCATCGACCATTTCTGGTGGGTCGCGCTCCCCCTGACAACGCAAAATTCACTGTCGCAATTCCAGCCGGAATGGCAATGCTGGGAACCCGGCACACAATGGGTCCGCCAGCCTCCTGACGATGCGATAACCGATCCCGCTTTTTTTCCCTTCTACCAGCCAGGCATGACGTTTGAAACCTTTGTCCGCGGTTTCTCCGACTGGTTCTCTCGCAATCGCCCGGCGGCGGTACTGATTGGCATCCGCGCCGATGAGTCATACAACCGTTTTCTGGCTGTCGCGTCGGCGCGTAAACAGCGGTTTGCCGACGATAAACCCTGGACAACCGTCGCACCGGGAGGACATGCCTGGTATATCTACCCTCTCTACGACTGGAAAACCGCCGATATATGGACCTGGTTCGCCAAATCAGGGTGTTGCTATAACCCACTCTATGACCTGATGTTTCAGGCCGGCGTGCCGCTACGCTACATGCGGATTTGTGAACCCTTTGGTCCGGAACAGCGCCAGGGATTATGGCTCTACCACGTTGTTGAGCCCGATCGCTGGGCGGCCATGTGTGAGCGCGTGAGCGGTGCGCGCAGCGGGGGGATGTACGCCGGACACGATAACCATTTTTATGGTCACCGAAAAATTCTGAAACCCGAACACCTGTGCTGGCGCGAATATGCCATGCTGCTCCTCGACAGCATGCCGCAAAATACGGCTGAGCATTACCGCAATAAAATCGCCATTTATCTGCACTGGTATCAGAAGAGAGGCACAGAGGAGATTCCCGATACGCAGGACGGTGATATCGGTGCCAAAGATGTTCCCTCATGGCGCCGTATTTGTAAGGTTCTCCTGAATAACGACTACTGGTGCAGGGCGCTATCGTTCAGCCCAAATAAACCCAAACATTATCAGCGCTACAGCGACAGAGTGAAGGCGAAACGCAAGGAGTGGGGCATATTATGCGACAAAAACTAATCAACGAGATGGAAACGTACCTTCAGTCACTTCCCGAAGAGGAACGCATTAACGCCATAAATGCCTTTCGTGAAGCGATCCATAAACACAGTCCGTTTCGTGCACAACCGATAGACTGCGTCCTCTGGATCAGACAGGACGCTATTACCGCTAACGACTACAACCCCAATAATGTTGCCCCGCCAGAAAAAAGGCTGCTCAGTAAGTCGCTGGAACTCGATGGATTCACCCAACCTATCGTTGTGACAGAAAGTGAACCGCAACACTACGAAATTGTGGATGGTTTTCATCGCCATGAAATCGGTACAAATCGGGCGGCACTGAAGCACCAGCTCAAGGGTTATCTCCCTGTGACCTTCCTGCGCCAGGACCGACAGGATAAACATGACCGTATGGCTGCCACTATTCGTCACAACCGGGCGCGGGGTCGACACCAGATTAACGCTATGTCGGAGATCGTTCGCGAGCTGGTGCAGCTTGGCTGGAATGACGAGAGAATAAGCAAGGAGCTGGGAATGGACGGCGATGAAGTCTTGCGCCTCAAGCAAATCAACGGTCTGCTGGAGCTGTTTGCAGACCGTCGTTACTCAGAAGCCTGGACGGTGAAATAATCAGAGCGTGTTCAGGCGCTCTGCCGCCGCCAGCAGCGTCGATTCCTGCTTCGCAAAGCAAAGACGAATCAGCTTATGCGGGAAGGGATCGGCGCAGAATACCGACAGCGGAATGGCGGCTACGCCCACCTCTTTCGTCAGCCACTGGCAGAAACTCACGTCGTCCAGTTCCGATATCGCGCTGTAGTCGGCGAGCAGGAAATAGGTCCCTTCTGAGGGCAAAATCTCCAGACGGCTTTTGCTGAGCGCCGACACAAACAGATCCCGACGTTCACGATAGAAGTGCGGCAGCTCGCGATAGTGCTCCGGCTCGGCGCGCAGCATATCCGCCAGCGCCAGCTGAGCCGGCGTGTTCACGGCAAAGGTCAGGTACTGGTGCACCTTGCGCAGCTCGGCGCTGATAGCCGCCGGTGCGACGCAGTAGCCCACTTTCCAGCCGGTCATATGGTAAGTCTTACCGAATGACGAGACGGCGATAGCACGCTCGCGAAGCTGCGGATGGGCCAGCACGCTGGCGTGTCCTTCTTCTGCAAAGCAGATGTGCTCGTAGACTTCATCGCTGAGCACGTAAATTTCACGTTCCGCAATCGCCTGCCACAGCGCGGCGAAATCGGCCTTTTGCCACACCGTCGCCGACGGGTTGTGCGGGGTATTCAGGATCACCAGGCGGGTTTTGTCGCTCAGCAGCGCAGCAAACGCCTGCCAGTCAGGGCGAAAATGCGGCGGCTGGAGCGCCACGCGTTTCACCACGCCGCCGGAGAGTTCAACCGCAGGCGCATAGCTGTCGTAGCTCGGATCAAAGCAGATAACTTCATCGCCCGTACGCACCAGCGCGGTGATTGCCGCATACAGCGCTTCGGTCGCCCCTGCCGTCACCGTAATGTCGCTGTTCGCATCGGGCTTATGGCCGTACAGCTCCGCCGTTTTATCCGCAATGGCTTCCCGCAGCGCCTGCACGCCCGTCATCGGGGCATACTGATTCGCCCCCTGCGCCACGTGGTACGCCAGGCGCTCCTGCAGATAGGTCGGGCCGTCGAAATCCGGGAATCCCTGCGAAAGGTTAATGGCGTTGTGCTGCTGCGCCAGAGCGCTCATCTGCGTAAAGATGGTAGTACCGAGATTGGGAAGTTTACTCTTAGGAATCAATGCGTTATTTCTCATTGTGTCATGCCTGCTTGTAATACTTATGTTGCTGCCACTATAACACGATGTTAGTCTTTGGCAATCAAGACGCTTAGACGTCTAAACCATATGAATATTCCTGGCCGCGAGGGTAAAAGGAAATGACAGACAACCTGCAACTCACACATCTTGTCGACGCCTGCCGCTGGATTGGCGCCAAAGGCTGGGCACCCGCCACCGGCGGCAACATGTCGGTGCGTCAGGACGAGCGCCTCTGCTGGCTCAGCGAATCCGGCAAAGACAAAGGCAGCCTGACAACGGCGGATTTTCTGCAGGTTGAAATTGCCACCAACCGCGCGCCGTCTGGCCGCAGGCCGTCGGCGGAAACCGGTCTTCACACGCTGATTTATCGCCTGTTCCCGGAAGCCAACGCCGTCCTGCACGTTCATACCGTCAACGCCACGGTGCTGTCGCGTCTGGTCAAAGAAGCCGAGCTCAACATCAGCGGCTTTGAGATGCAAAAATCCCTCACCGGGCAGACCACGCATCTGGATACGGTGGCTATCCCGGTCTTCGATAACGACCAGGATATTGACGCCCTCGCCTCCCGAATCGCCCATTACGCACAGGAACGCCCGCTTAATTATGGTTTTCTTCTGCGCGGTCATGGCTTAACCTGCTGGGGACGCGACGTGGCCGAGGCCCGCCGTCATCTGGAAGGACTAGAATTCTTATTTGAATGCGAAATGCGTTTACGACAACTGGAGAGAGTATGATTCGCGCGATTGTGACGGATATTGAAGGGACCACCAGCGATATCCGTTTTGTCCATGACGTTTTGTTCCCCTACGCGCGTGAGCGGCTGGCGGCCTTCGTGACCGCGCAGCAGTACGCCGAGCCGGTCAAATCCATTCTGGACAACCTGCGTGATGAAATCGGTAACCCGCACGCCAGCGTCAGCGAGCTTATCGACGCCCTGTTTGCCTTTATGGATGAAGACCGCAAATCCACGGCGCTCAAAGCCCTGCAGGGGATCATCTGGCATGACGGCTACGTGAACGGCGACTTTACCGGCCACCTCTACCCGGACGTACTGCCTGCGCTGGAAAAGTGGAAAGCGCAAGGGATTGATCTCTATGTTTATTCCTCTGGCTCCGTCGCCGCGCAGAAACTGTTATTTGGCTACAGCGACGAAGGTGATATTACTCATCTGTTCAGCGGCTATTTTGATACCCACATCGGCGCCAAGCGCGAGGTGCAGTCCTATCAGAACATTGCGGCACAAACGGGCATCGCCCCGTCGCAGATCCTGTTCCTGTCCGATATTCATCAGGAGCTGGACGCGGCTGAACAGGCAGGTTTTCGCACCCTGCAGCTGATTCGCGGTGATGATGACGGCGCAAGCCATCACCATCAGGTCCACCAGTTTGACGAGATTAATCCGGAGCAGATCCCTTCATGAGCGCATTGACCATTTATTCCGATAAAGACGCCAGTCAACACCAGTGGCACAGCACCGACGCCGCCGAGATCGCCCAGCAGCTCAACGCCAAAGGCGTGCGGTTTGAACGCTGGGCGGCGGATCGCGATTTAGGACACGATCCCGCACCTGAAGCCGTGATCGCGGCGTATCAGCATGCGATCGACAAGCTGGTGGCGGAAAAAGGCTACCAAAGCTGGGACGTGATCAGCCTGCGCGCCGACAACCCGCAGAAAGAGGCGCTGCGCGCGAAGTTCCTGAACGAACACACCCACGGCGAAGACGAAGTGCGCTTCTTCGTGGAAGGCGCGGGAATGTTCTGCCTGCACATTGGCGATGAGGTGTATCAGGTGCTGTGCGAGAAAAACGATCTGATTTCCGTACCCGCGGGCACGCCGCACTGGTTTGATATGGGCTCAGAGCCGAACTTTACCGCGATTCGTATTTTCGATAACCCGGAAGGCTGGGTGGCGCAGTTTACGGGCGATGCCATCGCGGATGCGTATCCACGGTTGGCATAGGTAAAAGCAAAACGGCAGCTAGAGCTGCCGTTTTTAGTGTTTGCTCCCTCTCCCTGTGGGAGAGGGTCGGGGTGAGGGCATCAGGCCGCTCGAGCTTCAACGCTCCAGTCCTTTCACATAACCCACCAGCTGATCCAGCACAATCCCCCACCCTTCGTGGAAGCCCATCTGTTCATGCTGCTCGCGGATTTCCTTCGTCGGATGACGCGCAATCGCCGTGTAGCGGGTCTTGCCCTCGCCCACATCCTCCAGCAGCAGGATCGCCGTCATAAACGGCTTCTCAGCCGGTTTCCAGCCTTCGGTATAGCCGTCGGTAAAGACCAGCTTTTGACCGGGATCGATTTCCAGGAAGACGCCCCGGTTATCCATCCGCTGCCCGTCCACCTCAAACACGGTGTTGAACCGCCCGCCCACGCGGAGATCGAGATCGCATTCGGTCACCTTATGGGGGGCAGGAATGAAGAAGTTTTTGATGTGTTCCGGCGTGGTCCAGCAGAGCCACAGCAGGTCGCGCGGTGCGTCCACCACGCGCTCCAGTTTTAAGTCAGTTTCAGGATCGAGCGTCACGATATTGTCCTCTCAGGGGAACCCCTTAAAGGATAGCCGGACTCAGGCGAATTTCCCGTTTGCCACCGCTTCCGGCGTGACTACGCCCGTATCCAGCACCCAGCCGCTGATCAGCGAGGCAGGGGTAACGTCAAACGCCGGGTTATAGACCTGCGCGTTTTCCGGCGCCCACTGCACCGCGCCAAAGCTTCCGGCCACGCCCGTCACCTCGCTGGCGGCGCGCTGCTCAATCGGGATCGCGTCCCCGTTCGGGCAGTCCGGATCGAGGGTCGTTTGCGGGGCGGCAACGTAGAACGGAATGCCGTGGAACTTCGCCAGCACCGCCAGGGAATAGGTGCCGATCTTGTTCGCCACGTCCCCGTTGGCGGCAATGCGGTCTGCGCCCACCCACACGGCGTCCACCAGCCCTTTTGCCATCAGGCTGGCGGCCATGGAATCGGTAATCAGCTGATACGGCACGCCCAGCTCGCCAAGCTCCCACGCGGTCAATCTGCCGCCCTGCAGCAGCGGACGGGTTTCATCCACCCAGACGTTGCTGACGTTACCCTCCTGATGCGCGCGGGCAATCACGCCCAATGCGGTGCCAACGCCCGCCGTTGCCAGCCCGCCGGTGTTGCAGTGGGTCAGCAGACGGCTGCCGGGCTTCACCAGCGCGCTGCCGGCTTTGGCGATCGCGTCGCAAAGACGTTTGTCTTCGTCAATCAGGCGCAGCGCTTCGGCCACCAGCGCCGGTACAAAATCTTCCTGCCACAGGGCGAGCTTCATGCGGTCAAGATTGTTCATGAGGTTCACCGCCGTCGGGCGGGAGGCGCGCAGGGTTTCCAGCGCCGCCGCCAGCTCGTCGCGGCTTTTGCCGTTTTCCGCCAGCAGCGCCAGCAGCAGGCTTGCAGAGAGACCAATTAGCGGCGCGCCGCGCACGCGCAGGGCGTGGATATGTCCGACCAGCGCCTCTACCGTCGAGGCATCCAGCCAGCGTTTCTCCTGCGGAAGCGCCTGCTGATCGAGAATAAAGAGCTGATTATCCGCCACCCGCAGGCTGGTCGTCTGTAATGTCTGCATGTCGTTAATTCCCTGTTGCGTTGTTGTAGCACATTGTGTCAGGATGAAATCCAGATGTATAGACGTCTACATGTCTTAATTAGAAAACTCGTGAGGAGCAGGCCATGTCGCAATACCGTACCTTTACCGCTCAGGACGCCGTGGAGTATGCCAGGCAGTTTGGCGGACTTGACGATCCTTCATCGCTGGTAGAGGCGCAGGAAGTAGGCGACGGCAACCTCAATCTGGTATTCAAAATTTTCGACGGCGCGGGCGTGAGCCGCATCGTCGTTAAGCAGGCGCTGCCCTACGTGCGCTGCGTCGGCGAGTCCTGGCCGCTGACGCTGGACCGCGCCCGCCTTGAAGCACAAACCCTGGTCGAGCACTACCAGCACAGCCCGCAGCACACCGTGAAAATCAACCACTTTGACCCGGAGCTGGCGGTGATGGTGATGGAAGACCTCTCCAGCCATCGCATCTGGCGCGGCGAGCTGATTAAAAACAATTACTACCCGCAGGCGGCCCGTCAGCTGGGCGAATACCTCGCGCACGCGCTGTTCCACACCAGCGATTTCTACCTGCACCCGCACGCGAAAAAAGCGCAGGTGGCGAAATTCATCAACCCGGAGATGTGCGAGATCACCGAAGATCTGTTCTTCAACGATCCGTACCAGATCCACGAACGCAACAGCTACCCGGCCGAGCTGGAAAATGACGTCGCGGCCCTGCGCGACGACGCTCAGCTTAAAATTGCCGTAGCTTCCCTGAAGCACCGCTTCTTCTCGCACGCCGAAGCGCTCCTGCACGGCGATATTCACAGCGGCTCGATTTTTGTGGCTGACGGCAGCCTGAAGGCCATCGACGCCGAGTTCGGCTACTTTGGCCCGATTGGCTTTGACGTCGGCACCGCCATCGGCAACCTGCTGCTGAACTTCTGCGGCCTGCCGGGGCATCTGGGCATTCGCGATGCCGCCGCCGCGCGCGAGCAGCGCCTGACCGATATTCAGGAGCTGTGGAACACCTTCGCGGAACGCTTCCAGGCGCTGGCAAACGAGAAAACGCGCGACGCCGCGCTCGGCGCGCCGGGCTATGCCTCCGCGTTCCTGAAAAAGGTCTGGCATGACGCCATCGGCTTCTGCGGCACCGAGCTCATTCGCCGCAGCGTCGGGCTTTCCCACGTCGCGGATATCGACACCATCCAGGACGAGGCGATGCGCCACGAGTGCCTGCGCCACGCGATAACGCTCGGTAAAGCGCTGATTGTCATTGCCGACCGCATCGACAGCGCCGAAGATCTGGTGGCACGGGTGCGTCAGTACAGCTGATTACATTTGGTTTTCTCCCTCTCCCTGTGGGAGAGGGACGGGATGAGGGCATCAAACCGCACTCATCCCAGATACTCAATCACCGACAGCCCGCCGTTATAATCCGTGCTGTAAATTATCCCCTGCGCATCCACAAACACGTCGCACGACTGGATCACCTGCGGGCGATTCGGCCTCGTGTCCATCATTCTCTCCGGCGCGGCGGGCACCAGCGCACCGGTTTCCACCGGTCGATACGGATTGGAAATGTCATATGCGCGCACGCCCGCGTTCTGATAGGTCGCAAAAATCAGCGTCGAGCTGATAAAGCTCCCCGGCCGGTTCTCATGCAGATTATGCGGCCCGAAGTGCGCCCCTTTCGCCACGTAGTCGGTTTCATCCGGCTGCGGGAAGGTCGAGATGCTGACCGGGTTCGACGGCTCGCGGATATCAAACAGCCAGATCAGCTTTTCGCCGTCCTCCTGGTTATCGAGCACCGCTTCGTCCAGCACCACCAGCAAATCGCGGTCCGGCAGCGGCAGCGCGGTGTGCGTCCCGCCGCCAAACGGCGGACTCCAGTTGCGGTGGCTAATCAGCTTCGGCCGGGTGCGGTCCTTCACGTCCAGCAGCGTCAGGCCGCCGTCGCGCCAGCTGCCGTAGGCGGTATCGCCCGCGATAATCGCGTGATGCAGCGCGTAGCGTTTCCCTTCCGGCCAGTTCGGCTTCTCCCCTTCGGCCTGGTTCATCCCCGGCAGCCACCAGCGCCCCGCCACTTCAGGCTTACGCGGATCGGCCAGATCGATGGTCAGGAAAATGTAGTCGGTAAAGCCGTCGATCAGCGCTGACACATACGCCCAGCGGCCGCCGACGTACCAGATGCGGTGGATGCCGATGCCGCTCAGCGACAGAAAGCCGATTTCGCGCGGCCTGTCGGGCGTGGAGATATCAAACACCCGCAGCCCGGCGCTCCAGCCTTTGTCCTGCACATCGCTGACGGTCTCCCCCACCTGGCGGGTGTAGTAGACCTTCTCGTCGGCAAAGCGGGCATCGGCAAACAGATCCCGGGCGTTAATCACCAGCAGCAGGTCGTCATGCGCCTGCAGGTGCACGTTCCAGGTGCCGGGCGGCGCGGGCACGTAGCCCGCCGCTTTCGGGTTTTTCGGGTCGCGCACGTCGACAATCGAAAAGCCCTGCGACACCATATGGCCGATATAGGCGAAACCGCGATGCACCATCAGCTGCACGCCGTCCGGGCGACCGCCCTGATCGCTATGGCCAATCAGCCGCATATTGCGGCTGTATTCTGGAAGGGGTACTTGCGTCACCGTTAGCTCCTTTGGGTTTTCCCCCTCTCCCTGCGGGAGAGGGCCGGGGTGAGGGCATCAGGCCGCACCTGACGCCACCCGGCCTGGTTTTATTTATTCTTCGCTTCCAGCGTCGCAAACCACGGCGCGATAAAATCTTCCGTCTGGCCCCAGCCCGGAATGATTTTCCCCAGCGACGCCACGTTCACCGGGCCCGGCTGAGCGGTCAGCAGCGCCTGAGGAATGGCCGCCGCTTTGAAATCGTAGGTCGCAGGCGTGGCTTCCCCGGCAATCTTGTTCGCCACCAGACGCACGTTAGTTGCGCCAATCAGCTTCGGATCCACCGCCACGCTCACCTTCCACGCGCTGCCCGGCTCGCGCATCAGCTGCAGATCCTGGTTAGAGATGTCGATGCTGTAGAGCTTAATCTCGGTGCGGCCGTTCTCTTTCAGCGCCTTATACGCGCCCTGGCTGAAGGCGTCCCAGGTTCCCCAGATGGCGTCGATTTTGCCTTTCGGGTATTTCGCCAGGATCGCACCCACCTTGTTGGCGGTATCGCCCTGCACGTCAGAGGACACGGCGCCGATAGACTCCAGCTCTTTGATGTCCGGATACTGCTTTTGCAGCTCTTTATAGGCCGCCTGACGACGCTCCATCGGCGGGAAGCCCGCCACCCACAGCTTGACGATATTGGCCTTGCCGTTAAAATCTTTCGCCAGCTGGCCGAAGGAGAGGTTCGTCAGGGAGGCATCGTCCTGCTGGGTGACGGTCACGCCCGGGATCTCACCGTTAACGGCGGTATCAAAGACGGCGACTTTGATCCCGGCATCCACCGCTTTCTTCACCAGCGCGGTGGAGTACGGATCGCGCCCCTGAGAGAGAATAATCCCGTCATACTTCTGGCTGATGGCCTGGTTCACGAAGTCCTGGAATTTGGCGTCGTCCCCGTTGCTTAAAAAGGTGCTGACCTTAAAGCCGAGCTTCTTCCCTTCCTGAATTGCGCCAGCAATAAACTGCGTGGTGTTGTCATCTGAGCCGAGGTTACGGATCACCGCGATGCGGATCGGGCCGTCATGGTTCGCAATGGCTGCCGGAAGCGGCGCGGGCGTGGCCGCGAAGCCTGGCAGAGCCGTGAGCAACCCAAGTGCCACCAAAGAGAGTGCAATCTTTTTCATTTTTTTATCCCGTTGTGTTGTCAGCGTTTTTGTATGTAGGTAATCGCCAGCGCTACCGCGAGCACCAGCCCTTTTATAATGTCCATGGCGTAATACGGCACGGAGAGCATCACCAGCCCGTTCGACAGCACGCCGAGAATGACCGCCCCAACCAGGGTTCCCAGCGCGTTCGGCTTGCCGGATCCGGCCAGCGAGAAGCCAATCCACGCCGCCGCCACCGCATCCATCAGGTATCCGCCGCCCGCATTCACCTGCGACGAGCCGATGCGCGAAGCCAGCAAAATCCCGCCCAGACCCGCCAGCAGCGAGGCAATCACGTAGGCCGCCACCTTGTAGCGCGTGGTGCGAATGCCGGAGAGGCGCGCGGCTTCGGGGTTACCGCCGATGGCGTACATGCGTCGGCCATGCGTAGTGAGCGACAGGCCCAGCTGCGCCAGCACGGTCACCACCAGCATGACGATCACGATGGTCGGCACCTGCCCCAGCAGGCTGAACGCCGCCGGAATGGTCCCTTCCGCCATGTCGCCGCTCGGCAGCACCATGTTCTCGGTAATCGACCCGCCGTAGCTGTAGGTCATCGCCACGCCCTGGATCACAAACAGGCTGGCAAGCGTCGCCAGCATGTCCGGAATACGCAGGATGACGATCAGGAAGGCGTTAAACAGACCCACCAGCGTGCAGAGCGCGAGGGTGATCAGAATCGACTCGGTGGTGCCAAAACCGTGCCAGACGAAAAGCGAAATCACCAGCGCGTTCGCCAGCGAGGCGGTGGATCCCACGGAGAGATCGAACCCGCCGATGGTCAACGAGATCGACACGCCAATGGCAATCACCGTCACGATGGCAATCGAGCGCAGAATGTTGATGATGTTGTTCGGATCGAGGAAGCTGTCCGACGCCAGGCCAAAGACGGCCACCAGCGCGACGACGGTTAACAGCATGCCCCACCTGTAGAGAAAATCGAAAATCTGCTGGCGGCCAGACGCCGCCGCGTTCACTGAAAGGGCCTTGCTCACGGCGCCGTTCCTCCGGTTGAATAATAAAGTAGTGTCTCTTCGCGGGCCTCGGCCCCGGCGATTTCCGCCACGATGCGCCCGTCCCACAGCACGCAGATGCGGTCGCACAGCCCGACCAGTTCGGCAAATTCGCCCGAGGCGTAAATCACCCCTTTGCCCTCGCGCGCCAGGCCGTCAATCAGCTGGAACAGGTCGGTTTTGGCCTTCACGTCCACGCCTTTGGTCGGCTCGTCGAATATCAGCACGCTGGCGTCATTGCGCAGCCATTTACCGATGGCGACCTTCTGCTGGTTGCCGCCGGAGAGACGGCGCAGCACCTGCCCCGGCCCACGCGCGCGCACGCCGACGCGGGCGATGACCTCTTCCGCCCAGCGCCACGCCTGACGATGGCCAAACAGGCTCCAGCGCGAAAAGCTGTTATCGGCGCACACGGCGAGGTTCATGCTCACCGGCTCGTCGATAAAAATGCCCTCTTTCCGCCTCTCCTCCGGCACCAGCGCCAGACCGCGCAGCACGGAGTCGGCCGGGTCGCGCGGCTGCCAGGATTGATGATTCAGCTCACCGCGCGCCACGCGGCTCTTGGTGGCGCCAAACAGCGCCTTGCAGAGTTCGGTTTTCCCCGCCCCCGCCAGCCCGGCAATCCCGAGAATTTCGCCTTTGCGCAGGTGCAGGGAGATATCTTTCAGCAGCGCGTCGTCGTGAAGCCCCTCAACGCGTAACAGCGTTTCGTCGCCGTGCGGCGGCCGCGCGGGCGGATAGATATCGCTCAGCACGTGGCCGAGCATCTTCTCGACGATCGCTTCGCCGCTAAGATCGGCCATCGGGCCGGACTCGATCAGCTTGCCGTCGCGCAGCACCGTCAGGGTGTCGCAGATGGCCTTCAGCTCGTGAATGCGGTGAGAGATAAACACCACGCCGATGCCCTGCTGCTTTAAACGTCTCACTACCGCAAACAGGCGCTCGCTCTCGTGCGCGTCCAGCGGCGCGGTGGGTTCATCAAGAATCAAAAAACGGCAGTGGTGGGACAGCGCCCGCGCCAGCAAAATCTGCTGCTTTTCGGCCAGCGAACAGCCGTCGATGGAACGGCGAACGTCCAGCGTCACGTCGAGCTGCGCCAGCGCCTGTCTCGCCTGATGGCGGATCGCGCGCCAGCTGAAGCGATGCCCCGGCTGCGCCAGCTGGTCGAGCATGATGTTTTCGGCGATGCTTAACCCCGGGATCAGCGCCACGTCCACCTCCTGCTGAACGAGATGGATCCCCAGCCGTTTGGCATCAAGCGGTTCGCGGATGCTCACCGGCTGGTTGTTGATGCTGATCTCGCCCTCATAGTGGTCGTGCGTGCCGCACAGCACCGCCATCAGCGTCGATTTCCCCGCGCCGTTGGCGCCGGTCAGCGCGTGTACGGATCCGCCGGTTAAGGTGAAATTCACGCGCGACAGCGCCTGAAAGCCGGAAAAGGCCAGGCTGATACCGCGCATCTCAAGGCGACTGGAAACCATCCGCGTAAATCCTTCATTACTCTTCTGATTTATCGAATTTTTCACAGCTCTGGTTGACTGACAACGACGGAAAAGGCATAAGTTAAAGCGAAATATTATTAGCCATCCGGATGTCCAGACATAACATCGGGTTAGCGCTTCGGCAAAAAAGGACACCATCATGAGCAACACCGATATCCGCGTCGTGCCTGGCCCGGCGAACTACTTCTCTCATCCCGGAAGCCTTGCGCAGCTGGATAACTTCTTTACCCCGGAACAGCTTTCCCGCGCGGTGTGGATTTACGGCGAGCGCGCTATCGAAGGCGCGCGCCCTTTCCTGCCGGCGAGCTTTAACGCGCCGGGAGCGAAACGCCTGCTGTTTAAAGGCCACTGCAGCGAGCGCGACGTCACCCATCTGGTGAATGAATCCGGCAGCGACGCCAGCGTGGTGATTGGCGTCGGCGGCGGCGCGGTGATGGATACCGTCAAGGCCGTGGCGCGCCGCTTAGGGGTGCCGTTTGTGGGCATCCCCACCATTGCCGCCACCTGTGCGGCGTGGACCCCGCTCTCCGTCTGGTATAACGATGCCGGTCAGGCGCTGCATTTTGAGATCTTCGACGACGCCAACTTCCTGGTGCTGGTGGAGCCGCAGATCGTCCTTAACGCCCCGGCGGAGTACCTGCTGGCGGGCATCGGCGATACGCTGGCGAAGTGGTACGAAGCGGTGGTATTGGCACCTGAGCCTGAGAACCTGCCACTGACGGTGCGGCTGGGCATCAACGGCGCGCTGGCGATCCGCGACGTGCTGCTGGCGCGCAGCGAAGAGGCGCTGGCCGACCAGCAGCGCGGCGAACAGACGCAGGCGTTCCGGGACGTGGTGG
This sequence comes from Enterobacter sp. A103, assembly GCF_034427535.1. Lineage (NCBI taxonomy): Bacteria > Pseudomonadati > Pseudomonadota > Gammaproteobacteria > Enterobacterales > Enterobacteriaceae > Enterobacter > Enterobacter sp. A103. The sequence goes on from NZ_JAXQPQ010000002.1 coordinate 684,802, forward strand.
ATGCAATCATCGCCGGCGGCGGGATGGTCGGCGGCCTGGGCGAACGCTATACGCGCGTGGCGGCGGCGCATGCGGTACACAACGGCTTAACCGTGCTGCCACAGACGGAGAAATACCTGCACGGCACCAAGGTGGCCTACGGCATTCTGGTGCAGAGCGCCCTGCTCGGCCAGGACGACGTGCTGGCGCAGCTGGTGACGGCTTACCAGCGTTTTAACCTGCCGACCACGCTTCGCGAGCTGGACGTCGACATCACTAACCGCGACGAGCTGGATAAGGTCATTGCCCACACCCTGCGCCCGGTGGAGTCGATTCACTATTTACCTGTTACGTTAACGCCTGACGTTCTGCGCGCCGCGTTTGAGAAAGTGGAATCCTTCAGCCGTTAATCGCGCCGACAGGCTATACCTAATGATGATTCTTACCACTCTCGTAACGAGGTCATCATGCAGATCGATTTAACAGGTAAAAAGGCGCTGGTTACCGGTGCCAGCCGCGGATTGGGTCGTGCGATTGCCCTGTCGCTGGCGCGCGCCGGTGCGGATGTGATTATTACGTATGAAAAATCTGCCGATAAGGCCCAGGCGGTCGCCGATGAGATTAAGGCGCTGGGGCGCCACAGCGAAGCCGTGCAGGCCGACAGCGCCAGCGCGCAGGCGATTCAGGATGCCGTCACCCATGCGGCGCGTTCTCTTGGCGGGCTGGACATTCTGGTCAACAACGCCGGGATCGCGCGCGGCGGTCCGCTGGAGTCCATGACGCTGGCGGACATTGACGCCCTTATCAACGTCAACATTCGCGGCGTGGTGATCGCCATTCAGGAAGCGCTGGTGCACATGTCAGACGGCGGGCGCATTATCAACATCGGCAGCTGTCTGGCAAACCGCGTGGCGCAGCCGGGCATTGCCGTTTACTCGATGACCAAATCGGCGCTGAATTCCCTCACCCGCGGGCTGGCCCGTGATTTAGGGCCGCGCGGCATTACCGTTAACCTGGTACATCCCGGGCCCACCAACAGCGATATGAACCCGGAAGACGGGGAACAGGCTGACTCTCAGCGTCAGCTTATTGCTTTGGGTCATTACGGTCAGCCGGAAGACGTCGCGGCGGCGGTCACGTTTCTTGCCAGTCCGGCGGCCGGGCAGATCTCCGGTACCGGCCTGGACGTGGACGGCGGTTTGAACGCCTGATCGCAATCTCACTGCAAGCCTCTGTCGTCCGGCAGAGGCGTTTCCGAGCGCCCTCGACGGTTCGCGTTTTGCCGCTTTCTCCGGTTATTTCCCCGCTCTACAGCACCCCATTAGAAATTCGGAATTTATCTAATAGCCTTATTATTTCCTTATACTTTGTGTGGGCGTACAGTGGAGGTACGGATGAAGATTGTCTGGTCCAATGGTGCAAAAAAGGCATTTTCCAGAATTGACGAGCGGTATCAGCGTCGAATTGAGGTAAAGCTCTCCGAGCTGGATGACCGCTCGGCTCCCCGGCCCGATATCAAAAAAATATCGACAACAGAAAATCATTTCCGGCTTCGCGTAGGCGATTACCGCATCGTCTATACGCTTCGGGACGATCCCGATGACCATTGTTATGTTTTGGCCGTCAAGCGCAGAACTTCAAAGACTTACCTGCATGAGGAGAGTGCCAACTATGGCTGTACAGCTAATCAAGGACGATAACGGGAAAACGCAGTACGTCGTTATTCCCTATCACGAATATTTTCGTATGCTCTTACAGATGGCAGAAATTGACGACGAAACCGACGACGATCTGGAGGATATTGAAGTCGAACACGATAGTCTGGATGACGTGGAATTGCCGGGAGAAGTATGCAGCATCATGACCTGGCAGAACGTCAGCCTGCAGGCCGCGTGGCGTATCCTGCGCGGCATGTCCCAGCAGGAGGTGGCTGAGAAACTCGGCATCACCCAGTCCGCCGTGTCACAGCTGGAAGCGCTGGACTCCCGTCCGCAAAAGCGCACCCGCGAAAAGCTGGCTGCTATCTACGGCTGCAAGCAGGAACAGATCAGCCTCTATTTACCGAAAGAGGGTTAACAGCACTTCGCCCCGCCCTTGCCGCCGTAGCGGGCGTCCTGGCGGTCGCGGAAAAATTCTTCGTAGGTCATGGGCGTCTGGTCCGGATGGTTGACGCGCATATGCTCGACGTAGTTGTCGTAGTCCGGCACGCCAATCATCATTTTGGCGGCCTGGCCCAGGTATTTACCTGCTTTGGATAGAGTGTCGAACATAATCAGTTTCTCGTTTGTTTCCGGCCCTCTCCCGGAGGGAGAGGGCGGAGAAGAAATGTAGGCCGGGTAAGGCGAAGCCGCCACCCGGCACACAGGTTAGTGCGCCCCTTTCGCCTGGGTCACAATCTCTTCCAGGTTTTCAGGCATCGGCTCGTACGGCGTCTCTTTCGCCGTTGGCTGATCGTTTTTCAACGCCGCCAGCGCGGTCTTGAGAGAATACAACGCCAGCACCACGACCACCACCATAAAGAAGATAGTCAGCCCGGCATCCAGACGGTTGTTAAACACCAGCTGGGACAGCTGCGACTCGGTGTACTGCGCCGGGATCTTGCCGCTGTCGATCATCGCCTGGAACTTGTTGGCGATCGCCAGGAAGCCCACCTTGTTGTCCGGGCTGAAGGCCTTCTGCCAGCCCGCCGTCAGGGTACAGATCAGCAGCCACGCGGTTGGCACCAGTGCCACCCAGGCGTAACGCTGGCGCTTCATCTTGAACAGCACCACCGCGCAGAGCATCAGCGCCATGCCTGCCAGCATCTGGTTGGCGATACCAAACAGCGGCCACAGGGTGTTAATCCCGCCGAGCGGATCGACCACGCCCTGGTGCAGGAAGTAGCCCCACGCCAGCACGCACAGCGCCGTCGCCAGCAGGTTAGCCGGGAGCGAATCGGTACGCTTCAGGTTCGGGGAGATCACCCCCAGCAGGTCCTGCAGCATAAAGCGCGCCGCACGAGTTCCCGCATCCACCGCCGTCAGGATAAACAGCGCCTCGAACAGGATGGCGAAGTGATACCAGAACGACACGTCCATCAGCCCGCCCAGCGCGCCGTGAAGAATATACGCCATGCCGACCGCCAGCGTCGGCGCTCCGCCCGCACGGGAGATAATCGACTGCTCGCCCACTTCACTGGCGATGCTCGTCAACGTATCAGGGGTAATCGCAAAGCCCCAGCCGCTCACCACCTGCGCGGCGGACGCCACCACGTCAACGGTGCCAGCCGGTGCCAGTACCGCCATCGGGCTGTTCATCGCGAAGTACACGCCCGGGTCGATGATACAGGCCGAGACCAGCGCCATGATGGCGACAAAGGATTCCATCAGCATGCCGCCGTAGCCGATCAGGCAGGCCTGATTTTCATTCGCCAGCATCTTCGGCGTGGTTCCGGATGCGATCAGCGCGTGGAAGCCCGACACCGCGCCGCAGGCGATGGTGATAAACAGGAACGGGAACAGGTTACCGGTCCAGACCGGGCCGGTACCGTCGATGAATTTGGTTAACGCAGGCATGGTCAGGGTCGGACGCATAATCAGAATGCCAATCGCCAGCCCGACGATGGTGCCGATTTTCAGGAACGTAGAGAGATAGTCACGCGGAGCCAGCAGCAGCCATATCGGCAGCACCGCCGCCACAAAGCCGTAGCCCACCAGCATCCAGGTCAGCTGGACGCCGGTAAAGTCGAAGAACGGCGCCCAGGTCGGGCTTTCCGCCACCCAGCCGCCGGAGATAATGGCGAACACCAGGAATACCAGGCCAATTACCGACACCTCACCAATGCGGCCCGGGCGCAGGTAGCGAATATAAATCCCCATAAACAGCGCCAGCGGAATGGTGAAGGCAACGGTATAGGTCCCCCACGGGCTGTGGGTCAGCGCTTTCACCACGATCATCGCCAGCACCGCGAGGATGATCACCATAATCATAAAGGTTGCCACCAGCGCAATCACCCCGGCGGTTGCCCCCATCTCCTCTTTCACCAGCTCACCCAGCGAACGCCCGTCGCGGCGGGTCGAAACGAACAGCACCATAAAGTCCTGCACCGCGCCCGCCAGCACCACGCCCGCAAGGATCCAGATCATCCCCGGCAGGTAGCCCATCTGCGCCGCCAGCACCGGCCCCACCAGCGGACCCGCCCCGGCAATCGCCGCAAAATGGTGACCGAACAGCACTTTTTTGTCGGTCGGCACGTAGTCCAGCCCGTCGTTATGGCGGACGGCAGGCGTCATGCGCGTCGCGTCAACGCCCAGAACGTTCTTCGCGATATAGCGGCCATAAAAACGGTAGGCGATCAGATAAATGCAGACGGAGGCGACGACGATCCAGAGCGCATTGATCTGTTCCCCCCGGTTGAGGGCGATATAGCCCAGGGCAAAGGCTCCCACAACGGAGAGCCCTGCCCATGTAAGGTATTTCCCTGAGTTGTTCATAGTTGTTGTCCGTTGTTGTGAAACAGTGAGATGTTACATTTTGTTTCTAGAACAACCGGAAAAATTTAACAACTTTGAAACGCAATAATGCGTGGTCAAACCAGAGATTTACACCACAGTGTTAAGCCGATCACTTTGATCTGCCTGGCTTAGCCCAACACCATCGTGCTCAACCGACAGGTGCAGCACCGCCGCCCCTGCTCGTCGAATACCACAATCTCCCAGCTCTGGCTCGACCGCCCCAGATGCAGCGGCTGACATACCCCGCGCACTTTGCCGTGAGAGACCGCACGATGGTGCGTGGCGTTAAGCTCCGTCCCCACCACGCTCTGACCGTCACGGGTCATCAGAAAGCCGGCCATCGATCCCAGGGTTTCCGCCAGCGCCGCCGACGCGCCGCCGTGCAGCAGGCCAAACGGCTGATGGGTACGCGCATCCACCGGCATCTCCGCTTCCAGCGTGTCGTCGCCGAGGCGGGTATAGACGATGCCGAGATGCGCCACCAGGGTGTTCAGGCTGGTCGCGTTCAGCTCCTCGAGCGGTAAATGACGTTTCCAGATCATCTTACGCCCCCAGCGTGGAGCCGCCGTCCACCACGATATCCTGCAGGGTGATATGGCTGGCGGCCTCGGAAGCAAGGAACAGCACCGTGCTGGCTATCTCCTGCGGGCGAGCGATTTTGCCCAGCGGAATGCCGAGCTTGAACTGCTCGCCAAAACCGCGAATACGCTGCTGCTCCGCGTCGTCGCTTTTCCACAGGGTGCGCTGCATATCGGTATCCGTTGAGCCCGGCGACACCAGGTTACAGCGCACGCCGCTGCCCGCCAGCTCCAGCCCGACGGTCAGGGCCAGGCTTTTCAGCGCCGCCTTCGACGCGCCGTAGGCGCTCATGCCGATGCGCGGCGCGTGCGCCGCGTCGGACGCCACGGTGACTATCGCCCCGCCCTGCTGGCGACGGAACTGGCCCATCGTCTGCTGGAACAGGTTGAACGCGCCGCCGACGTTGACCGCGAAGGTCTGCTGCCAGTCCTCCTGCGAAAGCTGGTCCGTCGCCCCCATGCGCAGAATGCCCGCCGCGTTGACCAGCACGTCCAGCCGTTCAAGCGACGCCAGCGCGCGTCCGCACACTTCATGCACCTGCGCGGCATCCGCCACGTCCAGGGTTTCAGTGGCGAACGGATAATCCCCCAGCGGAAAAGCCAGATCGAAGCCGGTCACCCGTGCGCCCGCCTCCACAAACGCCAGCGCCGTCGCGTAGCCAATCCCCTTACCCGCGCCCGTCACCCAGACGGTTTTACCGGTGAAATCCAGCCCCATCACTTCACCTCGCGGGACAGCAGCGCCCACCAGGCGTCGATGGTTGGATTTTTGGCCAGCATCACGAAGTCAATGTCGCCGTGCACTTTGCGCCAGCGGGCGGCCAGCGCCATCATGCGCACCGAGTCCAGACCGTAGTCGATCAGGTTTTCGTCATCCATCGGCTCGTCGGACTCGTCCAGCAGCGGCAGGATCAGCTCACGCAGCGCGGCTTTGGTCGCCGGAACGGACGGCAGCAGCTCGTCGGTCATCACCACGCGGCCCGAGCGTCCGGCAACGTAGGTGAGCGACATCAGGTGCTCGTCACGGGTGAAATCCGCCAGCGCGTCGGCGATAAAGAACGGCTTGATGTCGCGCATAAAGGCATCGGTGGCGGTGGTCATACAGCCGATGTGGGCGTAAACGCCGGTAATCAGCAGCTGGTTGCGGCCGGTTTCTTTCAGCATCTGCTCCAGCGGCGAGCGGTGAAACGCGCTGTAGCGCCACTTCACCAGCACCGTGTCCGCTTCGTCCGGGGTCAGTTCGCGGACAATGCGCTGCTGCTCCGGCGAGCGGGTCAGGCCCGGCCCCCACATGTCGTTCAGCAGGGCGCGGTCTTCGTCGCTCTGCTCTTTCGGCTGAGCGGTGTAGTACACGGGAATATTGTGCGCTTTGCAGTAAGCGCGCAGTCTGGCGATATTCGCCACCACCTGCTGCATCATCGCGCTGTTTTCACCCCAGAAGTTCAGGAAATACTCCTGCATATCGTGGATCAACAGCGCGGCACGTTCAGGCTCAAACGCCCAGTTTACTTTACTGGTCGGCAACTCTGCGGCGGTCGGCAGCGCGTAAGCGGTTAATTTTGGAATGGCCATACTCTGTTCCTCAGCCCCGGGCGCGTTCAGCAAGCCACAGGCGCAACTGTTTCTTATCGACTTTGCCGACCGGCGTCAGCGGGAGCGCATCCACGCTCTCCACGCGGTCCGGCAGCTTGAATTCGGCAACGCCCTGCTCGCGCAGGAAGCGGCGCACCTCGACCGCGCGCAGGGGCTGTTTCACCACCAGATACGCACAGCTTTTTTCGCCCAGCAGGCTGTCCTCCATGCTCACCAGCGCGGCGTGGATCACCGCCTCGTGGCGCAGCAGCAGGTTTTCAATCTCTTCGGCGGCGATCTTCTCGCCGCCGCGGTTGATCTGATCCTTCTCGCGCCCCTGCACGGTGATGTAGCCCTGCTCGTCGATGGCGATCAGATCGCCAGAGCAGTAAAAGCCGTCGGCGTCAAAGGCGCTGGCGTTGTGTTCCGGGCTGTTGAAATAGCCGCGGAAGGTATACGGCCCGCGCGTCATCAGACGCCCGACCTCACCGCGCGGCAGCGGGTTGCCGTGTTCGTCCGCCACCCACACTTCGTCGTCCGGGCACATCGGGCGACCCTGAGTGTTGATGATGCGCTCCGGTAAGTCGTCGAGCGCGGTGTAGTTCACCAGCCCTTCCGCCATGCCGAACACCTGCTGAAGCTGGCAGCCGATTTCCGCCGGAATGCGCGCCGCGAGCGTGGCGGAGAGGCGTGCGCCACCCACCTGCAGCAGCCTGAGGGATTTGAGCTGCGCGTTGCCCGCGCCGTCGGCAATCGCCTGCAGCCAGAGGCTTACCGCCGGAGGAACCAGCGAGGTGACGTTAATCTGATGCCGTTCAATCAGCGGGAAGCAGAGCGTGGCGCTCGGATCGTTCGCCAGCACCACGCAGCCGCCGGCGGTGAAGACGCCTAACGATCCCGGCGAGCTCATGGCGTAGTTATGCGCCGCGGGCAGCGCGTTCAGATAACGGGTGTGTGCATTGATTCCGCAGATCTCGTTGCTGCGGCGGATGCTGTAGTCGTAGTCGTTATGCGTGCGCGGGATCAGCTTCGGCGTGCCGGTGCTGCCGCCGGAAAGCTGGAAAAACGCCACTTCGTCAGCGGGCGTCGGGTTCGGAATGAAGTTATCCGCCGGACGCGCAATCGCCGCTTCCAGGGCGTGTTCGTCCTTATCGCCGCGCAGCAGTACAAGGCGTACCGAGCGATGCGCATCCACAAAGGCGTTGAGGAAATCATCGCCCGCAAACAGCGCGTGGTCGCGATCGCCAATCAGCACGGCGGGTTTGATCTGCTCCGCGTAGGCGTTCAGCTCGCTGCGCTGATGGCTAAAGAGCGCGTTAACCGGCGCGACGCCAATTTGCAGCAGCGCAAAGAAAGTGACGTAGAACTCGGCCACGTTACCGAGCTGCACCAGCGCGGTCTCGCCGCGCTGCAGCCCGCGCACCTGAAGAGCGGACGCCAGGTTGTTCACCGCCTGATTAAACGCGCGGTAGGTGATGTGCCGCTCGCCGTCGACAATCGCCACGGCATCGCTTTCAGCGCGATCCGTCAGGATGTGGGTCAGCGGCAGATCCTGCCAGTAGCCTTTTTCGCGGTAGCGGCGGGCGAATTCCTCAGGCCAGCGGGTAAAGGGAATGGTCATGAGCGATCCTTAGTGCAAGCCAAACACGTTGAGCATGGTGGAGAGCTTCACGCCCGTTTCGCGCCATTCGCCCACCGGCGAAGAGGCAGGCACAATGCCCGCGCCGGCAAACAGGCGAACGCTATTTTCGCGAAGACGCGCGCAGCGGATGGTCACCACCCACTCGCCGTTGCCTTCGCTGTCGCACCAGCCGACGATGCCGCCGAACAGCTCGCGGTCGAACGGCTCCAGCTCGGCGATCAGCTCTTTTGCCGCCTCATGCGGGAAGCCGCTCAGCGCCGGGGTCGGGTGCAGCAGGCAGGCCAGAGTCAGGGCGTTTTCGTTTTCACGCGCGTCACCTTCAACCGGCGTCGCCAGATGCCACAGCGTCGGCGTGGTGATGAGCTGCGGGGAAGACGGCATGCTCAGGTGGTGGCTTCGCGGTGCCAGAATGGCCTTCATCGCCTGGGTTACGAGATCGTGCTCGTGACGGTCCTTTTCGGAGGCCAGCAGCTTATTGCCCGCTTCGCGATCTAATACGTCGTCCGGCTGACGGCGCGCCGAGCCTGCCAGCGGCAGCGAGCTAAAGTGCGCGCCCTCTTTACGCAGCAGCAGTTCGGGGCTGGCGCCGAGCAGCACGCCGCCGTCTTCCAGCGGCACGTGGAAGTTAAAGCTCGCCGGGTTCTGGGCGATCAGCCTCTCCATCAGCGCGCCGCTGTCCATGTGTTTGTCGGTCGCGATATCAATCAGACGCGACAGCACCACCTTGTTCACCTGCGGCGTGGCGGTAAGCGACGCGGCGCGAGCGACCATCTCTTCGAACACGGGCTGCGGCGGGATCTCGGTGCGTTGTTCCACCTTCAGCGCCTGCGAGCCGGAAAAATAGCGTGCGGACTGCTGACGTGCCGGACGGGAAAAGGTCTGCCAGCGCTGCGGAATAAACAGAGAAGATGGCTTGCGGGTATCGAACGGAATAGCCCCTACCATCACCGGATGAGCGATACCGTTAGCTTTCGCATTCCGGAAGGCCTGGGCTAATTTTTGCTGAAATTGCCCGGCCGGATCGTCACCGCCGACGGCGGGTTCAGAGAAGCGGGCAAAACAGCCTGAGGTAGTAAAACTGCGGTAAGGCGACATAAAGAAAAAGCTGTCTGATTGCAGCGTGGTCGCGGTGTGCTGAACTTCCTCAGCCAGGGACGTGTCCATATCATCCTCCTCAAAATGATAAAAGAAGCAATAATGATTATCATTTATATTTTCGTCGGCTAACCTAATCCCACATCGCTTCGCTGTCAACCGTCGGAGAAATAACTTATGCGACAAAAGCTTGCATCCCTTCGCATCAACCATGAAAATGAGAAGCATTATCTTCAACAAAAACAGGATGTCGCGCTGTGAAATTCCCTGCCCTATTCCGTAATACCCTGCTTTTATCTGGACTTTTTGTTTTAGGACTTGCCTCAGCCGTTGCCGCCGACTGGCCGCGTCAGGTGACCGACAGCCGTGGCGTTCACACGCTTGAGAGCAAACCGACGCGCATTGTCTCCACCAGCGTGACCTTAACCGGCTCCCTGCTGGCGATTGACGCGCCGGTCGTTGCCAGCGGCGCGACCACGCCGAACAACCGCGTGGCGGATGCACAGGGCTTTTTGCGTCAGTGGGGCGATATTGCGAAACAGCGCAAGGTTGCGCGACTGTACATTGGCGAGCCGAGCGCCGAAGCGGTCGCCGCGCAAATGCCGGATCTGATTTTGATCAGCGCTACCGGCGGGGATTCCGCGCTGGCGCTGTACGATCAGCTCTCCGCCATCGCCCCAACGCTTATCATCAACTACGACGACAAAAGCTGGCAGGAACTGCTGACGCAGCTGGGCAGCCTCACCGGGCAGGAAAAACAGGCCGCAGAGCGCATTGCCGCGTTTGATAAACAGCTCGCGCAGGTGAAACAGCAGATGAAGCTGCCGCCGCAGCCGGTGAACGCCATCGTCTACACCGCCGCCGCGCACAGCGCCAACCTGTGGACTGCGGAATCCGCTCAGGGCAAGCTGCTGCACCAGCTGGGCTTTACGCTGGCGGATCTACCCGCCGGGCTGCAGACCTCTAAAAGCCAGGGCAAACGCCACGACATTATTCAGCTGGGCGGTGAAAACCTGGCGACGGGGCTAAACGGCGAAGGGCTGTTTGTGTTTGCCGGCGATCGGAAAGACGTGGATGCGATTTACGCCAACCCGCTGCTGGCGCATTTGCCGTCGGTGAAAAACAAACGGGTCTGGGCATTGGGAACCGAGACGTTCCGCCTGGATTATTACAGCGCAATGTTAGTATTAAACAGATTGAATACGTTGTTTAAGTAGGCATTTTCCCTCCCTCTCCCTGTGGGAGAGGGCCGGGGTGAGGGCATCAGGCCGCACCGTCGTTCAACACACTCTCCTGCCTGAATCGGCGCAATTCTGCCAACGACATGAATAAAACCACGCCAATAATTGCCAGTACAAACCCGCCGCAGCTCGCTGAGGCCACCGGAGTCATCATCGCCCCCAGCCCGCCGAGGATCGCCGCACCAATCGCATCCCCCGTGACGTTCTGCGCCGTCCACAGGCCGTTAATGCGCCCGAGCATCCCTTCCGGCGTCTGGGTCTGGATCAGGGTGTACTGCAGCAGCGAACTGATGGCGCTCAGCCAGCCGAAAATCACGAGGCACAACGCGCCCAGCGCCCACACCGGCATCAGGCTGAAGAAGCCGATGGCGATAAACGAGGCCAGCGTGGCAAGCAGCATAATCAGCCCCGGACGCGCGTTCTGCGCCAGGTTGCCGCTGGTCAGCGCTCCGCACGCCGCGCCGAGCGGAATGGCAGCGTAGAGAATGCCAATCTCCGAGGCGCTCATCTGCCACTCTCCCGCCAGCGCCGGGTAGAGCACGCGCACGGCGCTCGCCATGGTCAGCAGGCCGCCGAGCAGCGCAATCCCGCCAATCAGCGGGTTGCTGAACAGGAAACGAATCGCGGCCATCAGCGATTTCAGCGGATGCTCGCGCGGCTGCGGCGGAGGCGGCAGCAGCGGCAGGCGCAGCAGCGTCAGCGTGGTGATAAAGGTTCCCGCCGCCGCAAGCCCGTAGTTCCAGGCCACGTTGCCGGTCGCCAGCAGCAGGCCGCCCACCATCGGCGAAATCACCGAGCCCAGACGCACGGTGAGCATGGTGATCGCCCCCGCCTGCATCAGGTTCTCGCGCCCGACCAGCGCGGGCGTCGCCGCCAGCAGCGCCGTCACGCCCAGTGAGGCAAAGAAACCGTCCCACAGCCCCAGGGCATAAATCGCGATCAGCGACGGCTCCGGCAGCATCGCGTTCAGACACAGCCCAATAAAGCCCACGCCGCAGGTGCCGCGCGCCAGCAGGATCAGCTTTTTACGCTCGTAGCGGTCCGCCAGCACGCCGCCGACCATCAGGCCGATGAACATCGCCCCGCCGGTTAAGGTGACGGATAACCCCACCAGCCAGCTGGAGTGCGTCATGGTCTGGATCTGGACCGGCACGGCGACGCCGAGCAGCCCGAGGGACAAAATGGAGATAAAGCGAGCGATAAAAACGGCGCGATACGCCGGGTGCGTTTTAAGCAGGCTGAGATTGAGCAGCCAGGATTTTTGATTCATGACAAAGCCTTGAGTCTATTTCTACCCATTCCATGGGCGCACATGCTAACATAGCCAAATAAGATAGATAACGATAATCACTATCATTATCAAATCATGGATGTTGCTATGTCGTTTTCCTCTTCTTCGATGCGCGCCGTTGCCGTGCCCGTTTTATTGCTGCTGTTGATCCTTGCGACTGCACTCAGCCTGCTGGTCGGCGCGAAGCCGCTGCCCGCGTCCGTTATCGTTGATGCGCTCTCCGGCACCTGCCAGAGCGCCGACTGCGTCATCGTGCTCGACGCCCGACTGCCCCGCACGCTTGCCGGACTGCTGGCCGGTGGCGCGCTCGGCCTTGCCGGTGCCCTGATGCAAACCCTTACCCGTAACCCGCTGGCGGACCCCGGCATTCTCGGCGTTAACTCCGGCGCCAGCTTTGCCATCGTGCTCGGCGCGGCGCTGTTCGGGTTGACGTCACCCTCCGAGCAGCTGGTGATGGCCTTCTGCGGCGCGCTGGCCGCCTCGCTGGTGGTCGCCTTTACCGGCAGCCAGGGCGGCGGGCAGCTGAGCCCGGTACGCCTGACGCTTGCGGGCGTGGCGCTCGCGGCGGTGCTGGAAGGCTTGTCCAACGGTATCGCCCTGCTCAACCCGGACGTCTACGACCAGCTGCGCTTCTGGCAGGCCGGTTCGCTGGATATCCGCACCCTCGAAACCCTAAAAGTTGTGGCGATCCCGGTCATTATCGCCGCCGCCGTGGCGCTGTTTTTAAGCCGGTCGCTCAACAGCCTGAGCCTCGGCAGCGACACCGCGACCGCCCTCGGCAACCGCGTGGCGCGCACGCAGCTGATTGGTCTGTTCGCCATCACCGTGCTGTGCGGCAGCGCGACCGCCGTGGTCGGCCCGATCGCCTTTATTGGCCTGATGATGCCGCACATGGCGCGCTGGCTGGTGGGGGCGGATCACCGCTGGTCGCTGCCGGTGACGCTGCTGGCCACCCCTGCCCTGCTGCTGTTTGCCGATGTGCTGGGCCGCCTGCTGGTGCCCGGCGAGCTGCGCGTCTCGGTGGTCAGCGCCTTTATCGGCGCGCCGGTGCTGATTTTCCTGGTACGCCGTAAACGCGGAGGTGGCGCATGATGGCCCCGTCCCGTCGTTTACTCACCAGCGTATGCCTGCTGACTATCGCCATTCTGCTGCTGGCGGTCTGGAGCCTGCGCAGCGGCGCGGTGACGCTCGACTTTGCGCAGGTGCTTAACGCCCTGCTCGGCAGCGCGCCGCGCAACATCACCATGGTGGTGACGGAGTGGCGTCTCCCGCGCGTGGCGATGGCGATTCTGGTCGGCGCGGCGCTCGGCGTGAGCGGTGCGATATTCCAGTCGCTGATGCGCAACCCGCTCGGCAGCCCGGACGTGATGGGCCTCAACACCGGGGCCTGGAGCGGCGTGCTGGTGGCGATGGTGCTGTTTGGTCAGCACCTGACGGCCATTACCTTTACGGCGATGGCGGGCGGCATTCTGACGTCATTACTGATCTGGGCGCTGGCCTGGCGCAACGGTATCGACACCTTTCGCCTGATCATCATCGGGATCGGCATCCGCGCCATGCTGATGGCCTTTAACACCTGGCTTTTACTGCAGGCCTCGCTGGAAACCGCGCTCTCCGCCGGGCTGTGGTACGCCGGATCGCTCAACGGCCTGACATGGGGCAAAACCTGGCCCGCCGCGCCGCTGATTTTGCTGATGTTTATCGGCGCGCTGCTGCTGGTGCGGCGCATGCGTCTGCTGGAGATGGGCGACGACACCTCCTGCGCGCTGGGCGTGGGCGTCGAGCGCTCGCGCCTGATGCTGATGCTGGTCGCCGTACTGCTGACCGCCGCCTCCACAGCGATTGCCGGGCCAATCTCGTTTATCGCCCTCGTGGCACCGCACATCGCCCGGCGACTTAGCGGCACGGCGCGCTGGGGATTAACCCAGGCGGCGCTGTGCGGCGCGCTGCTGCTATTGGCCGCCGATCTCTGCGCCCAGCGGCTGTTTATGCCTTATCAACTGCCGGTGGGCGTGGTGACCGTCAGCCTCGGCGGGATTTACCTCATCGTCTTGCTCGTTCAGGAGTCACGCAGGAAATGACTGATTCAACCACCCGCTTGCGCGGCGAAAACTTAACCCTCGGCTACGGCAAAAAAATCATTACCCGTGACTTATCCGTCGCCATTCCGGACGGCCATTTCACCGCGATTATCGGCCCGAACGGCTGCGGCAAATCGACCCTGCTGCGCACCCTGAGCCGCCTGATGACGCCGGCTGAAGGCAGCGTGTTCCTCGACGGGGAGCAGATCCAGCGCTTCGCCAGCAAAGAGGTAGCACGGCGCATCGGTCTGCTGGCGCAAAACGCCACCACGCCGGGCGACATCACGGTGCAGGAGCTGGTCTCGCGCGGGCGCTACCCGCACCAGCCGCTGTTTACCCGCTGGCGCAAAGAGGATGACGAGGCGGTGAACCGCGCGATGCAGGCGACGGGCATCACCGATCTTGCCCAGCAGAGCGTGGACACCCTCTCCGGCGGGCAGCGTCAGCGGGCGTGGATCGCGATGGTGCTGGCACAGGAAACGTCGATCATGCTGCTGGACGAGCCGACAACCTGGCTCGACATCAGCCATCAGATTGACCTGCTGGAGCTGCTGAGCGAGCTGAACCGCACTCAGGGGTATACCCTGGCGGCGGTGCTGCACGACTTAAACCAGGCGTGCCGCTATGCGACGCATCTGATTGCGCTTCGCGACGGTGAGATCGTGGCGCAGGGTGCGCCGAAGGAGATTGTGACGCCGGAGCTGATCGAGCGGATCTACGGCATGCGCTGCATGATTATTGACGATCCGGTGGCGGGTACGCCGCTGGTGGTGCCGCTTGGCAAGCGTGCGGTCTGATGCCCTCACCCCGGCCCTCTCCCACAGGGAGAGGGAGCAAAGCATCCCCTCGCCCCGTTGGGGAGAGGGTTAGGGTGAGGGGAAATCACTACCCCAAAATCTCCCTCAACACCGGCCCTATCTTCTCAAACGCTTGCGGTGAAATGATATCCACGTGGGCGCAGTCCTGGCTGTACACCTCAAGCTCCGCCACCCACGGCGCCCAGGCGACCTGCGGATCCATCGTTCGCGTGCGCTCGGCGACAAACAGCGTCGCTTTGCCGTCAAAGCGCGCGCTGCGCGCCGTGGTGAGCAGCCGCACCGCGTCGGCGTAGTTGCCCTCGATAGCGTTAAACAGCTCGCTGGAGCCCTGACCCTGCTGGGCGGCGATAAACGCCTGACGCTCGCGCTCGATTTCCGCCAGCACCTCGGGGTCGAGGCCGTTGGCCTCTTTCTCCGACCAGTTCTGGGTTTCCGGCGGCCAGGTGTCCAGCAGGCCGAGGAAGGCTACCGCTTCACCCTGTTCGCGCAGACGGGCGGCAATACCCTGCGCCAGCGTGCCGCCGAGGGAATAGCCGAACAGGTAATACGGCCCCTGCGGCTGCTGCTTACGCAGCGTAGCCAGGTGATGCTCAATCACCCCATCCAGATCCGCACGCTGCTGCATTGGACCGTCCGGACGCGGCGACTGAATGCCGACGATGGACCAGCGCGAGCTGAGGTAGCGTGCCAGGACGCTAAACTGCCAGGCAAAGCCGGACGCCGGATGGAAACAGAACAGCGTCGGGCCGTCGCTTTCGCGCAGCGGAAGAAGTGTTTCATACCCCAGTCGCTGCGCCTGCTCGTCGCTCATCTGCGAGTCCAGCAGCGCGCTGAGCTTGCTCACCGTGGAGGCGACCATAATCTGCCCCGGCGTAACCTTGCGCTCGAACTCGCGGCTAAGCTGTGCCGCCAGGCGCATCGCCAGCAGCGAGTGTCCGCCGAGGGCAAAGAAGTCGGCCTCAATGTCGTTGACCTCGCAGCCCAGCAGGGCGGAAAACGCCTGCGCGACGGCGACTTCGGTTTCCGTCTCCGGCGCACGGCCGGAGGATTTACTCGTCAGCTCCGGCAGCGGCAGCGCCTTGCGGTCAAGCTTGCCGTTCGCGCTGAGCGGCAGCGCGCTGATTTGCAGCAGCACCACCGGCACCATATGCGGCGGCAGCTGTGCTTTTAGTGCTTCCATCAGCGCGTCGCGATCCAGCGGTAAGCCGGATTCGGAAACCACATACCCCACCAGCTGGCGGGCATCGCCGCCGGTGGCTGCCGCCTGGTTGAACACGCAGGCGTGCGCCACGGCCTGGGCCACGTCCGGCAGCGACAGCATCGCCCGGTCGATTTCGCCCAGCTCGATGCGCTGTCCGCGGATTTTTAACTGGTCATCGCTGCGGCCGAGATATTCCACCGCGCCGTTGTCCAGCCAGCGGGCAACGTCGCCGGTGCGGTACATCCGCTCGCCCGGGGCGAACGGGTCGGCAATAAAGCGGCTGGCGGTGAGGTCCGGACGGCCCAGATACCCCTGCGCCAGCTGAATGCCGGTGAGATACAGATCGCCCGCCACGCCGAACGGCACCGGGCGCATCATCGCATCCAGAATGCGCAGCCCCGTGTTCCACACCGGGAAGCCGATCGGCACGCTGTTGCCTTCCACCGCCGCCAGCTCGGGGCCAAACGCCGGATACCAGCTGACGTCCACCGCCGCTTCGGTTGGGCCATAGAGGTTGTGCAGCGGCGCACGGGTGAGCTGCTCCCACTCGCGGCACAGCTCGGTCGGCAGCGCTTCGCCGCTGCAGAACACCTGCTTAAGCGTCCTGCAGCAGTCGACGTTTTCCGGCGTCAGCGAGGCGACAAACGCCGCCAGCATCGACGGCACAAAGTGGGTAGTAGTCACGCCGTACTGCGCGAAGAAGCTCTGCATCGCCTGCGGGTCGCGGTGCGCGTCCGGCTCGGCCATCACCAGCTTCGCCCCGGCGATAAACGGCCACCAGAACTCCCACACCGACACGTCAAAGCTGCACGGCGTTTTCTGCGCCACCACGTCAGTCGCGTCCAGCGGGTAGTGGTCCTGCATCCACTTCAGGCGGTTGACGATGGCGGTATGGCCGACCATCACTCCTTTCGGACGCCCCGTCGAACCGGAAGTAAAGATGATGTACGCCGTCTGCTCCGGCTTCGCCAGGCGCAGCGGTTTTGCATCCGCAGCCGGTAAAAGGGTGTTGTAACTAAACGCCGTAATCGACAGATCGCTAAAGCGCGGAAGCTGCTCGTCGGTGGTAATGAGCAGGGATGGCTTCGCGTCTTCCAGCATCATCCTCAGGCGGTCGTCCGGGTAGCCGGTATCAAGCGGCAGCCACGCGGCACCTGCCTCGACGATGCCGTGCAGCGCCAGCGTCAGGAACACCGAGCGCGGCAGGGCCACCGCCACGCTGTCGCCCGGCTTCACGCCGCGCGCGCGCAGCAGGTTTGCCAGCGCGACCACCTGCTCGCGCATCTGGCGGTAGCTGAGCTCAATATGCGCGTCCGCCAGCGCGGGGGCGTCCGGCGTTTTGCTCGCCTGCTCCGCCACCAGATCCGCCAGCGTGGTGGCCGGCAGCGCCAGCCCGGTATCGTTGATGCGCGCAAGCCTCTGGTATTCCTGCTCTGAAACGGTTTCCACGTCGCCGCAGCGCAGGTCCGGGTTAGACGCAAACTGCATCAGCATCGCGTTCAGGCGCGCGACGTGACGGGAAAGCGTCGCCTCATCGTAACGCTGCTTACTGGCGAGGATCTCAATGCTCAATCCGCCCTGTTCGTCCGGGAACAGCGCCAGCTCAAGGTCGTTCACCGGGCCGGTTGCCAGCGTGTGGGTGATGGCCTCCACGCCGTCAATATCCAGCTGATAATCGAACATCTTCACATTCAGCACCGGACCAAACAGGGCTTCGTCGCCTGCGGCACGCCCGCTGTCGCGCACGACCTGCTCGGCGTCGTAGCGCTGGTGGCGTCGCATTTTTTTCAGCTGGTTGGCCAGGCGCAGCGCCAGCGCCGGCAGGCTCTCCTGCGGGTTGATATTCACCCCCAGCGGCAGGACGTTGAGCACCGGCCCGGTCGCGGTCAGCGCGGCGGAGCCCATGCGTCGCATAAAGATAAACCCGGCGGCGTAGTCCAGCCGTCCGGTCAGACGGCCCAGCCACAGCGCCACCAGCGCAAGGGCCAGCTCAGTACGCTGCGCCTGTCCTGCCGCCTGTGCAAGCTGGCTAAAGGCGCGACCGTCGGCGGTGATTTTCAGGCGCAGAATATCGGTAGTAGCGGCGCGTCCCGGCAGCGGCGCGGAAGAGAGCGAGACCGGAGAAGGAAGCTGCCTGCGCTGCTCCGCCCAGAAGGCGCCGTCGCGCTGATACGCCTCGCTGTCGCGATAGCGCTGATACTCATCCACCACTTCGGCAAACGGCGTAAACGGGGAGGCGGGCATCGGCTCCCCCTTCTTCCACGCGGCGTAAATCGCGGCGATCTGGCGGGTAATGGCCGGGAAGCTGAAGCCATCCACCACCAGATGGTGATAGCGCTGATACCAGTACCAGTGGCTTTCTCCCACCTGAATCAGCTGGTGAAACGCCAGCGGCTGCCCGCTGTCGACGCGCAGGTTCTGGTTAAGATCGGCCTCCATCAGCGCCACGGCGTCGTCGTGAGACGCAACGCGAACGATGGACGGCTCCGGCAGAATGAGGGTGTCATCCACCCACTGCCACACCTCGCCGCTCTCCTCGGCAAAACGCATCCGCAGGGTATCGGCCTGCATCATGCCTTCAGCAATCGCTTTTGCCAGCAGCGGCGCGTCGATGTCGCCTTTTAGCTCGGTGTAGTGCGCCACGCTCCAGGCGTTTGGCAGGGAAGAAAGCTGTTCCGCCATCCAGATACCCGGCTGGGCGGCGACGAGAGGAAGACGGTTCATGCGCTCCCCTCCGCAAAATGGGACGGTTCAAGCGTGCGCCAGTGCCCGGCCAGCCACTGCTGGCACGCCTCCTGAGACTGCGCTTCGCACACCACGCGCCACCCCGCCGGCAGTTCGCACTGCTGCGGCCACAGGCTGTACTGCCCCTGGTCGTTTTGCAAAATGGCGAACTGTCCCTGCGGATTATCGAAAGGATTGCTGAATTCCATACAGACTCCGTTATTGAATGAGCGGCTGCCAGAGGGTCATCAGCCCCTGCGTCAGCCCACCGCGCCAGCAAAGCGCATCGTGTCCGCCGTCAACCTGACGCCAGGTAACCTGCTGCGCGGGTAGTTCGGCATAAATCGCCTGATTGGCATTGAAAATCAGCGGCTCGTTGCGCCCGGCCTCGAGGACGATACGCAGTCCGCTCGCGGCCAGCTCACCGGCTCTGAGCTGTTCGATGAGGCGCCCTTCCTGCTGCCCGCCGCGGTGCGGCCACCAGTACGAGCCGGACTGGCTCAGCACGCAGCCAAACCGCTGCGGCCAGCTGAGGCCAGCATAAAGCGAAGAGAGTCCGCCAAAGCTCTGGCCCGCCACCACGGTACGGTCGGCGCGGTCGCTGAAGGGGGCGAGATGTTTAACAAGAGGGAGAAGTTCTTCCTGTACCGCCAGCCAGAAATCGGGGTTACAGGGCAATTCGCGGCTGCGGTGTTCCATGTCGATCGCATCGATCAATACATAGACCGCAGGGGGCAGTTTGCACCCGGTGGTGAGCAACGCCAGCGCAGGCCAGACGGGCATGCTTTCGGCCCAGAACTGCCCGTCGAGCAGCACCGCCAGCGGGCGCTCGGGGCCGTCGTCCCCGGTGGTAAAAATCCACACGCGGCGACGGTTGTTGAGACGCTCGCTGTTCCACTCAATGCAGACCGGCTGGTGATACGGCGTATCGGGACGGTCCCAACCGGGCTGAACGGGCGCGTCCGGCATCTCAAGCGCCGAGACGGCATGACCGCGCCCGCCGCGCCAGCTCTGCGGATTCAGCGGGTCGGACACCGCGTGCGGCAGCAGCCTGCGCCAGCCTTCGCGCAGCGCCATGCGGTCCGGCAGCTCGCCTTCAAACACGGTATCGGCAAAATCGTTTTCATTTACAGAAGGGATAAAACAGTAGCTCCCGCGCCACTCGGGGCTGAATTCGCCCTGCCACTGCCAGACGTCGGTATCCGGGATGCGCTCGAGGGACTGCGGGCGGGCATTTTGATGGTGATCGGTCACGCCGGTAACGTAGAGCCAGACGCGTTTGACCGATGAGGTTTTCTGCGTTCCTGCAGGATCCCGCCACCAGAAGGTGACGCGACAGTTCTCCTTCTGACGTTCCCATTCAGGTCCGTTTTTCGACTGCCACCACGCTTCACTTCCGGTTGTTAACGTCGTCACCCTTATAACCCCATGTTTCACAGTCTTTTTTGTTTCAGAGCAAATTTTATTGATAATATTATTGATAACTATTTGCATTTGCAATAGCGTAATGCCCGCGCTGTGGGAAGCGCGCTCATTAAATAACCATAAAAGCGGGACGTACAATGAATAAGAAGATTCACTCTCTGGCCTTGCTGGTCAATTTAGGGATTTATGGTGTCGCGCTGCCCGCCATGGCAGACGACAACACCGCCTCTGCGCAGCACGAAGATACGATGGTGATCACCGCCGCCGAGCAGAATTTACAGGCGCCGGGCGTGTCGACCATCACCGCCGACGAGATCCGCAAAAACCCGCCCGCGCGCGACGTGGCGGAAATCATCCGCACCATGCCGGGCGTTAACCTGACCGGGAACTCCACCAGCGGCCAGCGCGGAAACAACCGTCAGATTGACATTCGCGGCATGGGTCCGGAAAACACCCTGATCCTGATCGACGGCAAGCCGGTCACCAGCCGCAACTCTATTCGTCTGGGCTGGCGCGGCGAGCGTGACACCCGCGGCGATACCGGCTGGGTGCCGCCGGAGATGATCGAGCGTATCGAAGTGATCCGCGGTCCGGCAGCCGCGCGCTACGGCAACGGTGCGGCAGGTGGCGTGGTGAACATCATCACCAAAAAATTCGACGACCAGTGGCACGGCTCCTGGAACACCTATCTGAACGCGCCAGAACACAAGGACGAAGGTTCCACCAGGCGCACCAACTTCAGCCTGAGCGGCCCCCTGGGCGGCGACTTCAGCTTCCGCATGTTCGGTAACCTCGATAAAACCCAGGCCGACGCGTGGGATATCAACCAGGGCCACCAGTCCGATCGTACCGGTACCTACGCCAACACCCTGCCGGCTGGCCGTGAGGGCGTGGAAAACAAAGACATCAACGGCGTGGTGCGCTGGGACTTCGCGCCTATGCAGTCCCTGGAGTTCGAAGCGGGCTACAGCCGCCAGAACAACCTCTACGCGGGCGACACGCAGAACACCAACAACGACAGCGCGCTGGTGAAGAAGAATTACGGCAAAGAGACTAACCGTATCTACCGCCAGAACTTCGCGGTGACCTGGAACGGCGGCTGGGATAACGGCATCACCACCAGCAGCTGGGCGCAGTACGAACACACCCGCAACTCCCGCCTGGGCGAAGGTCTGGCGGGCGGGACGGAAGGCTTGTTCAACAGCAATAAATTCACCGACACCGACCTGGCCGACGTGATGCTGCACAGCGAGATCAACCTGCCGATTGATTTCCTCGTCAACCAGAACCTGACCCTGGGCACCGAGTGGAACCAGCAGCGCATGAAGGACTCCACCTCCTTTACGCAAACCCTGCAGGGCGGCACCGTTCCGGGCATGAGCAACGACCGCAGCCCGTACACCTCGGCGGAGATTTTCTCCCTTTTCGCCGAAAACAACATGGAGCTGACCGACAGCACCATGCTAACCCCTGCCCTGCGCTTCGATCACCACACTATCGTCGGCAACAACTGGAGCCCGTCCCTGAACCTTTCGCAAGGTCTGGGCGATGACTTCACGCTGAAGATGGGGATCGCGCGCGCCTATAAAGCGCCGAGCCTGTACCAGACCAACCCGAACTACCTGCTCTACAGCAAAGGCCAGGGCTGCTACGCCAGCTCGGACGGCGTGGGCTGCTACATGATGGGCAACGACGACCTGAAAGCCGAAACCAGCATCAACAAAGAGATTGGTCTGGAGTGGAAACGCGACGGCTGGCTGGCGGGCGTGACCTGGTTCCGCAACGACTATCGTGACAAGATTGAAGCGGGCTACGCGCCGATCGGTCACACCTCTTCCGGTAAAGTGCAGACGGATATCTACCAGTGGGAAAACGTTCCGAAAGCGGTCGTCGAAGGGCTGGAAGGCTCCCTGAACGTGCCGGTCAGCGACACAATCAACTGGACCAACAACATCACCTGGATGCTGCAGAGCAAGAACAAGGAGACCGGTGACCGTCTGTCGATCATTCCGGAGTACACGCTGAACTCGACCCTGAGCTGGCAGGTTCATCAGGACGTGTCGCTCCAGTCGACCTTTACCTGGTACGGCAAGCAGCAGCCGAAGAAGTACAACTACAAAGGTCAGCCGGTGACCGGGTCTGAGAAAGACGAAATCAGTCCGTACAGCATCGTTGGCCTGAGCGCGACCTGGGACATGACCAAAAACGTCAGCCTGACCGGCGGCGTGGATAACGTCTTCGACAAACGCCAGTGGCGCGCGGGTAATGCCCAGACCACGGGCAACGCCACCACCGGTGCGTATATGTACGGTGCGGGAGCGTATACGTATAATGAGCCGGGTCGCACCTGGTACATGAGCGTGAATACGCGTTTCTGATTCAGGCAGTAACTCCCCCCTCTCCCCGTGGGAGAGGGCCGGGGTGAGGGCATCAGGCCGCACAATTCTGAAGGGAAAAACATGCACACAACCCACACCACGTTCATTATTGCCGGCCACACCGTCCACAACGTCACCTTCGACCCCACCACCTTCACCGACGCCGACCTTCTCTGGCTCCCCCACTACGCTGAGCTTGCAAACGCCGGACGCAAACGCAAAGCCGAGCATCTGGCAGGCCGCATCGCCGCCGCACATGCGCTCGGCGCGATACATGAACGCGCGATCCCCGGCGTCGGCCCCAGCGGCGAACCACTCTGGCCGGAAGGGGTTTCGGGAAGCATTACTCATAGCGGCACGCAGGCGATGGCGGTTGTCGTCCGTCATCAAGATGCGCTCGTAGGTATTGATTGCGAAGCCATTCTTCCAGACCGGGAAGCCCGCGAAATCCAGGACGGCATTATTGATGCGCAGGAGGCGATATGCCTGACGCACTCGGGCTACCCTTTTGCGCTGGCGCTGACGCTGGCATTTAGCGCAAAAGAGAGTTTGTTTAAGGCGCTCTTTCCGCAGGCGAGGACTTACATGGGTTTTGACTGCGCTCGTATTATGACACTCGATGAAAGAACACTTACGCTGGCCCTGACCCGCCCACAGGCTGAGTTTAAAGAAAATACGCTATTTACAGTTCACTGGTTACTTGAGGGTAATCAAGTCATCACTTTGCTGTAACGCGCGTCAGGCATCGAAAATCCTTTATTCAGCCACTCTTTCACTTCTTTTATTTCTCGCAATCCAAAAAACACTTTTTAGGAATATATCAATCTTCTTTTCCATTTCTGCAGGAGTAGGATAAAACCCCGATAACCATAATATTTAAATGGATTTATAATGCCGGTAAATGAACTCATAATTCCCACCTCAGGAACCCCGATTAACCCAGGCGGTATCCGACAACTCACCATCGGTGAGATAGCCCTCGCGAAGACGCTTTACGGTTACAGTATCAATTATCATCTGGTGTGGGTGCACAGGGAAGGTTATCTTCCTTTTAATCTCCAGCCTGTCGATATAGCGATGAGTCCCAATGGTGAAATGTGGTACAGAGAGGAAACGTATTCACCAGATTTTTCGTTAGAGAAAAGCCTCCGAAAAAAGCATCGATTCATGCATGAAATGATGCACGTCTGGCAGACACAAAAAGGAATGTTTGTCAGAACCAGGGGATTATTTTCTGGCATTGCTGATTATTCATACAGCTTAGATAAAGCAGATCTATTGCATTATGGTTTAGAGCAACAGGCATCAATAGTAAGTGACTATTGGTTATTGAAATTCCATGGATTAACAAACAATGAGCATTTGTTTGAATATCGTGATTTTAACCAGAATGAGACTATTTATTTCCTTCTTCAGAAATACCAAGCAATTTTGAGAGGTTTTCCTGGATGAAAAAAATAATTACCTTGCTTAGTTTATGCATTTTACTGACGGGCTGTCCAGGAGGCAAACGTGCACCACATCCCAGAGCCACGTACATCAATGGAGATTATCTTTGTTTTAGCGTAAATAAAAAAGACAAACTTAATTACTATACAATTTACTCTAGTGAAGATAGCGATATAACTATCGTGACGGGCTCCGGAAGAGAACATTTGAATCTTAACTACCCTGATAATTGCATACATATCAATTGGAAATATGGATATACCTACGTAATTAACTATGGACTGAATGGTGAAGATTATGAATATGAGTTTTTTATCGATAACGACGGGCAACTAACTAATCTGGGAGGATTATAATGTCACTACCCGCTTACCTATTTCTCTACGATGAGCACGGGATGCTCGTACAGGGTGACTGTATGATGCCAGGACGCGAAGGTGCAATCGAGATCATGAACAGCAGCTATAGTGTAAAACAAGCCGTCGACAGCCATACCGGAAATATGACCGGAACAAGACAGCATGGTCCGGTTACTCTGCATAAGCAATTAGATAAAGTGAGTCCTTATCTTGCTATTGTCGCTTGCGAAGGAAGACGCCTGCAAAAAGCCATTATCAAATATTATGAAATTGTTGAAGCGGGAGCGGAAAGAGAGATCTACACTATTACGCTTGATAGCGTGGTAATCTCATCTTTAGATTTTACACATGTATACTATCCAGGTAGTTCTGCGCCTAACATGCATGAAGTCGTAGGCATGCGATTCCGTGGTATTCAATGGAACTATGTGAAAGGAAATATCAGATATGACGATGCATGGATAAAACCTGCGCAGAAAGAAAAAACCAGCACATAACTATCCTGATTCATCTCATTAATAAACATTAATGTATGTGGCTGCGCAGAAATGCGATTCTGGCATTCCCAGGATCGCCCGTGATATTTACCGCTACCCTTTTCCACTTTCGTTCACTGGCAAATCCCCCGTATCAATTAACGCTCCCGGAAACGTCTCCAGCCACTTCATCAGCTTCAGCTTATTTGTATACGTTGCGCTGACGCCTTCCAGACAGCCCCACAGCTCACGGGAATTTTGCGGCCTAATCACAATACAATCCGGCATCACGCGGATCTTCACGGCTATTCCTGCTTTAAACCCTGCGCGGGTTACCACGCGCCGGTTAACGGCAGATAGTTGCGCTCCATTCGGGTATAAAGTTCAACACAGGCGGAACCCGCCTCTCCTCTTTCATGAAGATACGCAGAGTGAACCGGCTCATCATGCAACGCCCGGATGCGTTTTTTGCGTAGCTTCTCGCGATTTTCTTGCTGAATCTCTAGATCTGCATTTTCTGTTTGGGCAATAGCCCGCTCTGGCATAGAATTCTTCGCAGCCATAATCAACTCCCTTTTAGTTGTTTGTGGTTAGCGGTATGGAGGTGGTCGCACACCTTTGTACCGCGATTCCTTTTTGTTGCCTTTTTACATATCTTTCCAGATCTCAGTGCTGGGTTAATTTCGGCCATTATACTTCCATGTATAAATACACAGGGAATTAAAATAAGAGGAATTTGATAAATGCGAGGGAACTCGAGGAATAATAATCTTGAGGTGAAAATCTTTTTAAATATTATGTAAATAAATTAGTCAATACAACACCATTCATGAATGATATAGTTAGATGCGTTAAGAGGGCAAAAATCGCCCTCTTGCGTTAGACTAACGATACTTTTGCGAGAAATTAGACTTAACAACACGACTTATGTAGCTATTAAGTCCATGACCAGCATGAGCTAATTGCTGCATCTTTGCCACTACAGCGAGCCCGGGCTTACTGGTATCGTAAACATATTTCCATCCATCTCTGAAGTGAACAGTGATTGAATCGTTAGTTGTTTCATAAAAAACGACTCCAGAATCGCCACCCTTGTTTGCATAAACTGGCAATTTGTTATCCTCATTTAATTGCAGTGAAATTTACTGCCAGTCAGTTATATGCTTTATGCTAATGATATTTATTGTAGTTGATCGCACTTTCTGTTTTTTAATGCTATAAGCAATAAGCGTTCATTAATTATTCAAAAAGCCCCTTCCGGATAACTATTTAAAAACTCCAATTAATTATGAGGTCCCCCCCCCCCCCAAAAAAAAAAAAAAAAAAAAAAAAAAAAAAAAAAACAAATTCATTCCCATAAAAAATGAGTTATGCCATCAATATAAATTATTGATATAAATACACCAATACAAACTTTTCACACATTTTCAAAAATAACGGGGCCAAAGTTTAAACACTCAGCCCCCGCTACCTAACCTTTATGATGCTCATCTAGACATCAAACATCCGGGAACATCACGCTATTCCCCGGCGCTTCCCTGTGCAGATGGATAAAGTTCAGGTGCCGTTCATACTGGTCCAGAATGTCCGTAATCACCTGCTCCTTGCTGTAGTCCATCAAATCATTCCCCTGGCTCCCTTCCAGCAGGAAGGTCTCAAGCCGGTAGTAGGTCGATTTCCCGCTGCGCGCCCGGTAGGTAAACCCGGGTACCGAATACTGCTGCGGCCAGATCTGATAAACAAAGTTCTGCTCGTCGCCCATGTGCACCAGCAGATCCAGGTGCCCCAGGGTCTCGCCCTCCTCCGGCGGCAGGTTTTTCAGCTCCACGTAGGCTCCACGCAGCTTCAGCTCCTGCGCAACCTCTTCCATCGCCGGGAAGCAGACCGTCTCCATCATCTGTTTGGTGTAGCGCGTGCCCGGGTAATTCATCAGGCGCGAGAGACGTTTTTTCCAGCTCAGCCGGTCCTGCGCGCCCATCGGACGCGGCGCGGTGTCGCGGCTGGCGCTGACGCGGCGATAGTCTTCCACCTTGAGCGATTTATACAGCCCGGCCATCACGAAGAAGATGACGAAGCTGAACGGCAGGCCCATGATCACCGTGGTGTTCTGCAACGCCGAAATGCCGTTGGTCATCAGCATGCCGAGCGTCAGCAGGCCGATGGCGACGGACCAGAAGATGCGCAGCCAGTTCGGCGCATCGCTGTTGATATCTTTGAGCTTCGAGGTGAAGTTACCCAGCACCAGCGCGCCGGAATCCGCCGAGGTGACGTAGAACAGCAGGCCGGTGATGGTCGCCACGGAGGCGCTAAAGGTAAACGCCGGGTACTGCGCCAGCAGGCTGTAGAAGCCGCGCTCCGGGTGCGCCATCGCTTCCTGCGCGAAGGTGGCATTGCCGTGGATGATCTCATGCAGCGCGCTGTTGCCGAAAATCGACAGCCACAGCAGGGTAAAGGTGAACGGGATAATCAGCGTGCCCATCACAAACTGGCGGATGGTGCGGCCACGCGAAATACGCGCCAGGAACAGGCCGACAAACGGCGACCACGCCACCCACCACGCCCAGAAGAACAGCGTCCAGTTGTTCATCCACTCCACCGGACGGTCAAAGGCGAAGCTGTTCAGCGTCATGCCCATAAAGCGGTTTACGTAGTCGCCCACGTTGAGCACTAGGGCATTGAGCAGGAACGAGGTATCGCCCATAAACAGCACGAACAGGATCAGACCCAGCGCCAGCGCCACGTTCAGCTCGGAGAGCACGCGGATGCCTTTATCGACGCCCGACGTCACCGAGATGGTGGCGATAATGACGGAGAGCGCTATCAGCGCCGCTTTGGCCGCCATCGAATCCGGGATATCAAACAGCACGCTCAGCCCGTAGTTGAGCTGCACCACGCCAATCCCAAGCGTCGTCGCAATACCAAAGATGGTGCCGATCACCGCCGCGATATCGACGCTGTGGCCAATCGGGCCGTTAATCTTTTTACCGAAGATCGGGTACAGCGCGGAGCGGATGGTGAGAGGCAAATTATAACGATAGCTAAAGTATCCGAGCGCCATGCCCATCAGGGCGTACATCGACCAGCCCGTCAGGCCGTAGTGGAACAGCGTCCAGACCATCGCCTGGCGCGCGGCCTCCATCGTCTGCCCCGCCCCTTCCGGCGGCTGCATATACTGCGTGACCGGTTCGGCCACGGAGAAGAACATCAGGTCAATGCCGATGCCGGCGGCAAACAGCATCGCGGCCCAGCTCAGCAGGCTGAATTCGGGCTTGGACTGCTCAGGCCCGAGCTTCACGGAACCAAAGCGCGAGCAGGCAATGCAGACCACGAAGACGATATAGAGCGTCGCGGCCAGCAGATAGTACCAGCCGAAGGTCTTCGACACCCAGTTCAGGGTGCGCCCAATCCACTCGGCAGAAAAATCACGAAAGAAGATGGTCGTCAGGGAAAACAACAAAATCAGCCCGGCGGACGTATAAAAAACGACCGGGTTGATTTTGTCTTTTTCTCTGTCTTGTGAAAGGTCTGTCATCCAGTATCCCCACTGTTTTTGTAACTATTGAAATCCAAATCCGCAACAATTAAGACACATTTTATATTGAACGTCCAATCAAAAACCGCTTTAATGTATTACCAACGCTGATGAATGGAGTGGCAAAAATGCCCAAAGTGGGGATGCAGCCGATCCGGCGCAGGCAGCTTATCGACGCCACGCTGGAAGCAATAAATGAAGTGGGAATGCACGACGCGACGATCGCGCAGATCGCCCGTCGGGCGGGCGTTTCCACGGGGATCATCAGTCACTACTTCAAAGACAAAAACGGTCTGCTGGAAGCGACCATGCGCGACATTACCGGCCAGCTGCGCGACGCGGTTTTGAGCCGCTTACGCGCCCTGCCGGACGCCAGCGCGGAGCAACGCCTGCAGGCCATTGTCGGCGGCAATTTTGATGAAACCCAGACCAGCGGCGCGGCAATGAAGGCCTGGCTGGCCTTCTGGGCGAGCAGCATGCACCAGCCAATGCTCTACCGCCTGCAGCAGGTGAGCAGCCGTCGTTTATTGTCAAACCTGGTGTACGAGTTCCGCCGTGAGCTGCCGCGCGAACAGGCAGAAGAGGCGGGCTACGGCCTGGCGGCCCTGATCGACGGGCTGTGGCTGCGCGCCGCGCTGAGCGGCAAGCCGCTGGATAAAACTCTGGCGCAATCGCTCACCAGCCACTTTATCAGCCAGCATTTACCGACCGAATAACCGAGGAGAATTTATGTCCCGAATGGCAGAACAGCAGCTTTATATCAATGGTGGTTATACCTCCGCCACCAGCGGTCGCACCTTCGAGACCATCAACCCGGCCAACGGTGAAGTTCTGGCGAGCGTACAGGCCGCCGGACGCGAAGACGTCGACCGTGCCGTGGAAAGCGCAAAACGCGGGCAAAAAATCTGGGCGGCGATGACCGCCATGGAGCGCTCGCGCGTTCTGCGTCGCGCCGTCGATATCCTGCGCGAGCGCAACGACGAGCTGGCGAAGCTGGAAACCCTCGACACCGGTAAAGCGTATTCCGAAACCTCCACCGTCGACATCGTCACCGGCGCGGACGTGCTGGAGTACTACGCGGGGCTGATCCCGGCGCTGGAAGGCAGCCAGATCCCGCTGCGTGAGACCTCATTCGTCTACACCCGCCGCGAGCCGCTGGGCGTGGTGGCGGGCATCGGGGCGTGGAACTACCCGATCCAGATCGCCCTGTGGAAATCCGCCCCGGCGCTGGCGGCGGGCAACGCGATGATCTTCAAGCCGAGCGAGGTCACCCCGCTTACCGCCCTGAAGCTTGCGGAGATCTACACCGAAGCGGGCCTGCCGGACGGCGTATTTAACGTCCTGCCGGGCGTAGGCGCGGAGACCGGCCAGTACCTGACCGAGCATCCGGGTATCGCCAAAGTCTCCTTCACCGGCGGCGTCGCCAGCGGCAAAAAGGTGATGGCCAACTCGGCTGCCTCCTCCCTGAAAGAGGTGACGATGGAGCTGGGCGGCAAATCCCCGCTGATTATTTTCGACGACGCCGATCTGGATCTCGCGGCGGACATCGCCATGATGGCGAACTTCTTCAGCTCCGGCCAGGTGTGCACCAACGGAACCCGCGTGTTCGTACCCGCGAAATTCAAGGCCGCGTTTGAGCAGAAAATCGTCGAGCGCGTGGGTCGCATCCGCGCGGGCGATCTGTTCGATGAACGCACCAACTTTGGCCCGATGGTCAGCTTCCCGCACCGCGACAGCGTGATGCGCTATATCGCCAAAGGCAAAGAAGAAGGCGCGCGCGTGCTGTGCGGCGGCGACGCGCTGAAGGGCGAAGGCTTTGACAACGGCGCGTGGGTCGCCCCGACCGTGTTCACCGACTGCACCGATGAGATGACCATCGTACGCGAAGAGATCTTCGGCCCGGTGATGTCCATCCTCACCTATGAAAGCGAAGAAGAAGCCATTCGCCGCGCCAACGATACCGACTACGGTCTGGCGGCGGGCATCGTCACTGCCGACCTGAACCGCGCGCACGGCGCCATTCATCAGCTCGAAGCGGGCATCTGCTGGATCAACACCTGGGGTGAATCCGCCGCAGAGATGCCGGTCGGCGGCTACAAACACTCCGGCATTGGCCGCGAGAACGGCGTGATGACGCTGCAGAGCTACACCCAGGTGAAGTCCATCCAGGTTGAGATGGGTAAATTCCAGTCCATATTTTAACCGGGAGGTTTATTTGCAATTTGACTACATCATTATCGGGGCCGGCTCTGCCGGCAACGTACTGGCAACGCGACTGACTGAAGATCCGAATACCACCGTTCTGCTGCTTGAGGCGGGCGGGCCGGATTACCGCTTTGACTTCCGCACCCAAATGCCCGCCGCGCTGGCGTTCCCGCTGCAGGGCAAGCGCTACAACTGGGCGTATGAAACCGAGCCAGAGCCGTACATGAACAACCGCCGCATGGAGTGCGGGCGCGGCAAAGGGCTGGGCGGCTCGTCGCTGATCAACGGCATGTGCTACATCCGCGGTAACGCGATGGACCTCGACAACTGGGCGAAAGAATCTGGCCTTGAGCACTGGAGCTACCTCAACTGCCTGCCCTACTACCGCAAGGCGGAGACGCGCGACGTGGGGCCGAACGACTACCACGGCGGCGACGGCCCGGTGAGCGTTACCACCTCGAAACCGGGCGTGAACCCGCTGTTTGAGGCGATGGTGGAAGCGGGCGTGCAGGCGGGCTACCCGCGCACAGACGATCTCAACGGCTATCAGCAGGAAGGCTTCGGCCCGATGGACCGCACGGTCACGCCGCAGGGCCGACGCGCCAGCACCGCGCGCGGCTATCTTGACCAGGCCAAAAAGCGCCCGAACCTGACCATCCGCACTCACGCCATGACCGATCATATTATTTTTGACGGCAAGCGCGCGGTAGGCGTCGAGTGGCTGGAGGGCGAAAGCACTATCCCGTCCAGAGCGACGGCGAATAAAGAGGTGCTGCTGTGCGCGGGCGCGATTGCCTCCCCGCAGATCCTCCAGCGCTCCGGCGTGGGCAACGCGGAGCTGCTGAAGCAGTTCGATATCCCACTGGTGCACGACCTGCCCGGCGTGGGCGAAAACCTGCAGGATCACCTGGAGATGTACCTCCAGTACGAATGCAAAGAGCCGGTCTCCCTCTACCCTGCCCTGCAGTGGTGGAACCAGCCGAAGATTGGCGCCGAGTGGCTGTTTGGCGGCACCGGCGTGGGCGCGAGCAACCATTTCGAAGCGGGCGGTTTTATCCGCAGCCGTGAAGAGTTCGAATGGCCAAACATTCAGTACCACTTCCTGCCGGTAGCGATTAACTATAACGGTTCGAACGCGGTAAAAGAGCACGGCTTCCAGTGCCACGTCGGCTCCATGCGCTCCCCGAGCCGCGGCCACGTGCGCATCAAGTCGCGCGATCCGCACCAGCATCCGGCGATCCTGTTCAACTATATGTCTCACGAGCAGGACTGGCAGGAGTTCCGCGACGCTATCCGCATCACCCGCGAGATCATGCACCAGCCCGCGCTGGACAAATATCGCGGTCGCGAAATCAGCCCGGGCGTCGAATGCGAGACCGACGAGCAGCTCGACGAGTTCGTGCGCAATCACGCCGAAACCGCCTTCCACCCGTGCGGCACCTGCAAGATGGGTTACGACGAGATGGCGGTGGTCGACGGCGAAGGCCGCGTTCACGGGCTGGAAGGGCTGCGCGTCGTGGATGCGTCGATCATGCCGCGGATCATCACCGGCAACCTGAACGCCACCACTATTATGATTGGCGAAAAAATTGCCGACGCTATCCGCGGGCGCGAGCCGCTGGCGAAGAGCACGGCGGCGTATTATGTGGCGAACGGGGCGCCGGTTCGACGCTGAAAATATTTCCCCTTACCCTGCATAGACTGAGGGATCCCCAGTAATTTTTAAGCAGCAGCAATAACGTTGTTTAAGAACGACTGAAGCCTTTCAGCGATGCCCTGGTCCGGCTGTAAATCGCTGAGGCGTTTGCCTTCCGGCCGGGGCGAGGCGCATGGATGCGCCGAGAGGGCGGGCTTTACAGGGACGTTACCTCCGCCCGTCCCCGATAAGCCGGAGGGAATACGCCGAGGGCACCGCGAAGCGGCGATTTACCGCCGGGAGCCCGGGTCGCCAGGGTGGTGGCGACTGAGCCACCCTGGCACGTTCACTGGTTAAGGAGTTACAGAGTAGCAAGGAACATAAAGTGAACGGAATGACCACTACAGCCTTATGTTCCACTCACCCTAACCCTCTCCCCGGAGGGGCGAGGGGACTGTTCCGTGCTGGCATTACTTTGTGGAGCCCCCTCAGCCCCATAGGGGAGAGGGGATTAACCTACCCCACCAAAAATTTATTTTCATTTGCCTGCATCCAGTTTCCATCCTGCCCTCGTATGTGAGTATGTGAGCAACGCCTTTGCTCCTTAATCCGAGGATAAATGATGAAAAAGCTACTCAGTGTTGCATTCGTATCCAGCGCTTTACTCTTCTGTGCAGGCGCATCAGCGGCCATGACGTCTGGCTCCGTGATGGTGGGCGGAGCGGAAATGTTCCCGAACAAAAATATTGTTGAAAACGCCGTGAACTCTAAAGATCACACCACGCTGGTGGCGGCGGTTAAAGCGGCCGGGCTGGTGGATACGCTGCAGAGCAAAGGGCCCTTCACCGTTTTTGCGCCCACCGATGCGGCGTTTGCAAAATTGCCTGCGGGTACGGTCGACAATCTGGTGAAGCCGGAAAATAAAGCGCTGCTCACCAGTATCCTGACCTATCACGTGGTTGCGGGTAATTACGATATGAAAGCGCTGGAGCAGAAAATTAAACAGGGCGGCGGCCACGCGGAGCTGAAAACCGTTAACGGTCAACCTCTGTGGATCATGAGTAACGGCCCGCACAATATTCAGCTCAAGGATGGTAAAGGTAACGTGGCGAATATCAGCACCTATGACGTCCATCAGAAAAATGGCGTGATCGATGTGATCGATACCGTCCTGATGCCTAAGTAGTTGTCTATACTTCGGAAGTGTGACGTTGCCTTCCGGGAAAAACATGGATAACGCGCTGGCTCAACAGCAGTTGAAATTAATGCAGGCGGTCGCAAACGGCGATCGCCGCGCATTTGAACAACTTTACCGACTCACATCGCCTCACCTGTTTGCCGTCGCGCTGCGCATGCTACGCCATCGCGCCTGGGCAGAAGAGATCCTTCACGACTGTTTTGTCACCGTCTGGAGTAAAGCCGACACCTATAACGCCGCCCTGAGCTCTCCGATGACCTGGCTTACGCATATTGTTCGCAACCGCTGTATTGACTGGCTGCGCAGCGGGCAAACCCGGGCTGCCGCCCGCGAGGAGTCGTATTCCGAAGAGAGTCTGCTGAGCGAAAGCGATGAGCAAAACAACTGGCACGACGACGCGCAGGCAGCACGGCTCAGGCATTGTCTGGATCATTTGAGTCACGAACAGCGCCAGAGCATTACGCTCGCCTACTATCAGGGCATGTCCCACAGCGACATTGCCGACTGGCTCCAGCAGCCCGTGGGCTCGGTAAAAAGCTGGATCCGCCGCGCGATGGATCATCTTCGGGAGTGCGTGGGCCTATGAATGACAGCGAAAAACGCGATGACATGCTGGCTGCGGAATATGCCCTCGGCACTCTGCGCGGAGGGGCGCGGCTTCAGTTCCAGAAAAGGCTTACCGCGGAGCCCCGCCTGACAGCGCGCGTGGCGTACTGGCAGGAGACGTTCAGCACGCTCGACAGTCATCTCGCGCCCGTTCACCCACCCGAGACGGTGTGGAAGAGGATCGCCCTCGATCTGCCACCGAAAAAGCCTTTGCGCCAAAGCCGGCCCTATCTCGGCTGGGTGGTCGCGGCCGGCCTCGCCGCCGTTACCGTCGTGACCTGGTATTCCACCCGAACGCCGGAACTCGCACCGCTGATGGTGCTCAACGATGCCCAACAGCACGGGCAATGGATCGTCAGTGCGGACAGCCGCCGCCAGTATCTGAGCATCACCCCTCTCAGACCGAACGCTGTCGCGGCGCAAAACAGCCTGCAGCTTTGGCTTATTCCTGCCGGGAAGGCCCCGATATCCCTTGGGCTGCTGCAAAGTGATATACCGACTCATGTTGCCCTCGGGAACAACACCCTTACCCCTGACGCGATGATAGCCATAAGCCTCGAGCCCGAAGGTGGGTCACCCACCGGTCAACCCACCGGCCCCGTGCTGTACAGCGGCAAGATTTAATCCTCTGGCCTTGTTCGCAGGGCCGCGAGCATCTTAATCTGCCTTCTACGGATTTACGCCCGAACGATAAGAAAAGAGAGATTTTTCAATACTCAATCCTGTACATAATATTGGCTGTTAGATATAAGAATTAAATATTAGCACCGCAATGAATTTTATTATTTGAAACTTTATTGACACTCTCCCTGCAACTCCATTAAGTTTAAATCGAATGCTATTTAATTCGATATATACAATATATTTTTAAAAAGGGTTAAAGAATTCGTCATCATTCTTTAATCCTTCTCTGCATTTTATTTTTTGAATCACACAACAGTGAGATAAGATCATGAATAATAGTGCAAACAAAGTTGTTGTTATCACCGGTGCCAGCAGCGGTATTGGTGAGGCCATTGCCCTTCATCTGGCAAATAAACCGTTTTCACTGGTGCTGGTTGCCCGTCGTCTGGAGAGAATTAACGCCCTGGTGGATCGCATTATTCAGCAGGGCGGCCGGGCGATTGCCGTGAAGGCGGACGTGACCCGACAGGAGGAGGTTCAGCGCGCGATTGACGCTGCCGTTGCCGCATACCAGCGCGTCGACGTGCTGATCAACAACGCGGGCTTTATGGCGATAGCCCCCCTCAGCGAGCTGAAAACCGACGAGTGGGACCGGATGATCGATACCAATATCAAAGGCGTGCTGTACGGTATCGCAGCGGCATTTCCGGTATTCCAGCGTCAGGGGAGCGGACACTTTATTAACGTGGCCTCCGTGGCGGGTATCAAGATTCTTGCCCCCGGCGGCGTGGTGTACAGCGCCACGAAATTCGCCGTCCGCGCCCTGAGTGAAGGCTTACGTCAGGAAGCGGGGAAAACCCTTCGGACGACCCTTATTTCCCCCGGCGCCGTTGAAAGCGAGCTGCAGTTTGGCAGCTCAGATGCCCCGAGCAAACAGTTCCTGCATGAATTTTATAAGCAGGCTATTCCGGCAGAGTCGATTGCCAGAGCCGTATTATTTGCTATCGAACAGCCTGGCGACGTTGATGTAAATGAAATAATAGTCCGTCCTACGCAGGAAGAATTTTAGCATGAGTTAAATAACGCTGAATGAGGTGTCATTATGATTAAATCATTAACATCCCTGTCAGACTTAAATATGCGATCGGGTGCCGATATTCTCCTTGAAGTGCTGGAGAGTGAAGGTGTGGAATATATTTTTGGCAACCCCGGCACCACCGAACTTCCGCTCATTGATGCCCTTCTTCGCCATGAAAATATTCACTATATTCTGGCACTCCAGGAGAGCAGCGTGGTCGCCATTGCCGACGGCTACGCGAAAGCCTCCGGCAAGACCGGTTTTATCAATTTGCATACCGCCAGCGGTCTCGGACACGGGATGGGGAATCTCATTAACTCGCGGATCATGAAAACGCCGCTGGTTGTCACCGTCGGGCAACAGGATACCCGCCACTACGTGCGCGACCCGCTCCTGTATGATGACATAGTCTCCATTGGGTCGCCGGTGGTGAAATGGGCGCAGGAGGTCACCAGCGCCGACCAGCTACCGGTTCTTGTGCGCCGGGCCTTTCATGCCGCCAGCTACCCTCCCGCGGGTCCGGTGCTGCTATCCCTGCCAATGAACGTGATGGAAGAGCTCAGCGACGCCGGGATACAAACGGCCTCTAAAGTGAACTACCACACCGTAGCGGGCTCGCTGGACGAGCTGGCGCAGGCGCTAAGCGAAGTCACCCCCGGCAGGATCATGATTGTGGCGGGGGATGAAGTTCACTCCAGCGGCTCGACGCAGGAGATTGTCCAGCTTGCTGAAGCCCTGGGTGCCCACGTCTACGGCTCCTCCTGGCCGCTGAATTTACCCTTCCCCACGCAGCACGCGCTCTGGCGAGGCAATATGCCCACCACCGCAAAGGAAATCGCCAGCGTCGTTAACGCCTACGATGCGGTGTTTATCATCGGCGGCAGAAGCCTGATTACCATTTTGTATAGCGAGGGCGAGGCCATTCCGGAAACCTGCGCGGTGTATCAGCTCTCGGCGGATATGAACGAGCTGGGACGCACCTACGCCACCCGTCTCTCGGTGATGGGGGATATAAAACTCTCCCTGAAGGAACTGTTGCCGAAGCTTGAGCAACGCCGGGTGGCAAGCAAATTGACGCATCAGCGGCTGCTCAAAGCGGCACGCGCTGAACGTGAAAAAGAGTGGCAACTGCAGGAAGAACGTCTTGCAGCCGAGCGGCTGCGCCCGGCGATTTCGCCGATGGTCGCGGCCTACGAGGTGATAAAGTCCGTTCCGCCGGGCACCACGATTGTCGACGAAGCGATTGCAACGGCCAGACACGTTCGCCGGTTTATCTCCGACCAGCAGCACCCGCGCTACTACTTTATGCGCGGCGGCGGTCTGGGCTGGGGAATGCCTGCAGCAGTAGGTCACTCGCTGGGGCTGGGGCGCGAGCCGGTTGTGTGTCTGGTTGGCGACGGCGCCTCCCTGTACTCGCCGCAGGCGCTCTGGACGGCGGCGCACGAAAATCTGCCCGTCACCTTTATCGTGATGAATAACCTGGAGTACAACATCCTGAAAAACTTCATGAAAGGACAGCCGGGCTACAGTTCGACAAAGCTGGGGCGTTTTATCGGGATGGATCTGATTAACCCGCGAATTGATTTCCAGTCGCTGGGCACCGCGATGGGTATCCGCTGCTGCCGGGTGACCCAGGCCGCGGATATCGCCACGGCGGTGACGCAGGGGCTACAGTCCGGAAAAACCAATTTGATTGAAATTGCCATTTCCGCAGATTGATCGACCGTTTCAGATGTACCCTACATAAAACACTTATAACCGAAACGCCTCAAGCCGCTTAATCTGCCGCCCTTCCCCGTCAAAATTCTCCGCCGCCAGCCAGGCGCGCAGTTCGGCATCGCGCTGCGGCCACTCGCCGTCAATAATAGAAAGCATATCGCTGTCGCGGTTGCGCCCTTTGCGCACCAGCTTCTGGCGCAGGCGTCCTTCCCAGACAAACCCCAGCCGCTCCGCCGCATTTCGTGACGCAACGTTCATGGAATCGCACTTCCACTCGACGCGCCGGTAGCCGTGCTCAAACGCATTTTTCAGCAGCAGCCACACCGTTTCGGTGCCCATCCGGGTTCCTTTCATCCTGCGCGACCAGGTCACGTGCCCGATCTCCACCGACCCCAGCAGCCGCTCGTCAGCCATATAGCTCACCAGCCCCACCGCGCGTTCGGTGCGTAAATCAATGACGGCAAACGGCACCAGCTCATCGTCCATCACCTTACCCACGATCCAGTGCGCGGTGGCTTCCACGCTCGCTGGCTGCGTGCTGGCAAGCCACGTCCAGTCGCTGTCGTCGCCCAGCGCATAGGCCTCGTAGAGATCGGCCGCGTGGCGATCGGCATCCAGCGGCTCCAGGCGGCAATACTGGCCGAACAGCGGCGTGCGGGTTAATACGCGCGCGCCTCTCCAGTCGGGAACGATATCGTTAACGGTTTGACCATGTTGATTGATTTCGGGCACGGCGGTGACTCCCTGAAAGGTAAGGAGTTTGTTATAGCAGGTTAAAAAGCGGGCGAAAAGCAGCGTATTTTAATAGCCCGAACGCATGCGATATTCCCGAAAGGCATAAGCAAAGCTGAATTTCGACTTTGCGTAATGTCAGAGTCGCCCTAACGTAGCGGAGCATAAAACAATCACAATATATTCTTCTCAGGGATCGCTATGACGAAAAAACTGTTGCCGTTACTGGTGCTGGCTGCGCTCTCAGGCGCTGTCCACGCCGCTACTCCGCCCACCACGCTGGTTGTTGCCCAGGGGCTGGATGACATCGTGAGCCTCGACCCGGCCGAAGCCAACGAGCTTTCCAGCATCCAGACCGTGCCGAGCCTGTATCAGCGTCTGGTACAGCCGGACCGCGATAACCCGGAAAAAATCACCCCGATTCTGGCAGACAGCTGGGAAGCGGACGCGGCAGCCAAAACCCTGACGATTAAGCTCAAGCCCGATGCCAGATTCGCCTCCGGCAACCCGCTGCGCCCGGAAGACGTGATTTTCTCTTACACCCGCGCCGTGACGCTGAACAAATCCCCGGCCTTTATCCTCAACGTGCTGGGCTGGGACGCGAGCAACATCGCCAGCCAGCTGAAAAAGGTGGACGACCATACCCTCCAGCTTCACTGGACGGCGGACGTTAGCCCGTCGGTGGCGCTGAATATTCTCTCCACGCCGATTGCCTCCATCGTGGATGAAAAGCAGGTCGCGGCAAACGTGAAGGATAACGACTTCGGCAACGCCTGGCTGAAAATGCACTCGGCGGGCAGCGGCGCGTTCAAAATGCGCGTCTATCAGCCGCATCAGGCTATCGTGCTGGAAGCTAACGAATCAGCGCCCGGCGGCGCGCCGAAGCTCAAAAGCATCATCATTAAAAACGTCCCCGATCCGGCCTCACGCCGCCTGCTGATCCAGCAGGGTGATGCGGATGTGGCGCGCGATCTCGGTGCAGATCAGATAAGCGCCCTGGACGGCAAGCCGGGCGTGAAGGTGCTGAGCATTCCGTCCGCCGAGCAAAATTACCTGGTGTTTAACACCGGCAACAGCGCCAACCCGCTGCTGAACAACCCGGCGTTCTGGGAAGCCTCGCGCTGGCTGGTCGATTATGAAGGCATCACCAAAAATCTGCTGAAAGGCCAGTACTTTGTTCATCAGAGCTTCCTGCCGGTCGGCCTGCCGGGCGCGCTGGAAGACAACCCGTTTAAATTTGACCCGGCAAAAGCGAAAGCCATTCTCGCCAAAGCGGGCATTAAAGACGCGCACTTCACGCTGGACGTGGAGAACAAGCCGCCGTTTATCACCATCGCCCAGTCGATGCAGGCGAGCTTTGCCCAGGGTGGCGTGAAGGTCGATCTGCTGCCTGCCGCCGGGAGCCAGGTCTATGCCCGCGTGCGCGCAAAGCAGCATCAGGCGGCGATTCGTCTGTGGATCCCGGACTACTTCGACGCGCACTCAAACGCCAGCGCCTTCGCGTGGAACGACGGCAATTCCAGCACCGTGGCCGGGCTTAACGGCTGGAAAATTCCCGAGCTGAACAAAGCCACGCTGGCGGCGGTAGCCGAGCCGGATCCGGCGAAGCGTCTTGATCTCTACAAAAAGATGCAGGGACAGCTGCAGCAGAATTCGCCGTACGTGTTCGTCGATCAGGGGAAAACCCAGATCGTGGTGCGCGATAACGTGAAGGGGTATCAGCAGGGGCTGAACGCGGATATGGTCTGGTACGATCGCGTCACGAAGTAGCCCTTCTCCCTCTCCCGTGGGAGAGGGGGTCGTCCGTGCATATTTTCAGTTTTTGTAGGCCGGGTAAGGCGAAGCCGCCACCCGGCATGAAGAGATTTCCAATGCCACATCTTTCCACCCGCGTGCTCCAGGGTCTGCTGACCCTGCTGCTCACGCTCTTCGGGCTGCTGCTCGTCACGTTTGCGCTGTCGGCGTTTTCACCTGTCGATCGCGTGCTGCAGATCGTCGGCGATCGCGCCAGCCAGTCAACCTACGATCAGGTTCGCCACCAGCTTGGGCTGGATCGGTCTCTGCCCGTGCAGTTCTGGCACTACCTGCAAAACCTTGCCCACGGGGATTTAGGCACCGCCAGCGCCACCGGGCAGCCGGTGCTGCAGGATCTGCTGCACGCGTTTCCCGCCACGCTGGAGCTGGCGACTTTGGCGTTAATCATCGGCGCCGTGCTCGGCGTGATTGCCGGGGTGCTGTGCGCCCGCTACGCCGGTTCGCCGCTCGATTTAGCCATCAGAACGCTCACCCTGCTCGGCAACTCGGTACCGATTTTCTGGCTCGGCCTGCTAATGCTGGCCCTGTTCTACGCGAAGCTGCAGTGGAGCGCGGGTCCCGGCAGGCTGGATGATATCTGGCAGTTCACCGTCGAGCCGCGTACCGGCTTTGCGCTGGTAGATACCTGGCTTTCCGGCGACCGCGAGGCGTTCCGCAACGCCCTCAGCCACCTGGTGCTGCCGGTGCTGCTGCTGGCCTATTACTCGCTGGCGAGCATCACGCGCCTGACGCGCTCCGCCTGCCTGAGCGAAATGAACAAAGAGTACATCCTGCTTGCCCGCGCCAAGGGCGCCGGGGAGATGACCATTCTGCTGCGCCACGTGCTGCCGAACATTCGCGGTACCCTGCTGACGGTGATCGCCCTCGCCTACACCAGCATGCTGGAAGGCTCGGTACTGACTGAAACCGTCTTCTCCTGGCCGGGGATCGGGCGCTACCTCACCACCGCCCTGTTCGCCGGAGACACCACCGCCGTCATGGGCGGCACGCTGCTGATTGGCGTCTGCTTTGTACTGATCAATAACCTTACCGACCTGCTCGTGCGGGCGACCGACCCCAGGGTGCGCTGATGCCGTTTTATCTTTTCTTACGCCGCCTGCGCCGCTTCCCCGCCGCGTTTTGCGGGCTGGCTGCCATCGCGCTGCTGGTGGTTATCGCCCTGTTCGCGCCGTGGCTCGCGCCGCTTGACCCGAACTGGCAGGACGCCGCCGCGCGCCTGCAGGCACCGAACAGCCAGCACTGGCTGGGCACCGACAGCTACGGGCGCGACCTGCTTTCGCGCCTGATTTACGGCACCCGTCCGGCGCTCGGGCTGGTGGCGTTAGTCACCGTAATCACCCTGCCCGCCGGGCTGCTGGTGGGGATTTTGTCCGGCTACTACGGCGGCTGGCTGGAGCGCATCCTGATGCGTTTTACCGACGTGGTGATGTCGATGCCGCGCCTGATCCTCGCCTTCGCGTTTGTGGCGATGCTTGGCCCGGGGCTGGTCAACGGCGCGCTGGCGCTGGCCTTAACCACATGGCCCGCCTACGCGCGTCAGGCGCGGAGTGAAATTCAGCGTCTGCGCCACAGCGATTATCTGGCCGCCGCCGAGATGATGGGCATTCGCGGCCCGCGCCTGCTGGTCGGCCATATTCTGCCCCTGTGCCTGCCGTCCGCGATTGTGCGGCTGGCGCTGGATCTGGCGGGCATTATTCTGGCGGCCGCCGGTCTGGGCTTCCTCGGCCTTGGCGCGCGTCCGCCGATGGCCGAATGGGGCGCGATGATCGCCGACGGTATGCAGGTCATTTTCGACCAGTGGTGGATTGCCGCCATTCCGGGAGGGGCGATTCTGTTTGCCAGCCTCGCCTTTAACCTCCTGGGCGACGGCCTGCGCGACGTACTGGAGCCACAGCATGACTGAACAACGCGTCATCGTCGATGCGCTGAACATCGACTATCCCGCCGCGCGCGTGGTCAACAACCTCAGCTTCACGCTGGGCAACGAGCGGCTGGCGCTGGTGGGGGAATCCGGCTCGGGC
Source organism: Enterobacter sp. A103 (assembly GCF_034427535.1). Taxonomy (NCBI): domain Bacteria; kingdom Pseudomonadati; phylum Pseudomonadota; class Gammaproteobacteria; order Enterobacterales; family Enterobacteriaceae; genus Enterobacter; species Enterobacter sp. A103. Next base: position 726,770 of record NZ_JAXQPQ010000002.1, read on the forward strand.
AAATCAATGTCCGCCCGCGCCCTGATGGGGCTGGTGCGTAAGCCCGGCATCGTGAGCGCGAACCGGCTTAACGTGCTCGGCAACGACCTGCTGACCCTGAGCACCCGCCGCTGGCAGGCGCTGCGCGGCAACGGGATTGCGATGGTCCTGCAGGACCCGCGCTACGCGCTGAATCCGGCGAAAAACGTCGCCGCTCAGCTCGATGAAGCGCTGACCCTGCACCAGCGCCTGCCCCGCGCCGAGCGCCTGGCGCGCATTCACGACATCATCCGCGCCGTCGGGCTCAACGAACACGTCCTCCAGCGCTACCCCGGCGAGCTCTCCGGGGGCATGGGCCAGCGGGTGATGATCGCCATTGCGCTGATCAACAACCCGCAGGTGCTGATTGCCGACGAACCCACCTCCGCGCTGGACGCCCGCCTGCGCAACCAGATCCTCGAACTGCTGGTGCAGCAGAGCGAAGAGCGCCAGATGGCGATGCTGTTAATCAGCCACGATCTGCCGCTGGTGGCGGAGCACTGCGACCGCGTGCTGGTGATGTATCAGGGCGAGAAGGTCGATGAGATGGCGGCAAGCCGACTTCCGCAGGCGACGCACCCTTATACGCGAACCCTGTGGACCTGCCGACCCAATGCGCAAACGTTCGGCCAGATGCTGCCGACGCTGGACCGCACGCAGCCGTGGAAGGAGGCCGATAATGGCGCTCGTTGAGGTTAAGGATCTCCAGGTGAGATTCGGGGAGAAAACGGCGGTGTCCGCCGCCAGCTTTGCCATTGAAAAAGGCGAAACCTTCAGCCTGATCGGCGAATCCGGCTGCGGGAAATCAACTATTCTGCGCGTGCTGGCGGGATTGCAGCGCGAGTGGAACGGGCGCATTTCGATCCTGGGAGACGCGCTACGGCCAGGACGGCGTTTTGAAGGCGAGCTTCGCCGCAACGTGCAGATGGTGTTTCAGGATCCGTGGGCGTCGCTGCACCCGAACCACACCGTTGCGCGCACCCTGTCGGAGCCGTTAAACATCCACGGCGAAACGCGGATTGCCGAAAAGGTAGCGGATGCGCTGCTGCAGGTGGGGCTTTCCGCCGACGCGGGCAGGCGTTATCCGCACCAGCTTTCCGGCGGCCAGCGTCAGCGCGTGGCCATTGCCCGCGCGCTGCTGCTGCGCCCGCAGCTTCTGCTGCTGGACGAGCCGACTTCGGCGCTGGATATGTCGGTGCAGGCGGAAATTCTGAACCTGCTCAACCGCCTGAAAGCCGAGCACGGCATGACCTACCTGCTGGTGAGCCACGATGCGGACGTGATTGCCCATATGTCCGACCGGGCGGCATTTATGGCGCACGGGGAGATCCAGAGGATGTTTGACCGTGAGGCGATGTTGCGGGGCGAGCACAGGATGGGGTAAACCGCGTGGCGGCGAGCGCCGCGCGGGTTTTCCAGGCCGGGTAAGGCGTAGCCGCCACCCGGCAAAACCTTACTTCAGCAGCTTCACCGTGGCGTCGATGTCGATCTCATCTTCGGTGAAGATCAGCGTCGTATTCTGGAAGGTGGTGATCGCCAGCTTCTTCACCGTGCGCATTTCGCCCGGCTTTTTCTCGGATTTAGGCTTGATGCTGTTCATCAGCAGCCCAACCGACAGCACCGCGTTCTCTTTGTCGATTTTGGTATCAGCCGGCTCTTCTTCGTTAAACACCACGAAGGATTTGATGGAGGAGAGCTTCACGCGCTCGCCGGCAATAAAGAGATGTTTGCTTTCGGGGATCACCTTCACCGCGTAGGCGGAAAGGCCTTTGTTGTTGGTGGTTGGCTCAAAGGTCACCGCGGCATCTTTCTTAATCAGATCGGGGTTCGCGACCTTAATCACATGAAAATAGCGGTTGTCGCCGTTTTCATCTTTGATAAATCCAAAGCCTTTATCTTTAAACCACGTTGTGATTGTACCGTTCATCGCTGTTACCGCCTGTCAGATCGTAATGACTAAAGTTTTGCAGCGCGCAGTGTAATGCACAATGACGGAGGAGACAAAAAAAAGCCCCTGCACGGGTGCAGGGGAAAACTCATGTCAGAGCTTTTACCCTAAATAATTCGAGTTGCATGAAGGCGGCGACGCAGCGAATCCCCGGGAGCGTACATCAGTACGTGACTGGGGTGAGCGAGGAAAGCCAACGCACAGGCAACTTGAAGTATGACGGGTATATTAGTATTTAGTTGAACACCATCCCTCCATCGATTAAGAGCGACTGGCCGGTCATGTAGTCGGAATCCGGGCCTGCCAGGTATGAGACGCAGGCGGCGACATCTTCCGGCTCGGACAGGCGGCCAAGCGTAATGCGTTTGGCAAAGGTTTCAGTCCCGTAGCCGAGCGGTTTACCCGCCGCCTCGGAGACCTGACGGTCGATCTCCGCCCACATCGGCGTTTTGACGATGCCAGGACAGTAGGCGTTAACGGTGATCCCCAGCGGCGCGAGATCCCGTGCCGCGGTCTGGGTTAAGCCGCGCACCGCGAACTTGCTGGAACTGTAGACCGCCAGTTCCGGGTTGCCGGTGTGTCCCGCCTGGGAGCAGGCGTTGATGATCTTGCCGCCGTGTCCCTCTTTGCGGAAGGCGTCAATCGCGGCCTGGATCCCCCAGATCACCCCTTTCACGTTGATGTTGTAGACCTTGTCGACAATGTCCGGCGTGATGGATTCGATAGGGGTAGACGGCGCAATCCCGGCGTTATTCACGATCGCGTTAAAGCCGCCCAGCGCGGTGCGCGCTTTCTCCACCGCCGCAAATACCTGTTCGCGGTCAGAGACATCGACCTTCACGGCGACGGCGTTACCGCCGTTACGGATAATTTCATCGGCGACGGCTCTTGCCGTCTCAACGTTATAGTCGGCGATGGCGACGGCAAAGCCATCTTTCACCAGGCGAAGCGCGATCGCTTTACCAATCCCCTGGCCTGAGCCTGTTACGAGAGCAACTTTTTGCATTTCTCTGTCCTTATATTGAGTCACAAAATCTGGCTGAGATGGAGCTGACCCATCAGCAGCGGGTTATCGCTGTAGTCGACGGGAATGGCCACCACGGCCGGGCCATCCACATCCATCGCCGCACGCAGCGTCGGCTCAAGCGCCTCGGCGCTCTCCACGGCAAAGCCTTTCGCGCCGAAGGCGTCGGCATACGCTTTGAAATCGACCGGGCCGAACTCCACGCCGGAAAGCCGCTGGTATTTTTTCTCTTCCTGAATCGCCACCATGTTGTAGGCGTTATCCACCCAGATGATGTGCAGCACGTTGGCGTTGAGGCGCACCGCGGTTTCCAGCTCCATGCTCGACTGCAGGAAGCCGCCGTCACCGGAGACTGAAACCACCTTGCGGCCCGGGTTCACCAGCCACGCGCCAATCGCCCACGGCAGGGCAACGCCCATGGTCTGCTGACCGTTGGAGATCATCACCTGACGCGCCCGGAAGCTGTAGAGGTAGCGGGCGATCCAGATGTGGAAGCTGCCCATGTCGACGGTGAGCGTCACGTCGTTGTTCACAATGTCCTGCATGGCGCGCACGATGCGCAGCGGGTGCAGGGCAAACTGGTTGAGCGAGGCGCCGCGGCGGTCGAGCAGATCGCGCTGATGCTGGCGATCGACCAGAATTTCGGAGGCCCGCTGGCTCAGCTCGAGCTTACGGTCGATCCGGTTAGCAAGCAGGTTCAGCGTTTCGGCGATATCCCCCACCAGCTCCAGATCCGGCACGTAGTTACGCTCTTCATAGGCGGGCAGCACGTCGATGTGTACCAGCGTCGCGTCGCCGCTGTTCCACATGGACGGCTCGTACTCCACCGGACTGTAACCGATGCAGATAATCAGGTCCGCCAGATGCAGCAGCCGGTCACCCGCCTGGTTATTGAACAGGCCGACGCGGCCGGCAAAGCGGGTGAAGTGCTCCTGGTTTACCGCCCCGGCGGCCTGATAGGTGCTGGTGACCGGAATGCGGCTTTTCTCCAGCAGCTTGCGCAGCGCGGCGCTGTTCGCGGGCTGGCTGGCCATCAGGCCGAGTAAGATAACCGGGTTTTTGGCGTTTTCGATAAGCTTCGCCACGTCGTTAATCGCTGACTCCGGTGCCGGGCCCATCAGCGCCGGGCCGCTGGCGGGTAAAATCGCCCCCGTGGCGGGCTGGTCGACAATATCCTGCGGCAGGCTGACGAACGCGCCCCCCGGCCTGCCGTGCTCGGCGGCGCGAAACGCGTTCGATACCACCTCGGCAATCGCGTCTGGCGAACTGACCTCCACGGCGTATTTAGTGACAGGGCTGAACATGGCGACGGTGTCCATGCTCTGGTGCACCAGCTTGGCTTTATCCGCCCGCTTCACCGCCCCGCCCAGCGCTACTACCGGGTCGCCTTCGCTGTTGGCGGTGGCGATGCCGGTGATCAGGTTAGAACAGCCCGGCCCGGAGGTGACCAGCGCCACCCCGGCCTTGCCGGTCAGCCGCCCGACCGCCGCCGCCATAAACGCCGCGTTGGCCTCGTGGCGTACCGGGATGATCTCGATGGAGGAGTCCAGCAGGGAGTCAAAGACCTTGTCGATTTTCGCACCCGGGATCCCGAACACCTGCTTCACGCCCTGCGCTTCCAGCTGGCCGACAACCATATCGGCGCCGTGCGCCCACTGACGTGACTGTTTCTCACTGTTCACGGTAGTTCTCCTGTTAGTTTTCGACGGAACGGATCGCTGCATCAAGATTGCTGGGGTGAAGGTTGGCCTGTAAGAACGCGCTGTCGGCGGGCAGGTCAATCATCAGCTTGTGGATTTCACCGAAGGTGAGCACGCCGCTCTCCAGCTGATAGTCGAGCAGATGGCCCCCGCCCTGACGGTCGTCGGTGATGAAATGCTCGTGATAGCCGGCCACGTTGATGCCCTGCATGTGCTGCGGCGTGCGGAATCCGACCAGCACCCCTTCGCGCTGGTTAAAGCGGAACACCGGCTGGTCGTCCAGCACGTCGGTCATCGCGCGGTACGGCGGCTTCTGGCGCGGTACGGTGCGGGTGTGGGCGTGGCGGAAGTTGCCGTCGATGCGTAGCGCGCAGAACAGGTTGTCGGAGGGGATCTGCTGGTCGATGACGTCGTGGATCTGCTGACGGCTGACCGGCGCATCGAAGGTTTTGCGGTACTGCGGCTGGAACCAGGTCATCACCGCGAACGGCGTTTTCTGTTCTGGCTTCGCGGCCCGGGCGCTGCCGTCGGCGCGCAGCTGGTACACCTGGCTGCTGAAGGCAATCATTTCACCGTCCAGCTCGTTGAAGGTGCCTAAACCAAAATCACCGTGTGCCAGCAGATCGGCGATGGTGGTCTCTCCTTCGTACACGCCGCTTAGCAGGGCGCTCATTAGCGATGTCTGATAGATCACGCTGTCAGGATGCCGGGCGGAGAACCCCCGCAGGGTCTCGCACAGGCTGGCCTCACAGTCGCAGGCAGATGAATGCATCATCGTGCTCGTCCTCTTCAACTTTATTTAGAAAGGTTAAATAAATGTTGACCCGATTCAGCAGAGAGTTCCAATATAGAAACCATGCTGGTTTGAGACGTTTTAGATATGGAACTTCGTTATCTGCGGTATTTTGTCGCGGTTGCACGCGAGCGACACTTCACCAGGGCGGCCGAAGCGCTGGGTATTTCACAGCCTCCTCTGAGTCAGCAGATCAAACGGCTCGAAGAGGAAGTAGGCACGCCGCTGTTCAGACGCCTGACGCGGGGCGTGGAGCTGACCGAGGCGGGAGAAGCCTTCTACGAGGACGCTTGCAAAATTCTGGCGCTGAGCGATGCCGCGCTGGAAAAAGCCCGCGGCATCGCGCGCGGGCTGAACGGCAACCTGTCGATTGGCATCACCAGCTCCGACGCTTTTCATCCCAAAATTTTCGCGCTGATTCGCCAGTTTCAGGTGCAGAACATGGCGGTGCAGGTTCACCAGGTAGAAGCCAATATGTCGTCGCTGACGACGATGCTGGCGGAGGGTGAGCTGGATATTGCCTTCGTGCGTCTGCCGTGCGAGAGCAGCAAGGCGTTCGAGTTAAAAATCCTCGACCGGGAGCCGATGGTGGTGGCGCTGCATCGCGATCATCCGCTGGCGGCGTGCGATTCGCTGGCGTTAGAGCAGCTTCGGGATACGCCGGTGGTACTGTTCCCACAGGAGGTCGCGCCGGGGCTGTACGAACGGGTTCACGGCTGCTGCGAGCGGGCCGGGATTGACGTGCAGCACGCGCTGCAGTCGTCGCAGCTTTCCTCCTCCCTGAGCATGGTCTCCGCGGGCGGCGGGTTCGCGCTTGTACCCAAATCCATGGCGGCCATTTCACCGCCGAATGTCACCTATCACGCGCTGAGCTCGCCGGAGCTTTATACCGATATCGCGCTCTGCTGGCGGCGCTTTGAACGCTCGCGAACGGTGAAGCGGTTTTTGATGATGATGAGCGAGGGGTAGCGGCAGTACAGGGGGTTTGGTTTTTTGTAGGCCGGGTAAAGCGCAGCCGCCACCCGGCAATGCCAGCCTCTGTCGGTTCCTGGAACGGTAAAGGTCATGTTGATGCACGCTTCGGTACTACGTTTTCCTGGTAATTGTCTGCCGCAAACCATCTGTTACTCTGGCTGCACTCAAGGGATGACAAGGAAGAGAGGTGCTGAATCCAGGCTGGCAAGATGCCTTGAAATACCCTGAACAATGGAGGTTTTGATGACTACACGAGTTATTGCATTTTTGCTCCTACTGGGCGCATTTGCTGTAAATGCTGCCGATGGCGGTAATGGTGGGGATGGCGGAAACGGTTCTGATGGAGGAAACGGTTCGGATGGCACCGTCTCAGCTCCGGGCCGTGCGGGTTGTCCGGGCGGAACAGAGCCGGACGCGTCGGGAAAATTTTATCTTCCAGGAACAAAACAGCAGTGCAATCCGGGGAAGCAGGATGCCGTGAAAAGCGCCAGGCAATCAGATGCAGAGTGACAGTAAGCTAACGCATCCTGGCTCCACATCCTCACTTGCCTCCTGCTTCAGGCATTAATATATGCGGCGGAATACGCAGACCTAGACTTTCGCCTCCGCACGTAATGCGGCCTGCACCGCGGGTCGGGCACTGATTTTATCCCTGTACGCCAGTAGCGCGGGCCAGTCGTTGAGTTCAATTGAGAAGAACGTGCACCATCCCAGCACGGTGAAAAGATAGGCATCCGCCACGCTGAAAGATGCTCCCGTCAGATAAGCGCTTGCGGAGAGCGTTTCCTGAAGAAAATCGAACCGCCTGAACAGCTTCTCACGAAAAATAGATTTGGCCTCTTCGGGCAGCACGCGGTTGAAAAGAGGTGCCGATCCCGCGTGTATTTCGCTGGTGATAAAGTTTAGCCATTCCTGAAGCCGCACCCGCTCCCAGCCGTCTGCTCGCGGTGCCAGCCCACTTTCTGGCTTGAGGTCTGCCAGGTACTGCAAAATGGCTGGCCCCTCGGTCAGGATTTTCCCGTCATCCAGCTCAAGCGCAGCGACATAACCTTTGGGGTTGATGGTCAGGAAGTCGCGCCCGTCAGCGGTAATCTTGCTCCTGTTGTCCACTTTAACCAGTTCAAACTCAATCGCCAGTTCGCGAAGCACGATATGGGGTGAGAGTGAACAGGTGTCCGGGGCGTAATAGAGTTTCATAATCTCTCCGTTAAAGCGGTTGTGTGATTTACATACACTGTGCTTAAAGCCATTCTCACTGTAAAATTAATGATTCATAAAATAGCTATTAGCTGAGCTACTGATATCCATGATGAATCTTTTACACTGGCGCTTGCTGGTTGCAGTGGCCGATGCCAGTAATATTTCCCGTGCCGCTGAAGAGGTCGGTATGACGCAGTCGGGCGCCAGCCAGGCGATCGCTCAGTTAGAGGCCTCATTAGGATTTGCGGTATTCACGCGAGAGCGACGCCACATCGGCGTGACTGCCCTGGGCGAGCGGGTTGTCAAAGAAGCAAGGAGTATGCTGGCGCGGCTGGATGCCATCCGTGCACTGGCGGATGAGAGCCGGGGGCTGAGCGGCGGGCGCATTCGTCTTGCCAGTTTTCCTTCGGTGACATCCACGTTTTTGCCCGGACTGCTGCGGGATTTTAAGCGCCTGCATCCTGAAATCGAGGTGGTCGTACTGGAAGGTACGGACCAGGAGGTCGAAGAGTGGCTGGCGGCAGATACGGTTGATGTGGGCGTGGTCATGAACCCTGTTCCCGGGCGTGCTGAAGCGATCTTAGGGCAGGATGCATGGGTCGCGGTGCTGCCAGCCAGCCACCGTCAGGCTCGTTATGCACGTACGCGCGGCATCACCCTTGAGGAACTGGCAGACCAGCCCTTCGTGCTCGCAACGGGCGGTTGTGCCGTCAATGGAAAAAGCCTGATGGAACAGGCTGGCTTGCAGCTGTCTGACGTGCGGGTGACCGTCCGCGACTGGATCAGCGCCTGCCTGCTGGTACGCGAAGGCATGGGCGTCGCGCTTATACCTGAATCCGCCCTGCCGGGTGAATTACGCGGCTTGTGCGTCGTGCCCGTGACGCCTTCGCTGTACCGGGAGTTTGGGCTGGTTTGTTCGCAGGCTGGCAAATCCTCCCGCGCGACGCAGGCGTTATTAGAAGGATTGCTCAAAATGAAAAGGTCTGCGTGAAGGAGTAACCGTGGTTCAAACCGTGCCCGGCGGCACTGCGCTTGCGCGGGCCTACGGTTCGTGTCGCGGGTTGGTTGACGGTTTTGCCGGCCGGGTAAGGCGTAGCCGCCTCCCGGCAATGCCCTTCTGGAAGCCGCCTCGCAAACTTTCAAGAAACCTTATGTAATTCAGGGTGATCCCTTTCCTTCCCTTTTTCGCCGCCGTAAAGTGCCTGCGTTACGGTACATCCGTAACCGGGCGTAGGAACCCGTTAGCATAACATGACGTTTTTTTGGACAAAGAGGATGCTAAATGGCGACTACCCCTGGATTTTCTTACGCGCTTTCTGAGGAAAGCGCAGTTCATCACCTCATCAACACTTCAATTTCCGATTCTGCGGATCTCTTCGAACTGGCCGATGCCTGCACTGCGTATGTCAGCGTGCTGGTGGAAACTGACGACGCGGTGACATTTGCCACGCTCTGTAAGAGATTGCTGGTTGCGCTTAAGCGACTGCGGGAGTGCTGTGACTCGGAACTTCCGCCGTACCTGGTTGAACAGTTGATTGCGGGTGAAAAGATAACCTCGTGTGTACCGGACTGCTGGCAGGAGACGACGCTGCAGGTGGATTATGCCGTAGCGTTAACGCTGGCGGTGATGGGCGGGACACTGCCTGCGAGCGTGGCGAAAGAACTCACCGGGCTGCTGCATGATATGGTTTGGTTGCTGGCGGAATTTGTAAAGGAGCCTTATATTTCGGCACATTGAGGTGGGTGATAGGTGGCCGGAATCCTGCTGGATAGAAGCAGGATTTCGACCTTACGCTAACGTTGAATGTCTGTTAAGAGCGAAAAGCGGACATCTTAAGTAGGTTGTTTTTTTATGCTACTACCTCTATGTAGCAATGTTATATGGCTACATTTATACAGAAGTAAGGATTAGTCTTTTCCCGGGCCATAATTGAATTTTGTACCTTTACCAATGGCGTAAAACTGTCCGCCAGCTACGTAATGGACAGTACGTAATTCATCTGGCGCATCATCAAAAATCCAGTGCCCATTTCTGAAAACGCGGTCATCACTCCATGCTCCGACAATTTCCCCCATGAACAAGTTGTGCTGCTTTTCATTTTCTTCATTGGGTATGACCTTACATACTAACCAGCCAGCGCAACCTTCAACTAAAGGCAGATCAAACTCTTTTTGATAAAATAGTGGAATTTTACTGTTTTTATCGGGTGTGTCGGAATAACTGTGGCCTCCAGCATATAAGACCATATCCATCTGATTTACTACTGGGATCTGTACAACGTAATATCCGCTTTTTTCTACAAGCCCGCGAGTAAATGCCTGTGGACCTATAAAAGCCATCACTTTGTTATTGCCTACTAATCCCACCCAGGCCGCTGCCATGACATTTTCAATGCCATCATTTTTAGCCGATATCATCGTCGTTGGCCCGATCTGTAATAGCCGATAGGCTTTGTTTAACTCTACTGGTTGAATTGACATAATTTACTCTTTTGAGTTCTGATAAAAAGTAAGACAGGTTACTTATTTTATTGTTCGATTATATGACTGGAATAGTTGCAAATTAATTGCTATTATCAAAATATATTAATGCAAATTTCACAACAATCATGAACAAACTTGATGCTCTAAAATTTTTCATCATCGCCTCTGAGACCTTGAACTTCCGCGAAGCAGCAATCAAGCTGTCGGTTTCACCATCAGTAGTAAGCCGAACAGTCGCTGAGCTGGAGAAACAACTTGGTGAACCTCTATTCAAACGCAATACGCGTTCGATCTTTCTCACCAGTTTCGGTGAACTATTTTTACCCCAAGCGAAGCGACTGCTGGAGGATTCAGAAAAACTATTTCAGACGGCAAAAGATGATAATGAAATGAAGGGCATTGTTCGTATCACATTACTTCGATTTCCAAATCATGAACAAATCTTGTATGAACTATTGACTGCACTACGTCCCTATCCTGATTTATTTATCGACTGGCGTTTAGATATGATGAAACTTGATACTATCGAGCATCGTATTGATATAGGTATACGCGTAGGGCGAGAACCTAATCCAAACTTTATCATTAAAAACATTGGGCAAGTTGAACATATTTTAGTCGCATCCCCTGAACTCATTGCGCGCCTGGGGGCACCTACTGATTTAGAAGATCTTCGACAGCGTTATCCATTTAGTGGTTTAATTAATCCTGAGACGGGAAAATCATTTGAGTTTATGAGTGACGCAGTAAATACTTTTGTACCTCGTCATATTGAGTTTTATACTACAGATCCATATGCCGAAATTCAGGCCGCATTGGCCGGGAAAACGGTTGTACAGTCCAGCGACTTTATCTGTAGAGAGTACTTAGCAAGCGGCCAACTTGTTCCCCCACTGCCAGAACTGCGACAGGAGAAATGGCAATTTTATTTATACCGGCCTTACCAGCTGATTACTCCAAAAAGGGTGACGGTCGTTTTCTCGCTATTAGAAAAGATATTACGCAAATATTTCGAATCAAATTAACATTCTCCTCCACGTCCGCTTCTGGCACAAAGCGGACATTTTTTTCACAGTCACCTCATACAGTGTTCACACTCATTAAATGACCGCCGTCAGCACGAGCATTTGAAAACTGTACTCCATCACTGTTTCCATATTATCAACCCACCAACTATCACCTATTATATTTCCAATATGGAAACACGAGGCAAGGATGCACGTAGTCTCAAGAGCGCCTTTCGAAGCGGCTACCAGACAATTTCCTAATTAAGCACAAGCCCTGGACGATCTTTTCCGAGTACTAAAGAGGAACACTACCCGTCACCGGACGATATGCGAAAGCGATACCCCAGCCTGGACAGGATGAAATACCGGGTGAAATGGTGGGTCATTGATGTGGGCAGCGGTGATGTTTTTTGCTGATTTTGAGCGTGGAAAGATTTTCATCAAACACATCAGCACACACGCAGAATATGACAAGCTCACGGACCTCTACCGGAGAACGAAAGAATGAATTATGCAGCAGCCATCAAAGCGGCAAAGGATCTGACAAACGCGCTCCCTTTCCTGGGCTCAAGCCCGTCGCGGCATGATTACGAGGATGCGCTGGCGTTGGTGGAGTATCTGGTCGAACACGAACCCGATAGCCCGCTGGTAGATATGCTCACCGCAAAAATCGATAAGTACGAAAACGAGTCTCCGGAGTTTGCGGAATTTAACGCGCGTGTTGCCCGCATTCCGTCAGGCGTTGCGTTATTGCGAACGCTGATGGATCAATACCAACTCACTCAGAGCGACTTCGAGAACGAAATTGGCAAGAAGTCTCTGGTGAGTCGAATCCTTAATGGACAGCGCACGTTAACGCTGGATCATATGCGTGCGCTGGCGAAGGGTTTTGGTTTGCCGGTGAGTGCGTTTGTGGGGAAGTGATCGAGAGCAGGCGCTTTGTACCCAATCCGCGATAATGCGTCGTTTACATACAAGAACAAAGAGCTATTTATGAAAACAATTGAAGAACTACGAAACGAGCTTCTAAAAATAGGTGAGCAACTAGGGGGAGGCACAAGGCCAAACCATTACTTCTTTATCCCTGACCAACCCGATGGGGTTGCAACTCCCTATCTTGAAATTCATGGCAAAGAATATCATTTTATCGTCAGTGAAAGAGGTCTTGAAATACAGCGGAAAGTAACGCTCAGTGACGATGAAATTCTGTATTGGTTTGTGGAGAGTGCCGTGGCGGGGCTCGCCTCAACGTATGCAGCAAGCCATTCATCTGAACGAGAATTTAGAGAGGTTTATTTCAGAAGGCAATACAGTTTAATGCTCTCTATCAAACCTGAATGGGCAACAAGAAAGCGCAAAGAAATCACTGAGCTCCTCCATTCGCAAAGAAGCGAACGTGGTTAACCCAACCGGCTCGTTACATTTACTTCCCTGTTGCCCTCTCTTTTCCTGGTAATTGCCTGCAACACACCATCTGTTACTCTGGCAGGACGCAAGGGATGACAAGGAAGAGAGATGCTAAACCCTGGATTCGTTACCCGCAAAGCGCTTGCTCAGTGGAAGGATGTTCCCGCTTTTCTCCCCCAGTTCCAGTTTCATGAAAAACACCTGACGGTCATTCACACTAGCCGCCCTGAAAATATTCTGCCAATGATTGCCAGCTTTGACATCCGGCAAGATGCCGTGATTCGGCGGTTAATGTCATTGCGTCAAATACCGCAAAAATTTCTGCGCAACCAGAAGCCACAGTCGATCGGCAACTTTGGTTTGCACAGTTTTACCCTTTTGAAAAATTCAGCTTCAGAAATCTGTTACGGCTTAAGAGGACAATTCTGGCGTACCGATTTCGGTCTGGAAAACGTGCCGGATGCCAGTGCTTTTCAGACCCCAGCCGAGCCGGGCAGCGCGAAACTGTTGCTGCGCTACAAGGTAACGGAGCTGGCGCCCGGCAAACATGAGCTCTCTACGGAAACATTCATCTATTGTCCGGACAGACGCACTCGACTAAAAATGTCGGCTTACTGGCTGATAATACGGGCGGGAAGCGGCTGGATCCGTAAAAGGACGCTGAAGGCTGTTAAATCGAATATTGAAGGACGGGAGTCATAAGATGCTGGCTTATATCACAATAGGTACAAACAACTTTCAGCGCTCCGTGAATTTTTATGACGCTGTTTTTAACGTTCTGGGCTACTCGCGTCTGCCGGCATGGACTGAAAGCTGGGCAATGTGGGGAGATGAAAATAATCCCGGCGAGGGGTTCAGCTTCTGTCTTTGTCCTCCTTTTGACCAGCAGCCCGCGACGGCGGGAAACGGGACAATGTTCGCATTCAGTGCAGATAATGCGGATCTTGTCAGACGGTTCCATGCAGCTGGCCTCCTTGCGGGAGGAACGGATGAAGGCGAGCCTGGTACGCGAAGCGCGTACGGCCCCGACTTTTATGTTGCCTATCTTCGCGATCCTGACGGGCATAAGCTCGCATGCGTTTATCAGCATTACTCTTCTGAAGCCAACAAGTTTGTAGACAAGGAATAGTCGCTTCAATCCTTATCTACCGCCCCACCGCCACGCTCGCCGACAGCCCTGCCACCAGCTCAACGCCCTGCGGTAACCTGTCGATATGAATGCGCACCGGCACGCGCTGTGCCAGCCGGACCCAGCTAAAGGTGGGCTCGACGTCGGGCAGCCCCAGCCCGCCCGTTTCGTCGTTGCTGTCCCCAATCCCATGCCCGATGCTCTCCACGTGACCCGTGATGACCGGCTCGTAACCCATCAGCACCACCTGCGCGGCATCCCCGACGCGAATATGGCGCAGCTTGGTCTCCTCAAAGTACCCCACCACCCAGAAGCTGTGGGCATCAACAATGGCGACCTTCGTCTCCCCCGCCGTCGCGTAGTCTCCGGGGCGAAGCCGCAGGTGCGTGACGTACCCCGAAACCGGCGCGCGCACGGTGGCGTGCGCCAGATTCAGCTCTGCCAGATCCAGCGCGGCCAGCGCGCCGTGATAATTGGCCGCCGCGACGTTCGCCGCGCTGCCGGTTTGCTGTAAATCCTCGCTCGAGATGGCGTTTTTAATCAGCGTGCGGCGATGGGCCGCGTCCTGGCGCATCAGCATCTCATGGCGTTTCGACTCGACGTCCGCCTGCGCGCTGACCACCGCCAGCTTAAGCCAGCGCGGATCGATGACGTAAAGCACATCGCCCCGATTCACCCACTGATTGTCCCGCACGGCCACGCTGATGACCGGCCCGGAGACGTCCGGCGCAATCTGCACCACATCCGCCCGCACGCGGCCGTCGCGGGTCCACGGCGTTTGCGCGTAGTGTTTCCACATCATAAAGGCCAGAAGCGTGGCCGCCGCGGCCGCGCTCAACGTCAGCGCATAGCGAGCCAGTAAAGAGAGCAGTGATTTCATGACAATAACCCCAACGCGGTCAGACCCTGCATCAGCAGGAAAAAGGTGACAATCCAGGTTGAAACATCCATCAGCGGGCGAAACGGCAAGCGACGGTAGAGCCTGCTGAGAGAGAAAAGCGCGACGAGGCCCAGCGTGCAGACCAGCGCCGCGAGGGCGACCGTCAGCAGCCCAGGAATAAAAACCCCGCCGATATTGAGATCGTTAACCATGGTCTGGCCCCCGTAATGCACAGTGCAGATCCACCAGCCTGAAGACAAACTGCCGCGCGTGTTCATCTGCCGCAGGCAGTTGGCTCTCGATAATAGCGGCAATGCGTTCGCGCAAGGCGTGGCGGTCCGCGGCGTTTATCCGATGAAAAAGCGCATCAACCTCCCTGCCGGGCGGTGCGTCACTGCACCGTAAATGCATAATCGACAGCCCCAGACGCAGCGCGTGCAGCAGCCGATCGAGCGCCTGCTCCGGCGCGCGCGCGCTGCGCTGCAAACGCGGCAGCAACAGGGCGGTTCGGTCCATCATCAGGTTGATCCAGTGCGTTTCATCAACCCGCAGCGTGCCCTTCACGCTGCGGTGAATGTCGCGCTGGCAGAGGTTCAGCAGACGCGTGATGGCGCCGTCCGCCTGCACGGTTTGCAGCAGGCTCATGCTGACGACGGCAAAGCCGGTGGCGGCAAAGAGCGCGATGGCGGTGTTGGCCGCAACGGCGAAGTCTCCGCTGTAGTGCGCCCCCAGCTCGCACAGAATGGGCAGCGTCAGGGTGATGCCCATCGCCATAAACGTGGTGGGCGGGCGCGCCTGAAGCGACCCGGCCAGCAGATACGCCGGGGCAAGCACCGCCACCAGCACCGGGAAATCGCTCACCAGCGGCAGCAGCGCAAAGCTGTAGAAGAGGCTTATCAGCACGCCCCAGAACGAGCCAATGATGTATTTCACGATGTGCGGCGCCGGGGTATCGAAGCTGCCAAACAGCGTGCAGCAGACGCCGAGTATCGAAACCGCCGTACCGCCATCCGGCCACGCTGAGAAGATCCAGACCAGACAGCCGCTCAGGATGATGGCGAAAGCCCCCAGCGCCGTGCGGGCGGCAGTAAGAGGATCGCGGTGGAAAACGTAGCCTTTCGCCGCGCGGCTTTGCATCTCCCCAAACACGGGTTTTGCACGGTGGATGGCCCCGGAAAGACGTTCGCACTGCTGCAGAAGCGCGATCGCCTCCGAGAGGTAGCGGATAAAACTGACCTGCAGCGCGTCGTCAAACGTCTGCGCCTGCGCGGCATACCGATCGATGAGAAGCGCACAGCGGAGCCGCAGCGACTCTGCCGTACTGCCGGCATCAGCGCCTTCAGCGGCAAGCCAGGCCTGAACGTCGCCCATCAACGCCTGCACGTCGGCGGGCAGGGTTCCGCTCGCTGGCAGGCGATCGTGTAGTTCACAGTTGACGATAACCAGCCGCGCAAGCCGGTCGTGGATCGCTTTTCTGGCCTGCCGCACCGGGGCTGAAAGGGCAAAGTCATACGGAATATGGTGGCTGATGCCCTGCAGGAACTGCAGCGCCAGAGCCAGATGCAGGGGGCCGGAAGCCGCGTCGGGTTTGCCTGATAGGGTGTCCGCCACCCGCCCGCGCGCGGCCTGTAGCGTCTGGGATAATTTAGCGTTGAACTGGCCCGATACGCGCGCGGGCAGCACGTAGCGGTGGATCAGCGCCGCGCAGAAAATCCCAATCGCGATCTCCTGTACGCGGACGATGGCGACGTTAAAAATGCCGCCGGGATCGGACACCGCCGGAAAACCAATCAGGCTCGCGGTGTAGCCCGCCAGCACAAACGCGTAAGCCCGGGGCGTGCGTTCCAGCAGGGAGAGCCACAGGCAGAAAGCGATCCAGCCCGTCAGCACCGCGCTGCACAGGACTGGCGTATTCGCGAAGGCAGGCACAATCACAACGGTCGCGCTGGCACCTACCGCGGTGCCGGCCAGCCGGTAGAGGCTTCTGCTCAGCGATGCGCCGACCGACGTCTGCGACACGATGTAAACCGTAATAATGGCCCACGAGGGACGCTCAAGACCGATCGACAGCGCGAGGTAATAAGCCAGCATCGCCGCGGCAAAGCTCTTCGCAGAGTAGATCAGCGCGCCCGCATCGTTTCGCAGCGCGGCGGGGAGACGCACGGGATGAGAGAAAATGTTTTTCATGCCGGGATTATTACCGGCTTGCAGATCCGCTTAAATACTCTATTCTGTCAAAAAATACCTAAATGTTGCCAGAATCGTGAAGCCTCAACCCGCTACTACGCTGTATGACCCCGACTCTACCGCCAGCCCGGCGGTGGCGCGTCATCTGGACTTCGTGGACTACGCCGCGGAAGTGCCGCTGCATACCCACCGCAAGGGCCAGCTGATTATTGCCCGATACGGTGCGGTCAGCTGTTACGCGGAGAATGATATCTGGATCGTGCCGCCGGACTGCGCCGTCTGGATCCCCGGCGGGATCCCGCACAGCGCCAAAGCGACCTGGAACGCGCATCTTAACTATCTGTTTATTGAGCCCGGCGCGGCGGCGCTGCCGGAGAGATGCTGCACCCTGGCGATCTCGCCGCTGATTAAGGAGCTGGTCGATCGTCTGACGCGCGAAGGCGTGGATTATCCCCCCGACGGCCACGTCGCCAGATTGACCCGGGTCACGCTTGACGAGCTCGCCAGCATGCCGCAGCAGAAGCTAAGCCTGCCGGTCTCAACCGATCCGAAAATTCGCGCCATGGCGGACGCGCTGGTCAGCCGTCCTGAGGACAGAAGCACCCTGAAGGACTGGGCGAAACGGCTCGCCCTCAGCGAGCGCTCGTTTGCCCGCCTGATGCAGCGCGAGACCGGGCTGAGCTTCGGGCGCTGGCGTCAGCAGCTGCATTTGATTATTGCCCTGCGGGAGCTGGCCAGCGGCGTGCCCGTCCAGAACGTGGCGGCAACGCTCGGGTATGAATCGGTGAATGCATTTATCACCATGTTCAGAAAAGCGATGGGCAGCACGCCCGCCCACTACTTTGCCGAACGGAAAAACAGCGACCGTTAGCCCGGCCCCTCGCTCCCCGCCGCCAGCAGCGGCACCACCACATCGCTGATGGGCACCGCAATCCCGTGCTTGCGGCCGTAGCGCTGGATCACGCCGTTGCGGATATCCCACTCCATCGGGCGATCGGCCTGGCGGTCGGCCAGGATCGACGTGCCCAGATCTACTGGCGCACGCTGGAAGTTCGCCAGGATCTCCTGCGCCACGTCATCGTCCAGCTTCGCCCCTTCGGCGCGGGCAACGGCAAGCCCCTCGCGCAGGTAGGCCAGCGCAAGCTCGCTGATATCTTCGCGCCTGAACATCCCGGCGCGGCGGTTAGAAAGCACCATCAGCCCGGCGACCGCGTTTTGCAGCAGCTTGCGCCAGGCGACGGAGGCGAAATCTGTCGAGAGCTCAACCGCGCAGCGCGTACCGCGAAGCGCCTCCACCACCCGCTGCGCCTGCGGCACGTCCGGCAAGGTCAGACGCGGTTTGGCGCGCAGCCAGACGGAGGCATCCGGCTCGCGCTGGGCCGGGAACCAGACCACCGACGGCAGCACCGTCGCGCCGTTAACCCACGGCTCAAGCTGGGCTTTTTGCTCCACGCCGTTTTGCAGCGCGCAGACCACGGTGTTTTCATCGCACAGCGCGCGCAGCCACCCGGCGCTGTCGGCATTTTGCGTCGTTTTTACCGCCACAAAAACGAGATCGACGGGGCGCGTGATGACGGCCGGATCGGTCAATACCGGGCCGGGCACCACGGTTTCACCCTCGTCGTGGCGCAGGCGTAATTCCGGGTGCGCGGTGCGCCCGCACAGCAGCGGCGTGCGGCCAACGTCATGCAGCACCGCGGCGATGGTGGTACCAATTGCGCCAGGCCCAATCAGCGCAATCACTGGATTGTCAGACATGGTTATTTCCCCTTTTCGCTAAGCCTGCTAACAGTTATACCACCCTGAAAAGTGAGCGCCACGTCGTTGTCTATACTCAACACACTACAGACAACGGAGTGCGCCATGCCTTTACCCGATTTTAAGTCCTCTGAACCTTTCACCCTCGGCATCGAACTCGAACTGCAGGTGGTTAACCCGCCGGGCTACGATCTGAGCCAGGACTCCTCCGCGCTCATCGCCGCCGTCAAAGACGACATCAAAGGCGGCGAGGTCAAACACGACATCACCGAAAGCATGCTCGAAATCGCCACCGGCGTATGCCAGAACATCGACCAGGCGGCGGCGCAGTTCTCGGTGATGCAGCAGAGCATCCTGCGCGCGGCGGCGGAGCAGCATATCCAGATCTGCGGCGGCGGGACGCACCCGTTCCAGAAGTGGCAGCGGCAGGAGGTGTGCGACGACGAGCGCTATAACGTCACGCTGGAGCGCTTTGGCTACCTGATTTTGCAGGCGACGGTGTTCGGCCAGCACGTGCACGTCGGCTGCCGAACCGGGGACGACGCGATTTACCTGCTGCACGGCCTGTCGCGATTCGTGCCGCACTTTATCGCCCTGGCGGCCACCTCGCCGTATATGCAGGGCACGGACACGAAGTTCTCCTCGTCGCGGCTCAACATCTTCTCGGGATTTCCGGATAACGGCCAGATGCCGTGGGTCAACAGCTGGCAGGAGTTCGAGGGGCTGTTCCGCCGCCTGAGTTCGACCAGCATGATCGACAGCATTAAGGATCTGCACTGGGATATTCGCCCCAGCCCGCACTTCGGCACCGTCGAGGTGCGGGTGATGGATACGCCGCTGACGCTCGGCCACGCCATTAACATCGCCGGGCTTATCCAGGCGACGTCGCACTGGCTGCTGACCGCGCGGCCCTATAAGCATCAGGAAAAAGATTTTCTGCTGTACCGCTTTAACCGTTTTCAGGCCTGTCGCTACGGGCTAGAGGGGATCCTGACGGACGTGCATACCGGCGAGCACAAAACCGTGGCGGAAGATATTGCGTGGCTGCTGGAGCAGGTTGCGCCGTCGGCCGAGAAGCTCGGCGCGACGAGCGCAATCAATGAAATTGCCCTGCTGTTAAAGCAGGGCAAGAGCGAGGCGCAGCGCATGCGGGAGTTTATCGCCGACGGCGGCTCGCTGATTTCTCTGGTTCAGAAGCACTGCGAGCTGTGGGCGACGAGTCCGTAAGACCGTGACCCCACTCGCGCAGGCGCTGGAACAGCACGAACAGCGCGGGGATAAATACAATCCCCACCACGGTCGCTACCAGCATGCCGCTGAACACCGTGGTGCCGATGATCCGGCGGCTCTGGGCCCCCGCCCCGGTCGCCAGCATCATCGGCAATACGCCGATAATGAACGACACGGCGGTCATCATCACCGCGCGGAAGCGGCGCGAGGCCCCTTCCCGTGCGGCATCGACAATCGCCATCCCGTCCATGCGCCGCGCGCGGGCGAACTCCACGATAAGAATTGCGTTCTTGGCGGCCAGCGCTATCAATAGCACCAGACCAATCTGCACGTACACGTCGTTGGCGTAGCCCGCCATCCACAGCCAGACCAGCGCCCCGCCGATGGCGAAAAGCACCGAGAGCATCACGCTCGCCGGGAGCGTCCAGCTCTCGTACTGGGCGACGAGGAACAGCCACGCCATCACCACCGCCGCCAGCACGATCCATATCGCCTGATTGCCGGTCTGCTGCTCCTGGTACGATATGCCGCTCCAGGCGTAGTCGTATCCCGCTGGCAAATTCTGCGCCAGAAGCTCGCCCATCGCCGCCATCGCGGTGCTGCTGCTCACCCCGTCCGCCGCCGAGCCGCTCACCGACACGGACGGGAACTGGTTGTACTGCTGCAGGAACGGCGCCCCGACGGTCGGCGTGATGGTGACGAGGTTGCTCAGGCGCACCCGCTCGCCGCTGTTGCTGCGCACGAACAGCTCGCTGATTTGCCCGGCGCGCTCGCGCCACTGCATCTCGTTCTGCATCACCACGTGGTAGACGCGGTTGTTGACGCTGAAATCCCCGGCGCGCGTGCCGCCAAAGGCGGTTTGCAGGCTGCTGAAGATGCGCGACACCGGCACGTCGAGTCGGGCCGCGCGCTCGCGGTCAACGGTCAGCGTCAGCTGCGGCACGTTGCTGCTCCAGGTGGTGAACACGCGGCTCAGCTGCGGGTGCTGGTTGGCTTTCGCCAGCACCTCACGCGTCACGCGCTCCAGCTCTGCCGGGCTCTGCCCCGCCTGCGCCTGGATGCGCAGGTCGAAGCCGGAGGCGTTGCCCAGCCCCGGCAGCGTCGGCGGGGCGAAGGTCATGATGGTCGCTTCCGGCAGGGCCAGCAGCTGGCGCTGCAGGGTACCCATCACCTCGTCCAGCGGCGGGCGCTCGCTCCAGTCCTTGAGCATGATGGAGATAAACCCGCCGTTGGAGGCGCTGGTGCCGTTGAGAATGTTAAATCCGGAGACCTGAATCACGTCCTCCACCGCCGGATTTTTTGCGATGAGTTCGCGTGCCGTGGTCATCACCGCTTCGGTGCGCTCCAGCGAGGCCGCCTCCGGCAGCTGGACGCTGGCAAAGAAGTAGCCCTGATCCTCCTGCGGCAGGAAGCCTTTAGGCATCGACGTAAAGCTGAACGCCACCACGGCCGCCGCGCCTGCGGTGGCCAGCAGCGCCAGCCACGGGCGAAGGTTGAAGACAGTCACGATGCGGGTGTAGACGCCACGCGTGGCCTCCAGCCCCCGGTTGAACCCACGGAAAATCGCTGCGGGCTGCGCCGGGCGCGGGCGCAGCAGCATCGCGCACAGGGCGGGCGTCAGGGTCAGCGCCACGAGGCTTGAGAGCGTGACGGCCGTCGAGAGCGTCACCGCAAACTGGCGGTACAGCTCGCCGACAATCCCCGGCAGGAGCGCTACCGGCACAAACACCGCCAGCAGCACCAGCGTCGTGGCGATGACCGGCCCGGCGATCTGGCGCAGCGCCAGCGCGGTCGCCGCCGTGCGGCTCTGCCCTTCCGCCATCAGCGTTTCGACGCTCTCCACCACCACGATGGCGTCATCCACCACCATGGTCAGCGCCAGAATAATGGCGAACAGGCTGAGCGTGTTGGCGGAGTAGCCGAGCGCGTAGAGCACCGCGAAGGTGCCCACCAGCGATACCGGAATGGCGAGCGCGACAATCAGCGTCGCACGCCAGCTTTGCAGGAACAGGGACACCACGACCACCACCGCCAGCATCGTCAGCGCCAGCGAGACGCCGATCTCTTTAATGGTGGCGGCAACAAAGGAGGTGGTGTCGAATTTCACCTCGTAGACCAGGTCGTCCGGGAAGCGCGTCGAGAGGCGATCCAGCTCCGCGCGCACCGCGTCGGCCACGCGCAGGGCGTTGGCGGACGGCGTCGGGTAGATGCCGAGGTAGGCGGAATCGTGCCCGTTCAGCTGCGCGCCGGAGCTGTAGCTGCGCGAGCCGAGCTCGATGGTGGCGACGTCCTTCAGGCGCACCAGCTGGCCCATCTCGCCCGCGCGGATGATGATGTCGGCAAAGTCTTCGGCCTGGCTTAAGCGCCCCAGGCCGTTGATGGTCAGGGTCTGCTGCTGGCCGTTAAACACCGGCGGCGTGCCGACCTGGCCTGCCGCCCCCTGCACGTTCTGCTCGCGCAGCGCCTGCGCCACGTCGTCGGTGGTGACGTTCAGGGCGTTCATGCGGTCCGGACGCAGCCAGATGCGCATGCTGTAGTCGCGCGCGCCAAACATCTGCACCTGCCCGACGCCCGGCAGGCGTGACAGCGCCTCGCGCACCTGGGTGCTGGCGTAGTTACTCACAAACAGCGGCGTGTGGGTGTTGTCCGGTGAGTAAAGACTTACCCCCATCATCAGGTTGGTGGCGCGCTTGCGCACCTGCACGCCGTTTTGCTGCGCTTCGGTCGGGAGCTGCGCCACGGCTTGCGAGACGCGGTTTTGCACGTCGATGGCGGCGAGGTCCGGATCGGTGCCCGCCGCGAAGGTGATGTTCAGGCTATACGTGCCTTCGTCCGAGCTGGTGGACTCCATGTAGAGCATGTGATCCACGCCGTTCAGCTGGGTCTCCAGCGGCGTGGCGATAGCCTCCGCCACGTCAGCCGAGCTGGCGCCCGGCCAGCTGGCAGATACATTCACCACCGGCGGCGCGATCTGCGGGTACTGCTCCACCGGGATAATCCTCAGCGCAATGGCCCCCAGCAGGGTGATGACCAGCGCAATCACCATCGCGAAGCGCGGGCGTTTGATGAAAAACGTCAGCATGATGGCTCCTTAATTGAGTATCTGGACGGCCGCACCGGGCTGTACGCGCTGTGCGCCGTCAGTAATCGCTCGCTCACCGGACTTCACGCCGGATGAAATCCGGAAGTGCTGGCCGATCTGTCCGGCGACCTTCAGCGGGCGCATTTCGGCTTTGCCGTCGGCGTTAACCACCCAGGCAAAGAACCCGTCGCCGTTCTGCTGGACCGCCGCGGCGGGCAGGGTCAGGACCGGCTGCTCGCTGGCCGGGCGCAGCGTCACGTTCACGCTGCCGCCGGGCAGCAGCTGATGGCGCGGGTTGGCAAACTCGGCGCGCAGCATCACGCTGGCGGTGCGCGGATCGATGCGGTTGTCAACGGACGTCAGCTCGCCTCTGACGCGCTGGCCGTTGCTGTCAATGAACGTCTGCCAGGCCTGCTTCATGGCGCTGATATCCGCATGCTGTCCGGCTTTGGTGGCAAACGCGCCCTCTTCCAGCGCAAAGGCGATGCGGATGGGATCGAGCTGCACCACCTCCACCAGCACGCCGCTGGCAGGGTTGACCAGGCTGCCGACGTGGAACTGGCTGTGCCCCACGCGACCGTCGATCGGCGAGGTGATGCGGGTGTAGTTCAGGGTGACATTACGGGTTTCGAGCCGGGCTTTGGCCTGCTCCAGCGCCGCGCTGGCGACGTCCCTTTGCATGCGGGCGTTGTCCACGTCGTGACGGCTGATGGCGTTGCTGCTGCCCAGGCTTTCAAAGCGGGACAGCTGCTGCTGCGCCTGGCGCAGCGTGGCTTCGGCGCTTTTCACCTCAGCCTGCGCCAGACGCAGGTCGGCGCGCGGCTCGGCGTCGTCCAGTTCGAACAGCAGGTCGCCTTTTTTCACGTACTGCCCGTCGCGGAAGTGGATTTTGGCGATCGCGCCTTCGGTACGCGCGCGCAGCTCAACGGTGTGGATGGCTTCGATGCGGCCCGGGATCTGGCGCTCGGCGGCGTAGGCGGTCTGCTCCACGGTGGCGACGCGAACGGGGATGGCGGCAGCGCATACGGGTTGCAGGGTGCAGGCGAGGAGCGCGAACAGGCGTGGGAGTTTCATTAAGAGGTACCTCAGATGTGTTCCCCTCACCCCGGCCCTCTCCCACGGGGAGAGGGAGGTCAGAGTCCCCTCTCCCTGCGGGAGAGGGTTAGGGTGAGGGCAAAAGGTTATGCAGCCTTACGGAACCTGCGGGTCAGTCGCTTCTCGATTTCGACGACGAAGAACATCACGCCCGCTACCGCCAGGGTCACAAACCAGTAGCGCAGCGGCAGGGCTTCGGTGCCGAACAGCATCTGCATCAACGGCAGGTAGATAATCGCCGCCTGGAGCAGGAACAGCACGCCCGTCACCAGCCAGATCCCTTTGTTCGCCAGCAGGCCGCGGTTCAGGGAGAACCCTTCGGTGTTGCGGCAGTTAATCATGTAAACCCACTGGGCGCAGACCAGCATCTGCAGCAGCACGGTGCGGATAAACTCCGCGCTGTGGCCGCGCGGGGCCAGCCAGGCTTCCAGCGCAAAGGCGGCGATGGCAATCATGGTGCCGACGAAGGCCACGCGCCAGACGGCGTAGGCATCCATCACGTGCTGCCCGGTCTGACGCGGCGGACGACGCATGATGTTGCGCTCGGCGGCTTCGAAGGCCAGACCGAAGGAGAGCGTGGCGGAAGTGGCCATGTTCATCCACAGGATCAGCACCGGCGTCAGCGGAATGATGTTCCCCGCCAGCAGCGCAATCACAATCAGCAGCCCCTGCGCGAGGTTGGTCGGCATGATGAACAGAATGGTCTTCTTCAGGTTGTCGTAAACGCGACGCCCCTCTTTCACCGCGCTGGCGATGGTGGCGAAGTTATCGTCCGTCAGGACCATGTCCGCCGCCTCTTTGGTCACTTCCGTGCCCTTGATGCCCATCGCGATGCCCACGTCCGCCTGACGCAGCGCCGGGGCATCGTTCACGCCGTCACCGGTCATGCCGACGATTTCGCCTTTGTCCTGCAGCGCTTTCACCAGGCGCAGCTTATGCTCCGGGCTGGTACGGGCGAAGATGTCATACTTCACCGCCGCTTCCGCCAGCGCGGCGTCGTCCATTTTCTCCAGCTCGTAGCCGGTGACCGCCTGCTCGCTGTTGGCGATCCCCAGCATCTGGCCAATGCTCATCGCCGTCTGCGGGTGATCCCCGGTGATCATCTTCACGCGGATCCCCGCCTGCTGGCAGGCGTTAATCGCATCAATGGCTTCCGGACGCGGCGGATCCATCATCCCGGCGATGCCGAGGAAGATCAGGCCGTGGCTCAGGTCATCGTGCGTCAGTTCCTGCTCGCCGTTCGCCGGCTTGAACGCCGCGGCGACCATGCGCAGCCCCTGACGCGCATAGCGCTCCATCTCGCTTTCCCAGTACGCGCGGTTGAAGGCTTCCGCACCGTTGCGGGTCTGCTGCTGCGCGCACAGGGCGAAAATGACGTCCGGCGCGCCGGTGATCAGGATCTGCTCCTCACCGCCAATCTGGTAGTGGGTGCTCATGTACTTGTACTGCGAGTCGAACGGGATCTTGTTAACCAGCGTGGTCATGACCGGCTCAAGGCTGGCCTTCGCCGCCAGCACCTTCAGCGCGCCCTCGGTTGGACCACCGGTGATGCCCCACAGGCCGCGCTCGTCCTGGATCAGCTGGCTGTCGTTGCACAGGTCGATGGTGCGCAGGTAGTGCTCCAGCACGGTGCCCGGCTGGATGTGGACCGGCTCATCGCTGCCTTCCAGGTAGATGTTGCCCACCGGCTCGTAGCTGTTGCCGTCCACGTGGTAGCAGGCGTCAGCGGTGATAATGGCTTTAACCGTCATCTCGTTCATGGTCAGGGTGCCGGTTTTATCCGAACAGACCACGGTCATCGCGCCGAGCGTTTCCACCGTCGGCAGCTTGCGGATAATCGCCCGCTTGCGCGCCATCGCCTGCACGCCCAGCGAGAGGATGATGGAGATAATCGCCGGCAGACCTTCCGGCACGGAGGCCACCGCCAGGCTAATCAGGGAGAGCAGCAGCTCGCCCATCGGGATCTCGCGGAACACCAGGCTGAAGACAAACAGCGCGGCCATCATCGCCAGAATAATCGCGAAGATCGCTTTACCCAGCTTGTCCATCTGAACCAGCAGCGGCGTGCGGTGCTTTTCGATACCCGCCATCATCTGGTTGATGTGGCCGAGTTCCGTATCCTTACCGGTCGCGGTGACCACGCCGACGCCGCCGCCCGCGCTTACGGTCGTCCCGGAGAAGACCATATTGGTGCGATCGCCCAGCGGCAGTTCGCCGCTCAGCGGATTAATATGTTTATCCACCACGGTGGATTCACCGGTCAGAATCGCCTCTTCCACGCGTAAATTATGCGCTTCGATTAAACGCATATCCGCCGGAATACGATCTCCCGCGCGTAATACAATAATATCGCCCGGGACTATTTCAGTTGTGGGTAGAGTTTCGTGATTGCCGTTACGAATAACGCGCGCCTCGCTGGAGAGCATATTGCGAATACTCTTCAGGGATTTTTCCGCGTTGCTTTCCTGAATATGGCCAATTAAAGCATTGATTACCGCCACGCCCAGAATTACCAGCGTATCAACCCAGTGGCCCATTACTGCCGTTAATACGGCAGCGGCCAGCAGGACATAAATCAGCACATCATTAAAATGGGCCAGGAAACGCAGCCAGGCGGGTTTGCCTTTTTTCTCCGGCAGCGCGTTCGGCCCTGTTTTTTGCAGACGCGCCTGCGCCTCTGCACGATCCAGACCGCTGGCCTGGCTCTGCGTGTGGGTAAGCACCTGCTCTACGGTCTGCTGGTATGCCAGCCCGCCGGAAGGCGGCACGTTTGGGGACAATTTTTTTTCGGTCATCGTATTTTTCCTTCAATATCCGGTGAACAGAAGCCTGAATTCCTTTCTGGCTAAATAAATTCATTTTTAAGTCTTGCGGGTAAAATTGATCTACCGCAATATAATGACTTCTCGGTTATTCAAAACTGATTAAAACTATTTCGACGGCCTGATTTTTACAAAATATTTCTAAACCAACACTAAACGAGGGGGAACCATGTGGGGTATTTATCGCGGACGCCGACTGGTGTTATACGTTATCGCGGCCATTGTTATTGCCACGTTAATTGGTTATAGCACTTATACATTTGTAAAATTATTTTCCTGACAAAGACATTTATTTACATAACGCGATATTAATATAAATGCCGGGTCGTATTTTGTTATTTATTCCCCAAATAATATCTTCGTTTTATTCAATAACGTCTTAGTCGCTGATATTGCTTTACGTTACAGGATGCCGGACAATGACATTTTTAACTGACGATTAACATTACGATGAAACACCCGTTAGAATCGCTGCTTACGGCAGGCGGCATTTTATTGCTGGCCCTGCTCTCCTGTCTGCTGTTGCCCGCGCCGTCGCTGGGTCTGGTGCTGGCGCAGAAGCTGGTTCAGACCTTTCACATGGTCGATCTGAACCAGCTTTACACCATTTTGTTCTGCGTGTGGTTTTTACTGCTGGGTGCCATCGAATTCTTCGTGCTGCGTTTCGTCTGGCGCCGCTGGTTTTCACTGGCGTCGTAAGCCAATAAAAAAGCCGGGTGGCGACTTCGCCTTACCCGGCCTGTGATGGCAATTTTCCAGACCCGCCAGGGCTGAAAACAGCTCAGTGCGTCTGACTGTGGTTCTCCTTGCGGTACGCACCAGGCGGCTGGTTGAACGTCCGGGTGAAGATACGGGTAAACGTCTGCTGCGAGTCAAACCCGTAACGCAGGCAGATGTCGTAGACCCGAGCGTCGGATTCACGCAGATCGCGCGCCGCCAGCAGCAGCTTGCGCTCACGGATATAACGCCCCAGGCTCTCCCCTTTGTACTGCATAAACAACCGCTGCAGGTGCCACTTCGAGTAACCCGCGTGGCGGGCAATCTCTTCTATACGTAATGGCTGGTGCAGATTGTCGTCGATCCATTCGACGATAGTGTCGATGACTTGAGCGGAAATGGTCATGCTGCTGTCCCCCTCTGCTTCTCGCTTAAACATTATTCCCACCACGCGCGAAAGGTTTGCGCGGCGTCATTCACCCGGACGGGCTCGCCCAGCGCCGGTGTCAGTAGCCGATAGTTTTTATCCTTGCTGGCTTTAGCCAGCTGGATCAGCGGATCGTTCCACGTATGTTTCGCCAGCACGAAGCGTCCGTTATGCCCGGGCACCACGGCTTTCGCGTTCAGATCCACCGAGGCCTGCGCCGTTTCCTCCGGCAGCATGTGGATGTACTTCCAGTCCTGGTCGTACTGGCCGTTTTCCATGATGGCGACATCCACGCCATCAAACTGCTCGCCGATGGCCTTAAAGTGCGGGCCGTAGCCGGAGTCCCCGCTGTAATAAACCTTCCGCTCTGGCGTGACGAACATAAAGCTGCCCCACAGGGTTCGATCGCGCTTGATGCCGCGCCCGGAGAAGTGGCGCGCCGGCAGAACATGCACCGTCAGTTCATCGCTGATGCGTACCGACTGGTTCCAGTCGCGCTCGTCAATAATCTCAGGCTTCATCCCCCAGTAGCGCAGGTGGGAGCCCACGCCCAGCGGCGTCACCACGCGCTTCACCTTCGGCAGTAGCGCCCTGATGGTGGCGTAATCCAGATGATCGTAGTGATCGTGCGAGATAATCAGCAGGTCGATTTCCGGCATGCTTTCAGCGCGCCACGGATACTCCCCGGCAAAGGCTTTATTCAGGAACGAGAACGGCGCGGCGTAGTTGCCGAGCACCGGGTCGATCAGGATGCGTTTGCCCGCGAGCTGCAGGTACCACGAGGAGTGACCGAGCCACACCAGGGTGTCCTGCTCCAGCGGCAGGCTCGCAAGATCGGTTTTCACCAGCGGCAGCGGCTGGGCCGGGCGCGCGTTTTCGGTTTTTTTGGTCAGAAAATCCCACGTCGCGACCAGCATGTTTTTGTCGCCGTTATAGCCCGGCGTCGGCAGCGTATTGTGGAATTTCCCGTCGCGATACTGGGGAGAGGCCTCCACTTCGGTGAGCTGCTCACCCTGCGGTGGCTGGCCGAATCCGGCATTCAGTACAAACGGTAAACTCGCAGCTGAAGCAATAATCATGATTAACACCACGCAGTTGAAGAGAGGTTTTTTCATATCCAGACCCGAAAACGCGCCCCATCCGATAGTTTGCGCGGGGTAAACTTGATTATGAGTGAGTAAGCACTCATTATAGATATGATGATAAAGTCGTCAAGACGTTTTCGATCTTTGACATTCCGCGTTGCAGCGTGTCAAAGCACGTGTTTCAATCAGGGTTTTTATAATTGACAGGGGGAAAAATTTAGTGGCACGTCCGAAGAGTGAAGATAAAAAACAGGCCTTACTGGAAGCCGCAACGGTGGCGTTTGCACAGTCAGGTATTGCCGCCTCAACATCGTTAATCGCCCGTAACGCGGGCGTCGCCGAAGGGACCCTGTTTCGCTACTTTCCCACTAAAGACGATCTGCTGAATGCCCTCTATCTGCACCTGAAGCAGGATCTCTGCCAGGCCATGCTGGCAAACCTCGATCGCACCATCACGCTGCCCAAAGAACATACCCGCAATATCTGGAACAGCTACGTGGACTGGGGTATTCGTAACCCCGTTTCTCATGCGGCTATCCGCCAGATCGGCGTCAGTGAAAAGCTGAGCGCCGAAACGGAACAGGCGGTGAAAGAGATGTTCCCGGAGCTCCATGAGCTGTGCCGCCGCTCGGTGCGTCAGGTGTTTATGTCAGATGAATTTAAAACGTTTGGCGATGCGCTTTTCTTATCGCTGGCCGAATCCACGATGGAATTTGCCACTCGCGACCCTTCCCGCGCCGTTGATTTTAAAGCGCTCGGTTTTGAAGTGATGTGGCGCGGGCTAGCCCAGGAAGAGAGCGATGGACAGTAAATCCTTGCAGGAGCACGCAATGCGCGTGGCCCTTGAGTTGCCCTTCACCGAACACTGCTGGCCGTTTGGTCCGGAGTTTGACGTGTTTAAAGTGGGCGGAAAGATTTTCATGATCGTTGCGGTCGCGCACGGGCGACCGCACGTCAGCCTGAAGTCAGACCCGGAGAAATCGCTCTTAAATCAGCAGATCTATCGCGGGATCGAGCCAGGCTACCATCTGAGTAAAAAGCACTGGATCTCCCTTTACGGCACCGACGACGTGACGCCGGAACTGGTTACCGACCTCATCCGTGACTCCTGGAATCTGGTAGTGGATAAGCTGCCGAAAAAAGACCAGAAGTGGATCCGTCCGGTCTGATTGTTCGTCTGAGACGAACAGATTAAGCGCTCGAATTGCACTTATCTTTTTCCGCGTCCCGCTGTAATCTGCTTTCCTTTCGCGCCCGCGAGCGGGCGAATTTCATCACCAGGAGTTGTTATGGATATCATTTCTGTCGCCCTGAAACGCCACTCTACCAAGGCGTTCGACGCAAGCAAAAAACTGACCGCGGAAGAAGCGGAAAAAATCAAAACCCTGCTGCAGTACAGCCCGTCCAGCACTAACTCCCAGCCGTGGCACTTCATTGTGGCCAGCACCGAGGAAGGAAAAGCGCGCGTGGCGAAATCCGCCGCGGGCACCTATGTGTTCAACGAACGCAAAATGCTGGATGCTTCTCACGTGGTGGTGTTCTGCGCGAAAACCGCGCTGGATGACGCCTGGCTGGAGCGCGTTGTCGATCAGGAAGAGGCCGATGGCCGCTTCAGCACGCCGGAAGCCAAAGCCGCAAACCACAAGGGCCGCACCTACTTCGCCGACATGCACCGCGTGGATCTGAAGGATGACGACCAGTGGATGGCGAAACAGGTTTACCTGAACGTCGGCAACTTCCTGCTGGGCGTAGGCGCGATGGGTCTGGACGCGGTACCGATTGAAGGTTTCGACGCCGCTATTCTCGACGAAGAGTTTGGCCTGAAAGAAAAAGGCTTTACCAGCCTGGTGGTAGTACCGGTTGGGCACCACAGCGTGGAAGATTTTAACGCCACGCTGCCGAAGTCTCGCCTGCCGCTGAGCACGATCGTCACTGAGTGCTGATCTCCTCTGGCACGCTGGGATCCGGCGTGCCTGTTTTCAATACCGCATACTCCCGTTGTGTATAGATGCATCCGTTAGCAGGCAAATTATTTGTAACAGCACAGAAATACTTATATCGGAAATTTCGCATACAATTTTATAATTAATAATTACGTTCTTTTATGTGATATCAACCAGTTACAGCCTCTCAGCACTCCAATCAATAACCCTCAAAAATATATCCATTTATTTTTTGTCACGCTCACATTAATTATTCCATTCTGGTTCAGCATTAATTAATGCGCATTTTGTATGAATTGTTACATGTCTATTTTTGGAATCGAGATTCTGCATGTTTTTATATGCTTCCATTTCGCATGAAGAGAGATGGGAACACTTTTTCAAGGAATTACAAGGATAGATATATGAAAAATAAAAGTGCAGTAAGCACAAAGGCTAATTCAAAGGTATTGCACGCCAAACTGGCGCCCACCTGCTTTGCGACCATGCTTGCGCTGGGCATGATTATACCAGCTCAGGCTGCCATCGTGGCAGGTAATACCGATAAACCGGCCATTCATACGGATGCAAGTGGCGCAACCATCGTTGATATCAATAAGGCGAGCGCAGGTGGGGTTTCCCATAACGTTTATTCCGAATTTAACGTCGACAGCAACGGCGTGATCCTGAATAACAGCGGCACAGCAACCAACACCCAATTAGCAGGCCAGATCAATGGCAACGCTAATATGGCCGGCGGCAGCGCTAAAGTGATCCTGAACGAAGTGCGTTCATCCGATCCAAGCCAGCTGAACGGCATGGTCGAAGTGGCAGGCCAGTCCGCGCAGGTGGTTATCGCCAACCCATCAGGCATCACCTGTGACGGTTGCGGCTTTATCAATACCAACCACGCTACGCTGACCACCGGTACTGCCACCTACGATAACAAGGGTAATGTTAGCGGTCTGGATGTGAGCAAAGGTCAGGTGACCATCACCGGTAAAGGGATGGATACCCGTTCTACGCAGTACACCGACATTATTGCCCGTTCAGTGAAGGTCAATGCGAAACTTCAGGCTAACGAACTGAATATCGTCACGGGTAATAACCACATTGATAAATATGGCCGTGTGCAGAAGAGGTATGACAGCAGCAATGCCCCAGACGTAGCGCTGGATGTGTCTGCGCTGGGCTCCATGTACGCGAATAAAATCTATATGGAAGGCACTGACGCCGGCGTTGGCGTGCATATCGATCGTGCTGACCTGACGGCATCCGACACGCTGTCAATCAACGTTGAGGGTGTGGTCGAAAACAACGGCGGACGTATCAGCGGTAAAAATTCAGCTACCGTGATGGGAAGTGATGTCCTGAACCATAACGGTCAGATTACCTCTGAGGGTATGGTGTCCGTTACCGCAGACAACACGCTGGACAACACTAACGGCGTCATTAAAGCTGCGATGGTGAATGTTTCCGGCAAAAATACCGTTAACAGCCATGGTTCCATTCAGGGCAGCCAGAATACCTTTATTACCGCTGACTCGCTGGACAACAGCGACGGTGAAATTCTCAGCAATGGCGATTTGACGATCGGCCGCGCCTCCTGGAATTACAACGCACAGGGCGTGAATAATACCCATGGCCGCATTGTTGCTAAGGGTGCCCTCAGCGTTGACGCTGCCAGCCTGAACAACTCCGCTGGCCGCGTAGAAACCAACGGTGCGATGAGCGTCAATGTCGACACGCTGACGAACGACAACGGTCTCATTTCCGCCGGGAACGGCTGGAACATGATTAGCGCCTCCATGCTGAATAACGATAACGGTGTGATTCAGTCTCTGGGATCTGACAGCCAGCTTCAGGTGAGCGGCAACAACATGCTCTCTAACCGCAATGGATCAATCCACAGCGACGGCTCTGTTTCAATCAATGGCGCGCTGGATAATATGTCCGGCACCATCGCAGCCGAAAAAGACCTCTTTATGTACGGCACGTCCTACTATTCTGACCTTGCCAGTAAGATGGAAGCAGGCGGCAATATCGACATGACCGTGACCGGTACGTTCCAGAACGCCGGAACCCTTAAAGCGGGTCAGGATATGATGTTAACCATCGGTTCTAATGGCTGGAATAACTATGGCGGCCCGGTGCAGAACAGCGGTTCCATCGCGGCTGGCGGTCGCCTGGCGCTGCAGATGAACAGCAGTCAGTTCGACAACAGCGGTGACATTACCGCTAATCAGATGGATCTTCAGCTGGCAGACCTGTCCAACAGCGGCTCGATCGTCAGCAAGAATGATATCAACCTGAACACCACTAGCCTGGAAAACCGGGGTAACGGTACGCTCGTCGCAGACCATAACATCAACATTACCGCCTCTTATCTGATGACCGATGCAGGCAGCCAGATCAACGCGGGTTCTGATGCCATGCTGTTTGTCATGAACAATCTGGACAACAGCGGTGACATCCGCGCGGCGCATGACATTAATCTCGACGTAATGGGCAGCTACGGCTGGTCTCAAAGCACCGCGTATAACTACGGCACGATTGTGGCGGGTAATACCCTGAACGCACAGATGGACCGCGTAACCCTCATCAACGGCGGTACGCTGTCTGCTGATAACGGTATTACCCTGGTCAGCAACTACCTGACCAACAGCGGTAACATCACCAGTGCAAGCGGTATTACGCTGAACACGGCTAACGGCATTAACAACGAAGCCAGCGGTAATATTACCGGCGATCGCGTGTACACCATGGGTTACGTCAATAACATGGGTGTGATTAACGAGACCGGTACAGCAAATCAAGACAACGGTAGTAACACTGCTGATAACAATAATACCAACCCAGATTCAGATACCACGGCGAATAATAGTGGAAATACCACCGTTAAGCCAAACGGTACACCTGAAGGTAATGGCGTTTGGGAAAACGGCGTTGTCTATTATCCGGGCGATCTGTATTACGGGTATCCCATTCAGGATATCGTTTATTACCCAGGCGGCTACTCCATTTATACCGCGTAATCGTTTGAAATAAACCAAAGCCCCATTCCTGGAATGGGGCTATCTATTTTTTCGTTATATTCAGGATCCTTCGCGGTCCATAAAGTTATTTACATGACTAATTATCGATCTGGCCTCGTTCTGCTATCACTGCTCGCGTCACTTCCCGACACTGTACATGCTGAACCGGCCACCACTCAGCAGCAGGATCAGGCGAGGCACGAACAGCTTGCACCGCCTGGGAAGTCAGTCCTTTCATCAGAAGGCATGCTCGTAACTGATGCGCTTGCACTGCCACATGAGACAGTGTGCTACGACATTCAGCATCTGAACATCGACAATACGCAGTCGCTTCCTCACTGGCTCACTTTTCGCGATATCATTCGTCAGGCTGAGAATAACTGTATCGGCGTGAAGGGAATTAAAGCCATACATACGGCCGTGCAGAATCGATTAATATCCCACGGATTTATTACTACCCGCGTATTAATACCGGAGCAAAATTTGCACAAGGGAACGTTAACCCTGCGAATTCTGCCTGGACGCGTCAGTGATGTCATTATTCAGGATGAAAGCGGCCTCCCCGTTCATAGCTGGAATAACGTCCCACAAGGGCCGGACGATCTCCTCGATTTACGCGGTCTGGAACAGGGGCTGGAAAACCTGCAGCGTATTCCCGGTTCGCAGGCCAGTATTCGTCTGGTGCCGGGGGAAAATCCTGGCGATACCCGCATTGAGATCAAGCGCGACCAGCGTAAAGCCTGGCGACTGGGCAGCTGGTTTGATGATTCCGGTAGTAAATACACCGGACGGTACCAGGGGGGCCTGGCGCTGTATCTGGATAACCCCACCTCGCTCAACGATATGTTTTATGCAGCGTATGGCGGTGGCTTCAAAAATGAAAACGGCAAGCGTAACGATAATACCTCGGCGTTTTACTCCGTTCCCTGGGGATACTGGGCGCTGGAACTTTATGCCAGCCAGTACAGAACGACGCAGACTCTCCATAGCGGTGATTTTAACTACCGGTACAGTAGCGATGAAAAGTTAATGACCGCCGCGCTTAACCGCGTGGTTTACCGCAGCGCGAGCCAGAAAACCACGCTGGGCTTTAAAGGGATCAAGCGGGATTCCCGCTACGATCTTAACGACGTGGAAGTGGAGGTTCAGCACCGGGACACCAGCAGCTGGCAGCTCAACCTGGAACATTTAGCCTATCTTCCCTTCGGTCAGCTTACGGCAAGCCTCGGTTATCAACATGCCGCACCGTGGTTTGGTGAAGAACCCGATGCTGAAGAGATAGTGGGCAGTGCCGACGCGCAGGCGCGCATCATTACGCTGAGTGCAGACGGTACTTTCCCGTTCAAACTGGGCAAGTTTTCCCTCAGCTATGAACCGCATTTCAAGCAACAGACCACTCCGGACAGGCTGACCCAGCCCGATAAGTTCACCATCGGCAACCGCTGGACGGTGCGCGGCTTTGACGGAGAGTCCTCATTGTATGCCGACAAAGGCTGGTATCTGCGCAACGATATCAACCTGAATCTGCCGGTATGGGGAATGCAGCCGTACATTGGCGCAGACTATGGCGAAGTCAGCGGCTCAGAAAATGATTACTGGAGCGGGGCGCACATTGCCGGTGCGGTCGCAGGCGTGCGCGGGATCAAAGGCCATCTGGGGTATGACCTTTTTGCGGGTGTGCCTCTGGCAAAACCGGATGAGATGCATACCAGTCCCGTCACGCTTGGGTTTTCGGTGCAATGGCAGTACTGACACTGAAAGCCTCAGAATGGACGCAGGTGCGTTAGCCCCTGTCGGAGGGGGTAAATACAATCATGATTTACCCTCTTCAGGCGCAAATGAACATGCAGATGTCTTCTTTGATCACTCCAGCAAACACGCTGCCGCAGACCCGCACGATACGCATGCTAAATACTGTCTATTATTAGTCTTTACTGGCTGGTACTGATGCATCTTCCCTGGCCAAACAGCGGCGATTACGGCATGAACCTGCTGAGGTTGGGAATTATCTCGCTCCTGGGGCCCATCGTGTGGCTGTGCCTGAGAGCAAAAACGGTGAGTATCACCCCCACTTGTTTACTATTATTTGCAAGCGCAGTGCTGTTTACTCTTCCGGCATTTTGGAGGGAGTTTTCGCTTATCTTACGCTCCTGCAGCAACCCATCAGGGAAAAGGAAACGGTTGCCCTTTTTTTATCTACTTGCCGCCGCAGCTGTTATTGAGTGCGCACTCTCTTTGGCCGGGTTTTACTGTCCGCAATATCTACCCAATTCACTGGCCGAAAAATACTCCGGCTACGCGCCCGGCATCTTTCAACAGGTAAACGTGACCGCCTCGTTTCTTGCGACCGGGCTTGCCGCCCTGCTCGGCACGGTGATACTTCAGCCGTCGGTTGTGGCATCGCTCCAGCATAAAGGCTCTAACCAACAGCGCTGACTGACCCTGGCGTACACGCTGCGCATGATCGGCGTTCACCCCTGGCAGGGCTGGGGCTGGGTGGTACTGTGCCGCCGACGCAAAAACCTCTGGCAGTGGGCGGCGTTGCTAACCACGCTGCCGATCCTGCTGCATACGCAGGTGGAGTTTCCGCTTTACTATTCTGTGCGCATTTCTTCGCCGTGCTGCTGTTGCTGGCCGCCTCAGAAGGGAATGCTCCTGTCGTCACCCTGCGCCTTGCTCTGTTCCGCTTGCCGTTGGTGGCGATTGCTTTATACGGCATCGTGCTCTCATTCCAGCTCTTTTGCGCCAGCATCACGCTGGGCAATTTTGAAACTGCCCGGCTTGCGGATCGGCAGAGCATTACTCGTCTGCATGTTCCCTGGCTGATGCAGATGCGCTATCAGCGCGATATTACACTGTTGCATCTGGCGAATTTCAATGAACACGGGAATTTGGGAAGCTGGAAATATTCATGCGTAGTAACGCCCAGTGGATAAAGCTGCATATGGAAGAAGATGCGTATAACGTTCAGATCAATATTCTTTATTTTTTAAAACGGCATACAGAAGCGGAAAAATTAAAAATGGAGGCCCATCGGTTAATGCCGTGGAACGACAGATTTAAACCGTGAGAGAAAACCCATGAATATTAAGCTATAATTTAAATACAAATTTTAGTATTTCTAAACGGACTCTACCCCGCCAGCTGGATCTGTAGTATTCATCTGTATTTAGGTCGTAGTGGAAAACGGACAGAGGTGATAACGGCGCAGCTTAAGCCAGAGACGTTCGTGGTAAAAGAAGTGATATTAGCTCTGGCGGTGCGAGAGACGAGGGAATTGAAAAGAAGCGCGGGTGAAGAATGCGAGGCCGGGCATCCTGCCCGGTTTATCTCAAATGAATTTACTGATAGGTTAGGTTCAGCGTTGCAATCCCGTTAGCGGTGCCAGGTTTTACTTGGCTCTTCGTTTAATAATAATAGGCGGTTATTGGGAGGATTTACTGTCCTCCATTAGATCGCATAAGGTTTATGCAGTTTATTTAATTCCAGAGGCTGACCATCATACACTATTTCAATACCCACACCATCCGCCACTCCGGGCTGACCTTGATTACTTAAAGACAACACTGAATCTTTAGATGAGTCAGGATTTTTAACCCCAGTCAACACAATATTAATATTTGAATTTGCATCACAGTTAAGTACCCTATTTTGAATGGCACTCTTGTACGGTGAAAAACCTGTTTGCGATGAAAATTTATCAATGTCAATATTTTGAAAATCAAACAACAACTTATCATTCATCAACGTACATTTATTTTATGTCCTGGCAAGCGATCCGGTAACGCTGAACATTACAGGTAATGTGATTGCCTCTCCATGTGAAGTGAGCGCTGCCAGCGCAAATATAACAATTGGCCTGGGGGGCGGTAAAGACCTGCAAACTGCGGATCTGAATGCTTCAGGCAGCAGTTCGCCTTGGGTGCCAATTACCGTCTCACTGGGAAATTGCCCGGCAGGAACATCTGCATGACAGCTACTTTCCACGGCACCTCTGATGCTGCTGTTGCATACCCCTGGTACGGCAACCAACGTAGCTGTTCAACTGGAAGGGAAGTCCGAAGAGCCGTACGGTAACGGTAAGACGTCAACCATTAATATTGCTGATGCCACCGACGGCAAACCAACCTGGGATCTACAGACGCGAGCATTCAGCAAATCAGGTGGTGTGACTCCGGTAACAATCAGCTCAGTGATTACGATGTCCTTTGCCTACAACTCATCCTGTTTTGTTTCACCCGTTTACAGCCAGAACATGATATTGTTTTACTTCTGATATACTTTTGATACCTCTCATTGGGATCGTTAGACATCATGAAACCAATACATGACATAAATAAAATTATTTCCGTTGTCTCAGAACCGTCTCTTATCCGCACGGCGAAAATGCGCCAGATTATCTCATTGGCTTCCTTTCCGGAGCCTATGGTTATCGTGATTCATGAAGGTCTTGTAGCGGCATACAGAAACTCCGATCAGTTGTTATTAAGCTATTTTCAGGGGCCATTGATTGTTGGCATCAATGAATTTAGCGAGTTAAATAATTTTTTCCTTTACAAAGCGTATAGCGAAGTGCGGTATGAAATACAGCCGCGAAAAGAAGTGCTCGAAAAAATCGATAATGCTTCCATCTGGCGTGAAACTGCTTATCTCTATATGTATGCCCTGAAGCGTTTTTCTGAGGTGTACCAAAACTCTGCGGGTCTGTCGACGTACGAACTGATTCGCATCAACCTTAACGCGCTCATGGAAGAGGAGGAAGAGCTCCGTCTTTCAATTAACGTCAGTGATTATATTCAGGATAAAACAAGGCTCTCGCGCAGTCGGGTAATGAAAATTCTTAGCGATCTGCGCGAAGGCGATTTTATTGAGGTCAAAAGAGGCATTTTATTGAAGGTGAACAAACTGCCGGCAAATTACTGATCGGCGATCGTTACCCGGCGGCGCTTCGCTCGCCGGGACGACAAATCTCACACAGCCCCGCGCTCCGCCAGCCATTCCATCGCCCGCTCCCCCGCCTCATCCACCGGTAAATACACCAGCAGCCGCGACCCGTTTCGCGGCGCTGAGTACCAGTACATCTGCTGCAGCGTAAAATCCCCCAGCTCGGGATGGGTGAACAGCTTGAGCTGGTTCTCCACGCCGCGCACGTCGTTGCGCTGGTGCCACAGGGTTTTAAACTCTTCCGACACCGCAAAGAAGCGCGCCAGTTTGGCCTCCCACAGCGGATCGCCCCGGTGCTCGGCCATCGCTGCCCGGAAATAGGAGACAAATATCGGCAGCACATCGTCACGTCTGCCGAGACGCGCGCGCCACGCCGGATGGGTGAGGAACAGGTAAATACAGTTGCGGTCTTCCGGCGGGATTTCATTGAAATCGACGCCCATCAGGTGCCCGAAGCTGTCGTTCCACGCCACGATGTCGAAATTCGGTTTCTGAATGCTGGCGGGTTTAGGCATCAGCGTATCCAGCAGGCGGCGCGTGCCCTCGCTGATACCCTCGCAGCAAACCGCCTGCGGCGCTTCACCCGGCGGCAGCCCGGCTAACACAAACAGGTGTCGGGCCTCGGTCGGGGTGCATTGCAGCGCTCTTGCCACAGCAGCCATCACCGCGCTGGACGGATTGACGTCCCTGCCCTGCTCAAGCCAGGTGTACCAGGTCACTCCCACGTCCGCGAGCATCGCCACCTCTTCCCGGCGCAGACCCGGCGTGCGGCGACGACCGCTGCGCGGCAGGCCAAGACGCTGCGGATCGAGGCTTTCGCGTCGCGCGCGTAAAAATGCCCCCAGCTGTTTTCGGGTGTCATCCTGAAGTGAGACGACGGGTTCAGACATCAAGGCCATAAATCCCCCTGCATGGTAGTGCCAGTACCAGTATAAGCAAGAACTGGTACCCGTTTATCAGATGGTTGATGCTACGACCATCTGTTGAATGACGCAATGGAGTTACCATGAATACGTCAGTTGTTTCACCCGGCCGCGCTGGCCTGATATTGCTGCTAACCGGCCAGATGCTGCCGATGATTGATACCTCAATCACCAACGTCGCGCTGGACGCCATCACCCATTCGCTGAACGCCACCGCCACCGAGCTGGAGCTAATCGTCGCCCTCTACGGCGTGGCCTTCGCCGTCTGCCTCGCGCTCGGCAGCAAGCTGGGGGATAACTTTGGCCGTCGGCGTCTGTTCATGTGGGGCGTCGTGAGCTTTGGCCTGGCCTCGCTGCTCTGCGGGATGGCGGGGAACATTGAACAGCTGCTGGCCGCGCGCATCGTTCAGGGGGCGGGAGCCGCGCTGATCGTGCCGCAAATTCTTGCTACCCTGCACGTGACGCTGAAAGGTACGGCGCACGCTAAAGCCATCAGCCTGTTTGGCGGCATCGGTGGGATTGCGTTTATCGTCGGCCAGATGGGCGGCGGCTGGCTGGTGTCGGCGGATATCGCCGGGCTGGGCTGGCGTAACGCCTTCTTCATCAACGTGCCGATTTGTCTGGTGGTGCTGGCACTGAGTCGCCATTTCGTACCCGAAACCCGTCGCGAGACGCCGTCACGCATCGACTGGACCGGAACCGTGCTGCTGGCGATCATTCTTTGCTGCCTGCTGTTCCCGATGGCGCTCGGCCCACAGTGGCACTGGTCGTGGCCGCTGAAGGTTATGCTTCTCGCCATTATTCCTTTGGGCTGGCTGACGGCGCTGAATGCGCGCAAAAAAGAGCGAGAGAATGCCCACCCGCTGATCCCGCCGCGCCTGCTGCAGCTTCGCAGCGTTCGCTTTGGCATTCTGATTGCGATGCTCTTTTTCAGCGTCTGGTCCGGGTTTATGTTCTGTATGGCGCTGACCATGCAAACCGGTCTGGGGATGGCACCGTGGCAGTCCGGAAACAGTTTTATCGCGCTGGGAGTAACTTACTTTATTTCGGCGTGGTTCGCGCCGCGGCTGATTGCTCGCTACAGCACCAGTACCATTCTGCTGACGGGTCTGACGATCCAGATTGCCGGCCTGCTGGCGCTGATCGCTACGTTCCGCGTCTGGGGAATGGAGAATACCGCCCTGACGCTGGCGCCCGCGACCGGGCTGGTCGGCTACGGGCAGGCGCTGATCGTGAACAGCTTCTACCGCATCGGGATGCGCGATATTCAGCCTGACGACGCGGGGGCCGCGAGCGCCATTCTCAGCACGCTACAGCAGGCCGCGCTGGGGCTTGGCCCGGCCATTTTTGGCGCGATTTTGCTGCACGCGCTGCAAAACCATCACGGGGATTACACCCAGGCGGTGAACGTCTTCCTGATGGTGGAAACGGCGATGATGGTGGTGCTTGCCCTGGCGACGCTGCGCATCCGCCATCGCCTGTGCCTGCCGGTGGTGAAGGTCTGCCAGGCCACCAAATAAGCCCGGGAATTTGCATAATAGATCCGCAGCCGCCATTATGGGGCTGCATCAATACAGGAGACGTTATGCAGGAATTAATTGCTCAGGTTGAAGAGTTAGGCATTGAAATTAATCACACCACCTCTTTAGTGATTATCTTTGGTATTATTTTTCTTACCGCCATCATCGTTCATTTTATTCTGCACAAAGTGGTGCTTCGCGCTTTCGAAAAACGCGCGCAGGCCAGCAGCCATTTATGGCTGCAGATCATCACCCAGAATAAATTATTTCACCGTCTGGCCTTCACCCTTCAGGGGATAATCGTCAACGTTCAGGCGGTACTGTGGCTGCAAAAGGGCAGCGAAGCGGCGGAAATTCTCACTACCTGCGCAAAGCTGTGGGTCATGGT
Source organism: Enterobacter sp. A103 (assembly GCF_034427535.1). Taxonomy (NCBI): domain Bacteria; kingdom Pseudomonadati; phylum Pseudomonadota; class Gammaproteobacteria; order Enterobacterales; family Enterobacteriaceae; genus Enterobacter; species Enterobacter sp. A103. Next base: position 768,470 of record NZ_JAXQPQ010000002.1, read on the forward strand.
GTATGCCCTGCTCTCCTTCTTCTCGCTGCTGGACGTAATTTTTAATCTGTCGCAGAAAATGGCCACCGCGTCACAGCTGCCGCTGAAGGGGATCTTCCAGGGCATCAAGCTGGTGAGCGCCATCCTGGTGGGGATAATGATTATCTCCCTGCTGATCGGCCAGTCCCCGGCAATTCTGATAAGCGGTCTGGGCGCCATGGCCGCCGTTCTGATGCTGGTGTTTAAGGACCCGATACTCGGACTTGTGGCCGGGATCCAGCTTTCCGCCAACGACATGCTCAAGCTCGGCGACTGGCTGGAGATGCCAAAATACGGTGCCAACGGCACGGTAACGGACATCGGTCTGACCACCGTTAAAGTGCGCAATTTTGATAACACCATCACCACCATTCCGACGTGGGCCCTGGTGTCCGACGCCTTTATCAACTGGAGCGGCATGTCCGCCTCCGGCGGGCGACGCATTAAGCGCAGCCTGAATATTGATACCACCAGCATTCATTTTCTCGACGAGCAGGAGCAGCAGAAACTCATTCAGGCGAAGCTGCTGAAGCCCTATCTGGCCGCGCGACATGAGGAAATTAGCCTGTGGAATCAGAAGAACGGTGAAGGGGAATCGGTATTAAATCTGCGTAAGATGACCAATATTGGTACCTTCCGCGCCTACCTGAATGAATATCTGCGCAACCATCCGCGTATTCGCAAAGATATGACGCTGATGGTGCGCCAGCTAGCGCCTGACGCGAATGGTTTGCCGATTGAAATATATGCCTTCACCAACACGGTGGTCTGGGCAGAATATGAGGAGATTCAGGCCGACATCTTCGACCATATATTCGCGGTGGTGGATGAATTTGGGCTGCGTATTCATCAGTCCCCGACCGGGAACGATATTCGATCCCTGGCGGGCGTTATCGCCAGATAATCCGTTTGTAGGCCCGGTAAGCGAAGCGCCACCGGGCGTGAAGGCAGGTGCGGTTTGGTGTGGTGCCCTCACCCCGGCCCTCTCCCACGGGGAGAGGGAGAAAAGCGGATCACTTTTTGCGGGAAAGCTTAAACGCCACAAACAGGAAGATAACCCACACCGGCAGCAGCATCGCCGAAAGACGCATCTCATCCATAGTGCACATCAGCACCAGAATCAGCCCGAGGAAAGCGATACAGATGTAGTTCCCCGCCGGGTAAAGCAGCGCTTTGAACTGCGTCTCGCGTCCCTTGCGGCGCATCGCGGCGCGAAAGCGCAGGTGCGCCAGGCAGATCATGATCCAGTTCAGCAGCAGCGTAGCGACAACCAGCGCCATCAGCAGGCCAAAAGCCTCTTTCGGCAGCAGATAGTTAATCAACACCACCAGCGAGGTGATAGCGCCAGAAAGTAACAAGGAATTCACCGGCACGCCGCGACGGCTGACGCGGGTGAGGAACTTCGGCGCGTTGCCCTGCACGGAGAGGCCGAACAGCATGCGGCTGTTGGAGTAAACGCCGCTGTTATAGACCGACAGAGATGCCACCAGAATGACGAAGTTCAGCGCCGAGGCCACCACGTTGCTGTTCAGATCGTGGAAAATCATCACGAACGGGCTGCTGTCGGACTTCACTTCCACCCACGGATAGAGCGCCAGCAGCACCACCAGCGAGCCGATGTAGAACAGCAGAATCCGGTACACGACCTGGTTGACCGCTTTGGGAATGCTTTTATGCGGGTCGCGCGCTTCCGCGGCGGTAATGCCGATCAGCTCTAGTCCACCGAAGGAGAACATGATCACTGCCAGGGAGAGGATCAGCCCTTTCCAGCCGGTCGCAAGGAAGCCGCCGTGCTGCCACAGGTTGTCGATCGTGGCGCGCTCGCCGCCGTGGCCAGAGAACAGCAGCCACAGGCCAAAGCCGATCATCCCGATAATCGCCAGCACCTTGATCAGCGCAAACCAGAACTCGGTTTCGCCATACAGGCGCACGTTGACGAGGTTAACGGCGTTAATAATGATGAAGAAGGCCGCCGCCCAGATCCACGTCGGAACATCCGGCAGCCAGTACTGCATGTAAATGCCCGCGGCGGTCAGCTCCGCCATCCCCACCAGCACGAACATCACCCAGTAGTTCCAGCCGGACAGGAAGCCTGCAAACGGGCCCCAGTATTTATAAGCAAAGTGCGCGAAGGAGCCTGAAACCGGCTCTTCAACGACCATTTCGCCAAGCTGGCGCATGATCAGGAAGGCGATAATCCCGGCGATACCGTAACCCAGCAGCACCGCCGGGCCCGCCATCTGAATAGCGGGGCCGATGCCGAGAAACAGCCCGGTACCGATCGCGCCGCCAAGGGCAATTAACTGAATATGTCGATTTTGCAAACCACGTTGCAGCGTCGGATTCTGATCCGACGAGGCTTCAGCGCTACCATGGCCTGAAGCGGATGACGCGTCTTTCACGTCCTACCCCTGTCTCTTTTTTAGAAGGGGCACGTTTTAACACTTCATGCTGGAGGTAGCAAGGGATTGGGGCATCCCTGCCCCGGATAACGAGATGGAACGCTTAAAACGCGTAGCCAACCGAGACCTTAAAGGTGCGCGGTTCGCCCTGCGTAATATAGGTACCGGAATCGTCCACGCTGGCCCAGTAGTTTTCATTGGTCACGTTGTCGATGCCCGCACGAACCGTCATCTGGTTTTCATTGTGGTTCACCGCGAAGCGATAGCGCATGCCCAGATCCAGCGTGGTGTAGCTGTCCAGCTTTTTGGTGTTTGCCAGGTCAGCGTACTGCGCGCCGGAATGATTCACGCGGGCGGTCGCGGTCAGGCCGTCAATCGGCTTGATGTCGTACTCTGCGCCCAGCACGGCGTAAAAGTTCGGAATCCCGATCGCATCATTACCCTGATTCACGCCATTTTTGGTTTTGGTCAGCTCGGCCTGCAGCCAGGTGGCGCTGGCGTTCAGGCGCATCCCCAGCGCGGGCTCGCCGAAGACGTTCAGCTCCACGCCACGGTTTCGCTGCTCGGCATCCAGGCCGTAATGGCCGCTGTCGTCGAGGATCGCCGACGGCATTTTGATCTCAAACAGCGCAAGCGATCCGCCCACGCGGCCGAAGTCCGCCTTCACGCCCACTTCGTTCTGCTTAGAGTGAACGATACCGGTGCTCTGGCCGTAGTTGGTGGCGGTGTTAGGTGCAGTTTTGCCCGGCTGCAGCGCTTCGGTGTGGTTTGCATAGAGTGAGATCGCCTCCCACGGCTTGTAGACCACGCCGTAGGTGGGCATCCAGCGGCTGCCGTCGAAGCCGTCCGCCGCGTTTTCCGCACCGGTAACTTTGTTATACCCGCGAATAACCACCTTCTGATGGCGGGCGCCTGCGGTGAACAGCAGCTTGTCGTCCAGCACGCCCAGCGTATCGCTCAGCAGCCAGCCCTGGGTACGGGTGCGCCCGCTGGTCAGCGGATCGCTGTACTTTCCGCCGGAACCGTTGAAGTTGGTGCTGTCCGGCATATCGACGCCGGTGTTGTGGTAGATGTTGGTGGTCGGGTTATCCTTCGCCGCCGACATTTTCCACGCGATTTTTTCATTTTTGGTCATCGCCGAATAGCCAACGTTGACCTTGTGCGAGACGAAGCCTGTATTGAAATTACCGCGAACGCCCGCCATGCCGCTGACGGAATCGCTGATGCGGTTGGTATCAAGACGGCTGACCGTTGCCTTGCCGCTTTTATCCACCAGCTTCGGCGCGCTGTAGATGCCTTCCTCATGCGCGTGCTGCGCGCCAAGACCGGTATAGGCGGTCCAGCCGTCGGTGATGTCATACTCGCTGCGCCACATCCCAAATTCGTTTTCGATGTTGCTGTAGGCCCACTTCTGCGAGAAGTTGCGATCGTTTTTCGGCGGCTCGGGCACGAAGTCCACCCCTGAAATATTGACGCTGGTCGGGCTGCCGTGGAAGGTTTTCTTCTGATAGCCGAGATCCAGCGAGGTGCGGAAGCGGTCGCCCGCGTAATCCAGGCCGGTAGAGAGTAGCGTGGTGCGGCGGCGGTCATTCGGTATGCCGGTTTCCCCTTCGCGATGGACCAGGTTCACCCGCGCGCCGAACTGGTCGCTGTCGCCGTAGCGACGGCCCGCATCCAGCGTGGTGCCAATCTGGGAATCCGAGGTGTAGTCCACGCCGACTTTCGCCTGCGGGAGTTCGCCCGCGTGTTTTGGCTCAAGGTTGATCATCCCGCCTACGCCGGAGCTTGCCGCGCCGTTCATCAGCGAGTTGGCCCCTTTGAAGATCTCGATGCGGTCAACCATCTGGGTATCCACCACCTGGCGCGGCAGCACGCCGGACAGGCCGCCAAAGGTCATGTCGTCGCCGTCGAACTTCAGGCCACGGATGCGGTAGGTCTCCGCGCTGTTGCCGTACCCCTGAACGAACTGCACGCCCGCGTCGTTCGCGACGACATCGGCAATGGTTTTCGCCTGCTGATCTTCCACCAGCTTCGAGGTGTAGCTGATGATGTTGAACGGCACGTCCATGGCGTTTTGCTGGCCCAGCATACCCATGCGCCCGCCGTTCGCCACCTGTCCGTCAAGGAAGGCCGGTACCAATTGGTCGCCGCCGGGTTTGAAATCGCTGGCTGGTGCAGCCTGGACAACGAGGGTGTCCTCTTTTTGATTGTCCGCCGCAAAGGCGGAATGTGTCGCCGCGCCAACGGCGAGCGCCAGCAGCGTCTTGTGTATTTTGGTGTTGTTCATCGTTAACTCATTTTAAAGTGCGCGCAAAAATGACCCGTTGTCGGGCCTTAGAATGTATTGAATGCAATGCAAATGAGAACTATACGCATTATCCATGCGTTAGCAAGTGTAACCGCGTTCATAAGGAGATTTGGCGAGAAAAGAGGGGGAACAGCCACCCCGTTTCGGGGATGGCTGCAATAACATTATTTTTTCTTGTAGATATTGGCCGTACCGTGAATTTTATTGTTGGTGTTCCCTGAAGTGAGCACCAGGACATCCGCGCCTTGCTTATCGGCTTTCTCAATCAGTTCTTTTTTCGCATCATCCACCGATACTTCATTCGAGGTGTTTACCGTACCGATTTTTTTATATTGAGACGCAACTTTCTTGAACTCATTTTTTGTCAGCAGCTGGGCAGCAAAAGCATTGGTCGTAAACAGTAACGCCGTTCCCAACAAAATAGCAGTCGTCTTTTTCATAACCTTTTTCCTTGAGATTAATCAGCAACTACGAAAAACCTCACGCATTGTGGTGAGGTTTTATGAGCATGGTAGAGAATCTCAGGAATTGCCATGCGTTCGGGAAAAATCTTTTATAACAACCCGTTGCATGAAATTACTAACGAATATTAAGAATATTCGAATACCCGCGCGGTGCCAGCAATATCAATGCGTACCGCCGTGCCCGGGTTCCATCCTGGCTGGCTTACGGTCTTCAGAATCACCGGCTGCTGCCCGGCTAATCCCAGGGTGAGCGTTGACAGCTGGCCGGTGAAGTCCACGTCGAGAATCGAGATCGGGCTTTCATGCGCTGCACATGCCGTCACGCGTAATTGTTCAGGGCGCATCATTACCCTGCCCTGTCCTGTCGCATGCGCGTTGTCCGTCGGCACTTCACCCAGCGCGCACACGGCATACCCGGCAGCGAGCTGAGCAGGGAGGATCACGGCATCGCCAAGAAACAGCGCCGTCTCTTCGTCAACCGGACGGGTGTAGACGTCATAAGGCGTACCGACCTGCGTGAAGCGTCCGGAGCGCATGACGGCGACCTGCGTAGCAAAGGACAACGCTTCGTTCTGGTCGTGGGTGACCAGAATCGAGGCCACGCCCGCTTCGGCCAGCAGATCGGCCGTTGCCTTACGCGTCATCGCGCGCAGGCCGGTATCCAGAGCCGAGAACGGTTCATCCAGCAGCATCAGTGAAGGTCGCTGGGCCAGCGCACGGGCAAGCGCCACGCGCTGCTGCTGTCCGCCGGAAATCTCGTGGGGCCAGTGCGTTGCGAGCTGCCTGTCCAGAGAAACCATCTCCATCAGCGCCTCAACGCGCTGGCGCTTCTCGTGGCGAGTGCCGTCCAGCCCCCAGGCGATGTTGTCTGCCACATTGAGGTGCGGGAACAGCGCACCCTCCTGAGGCACAAAACCGATCCGGCGCAGGTGGGCGGGAACAAAACTATTTTCATCGAACAGCGTTCTCCCCTGCATGACAATGCGCCCGGTGTCAGGCGTTTCGAACCCGGCCAGAATACGCAGCAGCGTGGTTTTCCCCGACCCGGACGGCCCGACAATCGCCGTCCTGCTCCCCGGCGCCACGCTCAGGTTTAAGCTGTCGAGCACCTGCACATCAGAAAACGATTTAGAAATGGCGGTTAATTCAAGCATGTCATAGCCCTGCAATTTTTTTCGACTGCATATAGAGAATGGCGGTCAGCGGGAGTGAAATCAGGATCATCAGCATCGCGTAAGGCGCGGCGGCAACATAGTCAATTTCACTGGTCAGCGCCCAGAATCCGGTGGAGAGCGTGCGCGTGCCCAGCGGAGAGAGCAGCAGCGTGGCGGTCAACTCGTTGCTGACGCCGAGGAAAACCAGCGCGGCCCCCGCCGCCGCACCCGGCGCGGCCAGCCGCATCGTGACGCTCCAGAGCGCCTTCGCGGGCGTGCTGCCCAGGCTGCGCGCCACGTTCTCCAGTTCGACCGGCGCCTGCGCAATCCCCGCCCGCAGGTTGATGAGCGCACGGGGCATAAACATCAGCAGGTAGGCAAGGAACAGGGTAATTTCCGTCTGGTAAATGGGACGGGCGTAGTGAATGGTGACGGTGACCAGCGCCAGCGCCGTGACGATGCCCGGCAGCGAGCTGGTGATATAGATGCACCCTTCCAGCATCCGGAAGATGCGGTGCGGATAGCGGATACCGAGCCACGCGATGGGGATCACGCACGCGGTCGTCAGAAGCGCGCCGCCCACGCCGAGCATCAGCGTCTGGCGCAGGGAGTGCCAGAGATCGGCACTCATCCAGTTTTGCACGCCGCCGAGCCAAATCCAGCGACACAGGACAATTAACGGCACGCCCAGCGCCAGCACGATCAGCACGATGAAAAACAGCTGGCCCAGCGCGGCGGCCGCAGGCTTCAGCGGCCAGCGTTTCTGCTCGCGCGCGGCCCCGGCGCCAATGCGCGCGTAGCGTGCTTTTCCGCGCGTCACGCCCTCCAGCATTAATATAGCCAGACAGCACAAGGCCAGCACGCCCGCCAGCATGTTCGCCGCCGGGCCGCTGAAGGTAGACTGGAACTGGTCATAAATTGCCGTGGTGAAGGTATCAAAGCGGATCATCACGTACAGGCCATATTCCGCCAGCAGGTGCAGCGCCACCAGCAGCGCGCCGCCACAGATAGCCAGCTTGAGCTGGGGCAACACCACGCGGAAAAAGACCCGCCAAGGCGGCGTACCCAGCGAAGCGGCGACATCTTCAAGCGTCGGGTCAAGGCGACGCAGCACCGCCGCAACCGGCATATAGATAAACGGATAGTAGGCAAGAACCGAGAGAAACACGCCCGCGGAGAGCCCGTGCATGGAAGGGACAGCGCTCACCCAGGCATAGCTTTGCACAAACGCGGGGATCGCCAGCGGGGCGACCGCCAGTGCGGACCAGATCCCTCGCCCGGCAAGCTGCGTGCGCTCCGTGAGCCAGGCGATTGCCACGCCCGTCACGATACACAGCGGAACCGCTAAAGCCGTCAGCCACAGCGTGTTGCTGAGCAGCTCAGCAACACGCGGGCGAAACACCAGCGCCTTAATGGTTTCCCAGCCGGTCTCAATGCCAATGGCAATGATAAAACCCAAAGGCAGAAGCGCCATTAATGAAAACAACACAGCTAACGCAACCATCGGCAGTGCAGGACGCCTGCGGGCAGGCTCCTGCACTCTGTTTTTTCCGATGTCGAGACTCAGACCAGACATAAGACGTTCACTTCACTCTCAGGATCACAGCAGGCCGGCTTGCGTCATCAGCTCGATAACTTTTTTACTGTTGAGCGTTGAAGGTTCAACTTTCGGCGCATCAAGATCTTTCAGCGGGACCAGTTTCGGGTTTGAGGCCGCGTTCACGCCCACGGCATATTCAAAGGCGTTGTTGGTCCGCAGGCTTTCCTGGCCTTCTTTACCGGTAATGTATTTGATGAAGGCCTGCGCCTGCGCTTTGTGTTTGCTGGACGCCAGCACGCCGCCGCCAGAGAGGCTCACGAACGCGCCCGGATCCTGGTGTTTGAAGTAGTAAAGCTGGGTATTTTTGCTGTTTTCACCGGTTTTGGACTGATCGACAAAACGGTAGTAGTGATAAATCACGCCGCCATCAATCTGACCGGCATTGACCGCTTTCATCACGGTGCTATTGCCTTTATAGGCAACGAAATTGGCTTTCATCGCCTTGAGCCATTCCAGCGTGGCCTTTTCGCCTTTCAGCGCCAGCATCGCGCTCACGATGGCCTGGAAATCCGCGCCTGACGGTGATGCCGCCCAGCGGCCTTTCCACTCGGGTTTTGCCAGATCCATCAGCGATTCAGGCAGCTGCTTTTCGTTCAGCTTTTCCGGGTTATACACAAACACCGTGCTGCGGGCCGCGATGCCAATCCAGCGGCCGTGCGCCGGACGATATTCTGCCGGTACCTGCTTCAGGGTGTCTGCATCCAATGGCGCAAACAGGTTGGCATTATCCACCAGCACCATTGACGGCGAGTTCTCCGTCAGGAACACGTCTGCCGGTGACGCGCTGCCTTCCTGAACCAGCTGGTTACCCAGCTCGCTGTCATCGCCATTACGCAGAGTGACTTTAATGCCGGTTTCTTTGGTAAAACCGTCAACCCACGACTTCACCAGGTTTTCGTGCTGCGCGTTATAAACAACGATACCTTCGTTGTTATCGGCGGCAACCGCTTGTGTGGAAAGGAAAAGGGATGAAGACAACAAGGCAAGCGAGAAGCAGGACAGCAGGCGAGAATTCATGAACATATCCTTTATAGACCAACGGGATTAACGACTCATAGCTTTGTGGGACAGGATTAAAGCATACAACAACGCTAATGATAATTAGTATCAATCGAGTTTAGTCGTAAAAGTGTAAAATTTCTTTTTAGCAGATTTTAGAATGATAAAAATCCAAATTTTAATGAGAGATAATTTTTAGATTAAGAAAACCTTAAGCCTGCCTACAGTGAAATTCATTAGCCTTCTATTCATTATGACGCGAAGGTAAATCTGTTATTCATGCGCCCGGCAGATATAAAAGCCCCGATCTTGCGGGGCTTTTTATGCTTATCCGGAGGTCGCTAAATTTATAAGGCGACTAATTTTAAAAGCATCACATAACCGCATGAGGGGCATACATAGGATAGGTGAAGAACAATAAATGCACGCAGTTAAGCCCAAAATGGAATAACGTTGCAACCCAGAGCCTGCCGCTCCACATCCACGCCAGGCCGTAAATAATGCCGGAGAGGCTGGCAAAAATAATCAGTAGTAAACCGCCGCTATAATGCATCAGTCCAAAGATGACTGAGGCAATCAACAGCGCGACAACAGGATGAATAATCCGGGACAAGCGTTGCTGCAGGTAGCCTCTGAACAAGGCTTCCTCAGCCAAAGAGACGAAAAAAATATTCGCAAGGGCAAATTGAGCGAACCATTCAGGCGCATGCGGCTCAATTCTAAGTCCGCCCAACGCAACAGCCAGAAGTAACAGCGCGGGTATCGCAAGAACCAATATTCCCCAGCCGACCTTGCCCGCTTTATAGAGGGGTTTTGCGACGAATAACGTTGGCATGCACGTAATTAAAAAGAACGGCACCACTGCCTTGTCCATATTAAAGTACATACTGAACGGTATGCTTTGCGGACCAACGACGACAGCATCCAGCACTTTGGGGTTATGAAAACCCGGGATCAGATGCAAAACCAGGGCAACGGCGATGGCCACGCACAGGCCTTCGACCAGATACGTATATTTATTATTTTTATTCCGTAGCCATTCAACAACAGACCAGCCAACAACGATTGATGCAATAACCAGCAGCGCCGGGGCGTCAAGAATACTCTGTTTCCAGCCGAGAAATGCCGTTAATCCCAGCATCAGGTAAGCCAGGCTTTTATTAAGGGAGAGTGCGGCAAGCGAAGTTGCGAGTAGATACCACATAAATGTCCTTCATGACCGGTAAATTTTAGGGGCGATGTCCCAAATATGTCCCACAGCGGAAATCAGGAGGATGTGAAAGAGGCGTAACTCTATGAAATGAAATGGCACGCCCTGTAGGATTCGAACCTACGACCTACGGCTTAGAAGGCCGTTGCTCTATCCAACTGAGCTAAGGGCGCACTGATATGCGTGTACTTCGCGGTGGTGAAACGCGAAGAATTATACGGTCAATGGCAGGTGAGTCAATGCCTTTTCCGTTTTCAGGGCCAATTACCGCTAGCCGATTGTAAATACGGCTATTTTCTCAACATTTCGCCCTGTTTCACCGTAAAATTTAGCGCTGCGAAAAGGCTTAGTTGCATTTAAGTAACGCCTGCTGTTTTCCTGACCGTCAGCTCGTCACACTAGAGTCAGGTATCCCGGCCGCCTGGAGGCTGACAGACAACAGGACAATGGAGTGACAGCGCAAAACCTGATCGATACGCCCCCCCGGTTACAGTACATTTCTCAGGACATCGTCGGCATTAAGCTTGAGCCCATCGTCGCCCTTTCCTCCTTACGCCAGGTTGGCGTGGAGGTCCTTAGCGTTCTTTCCGACACGCGGGACAGCGAGAACTTTTTTTGCGATCGCTCCGCAGAGTGGTCGATAACGCTGCTTGAAGCGCAGCTTGCCGCGTTAAAAAATACGCCGCACGGTCATAATCTTTTTATTAATCTGCCGATAACCGTCCTGACAGAGCCCGCGTCTTTTCAGCGACTTATCCGGTTGCCAGGCGTGCCGCTCAATATTGAGATTGTCGACCTCGCGTCCTTTTTGGCGCTTTCCCTCGTAGAGAAGCAGCATGTCGTTCAAAATTTGCGGCAACTTTGCAGACAGGGACACGCAATCTGGCTTGATGACGTGGATGACGTCACAGTGCAGTCGTTTTTATCCTGCCGACTCCCGTTAAGCGGCATCAAAATAGATAAGGAAGCATTCTGGCGTTTACGCGACACCCCTGCGCTGAGGCAACTGGTTTCCCTTTGCTTTCAGCTTGCCGGGAAAGTGCTTATTGAAGGTATTGAGACTGAACGCGATCGTACCTGGGCACTGCAGGCAGGCGCAGACCTCGGCCAGGGATATTACTGGCCGTCCTGGACATGGCCGGAGGATTAAAAAGCCATTTCCAGGAGGGAGACCATGCGAATGACAGTGCGCCGTTACCGGCGGCGGCGTACAGGAAGTGATGCACTGGGATTTACGCGCTCACCTTTTGCTCCCCCCTTTTTCGACCGGCTCGAATTTTTGAGCCAGTCCATCAGCCAGCCCCGCAAAACAGACGCCCCGTTTATCCTTCTGGTGACGGAGGATCACTACCTGCGCACCGGTTTTCTCCACGGGCAGTTTCCCCTGAGCAGCTGCTGCGACTACGCCACGCTGGACGACGCCCTTATCGCTCAGACGCAGTGGCCCTCAGCCCGTCTGGTCGTGGATATTGAAAGCCGATCCACGGGGCTTCTGGAGAAACTGGATCAGTTGAGACGGCATAGCCTGTTTCCTCCGTTCCTGACGCCCTGGCTGTTGGTCCGGGCCGATAATTACGACACCCGCCTCTTCTGTAAAGCGGCAGGTCCCTTTCATGTGCTCGAACGTCAGCTGAACGCCGCCGCGCTCCAGCACAGCCTGCAGGATCCCCTCCCTCCGCCGGGAACCGAGAAAGACTGGTTCTCACGCAACGAATGGCCCATTCTGCAGGAGCTTTCCCGGGGCAAGACATTGCGTCAGATTGCCCTTATGCAGAATCGCCCCTATAGCCGTATTATCTATCGTCTCAGCTGCATCCTCCTAAAGCTGGGGCTAAGCCATCGCCAGGAATTGCTGCATCTTCTTAATAACCTCTCAGACTGCACGTTTTCACTCACCTCCTAACCCCTTATTTCCTAAAGCGGTTTAAGAATTTACTTACCACTCGCGTTGCGAAAATGTTAATTTTTAACAATATAATCGAATTTATAACTATTCCTAATTTATGGGCGCGAACCTTGTGAAATGCCACAGATTAGCGGAACGGCAGCACTTTCCTCCATCGGTTAAGCGAATGCAGAAGGCGTTAACAAGATGATAATGATGTAAAAACAAGCAGCTTAGCGACAACTGCCAGGAGTAAAAAGCAAAGCGGGCAGCACGTTCTCCTGTGCACCAGACGCCGTTATCCGGATCGGCGTAAGCACTTTCAGATGAAGGTCAGACGGCCTGCGAGGGCAATTTTTAACCTCACTTTTGCGGGTTCGTCCCTTTCAAAGAGGCGTATTATTGTTAACAATTAATCAACATACAGAGATATCTGTTATTTTTTGTTATTACATAAAGATGAAAATATGCGGTAAATGAGATAACAGGATATTTCCGCTAAATTTAAAAAAATAGCGATTCAGATCCAGAAGATAATACAAACCAATACCCTCATATTAATTTACAGGGTTTTCGGAAAAAACTTACCCTGTATAATAAGATGCGTATCAAATATGAATAAGAAAAACCTTTTTGCCAACACCAGCCTAATGAGATGACCGCGCTGAGGCATAGTTCTTTTCATTACGTAAACAAGGATGCTTTCGCTCTTTCCAGGGAAATACTACGGTATAGGGATCTGCACATTATATCCTTCCGGCATTTCGAGAGTTTTACCAAACTCTGCATAACGCTTTTAACAATCTGAGGCATTAAAAATGAAACCGGCATCCGTTATCATTATGGACGAACATCCTATCGTCAGAATGTCGATAGAAGTCCTGCTACAGAAAAATAAGAATATCACAGTCAAGCTCAAGTCTGGCGATAGCCATGAAGTCCTTGACTGTATCCGCAATCACCCTATCGATCTGGTGATCCTTGACATTGAACTCACGGGCACGGATGCCTTCTCTTTACTGAAGAGAATCAGGAACTTAAACAAAAACATTAAGGTTCTGTTCCTCTCGTCTAAATCAGAGTTGTTTTACGCAGGTCGCGCCATTCGCGCCGGGGCAAATGGCTTCGTCAGTAAACGAAAAGATTTGGGTGAGATCTACAACGCCGTAGAAATGATTCTGATGGGCTATTCCTTTTTCCCGTCAGAGACGTTGAACTTTATAAACCATTTGGGTTCCGGGAAAGGGATGGCAGTAGATATGCCATTATCGAATCGCGAGGTCACGGTATTACGGTATCTGGCGAATGGATTATCCAACAAGGAAATAGCTGAACAGCTACTATTAAGCAACAAGACCATTAGCGCGCATAAATCCAATATTTATTCCAAGCTGGGTGTGCAAAGCATCGTGGAATTAATTGATTACGCCAAAGCCCACGAGCTGCTATAACCTGAATTCACTCCCTGCAGCTTATCTGAGCTGCAGGGAGTGCGGTCAGTGCTAATTATAATTAATCATGAAGGTGGCATCCGCATCAGCCCGTCCGGGCTGAGGGTTATCGGCAGTGGCAATATAATTGGCATAAAATGACAGAATCGCATTTCCCTGCGCATCAACCGAGACCGGCTGGCTGGCCTGCTGAAGCGCCAGCCGCGTTTTATCCGCATCCCTGATCTCAACGGCGACATGGCTTGCAGTACTGGCGTCATTCAGCGCCAGCAAGCCGCTATTGCTTCCGTCGGCTTTACCCGAAAACGTAATGGACGCCGCGCCCGGCGGGCAGCCGGTCAGCTTCAGCGTAAACGGCATCGGCTGCGTGCGGCTCCCGGTGGTACTGAGCTGTTTCGTGGGCCAGGTGCCCAGCGGGACGGCCTTGTCGCTGTCGCTGCCCTCGGCAACGCAGGTAAAATCGACGATATTGCCGTAGAGCCGAATGTTAATCTCGCCCAACGCGGTGTCCGCCTGAGCCTGCGCGCAAAGCGCAAAGAGCGCTACGGTGAGAAAACGGATCCTGTTTCGCATATCGGCTCCTTAGTCGTAATCCACGCGCAAATACCCGCGCGAGGTGAAGCGCCCTTCCGCTGGCTTATTGCCCGTCACGCTCACCGGCCAGACCCGGATCCCCACCTGCGCCTGCGCGCTGTCGTCGAGACGGAACGGAATTTTGCTCGTCAGGTTGTTGGGCGTCAGCGGCGCCCCGCTCTCGCTGGCAATGATGAACCCCACATCCGGGTTATCCGACACCAGTACATTATCAGAGACCTTTTCCGCCTCGACGCGCATCGTCAGCATGGCGTTTGCCTCCACGTTGGTGCATTTAATGGCGATGGTTTTGCTTTGCGATGAGACCCCCTCCGGCTTGTTACCCACGCCCGCCTTGCTGAACAAGGAGGCGCCAATGTCGCCGAAATCAAACTCCACCACGTTACCGGCATTAATGGCGCAGCTTTGCGGCACCTGAATGGTTCCGCTGTAGCTGATGGTATAGACCGGCGTGGTTAACGGATCGGAAGAGGTAGTGGTGACGTAAACGCGGAACATGGTGGCGCGCGGGATCACCACCATGTTGATAAAACGCCGGGTCACCTTAAGACGGAAGACCAGGCTGGAGTCCTGAACGCCAAACGGTTTGTTTTTGGAGACGTTAGGATGGCTCCCCATCTGGATATAGCTTTTTGGCGGGTAAAACACGCCAGCATAGCTGTCCGTGATTTTCATCGCCCCGTCCAGATAGTCGTTAAGCTTCAGATACTGATAGCCATCGCTCGTTCCCGTGACCGGATAATCGGTGACATAGCTGCGCTTGGTGGTATTCCCGGTCGTGCCCTTCGGGCAGACGGCATTCACCCCTACCCACTGCGATTTCTCGCTGAGCGTCACGACCTGCCCAATCTGGTTATTCGAGCTGTTGAATTTATCCGTCAGGTCGTAATGCACTTCCGTCGGCACGCCTTTTTCATTGACGCACACGGTCGCTAATACGTTTGTCGCGGGCAGTAGCGCCAGCAGCGACAAGGCAAAGAGTTGAGTTTTAATCACAGCCGATCCCCTTAAGTGTGATTGCCTGTTGCAGGCTCTGTTCAGACAAGCTGTAAGGTGCGCGACACTGGGACTGCGCCCCGTCGCCCCACTGGATCAGCAGTTCGCCCTCCAGCGGCAGCCCACTCAGGTAAATTTGTCCGTCATCCCCCACCATGCTGGTGACGCCGCTTTTGGTCTCACGCACCACCGCGCCGAACGGCACCGGCTGGTTGCCGCGCGTTACCGTCAGCAGGGCGCGCACGCCAATGCGGGTATCAAAGCTGGCGCGCACCAGCGCGCCTTTGGTCGGCACCACGCTGCTCACGTTGTTTTCGATATCGGTGTTGTTGCTCATGGTGTTGGTATCCAGCGCCACGCGGTTGTAGCGATAGACGGTGGCATACGGCATCACCGCGTAGCCTCGCCAGTCGGTTTTCACGCCGGTCTGGTTTTCAATACTGACGCCCGATGCCCCCGGCGCTTTGATCAGCACGTTGGTGTCGCCCAGCGGCTGGCTGAAGGTCACGCCGTCGGCGTGGCCGACCACCCCGCCGGAGAGCTGCCAGTTGAGATCGTGCTGGTCGCGGGAATAGTTGTAGCCCACGCCCAGCGTGCCGTAGGTCGCCTGCCAGTTGGCGCTGGCGCTTCCGCTTGCGCCGTTGGTGCTGGCGTGTCCCTGGGTCACGCTGTAGTTCAGGTTGCGATCCTCCAGCAGCGTTCCGCTGACGCCGGTTTGCCAGCTTGTGTCGCCATCGCTGTTTCGACTGGCGGATGCCGTAGCGTAGGCGCGGTCAATCGCGCTGTCCCGGCGATAGCCCTGACGGGTAAAGAGGCTGAACGGCACGGAGACGTTAAACGACGCGATCCGATCGGTGCCGTCTATCCCAACGGATTTGTTCCACGACCACGAGACAGAGTAGTTGATCCCCTTCACGCCGCCCGCATAGCCCAGCTGGTACCAGAGGTTCGTCTCGTCTGTTCCCCAGTAGGTCTGCTCGCTACCGGAGATATAGACCGAGCCGTAGTCCCCCAGCGACTGAGAAACGTTGAGCTGGAAGCGGCCTTTTTTATTCCACGTCAGGTTGTGATAGCTCTGCACGTCCGGCACATCGTTATCGTTCTGGCTATCGGCATACTGATAGCCCTCCATTGAGCGCCAGGCGACATCGTCGAGGGTGTAAAACCCTTTTGTGGAGTAGCGGTAGCCCAGCAGCTGGAAGTTAGTGCCGAAGCCGTTAAGAGATTTCGCGTAGAGGAAGCGCAGAGACTGCCCTTCGTGCCTGCTGTCGTCCGCGAGCTGGCTGCGGGCGTGGGTGATATCGAGCGAGACCGCGCCCCAGTCGCCCAGGTTTTTCCCGGCCCCGACGGCCACCGCGGTATAGCGTGACGCCAGCTGCGTCCCGCCGTAGAGCGTGTAACCGTTGGCAAGACCGGTAATCAGGGTGCCCTGAGTGAAGAACGGCGTATCCTGATCGCTGTTACCGCTGCGGTAATCCCCCGCAACGAGGTCATACTTCCAGCGCCCTTCACGCTGCAGGAGCGGCACGGTGGAGTACGGCACGGTATAGCGCTGCTGGGTGCCGTCTTTCTCTTCAACCGTGACTTCCAGGTCACCGCTTGAGGAGGTCGGGTTAAGATCGGTAATCGCAAATGCGCCCGGCTGGACATAGCTTTGATAGATAACGTAGCCGTTCTGGCGAACCACCACTTTGGCGGGCGTACGGGCGATCCCCCGCACGGTCGGCGCGTAGCCCTGCAGGCTGTCCGGGTACATGCTGTCAGACGAGAAGAGCCGCCCACCTCGAAAACCCATGCTGTCGAAGACGTCATTCCCGGTATTGCTGTCGCCCAGCACCAGTTCGCTTTTGAGCGGGATGACGGTGCGCTGCGCCCAGGTGCCAATATTCTGCCACTCGCTGTGCCGCTGCCCGTTATTCTGCGTGTACCGCCATGCGCCGTTGTTACGTAAACGCCAGGCGCCATAGTTCAACCCGCTCTGCAGGTTCAGATAATAGCTGTCGTCTTCGCTTCCCCGGTTACCGGTGAAGCTGTAGTTCACCAGCGCGGCGGGAATGCCTTCATCCCACTGTTCAGGCGGAATGTAGCCCCGGGCGCTGTTTTGCAACGCCACCTGCGGCAGGCTGACGTCCAGACGCTGAGAGGCAAAATTGAATACCGTTTCGCTGCCGGGTATGGCCGTGGTCAACGGAACGCAGGTGTCGCCCTGCACCTTAGCCAGCTCGGGAAACGCCGCGACGTTGACGCCAAAGCGATCGAGCATCGCGCGCGTAATGCACGCCGACAAACCGCCCGCCACCGGCGGCGTGTTCTCGGCCTGCTCGAAACGCACGTCCTGGGTACCGATAAACTCATCGTTACGCCAGATATCCACGCGATAAACGCCGGGTGCCTGCTGGTGTCCTTGTTCAAAACGCGACAAATCCGCCACGCTGGCGGTGTCGTCCGACAAGAAGGCCGGGTTGAAATAACTTTCGCTCCAGCCAGCCTGCGGGCAGAGCGCAGCCATCAGCGCCAGTGCAACCGGGCAGTAACGTCCCTGGTGGTTTTTCATCGCCCTGACTCTGCTCACAGGTTGACGCTACGCGCCGGGGTGATGGCACCGTAGTCATTCACGCTCTGCCAGGAAAGCGTGCCGCTGGCACCGGCTGGCAGCACCTGCTGTGCCGAGCTTTTCGGCGCAACCATCAGGTTATCCAGCTGCTGCCTGCCCAGCTTCAGGTTGACGAGGGTGATGTAATACGGGGAAGCGTTGCTGACTTTGAGATGGCTGCCCGCGCGCTCAAACCGCAGCTGGGAAAGCGCCTCTTCCGGCTGCATCGCCAGGTTGTTCGGGCGCACAAACAGCTTGATGCGTGAGAGGATCGCCAGCTGCAGCACGTTATTGTTTTCCGTTTTCGCTTTATTCACCGACGGGATCGCCTTCACGTTCATGTAAAAGAGCGATTCGCGATCGGCTGGCAGCGCTGGCCCGGCGTAAATAATACGCAGCGTGTTTTCACTGTTCGGCTCGCTGACAAACAGGGGCGGAGTGACGGCAAAGGTTTTTTCTTTTTGCCCGCTCGCATTTTCGATCCACGCGTTAATTAAATAGCGTTCCTGTTTGTTGCTGTTGGTGATCGCCAGCGACGTTTGCTTTGCCTCTGCGGGATAAATAACGCGCGTGGCCCCCAGCGCAATACCGCCGGAAGCATTTGCGCAGGCAGAAACCATCATCAAAATAAACGATAAAAAAAGTCCTGGTTTAATTAGGGTATTCATCACAACCGTACCTTTAATAATGTGTTCGCAGGTGTTATGGATAAATCAACGTAAACCAGACATCCGACTGAATTTTGCCTGGCTCGAGGTGTTCGGAAATAGCCCGATAGCGGGCGCTAAAATGGAACGCGAGCTCGCGGGTATCGATCGGCAGCCAGCTGACGGCCGTGGCGTTTGGGATAATCTGACGCTGCTGTTCGTCAAAAAGCGCCAGCCCCACGCCGCTGCTGACGGGCGTTTCACCCGGCCGCGAGGTCGCCAGAAAGACCTGCGGATCTTCTGCGGGCGTCACGCCCTGAAACTGGATCCCCACGGTGCGCGAAACATCAACGCTGCAGTCCAGCAGCCGCACGGTAAAAGGCACGTTAACCGTGGAAAAACTGCCCACACCGGAAAATGAATTGGTTCGGTACTGCCCCATGTCGATGCGCATATTCTGGCTGTCGGGCGCCACGGCGCAGCCGCCGTTCACCAGTTCACCCCGGAGATGAACCTTGCCACCTTCGATCACCACGGTATGCGCCGATGCCGGGCAAGCCATCGCAAGGGTTAACAGCAGTAGTGTTCCAGTCCTTGTCATCCTTCGTTCCTGGCATTAGCGTATGACGGGCCTCGTCCGTGAGGCCTGAACATCCCTGTGCGGAGGAATTACTCGTATTTCATTACGAAGGTGGCGTCAGCGTTTGCCTGGCCTGGCTCAGTGGTGGCAGCCGTTGATTTGTAACGTGCGGTGAACTTCAGGGTGTTGGTCCCTTCGATCAGCGTCTGCGCAGCAGAGAAGGTCGCGCCGTCTGGGGTCAGAACGCTGGATTTGCTGTCGAGGATCTCGATACCCACGCCTTTTGCGGTGTTGTCGTTGTTACCGGAAGTCACGGCCAGCAGGGTTTTGTCGGTTGGGTCGATCTGACCGGTGAACGCAACAGCGGCAGTTTTGGCAACCAGCGGATCGCAATCATTCAGTTCAATGTTGAATGGAATATTAGAGGTGGTGTCGCCCACTTTGGTAAATTTCGCGGTACGATACTGACCCAGATTAACGGTCTGCTCGGAAGAATCAGTATTTACTGAACAAGCCGCATTAACCAGCTCACCTTTAAAATGTACGGTACCGCCATTTACGGAAACCGGCGCAGCAGGATCTGCTGCATTTGCGGCACCTGCAACCAGGGCCAAAGTAGCAATAACAGTAGAAGCAATGTTGCTGAGTTTCATGTCTATTCCTTTAAAATGTAAATAACCCTTCCCGCGAATAATCGGGAATAAGAAATACGTTCAATTGATTAATTGAAAGCTTATTTCGGAGGAGACAAAGTAGCTCAGGACGCGTTTTTTAAATATGTCAAAACGCTGCCATTTCGCCAGGTCACATCCTAATCCCGCCTAAGAAATTGACCATCTCTTAAGAAGGGTTTTTTCGTCTCACTGATAAAAACGCGTAAAGGGTGACTGACAGCGACGCTCGCTTCTGACAAAATACACGCCATCCCCCCTTTCAAACGTTACAGACGGAATCTTCTCTCTGATGGCAGCAAAGATTATTGACGGTAAAACGATTGCGCAGCAGGTGCGCTCTGAGGTCGCGGAAAAAGTGAAGGCGCGTAAAGCTGCCGGAAAACGCGCCCCCGGGCTGGCCGTTGTGCTGGTTGGCAGCAACCCGGCATCGCAGATTTATGTCGGCAGCAAGCGCAAAGCGTGTGAAGAGGTGGGCTTCGTCTCCCGCTCTTACGATTTGCCGGAAACCACCAGCGAAGCAGAACTGCTGGAACTTATTGACACCCTGAATACCGATAAAGAGATCGACGGTATTCTGGTTCAGCTGCCGCTGCCGGCGGGTATCGACAACGTGAAGGTGCTGGAGCGTATCGCGCCGGATAAAGACGTGGACGGTTTCCATCCGTACAACGTTGGCCGCCTGTGCCAGCGCGCGCCGCGTCTGCGCCCGTGCACGCCGCGCGGCATTGTGACGCTGCTGGAGCGCTATAACATCGACACCTACGGTCTGAACGCCGTGGTTATCGGTGCCTCCAACATCGTGGGCCGCCCGATGAGCATGGAGCTGCTGCTGGCGGGCTGCACCACCACCGTGACCCACCGCTTCACCAAAAACCTGCGTCACCACGTCGAAAACGCCGATCTGCTGATCGTCGCGGTCGGCAAGCCGGGCTTTATTCCGGGCGAGTGGATCAAAGAGGGCGCGATTGTCGTGGACGTCGGGATTAACCGTCTGGAAAACGGCAAAGTGGTCGGCGACGTGGTGTACGAAGATGCCGCCGCGCGCGCGTCTTACATCACCCCCGTACCGGGCGGCGTAGGCCCGATGACCGTAGCAACGCTGATTCAGAACACGCTGCAGGCGTGCGAAGAATATCACGACGTAGAGGACGCGTAAGATGGCGACTTTTTCATTAGGTAAACACCCGCACGTTGAGCTGTGCGATCTGCTGAAGCTGGAAGGCTGGAGCGAAAGCGGCGCGCAGGCGAAAATCGTTATCGCCGACGGGCTGGTAAAAGTCGACGGCGTGGTAGAAACGCGCAAGCGCTGCAAGATTGTCGCGGGTCAGACCGTGAGCTTTGAAGGGCAGAGCGTAACCGTTACGGCCTGAGCCGTTTTATGCCCTTACCCTAACCCTCTCCCACAGGGAGAGGGGATATAAAATCCCCTCACACCCATCGCGGTTATTTATCGATCAACTTCAAATAATCACTATTTCATCTGTTGAAACATGAAAATTCTGTTGCGCGTTTTTCACTCTTTGCCCACGATAAGTAGAACGTTCTACTAAAACGTTATACTTACAATAACAGCGCCAGAAAAGCGCTACTCGGGGGAAATCAGCATGAGTCTGATATCAGGGTTTGTTAAATCGCTGTCTAAGTTATCGATGATTGGTCGCGCCTTAATGCTGCCAATTTCACTGCTTCCCGCTGCGGGCCTGCTGCTGGCCTTCGGCGATAAGTTCCATCTGCCGCTGATGATGAACGCGGGCGGGGTTATTTTTGATAACCTGCCGATGCTGTTTGCCATTGGCTCCGCCGTGGGTCTGGCGTCAGAATCCGGCATCGCGGCGCTGTCTGCGGCGGTGTCGGTGTTTGTCACGAATATCACCATCAGCACCGTGCTGAGCATCACGCCGGAAATGGCCTCCCAGGGTGGGAAATACGCCATGGTGGTCGGCATCCCGACGCTGCAGATGGGCGTCTTCGGCGGCCTGATCTGCGGTATTCTCGCGGCCTGGTGCTATAACCGCTTCCACACCATGCAGCTGCCAGAGTTCCTGGGCTTCTTCTCCGGCAAGCGCTTCGTGGCCATTGCAACGGCGTTTCTGTCGTTCCTGATGGGGCTGCTGCTGCCGTACGTATGGCAGCATATCCAGGCCGGTATCGACGCGCTCTCCGTGGTGGTTAACGGCGATAATCAGGCGGCGTCGACCTTTATCTTCGGTCTGGTAGAGCGCGCGCTGATCCCGCTCGGCCTGCACCACATCTGGTATCCGTCCTTCTGGTACTCGTTCGGGGATTACACCACCCAGGCTGGACAGGTGATCCACGGCGACCAGACGATCTGGTTCAAGATGCTGGAAGAAGGAGTGAAGTCCTTCAGCAGCGACACCTACCAGAATGCCGGTAAATTCATGCAGGGCGAATTCCCGCTGATGCTGTTCGCGCTGCCCGCCGCGTGCCTGGCGATGTATCACGAAGCCCATACGAAGAATAAGAAAATCGCGGCCGGTATTCTGTTCTCTGCGGCGCTGACCTGCTTCCTGACGGGGATCACCGAACCGGTCGAGTTTACCTTTATCTTCGTGGCGCCGATCCTGTACGTCTTTAACGCCATCATGGCGGGCCTGGCCTACATGACCATGTATCTGCTGCATGCGCATATCGCCAAGTCGTTCTCCGCGGGCTTTATCGACTATCTGTCATTCGGGATCCTGCCGTCCTTTAACGGCTACAAGACCAACTTCCTGAATGCGATTATCATCGGCATTCCAATGGGCCTGATTTATTACTTCACGTTCCGCTTTGTGATCCGTCGTTTCGACGTGAAAACGCCGGGCCGCACTGAAGTGACCGCCAACGCGGATGATAAGTCTGATTCAGAACTCGCGACCGAGATCATCACCCTGCTGGGCGGGGCGCACAACATCGACTCCGTCGGCGCCTGTATCACCCGCCTTCGCCTGGAAGTGGCAAAAAGCGAGGTGGTCGATAAGGATGGCCTGAACGGACTGGGTGCGCGCGGCGTGGTCTTCGTCGGCGACAACGGTATTCAGGTGATTTTCGGTGCCAGAGCACAGTTTATCGCCCAGACCATGTCCACCATGATCGGCAAATAATAAGATGCCTGAACGACGCGTCTCCTGTAGTCTGGGAGACGCATTGTCGTATCTGACTGATAATCGGTGAATTTCAGGGAGCGGTTTTGAAGAAAGTCAGCATTATTGATGTCGCAAAGCACGCGGGCGTATCGGTCTCAACCGTCTCGCTGGTTTTGCGCCAGAAAGGGAAAATCTCAGAGGCAACGATCGAGAAGGTCAACGCTGCCATCAATACGCTGGGCTATGTTCATAACGTTGCCGCTGCCAACCTCCGCGCCAATACGTCCAATCTGATTGGCCTGATCCTCCGCGACTTTAGCGACAGTTTCTCCATCAAGGTGATGGCGAGCATCGTCCAGGATCTTGAAAAACAGGGGTATATGGTTTTTCTCGGCCAGCCCCAGAACGACCATGACCATCTAGAGCGCTGCCTGCTGTCGTTTAAGCAGCAGGGCGTCGCCGGGGTTATCTATCTGGCCTCGGATACCCGCACCTCCACCCTGCCGGAGCAAATTCGCCGCTGCCCGCTGCCGCTGGTGGTGGTTTCTCAGTCGCTGCTGGATGAAAAATGCAATCTGGTGATGCGCGATAACCGTCAGGCGGCAAATCTGGCGGTGCGTTATCTTATCGAGCGCGGCCATCGCAATATTGCCTACATTGGCGGGCGTGAAGGCTGCCTCATCCGCGAGCAGCGCCTGCTCGGTTTTCGCAGCGCGATGACGCAGAACGGGCTGGTCTGGCGCGATGAATACTCTCCGGCCTGCAGCGATGACACCCTGGCAGCGGGTTTCGCCACCCGCCAGCTGCTGGAAAAAAACAACACCATCACCGCCCTGCTCTGCCACTCGCCGGATGCCATGATCGGCTCCATCTCCGGTATTCATCAGGTTGGACGAACGGTGGGTAAAGATGTGTTTTTGACGCAGCAGGTCGCGCTGGTCGGTTTCGAAGATATGCTCCACGTTAATCTCACCTCGCCGTCCTTTACCTACGTGTCGTCCGCCAGCGAAGAGACCGGGCGTCAGGCTGCCGGGCTGATTATTCGTACGCTGAAGGAGCCGACGCTGCAAACCCAGCGCATTACGCTTTCCGGACAGCTTATCGCGCGCGAGTCGGCGTAAAAATAAGAATTTGACGCGGGTCTGCCGGCGCGGGATTGCTGCTATATTTCCATGATTTGCCATGGATAATCGTAATGCCTACCGTTATTACACACGCTGCTGTTCCGCTTTGTCTGGGCTTAGGCCTCGGAACCAAAGTGATTCCTCCCCGCCTGCTGTTTGCCGGGATTGTCCTCGCCATGCTGCCGGATGCCGACGTGCTGGCGTTCAAGTTCGGCGTCGCGTACGGCAATGTTTTCGGCCATCGCGGCTTTACCCACTCCCTGCTGTTCGCCTTTGTGGTGCCGATACTCTGCGTGCTGACTGGACGACGGTGGTTCCGGGCCAGCCTGACGCGGTGCTGGCTGTTTTTAACCGCGTCATTGCTTTCGCACAGCCTGCTGGATTCGATTACCACGGGCGGGAAAGGCATCGGCTGGCTGTGGCCGTGGTCAGATGAACGCTTCTTCGCGCCGTGGCAGGTGATTAAGGTCGCGCCGTTTGCGCTGTCGCGCTACACCACGCCGTACGGGCATCAGGTGATCGTGTCGGAGCTGCTGTGGGTGTGGCTGCCGGGAGTCGTGCTGATGGGGTTGCTGTGGTGGAGAAAACGTGGGCGCTGATGCCCTCACCCCGGCCCTCTCCCACGGGGAGAGGGAGAAAACCTAATAATTCCCTCTCCCTTCGGGAGAGGGTTAGGGTGAGGGGAAAATTACTTACGGCGCCAGGTAGTCCCCTGCGGGCCATCTTCCAGAATGATGCCCATCTCGGTCAGACGGTTACGCGCCGCATCTGCCGCCGCCCAGTCTTTTGCCTGACGCGCTTCCAGACGCGCTTTGATCAACGCTTCAATTTCCGCCACTTCACCGTCGTCCGCCTGCGCACCGCTCTGCAGGAACGCGTCCGGGTCCTGCTCCAGCAGGCCGAGCACGGAGGAGAGCTTACGCAGATGGGACGCCAGCGCATTCGCCGCGGCCATATCTTCTGACTTCAGGCGGTTCACTTCGCGCGCCATGTCGAACAGCACGGAGTACGCTTCCGGGGTGTTGAAGTCGTCGTTCATCACCTCAACAAAGCGTGCTTCGAACGCTTCGCCGCCTGCAGCAGGAACAGACCTGTCGGTACCGCGCAGCGCGGTATACAGACGCTCCAGCGCAGAGCGCGCCTGTTTCAGGTTCTCTTCGCTGTAGTTCAGCTGGCTGCGATAGTGGCCGGACATCAGGAAGTAGCGCACGGTTTCCGCGTCGTAATACTTCAGCACGTCGCGCACGGTGAAGAAGTTACCCAGCGATTTAGACATCTTCTCGCGGTCAACCATTACCATGCCGGAGTGCATCCAGTAGTTCACGTACTCGCCGCCGTGGGCGCAGGTGGACTGCGCGATTTCGTTTTCGTGGTGCGGGAACATCAGGTCTGAACCGCCGCCGTGGATATCGAAGTGCTTGCCCAGCTGCTTGCAGTTCATCGCGGAACATTCAATGTGCCAGCCCGGACGGCCTTCGCCCCACGGTGATGGCCAGCTTGGCTCGCCCTCTTTGGACATTTTCCACAGCACGAAGTCCATCGGGTTACGCTTCACGTCAACCACGTCAACGCGCGCGCCGGCCTGGAGCTGGTCCAGATCCTGACGGGAAAGCGAACCGTAGGTTGGGTCCGTCGGCACCGAGAACATCACGTCACCGTTGTCCGCAACGTAGGCATGACCGCGAGCGATCAGCTTTTCGGTGATCTCGATGATTTCGTGAATATGGTGGGTCGCGCGCGGCTCGCTGTCCGGGCGCTGAATATTCAGGGCGTCGAAATCTTTGTGCATTTCGACGATCATGCGATCGACCAGCGCAACAAAGCTTTCGCCGTTTTCATTAGCGCGCTTGATGATTTTGTCGTCGATGTCGGTGATATTACGCACGTATTTCAGGGTGTAGCCCAGAAAACGCAGGTAGCGTGACACCACGTCAAAAGCGACAAAGGTACGGCCATGGCCAATGTGACAGAGATCGTAAACCGTAATACCACACACGTACATGCCGACTTCCCCGGCATGGATAGGTTTAAATTCCTCTTTCTGGCGCGTCATTGTATTAAAGATTTTTAACATCGAAGATTCCATGTAAACACGTGTGTGGTTGAAAACCGGCTATTCTACCCGTAATTCAAACCCGAAGCAGCACACAATGCAAGGTGATCGCATCCTGTGGTTATGCTATAACAAGCCCCTATAGATGACCCGAACGCGGGTCGACGTACCACAATAACGGAACAGGATGCAAAAATGGTTACTTTCCACACTAATCATGGCGATATCGTAATCAAAACCTTTGATGACAAAGCGCCTGAAACAGTTAAAAACTTCCTGGACTACTGCCGCGAAGGTTTCTACAACAACACCATTTTCCACCGCGTGATCAACGGTTTTATGATCCAGGGCGGCGGTTTCGAACCTGGCATGAACCAGAAAGAGACCAAAGAAGCGATTAAAAACGAAGCGAACAACGGTCTGAAAAACACCCGCGGTACGCTGGCAATGGCCCGTACTCAGGCGCCACACTCTGCCACCGCGCAGTTCTTCATCAACGTGGCGGACAACGACTTCCTGAACTTCTCCGGCGAAAGCCTGCAGGGTTGGGGCTACTGCGTATTCGCAGAAGTGGTTGAAGGTATGGACGTGGTTGACAAGATCAAAGCCGTCGCTACTGGCCGCAGCGGTATGCACCAGGACGTTCCTAAAGAAGACGTTGTGATTACAAGCGTGACCGTCAGCGAGTAATTCGTGGCGACACTCTTTATTGCAGATCTGCATCTGCAAACAGAAGAACCGGCGATAACCGCCGGTTTTCTGCGTTTTTTACGCGGTGAAGCGAAAAGCGCCGATGCGCTGTACATCCTGGGCGACCTCTTTGAAGCCTGGATTGGCGACGACGACCCTAACCCGCTGCACCGTGAAATGGCCGCCGCCATTCACGCGCTCGTGGATTCCGGCGTCCCCTGCTACTTCATTCACGGCAACCGTGATTTCCTGATCGGCAAGCGCTACGCCCGCGAAAGCGGCATGACGCTGCTGCCGGAAGAGCAGGTGCTCGACCTCTATGGCCGCAGGGTTCTGATCATGCACGGCGACACGCTCTGCACCGACGATACCGGCTACCTGGCGTTTCGCGCCAAAGTCCACACCCCATGGATCCAAAAGGTGTTCCTTGCGCTGCCGCTGTTTATCCGTAACCGCATAGCTGCCAGAATGCGCGCGGGCAGTAAAGCCGCCAACAGCAGCAAATCCATGACCATCATGGACGTGAACCCGCAGGCCGTGGTGAGCGTGATGGAAAAGCATGGCGTTCAGTGGTTGATCCACGGTCATACCCATCGTCCTGACGTCCATTCCCTTATCGCCAACGGCGAACCGGCCCATCGCGTGGTATTAGGTGCCTGGCACACCGAAGGCTCCATGGTCAAAGTCACGCCAGAGGGCGTGGAGCCGATCGCCTTTCCGTTTTAACCCCTCGCACCATCATTCTATTTTTTTGAACAATATCGGCAAATTGTTTCGATTTTAATCAGCCCGTGGTCGGCCTATTATTTATCACATCAGGGCAATACGCCCTATCCCAGATAAAATACTTAAGGAATACGACCATGAAATCTATCAAAACTTTCGTTGCAGTTGCCGCTCTTTCCCTGGTTTCTTTCGGTTCTTTCGCTCAAAGCGTGAGCGCAACCGCCTCTACCCTTGACCGCGCAGAAGCGAAAATTGCCGCGCAGGCCGCCGAGCAGAATGCCTCTTATAAAATCACGAGCGCGAAGGTCAACAACCGCGTGTACATGACCGCAGAACTGACTAAATAAAAACCCTGATTGCCGTGCCGCCAGCGAAGACGTGCGACAGCGACAATACGATGAGGAAGGAACAGAGAATGAAAAACATCAGCATCGTAAGTACCCTGCTGCTGGCAGTCGTGGTGTCCACTGGCGCACAGGCCGCGGAGAATCGCTTCTCCGTGCCAAAATCGGGCTCGAATGCCGACACCAGCATGGTGAATCATATCGATGTCAGCCGCGCGTTCGACAACGAGAACCTGTCCGCAGGGGATCTTCAGTAACATCACATAAAAGACCGCCATCGTGCGGTCTTTTTTGTTATCGCTTTCTCGCCATAACTGCTCGCCTTTTAACCGCGCAACCGTTTTCCTTGCCCGTATAACATGCTATTCTCTGTGCCCTCGAAAGCAGTGTGTTTCGCACCACAGGAGTTTTAAGACGCATGTCTTCCCGCAATAATCCGGCGCGTGTCGCCATCGTGATGGGGTCCAAAAGCGACTGGGCTACCATGCAGTTCGCCGCCGAAATCTTTGAAATCCTGAATGTTCCGCACCACGTTGAAGTGGTCTCCGCGCACCGTACACCGGACAAACTGTTCAGCTTCGCCGAAAGCGCCGAAGAGAACGGTTATGAGGTGATCGTTGCCGGCGCGGGCGGCGCAGCACATCTGCCAGGCATGATTGCCGCTAAAACCCTGGTGCCGGTACTGGGCGTTCCGGTCCAAAGCGCCGCGTTAAGCGGTGTGGATAGCCTCTACTCCATCGTCCAGATGCCGCGCGGTATTCCTGTCGGCACGCTGGCGATTGGTAAAGCGGGTGCGGCGAACGCAGCCCTGCTGGCGGCGCAAATTCTTGCGACGCACGATAAAGCATTACACCAGCGTCTGGCGGAGTGGCGTAAAGCCCAGACCGACGAGGTGCTGGACAATCCGGACCCGCGGGGTGCGGCATGAAGCAGGTTTGCGTCCTCGGTAACGGCCAGCTAGGCCGCATGCTGCGTCAGGCCGGTGAGCCGCTGGGTATTGCCGTCTGGCCCGTCGGGCTGGACGCCGAACCGGAAGCCGTACCGTTCCACCAGAGCGTGATCACCGCCGAGATCGAACGCTGGCCGGAAACGGCTCTGACCCGCGAGCTGGCGCGTCATAACGCCTTCGTTAACCGCGACGTGTTCCCGATCATCGCCGACCGTCTGACGCAAAAGCAGCTGTTCGACAAGCTCGGTCTGCCGACCGCGCCGTGGCAGCTCCTGTCCGATAAAAGCGAGTGGAATGACGTTTTCGCGATGCTGGGCGAGCTGGCAATCGTGAAGCGCCGCGTGGGCGGTTACGACGGCCGCGGCCAGTGGCGCCTGCGTGCAGATGAAACGGCAGAACTGCCGGACGACTGCTACGGCGAGTGCATCGTTGAGCAGGGCATTAACTTCAGCGGTGAAGTGTCGCTGGTTGGCGCGCGCGGGCACGACGGGCATACCGTCTTTTATCCGCTGACGCATAACCTGCATCAGGACGGCATTCTGCGCACCAGCGTCGCCTTCCCGCACGCCAATGCTGACCAGCAGGCGCAGGCGGAAGATATGCTCTCTGCCATCATGCACGAACTCGGGTATGTGGGCGTCATGGCGATGGAGTGCTTTATCACCCCGTCCGGTCTGCTGATCAACGAACTTGCGCCGCGCGTGCACAACAGCGGCCACTGGACGCAAAACGGCGCGTCCATCAGCCAGTTCGAGCTGCACCTGCGTGCAATCACCGACCTGCCGCTGCCGCAGCCGGTGGTGAACAGCCCGTCGGTGATGATCAACCTGATCGGCACCGATCTGAACTACGACTGGCTGAAGCTGCCGCTCGTGCATCTGCACTGGTATGACAAAGAGGTACGCGCGGGTCGTAAGGTCGGTCACCTGAACCTGAACGACAGCGACACGGGCCGCCTGAGCGCCACCCTGGAAGCGATGATCCCGCTCCTGCCGCCGGAATATGCGAGCGGTATTGTCTGGGCACAGTCTAAGCTCAAGTAAGACATCTGCGCCGGGGAGTTGATCTTCCCCTTCCCCGGCGTACAATCCCCGCCCATTGCTGCTGAGTTTTCTTCTGGAACAACCATGAACGATGGAACGGACTATCGCGCGATCCTCGCGTCTGATACCCCTTTAATCGACGTTCGCGCGCCGATCGAATTTGCCCAGGGCGCGATGCCTGCGGCGATCAACCTGCCCTTAATGAACGACGACGAGCGCGCCGCCGTCGGCACCTGCTATAAACGCCAGGGTCCCGAGGCCGCGCTGGCGCTCGGCCATCAGCTGGTGAGCGGCGAGACGCGTGAGGTACGCATCAACGCCTGGCGGGAAGCCAGCCTTACCCATCCTGAGGGCTTTCTCTGCTGCGCGCGCGGCGGCCAGCGCTCGCATATCTCGCAGGCCTGGCTGAAAGAGGCGGGCATCGACTACCCGCTGATCCGCGGCGGCTATAAGGCCCTGCGTCAGACGGCGATTCAGGTGACTATCGAGCAGTCGCAAAAGCCGATGGTGCTGATTGGCGGCTGCACCGGAAACGGCAAAACCCTGCTGGTGAAGCAGCACGCGCAGGGTATCGATCTGGAAGGGCTGGCGCACCACCGCGGTTCGTCGTTTGGCCGCACGCTCACGCCGCAGCTTTCCCAGGCCAGCTTTGAAAATCACCTTGCGGCTGAGCTCCTGAAAAAAGACGCCGCGCGCTGGGTGCTGGAAGATGAAGGCCGGATGATTGGCTCCAACCACCTGCCGGAGTGCCTGCGCGACCGCATGGCTGAAGCCCCTATCGTTGTCGTCGAAGACCCGTTTGACGTCCGCCTTGAGCGCCTGCGCGAAGAGTATTTCGACCACATGTGGGCGGACTTTTCTGCCGCATACGGCGAGGAAGCGGGCTGGAAAGAATACAGCGAGTATCTGCACCACGGCCTGTTCGCCATTCGCCGCCGTCTGGGGCTGCAGCGGTATGCAGAATTCACCGCGCTGTTAGATTCCGCGCTGCTGGAACAGCAACGCTCCGGCAGCACGGACGCGCACTTCAGCTGGCTTGCGCCGCTGCTGAAGGACTATTACGACCCGATGTACGGCTATCAGCTGGAGAAAAAGGCGGAGAAGATTGTGTATCGCGGGACGTATGAAGAGGTCGCTGACTGGCTTAATCGCTAAAACAAAGCCGGGTGGCGAGGTAAAAGCAAAACGGCAACCAGGGTTGCCGTTTTTAATGTTTGTTCCCTCTCCCAGTGGGAGAGGGTCAGGGTGAGGGCATCAGGCCGCACCCTACAAGACGACCTAGAAGTCGTAACGCAGACGCACCAGGTTCATGTCGCCCAGGTTGTCGGTGCTGGAGGTGAACACGTGTTCGTAATCCACGCGGAAACCGTAATCCAGCTGGAAGCTGATACCCACGCCGTTGTCGATGCGCTGGTAGTTACGGCCGTTCACGTACTCAATACGGTCGCCCATGAAGTAAGGCTGAATAGATTTAACCGCGTACTGACCGACTGGGAACTTGTAGCCCGCAAAGTATTCAATACCCCATGCATCACCCGCAAAGTAGTCGTTAACCGACACTTTTTTGGTGGTCATGAAGTTCTGGTACCAGCCGCCGCCTGCGGAGAAGGTCCAGTTGTCCGGGGTCCAGCTCAGCGCGGTACCGAGAATGTTCTGGTCGTAGGTTTTGCTGTCGCCGTTGTCCGGGTTACGCATGTCCGCGCGGGTGTAGTTCCACGCCGCGCCCCAGGTCAGGTCGGTAGTCAGGTGGTAATCCAGACCCAGCGAGCCGCCGCCTTTACGCTTGTAGCGCAGGCCGTTGCCCGGCAGGTATTCGCTGTCTTCAAACAGGTAAGATGCGTAGATGTCGGCATCGCCCACGGTTTTCTTATATTTCAGCATCTGGCGTGAACGGTAAGAACCGTCGTAATCGCCGTTGATCCCGTTACCCGGAGCCTGACCAATCATGTCGTAGTCCCAGATATCGGTTTTCGCGCCCACCACATCATAGTAAACGCTGTTCTGTTGACCGAAGGTCAGCGTACCCCAGGTATCGCTCTTCAGACCGGTGTAGAGCATACGACGCGTGGTGTCGTGTGCGCCGTCGGCGTAGTGGTGATCCCAGTTAAACTGCGCAGGAATATTGACACCCAGCTCGTAGTAGCTGATCCAGCTGATGTCATCAAACAGGTAGTAATCAGCCGCGAAACGGAAACGGGTGCCGCCGTCAAAGCCGTTACGCTTGTAGCTGTTTTTACCGTCGTCGCCGGTCATGTTCTGGAACTGAGGACGGATACTGCCGCCAACGGTGAAGTTCAGGCGGCTCAGCGGGTTACCCGCCTGAGGATCCTGCTTAAGAACGGTGATTTCCGCCTGAGAAGCGAAGGTAGTCAATGCCACTGCCGCGCCGATCGTTGCCGCCAGCGCTGATTTTTTTATAGTCATTATTTTTCCTTAATAGACACGCTGCTAAATATTTAGCGGGTGAATATTAACTGGAAATAATCGGGCCGTGTGGTCGGGTTTTTAATGTTTTGTGCTACTAAATGAGTGGGTATTATCACTTTGTGCTATTTAAACGCTGCGCACCGGCATTAAAACCCGGCGCGCAACTATCACGGCTCTAAATCAACTCGCAAACTGACGGAACAGGGCTTTCCCCTTTAACAGCCGCGTGCCGAGCCAGCCTCCGCAAAGAGAAAGCAGCACCGCGCCGCTGAGAGGCAGGATCAGCCAGAGGCGCCAGTCAGGCTCCCACGGGAAGTCGAAGACCTTTGTCTGCAGCACCGCCAGCGCCGTTTCCGCGCCAATGGCCGCTACCAGACCCGCCACCAGCCCCAGCAGCGCAAACTCGCTCCAGAGCGTCATCCGCAGCAGCCGCTTTCCAGCCCCCAGCGTGCGGTAGACCACCAGCTCCTGATGGCGCTGGCGCATCCCCACCTGCACCTGGGCCAGCAGCAACAGCACGCCGCAGATCGTCACCAGCACCACCATGACCTCCAGCGCGCGGCTCACCTGCTCCAGCACCTGCCCTACCTGCTTCAGGATCGCGCCAATATCCAGCAGGCTGACCGTCGGAAACTCCCGGTTGAGCTGGGTCAGCATGCCGTTGCCGTTTTCCCAGCGGAAGCTTGTCAGCCAGCTCTGCGGCTGCCCGTCCAGCGCGCCCGGCGGGAAGATAAAGAAGAAGTTTGGCCGCAGGCTTTCCCAGTCCACTTTACGCAGGCTGGTGACTTTCGCGGTAAAATCCTGGGTATCGCCGGTAAAGGTGACGCTGTCTCCCAGCTTCACGTTCAGCCGCGTCGCCAGCCCCTCTTCCATCGAGACTTCCCCCGCTTTCGGCGGCCAGGTGCCGGCGGTTATCGGGTTATGGTCAGGGCGTTTCTCCTGCCAGGTCAGGTTCAGTTCGCGGTTCAGCGACTCGTCCTTATTCCCCTCCGCTGGCTGGCCGTTGATCTGCGTCAGACGCGCGCGAACGATGGGATAGAACGACTCAGGGATAATGTGATGCTCCGCCAGGAAGCCCTTCAGCGGCGTGACCTGCTCAGGGGCAATGTTGATCAGGAAATAGTTCGGGCTTTCCGGGGGAAGCTGCTGCTGCCAGCGATCGAGCAGATCGCCGCGCAACACTAACAGCAGCGCCAGCAGCATAAACGACAGCGAAAACGCCGACAGCTGGCTGAGCGTTGACCACGGCTGATGCAGCAGGCGGTTGACCGCCAGGCGCACGGGCAGCGATTTCACCGTGAGCCGCTTCAGGACGTTGAGCAGTATCCAGCCCAGCACGCCGCACAGCAGCGCCAGCACAACCGCGCCGGCCAGAACCGCCCACAGCAGCGTGCTGCCCCCCATCAGCCACGCCAGCAGCCCCACCGCCACGGCAATAATCACCGGAAGGTAGAACTTCAGCGGCCAGACGTTCGCCACCACATCGTTGCGAAGCACGCGCAGCGGCTGCGTCGCGAGCAGCAGGCGGTAGGGGCGTAGCCCCACCAGCAGCGAAATCACCGTCATCGCGCCCATCGCCCACAGCCACGGCCAGAGGCTGGCCGGCGGCAAGGCGGCCGGGAGCACCGGCTTCAGCATCACCATCAGCAGTTTTTCAAACAGCAGCCCGATTATTCCGCCAGTAATCGCGGAGAGGACCAGCAGCATCAGCCACTGGCCGACAATCAGCTTGCGCAGCTGCGCCCTGCCCGCCCCCAGGGTTTTGAGGATCGCCACCAGGTCGTAACGGCTGCGGCAGTAATGCCCCATCGCCACGGCAACCGCCGCCACCGCCAGCAGCAGGGTCAACAGTGCCGAAAGCAGCAGGAACTGCTGAGAACGCTCAAGTGATTTACCGAGCGCCCCTTCGTCCTGCTCCAGCCCGTACCAGCGGTGCTCCGGCTCGAGCTGCGGCAGAAGCCATTTTTCGTACGCGTCAAGCTGGGCAGACGTGCCGCCAAACTTATAGCGCCAGGTGACGCGGCTGCCCGGCTGTACCGCATGGGTTGCCGCAACATCCGCGGTGTTCATCAGCAGGCGCGGCGCGAGCTGGAAGGGGTTAAAGCCGGAATCGGGCTCCTGCACCACTTCCCCGGCAATGTTGAGAGTGGCGTCGCCGACGTCGATGCTATCGCCGGGTTTCAGGTTCAGAAGCGCCATCAGACGTGATGCCAGCAGCACCGTGCCGGGCTTTGGCTTCAGCCCTGGCGGGTTGGTCTGCAGTTCGCCGTACATCGGGTAGATATCATCGACGGCTTTAACGCTGGCGAGCTGCGGCGTATCGCCCGCAAAGGTCATGGTCTGGAAGCTTATCTGCTCCCCCACCTTCAGCCCTTGTTTACGCGCTTCGTCAATCCAGCCCGACGGCACCGGGCGGGAGCTTTGCAGCGCCCGGTCACCCGCCATAAACTCCCGGCTCTGCTGGCTAAGCCCTTTTTCCATGCGGTCGCTGACGCTGCCGAGCGCCAGCACGCAGGCCACCGCCAGGCTTAGCGCCAGCCAGACAATCAGCAGCGAGGGCGAGCGCCACTCGCGCCAGAACCAGCGGGTAATCATGCCTCCTCCTGAAGAATACCGTTCACCAGCCGCAGGCGGCGGTCGCAGCGGGCGGCGAGCTGCGGATCGTGGGTTACGAGGATCAGCGTGGTGCCGTGCTCGCGGTTGAGCGAAAACAGCAGGTCGGCAATCCGGTCACCGGTTTTACGGTCAAGGTTACCGGTGGGCTCATCGGCAAACAGGACTTCGGGACGACCGTTAAACGCCCGCGCCAGCGCCACGCGCTGCTGCTCACCGCCGGAAAGCTGTGCGGGAAGGTGGTCGAGACGCTTGCCCAGACCGAGCTGCTCCAGCAGCGCCTTCGCGTGCGCCCGGCTTTCACGGCTGTTTTCACCGCGCAACAGCGCCGGGAGTTCGACGTTTTCCAGCGCGTTCAGGGTGGGGATCAGCATGAAGGACTGGAAGACAAAACCAACGTGACGCGCGCGCAGCGCGGCCCGCGCCTCTTCATCAAGCTGATGCAGCGGTTGCCCGACAAGATGGACCTCGCCGCTGCTGCCGTCGTCCAGACCGGCCAAAATCGCCAGCAGCGTGGACTTGCCGGAGCCGGATTCGCCAATCAGCGCGATGGTTTCAGCGCGTTTGACAACGAGTTCAACTCCAGTAAGGATGGAAAGCTCGTGTTCCCCCTGACCGACGGACTTCTTAAGATGATGAACTTCAACACTGTTTTCCGCTGGCATTTGCCCTTCCTGTTTTTGATTCTGATGACCTTCCGCGCGGCAGCAGCGGACACGTTACTGGTTCTCGGCGACAGCCTGAGCGCAGGCTATCGCATGGCGGCCAGCGCGGCCTGGCCTGCTCTGCTCAACGACAAATGGCAGAGCAAGACGTCGGTAATTAACGCCAGCATCAGCGGCGATACCTCGCAGCAGGGCCTGTCGCGCCTGCCTGCACTGCTCAAACAGCATCAGCCGCGCTGGGTGCTGGTGGAGCTTGGCGGTAACGATGGATTGCGCGGTTTTCAGCCTCAGCAAACCGAGCAAACGCTGCGCACCATTTTGCAGGATATCAAAGCGGCAAACGCCCAGCCGCTGCTGATGCAAATTCGCCTGCCCGCCAACTACGGTCGTCGGTATAATGAAGCCTTTAGCGCGATCTACCCTAAGCTTGCCAAAGAGTTTGATATTCCGCTGCTGCCATTTTTCATGGAAGAGGTCTATCTCAAACCCCAGTGGATGCAAGACGACGGGATCCACCCCAATCGCGATGCTCAGCCGTTTATTGCCGACTGGATGGCAACGCGGCTGGCTCCTTTAGTTAAACATGACTCCTGATTAAGCGGAGATCCTGACAGGTAAAGTTATGCAAAAATCGGTCTTAATTACAGGATGTTCCAGTGGAATCGGCCTGGAAAGCGCGCTCGAACTGAAGCGCCAGGGGTTTCGGGTGCTGGCGGCGTGTCGCAAACCCGACGATGTCGAACGCATGAACGGGCTGGGCTTTACCGGCGTGCTGCTGGATATGGACTCGCCGGAGAGCGTTGAACGCGCCGCCGATGAGGTGATCGCGCTGACCGACAATCGTCTCTACGGGCTCTTTAACAATGCCGGCTACGGCGTGTATGGCCCGCTGGATACACTCTCCCGCGAAACGCTGGAGAAACAGTTTTCGACCAACTTCTTCGGCGTGCATCAGCTCACCATGCGCCTGCTCCCCGCGATGCTGCCGCACGGTGAAGGGCGCATCGTGATGACATCGTCAGTGATGGGGCTGATTTCCACCCCGGGCCGCGGCGCCTACGCCGCCAGCAAATATGCGCTGGAGGCCTGGTCCGACGCCCTGCGCATGGAGCTGCGCCACAGCGGCATCAAGGTCAGCCTGATTGAGCCCGGCCCGATCCGCACCCGCTTTACCGAAAACGTGAACCAGACCCAGGCGGATAAACCGGTCGAGAACCCCGGCATTGCCGCACGTTTTACCCTCGGGCCAGAGGCGGTGGTGGCCAAAGTGCGCCATGCTTTTGAGAGCGAACATCCTAAAATGCGCTATCCGGTGACGCTGGTCACCCATGCCGTAGGCTGGTTAAAACGCCTGCTGCCGGGCCGGATGATGGACAAAATTTTGCACGGTTGAGTTGAAGCGACGACGCTCATCCCCATGTAAAGAACAAACCGACAAAAGAGAAAGCCGCATGTCCGTACAGAATATCGTCAATATTACAGAAGCTAACCTGCAACAGACCCTTGAACAGTCGATGACCAAACCGGTCCTGTTCTACTTCTGGTCTGAACGCAGCCAACACTGCCTGCAGCTGACGCCGGTGCTGGAAAGCCTTGCCGCGCAGTACAACGGTCAGTTCATTCTCGCCAAGCTGGACTGTGACGCCGAGCCGATGGTGGCGTCTCAGTTTGGTCTGCGCGCCATCCCAACCGTCTATCTGTTCCAGAACGGCCAGCCCGTTGACGGTTTCCAGGGGCCGCAGCCGGAAGAGGCTATCCGCGCCCTGCTGGATAAAGTGCTGCCGCGTGAAGAAGAGCTGAAAGCGCAGGAAGGCATGGCGCTGATGCAGGAAGGTAAATACGACGAGGCGCTGCCGCTGCTCAAAGAGGCGTGGCAGCTGTCGAATCAGAACAGCCAGATTGGCCTGCTGCTGGCGGAAACGCAGATCGCCCTGCACCGTTCAGAAGACGCGGAAGCCGTACTCAAGACGGTTCCGCTGCAGGATCAGGACACCCGCTATCAGGGTCTGGTCGCGCAGATTGAGCTGCTGAAACAGGCCGCGGACACCCCGGAAATTCAGCAGCTGCAGCAGCAGGTTGCCGACAACCCGGCCGATGCCGCGCTGGCAAGCCAGCTGGCGCTGCAGCTGCACCAGGTGGGGCGTAACGAAGAGGCGCTGGAGCTGCTGTTCAGCCACCTGCAAAAAGACCTGGCAGCAGCAGACGGTCAGGCGCGCAAGATGTTCCAGGAAATTCTGGCCGCGCTGGGCACCGGAGACGCGCTGGCGTCGAAGTATCGTCGTCAGCTGTACGCGTTGCTCTACTAACAAAAAAATGCCCGGTGGCGCTAACGCTTACCGGGCCTACAAAACAGGCTTAACCCGTTTTCTTTAATTGCGTCACCACCAGCTGGTGACGCGCGTTGTAGAACTTCCGATAGGTCAGGTAACAGGCAATGATGGTTGACAGGCTTGCCGTGGAGAGCAGCATAAACGTCACCATGATCTGATACTTAATCGCTTTGACCGGATCGATACCGGCAAAAATCAGCCCCGACATCATGCCCGGCAGGCTCACCAGCCCCACCGTTTTGGCTGAATCTACCGTTGGGATCAGCGATGAGCGAATGCTCTCACGGATCAGCCGCGCCGAGGCCACTTTAGGCGTCGCTCCCAGGCTTAATTTCTCCTGCAGCTGCTGCTGTTCACTGCTGAAGCGCTGGCCGAGATTGTTATAACAGAGCCCAACGGCCACCATGGCGTTCCCCGCAATCATCCCGGAGATAGGGATAACCTGCATCGGCGTAAAGGCAATCGAGCCGGAGAGCACCAGCACCGCCAGCGTGAGCGCCGTCCCGGTGGTAATGGCGATAAACGACGAGATAAAGGCCTTATCTATGTATTTACTGCGCTTTTTCGCATTCCACGCCGCGTTGAAACAGATAAAGAGCACCATCAGCAGCGTCAGCACCGCGTGGTTGACGTTGAAAATATACTTCAGCACATAACCGACGATGATGAGCTGAACCACCGCGCGGCAGATACTCCACACAATATCTTTTTCCAGCCCCAGCTTTTCCCGATAGCTGACTACAATCGCAATCAGCACCAGCACCATCGAAAACGCCAGTGATTCATTGGTAATGTTATGCTCACCCACAGTTAGCCTCCTGCATTTTCCCACCGTGCGGCTGAAGCGTAATCACGTCATCCGCATGGGTTATTTCGCTAGCGTCGTGCGTCACCCATAGCACGGCAATATTCTGCTCCCGGGCGTAGCGATGAATAATCTCGTTAACGTTGCGCTTGTTGACGTCATCGAGCGCGCTGGTGATTTCGTCCAGCAAAAGCACCTTCGGTAAAAACTGCAGGTTGCGGATCAGCGAGACGCGCTGCTTTTCTCCGCCCGACAGCGCGGTGATGGATTTGGTTAACGTCTCCTGCGCCAGGCCAAAGCGGGCCAGATCGCTGATAAACTTTTCCGGCTCCGGCGTTTTATTGCGGATTTGCCACGGGAAAATCAGGTTGTCATAAACCGTATCGCCAAACAGCGCGGGGGTTTGCACGCAGTAGGAGACCTGCTGGCGGTAGTTTTCCGGGGACAGGGTTGAGATATCCTGTCCTTCAAACAGAATGGTGCCCTCCGTCGGGCTGAGGAGTGAGGCCACAATTTTCAGCAGCGTGCTTTTACCGCAGCCCGAAGGTCCCGTGATTAATTTAAACTCGCCCGGCGACAGGCTAAACCCGACGTGCTGAAGAATAATGTTTTCTCCAACACGAAATCCAATATCCCTGAGATGTAATAGTTCTTTTTTATCGTTCATTACGCTTCCGTTAACCGCTTCGTGTAATAACCGCCTGTAGCATAATCCTTTCGTGCGCACAGAGCGAATAGCCTCACGCTAAAGCAAGTGTTAAACTTTTTGTTTGTTATTTGTCTCCACCATCACTACAGGAAGTAAGCAGCATGGCACATATCTTTTATGAGTTTCCTTCCCTGAAGCCTGGTGTTCCTGATGTCGAAACATTAATGGAAGTCATCAAATCGTCGGAACTCACGCGTTTTGTCATCGGTGCAGAGGTGGTGGATTTTGTTAAGAAGGCGCTTATCGTGAACACCACGATCGGCAGTTTCAAAAATTGCTATTTCGCCTTCGACAACGGGACACACTTCCTGGAATTTGACGGCAAGGGAAAATCCAAACGTTTCAATGAGGTACCCGACTGGTTCGTCTCTCCGGCTGAATTTTCTCGTACCCAGTGGCTTATCAACCACGATCTTGCGGATGTAAAGGCCACCCAATTCATTGACGTGCTGATGTCCTATCCGCTGAAAGAGCGCCGTGCGCACTGTAATTTGTTATTCGGGCTGGAGCTGGAAAAGGTGAATGCGGTTCCGGCCCCAGCGTCAGCCGCAGGGAAAATCGGCAATAAAAACGGCAAAACGACCAAACCACGCGTGACCGATCTGGGATCGTTTGAATTGTTCAGCCAGTTCTTTGTGCGCATGAAAACCGCCGTGCTGGCCGATGAGTTTCCCACCCTGCAGGTTCTGACGGGCATGGATAACCTGACTAAAGCGCCGCATAATTTAAAGCAGGGTATCAGAACGTGGTTCAAGGCCATCGCGGGCGACCTTCCCCCTAATAACAAGCGCGTTGAAGCGGGGAATGCCGTTCTGTTCTGCGCCCCCATTCGCGAACAGATCCAGCGTATCGAAGCGCTGGGGCTGGAGAAGTATTACCAGGGATTATCCAAAGCCATTGCCGAAGCGGGTGATGGATTCATCTCTGACTTTACCTATACTTACGAGCAATAAACACACACTTTCACTCATCACAGCATGCAAAACAGGAGGTTTTTATGCTTATCGTTGTTCCTGTCCTTATTTTCGTTGCGCTGGTTATTGTGGGCGCAGGCGTCAAAATTGTCCCTCAGGGCTATCAGTGGACCGTCGAGCGTTTCGGTCGATATACCAATACCCTCCAGCCAGGCTTAAGCCTGATTGTTCCGTTCATGGATCGGATTGGACGCAAGATCAACATGATGGAGCAGGTACTGGACATTCCTTCTCAGGAGATCATCTCCAAGGATAACGCCAACGTCACCATCGACGCCGTCTGCTTTATTCAGGTGATTGATGCGCCGAAAGCGGCCTATGAGGTCAGCAACCTGGAGCTGGCGATCGTCAACCTGACGATGACCAACATCCGTACCGTGCTCGGCTCGATGGAGCTGGACGAAATGCTTTCCCAGCGCGACAGCATCAACACCCGCCTGCTGCACATTGTCGATGAGGCAACGAACCCGTGGGGGATCAAAGTCACCCGTATTGAGATCCGCGACGTGCGTCCGCCGGCTGAGCTGATCGCCTCCATGAACGCCCAGATGAAGGCCGAGCGAACCAAGCGTGCCTACATTCTGGAAGCCGAAGGGGTGCGTCAGGCGGAGATCCTCAAAGCGGAAGGGGAAAAACAGTCGCAGATCCTGAAAGCGGAAGGCGATCGTCAGTCCGCTTTCTTACAGGCGGAAGCGCGTGAACGTTCAGCCGAGGCGGAAGCCCGCGCCACCCAGATGGTGTCCGAGGCGATTGCCGCCGGTGATATCCAGGCCGTGAACTACTTTGTCGCGCAAAAATATACCGACGCGCTAAAACAGATCGGATCGGCGAACAACAGCAAAGTGGTGATGATGCCGCTGGAGGCCAGCAGCCTGATGGGCTCTATCGCCGGTATTGCCGAACTGATTAAAGACAGCGGAAACGAGCGTAAAAAATGATTGAGCTGATCGCTGCACATCCTCATGCCTTCTGGCTAAGCCTCGGCGGCTTATTGCTGGCGGCGGAGATGCTGGGCGGCAACGGCTACCTGCTCTGGAGCGGTGTTGCCGCCGTCATTACGGGCCTTCTGGTCTGGATCCTTCCCCTGGACTGGGCGTGGCAGGGTGCGCTATTTGCCGTGCTCACGCTGGTGGCCGCGTGGCTGTGGTGGCGCTGGCTAAACCGGCGGGTTACCGAGCAAAAGCCGCTGGACGCGCACCTCAACCAGCGCGGACAGCAGATTGTCGGCAAGCGTTTTACGCTCGACACCGCGCTGGTAAACGGACGCGGGCACATGCGCGTGGGCGACAGCTCGTGGCCGGTAGTCGCCGACGACGACCTCAGCGCCGGCACGCGGGTTGAGGTCATTGCGGTGGAAGGCATTACCCTGCGGGTGAAGGCCTGTTAGACAGAGGCCTTACGATGACAGCAGCCGGCAAGATTATCGATAATCGGGCAGTCGGCGCTGTCATCCCCCGGACAGGATTCCGCGAGCTGCAGCAGCTGTTCGCGCATCGCCTGCAGCTCGATGATGTGGCGTTCAATTTCGGCCACTTTTTCCAGCGTGCGTTTTTTCACGTCGGCGCTGTGACGCTTCGGATCGTTAAACAGGTTCACCAGCTCGCCGCACTCTTCCAGATTAAACCCCACCTGTCTTGCCTGGCGCAGCAGCGTCAGTTCATCCAGATGCAGCTGCGTGTAGCTGCGGTAGCCGTTTTCACTGCGCAGCGGTGGCGTTACCAGCCCCTTCTCTTCATAAAAGCGGATTGCCTTGCTGGTTAAGCCGGTTTTTTTTGCCACGTCACTGATATTCACATTTCCCCCTTGACCTTCCCCTTGATGGAAGGTTTAACCTTTATAACAGTCAGTGAAAAGCACTGTATCGGTCAACAACTGACCAGATCATTATACGGGAGTTTTGTTATGTCTCACACTATCGACCTGACGCTGGACGGCCTCTCCTGCGGCCACTGCGTCAAACGCGTTAAAGAAAGCCTGGAACAGCGCCCTGACGTTGAAAGCGCTGACGTGACTATCGATCATGCCGCCGTCACCGGCAGCGCCAGCGCGGATGCGCTGATTGATACCATCAAGCAGGCCGGTTACGGGGCGGAGTTAAGCCACCCAAAGGCTAAACCGCTGGCAGAGTCATCATCCCCGTCGGAAGCACTGACAGCGGCCACTCCTGAGCTTCCGGCAGCTGATGATATTGATGACAGCCAACAGCTGCTGATCAACGGCATGAGCTGCGCCAGCTGCGTCTCCCGGGTACAAAACGCCTTGCAGGCCGTACCGGGCGTCGCGCAGGCACGGGTAAACCTCGCGGAGCGCACTGCGCTGGTAATGGGCAGCGCCTCCGCCGCAGAATTAGTGCAGGCCGTTGAGAAAGCGGGCTACGGCGCAGAGGCCATCGAAGATGATGCCGAGCGCCGCGAGCGCCAGCAGGAAACGGCTATCGCCACCATGAAACGCTTCCGCTGGCAGGCGATTGTCGCCCTGCTGGTGGGTATTCCGGTGATGGTGTGGGGCATGATGGGTGACAACATGATGGTCACCGACGACAACCGCACGCTGTGGCTGGTGATTGGTCTGATTACCCTTGCGGTGATGGTGTTTGCAGGCGGGCATTTCTATACCAGCGCCTGGAAGAGCCTGAAAAACCGCACCGCGACGATGGATACGCTGGTGGCGCTCGGAACCGGCGCGGCGTGGCTCTATTCGATGAGCGTGAACGTCTGGCCGCAGTGGTTCCCGATGGAGGCGCGCCATCTCTACTATGAAGCCAGCGCGATGATTATCGGCCTGATTAACCTGGGCCACATGCTGGAAGCCCGCGCCCGTCAGCGCTCCTCGAAAGCGCTGGAAAGGTTGCTTGATTTAACCCCGCCGACGGCGCGCGTGGTCACGGATGAGGGGGAGAAAAGCGTCCCGCTGGCGGAAGTTCAGCCCGGCATGACGCTGCGCCTGACGACGGGCGATCGCGTTCCCGTTGACGGCAAGATAACCCAGGGCGAAGCCTGGCTGGATGAAGCGATGCTGACCGGCGAGCCTATCCCCCAGCAGAAATCAGACGGCGACGCCGTTCATGCGGGTACGGTGGTGCAGGACGGCAGCGTGCTGTTTACCGCCAGCGCCGTCGGCAGCCACACGACGCTGTCGCGTATTATCCGCATGGTGCGCCAGGCGCAGAGCAGCAAGCCGGAAATTGGCCAGCTTGCTGACAGGATCTCCGCCGTTTTTGTGCCGGTAGTGGTCGGCATTGCCCTGCTGAGCGCGGCGATCTGGTATTTCTTCGGCCCGGCACCGCAGATTGTTTACACCCTGGTGATCGCCACCACGGTGCTGATCATCGCCTGTCCTTGCGCCCTTGGCCTGGCGACCCCAATGTCGATTATCTCCGGCGTAGGCCGCGCGGCCGAATTTGGCGTACTGGTGCGGGATGCGGACGCGCTGCAGCGGGCCAGCACCCTCGACACGCTGGTGTTTGATAAAACCGGCACGCTGACCGAAGGCAAACCGCAGGTGGTGGCCGTCACTACCGCAGGCATTGCGCAAGAGGAGGCGCTGCGCCTCGCCGCCGCGCTGGAGCAAGGATCCAGCCATCCGCTGGCGCGCGCCATTCTCGATAAAGCGAATGCTTCTGCCCTGCCGCAGGTCAGCAATTTCCGCACCCTGCGCGGGCTCGGCGTCAGCGGTGAAGCAGAAGGCCACGCGCTGCTGCTGGGCAACCAGGCATTGCTCAATGAAAATGGTATTGATACCGCCGCGCTGGAAAGCGAGCTGAAGGCGCAGGCGTCTCAGGGCGCTACGCCGGTTCTGCTGGCGGTGGATGGCAAAGCCGCCGCGCTGCTGGCCGTGCGCGATCCGCTTCGCCAGGACAGCGTGGACGCCCTGCAGCGTCTGCACCGTGCCGGCTATCGTCTGGTGATGCTGACCGGGGACAATCCGACAACGGCCAACGCCATCGCGAAAGAAGCCGGAATTGATGAGGTCATTGCAGGCGTACTGCCGGACGGTAAAGCGGACGCCATCAAGAAACTGCAAAGTCAGGGCCGTCAGGTGGCGATGGTCGGCGACGGCATCAACGATGCCCCGGCGCTGGCCCAAGCGGACGTCGGGATTGCCATGGGCGGCGGGAGCGATGTCGCCATCGAAACCGCTGCCATTACGCTGATGCGCCATAGCCTGATGGGCGTTGCCGACGCGCTGGCCATTTCAAAAGCCACGCTGCGCAACATGAAGCAGAACCTGCTGGGAGCGTTCGTCTATAACACCCTCGGTATCCCAATCGCGGCCGGTATTCTGTGGCCGCTGACCGGCACGCTGCTTAACCCGGTGGTCGCGGGCGCGGCGATGGCGCTCTCCTCCATTACCGTGGTGAGCAACGCCAACCGCCTGCTGCGCTTTAAACCGAAGGATTGAACCTTGTACCCGTACGCGCTAGCATGAACCTTTCCATTCATGGAGCGCGTATGGGTCTGTTTAATCGTATAAAAGCATCGTTTCGCGCCCTCTTTCCCCGCCGTTATGCCTGGCCCGGTCTGGATATCTCTCTCCCCGGCGGGCAGCACCTGCATCTGGTCGGCAGTATTCATATGGGTACGCAGGATATGTCTCCCCTGCCACCCGGGCTGATTAAACTGCTAAAACGCGCCGACGCGCTGGTCGTTGAGGCGGACATTTCGGGTCAGGAGTCGCCGTTTGCCGGGCTGGAAAGCGATCTCAGCCTGGCGGAACGTCTGGATGATGCCCGGCTTGC
Source organism: Enterobacter sp. A103 (assembly GCF_034427535.1). Lineage (NCBI taxonomy): Bacteria > Pseudomonadati > Pseudomonadota > Gammaproteobacteria > Enterobacterales > Enterobacteriaceae > Enterobacter > Enterobacter sp. A103. Next base: position 813,321 of record NZ_JAXQPQ010000002.1, read on the forward strand.
CGAACTGACGCGCGTCGCGGATGAAACCGGCGTGTCGCTCTCCATGATTGACACCCTGCCGCTCTGGCAAATTGCGATGGTGCTGCAGGCCACGCAGGCGCAGCGTCTGGGACTGCGCGGTGACTACGGCATTGATTACCAGCTGCTGAACGCGGCAAGGGCGCGCAGCCTGCCCATCATCGAGCTGGAAGGGACGGACAGCCAGATTGCGCTTCTGCGCCAGCTTCCCGACGACGGCCTGATGCTGCTGGATGATACGTTGACCCACTGGCACACCAACGCGCGCCTGCTGCAGACCATGATTGGCTGGTGGCTGGACGCGCCGCCTGAGGACGGTAAGCTGGCATTGCCCTCGACGTTCAGCGAATCGCTGTATGATGTGCTGATGAATGCGCGCAACAAAGCCTGGCGGCAGACGCTGCATGCTTTGCCCGCGGGGCATTACGTGGTGGCGGTTGGGGCGTTACATTTGTACGGAGAAGGGAATTTGCCGTCACTGTTGAAATAAAAAAATGGCCAATATTTCTATTGGCCCGTCAAAGAGGAATTTCATCGTTTTTATTATGCCGAAGGAGACCTTCGGTTGAGCCGATTGTCGCTCAAAGTGACCATCACTGCCAATACTATTGCGCAAGATGGTGCTATTTTTTAGACAAACGTCAGGCGTATGCTGATGGCATGATTTGTCTGTCGTAAGAAGGATAGCTATGACTCCCGCCGTTAAATTACTCGAAAAAAACAACATTTCTTTCCGGATCCACACTTACGATCACGATCCGAATGAAACTAACTTTGGTGATGAAGTGGTGCGCAAGCTGGGGCTGAATGCTGACCAGGTTTATAAAACGCTGCTGGTGGCGGTGAATGGCGATATGAAACACCTCGCCGTCGCGGTTACTCCGGTGGCGGGACAGCTGGATCTGAAGAAAGTCGCCAAAGCGCTGGGGGCGAAGAAGGTGGATATGGCGGATCCGATGGTGGCGCAACGCACCACGGGCTATCTGGTGGGCGGGATCAGTCCGCTCGGGCAGAAAAAACGCCTGCCGACGCTGATTGATGCCCCTTCGCAGGAGTTTGAAACCATCTTTATATCCGGCGGCAAACGCGGGCTGGATATCGAGCTGGCGGCGGGCGACCTGGCGAAAATGCTGGACGCGAAGTTTGCGGATATTGCGCGCCGGGATTGAGAAAATTGCCCGGTGGCGGCTGCGAGGTAAAAGCAAAACGGTAACAGGCGTTACCGTTTTTTGTGTTCGCGCCCTCTCCCGGTGGGAGAGGGTTGGGGTGAGGGCATCAGGCCGCACACCACTACTGCCAGCTCACCTCACCTTTCGGCTCGTACGCATTCACGTCAATCGGCGAATTCTGCTCGATGAACTGCTTCAGCACTTCCGCGTCGATAAAGCCGGTATTCACGTATCCCGGTTTGTTATCAATATGCGGATAGCCGTCGCCGCCGGTGGCGTTAAAGCTTAACGTCGCCAGACGGTAGGTCTTAGCCGGATCAACCGGTTCGCCTTTGATCTTCAGGTCGTTAAGCTTGCCGTCTTTCGCCACAAAGCTGACGTTGGCAAACTGCGGATAGGCCCCGGAATCCGGCTTCATCTGCGCCACGGCGGTCAGGTAGTCAATCACCTCTTTCCCGCTCATGTCCGCATAGACCACCACGTTGCCGAACGGCTGCACCTTCAGGACGTCCTTATAGGTAATGTTTCCGCCCTCGATGGAATCACGAATACCGCCGCCGCTCATCACGCCGAAGTCAGCGCCGGTGCGCGCCATTTGCGCCGCCAGCACCAGGTGGCCCATGTTGGTCTGCACGAAGCGAACTTTGCTGCGGTCCCCCTCCAGACGACCGTTCAGCGTGCCGATTTTCACGTCCAGCTGCGCCTTGCCTTTGTTCTGGAACGGCGTCAGCAGGGAGAGCATCTGCTGGTTTTCAGCGATCTCTGGCGTGTAGAGTACGCGCTCGCTTTTCCCGTCCGGGTAGGTGACTTTCTTCTTCAGGTTGACCGGGATGAGCTGATAGTGCACCAGCTTCATCTCGCCGTTACGGAACTCGAAATCCGCCCGGCCAACGTATTTGCCCCACTCGTGCGCCTGAACAATCCAGATACCGTTCTGACGGTCAGGCGCGCACGGCGTGCCCGGCACGTAGTCGACCTGCTTTTTGTTCTCCGAGGCCATACACACCGGATCCTGTGAGTGACCACCCACAATCATCGCCAGCGAGCCCGCAGGCAGGCTGCGCGCCATTTCCACGTCGCCGGGCGCGTTAGAGCCGTGCTCGCCGTTGTCGTAGTGCCCCATGTGCGTGGTGGCGATAATCACGTCCGGCTTCTCGTTTTGCTGCAGCTCCTGAATCACCAGCTTCGCTTCGTCTGCCGGTTTGCGGAATTCGATATCGGTAAAGAACTCGGGGTTGCCAATTTTCGCCGTGTCGTCAGTGGTTAAGCCGATGACCGCAATTTTCAGATCCTGGCGCTTAAACAGCGCCCACGGCTTAAACAGGCGTTCGCCGGTGCTTTTCTGGTAAATATTGGCGGAGAGGAAGGGGAATTTGGCCCATTTTTCCTGCTGACGCAGCACGGTCAGCGGATTATCGAACTCGTGGTTACCCACGGCCATCGCGTCGTAGCCAATCAGGTTCATGCCGCGAAAATCAGGTTCCGCGTCCTGTAAATCGGATTCCGGCACGCCGGTATTGATATCGCCACCCGACAGCAGCAGCACGCTGCCGCCCTGGGCAGCCACCTCTTTACGAATGCCGTCCACCAGCGTTTTTTGCGCCGACAGGCCATATTCGCCGTATTCGCTGCGCCAGAAATGACCGTGGTGATCGTTGGTATGCAGAATGGTGATTTTATAGGTTTTGTCTTTTTCATACGCCTGCGCGGGCAGGCTTACCAGGCCCCATGCGGCGATGAGCGCCAGCGCGACGCCCCGCTTCATTAACTTCATCTTCTCTCTCCCTGACCAATAGACAAAGGCAAAAATTACAGTGACTAATAAGAATAGACAAATAAGTTTTCAGAATTGCGACTTTCTTCAAATGTCCCGGACGGGTATGTTAGTCGGATAATAATTACATCCTGCATCTCTAATAACGAAAAACGTGGTACTTCTCTCTATGGCAATCAGTGAATCAACCCAGCCCGTTCCGGGCGCGCCGGCGTCGCGGACCTCCTTTAAAGTCTTAGGCGCAATCAGTCTCTCGCACCTGCTCAACGACATGATCCAGTCGTTGATTCTGGCCATTTATCCGCTGCTGCAGTCCGAGTTTTCGTTAACGTTCGTGCAGATCGGGACGATCACCCTGACCTTCCAGCTGGCTTCCTCACTGCTGCAGCCGGTGGTGGGCTACTGGACGGATAAATACCCGATGCCGTGGTCGCTGCCGATCGGCATGTGCTTCACCCTAAGCGGGCTGGTGCTGCTGGCCATGGCGGGGAGCTTTGAAGCGGTGTTGGTTGCCGCCGCGCTGGTAGGCACCGGCTCGTCCGTTTTCCATCCGGAGTCCTCCCGCGTAGCGCGCATGGCCTCCGGGGGACGTCACGGTCTGGCGCAGTCGCTCTTCCAGGTAGGCGGTAACTTTGGTAGCTCTCTCGGCCCGCTGCTGGCCGCGGTGATTATTGCCCCTTACGGCAAAGGCAACGTGGCATGGTTTGTACTGGCCGCGCTGCTGGCCATTATCGTGCTAGCGCAGATCAGCCGCTGGTATGCCGCTCAGCATCGCGTGAATAAAGGTAAACCTAAAGCGAAGGTTATCAATCCCCTGCCGCGCAACAAGGTTATCCTGGCGGTTTCCGTGCTGCTGGTACTGATTTTTTCGAAATACTTCTATATGGCGAGCATCAGCAGCTATTACACCTTTTATCTGATGCAAAAATTCGGATTATCGATACAGAATGCGCAGATCCACCTGTTTGCCTTCCTGTTCGCCGTTGCGGCCGGCACGGTCATTGGCGGGCCTGTGGGTGATAAGATTGGGCGTAAATACGTCATTTGGGGCTCTATCCTCGGCGTGGCGCCGTTTACCCTTATTTTGCCGTACGCGAGCCTTGAATGGACGGGGATTTTAACCGTGATCATTGGTTTTATTCTCGCATCCGCGTTTTCCGCCATTCTGGTCTATGCCCAGGAGCTGCTGCCTGGCCGTATCGGTATGGTTTCCGGGCTCTTTTTCGGTTTCGCCTTCGGCATGGGCGGGCTTGGCGCGGCAGTGTTGGGGATGGTGGCGGATCACACCAGCATCTTCCTGGTTTATAAAATCTGCGCTTTCCTGCCACTTCTTGGGATGTTGACCATATTCCTGCCTGATAACCGTCATAAAGCGTAAATTACGGGTAGCCAAAGTTTTACTTTGGCTACCTGATACCCTGATGCCATAAGGGTTTCTTCTTCTTCCCCTCGCTGAATTTATCAAAACGCGCTTTTTTACGTGCATATTGCTGTTTTATTCAAACTTCAACAATAATTCATAAACATAAGGGTAAAAATTGTCATAAACTATTACTCGGTTTTTTGGTTTTCGCCAAAAAGGAACACCCACAACGAAAGGAGACGGAATGCACCACGCCACACCGCTTATCACCACCATTGTTGGTGGACTTGTGCTCGCTTTTATCCTCGGCATGATTGCCAATAAGCTGCGTATTTCTCCTCTTGTCGGCTATCTGTTAGCGGGTGTACTGGCGGGACCGTTTACGCCAGGCTTCGTGGCGGATACCAAGCTGGCCCCTGAGCTGGCGGAATTGGGCGTGATTCTGCTGATGTTTGGCGTCGGCCTGCACTTCTCCCTGAAGGATCTGATGGCGGTAAAGTCGATCGCCATACCGGGAGCGATCGCCCAGATTGGGGTGGCGACGCTGCTGGGGATGGCGCTTTCGGCGGTACTGGGCTGGTCGTTAATGACCGGCATCGTATTTGGACTGTGTCTCTCAACCGCCAGTACCGTGGTGCTGCTGCGCGCGCTTGAAGAGAGACAGCTGATAGACAGCCAGCGCGGGCAAATCGCGATAGGCTGGCTGATTGTTGAAGACCTGGTGATGGTCCTGACGCTGGTGCTGCTGCCTGCCGTCGCCGGGATGATGGAAAAAGACAACGTCGGCTTTGCCTCGCTGGCGCTGGATATGAGTATAACCATCGGTAAGGTGGTGGCGTTTATCGCCATCATGATGCTGGTGGGACGCCGTCTGGTGCCGTGGATCATGTCCCGCAGCGCGGCAACCGGCTCGCGCGAGCTGTTTACCCTCTCCGTGCTGGCGCTGGCGCTGGGTATCGCTTTTGGTGCCGTAGAGCTGTTTGATGTCTCCTTTGCCCTGGGCGCGTTCTTCGCCGGGATGGTGCTGAACGAGTCCGAGCTGAGCCACCGCGCGGCGCATGACACTCTGCCGCTGCGCGATGCCTTCGCCGTGCTGTTCTTCGTCTCCGTCGGGATGCTGTTTGATCCGATGGTTCTGATTCACCAGCCGCTGGCCGTGCTGGGCACGCTGGCGATCATCATCTTTGGTAAGTCGCTTGCCGCCTTCTTCCTGGTGAGAATGTTCGGCCACTCCCCGCGCACGGCGTTGACCATCGCCGCCAGCCTGGCGCAGATCGGTGAGTTTGCCTTTATTCTGGCCGGTCTGGGCATGGCCCTGAACCTGCTGCCGCAGGCGGGGCAAAACCTGGTGCTGGCGGGAGCGATCCTGTCGATTATGCTGAACCCGGTGCTGTTTGCCCTGCTGGAAAAATACCTCGATAAAACCGAAACGCTGGAAGAACAGACGCTGGAAGAGGCCATCGAAGAAGAGAAGCAGATCCCGGTGGATATTTGCAATCACGCCCTGCTGGTCGGCTTTGGCCGCGTGGGCAGCCTGCTCGGTGAGAAGCTGATGGCGCAGGGCATTCCGCTGGTGGTGATTGAGACCTCACGCACCCGCGTCGACGAGCTGCGCGAGCGCGGTATTCGTGCGGTGCTGGGCAATGCGGCAAACGAAGAGATCATGAATCTGGCGCATCTGGACTGCGCCCGCTGGCTGCTGCTGACCATCCCTAACGGCTATGAAGCGGGCGAGATTGTGGCTTCCGCGCGCGAGAAGTGCCCAACGATTGAGATTATCGCCCGGGCGCACTATGACGACGAGGTCGAGTACATTACCGAGCGCGGGGCGAATAAGGTGGTGATGGGCGAGCGCGAGATTGCGAATACGATGCTGACGCTGCTGGAGAAACCGCCGGTTGAAGAGGCTGTGACGGGGTAAGTTTGGTGCGGCCTGATGCCCTCACCCCGGCCTCTCCCCATAGGGGCGAGGGAGAAAAGACGGCTTCGTGCTATCCCCTCTCCCCTAAGGGGAGAGGGTTAGGGTGAGGGGTTTTCTTTTACCTGTCCCAGTAAGCCTCTTCGAGGCTGTCTTCTCTTTCAGGCAGACCGCGCGTTAAGCGCGGAGAATGCTGGTTCAGTACCTGATAGCTCACGCGGTTGGCATATTTACACACCTGCGCCAGCGAGGAATAGGTCAGCCAGCTGAACTTATGCTTGCTGGAGTTCGGCACGTTGGTTTTATGGTAGGCGTTAGCGGTGATGTCGTGCAGCAGTGCGGCCAGCGCGCCGTCGCCCGCACCGTTGGTGTTCATGATCTTCTCCGGCCCGCCCATGTATGGCGCGATATGAGAGTAGATTCGCAGCGGATTCACGCAATCTTTGTAGCGCATGCCGCGGCTGAACTCGTACTGGTTGAACTCGGCAATCGCACCGGGCAGCAGCGGGTGCTGGGTTTTGCGCTTGCTCTCTTCTTCCGTGAAGCCCGCCATGTACAGCCCAACCGGGCCGGCGGTACAGAGCACCAGATCCACCCAGTCCAGCGCTTTGTCAGACGCCAGCAGCGGATCGCTTTCGCCGGTCAGCGCTTCGGCCTCTTCTTCGTTCATCGCCAGAATCGAGACGTGCTCTTTCAGGAACGCCTGCCACCACTCCGGGTTATCGGCGATAACGAATTTTGTGCCCAGCGTCAGAACGACCGGCACGTTGTATTTCTTCGCGTACTCGATCGCTTTCATGGTCGCTTCCGGCATCGGCTCGCCCGGCTTACAGCGCACCAGGTAGGAGGTCAGCACCAGCGCCGAGGCGCCCGCGATCACCTCTTCCGGAATACTCTCGGCGCGCAGCTTGTTCATATGACCCGGGCTGATGGCAAAAGTACGCTCGCCGGAATCGCTAATCAGCGTAAAGCAGCGGCCAATAGGCCCGTCGACGCCCTGAAGGTAGTTCAGATCGGTACGGCTGGAGGTGTTGCAGAGATAGCGGTAGGCATAGCCACCGATTTCGATATTGCTGCACATCACGCCGAGCAGCACCGAGCGGTCGTCGGCCAGCACGGAGTAGTTGTGCATGGTATTGCCGATGGTGCCACCGGCGAACTGATGGGTAATCAGGTTTTCGCGCACCAGCTCCTGATACAGCGCTTCGGCAACGTCGTCCTCAATCACCAGCGAGTGACCGGCGCTCAGACCGTAACGGGCGACAAACGCATCATCCACTTTCGCTTCAATGTCCACCAGCGTCTGATCGATACCGACGACCCATGCCGCGCTGGTTTCGTTTTCTGGCTGGATTTGCTGCAGGAGCGGGTCGCGGGCATCGACGGGGAAGTAGTGTTTGGATTTGCGTTTACCGGGAAATTTCATGGTCTGAACTGTACGAAGAATATGGGCCGGGAATGGTAGCACAAACCCGGCCCGGAGTGCGATCAGCGGCTGTTCGTTACCAGCGAGACCATCATGTCGATATGCTCAGGCGAGTCGTTAAGCGCCGGAATGTACTCATACTTTTCGCCGCCAGCCTCAAGGAAAAATTCCCGGTTTTGCACCGCGATCTCCTCCAGCGTTTCCAGACAGTCTGCCGAGAAGCCCGGCGACATCACCTGAATGTGCTTCACGCCCTTCTCACCCAGCATTTTGAGGGTTTCATCGGTATAAGGCGTCAGCCACGGCTCGCGACCGAAGCGCGACTGGAAGGTCATCATCACCTTCTCCGGCGGCAGGCCAAGGGCGGAAACCAGCTCGCGCGTGGTATCGCGGCAGCGCTGCGGATAATCATCCCCTTCATTGGCGAAACGCTGCGGGATCCCGTGATAGGAGAGCAGCAGCAGATCCGGCTCGCCGTGCTTTTCAAACGACGCGCGCGCGCTGTTGGCAAGCGCCTGGATGTAGAGATCGTTATCCGCGTAGTCGCGAATAAAGGTCACGCCCGGAATGCGGCGGCGGGTCGCCAGAATGCGGGCCAGCTCGTCCCAGACGGCGGCCACCGTCGAGCAGGAGTACTGCGGGTAGAGCGCCAGCACGACGATATGGTCCACGCCCTGCGCCAGCAGTGATTCCACCGCGCTTTGCAGGGACGGTTTTCCGTAGCTCATGCCGAGCGCGACGGGCATATCCGGCAGTCGGGCGGCCAGCGCTTTTTCCTGGCGACGGCTGTAAACCATCAGCGGCGAGCCCTCTTCCATCCAGACGGACTGATAGAGTTTGGCAACGCGCGGAGAACGAATCGGCAGAATGACGCCACGCAGCAGCGGCCACCACAGCAGTCTCGGGAAATCCACGACGCGCGTGTCGCTTAAAAATTGTCGCAGGTAGCGTTTTACCGCGTCTGATGTAGGTGCTTCTGGAGTGCCCAGATTGGCAAGCAGGATGCCGGTTTTCGCCTGACTCATTCACGCCTCTTAACCATTTGATAGGTTGTCAATTGTAGCGGAAATGCGTTTAAACGAAACCCATTGCTGTAATAGGTAAGATGAGAATATTTCTCACCCGGGAGCCCGGGTGAGAGGCGCGCGATTAGCCGAGGATTTTTTCCAGCTCTGCACGTACGTCAGCCACGGCTTTGGTGCCGTCAACTTTGGCGTATTTGGTGTTACCCGCCTGCGCTTCTTTGGTGTAGTAGCCGATCAGCGGCGCGGTCATCTGATGGTATTCCACCAGGCGTTTACGCACGGTCTCTTCCTGATCGTCTTTACGGGTAGTCAGCTCTTCGCCGGTCACGTCGTCTTTGCCTTCAACCTTAGGCGGGTTGAATTTGATGTGGTAAACGCGGCCAGAAGCAGCGTGTACGCGACGGCCAACGATACGGTCAACGATCAGCTCGTCCGGTACGTCGAACTCCAGAACGTAATCCACGTTGATGCCCGCTTCTTTCATGGCGTCAGCCTGAGGAATGGTGCGTGGGAAGCCGTCCAGCAGGAAACCGTTACGGCAGTCTTCCTGCGCAATGCGCTCTTTGACCAGAGCAATAACCAGCTCGTCGGTCACCAGCTTGCCTGCGTCCATGATGTCTTTCGCTTGTTTACCCAGCTCGGAGCCAGATTTTACAGCGGCGCGCAGCATGTCACCGGTGGAGATTTGCGGAATACCGTATTTCTCCATGATGAACTGAGCCTGAGTTCCTTTACCCGCGCCCGGAGCGCCAAGCAGAATAATACGCATTGCGAAAATCCCCTCAAAAGTCGTTTCAATTTTTCAAAAGCGCTAAACAATACCACCAGAACGGGCATCGCTCAAGGAAGGCGGGAAGGCTGAAACGGTTAACGGGGGGAGATTATTTGCATTAGTGCGGTTGTTTCCCCTCACCTTAACCCTCTCCCCAAAGGGGAGAGGGAATTTGAACACCCTCTCCCCTTTGGGGAGAGGGCAGGGTGAGGGGCAGGTGTTTAATTACGCCAGCAGCAGCGCATTCACACGTTTAATGAACAGGTTAGGATCTTCCAGCGTGCCGCGCTCGGCCAGCAGGGACTGATCCAGCAGCAGTTCAACCCACTCGGCAAAGCGGGCGTCGTCCTGGGTATCCGCCGCGCGTTTCACCAGTGGATGATCCGGATTAAGCTCAAAGATATATTTCACTTCCGGCATCGCCTGGCCCGCCGCCGCGAACAGTTTCGCCATCTGGGTGCTCATTTCGTCCGCATCGGTGGTGACAATGGCCGGGGTGTCGGTCAGACGGTGCGTGAAGCGCACCTCTTTCACGCGCTCGCCCAGCAGGGTTTTCACGCGCTCAACGAACGGCTCCAGCGCCTTCTCGGCTTCTTTCGCGCTTTCGTCCACTTCATCCGCCAGCTTGTCGATGGACTCGTCGGCTTTGGCTACGGACTGGAAGGATTTACCGTCGAACTCGGTCAGGTAGTTCATCATCCACTCGTCGATGCGGTCAGAAAGCAGCAGCACTTCGATGCCTTTCTTGCGCAGCAGCTCCAGGTGCGGGCTGCTCTTCGCCGCCGCGTAGCTGTCGGCAGTGATGTAGTAGATCTTCTCCTGCCCTTCTTTCATGCGGGAGACGTACTCTTCCAGCGACACGGTCTGCGCGGAGGAGTCGGTGTGCGTAGAGGCGAAGCGCAGCAGTTTGGCGATCGTTTCAACGTTCGCGGTGTCTTCTGCCGGGCCTTCTTTCAGCACCAGGCCAAACTGTTTCCAGAAGGTCTGATATTTTTCCGCATCGTCTTTCGCTAGTTTTTCCAGCATCTGCAGCGCACGTTTGGTCAGGGCGTTGCGCAGGTTACGGGTGACGGTGCTGTCCTGAAGGATCTCACGGGAGACGTTCAGCGGCAGATCGTTGGAATCGATCAGACCGCGCACAAAGCGCAGGTAGTTCGGCATGAACTGCTCGGCGTCGTCCATGATGAATACGCGCTGCACGTACAGCTTCAGGCCGTGCTTGTGATCGCGGTTCCACATGTCCCACGGCGCCTGTGCCGGGATGTACAGCAGGCTGGTGTACTCCTGCTTACCTTCCACGCGGTTGTGGCTCCAGGTCAGCGGGTCGGTAAAGTCGTGGGCGATGTGCTTGTAGAACTCGTTGTATTCGTCGTCTTTAATTTCAGACTTATTGCGCGTCCACAGCGCCTGCGCCTTGTTGATCTTCTCCCAGGAAACCACGGTTTCACCGTCTTTCTCTTCCTGTTTTTCAATCTCTACCGGCAGGGCGATGTGATCGGAATATTTGCTGATGATGGAGCGCACGCGCCAGTCGTTCAGGAAATCGTCTTCCCCTTCACGCAGGTGCAGGGTGATTTCGGTACCGCGATCCGCTTTGGTGATGTCATCAACGGTGTATTCGCCTTCCCCTTTGGATTCCCACAGGACGCCGTTCTCGGCGCTGTCGCCTGCAGCACGGGTACGGACGGTAACTTTGTCGGCCACGATAAACGCCGAGTAGAAACCGACGCCGAACTGGCCGATCAGCTGGCTGTCTTTCGCCTGGTCAGAGCCCATGGACTCAAGGAACGCTTTGGTGCCGGATTTGGCGATGGTGCCGAGGTGGTCGATCACCTCGTCGCGGTTCATCCCGATGCCGTTATCGGCGATGGTCAGGGTGCGGTTCTCTTTATTGAACGAGACGCGCACGCGCAGCTCGCCGTCGCCTTCATACAGGTCCGGGTTGGACAGCGCGCGGAAGCGCAGCTTGTCCGCCGCGTCCGAGGCGTTGGAAATCAGCTCACGCAGGAAAATTTCTTTGTTGGAATACAGGGAATGGATCATCAGGTGCAGAAGCTGTTTTACTTCTGACTGGAAACCACGGGTTTCTTGTCCTTTCATCTATGTCGACCTCAACAATGCCATTTAATGGGGTTTTAAAACGTTGAGTGAGAGATGGGGATAAGGGGGGAAATTTTCAAGCGGAGGCCGCGCGCGCAGCCTCCGTTTGGTCAGAAAATAATCTTGTGACGCCCTGCCAGAGAGTGCGACAGCGTGGTGCCGTCGACCATTTCCAGCTCGCCGCCCACCGGCACGCCGTGGGCGATGCGGCTGGCGTCAACGCCGTACTGCGAGCACAGTTCGGCGATGTAGTTGGCGGTTGCCTCCCCTTCCACCGTTGGGTTGGTGGCGAGGATCACCTCTTTGATGGTTTCGGACTCAAGACGCTGTTCAAGGCGGTCAAGACCGATATCATCCGGGCCAATACCGTCCAGCGGGGAAAGATGCCCCATCAGCACGAAGTAGCGGCCGGAAAACTGCCCGGTTTGTTCGATGGCGTAGATGTCCGCCGGACTCTCCACCACGCAAATCTGACCGTTTTCCTGACGACGCGGGTTCGTACAGATGTTACACACGTCCTGCTCGGTAAAGGTGCGGCAATCCGCACAGTGACCAATTTCTGACATGGCGCGGGTTAAAGCCTGCGCCAGGCGCATCCCGCCGCTGCGGTCGCGCTGCAATAGCGTAAACGCCATGCGCTGCGCCGACTTCGGGCCAACGCCCGGCAGGCAGCGCAGTGCTTCCATTAACTGCGTGAGCAGCGGACTGGTTTGCATCAGAATGGCATCTTGAAGCCAGGCGGCAGCTGCATACCGCTGGAAACAGAGGCCATTTTCTCTTTCTGAGTTTCGTCGATACGGCGAGCGGCATCGTTAAACGCGGCTGCAACCAGATCTTCCAGCATCTCTTTGTCGTCTTCGAGCAGGCTCGGGTCGATTTCCACGCGACGGCAGTTGTGCGCACCGTTGATGGTCACTTTGACCAGACCGGCACCGGACTCACCCGTGACTTCCAGCTGAGCGATCTCTTCCTGCATCTTCTGCATTTTTTCCTGCATCTGCTGAGCCTGCTTCATCAGGCCACCCAGACCGCCTTTTCCACCAAACATAGGCTTCTCTCTTCTTTCACGTTTAAGGATTACAACCGTAAGTCAGACTCACGATCAAATGGGGCGAATACTCTCTTCATCCAGATCGGCGTCGAAGAACCGGCGCAGGGTCTGAATGTTGTTATCCGCAATAATCGCCTCGCGCGCCTGCGCGAGCTTTTCTTCATAAATGGCCTGGCGCCACTCGAGCGGCGTTTTCACTGCCGGATTATCATCTTCAATGATAGTCAATTCAACCGGCGCACCCTGTAATGCGGTGAGCGCCTCGGCCAGCGCCTTTTGCGCGCCAGGGGAATTGAGGTGCCGCTGGCCCGGACGCAGGTGCAAACGCACCTGATTGCCGTCCTGCTCTTTCCAGGCATTCAGCGCGACCTGCTCGACCAGCTTCGGCAGCTGGAGTTTGCTGACCTCGGCGGCCCAGGCGTCGCGCGCAATGGACTCTTCGGCAAGCTTCGCGGAAAGCTCCGGCGTTTTCGCATGCTCCAGCGCCTTTTTCAGCGCTTTCGGCGTGGCGACCTCTTCCTCCACCTCTTCGGTGACGGTGGTTGCCTTCCAGCGGTAAGCCTCTTCTTTCACCGGGGCTTTCTGCTCGCGCGCGGACGGTGCCGGACGCGACTGTACGCGCTCCGTTACCGAGGCCAGTCGTTCAAGCGCGGCGTTGTTCACCGGCCGCGCTCTTCCTGGCGCTGCCGGTTCACTCTTTTTTGGTTTGGTTACTCCCTGCGCACGCTGCAGCTGGCTGCGTGCGGCAAGCACCGAACTGGTGGCATCCGACAGCGGCACGTTTTGCGGCGGCGGCGGTGTCGGCTGCGGTGGCACCTGCTGCGGCGACATCACCGCCGTAGGGGCGACCGGCGCGAAAGACTGCCGCGGCGCTTCCGGCTCCGGCAATGGCATGCGCGGGTGGAACGCCAGCGCGCGCAGCAGCGTCATTTCAACGCCCATACGTGGATCCGGCGCGAACGGTAACTCTTTGCGGCCAATCAGCAGCGTCTGGTAGTACAGCTGCACGTCGGCAGGCGGCACGGTGCGGGCAAGCTCACGCATCCGCTGTTCAATGGCGGCCATATCCGCTCCGATGGCGGACGGAGAAAGCTGCAGCATCGCCACGCGGTGCAGCAGGCTGAGCATCTCAACCAGCAGTCCTTCCCATTCGATACCCCGGGCAGCGGCCGCGTTCACCTGCGACATCACGCGTTCGCCGTTGGCGGCGATCATCGCCTCGATAAGCGACAGCGCCTGATCGTCATCCAGCGTGCCGAGCATGGTGCTGACCGCCTCGGTGGAGAGCTTGCCGTCACCGCTGGCAATCGCCTGGTCGGTCAGGCTGAGCGCATCACGCAGGCTGCCGTCCGCCGCGCGGGCCAGCAGCTGCAGGGCGCGCGGTTCGTGGACAATTTTCTCTTCATCAAGAATGTGCTCAAGCTGCGCGCGGATCTGCTCAACGTCCAGCGCCTTCAGGTGGAACTGAAGGCAGCGCGACAAAATCGTGACCGGCAGCTTTTGCGGATCGGTGGTCGCCAGCAGGAACTTCACGTGCGCGGGCGGCTCTTCCAGCGTTTTCAGCAGGGCGTTGAAACTGTGGCGCGACAGCATGTGCACTTCATCGATCAGGTAGACCTTGAAGCGGCCACGCGCCGGGGCGTACTGCACGTTATCGAGCAGATCGCGGGTATCTTCCACTTTGGTACGCGAGGCGGCGTCGATCTCGATCAGATCGACAAAACGCCCCTGCTCGATCTCCCGGCAGTTATCACATACGCCGCACGGCGTGGCGGTGATCCCGGTTTCGCAGTTGAGACCTTTTGCCAGCAAACGGGCAATAGAGGTCTTACCGACGCCGCGGGTGCCGGAGAAAAGATAGGCGTGATGGATGCGACCTAGCGACAAGCCGTTCGCCAGGGCCGTCAGCACATGTTCCTGACCGACAACGTCAGCAAAGGTTTGTGGTCGCCATTTACGGGCTAACACCTGATAACTCATGGGCAGGCTCTGCAACGCTGGAAGGTGAATTTATGGAGGGGAATGCTATCACAACCTCACCCATTGAGCGAGGTTGTGAAAACCGGGATTAATGACCCGGGAAAGGCACCAGGCTGTAGCTGGTGATGCCCTGTTTTTCCAGGCGCTGTTCACCGCCGAGATCGAACAGGTTGATGATGAATGCCGCGTCGGTCACTTCACCACCCAGACGACGGATCAATTTCACGGTCGCTTCAATGGTACCGCCGGTTGCCAGCAGATCGTCCACCACCAGCACTTTGTCGCCAGGCTTGATCGCATCAACGTGGATCTCCAGCTGATCGGTGCCGTACTCCAGCTCATAGCTCTCAGCAATGGTTTCACGCGGCAGTTTGCGCGGCTTACGCACCGGCACAAAACCCACGCCCATTGCCAGCGCAACCGGTGCGCCAAACAGGAAGCCACGGGCTTCGGTACCTACTACTTTGGTGATCCCGGCGTTTTTATAACGCTCGACCAGCAGTTCAATGCTGAGCGCGTACGCTTTCGGGTCTTCCAGCAAGCTGGTGACATCACGGAAAAGAATGCCAGGCTTTGGATAGTCCTGGATGCTTTTGATGCTGTTTTTCAGATATTCAAGCTGCTGTGCAGTTGCGGTCATCGGTTTTGCCTAAATGAAACAGTGTTACTCACAGCGCGCAACGAGTCGGCCAAGGCAACAATTGTTTAACCTTTGACCAGGCGCACCTGTGCTCGAAAACGGTCGAATTTACTGGCTGCGCGTGATAATTGCAACAGCCATGATGAGGCTTCAGTGCTTTTGTTGCTTTTCATCAACCACGGGGATCCGCCACATGAAGAAAAGCAGGCAGGAGAGGATCGCCAGCAGCAGAATACGTACCCACATCATTTTCACCAGCCATAATGAAATAGCGAAGGTGATGAGGATCACCGCGATCGCGCGCGGCTTCGCGCCTGGCGGCATGGCCCGGTGTTTTTGCCAGTGCCGCAGATAGCCGCCAAACCACGAGCGATAGAGCAGCCAGTGGTGAAAACGCGGCGATGAGCGGGCGAAGCACCAGGCCGCCAGCAGGATAAACGGGGTGGTCGGCAGCAAGGGTAAAAACACACCCAGCGTGCCAAGCACTACCGCGAGCCAGCCAATGATGATTAAAATAGTACGCTTCATAATGCGAATCGTTATCAAACTGAACGGCTACTTTACCACTGGAGAGCGCCTTGAAAACAGCACTGCTTCTTGAGAGGCTGCAAAATCAGCTTAGTGCTCTGCGGGAGCAGGCTACACCGCTGATGGGCCACGCCACGCTGAAACCGCGCTTTGACCGGCAGCTTTTTCGTACCCGCAGCACCGTCATTCAGGATTACCTGGCGGAAGCGCAGACCAACCTCGACGAGCTTCGCCATGCGGTTGAGAGTGAACAGCAGGAACAGGTGGCGTGGCTCGCAGAGCATCTCACAGAGCAGATCACCGCTCTGCATCGCGAAATCGCCGCCTGGCCGCTGCGCGCCTGGGACAGCGCCTCGCCGGGGCTCGGTAAATGGCAGCGCAAGCGGCTGGAGAACCAGGAGTTTGAGCGCAGGCTCTTTGAGATGAAGCGCGAGCGCGAGACGCGGCTAAACAACAGCGAGACGCTGGAAGAGCAGCAGCTATTGATGCGCGAGATTAGCGCGCTGGAAGGACGTATCGTCCGCTGCCGTCAGGCGCGGGACGAGATTGAGCGCGTCATAGAACGTTTGACCCGTTAACAGGAGCCACACCCATGTCACTGGAAAATGCACCCGATGAGGTCAAGCTGGCCGTCGATTTGATTATGCTGCTGGAGAATCATGAGATCCCGGCGGAGACGGTGCTTAAGGCGCTGGAGATTGTGCGGCGGGATTTTGAAGGTAAATTACCCTCACCCCAGCCCTCTCCCTGAGGGAGAGGGGGAAAATCGTTCCCTCGCCCCTGAGGGCTGAGAGAAAATAGATTAAGCAGGTGTAGGATCGTCACCCTTAATGTCGCGCTTCACTTCCGTATGCTCATCACCTTTCTCGTTGCGCAGGTGAACCTCGAGCTGGTTGAAGGCGATATTAATATCGTTTTCACGGCACAGACGATCGATAGAACGGTTGAGTTCATCCACCGTGTAGCTGCGGTCACGCAGCTCGCGCACGTATAAACGCAGCTCGTGATCCAGCGTGCTCGGCCCAAAGGTGGTGAAGAAGACCGCCGGCGCCGGATCGTGCATCACTTTCGGATGTTCTGACGCCGCCTTGAGCAGCACCTCTTTCACCTTCTCCAGATCCGATCCGTAGGCTACGCCCAGGCGGATCACCACGCGCGTCACCGTATCGGAGAGCGACCAGTTGATCAGGCGCTCGGTCACGAACGCTTTGTTCGGGATGATCACCTCTTTGCGATCGAAGTCGGTGATGGTGGTGGCACGAATGCGGATCTTGCTGACCGTACCGGAGAAGGTGCCGATGGTGACGGTATCGCCGATTCGTACCGGACGTTCGAACAGGATGATCAGGCCGGACACGAAGTTACCGAAGATCTCCTGCAGGCCAAAACCAAGACCGACCGAGAGGGCGGCCGCCAGCCACTGCAGTTTATCCCACGAGACGCCAAGCGAGCCAAAGACCGTCATCGCCCCAACAATAATGATCACGTAGTTGAGGATCGTGGTAATGGCGTAGGACGCCCCCTGGCGGAGATTCAGACGTGACAGGAGCAGCACTTCGAGCAGGCCTGGCAGGTTGCGAATCAGCGCCCAGGCCACCACCGACGACACCAGCGCAAACAGCAGGCTGCCCATGGTCACGCTTTTCATGACCGCCGCGCCCGCTTCGGTACCGTTGTATTGCCAGAGGGTAATACTGTCGAGATAGGCGAAAACGGTAATAAGATCGGACCAGATGGCCCAGAACATCACCGCAAACAGGGCGATCATCACCAGCATGGTGATGCGCAGCGTCTGCTGGTTAACCTGCTCCAGGGCGATGGTCGGCTCTTCCTGCGGCTCCGCGCCTTCGGCCCCCTCTTTCACCTGATGCTGACGACGCGCGATAGCACGGCGATAGGCAATGCGGCGAGCCGCCACGCTCAGGCCGCGCAGCACGGTCTGATAGAGCAGGTTCCAGACGATCACCAGATAGACCGTTTCAATCCAGCGCCCGGACAGGCGCAGCGTGGTATAGAAGTAGCCCGTTGCCGTCAGCACCATTAGCGCCAGCGGAATGATCGCCAGCACCGTCACGGTGGCCAGGCGAATATTGTGGGACTCTTTATCACGCCAGCTGTCGCGGCACATCGGCCACATCAGGATCGCAATCAGCAGCAGGTTCAGCAGGATAACCAGCTGGCCCAGCACGTCATCCATCAGGTGCAGCGGAGAAAGCTCAGAGACAACCGACCAGAAGTGCAGCGGCAGGAGCGCCAGGCTGATGCGCACAATCTGACGACGCCAGTGGCTGGTAAGCTGCGCAGGCATGTTGAAATGACGCACCGCCACGCCGTCTTTTTCCAGCACCTTCCAGCACACGCCAAAGACCAGCCAGAACAGCGCCAGTTTTTTACTGAACGCCCACAGCAGATCGCTGACGTTGAGCTGCATGGTAAGCAGAATCAGGCCCACGGCCAGAATAATCAGGCACACCGGCAGGGCGCGGATGAGATCGATCAGAATCGCTTTAGGCGTATGGAGCTGGCTATCGTTGCGCAGCTGCCCCACTTCGGAGGCCAGCTTCGCCTGATATTTTTTCAGCCAGCCCAGACGCCAGCGGATCAGGCCGGCAATCAGCAGCAGCGGTAATCCCGCCAGCAAGGCAATCGTCACCGCAGGCCAGGCTTTCTCCCAGTTTACGGTGATCTTCATGCTCTTAATCTGCGTTTTCAGCGTCTCCGGGAAGGATTTGACCCAGTCCCAGTCCATCGGCTTGTTGCTGTTCACCCAGAAAATCTGCTGGGTCAGGATCTCCTGCAGACTTTTCGAGACGCTCACCAGCTGCTGCTGGTTGATTTGCAGGTTAATGGCCATCATCAGCTGGTTGCCCAGCTGTTTGTTGAGCTGGTCCAGCAGCTCGCGACGCATATCGACGACCTGGAGCAGCGCGTCGTGCACTTCCGGGTTCACGTCGCTGGAATGCCCCTCTTCAATTTTGGCGACAAAGGCATCGCTCTGGAAAAGGGCATCGCGCTGCTGGTTGACGTCAAACTGTTCCAGACGTAAATCCGCAATGCGGTTGGTCATGTCCTCCAGCTCATCGGCGGACGGGAGCGTCTGCTGCTGCTGGTAGAGAATACGCGACAGCAGGAGGCTGCCCTTCAGGACCGCAATCTGCTCTTTGATGTTGCGCTCAGCCTGCAGCGCGCGATCCAGCCAGTTCTTCACTTTGATATTTTGCTGAACCAGCGAGTTGCCGTTTTCCGTCGCCAGTATCAGGCGCTGGCTAAGCTGGTGGTTGGCCTCGAGCTCCTGTTTCACCAGCGGATTCGCCTGAATGCGGGCGGTTTCGTCAGGCGATACGGCCTCCTGGGCGGTTTTTTCCGTCAGGGTCAGGCGTTTGCTGTTTACCGCCTCCTGCAACAGCTGAAGCTGGTGTTCCAGGCGGTTAATATTCGCGGTGACGTAATCACGCTGTTTCTGAAGCGTGTCCTGTAGCACCGTATTCCCTTCCAGGCTTTTACGCTGCTGTTCAATCTGTGCATTGAGCAAGGTCTGCTGAACCAGCAGCAGGGTTTGCTGCGTCGGGCGCAGCGTGCCTTCGCCGACCGTCGTGCCGTTCAGACGGTTGCGGATCTGCTGCAGCTGCTGAGACGCGGCGTACATCGCGTTTTGCACGCGCTCGGGCTGGGTCTGCAGCGAGACAAGCTGGCTGTTATAGGTTGCGAGATCCGACTGCGCGGTTTGCAGGTCGTCGAGCAGTTGCGCGACGCGGGACTCCAGCTGGCGTAAAGAGAGCGTCGAGAGCGTCTTGCGCGTCTCGTCGTCGTTATCCACATCGCTGAGGGCATTCAGCGCGTCGGTGGCCTTACGCATGTTTTCAGGCGCCTGCGCCACCTTCTGACGAAGCTGGACGGTTTCCGCTTTGATGCGTTCAATTTTATCCAGCGTTTCCAGCGTTTCCGTCAGATCCTGCTGGACGAGTTTCTCCTGAGGGGAGAGATCTTTTTGTTTGTTCAGCGTGTCGAGCTGCGACTGAACATCGCTGCGCGAGGGAATATCATTGCTGTTATCGGCGCGGGCCCAGGTCAGCGGCGCCGTGGCGAAGAAAAACAGCATCGCAAAGAGCAATGCAAAAACAGGATGTTGCGAGCGATTGATGGGCAGCATAGTTGTGAATGATGTCAGAAGATGACCGAAAATAGTCCGGCGTGAAGAATATCACGCTCGCTGAAAGCAGAATAGCGCGAACGTTATCCTCTGAGATAAATCCTGGAAAGGGATCAGGCCGTTAGCGAAGGCGCGTCGCTGCGCAGCGTGGGGCAGAGCTGTAGCATTTCCAGTAAAATCGCCACGTAGCTGCGGGCTTCCTCTTTGAGGTCAAAGGATTGCGGCGAGAAAAGCCAGTTTTCCATCAGACCTGAAATGTAGCTGCGCATCAGGATTGCCGCCCGTCGGGTCAAGAGATTGGCCGGTAAGAGTTTTGCCTGCATACACAGGTTCAGGTTCTGTTCAATACGATCATAGCTCTCCAGGCTAAGGCTGCGTTGCGCCTGCTGCACCACCGCCATCTCGCCCACGAACTCGCATTTATGAAAAATAATCTCCATCATTAATCTGCGACGTTCTTCAACTACCGTTGCTTCAAGGATATATACTAATATTTCTCTCAATACTGAGAGTGGATCGTCAGGGAATTTTGCCCGATACTCACTCTCGAGATCGCTAATGCTGGACTCTGAAAGCTCCCAGATTTCACTGAACAGATCTGACTTATCTTTAAAATGCCAGTAAATCGCTCCTCGCGTCACACCGGCAGCCTGAGCAATCTGCGCCAGCGAGGTGGATGAAACACCCTGCTGCGAGAACAAACGTATTGCCACATCCAGAATGTGTTGTCGGGTTTCCAGCGCTTGTTGTTTAGTTTTTCGTGCCATAGGTGGGTGAATTTACAGGAGTCAGATTTACATACATTTGTGAATGTATGTACCATAGCATGACGATAATATAAACGCAGCAATGGGTTTTTAGACTCAGGACCCTTGATCAATTTGAAATCGGACACTCGAGGTTTACATATGAACAAAAACAGAGGGTTAACGCCTCTGGCGGTCGTTCTGATGCTCTCAGGCAGCTTAGCGCTAACAGGATGTGACGACAAACCAGCTCAACAAGGAGCTCAGCAGGCGCCAGAAGTAGGCGTCGTGACGCTCAAATCTGAACCTCTACAAATCACCACCGAATTACCAGGCCGTACCAATGCTTACCGCATTGCGGAAGTGCGTCCTCAGGTCAGCGGCATTATCCTGAAGCGTAACTTCACCGAAGGTGGTGATGTGAAAGCCGGTGA
Organism: Enterobacter sp. A103; assembly: GCF_034427535.1. Classification (NCBI taxonomy): domain Bacteria; kingdom Pseudomonadati; phylum Pseudomonadota; class Gammaproteobacteria; order Enterobacterales; family Enterobacteriaceae; genus Enterobacter; species Enterobacter sp. A103. The sequence continues at coordinate 834,415 of NZ_JAXQPQ010000002.1, forward strand.
GTCTCTGTATCAGATTGATCCAGCAACCTATCAGGCCTCTTATGAAAGTGCGAAAGGCGACCTGGCGAAAGCACAAGCCGCGGCCAAAATTGCTCAGCTGACGTTGAACCGCTACCAAAAGCTGCTCGGCACCAAGTACATCAGCCAACAGGATTACGATACCGCTCTGGCCGATGCACAGCAGGCTAACGCGGCCGTGGTGGCAGCCAAAGCGGCCGTCGAAACCGCGCGCATTAACCTGGCCTATACCAAAGTGACCTCTCCTATCAGCGGTCGTATTGGTAAATCTTCCGTCACGGAAGGAGCGCTGGTGCAGAACGGTCAGACCAATGCGCTGGCAACCGTGCAGCAGCTTGATCCGATCTACGTTGACGTGACGCAGTCCAGCAACGATTTCCTGCGCCTGAAACAGGAGCTGGCTAACGGCACCCTGAAACAGGAAAACGGCAAAGCCAAAGTGGAACTGATTACCAATGACGGTATCAAGTTCCCGCAGGAAGGAACCCTGGAATTCTCTGACGTGACGGTCGACCAGACTACCGGTTCCATCACCTTACGTGCGATTTTCCCGAACCCTGACAAAAATCTGCTGCCAGGTATGTTCGTTCGCGCGCGTCTGGAAGAAGGAACGAATCCAACCGCACTTCTGGTTCCACAGCAGGGTGTGACCCGTACGCCACGCGGCGATGCGAGCGCGCTGGTTGTTGGGGCTGATGACAAAGTCGAAACGCGCAATATCACCGCCACTCAGGCGATTGGCGATAAATGGCTGGTGACGGAAGGTCTAAAAGATGGCGATCGCGTGATTGTTACTGGTTTGCAAAAAGTTCGTCCTGGCGCGCAGGTTAAAGCACAGGAAGTGAAATCTGACGATAAACAACAAGCTTCGGCCGCTGGCCAGTCAGAACAAACCAAGTCTTAACTTAAACAGGAGCCGTTAAGACATGCCTAATTTCTTTATCGATCGCCCCATATTTGCGTGGGTGATCGCCATAATCATCATGCTGGCCGGGGGACTTGCGATCCTGAAGCTGCCTGTTGCGCAATATCCAACGATTGCGCCACCGGCGGTGACAATTTCCGCAACCTACCCGGGGGCTGATGCGAAAACGGTGCAGGACACCGTCACCCAGGTTATCGAACAGAACATGAACGGTATCGATAACCTGATGTACATGTCCTCAAACAGTGACTCCACCGGTACGGTGCAGATCACCCTGACCTTCCAGTCAGGTACGGATGCTGACATTGCGCAGGTTCAGGTGCAGAACAAACTGCAGCTGGCTATGCCTTTGCTGCCGCAGGAAGTACAACAGCAGGGTGTGAGCGTCGAGAAATCGTCCAGTAGCTTCCTGATGGTTGTCGGCGTTATCAACACCAACGGCACCATGACGCAGGAGGATATTTCCGACTACGTGGGCGCCAACATGAAGGACGCCATCAGCCGTACTTCCGGTGTGGGTGACGTGCAGCTGTTCGGTTCCCAGTACGCGATGCGTATCTGGATGGATCCGAACAAGCTGAACAACTTCCAACTGACCCCGGTTGACGTGATCAGCGCGATTAAAGCGCAGAACGCCCAGGTAGCGGCAGGTCAGTTAGGCGGTACGCCGCCGGTGAAAGGCCAGCAGCTTAACGCCTCGATCATCGCGCAGACCCGTCTGACCTCTGCCGATGAATTCAGCAAAATTCTGCTGAAGGTGAATCAGGACGGTTCGCAGGTTCGCCTGCGCGACGTGGCGAAAGTTGAGCTGGGCGGTGAGAACTACGACATCATCGCGAAGTTCAACGGTAAACCGGCTTCCGGTCTGGGTATCAAACTGGCGACCGGCGCTAACGCCCTGGACACCGCCACGGCGATCCGCGCAGAGCTGAAGAAGATGGAACCGTTCTTCCCGTCAGGTCTGAAAATCGTTTACCCGTACGACACCACGCCGTTCGTCAAAATCTCGATTCATGAAGTGGTTAAGACGCTGGTTGAGGCGATCATCCTGGTATTCCTGGTGATGTACCTGTTCCTGCAAAACTTCCGCGCGACGCTTATCCCAACGATTGCCGTGCCGGTGGTATTGCTCGGGACCTTTGCGATCCTGTCGATATTCGGCTACTCAATAAACACCCTGACGATGTTCGGGATGGTGCTCGCCATCGGCCTGCTGGTGGATGACGCCATCGTCGTGGTCGAGAACGTCGAACGCGTGATGGCGGAAGAAGGTTTGCCGCCGAAGGAAGCGACCCGTAAATCAATGGGCCAGATCCAGGGCGCGCTGGTCGGTATCGCGATGGTGCTGTCTGCGGTATTTATCCCGATGGCCTTCTTCGGAGGCTCTACCGGTGCGATTTACCGCCAGTTCTCCATTACCATCGTTTCCGCGATGGCGCTGTCGGTACTGGTCGCGTTGATCCTGACCCCTGCCCTGTGTGCCACCATGCTGAAGCCAATTCAGAAAGGCGGTCACGGCGAGCACAAAGGGTTCTTCGGCTGGTTTAACCGCATGTTCGATAAGAGCACGCATCACTACACCGACAGCGTGGGCAACATCCTGCGCAGCACCGGTCGTTACCTGCTGCTCTATATCATCATCGTGGTGGGCATGGCCTTCCTGTTCGTTCGTCTGCCAAGCTCGTTCCTGCCAGATGAAGACCAGGGCGTGTTCCTGACGATGGCACAGCTTCCGGCGGGTGCCTCGCAAGAGCGTACCCAGAAAGTGTTGGATGAAGTGACGGACTACTATCTCACCAAAGAGAAAGACAACGTTGAGTCCGTGTTTGCGGTTAACGGCTTTGGCTTTGCGGGTCGTGGTCAGAACACCGGTATTGCCTTCGTTTCTCTTAAAGACTGGTCTGAACGTCCAGGCGAAAAGAACAAGGTTGAAGCCATCACCGGCCGTGCAATGGGCACCTTCTCGCAGATTAAAGATGCGATGGTCTTTGCCTTTAACCTGCCAGCGATTGTTGAACTGGGTACGGCGACCGGTTTCGACTTCCAGCTGATTGACCAGGGCGGTCTGGGTCACGAGAAACTGACTCAGGCGCGTAACCAGCTGTTTGGTGAAGTCGCTAAACATCCTGACCTGCTGGTTGGCGTGCGTCCAAACGGCCTGGAAGATACGCCGCAGTACAAGATCGATATCGACCAGGAGAAAGCCCAGGCGCTGGGCGTATCCATCAGTGACATCAACACCACGCTGGGCGCTGCCTGGGGCGGTAGCTACGTTAACGACTTCATCGACCGCGGTCGTGTGAAGAAAGTGTACGTGATGTCCGAGGCGCAGTACCGTATGTTGCCTAACGATATCAACAGCTGGTTCGTGCGCGGAAGCAATGGTCAGATGGTACCGTTCTCGGCGTTCTCAACCTCACGCTGGGAATACGGTTCGCCGCGTCTGGAACGCTATAACGGTCTGCCATCGATGGAGATCCTGGGTCAGGCTGCTCCGGGCCGAAGCACCGGTGAAGCCATGAACCTGATGGAAGAACTGGCAAGCAAACTGCCTGCGGGTATCGGCTATGACTGGACCGGTATGTCCTATCAGGAACGTCTGTCCGGTAACCAGGCTCCAGCCCTGTACGCCATTTCACTGATTGTGGTCTTCCTGTGTCTGGCGGCACTGTACGAGAGCTGGTCGATTCCGTTCTCCGTTATGCTGGTGGTTCCGCTCGGGGTTATCGGTGCGCTGCTTGCGGCAACGTTCCGTGGACTGACCAACGACGTTTACTTCCAGGTAGGCCTGCTGACAACCATTGGCTTGTCGGCGAAGAACGCGATACTTATCGTTGAATTCGCCAAAGATCTGATGGAGAAAGAAGGCAAAGGTCTTATTGAGGCGACGCTTGAAGCGGTTCGTATGCGTCTGCGCCCAATCCTGATGACGTCGCTGGCGTTCATCCTCGGCGTACTGCCGCTGGTTATCAGCTCCGGTGCGGGCTCCGGCGCGCAGAACGCGGTAGGTACAGGCGTGATGGGCGGTATGGTTACCGCGACCGTACTGGCTATCTTCTTCGTACCGGTGTTCTTCGTGGTGGTTCGCCGCCGCTTTAGCCGCAAGAATGAAGATGTTGAACACAGTCATTCGGTAGAACCTCACTGATACCGGTTCCACATGATAAAAAGGCCGCATTAGCGGCCTTTTTCATTTTCAGAAAAAATCATAAATTACGCTTATTGTGGCTCTATTTATTTTCTGCCATCTTAAATAGACATATCATAATTAACTGATACCTTAATCGGTGAATTCAGGATTTTTTTAATTTCATTTCCCCGCTTAAGCTATTAGGAATATTCCTAATAAGAAGTTCTTACAAAGATAAGTCTGAATCTGAACTTTTCTCATCATTTTTGCTAAGCCGATGAAACGTAAGGAAGCGATAAAACCCCGTCGTTAATTTGGATAAAAACGTTGAGACCAGGGTGACCATTTGCGTGCATGCTCCCAGCCTGCGGTTTTTATTTGTAATTTTTCGTAATAGCGCGGTGAAATCCAGGAAGGAGTGGCTTATAGTTAGGTTATCAGGAACACAGCACTCATGTAGCTAAGTCAGTTGTATCCATCCCGACAATGATGTTCGGTGAGTAAGAAATCACTCAGAAGGGGATGCGCTATGGACGAGTACTCGCCAAAAAGGCATGATATCGCGCAGTTGAAATTTCTCTGCGAATCCTTGTACCATGACTGCCTTGCCAATCTTGATGAAAGTAACCATGGCTGGGTAAACGACCCAACGTCTGCCATCAATTTACAGTTGAATGAGCTGATAGAGCATATCGCAACCTTCGCACTTAATTATAAAATTAAGTACAATGAAGATAATAAGCTCATTGAGCAAATTGATGAATACCTGGACGACACCTTTATGTTGTTCAGCAGTTACGGCATTAACGCTCAGGATTTGCAAAAATGGCGTAAATCGGGAAATCGGCTATTCCGCTGTTTCGTCAACGTGAGCAGAGCTAACCCGGTGAGTCTTTCCTGTTAAAATTATTACAATTACTAAGGTGAATTTATGTCTGATAAACCACTCACAAAAATCGATTATTTGATGCGCTTACGACGTTGTCAGTCAATTGACACGCTTGAGCGCGTCATTGAAAAGAATAAATACGAGCTTTCTGATAATGAACTGGCGGTATTTTATTCAGCCGCTGACCATCGTCTTGCTGAACTGACAATGAATAAACTGTATGACAAAATCCCTACTTCTGTGTGGAAATTTGTCCGTTAATCTTTGAAGGGTGTCTGTAGAGTTCTACGCCTCGTTCTGAGTATTTACCTGTCCCGTTATGCTCCCTGTGCCCAGGCCAGGTCTCCGTGTAAAACGTGTTCATCAGCAGCAATGTTGTGACGTCAGTCACACCGGCTTTTCGGGAACGTTCCCCTTCCGGCCTGTTCCGATTACCCTTCGGTAATAACATCCAAAGAGGTTTCCAATGAGCTTAGAAAAACAGAAAATGATTGCCGGTGAACATTACCGCCCCGGCGATGAGACGTTACGGGCTGACCGACTGCGGGCCCGACATCTGGTTTACCGCTATAACCACACCGCGCCTGATGAAAAAACAGAACGCCAGAACATTCTGGCGGAACTTCTGGGACAAAGCGCAGACGCTTACATTGAGCCGAGCTTCCGCTGCGACTACGGATATAACATTTATCTGGGCAAAAACTTTTACGCTAACTTCGACTGCGTGATGCTGGATGTCTGCCCTGTTCATATTGGCGATAACTGTATGCTCGCACCGGGTGTTCATATTTATACGGCTACCCATCCCCTGGACGCGGAAGAACGAAACAGCGGCGTGGAGTTTGGAAAACCCGTCAATATTGGCAATAACGTCTGGATTGGCGGCCGGGCTGTCATTAACCCTGGCGTCACCATTGGTGATAATGTGGTGGTGGCCTCCGGCGCCGTCGTGACGAAAGACGTCCCGGCTAACGTCGTCGTTGGCGGCAATCCGGCAAAAATCATCAAAACGCTGTGAGGTTGCGGGGAGTCAACTGTTATAGTCTTTTAGCGCCAGACTGTTACTTTTTTCAGCCTGATGGCTCCCCTAAAATTGGCAGACCCCCTGTATTGTCAACTCTTATGAAGGCAAAAAATGACCGAGATACAGCGCCTGCTTACCGCCACCATCGACGATCTTAACCTCCGCGAAAAGCGCGACAATCGCCCGCGCTTTAGCATTAGCTTTATTCGCAAACATCCTGGACTGTTTGTCGCCATGTATGCCGCCTGGCTGGCGACGCTTGTTGTGATGCTGAAGTCAGAAACGCTGGTGGACTCCGTCTGGCTGCTGGTTGTACTGTTTGTCGTCTTTAACGCCTTTTTCTTTTTCGACGTGAATCCGCGCTACCGTTACGAAGATATCGACGTGCTCGATTTCCGGGTCTGCTATAACGGCGAATGGTACAACACGCGTTACGTGCCAGAAGAGCTGATCGAAAACATCATGCACTCTCCGGCGGTTGAAGCCGGGCAAAAAGAGAAGCTGCAGAAAATGGTCTCCACCAAAGGTCAGCTCTCTTTCTATGATGTCTTTACCCTTTCCCGCCCTGCTGCTGCGTAATTAACGCCTGCAGGCGTCGGATCCCCGGCGCAAACTGAGAAGCAGAGGTATTGCCGTAACCTAAAACCAGACCGGTTTGCCCCTGCTTCGCCTCCAGGTAGTACCCGCTCAGCGCAGCGGGTGCCAGCTGAAACGCCCTCGCCTGCTCCACCAGCTTCTGGTCGTCAATACCGTCTATCGCCAGCGTCAGATGCATTCCCCCTTCGCCTGCCAGAATGCGGTGCGGAGAATAAAGCTCTGCGCCCAGCACCTCACGCAGCTGGCGGTAGCGTTTACGGTAGAGCCGACGCATGGCGGCAAGATGACGGGCGTAATAACCTTCTTCAATAAACAGCGCCAGGGTACGCTGCTCCGCACGATGTCCTCCGCGCAACAGCGAGCCGATGGCCGGGCGAGCCGCTTTCGCCAGCGCTGGCGGTAGCACCATGAACCCCATTCTGAGCGAGGGAAACAGCGTTTTACTGAACGTCCCCAGATACACAACGGGCGCATTGTTGACCATTCCCAGCATCGCCGGTACGGGCTCACCGGCATAGCGGAACTCGCTGTCGTAATCGTCTTCAATGATCCACGCGTTATGCTGCCGGGCCAGCTCCAGCAGCGCCAGCCGCCGCCGCGCGCTGAGCACGCTCCCGTAAGGGAACTGATGCGAAGGTGAGGTAAAAATCATTGAGGGCGCAGGCGCATCCAGCCCTTCCCAGCACATTCCCTCGTCATCTACCGGTATTCCCGTCATTGCCAGGCCAGTTTTAACAAACGCACTCTTTGCCCCGCTATAGCCGGGGTTTTCTACCCAGGCGACATCGGCAGGCTCGCTTAACAGCATCGTGCAGAGGTTGACGCCTTCAAGCGCCCCTTCGGTTATCACAATCTGGCTGGCGTCGCAGTCGATACCGCGGGACAGGGCGAGATGCCGGGCAATCGCGGCGCGCAGCGACGGCTCGCCGGCCGGGTCGCCATAGCCTAACAGGGCGCTTCCCTCCTCGCGCAGGACGCGATCGTACAATCGCCGCCACAGCGGCAAGGGGAAATAGTTAATGGCAGGCGTTCCCGGCGTAAACGCCATCACCGGGGTGTCGCGCGGCCCGGGCGCGGGCAGCAGGGCGACACGTTTTGTCAGCCTGACGTCAGGATCCGGCAATGTCCGGGCAATCGTACGATGAGCGAATTGCCCCACCCGCGTCCCCTGACGGTTACGCAGCAAATAGCCTTCGAGCGTGAGCTGGTCCAGCGCCGCATTGACCGTGTTTCGGGAAACCGAGATCTGCTGCGCCAGCGTTCGCGAACCGGGCAGCTGGCTGCCGGACAGAAGCCTTCCGCTCAGTATGGCCTCCCGCAAAGCGAGATAGAGCGCGCGCTGAAGCGTCTCCTGCCCACGCTTTTTCAGCGCAGCATGGAGCAAAGTGTAAAGCTCATCACCTGGTATATTCATCTCCCCTCCTTGTGGTATCAGAAAAACATAGCCTGGTGGTTCTTTTTAAGGAACCAGCAATTCACTAATCTGGAGATCTTTTCAACGTCATGGAAATAAAGATGAATACATTCAACGAGTTTGGACAGCCTGTAGGCGAAGCCCTTATCGACTGGCAGCCTCGTCAGCACCCGTCCCGGGTGGTCCTTCAGGGTCACTATTGTCGGCTTGAGCCGCTGCGCGTGGAGCATGCCCACGCGTTGTTCTCCGCCTATTCACTGGCCGAAGATACCCGCAGCTGGACGTGGCTGCTGCGTGAACCCGATGCCACCGCAGAGGAGTTTGCCGACTGGGTGGCGAGCGTAAGTGAGTTATCCGATCCCATCCACTTTACCGTTATGGACAACCGGACCCAGTCTCCTGTCGGGACGCTGTCCCTGATGCGGATCGATCCTAAAAACGGGGTCGTGGAAGTGGGGCACGTTCACTTCTCTCCTCTGTTAAGCCGCACGCCAGGGTCGACAGAAGCGCAGTATCTGCTGATGCGGTACGTATTCGATACCCTGGGGTACCGGCGTTATGAATGGAAGTGCAATAGCCTGAACGAGCCTTCCCGTAAAGCGGCGCTGCGTCTGGGCTTTCAGTTTGAAGGACGCTTTCGCCAGGCGCTGGTCATAAAAGGCCGTAACCGGGATACCGACTGGTTTTCGATTCTCGACAAAGAGTGGCCTGCGCTGGCGATCGCCTTTGAAAGCTGGCTTGCCACCGACAATTTTACCGCCGATGGCAAACAGAAAAGATCCCTGGAAAGCTGGCGAGAAACGCGCGTTTAGCGTCTTTTTTTACGTCCCTGAACCGCCTTAAAGCGCGGATTAGATTTGCAAATCACGTATAAGCGTCCCTTGCGTTTGACTATCTGGCAATCCGGGTGACGCTGCTTTGCACTGCGTAATGAGTTAAGTACCTGCATGGTTAGCCCCGCTTCGCATTGAGAAAACCGCCAAAACGCTTGCGGAAGCGCGCTGCGCTGCCGTCCGTGGAGAACGTTTTCTGCTTACCGGTATAAAACGGGTGCGATTTTGAAGAAACCTCGATGGTGATGTACGGATACGTTTCACCGTCGAGTTCAATTTCGCGGTCGGTTTTAATGGTTGAGCCGACTTTAAAGTATTCATTAGCGCTGGTGTCGTGGAATACCACGGTGCGATAGGCTGGGTGAATATCGGGTTTCATCGTAAATCCTTTATGTTTTGTTATAACATAACAAAATAATATCCAGGCGAGGTTGAAAAAACAACCCCTCTCTTCTGACGATAATTTCTCGTATGCCTGAGATAAAATGAAAACCATGCCAACCACGTGCTATAACTATATCATTTCGCGGTAAAATCTTTCTCTTCAGGCAGGGAACTCAATGCCCAGGAACGGGCATACGAGGAAGGACACGACAGCATGAAAACCCGACATCTGGTCAGTCTGGTGACTGGCGTACTTATCTTTTCTGTGCTGGTCCCCATTTGCCTGAGCATCTGGCTGGCCCATCGCCAGGCGGAAGATAAATTCGCCGATGCGCTGGATAACTATGCCTCCCGCGTGCTGGTTCGCACCGACAGGGTTGTGGATCAGGCAAAAGAAGCGCTCGATCACCTGCAGGCCTTTGAGGGAGTGCCGTGTAGCCCCTTGCAATTGCGGGAAATGCGCCGGGTCGCTTTCTCGTGGCGATATGTCCAGGAAGTGATTTATATTGACAATCTTCGACCGCTCTGCTCCTCCCTGGAGCAAACCAGCCATGCGTCCCCTTTCCCTCCTCCAATGCGCATTACCGAAGATGGTTACAGCGCGTGGCTGACCACGCAAAACGATCTTGGGTTTAACCGCTACATGACGGTGCTGGGAAAAGGCCACTACCTTGTCATGATCGATCCTGCCTCGCTGGTGGACGTGATCCCTTTCGGCGAGATAGCGATTGATGCCGCCCTGGTAGGAAGCGCAACGCACCGCATATTTGCCAGCAGCAGCAAGCTCGACTCTCACATCCGCGACATGGTTCAGGAGCGGGGTGTGAAAAGCGTGCAGTACAACGGTTCAATGTACGTCATGAAGTCTGTACCTGAGCTTGGATTTACCGTCGTCGCATGGGCAACGCTCAAACCGCTGGCTGAAACCTGGCACCGGCAGCTTCTTTTCTGGTTACCGTTCGGCATGTTGATAAGCCTGCTCGCCGCACTGTTTGTCCTGCGGATCCTGCGGCGTATCCAGTCGCCGCGCAATCGCCTGCTTGACGCCATTAACAGCCGGGATTTTGTGGTGCACTATCAGCCCATCGTGGCGCTCTGTAGCGGAAAAATTGTGGGCGCTGAGGCGCTAACGCGCTGGCCGCAGCCAGACGGAAGCTGCCTCTCGCCGGATATTTTTGTCCCCCTTGCCGAGCAAACGGGGCTCATCTCGAAGCTGACACAGTTAGTCATCGAAAAGGTGTTTGAAGATATGGGCCACTGGCTGCAACGCTATCCGGATCAGCATATCTCCATTAACCTCGCCCCTGCCGATTTAACCTCCGGCATCCTGCCGCCTCTGCTGAGCCAGCTCCTGAACAAGTGGCAGATCCACCCCCGGCAAATCGCCCTGGAGCTCACCGAGCGCGGCTTTGCCGATCCCAAAATTAGCGCACCGGCTATCGCCGCATTTCGCCGTTCAGGCCACCCTGTCTATATTGATGATTTTGGCACGGGCTATTCCAGCCTGAGCTATCTGCAGGATCTGGACGTCGATACGCTAAAAATTGATAAATCGTTCGTGGATGCGCTGGAATATAAAAACGTGACGCCGCACATCATTGAAATAGCGAAGTCGCTGAAGCTGGCGATGGTGGCGGAGGGCGTCGAAACCGCAGGGCAACTCGCCTGGCTACACCAACACGGCGTGCAGTACGGGCAGGGGTGGTACTACAGCAAAGCGCTGCCAAAAACGGAATTTATTCTTTGGGCAGAAAATAACCTCGGCACGCACGCTACTTGAGATAGGATTTCATCACCCGCAATACCACGCCAAGATCGGCTTCACGCTGCGCTTCTTCAGGCTCTTTCACCACATGATCGGTTAAATGCCCTTCGATCACCTGCATCATCATGCCATTGACCGCCCCGCGGATCGCCGCCAGCTGCTGTAACACCTCGGCGCATTCGTGATCGCTGTTGAGCATTTTCTCCAGCGCGGTGCTCTGCCCCTGAATTTTCTTCAGGCGAGTCAGTAACATCTTCTTGTCTCGAACGGTATGTGACATCTCTGTATCCCTTATTTTTTGGCTTTTAAAGCATATCACGCTCTACTCCCCCTGAGTATTTTTCTACTGGGGGGTAGTATTGAACTACTGGGGGGGAGTAGTATCTTCACACGCTTTCCACTCCGGAATTTCCCATGACCGATTTTGCTTCACTCCTTCAGCAGGGCAACGCCTGGCTGTTTGTTCCCAGCGCTATCCTGCTCGGTGCGCTACATGGCCTGGAACCGGGCCATTCAAAAACAATGATGGCCGCCTTTATCGTGGCCATCCGAGGCACGCTGAAACAGGCGGTGCTGCTCGGCCTGGCGGCCACGCTCTCCCATACGGCGGTGGTCTGGCTCGTTGCGATGGCGGGATTATGGTTTGGTCGGGGCTGGGATGCACACACGTCCGAACCCTGGTTCCAGCTGATTTCCGGGGGGCTGATCGTTGCGATCGCCCTGTGGATGGCGTGGCGAACCTGGAAAGAGAGCCAGCCGCACGATCATCATCATCACGACCATGATCACCACCACAATGACCATGACCACCATCATGATCATCACCACCACCACCACGAACACTCGCTGGTTGAAGAAGAGTGGCAGGACGCCCACCAGCGCGCTCACGCGCAGGATATTAACCGGCGCTTCAGCGGTCAAAACGTCACCACCGGCCAGATCGTGATGTTTGGCCTGACCGGCGGGCTTATCCCCTGTCCGGCGTCCATCACCGTGCTGCTGATCTGCCTGCAGCTGAAGCATTTCGCCCTCGGCGCGACGCTGGTGTTCAGCTTCAGCATTGGTCTGGCGTTAACGCTGGTCGCTTCCGGCGCGATTGCGGCCTTAAGCCTCAAGCACGCGACCAAACGCTGGCCCGGGTTTAGCGAATTATCCCGTAAAGCGCCGTGGATCTCCGCTGCGCTGATTACCGTAGTAGGGATTTACATGAGCCTGCATGGCCTGAGCGGCATTCTGGCGTAAGACTGCGGCCACGCTCTGTGGCCGCATCTTCATGGTCAGCTAAGGGTTCTGCTGCCAGCTGAAGGTATAGCGAAGCTGGCGTGTCTGCAGGATGAACTCCGGAGAGACGCTGGGGCTCCAGGAGTCGTCGCCGCCCACGCCCATATGGAACGCATCGAGATTGAGCCAGCATCCCGGCTCTTCGCGCAGCAGATGATGATGGGTTGTCTCACGCAGCTGCTGCTGGCCGTAGCGGCTCACCGAGAAATGGAACCGGCCGTTCAGCTGATGCGTTCCCACCACAAGTTCCCGGGTATCGCAGCGCAAACCATTTTCCGTCGGGAAGATATACGGCGTGTGCATGGCCTCGAGAGGTAATGTCCAGCGACCCTGCTGCGCCGCCAGCTTTCTGTCCGGGTAGTTTTCATGCGGCCCCAGCCCCAGCCAGTGAACGTTTTCCGGCGTTTCGGCAAGATGAACGCTCAGGCCAACGCGCGCGGGTTCAGGGATATCAGATGCCATATCGACCTGAATATCGCCATGCAGAACGCCACGATCGTCCACCCGCCAGACTTTACGGCTCATGAACAGGGCTTTGCCGCGATACTCAAGCACGTGCTGGGTTGTGACCACCACGTCGCCTGCGTGCTGCCGTGCCTCACAGTGCAGAACGCGCGAGGTGAGTTCGTACATGCCCGCCGCTTTCCAGCGTTCAACCCAGGCGTTCGGATCGATCTGCGTCGCTTCACTCACGCCAATGTCGTTATCCAGCGGCGCGCGGCTGACGTTATCCGTCAGAGGTGAAAGCAGCGTTTCAACGCCGTTTCGCCACCATTGGGACAGGTTTCCGGTTGCGCGATCGAACTGCCAGCGCTGTTGACGATGGGCGATCTCCAGAATGCGATCGCTTTGCGTTAACACCGGCGGCTCGCCCGCCGGGACTGGCGGAGCAATAAAGAGGGGAGCCGGAAGCGGCCACTGCTCCCACGCGCAGCGATGGTCAGCCGGAGACCACGGCGTTGCCCGCGGCTGGCGTACTTCAACGTTCAGCCAGATCTCACCCGGCCCGGCGTTCAGCGCCGGCAGGTCAATCTCCAGACGCTGGGTGCCTTCAGGCGCCATCGAGAGCGTCACCTCGCCCGCGGCCAGCACGTCCCCGTCCCGGGCAACCGTCCAGTTCAGCACTTCGTTATCGGTGTGGCGGAACAGGTAGCCGCTTTGCACCTCAATCACCAGCGGAGAAGTGCTGACCTGCGTAAAGGTAAAGAACTGCTGGGCGCGCTGCGCCTCGAACAGCGCCGGGTGCGGCGAGCGATCGGGGAACACCAGCCCGTTAAGACAGAACTGCCGATCGTTCGGCTTATCGCCGAAGTCTCCGCCGTAGGCCCAGAACAAGTTGCCCTTTTCGTCCCGTTTCGTCAGGGCCTGATCGACCCAGTCCCAGACAAACCCACCCTGCAGGCGAGGATGGCTGCGAAACGCTTCCCAGTATTTCGCAAACCCGCCAAAGCTATTTCCCATCGCGTGGGCGTATTCACAGAGGATCAGCGGGCGCGTTTCGTCCGGCATGCCGATCCATTTCTTGATTGACCATTTAGGCACTGCCGGGAAGGGCTGATCCCGATCGACCCGGGCGTACATCGGACAGACAATATCGGTCGCCGCCGTGTTCGCGCCGCCGCCTTCATACTGCACCGGACGCGTAGGATCGGTGGTTTTCAGCCAGCGGTACAGCGCATCGTGATTCGCGCCGTGGCCCGACTCATTGCCCAGAGACCAGATGATAACCGAGGGATGATTACGATCGCGCTGCACCATGCGGGTCACGCGTTCGCTCATGGCGGGCAGCCAGCGCGGATCGTCAGCAAGGCGGCTCATCGGCACCATGCCGTGCGTTTCGATATTGGCTTCGTCAACGACGTACAGCCCGTAGCGGTCGCAAAGCCGGTACCACATGGGATGGTTCGGATAGTGCGAGCAGCGCACGGCGTTGAAGTTGTGCTGCTTCATGATTTCGATATCGCGGCGCATGGTCGCTTCGTCCATCACCTGGCCGTTTTCCGGGTGATGCTCGTGCCGGTTAACCCCGCGGATCAGCAGCGGTTTACCGTTAAGCTTCAGTAGGCCATTGCCGATCTCAACGCGGCGGAAGCCCACGTCACACGCCTCAACCTCCAGCACCTCACCCTGCGGGTTAAGAAGCGCAATCGTCAGGCGATACAGTTCTGGCGTTTCAGCGCTCCAGAGCGCGGGCTGGTCAACAGGGATCGCCGCCGTTAGCCGCTCTGCCCAGCTGCCGCGCTCGTCGACGATGGCAGATCCTGGACGCCGGGAAACGCTGGCGCATTTTTCACCCGTGCGCCACAGGGTCATGACCACCTCGCAGTCTGCAAAGCCAGCGCCTGCCAGCGCGACATCCACCTTCAGCACCGCGCGGTCCAGCTCCGCATTCAGATCCGTCACCACGTGATAATCGGCAATCTGCGTCTCGGGTTTATGCAGCAGCGCCACATCGCGGAAGATGCCGCTCATGCGCCACATGTCCTGATCTTCCAGATAGCTGCCGTCGCACCAGCGCAATACCATGACCGCCAGCCGGTTCTGCCCGGGGCGCAAGGCCGCCGAGAGGTCAAATTCGGCGGGCAATCGGCTGTCCTGGGAATAGCCCATCCACTGCCCGTTGCACCAGAGATGGAACGCCGAGTTCACGCCGTCGAAGATGATGCGGGTCTGCCCGCTTCGAAGCCAGGCGTCATCCACCTCAAATGTGAGCGAGTAACAACCGGTCGGGTTTTCCTGCGGCACGAAAGGCGGGTTAACGGGAATAGGATAGGTGACATTGGTATAGATGGGCGTGTCGAACCCCTGCATCTGCCAGTTAGACGGCACGGGCATCGCAACGGCATCCGCGCAATCTTCGGTTACCCATGCCTGAGGAACCCGTTCCGGCGCGGTAAAGAAGCTAAACTGCCACACTCCGTTCAGATAGTGCCTGCTGGTCGATCCAGCGTCCTCTCTGGCAGAGGGCTCATTGCGCCAGCTGTGTAACGGCGCGTGTGCGGCCAGACGGTTCCACTGGGTGACGCCAGGATTTTCCCAGTCCCGACGGGCCAGAATGGCGCTGAGGGTCAGCGGTGAAGTGGTGGACATAGTAACCTCTTTGCGAAGCGCTCACAATTTTGGTTAACATGCCCTGGCACCCGACAACGGTAAAGCGTTCAATCGCGGGGTAGCGAGTCCGATCACAAAGTTTTATTTGCGGGCAATCTGCTCGGCAAGGAGTGCCAGGCTTCTGAGCTGCTGCGCCAGATCCTCGCGTTCGGCCTGCTTCGGATTGCGGCGCGCGCTGGAATGACGGGTAACCAGCGTCACCGGCAGCTGAACCTGCCGGCACGCTTCGCCCCCGGAAGGTGCCAGCAGCCACTCCACGCTGCGTTCGCCCGCCTCGCGAAACGCCTGACGAATGGTTGTCAGCGGCGGGGAAAACCAGGCGCTGTCAGCGGTATCGTCAAACCCAACCACCGAAAGCTGGCCAGGGATCGCGATCCCTTTTTCCGCGCAGGCGCGCATCACCCCGAGCGCCATCTGATCGTTCGCCACCAGAATCGCGTCCGGTAATGCCGCACCCGACAGCAGCACGTGTCCCTTCTCATAACCGCTGGCCGCGCTCCAGTCACCGTAGGCCACAGCCGTCGCGTTAAGACCCGCCAGCGCCAGCGTCGCTTTCCAGCCCGCCAGGCGCGCCCGCGCAGAGACCGAGCTTTCCGGCCCGCTCAGCAGGGCAATGCGCTGATGCCCCAGAGAAAGCAGATGCTCAACGCCCAGACGCGCCCCCTGCTCCGCGTTAAACACGAGGCTGTTTACCCGCGCTGAGGGCGCCACATCGAGGAACAGCACCGGGACGGGCGACGCCAGCGCCCCGAGCTCTTCGGCGTGCGGATCGTCAAGCGGCACATTCACCAGCAGCGCGTCCACCCGCTGTGCCAGCAGCGCCTGAAGCGCGGCCTGACACTGCTGGGGTTGCTCCACCATGGAGATAAGGACGCTCGCCCCCTGTTCCGCCGCACGCGATTTGACTGCCGACACAATTTGCGAAGGCGCGTGCAGGGCCAGGTCGGTGGTGATGAGGCCCAGCGTACGGGTGCGTTTCCCCGCCAGCTGCTGCGCCCGAAGGTTAGGAACGTAGTGCAGCTCCACCATCGCCTGCTGCACCTTTTCTCGCGTGCGGGCAGACACATGTTCCGCGTCGTTAATGACGCGGGAAACGGTCTGATAAGAAACCCCCGCAAGGAGGGCGACATCATAGAGAGTGATTGCTTTCATGCTTTCTGGCATCGCGATTTTCGAAGCGTCTATTCTGGCACAGCGACGCCGTTAAAACATGTGAGCGCTTCGCAAAATTAAACAACCCGCTCCGGCTGGACTATTTCCGCAATGCGCGGCTTCTGGCGGAACCAGGGCAGGCAGAGCTGGATAAGCGGGCCAATGGTCAGTGCATACAGTACGGTTCCCACCCCAAACGTGCCGCCAAGCACGCACCCAATCAGCAGAACGGACACCTCAATTGAGGTACGCACGCTGCGAATGGACCACCCCAGCCGGGCGTGAATGCCGGTCATCAGGCCGTCGCGCGGGCCTGGCCCGAAACCGGCCCCGATGTACATGCTGGTCGCAATCGCGTTCATCACGATGCCCGACACCAGGAAAGCAATTCGAACGGGTAACGAATCCAGCTCCGGGATAAGCGCCATGCTGGCGTCCGCCGCCAGGCCGATACAAATCACGTTGCTGATCGTGCCAAGGCCCGGCATCTGGCGCAGCGGGATCCACAGCAGCAGCACCGCCGCGCCGGTCACAATGATCACCGTCCCGATAGTCATCCCCAGCTGCATCCCCACCCCGAGGTGAAAAACATCCCAGGGATCGACCCCCAAATCGGAACGAATAAACATCGCGGTGGAAAGGCCATACAGTCCTAAACCGACATAGAGTTGTAGCAGACGACGTACCATTTTTATCTTCTCCAGTGAACCAGGCTTTCATCCTGACCTAAAATGGCACTATGATTAATGTCCAGTTTTCAAATAGTGGACTGCATATGTCATCACGTCGCTTCGGAAGCCAGTCTCTGGTACGCCTTTTAGGCCACTGGCAGCAAGCCTCATCCCGCACCCCGCTCTGGCGACAGCTGGCCGACGCGCTGCGTTTGTTAATTCTTGATGGGCGTCTGGCACTGAATACGCGGCTGCCGGGCGAGCGTGAGCTGGCCACGGCGCTGGACGTGAGCCGAACCACCATCAGCAGCGCGCTCGCCCACCTGCGTGAAGAGGGGTACCTTGAAAGCCGCCACGGCAGCGGGTCACGGGTCATTCTCCCTGACACGCGCGCCGTTCCCACCCTTTCCGCGGCGAGCGCCGCACTGGATCTCTCCACTGCCGCCCTGAATGCCGGGCCGGAGATCCATCAGGCTTATGCCCATGCGCTCACGGCCATTACCCCGCATCTCTCGCTGACGGGCTACGATCAGCTGGGGCTACCGACGCTGCGGGAGGCCATCGCTGCGCGCTATACCGCGCGGGGCCTTCCCACCCGCGCAGACGAAGTGATGGTGGTTAATGGCGCCGTCAGCGGCTTTGCGCTGATACTGCGGATGATGACCGGGCCGGGGGACCGCGTCGTGGTCGATCATCCCACCTATCCGCTGGCGATTGCCGCCATTCAGGGGGCGCAGTGTCGGCCAGTCGGGGTGTCGCTGCCGGAAACCGGCTGGGATACGGATGGCTTTGCCGCAACGCTTGCCCAGACGGCGCCGCGCCTGGCCTACCTGATGCCAGATTTTCATAATCCGACCGGGCGCTGTATGGATATCCCCACCCGTCAGGCCATCACGGATATTGCAGCCCAAACCCGCACGGCGCTGGTGGTGGATGAAACGATGGTGGATCTCTGGTTTGATGCGCCTCCCCCGCCACCGCTGGCCGCCTTTAACCCGCAGGCCACCGTCATCACCTTAGGCTCTGCCGGAAAAAGCTTCTGGGGCGGGCTGCGTCTCGGCTGGATCCGTGCCTCATCGCGCATCATCGCCACCCTTGCCCAGACGCGGGATACCCTGGATTTAGGCTCGCCGCTGCTCGAACAGCTGGCAATGCAGTGGCTCATTAACAACAGCGAGACGTTTCTGCCCGCACGCCGGAAGATGCTGGCGGAACGGCGCGATCGATGTGGTGACCTGCTGCGCGAACATTTCCCTGAGTGGAAATTCCACGAGGCGGAAGGCGGGCTCTCTTACTGGATAGAGCTCCCGGGCATGCTGGCGACACAGCTTGCCGCACGGGCAGAAATAATCGGGATTAACCTGGGAACCGGGACGCGGTTTGGTTTATCGGGGGCGTTTGACCGCTATTTACGGATGCCCTTCTCGCTCGAATCGACAGAGCTTGAGCAGGCGTTGCTGAGGATCAAACCGTTATGGCTCGCTCTGAATAAAAACGTGCCATCGTTAAAACGCAGCGTGATCTAATATTAAAATATTTGAAGCAGATCATAAAATAAAAACTGCTGACTGTAATATATGCAGTCAGCAGTTTTCACTGGTCAGGATTTAATGCTGAGGAGGAATAGGAAAGCCTTTTAGTGAAATAACGAAGTTATCACCGTCTTTCTTTATTTTTGCACCGGTATCACACCAGTCAGACGCAATACGAAAGAACTCATCGCTTCCAACATTCCAGCCAAGACGTACATGCTTCACGTAGCCTGAACGCAACAAATCGCAGGCCTCGTTGTAGTCACTGGCGGTTGACAGTTGTTGTTTCATTTTCTCTTCTTCAGAAGTTTACGTAGAGCCTTGATTTCTTTAGGAGTAAAAGGAGAAACACTCTCTTCTTCCGTATGCTGATTATCAATATCCTCTTCCGATACTCCCGCCTCTTCTACTGCTTCGAACGCCAGCAGCAGCAGTTTCTCTGTCGTCACGCTTAAATTCTCGTTATTGACTTCCGCATAGTGGCGAAGCCTTTCTTTTAGCGCGTCATCAATCTTAACGTTTAATACCGCTGTAGCCATGTTTGTCACTTCCCTTCGGAATAAGTACTTTATTTAATACACGAACTTAACAATGTTATCCAGATATATATTTTTTTGAGTTATGGAACAAAATAACCGTCCGATTATAAAATGACAGTCTATTATTACAGGTTTATGACAATAATATTTCAGTGCAATGAAATATATATTACACGATACAGGCGTAGTTTTATTGTGGAGTAATGCTTTGAGGGAGAGGTGAAGCTGAAGAATCTTATGAGGCTACAAATGGGTGGGGGCCCTGCCAGCTACATCCCGGCACACACGTCGTCTGCCCTGGCTGCTTCCTTCCGGACCTGACCTGGTGAACAGAGTAGCGTTGCGGGAGAACCAACAGAGCCCCCATTGAGAGCGTTGATAACCAACGCGCTGGCGCATTATCCCTGTGCTAAAGCCCAATTGCAAGCGACCAGCAACCGGATGCTGGTTTCTTGCGCAAACAGGCGCAGCAATCATGAAGATCTTCGTTTACCATAGCTTTCCAGAAACTCCCCACAGGTAAAGGTATGGACGAACACGACTCCTTTCCACAGCGCGTATGGCAAATCGTGGCCTCAATCCCGGAAGGCTACGTCACCACCTATGGTGATGTCGCGCGTCTGGCCGGTTCCCCGCGCGCGGCGCGACAGGTTGGAGGCGTCCTGAAACGGCTGCCGGAAGGCAGTACGCTGCCCTGGCATCGGGTGGTGAACCGTCATGGCGCCATTTCACTCACCGGGCCGGATCTTCAGCGTCAGCGTCAGGCGTTACTTTCAGAGGGTGTGCAGGTGTCAGGGTCGGGTCAGATCGATTTGCAGAAGTTTCGCTGGGTATATTGACCCCTCTCCCGGAGGAGAGGGGAAATGCAGAAATTACATCTGAGTCGGTGGAGTTGGCAGAGACGGCTGATTGGTCTGCGGTGCGACCGGCACTTCGGTCTGCTGCACCGGCACCAGGTTCAGATCGATTTTTGTCCCACCGTTGTTGATCGCTTCCTGGACCGTATCGGTGATAAAGACCAGCTTGCCGTTGATGGTTACCGCTGCGCTCAGCAGGATACGGGCGTTAGGCTGCACGTCCGACGGGTTATACGGCAATACGAAGCTAAACGGCGCCTGCTTGCCTTCAGTACGAACGGCACGCTGGGCAACGACTTTCGACGGCGCGTCGGCCAGAGAAGCATCAGACAGCGTTACGGTTAATACCGCATCCGGCGGCAACGCCACTTTCTGTTTAATCCAGATGGTACCGGAAACATTAGGCTGCTGAATGGATTGCTGTGAAAGGGTATTAATCCCGTTCGGGTCGGCTGCTGGTACTGGCACTTGGGCACTTTTACCGGCACAGGCGGACAACGCCACCGCAATAGCTACACCACTTAGCATGGGCACGAGTTTCATTGAAGTCTCCTTATCAATGCACCAGCGGGATCGATCCCATCCGATGTCGTTTCAATCACATAACGTATTCAAGTGTGGCACAGATCACCGATTTATGCCTGAAAACGTGCCGATATTCAGATTATTCTACCCATCGGACCACTTTCATTTCTGCGTTATACTCTGCCTATCTTTCGCTACGGCGTTTATTGAGGACAACTATGAGTCAGGCACTGAACAATCTGCTGACATTACTGAATCTGGAAAAAATTGAGGAAGGACTCTTTCGCGGACAGAGCGAAGATCTCGGCTTACGCCAGGTCTTCGGGGGGCAAGTCGTTGGACAAGCTCTGTACGCAGCAAAGGAGACTGTCCCGGCAGACCGTCTGGTGCATTCGTTCCACAGCTACTTCTTACGCCCTGGCGATAGCGCAAAACCGATTGTGTATGACGTTGAAGTCCTGCGAGACGGCAACAGCTTCAGCGCGCGCCGCGTAGCAGCTATTCAGAACGGCAAGCCGATCTTTTACATGACCGCCTCTTTCCAGGCGCCGGAACCCGGCTACGAGCATCAAAAAGTGATGCCCCCGGCTCCGTCGCCCGACTCTTTAAAATCAGAGACGGATATCGCCCGCGCGCTGACGCATCTGCTTCCGCCGCAGGTCAAAGAGAAATTTCTCTGCGATAAGCCTCTGGAGATCCGCCCGGTTGAGTTCCACAACCCGATGAAAGGCCATACCGCCGAACCGAAGCGCCAGGTCTGGATCCGTGCCAACGGGACCGTGCCGGAAGATTTCCGCGTGCATCAGTATCTGCTGGGCTATGCGTCCGATTTCAACTTCCTGCCGGTGGCGCTGCAGCCGCACGGGGTTGGTTTCCTGGAAAAAGGGATGCAGGTCGCGACGATCGATCACTCCATGTGGTTCCACCGTCCGTTCAACATGAATGAGTGGCTGCTTTACAGCGTGGAGAGTACCTCAGCGTCGAGCGCGCGAGGGTTTGTGCGCGGGGAGTTTTATACTCAGGATGGCGTGCTGGTCGCGTCGACTGTGCAGGAAGGGGTGATGCGTAATCGCGGGTGATTGTGTGCGGCCTGATGCCCTCACCCTGACCCTCTCCCACGGGGAGAGGGAATACACATTAAAAACGGCAACCGAAGTTGCCGTTTTGCTTTTGCCTTGTGCGGCCTGATGCCCTCACCCTGACCCTCTTTCCCAAGGGGAGAGGGGATACACATTAAAAACGGCAACCAAAGGTTGCCGTTTTGCTGTTTATCAGGCGTTATACGCATTCTCGCCGTGGCTGTTGACGTCCAGACCTTCGCGCTCCTGCTCTTCCGGTACGCGCAGACCCACCGTTATATCCGCCAGCTTATAGCCAATGAAGGCCACAACGGCAGACCAGACAACGGTGATTGCAATACTTTCCAGCTGCACCAGCACCTGATGAACCATGGTCACGCCTTCTGCGTAGCCCACGCCACCGAGCGATTTCGCGGCGAAGATACCGGTCATGATACAACCTACGATGCCGCACACGCCGTGAACACCAAACACATCGCATGGGTCGTCAACGCGCAGCACACGTTTCAGTGCGGTCACGCCCCACAGACCCGCCAGACCGGACACCAGGCCGACCAGCAGCGCGCCACCCACGCCGACATAACCACACGCTGGCGTAATGCCAACCAGACCGGCAATGGCACCCGAACAGGCACCCAGCAGAGAAGGTTTGCCGCGTACCGCCCACTCGCCAAACACCCAGGAGAGGATTGCACCCGCCGTCGCCACAACGGTGTTCACGAAGGCCAGCGCGGCGATTTCGTTTGCAGCACTTGCCGAGCCGGCGTTGAAGCCAAACCAGCCAAAGTAGAGGATAGCCGTACCGGTAAACACCATCGGCAGGTTGTGCGGTTTGAACGCTTCTTTACCGAAGCCCACGCGTTTACCAATCAGGTAGGCACCCACCAGACCCGCTACCGCGGCGTTGATGTGTACAACGGTACCGCCCGCGAAGTCCAGCGCGCCGTGCGTTGCCAGCAGACCGCCACCCCAGACCATGTGCGCAATCGGCACATAGGAGAGCGTCATCCAGACCACCACGAAGATCAGCACGGCAGAGAAACGAATACGCTCGGCGAGCGCGCCCACAATCAGCCCGACGGTAATACAGGCGAAGGAGCCCTGGAACGCAACGTGGATGTACTGATAGAAACTGCCCATCAGCGCGGTCAGCTCAATATTTTTCAGCATCACCCAGTCGAAGTTACCAAAGAACGCGTTGCCCGTACCGAACGCCAGCGAGTAACCGTAAACCACCCACAGGACGCAGACCAGTGCGAACGTCACGGCAACCTGCGTCAGCATGGAGAGAACGTTTTTGCCACGGATCAGGCCGCCGTAGAACAGCGCAATGCCCGGAATTGACATGAACAGCACCAGCGCGGTGCTGATCATCATAAAGGCGTTATCGGCTTTGTCGACCACCGCAGGGGTAGCAGCCAGCGCCAGGCCCGGCAGCAGCGCCAGCGAACCCAGACCCGTTTTAAGTGTTGCTATCTTCATTTTCTCGATCCCTATCACTGTGTGCCAGGCGTTATTTACAATGCCGCTTCGTCAGATTCGCCGGTACGGATGCGAATGACGCGCTGCAGTTCGGCAACGAAAATTTTGCCGTCGCCAATTTTGCCGGTATAGGCCGCTTTGCTAATGACATCAATAACTTCATCAAGCTGATCGTCAGCAATCGCGACATCAATTTTTACTTTTGGCAGAAAGTTAACGCTGTATTCCGCCCCGCGATAAAGCTCGGCATGACCCTTCTGACGACCAAAGCCTTTCACTTCGGTGACAGTCAGTCCCTGAATACCCATTGAAGACAACGCTTCACGCACGTCTTCGAGTTTGAATGGTTTGATTACAACCGTAACCAGCTTCATAGATCCCCTCCAGTCAGAATTCGGTAATGGCCGCAGCTTACGCAGAAGGTATTGCAAGGGGTGTGCCAGAAATGAAAACGAGGGGGAACGGCGGCGCACAGAGCATTACGCGGCCGTAATAAACAAACAGGTGAAAAAAAACGCACCATGCCGGTGCAGGGTGCGTTTCAGTTTTGCACCAACAGGAATGACTGTTAGCGCGTCGCCTCATTTTGGTGCATCAGGCGCTAAGCGACTCTTCATCACGCACGCTGGCCGCCAGCTCTTCGCCCGCCAGCTGCAGCTGGTACATCTGCCAGTAGCGCCCTTTGGCTTCCAGCAGTTCACGGTGCGTACCGCGTTCAACGGCCTGTCCGCGATGTAACACCAGAATGGTATCGGCATCGACGATGGTGGAAAGACGGTGGGCAATCACCACCAGCGTCGTATGGTCGCGTACGGCGGCCAGCGCCTGCTGAATGGCCTGTTCGGTGCCGGAGTCAATACTGGCCGTGGCTTCATCCAGAATCAGTATCTGCGGCGTTTCAATCAGCACCCGCGCCAGCGCCAGGAGCTGCTTTTGCCCGACGGAGAGATTGTTCCCCTGCTCGCCCAGTTTGGTATTGATCCCATCGCTAAACCCGCGCGCCAGCTCTGCCAGCTGCACTTTTTCCAGCACGTCCCAGACCTGCTCCTGAGAGTAGTCTCGCCCCAGGGTCACGTTGGCGTAGAAGGTATCGGCCAGTACGACCGGATCCTGCTGCACCATCGCGACGCCTTTACGCAACACGGTGTGGCTGAGAGACGCGAGCGGGCGCCCATCGAGGCGGATTTCGCCGTGCGTGACCGGGTAATAGCCCATCAACAGGCTGGCAAGCGTGCTCTTACCGCTGCCGGTATGCCCTACCAGCGCCACGAAACCGCGCGACGGAACGTCAAGCGTGATGTCCTGCAGCACCAGCCGGTCTTCGCGATAGGCAAACGAGACGTTATCAAAGGCGATAGTCCCGCTTTGCAGAGGTCGCTCGTCATTGCCGTAGGCCTGGCGCGGCCTGTCCATCAGCTCAAACACGCGCTCACCGGCGACCACCGCCTGCTGCAGCATCGATTGCTGGGTGGTAAGCTCGATCAACGGCTCGTTAAGACGCCCGAGATAGCTGATAAAGGCATACAGCACGCCCACTTCAATCGTACCGTTTGAGCTCAGCCCGAAGAGCATCAGCAGCCCGCAAAGCACCAGCGCCGAGAAAAGGCTCAGCAGCGGACGCAGCAGGAAACCATCAAGCCGCAGCGTCTGCATACGCGCCATGTAGTGCGAACGGCTGGCTTCCCCCATGCGTTCGCCAAAGCGCGCCTGCTGGCGGAACTGCTGGATGACGCTCATGCCGTTGATCACTTCGTTGAAGCCATCGTTAATGTCGGCCAGATACGCGCGCACCCGACGCACGATCGGCGTGCTGTAGCGCTGGTAAATGACCATGACAATCAGCACCGCCGGGAAGATGGTGATCGCCACCAGCGCCATGCGCCAGTCGAGGCTGAACATCGCCACCAGCATCGCGCCAATCAGCGCCGCGCTGCGTAACACCGTCGCGACCACGGTAACGTACAGATCGCGGATCACCTCGGTATCGTTGGTCACGCGCGAAATCACCTGCCCGACCGGCTGGATATCAAACTCGCTGAGCGGCTGGCGAAGCGCCGCGTCCATCACATCCGTACGCAGCTGCTGAACGACGCCCACGGCTGCGCGGTTAAACAGCAGCGACTGCGCATAGTGCAGCCCTGCCGCCGCCAGCTGCAGGCCAACGTAGGCCACGCCTAAACCCGCCACTAGCCCCAGCGGAAGGTAGCTTTTGGCGACCATGTTGTCGATAAAATAGCTGATGAGCAGCGGACCGCTCACTTCAGCAATCGCCGCAATCCAGAGTAGAAGCACGGCCACGGAGAGCGGTTTACGCCACGGCGAGCCGTAGGCCAGCAGACGTTTGAGCGTCGGCCACATCGTTCCGATCTTACGCATTGGCGGCCTCCTCATCCTGCTCCGGCGCATCGTCCAGCGCCGCCTCAAGCTGTTGATAGCGGTACATATCGCGATACCAGCCCGGCTGCTCGGCAAGCGTTTCATGCTGCCCGCGCTGGGCAATGTGCCCGTGCTGTAAGACCACAATTTCGCTGGCTTCGGTGAGCGCCGACAAGCGGTGGGCGCTGATAATCACCGTGCGTCCGTCGCCCCACTGGCGCAGGTTATGCAGAATTTGATGCTCGGTACGGCCGTCCACGGCGGAAAGCGCATCATCCAGGATCAGAATTTCAGCATTCAGCAGCAGCGCGCGGGCAATCGAGATACGCTGCTTTTGCCCGCCGGACAGCATGACGCCGCGTTCCCCGACTTCCGTTTCGTACCCCTGCGGCAGACGCAAAATATCATCATGAACGCTGGCCAGACGCGCCACATGTTCAATCTCGTCCTGCGTCGCCCCGGGGCGCCCAAGGGCAATGTTGTTGGCCACGGTGTCCGAAAATAAGAACGGCGTCTGGCTGACGACCGCCAGGCGACCGCGCCACTCGTCCAGCAGCAGTCTGGTCAGGGGAATATCGTGGAAGCGGATATCGCCCTCGGTGACGTCAAAGTGGCGCTGAAGCAGAGAGAGCACGGTACTTTTGCCGGATCCCGTCGGGCCGCAGATGCCCAGCATCTGGCCCGGCTGAAGCGTAAAGCTAACGTTCTCCAGCACCGGATGCTCCGTATGCGGATAGACAAACTTGCGGACGTCGACGGTCATGACGCCGCGCCCTTCCGGTACGGCTTCGCTACCGTCGATGACCACCGGCGCTTCGGCCAGCATGGCGCGAATGCGGCTGTAGGCGGCGCTGCCGCGCTCCACGATGTTAAACATCCAGGCCAGCGCCAGCATCGGCCAGATCATGAGCCCCAGATACATCGCAAAGCTGGTCAATTGCCCCAGGGTAAGCGTGCCCTGCACCACCATCCAGCTTCCGCCGCCAATCGCCAGCATATTTGCCATGCCGATTGCGATATAAATCGTCGGGTCAAAACGGGCGTCGATACGCGCGACGCGCATGTTTTTCGCCCCTGTGTCTGCCGCATCGGCGGCAAACAGCGCAGACTGACGGTCTTCCAGGCCAAACGCTTTGATCATGCGGATGCTGGTCATGCTCTCCTGGGTGCGATCGTTCAGAGACGAAAACGCCGCCTGCGCCAGCTTGAAGCGCTCGTGCAGCTGTTCGCCATAGCGATTGATCGCCAGCGCCATGATCGGCATCGGCAGCAGGGCGAGCAGGGTCAGCTGCCAGCTGATCTGCGTGGACATCACGATCAGCACCGCACAGCCCATCACCAGCGAGTCCACCAGCGTCAGCACTCCTTCCCCGGCGGCAAAGACCACGCGATCGACGTCGTTCGTCGCGCGGGCGATGAGATCCCCGGTGCGATGACGAAGATAAAATTCGGGATGCTGTCGGCTCAGCTGGCGGTAAAAATCTTCACGCAGCTCAACGGCCAGCTGATAGGACGCACCAAACAGCAGCACGCGCCAGACGTAGCGCAGCAGATAAACAATGACCGCCGTCAGCACCAGCGTGCCGACCCACATCAACACCCGTGCGGTGGTGTAATGCTGTTCGGTGACGCCATCCACGACGTACCCCACCACTTTCGGCGGGATCAACTGCAGGATGGCAATAATAATAAGCAGGGCGACTGCACCGAGGTAGCGTTGCCACTCCCGACGAAAGTACCAGCTTAGTTGGGCAAATAATCGCACGCGGTTTGTTCCTGAAGGTATTTTACGAAGTTATTCAATGGGTAATGCTGTGGTGTATTTAATCTGTTCCATGGCGAAGCTAGAGGTGACGTCCGACAAACCCGGGACGCTGTTCACCAGCCGCTTGTAGAAATCATCATAGCGCTTCATGTCGGCCACCTGGACGCGCATCAGGTAATCATACTCTCCGGCCATACGCCAGAAACCGAGCACCTCGGGCATCTCAGACACCTGAGTGACGAAGCGGCAATACCACTCGCTGCTGTGATGCTGGGTTTTTATCAGCACAAATGCCGTCAGCCCAAGCCCCAGTTTTTCGGGATCTAACAACGCGACGCGCCCCAGAAGAATACCGTCATCTTCCAGCTTCTTAAGCCGCTTCCAGCACGGGGTGGTGGTCAGATTAACGGCATCTGCCAGCGCCTGCAAAGAGAGGGTACAGTCATTTTGCAGCAATGAAAGGAGCTTGCGGTCAATTTTATCTAGCATACCCACCTCACAGAGAAAATTTTTCTCTCTTCATTCTATTTTAAAGGCCAGATAGCAACAATTTTTTCTGTGCTTTTCGCTATCCTAGGCACAAAATGACAAACGGATAACGATGATGAATAGCACCTGGGTTAAACATGCGATCAGCGAAATCAATGCCGACTATCAGCGCTCGGCGGATACGCACCTGATTCGCCTTTCCCTGCCGGGATTTGACGGCATTCAGCTCTATCTGAAAGATGAAAGCACCCATCCCACCGGTAGCCTGAAGCATCGCCTGGCGCGCTCGCTGTTTTTATACGGTTTATGTAACGGCTGGATTAAAGAAGGCACCACTATTATTGAATCTTCGTCCGGTTCAACGGCGGTGTCCGAAGCCTATTTCGCCCGCCTGCTGGGCCTGCCGTTTATCGCGGTAATGCCGTCCTGCACCGCAAAACGCAAAATCGAACAGATCGAATTTTACGGCGGACGCTGCCACTTTGTGGAAAGCGCCTGCGAAATCTACGCCGCCTCCGAAATGCTGGCCCGTGAGCTGAACGGTCACTATATGGACCAGTTCACCTTCGCCGAGCGCGCGACCGACTGGCGCGGCAATAACAACATTGCCGACAGTATTTTCCGCCAGATGACCCACGAACCGCATCCGGTTCCGTCCTGTATCGTCATGAGCGCCGGTACCGGCGGCACGTCAGCCACGATTGGACGCTACATCCGCTGTCAGGGATACGATACCCAACTGATGGTGGTTGACCCGCAGAACTCCGTGTTCCTCGACTACTGGCAAAACCGCAATGCGGAGCTGCGCAGCCCGGTGGGCAGTAAAATTGAAGGGATTGGCCGCCCGCGCGTGGAGCCCTCTTTCATCCCCGACGTCGTGGATGAGATGATGCGCGTGCCGGATGCCGCAAGCGTGGCAACGGCGCACTGGCTGGAAACGCAGCTGGGCCGCAAAGTGGGCGCATCGACGGGCACAAATATGTGGGGCGCACTGCAGCTTGCCGCCCGTATGCGCGAAGAGGGCCGTACCGGTTCCATCGTCACGCTGCTGTGCGACAGCGGCGAACGCTACCTTGAAACTTACTACAACGCGGAGTGGGTGCAGGCCAACATCGGCGATATCGCTCCGTGGAAAGCGCAGATTGCAGAACTGGTGAAATAAAAAAAGCCAGACCGAAGTCTGGCTTGCTGGAAGGGTCTCACTATTCGGGGGAATACGGGAGATTGTTGTTGTCCAGCCAATGCGTCAAAAAATGGGACACTGCTTCATTGCGGCAGTGGCCAATAACCGGCAGATGGGGAAGTTCTGCTTTCAGCTGCGCCATCGCATTCCCCATGATCAGACCGCGACCTACGCTACCCAGCATTTCGCGGTCGTTCATGGCGTCACCAAACGCCATACACTCCTTCAGCGTTAAGCCCAGGTGGTCGCTCAGCACCGCCAGAGCGGAGCCTTTGTTACAACCCACCGGCAGCACTTCCAGACAATCCACCGCCGAGAAAGTAAGGTGCGCCCGGTCACCCAGCGCCTCATTCAGCTGAATCCGTAAGCGACACAGATCGTCATGATCGCCGCAGAAGCAGATCTTGGTTACCGCATGAGCGGGGATCCGACGCAGATCGATAAGCTGATATTTGAAACCGCTGTATACATGCGCGTGCAGCAGTTCAGGAATTTCACGTCCGGTAAACCAGCCCCGATCGTTAAAGACGTGGATACTGGCCTGCGTGTCCCAGGTGCTGTGCAGCACGATGTCCGCCACTTCCGGGTTGAGATCCTGCCGGTGCAGCACATCGCCTTCTACGGAGTGAATTCGCGTCCCGTTGCCGGTGATTAGAAAGGCGTCGAGGGAAAACGCGCCCAGCAAATGGCGCATCTCCAGCACATGGCGGCCAGTGGCAAACGTCAGGGTGACATCACGCTCGCGCAGGCGCTTCAGCGTGTTCAGGGTTTTTTCCCCTAAACGGTGATCCGGCATTAACAGCGTACCGTCCATATCAAATGCAGCGAGCCGAGCCATGATTACTCCCGAAATGTGATGCGGTTAACTTGTGCAACAGTATCGTGTGAGATATACGGAAGTAATAGTGAATAGATGAAAATTATTGTTCCGGGTTTCTTATGCGCCAGCTCAATCGACTCAACCAGTATCACCGCCTCTGGCAGCCTTCGCAGGGTGCAACGCAACAGGTCACCATCAGCGAGCTGGCCGCCCGCTGTTTTTGTAGCGAGCGGCATGTCCGAACCCTGCTGCGCCAGGCCCAGGAGGCGGGCTGGCTCAGCTGGCGAGCGCAGTCTGGCCGCGGTAAGCGCGGTGAGCTCACGTTCCATGTCGCCCCGGAGTCACTGCGCAATGCGATGATGGAAGAAGCGCTGAAAAGCGGGCAGCAGCATAACGCGCTGGAACTGGCGCAGCTTGCCCCTGAAGCGTTGCGGTCATTGCTGCACCCTTTTTTGGGCGGGCAGTGGCAAAACGACACGCCGACGCTGCGCATCCCCTACTATCGCTCGCTGGAGCCGCTTCAGCCGGGTTTTTTACCGGGCCGGGCAGAGCAGCATCTGGCGGGAGAGGTGTTCTCAGGCCTGACGCGTTTTAACGGTAACAGCAGTGAACCTACGGGCGATCTGGCGCATCACTGGGATGTCTCTGCTGACGGCCTGCGCTGGCATTTCTACATTCGCTCCACCCTGCACTGGCATAACGGCGATAAAATAGAAACGGCGCAACTCCAGCGAAGTCTGACAGCGCTGTTGACGCTTCCCGCCCTGCGCACTCTGTTTCAGAGCGTCTTATGTATTGAAACAACGCATCCACAGTGTCTGACGTTTACGCTGCATCAACCGGACTACTGGCTGCCGCACAGGCTGGCAACCTACTGTAGCCGTCTGGCGCATCCCGACCATCCTGTGGTTGGCAGTGGCCCGTTTCGGCTGGCCGCCTTTGAGCCCGACCTGGTTCGTCTGGAAAGCCATGAGCAGTATCACCTGAGCCATCCGCTGCTCAAAGCCATCGAATACTGGATCACTCCCCAGCTTTTTGATTACAGCCTGGGCACCAGCTGTCGTCACCCGGTGCAAATCGCAATTGGCGAGGCTGACGAGCTGGAAAGTCTGCGGCTGGTAAGCAGCAGCACCAGCCTGGGGTTCTGTTACCTCACGCTAAAACAGAGCGCGCGCCTGAGTGAGATTCAGGCAAAGCGGCTTATCAATATCATTCATCTCTCAAGGCTTCTTCACACACTTCCGCTAAACGAAGGGCTCATCACGCCCACTCAGGATCTGCTTCCCGACTGGACAATCCCCGAATGGCCTGATTTATCGGACGTCACCCTCCCTGAAGCGTTGACGCTGATTTACCATCTCCCTGTTGAGCTTCACACCATGGCCAGCCAGTTGAAGGCATACCTGGCGCTACAGGGGTGTGAACTGACCGTCATCTTTCACGACGCCAAGACGTGGGACGGATGCCTGGAGCTTGCCGATGCAGACATCATGATGGGGGACAGGCTGATTGGCGAAGCGCCGGAATATACGCTTGAACAGTGGCTGCGCTGCGATGCCCTCTGGCCGCACGTTCTTAGCGCACCGGCTTACGCCCATCTGCAAGCCACGCTGGATGCGGTACAGACTCAGGCCGAGGCTCGGGATAGACACGCGGGACTGCAAGCCATCTTTAACCGGCTAATGGAGAGTGCGGTGCTGACGCCACTCTTTAATTATCAATACCAAATCAGTGCTCCGCCAGGCGTGAATGGTATACGCCTCAACACCCGCGGCTGGTTTGACTTTACCGAAGCCTGGCTGCCCGCGCCCAAATCGTGAAGAAGCTGGTCGCCGTCGTGGTCAGACGGTAACATAACGTTTTTACCGTAACAGTCGAGATGATTTATGAAACGTGCCGTCGTCGTGTTCAGCGGAGGACAAGACTCTACTACCTGCCTGGTCCAGGCCCTTCATCAGTACGATGAAGTTCACTGTGTCACTTTCGATTATGGTCAGCGTCATCGCGCTGAAATCGACGTTGCCCGTGAACTAGCCCTGAAACTGGGCGCACGCGCGCACAAGGTGCTGGACGTTACGCTGTTAAATGAACTGGCCGTGAGCAGCCTCACCCGCGACAGTATTCCTGTGCCAGACTATGAACCCGATGCCAGCGGCATTCCAAATACCTTCGTGCCGGGCCGTAATATCCTGTTCCTGACTCTGACGGCGATCTACGCCTACCAGGTAAAAGCCGAAGCGGTGATCACGGGCGTGTGCGAGACCGACTTCTCCGGCTACCCGGACTGTCGTGATGAGTTCGTAAAAGCATTAAACCACGCCGTCAATCTGGGGATGGCGAAAGAGACGCGCTTTGAAACTCCGCTCATGTGGCTGGATAAAGCCGAAACCTGGGCGCTGGCGGACTACTGGGGCAAGCTGGACCTTGTTCGCAACGAAACGCTCACCTGCTATAACGGCATCAAAGGCGACGGTTGCGGCCAGTGTGCGGCCTGTAATCTGCGCGCTAACGGGCTGAACCACTATCTTGCCGATAAATCCGGCGTGATGGCCGCGATGCAGAAAAAGACCGGTCTTAAATAGGGCTACTTGACCGTGCTGTCGAATAATTTCACACCGGCAGCACGGGTGACTTTCATCAGCGTTGTCAGCGTTGGGTTGCCGTTGTCTGATAAGGTTCGGTATAGCTGCTGACGGGACAGACCTGCTTTGGCAGAAATTTCTCCAATACCGCCTCGCGCTTCAATGACCTGACGGAGTGCAATGAGATAGGCAGGGATTCCCTGCTCTTCATAGATCTCTTCCAGGGCTGTTTGCAGATAACGCTGAGCGTAGGAAGGATTCTCTCGCAGCATTTTCACAACAGCATCATGGTGGCTAACGGAGCTCGAATATTTTCGTTCAGTGGCGCTCATAGGAATGTCCTTTTGTTTGATGATCTTTCCAGTAATCTATTGCCAGTTTGATATCCGCTTTTTGGCTCTTTTTGTCACCACCGATCAGTAACAATAAAACCTGCCGATTCTCTACTGAAAAATAGATTCTGTAGCCGGGGCCACTGTCGACTCGCATCTCCCAAACACCTTCCCTGAGATACCTGTAATCGCCAAAATTACGTTTTATCGCGCGGTTAATCCGCATAAGGATCCGGAAAACCATATCCGGATCCCTTCGATTCATTCTGGCTACCCACTCCTCAAACGGTACTTTCCCGTCACGGGTCCGGTAGCGTTCAACGACATAGTCCCTGTCCATTATTCTATCCCTGAAAAATCCTTTTGTCTTTTATAAAAGACAACCTTTCTAAGCGATCATCAACTCCAGCTTTTCCCGCAATTCCCCTTCCAGCGGCAGCGCTTTCTGCGTTTTCAGATCGATACAGACAAACGTGATCAACGCATCTGCGACCATCTGCCCTTCTGGATCGAGCGTCACCACCTGGCTTAAGACCCCGCTTTTGCCATTGATCTGTTGCACCTGGCTGGTGACCGTGAGCACATCACCCAGCACGGCTGGACGGCGGTAGTTGATGTTGATATTGACAACCACAAACGCGATGTTGTGCGCGGTCAGCCACTGAAAGCTTTCGCTGTTTTCCAGCCCGTCCCAGCGCGCTTCTTCAAGAAACTCAAGATAGCGAGCATTGTTCACATGCTGATAAACGTCGAGATGAAAACCGCGTACTTTGATTTTTGTCTGCATAGCGCAATAGCCTTTACTGTTATTGTAGGAAGAGAGGTCATAACTGGTATGACCTCTTTATCCTGGCAAAATTTTGCCGCAGTGCAAGAAATTGCGTAATTACAGCGTCAGGTGTGAGAGGTTGCGCTCAACCAGCGCGCTGCCCATGCCCGGCACCTGCTTGAGATCGTCGACCGTTTTGAAAGGACCATACTCTTCGCGGTAGCTGACGATGGCCTGCGCTTTTTTCAGGCCCACGCCGTTCAACGCACGGGCGAGATCTTCCGCTGAGGCCGAATTGATACTGACCCGCGTACCGTCATCATCCGCATTTTTACCGGCATCTGTCGCTTTGGTTTGCCCTTGCACCGGCGCTGCCGCATCGGCCTTGCTCTGCGTAGCCTGTGCTTTGGCAGCAGGCGTCGCCGCCAGCGCGCCCGCGCTCATCCCGGTGGTGGCAATAGCCAGCGTAATTAACAGTGCTTTGATTCCACATTTCATGCTGTTATCTCCTTGTTTGTTGACAGCCACGTCACGATAGCCGCCAGTTAAAACCGGCACAAACAGCAGATTGCAGAAATGGAAAAGGCCGCGAAAGCGGCCTTTAGTTTTTGCAGAGCGTTACGAAAATCTGCGAGCAGACACGTAATTACTGCTGCTGAGTCATTACATCACCCAGCTTGATTTTGGCTTCTTTACGCAGGTTGCTCATCATGGCTTCGAAGGCAATCTGAGCATTGTTCTGGGTAATCCCCTGAACCATAGCTTTCTTCTGCGCTTCTGGCAGGGTACCGGCTTTCACTTCATCCAGCGCCAGCAGAACGACGTTACCCTGCGTATCGGTGGTGGTACCAAAGCTTGGCTTGTCCTTCGCAGGCAGAGTCAGACCAAACGCGGCCTGGCTGATTGGGTCCTGGCCGGTACGGCTCAGCGTTTTCGCTTCACCGAAGCTCAGGCCAGCCGCTTTCAGCGCGTCTTCTTTACCCGCTTTCAGATCGGACAGAATCTTCTCAGCATCCAGTTTCGCCTGCTGTTCCGCTTTGTTGTGCTTAACCTGAGCGACGACCTGATCCTTCACTTCCGCCAGCGGTTTGACCGCTTCAGGCTTGTGCTCGCTGACGCGCAACACAAACGCACGATCGCCGTCGACGGTAATGATGTCAGAGTTACTGCCCGGCGTACCGTTCTCGCCCACCAGACCACCGTTGAAGATGGCATCGGAAACCGGTTTGAAATTCAGCGCTTCCGGAAGGTTGTCACGACCAAACCAGCCTGTCTCAACCGCCTTCACGCCAGCCGCCTGCTCTGCGCCTGCCAGAGATTCGTTGTCGTTGCTGGCAGCATCGCTTACCTTCTGCTGCAGCGCGTAGTAGGCATCCAGCGCTTTTTCCTGTTTCACTTTCGCCGCGATATCATCACGAACGTCAGCCAGCGGCTTGGTTTTCGCCGCGGTGATGTCGTCCAGACGCACGACCAGGAAACCAACGGAAGACTTAATGACGCCAGAAAGCTGGCCTTTCTCTTTCAGACCGGCATTTTTCAGCTCGTCAGGCGTGGTCGCATCTTCCAGCCAGCCCATATCACCGCCGTTTTTCGCAGAGATAATGTCGGTGGATTTCGCTTTCGCAACGGTCGCGAAATCAGCGCCTTTGTTCAGCTCATCCAGCGCCGCTTTAGCATCAGCCTCGGTTTTCGTCTGAATTACGCTGTAGCGGTTACGCTGCGGCTGAGTGAACTGATCCTGATGCTGATCGTAGTAAGACTGGATTTCAGCATCAGACGCGGTTTCCTGCAGCGCGGCCGCATCCAGCTTGATGTAGCTCACGCGGAACTGCTCTGGAGAAACAAAGGAATTCTTGTTCTGCTCGTAGTAAGCGTTGACGTCAGCGTCGCTCACCTGCTGTTTCGCCGCCAGGGCGTTCACATCAATGGTCGCTTCGCGTACAACACGCTGCTGCGCCACCAGCGCGGCCAGTTCATCCGTTTCACCTTTGAGCATGAAATCGGTGCCCACGACGGCATTGATGAGCTGCTGGGTGGTCAGCTGGTTACGCAGCGCCTGAGCGTACTGGTCGGCCGTCATCCCCATTTGATTGACGATGCTGTTGTAACGCGCGTTGTCGAATTTACCGTTAGACTGGAAGGCTTGCGTGGAGAAGATGGCTTTTTTCACCTGCTCATCGCTGATGCCAAGGCCCAGTTTTTTGGCATACTGATCAAGCAGCGCTTCGTCGATAAGACGGTTCAGTGTCTGTTGGCGCAGGGTCTTCATGTACCCTTCGTTCGCCGCCAGTTCAGAGAATTGGTCGCCCAGCTGTTGCTGCATACGGTTACGTTCACCGGCAAAAGCATTCTCGAACTGACCACGGCTGATTTCCTGGCCATTCACTTTTGCGGCATAGTTTGCGCCACCGCCAATAAGGTAACTGCTCACGCCGGTCAATATGAACGACACGATAATGATACCGAAAATAATCTTGAGCACGAGACTGTTAGCAGCCGTGCGTAAGCTGTCCATCATGGTGTAACAACACTCCGCTGTAGGTGACTGGTTACCTGACGCTGACGGAAAATCCTGCCCGTCGCGCGTGAAGGCGTATTGTGACAAGAAAACGGGGCGATTGTCAGCCCACAACTCGCATAAACTCGCACAAATCAGGTCTGGACAAACAAAAAAGGCACATCAAATGATGCGCCCTTGTACTTTCCGGCTTCCCTGAAACGGGAAAGCAATCAGTTTACTGCGTCTTTCAGCGCTTTACCTGCACGGAAACCCGGCACTTTAGCAGCAGCAATGGTGATCTCTTTACCGGTCTGAGGGTTGCGGCCAGTACGGGCAGCACGCTCTTTAACAGCAAAAGTACCGAAACCTACCAGTGCAACGTCGTCCCCAGCCTGCAGAGATTCAGTAACAGAAGCAATTAAGGCATCTAACGCACGTCCAGCTGCAGCTTTAGAAATATCAGCACCCGCAGCAATTTTGTCAATCAGTTGAGATTTATTCACTGTTCTCTTCCTCTCTTTATAATTTATATCGCGCCTGAATCCTTCACAACGCGACCGCGCAGCAGTTATATCAGGCCTGCCATGACCTTACAACACCCGTTGTTGATGACGGACCTAATCAGCAATCTAAATTAGCTATACAAAAAAAGGCTGGCAAGTGCGAAATGACTTACCAGCCTTGTTTTTATTGACGCTCTTTGCGCGAGGTCACTATTTTGCTGTTACAACCTGCATTCCGGAGGGTTCATTCTGCAGTGCGAGACTGAGAACTTCCTCAATTCGCTTCACAGGATGGATCTGCAGGTCGGCAATCACATTGTCCGGAATCTCTTCCAGATCGCGTTTGTTTTCGTAAGGGATCAATACGGTTTTGATCCCACCGCGGTGTGCCGCCAGCAGTTTTTCTTTTAAACCACCAATCGGCAGAACCTGACCACGCAACGTAATTTCACCGGTCATTGCCACATCGGCACGCACCGGATTTCCTGTCAGGCAGGAAACCAGAGCGGTACACATCGCAATACCCGCGCTTGGGCCATCTTTCGGCGTCGCCCCTTCCGGAACGTGCACGTGGATGTCGCGTTTTTCGTAGAAATCAGGGTTGATACCCAGTTTCTCCGCGCGCGCGCGCACCACGGTCAGCGCTGCCTGGATGGATTCCTGCATCACTTCACCCAGAGAGCCGGTGTAGGTCAGCTTGCCTTTGCCCGGGACACAGGCGGTTTCGATGGTCAGCAGATCGCCGCCCACTTCCGTCCATGCCAGGCCGGTCACCTGGCCAACGCGGTTTTCGTTGTCCGCTCGACCGTAGTCGAAGCGCTGAACGCCGAGATAGGCATGCAGATTGTCGCCGTTAATCACAATGTGCTTCAGGCTCTTATCCAGCAGCAGCTGTTTCACCGCTTTACGACACAGTTTCGAGATTTCACGCTCAAGGCTACGCACGCCCGCTTCACGGGTGTAGTAGCGAATGATGCCGATAATCGCGCTGTCCTCGACGGTCAGCTCGTTGGCTTTCAGCGCGTTACGCTCAATCTGTTTCGGCAGCAGGTGCTGCTTAGCGATGTTCAGCTTCTCATCTTCGGTATAACCGGAGAGACGGATCACTTCCATACGGTCCAGCAGCGGGGCCGGAATGTTCATGGAGTTGGAGGTCGCCACGAACATCACATCGCTCAGGTCGTAGTCCACTTCCAGGTAGTGATCGCTGAACGCTACGTTCTGTTCTGGATCAAGCACTTCCAGCAGCGCAGACGCAGGGTCGCCACGCATGTCCGACGACATCTTGTCGATCTCATCGAGCAGGAACAGCGGGTTTTTAACCCCCACTTTCGCCATCTTCTGGATCAGTTTACCCGGCATAGAACCGATGTAGGTACGGCGGTGACCGCGGATTTCCGCTTCATCACGTACGCCACCCAGCGCCATACGGATATACTTACGTCCGGTCGCTTTGGCGATGGACTGACCCAGAGAGGTTTTACCCACCCCCGGCGGTCCAACCAGGCACAGAATTGGGCCTTTAATTTTGTTTACACGGCTTTGTACCGCGAGGTACTCAAGAATGCGGTCTTTCACGCGTTCCAGACCGTAGTGGTCGGTATCCAGGATTTCCTGCGCTTGACGCAGGTCTTTTTTGACCTTGCTGCGGGCGTTCCACGGAACCTGCACCATCCACTCAATGTAGCCGCGTACAACGGTCGCTTCAGCCGACATTGGAGACATCATTTTCAGCTTCTGCAGTTCTGCTTCAGCCTTCTCTTTCGCCTCTTTCGGCATCTTCGCCGCGTCGATCTTACGCTTCAGCGCTTCGTTTTCGTCCGGCGCGTCGTCCATCTCGCCCAGTTCTTTCTGAATGGCCTTCATTTGCTCGTTCAGATAGTACTCACGCTGAGATTTCTCCATCTGCTTTTTGACGCGGTTGCGAATGCGCTTCTCAACCTGCAGCAGATCGATTTCAGACTCCATCATCGCCATCAGGTATTCCAGACGTTCGTTAACGTCGGACATTTCCAGCACGGACTGCTTGTCAGCCAGCTTCAGCGGCATATGTGCAGCGATGGTGTCCGCCAGACGCGCAGGATCGTCGATGCTGTTCAGCGACGTCAGCACTTCTGGTGGAATTTTCTTGTTCAGCTTGATATAGCCTTCAAACTGGCTAATCGCGGTGCGAACCAGCACTTCCTGTTCACGCTCATCAAGCTCAGGCGAATCAAGGTACTCTGCCTTTGCAGAGAAGTGCTCGCCGTCGTCTGACAGAGTGGTAATACGCGCACGCTGCAGGCCTTCTACCAGCACCTTTACGGTGCCGTCAGGCAACTTCAGCATCTGCAAAATAGAGGCCACGGTCCCGACGGTGAAAAGATCGTTTACACCCGGCTCATCCGTTGATGCTTCTTTCTGCGCCACCAGCATGATTTTTTTATCATGATCCATGGCGGCTTCGAGGCAACGGATAGATTTTTCCCGCCCTACAAATAAGGGTATGACCATGTGCGGATAAACCACCACATCGCGCAACGGCAATACGGGGATTTCAATGCGTTCAGAACGCTCAGGATTCATAGAGCTCTCTCTTAGTTAGTGTCCGCCAGGTAAGCTGGTCATGTCACTGTGCTTCACATAACCATTAACATGTATCCAGTATATGGGGATGTTTCCCACACATTCAACGCTATGAATACGGAAAAAGTAAAGGGGAGATAAAATCCCCCCTTTTTGATTAACTGCTTGTATGATTTGGTTAATTATTCGCCAGATGCCTGCTGCGCTTCCGGTTTGCCGTAAATCAGCAGCGGCTTGGTTTGACCGCTAATGACGGACTCGTCAATCACCACTTTCTCAACGTCTTCCATCGACGGAAGATCGTACATGGTGTCGAGCAGTGCCGCTTCAACAATTGAACGCAGACCACGGGCACCGGTTTTACGGACCATCGCTTTCTTGGCAATAGCATCCAGCGCTTCGTCGCGGAATTCCAGATCAACGCCTTCCAGGTTGAACAGCGCCTGATACTGCTTGGTAAGCGCATTTTTCGGCTCTTTCAGGATCTGGATCAGCGCGTCTTCGCTCAGCTCATTCAGCGTTGCCACAACCGGCAGACGGCCGATGAATTCAGGGATCAGACCGAATTTGATCAAATCTTCCGGTTCAACCTGAGACAGCAGTTCGCCTTCGTTTGGTTTTTCGGACGTCGATTTCACCGTTGCGCCAAAACCAATGCCGGAGCCGGTTTCAACACGGTGGGAGATGACTTTGTCCAGCCCAGCAAACGCGCCACCACAGATGAACAGGATCTTGGAGGTATCAACCTGCAGGAACTCCTGCTGCGGATGTTTACGACCACCCTGTGGCGGAACGGCAGCAACCGTACCTTCAATCAGCTTCAGCAGCGCCTGCTGTACGCCTTCACCCGATACGTCACGGGTAATGGACGGGTTGTCAGATTTACGGGAGATCTTGTCGATCTCATCGATGTAAACAATCCCGCGCTGGGCTTTCTGTACGTCGTAATCGCACTTCTGCAGCAGTTTCTGAATGATGTTTTCGACGTCCTCACCCACATAACCGGCCTCGGTCAGGGTGGTGGCATCCGCCATCGTAAACGGAACATCAAGCAGACGCGCCAGGGTTTCAGCCAGCAGCGTTTTACCGGAACCGGTTGGGCCGATCAGCAGAATGTTACTTTTACCCAGTTCTACGCCATTGCTGGTGTCGCCGTTACGCAGACGTTTGTAGTGGTTATAGACCGCTACCGCCAGCACTTTCTTGGCCTGCTCCTGTCCGATGACGTAGTCGTCAAGGTGATGACGAATTTCATGCGGCGTTGGCAGCGCGCTGCGCTCACGGTGCGGTGCGACTTCTTTAATCTCTTCGCGAATGATGTCGTTACATAAATCGACACATTCGTCGCAGATATACACGGACGGCCCGGCAATCAGTTTACGCACTTCATGCTGGCTTTTGCCGCAAAAAGAGCAGTACAGCAGTTTGCCCGAACCATCTTTGCGTTTATCTGTCATGAGTCCAAACCTCTTTTTAAGTTCTTTGTGCCGCACATGACGACGCAAATGCCATTCTAAGACGCAAGCTGCAATCAGCAGCGTGCCGCCCTACCTTAGTATAGCGGCACACTCGCGTCGCGGGCATCAATTACGATGGGTCAACACGGAGTCGACTAAGCCGTACTCAACTGCCTCTGGAGCAGAGAGGAAGCGATCGCGCTCGGTATCGCGCTCGATCTGCTCGAGTGGTTGACCCGTATGCTGCGCCATAAGTTCATTCATGCGCGCTTTTACTTTCAGAATTTCGCGGGCGTGGATTTCGATATCCGTCGCCTGCCCCTGGTAACCGCCCAGCGGCTGGTGAATCATCACGCGGGAATTTGGCAAGCAGAAACGCTTACCTTTCGCCCCTGCTGTTAACAGGAACGCGCCCATTGATGCAGCCTGACCCATACAGATAGTGCTTACATCAGGCTTGATGAATTGCATGGTGTCATAAATGGACATTCCTGCTGTAATCACACCACCCGGGGAGTTAATGTACAGGTAAATGTCTTTTTCCGGGTTTTCCGCTTCCAGAAACAGCATCTGCGCCACGATCAGGTTAGCCATGTGGTCTTCCACCTGGCCGGTCAAAAAGATAACGCGTTCCTTGAGCAGACGGGAATAGATATCAAAAGAACGCTCACCACGTGAGGTCTGTTCAATAACCATTGGCACCAGAGCCATATGGGGTGCAAAGTTATCTCGTTCGCCACTGTATGACATTTCCGTCTCCTGGATCAAAATTGAAAACACCTGCTGTACTGATTGTAACCTTACGGACGGATTATCAGCCAGTCTCATTCATCATGATTACGTACTTATGGGGTTCACAGTGCCCTATTTCAAGCATAACAACCTTTTGTTGTTACGCTAACACCGAAAGGGCGTTTTAGCACTCTTCCTGGGCTATCGCTGCGATAAAAAAAACCCGCTGCCGCAAGGCAACGGGTTTTCTGTTCAAACTTTAAACCGTTGGGGCGAAATTACGCCTGCTGGTTCATCAGTTCGTTGAAAGAGGTCGCTTTTTCGGTCACTTTCGCTTTCGCCAGTACCGCTTCAACAGCCTGCTCTTCCAGGGCAACGTTGCGCATGTTGTCCATCAGTTCTTTGTTCTTACCGTAGAACTCGATCACTTCTGATGGATCTTCGTATGCAGAAGCCATCTCTTCGATCAGGCCTTTCACACGCTCTTCGTCAGCTTTCAGCTCGTGGGTACGAATTACTTCGCCCAGCAGCAGGCCAACAACAACGCGGCGTTTCGCTTGCTCTTCGAACAGCTCGCGTGGCAGTTCCATCGCTTGCTGCTGGTTGCCACCGAAACGCTGTGCAGCCTGACGGCGCAGAACGTCGATTTCGCTGTCGATCAGGGCAGCTGGAACGTCGATTTCGTTGGCTTTCACCAGACCTTCGATCGCCTGAGATTTCACGCGGTTACGCACCGCGCCGTTCAGTTCGCGTTCCATGTTCTTACGCACTTCGGTACGCAGGCCCGCTACGGAACCATCTTCCACGCCGAAACGCTTGATGAATTCTTCAGTCAGTTCTGGCAGTTCGCGCTCTTCAACTTTCTTCAGGTTGATAGCGAACTTCGCTGCTTTCCCTTTAAGGTTTTCAGCGTGGTATT
The DNA here is from genome assembly GCF_034427535.1 of Enterobacter sp. A103. Taxonomy (NCBI): domain Bacteria; kingdom Pseudomonadati; phylum Pseudomonadota; class Gammaproteobacteria; order Enterobacterales; family Enterobacteriaceae; genus Enterobacter; species Enterobacter sp. A103. The sequence continues at coordinate 876,615 of NZ_JAXQPQ010000002.1, forward strand.
CTTCCGGGAAGGTCACGTCGATGGTGAACTCTTCGCCAGCCTTGTGGCCTTTGATACCGTCTTCGAAGCCTGGGATCATACGACCCTGGCCCATCGCCAGTACGAAGTCAGACGCTTTACCGCCTTCGAACTCTTCGCCGTCTACAGAACCGGTGAAGTCGATGGTGACACGGTCTTCAGCGTCAACAGCGCCTTCTTTCTCTTTCCAGTTCGCCTGCTGCTTGCGCAGGGTATCCAGCATGCCGTCAACGTCTTCGTCAGTCACGGAAACAACTGGTTTTTCAACTTCGATAGATTCCAGACCTTTCAGCTCAACTTCCGGGTACACTTCGAACTCTACGGAGTAGGTGAAGTCTTCGCCCAGTTTGTATTCGCCTGGAACGTAGTTAGGCGCGCCGGCCGGATTGATTTTTTCTTTGATGATCGCATCAATAAAGTTACGGCTCATCAGTTCACCCAGCACATCCTGACGCACGGAAGCGCCATAACGCTGAGCAACAACATTCATTGGTACTTTGCCCTTGCGGAAGCCGTCAATACGTACTTTTTTTGCTACGTTGACCAGCTCGCTTTTCACAGCAGTTTCGATGCTGTCAGCAGCGATAGTAATCGTTACACGGCGGCCAAGGCCTTGAGTGGTTTCAACTGAAACTTGCATCTTGTTACCTCAAAAAAATCACAGTGCTCGGTCAACTCTGAATCTGTCTGTTATACCGGGATGCTCTCTTAGTGCAGATTCACATTCCCTGTCGCCAGAATCATCCCGAAGACATTCAATAAGACGCGGCATTATAGCGGCATCACTTAGGTGAGTCGAGAACGGTTGGGGCATGTTGCTGCGGCTTTTTTCACACTTTAAGGCTATTTTTAGTCTTAAAATCGCTCCATTCGCTCAAAACTCAGACAAAACAAAACGGCCCGGAGGCCGTTTTGAGGAAATCTGTAAGCAACATACTGGAAAAGCTCCAGCCGTTGCAAATCCGATTTATCAGGCGATAGTGCCTGCACCGCGACAGGGCGGCGATGCGAAAACCGTATCCTGCAGGCCTTCCCATTCCTTAATGGTGTAGGTATGCAGTGCCAGCGCATGCACGGTCGTGGAGAGCTCTTCCGTCAAGGTGCTGTAGATCAAGCGGTGTCGATTCAGGAAACGTTCTCCCGTGAAGCGATCGCTAACCAGAACCACTTTAAAGTGGCTTTCAGAACCTGCCGGCACGTTATGACGATAGCTTTCGTCGACGACTTCGAGGAACACAGGGTTGAACGCTGCCCTTAATTTATCTTCTATATGCTCACGTATCATCATGAAATTACTCCTCCGACAACGCCAGGATGCCACCCATCCCTTTAAATGTTAGCCGCTTTTACCGTTTCCATTACACCTTGACAACAAATATTTAGCTTTCGTCTGATTTTCTCATTCAAACGAATGAAGTTCACTGTGAGACTCATACGTTTTGTCATACACGGATTGGGAAAAACGGTGAACTGGTCAGTTTTCGGACAAGGCGATGAATTTACATGCGTTGACCACTTCCCCTCGCCGTTGGCGATGTTATGATGGCGGCAATTTTTCTCTTTATATGCTTACGATTCGTTGAGAACCCGAAAATGTTAAAAAAACTCTTCTTTCCGTTGGTAGCCCTTTTTATGCTGGCAGGCTGTGCTACCCCGCCTACCACCATTGATGTCTCACCAAAAATCACCCTGCCTCAGCAGGACCCAAGCCTGATGGGCGTCACCGTGAGCATTAACGGTGCCGATCAGCGTCAGGATCAGGCGCTGGCTAAAGTGACCCGCGATAACCAGCAGGTTACTCTCACCGCCTCCCGCGACCTGCGCTTCCTGCTCCAGGAAGTGCTGGAGAAACAGATGACCGCTCGCGGCTATATGATTGGCCCAAGCGGCGCGGTTGATCTGCAGATCATCGTGAATAACCTGTACGCTGACGTGTCTCAGGGCAACGTGCGCTACAACATTGCGACCAAAGCGGATATCGCCATCATTGCCACCGCGAAGAATGGCAACAAGATGACCAAAAACTACCGCGCCAGCTACTCTGTTGAAGGTGCCTTCCAGGCTTCTAACCAGAACATTGCTAATGCCGTGAACAGCGTGCTGACCGATACCATCGCCGATATGGCGCAGGACACCAGCATTCACGACTTCATCAAGCAGAACGCGCGTTAATCCCGCTCTCTGACCCGGTGTATCACCGGGTCAGTTTTATAAGAACATGTCCAGCCATTACTTACGCATTTTCCAGCAACCGAAATCAGCGATCCTGCTGATCCTCGGCTTCGCCTCGGGTTTACCCCTCGCACTCACTTCCGGCACGCTTCAGGCGTGGATGACGGTTGAGAACATCGATCTTAAAACCATCGGTTTCTTCTCGCTTGTTGGCCAGGCCTATGTCTTTAAGTTCCTGTGGTCTCCGGTCATGGATCGTTACACGCCGCCTTTCCTCGGACGTCGACGCGGCTGGCTAGTGATGACGCAGATCCTGCTGCTGCTGGCTATTGCGGCGATGGGATTTCTTGAACCCACCACCCAGCTTCGCTGGATGGCAGCGCTTGCGGTGGTGATTGCCTTCTGTTCCGCCTCTCAGGATATTGTGTTCGACGCCTGGAAGACGGACGTGTTACCTGCTGAAGAGCGCGGTGCCGGTGCAGCAATCAGCGTGCTGGGCTATCGCCTCGGGATGCTGGTCTCAGGCGGGCTGGCGCTGTGGCTGGCCGACCGTTACCTCGGCTGGCAGGGCATGTACTGGCTGATGGCCGCCCTGCTGATCCCCTGCATTATCGCGACGCTGTTCGCGCCCGAACCGAGTGACGTCATCCCGGTTCCCCGCTCGCTGGAGCAGGCCGTCGCCGAACCTCTTCGTGACTTCTTTGGCCGCAACAATGCCTGGCTGATCCTGCTGCTCATCGTCCTTTATAAGCTGGGCGATGCCTTTGCCATGAGTTTAACCACCACCTTCCTGATCCGGGGTGTCGGTTTTGACGCCGGTGAAGTGGGTGTGGTGAATAAAACGCTGGGGCTGTTTGCGACAATTGTCGGCGCGCTTTATGGCGGCGTGCTGATGCAGCGCCTGACGCTGTTTCGCGCGCTGCTGATTTTCGGCATCCTTCAGGGCGCCTCTAACGCAGGCTACTGGCTGCTGTCGATTACCGACAAACATACGATCAGCATGGCCGCGGCGGTGTTCTTCGAAAACCTCTGCGGCGGCATGGGAACAGCGGCGTTTGTCGCCCTGCTGATGACCCTGTGCAATAAGTCGTTTTCCGCTACCCAGTTCGCTCTGCTCTCGGCGCTCTCCGCCGTTGGCCGCGTGTACGTAGGCCCGATTGCCGGCTGGTTCGTGGAAGCCCACGGCTGGCCAACATTTTATCTCTTCTCGGTCGTGGCTGCCGTGCCGGGAATTTTATTGCTGCTGGTCTGCCGTCAGACGCTGGAATATACCCAGCGGACAGAACATTTTATGCCGCGCACCGAATATCGCCGCGCCTACCGTTTTGCGCTACGTCTGTTAATGGCGGGCTGCATCGCTCTGGCGCTCTGGCTTGTGGTGCTTATTATCAATGCCAGCACCTCTCTGGTACTCCCTTTCGAAGCCCTTCTGCTGGACGCAGGCGCCCTGCTGGCTATTGCCGGGATCCTGACCGGAGGTCTGCTTGATTTCATGGCGTTGCGTAAAACGCAGATGACCTGAAGAAAAATGCGAAAGATTATTTCCCGTTGTAATCACTAACCGAAATTATAACGGCGAAATAGCCGCCAGGCGCAAAAAAAATATTTGTTGTTTTGTGCGGGATAAGATTTGGAAATTATTGGCTCCCATTCCAAAACGCTATTTTTCATTAAACGATTCAGCATACGAGAGTTTGATTTTTCGTTTTTCAGATGTCTTTTTATTGATAATTAATTGTTAATTTTTTGTTTATTTTCAACAATGGTTATACCAATTGCCCCTTTTAGGGTATGCTTGGGGGTCCTTTCGTTATAAAGCCCATGCCATGCGGCTTCGGTCATAAAAACCGACATAATTTGCAACACTTGTGACACGTGCGGCAGAACCCGGTAACACCTTCCTGACACAGGCCTAATGATGTTTACAGTAATGTAACCTTCCCGTAAAATGCCCGCACACTTTAAACGCCACCAGACTCCGTGGAATTGAGGTCGTTAAATGAGACTCGGGAAATACAATAAAAGTTTGGGATGGTTGTCATTATTCGCGGGCACTGTATTACTCAGTGGCTGCGATTCTGCACTACTAGACCCCAAAGGACAGATTGGACTGGAACAACGTTCACTGATATTGACGGCTTTTGGCCTGATGTTGATTGTGGTTATTCCTGCCATTTTGATGGCTGTTGGTTTCGCCTGGAAGTATCGTGCGAGCAATAAAGATGCGAAGTATAGCCCTAACTGGTCACACTCCAATAAAGTGGAAGCTGTGGTCTGGACGGTACCTATTCTGATCATCCTGTTCCTTGCCGTACTGACCTGGAAAACCACTCACGCACTTGAGCCAAGCAAACCGCTGGTTCACGATGAGAAACCTATTACCATTGAAGTGGTCTCCATGGACTGGAAATGGTTCTTCATCTATCCAGAGCAGGGTATTGCTACCGTGAATGAAATCGCCTTCCCGGCGAACACTCCGGTTCAGTTCAAAGTGACCTCCAACTCCGTAATGAACTCCTTCTTCATCCCACGTCTGGGTAGCCAGATTTACGCGATGGCCGGTATGCAGACCAACCTGCACCTGATCGCGAATGAAGCAGGCACCTATGATGGTATCTCCGCCAGCTATAGCGGCCCGGGCTTCTCAGGTATGAAGTTCAAAGCTATTGCGACGCCAGACCGTGCCGCTTTCGACCAGTGGGTTGAAAAAGCGAAGCAGTCTCCAAACACCATGTCTGACATGGCGGCGTTCGAAAAAGTGGCTGCACCAAGCGAATACAACAAGGTGGAGTACTTCTCTAATGTGAAACCTGATTTGTTCAAAGACGTTATTGGCAAATTTATGGATCACGGCAAGAGCATGGACATGACCCAGCCTGAAGGCGAGCACAGCGCGCACGAAGGTATGGAAGGCATGGACATGAGCCACGCGGAAACCGCTCACTAAGGGGCCGAGGAAGAAAATGTTCGGAAAATTGACACTGGATGCAGTGCCCTACCATGAACCGATTATCGTGGTTACGGTGGCTGCAATTATCATTGGTGGCGCGGCCTTACTGGCCCTGATCACTTACTTCGGTAAGTGGAGCTACCTGTGGAACGAGTGGCTGACTTCGGTTGACCACAAAAAACTCGGTATCATGTACTGCATCGTCGGTATCGTCATGTTAATTCGTGGCTTTGCGGATGCGATCATGATGCGTAGCCAGCAGGCACTCGCTTCTGCGGGTGAAGCCGGCTTCCTGCCACCGCACCACTACGATCAGATCTTTACCGCCCACGGCGTTATCATGATCTTCTTCGTGGCGATGCCGCTGGTTATCGGTCTGATGAACGTTGTCGTTCCGCTGCAAATCGGCGCGCGCGACGTGGCGTTCCCGTTCCTGAACAACCTGAGCTTCTGGTTCACGGTTGTCGGCGTTATCCTGGTTAACCTGTCACTGGGTGTGGGCGAATTCGCGCAGACCGGCTGGCTGGCTTACCCGCCGCTGTCAGGAATTGAGTACAGTCCGGGCGTTGGCGTCGACTACTGGATTTGGGCGCTTCAGCTCTCCGGTGTCGGTACTACCCTGACCGGTATCAACTTCTTCGTGACCATTATCAAGATGCGTGCCCCAGGCATGACCATGTTCAAGATGCCGGTATTTACCTGGGCATCTCTGTGCGCCAACATCCTGATTATTGCCTCCTTCCCAATTCTGACCGTCACCATCGCGCTGCTGACCCTGGACCGCTACCTGGGCACCCATTTCTTCACGAATGATATGGGTGGCAACATGATGATGTACATCAACCTGATTTGGGCCTGGGGTCACCCGGAAGTGTACATTCTGGTTCTGCCTGTGTTCGGTGTGTTCTCCGAAATCGCGGCAACCTTCTCGCGTAAACGTCTGTTTGGTTACACCTCTCTGGTGTGGGCAACCGTGTGTATTACCGTTCTGTCGTTCATCGTTTGGCTGCACCACTTCTTCACCATGGGTGCGGGCGCGAACGTAAACGCCTTCTTCGGTATTACCACCATGATTATCGCCATCCCTACCGGGGTGAAGATCTTCAACTGGCTGTTCACCATGTACCAGGGCCGCATCGTGTTCCACTCAGCGATGCTGTGGACTATCGGCTTCATCGTGACCTTCTCCGTAGGTGGGATGACCGGCGTACTGCTGGCGGTACCAGGTGCTGACTTCGTTCTGCACAACAGTCTGTTCCTGATTGCGCACTTCCATAACGTTATCATCGGTGGCGTGGTCTTCGGCTGCTTCGCTGGCGTAACCTACTGGTGGCCAAAAGCGTTCGGCTTCACGCTGAACGAAAAATGGGGTAAACGCGCGTTCTGGTTCTGGATCATCGGCTTCTTCGTAGCATTTATGCCGCTGTACGTGCTGGGCTTCATGGGTATGACCCGTCGTCTGAGCCAGCAGATCGATCCGCAGTTCCACCCAATGCTGATGGTTGCAGCGGGCGGTGCGGTGCTGATTGCCTGCGGTATCGCGTCTCAGCTGATTCAGTTCTACGTGTCTATTCGCGACCGCGACCAGAACCGTGACCTGACCGGTGACCCATGGGGTGGCCGTACGCTGGAGTGGGCGACCTCTTCTCCACCTCCTTTCTATAACTTTGCCATCGTGCCGCAGGTTCATGAACGCGACGCATTCTGGGAAATGAAAGAAAAAGGTGAAGCGTACAAGCAACCTGCTCATTACGAAGAAATCCACATGCCGAAAAACAGCGGTGCGGGCATTGTGATTGCCGCCTTCGCAACGGTATTTGGTTTCGCAATGATCTGGCACATCTGGTGGATGGCGATTGTTGGCTTCGCAGGCATCGTAATCAGCTGGATTGTGAAGAGCTTTGACGAGGACGTGGACTACTACGTACCAGTCCGTGAAGTTGAGAAGCTGGAAAATCAGCATTTCGACGAGATTTCTAAAGCGGGGCTGAAAAATGGCAACTGATACTCTGGCGCACTCAACTGCCCACGCGCATGAGCATGCGCACCACGATACAGGACCGACCAAAGTCTTCGGTTTCTGGATCTACCTGATGAGCGACTGCATTCTGTTCTGCTGTCTGTTCGCGACCTATGCCGTTCTGGTGAACGGCACGGCGGGCGGCCCGGCTGGCAAGGACATCTTTGAACTGCCGTTCGTTCTGGTTGAAACCGCACTGCTGTTATTCAGCTCCATCACCTACGGCATGGCGGCTATCGCCATGTACAAAAACAACAAGAGCCAGGTTGTGTCCTGGCTGGCGTTGACCTGGCTGTTTGGTGCTGGATTTATCGGGATGGAAATCTATGAATTCCATCACCTGATTCTGGAAGGTTTCGGTCCGGATCGCAGTGGCTTCCTGTCCGCGTTCTTCGCGCTGGTCGGTACCCACGGTCTGCACGTGACCTCTGGTCTGATCTGGATGGCGGTACTGATGTTCCAGGTATCCCGTCGCGGCCTGACCAGCACTAACCGTACCCGTATCATGTGCCTGAGCCTGTTCTGGCACTTCCTGGACGTGGTGTGGATCTGTGTGTTCTCTGTTGTATATCTGATGGGGGCGATGTAATGAGTCATTCAAACGATCATGGCGCTTCCCACGGTAGCGTAAAAACCTACATGACAGGTTTCATCCTGTCGATCATCCTGACGGTGATCCCGTTCTGGATGGTGATGAGCGGTTCTGCGTCTAAACCGGTTATTCTGGGTGCAATCCTGGTGACCGCGGTGATTCAGATTCTGGTGCATCTGGTTTGCTTCCTGCACATGAACACCAAGTCCGATGAAGGCTGGAATATGACCGCCTTTATCTTTACCGTGATTATCATCGCTATCCTGGTAGTCGGTTCCATCTGGATTATGTGGAACCTCAACTACAACATGATGGTTCACTAAGAGCGGCGAGTATGTTTAAGCAATACCTGCAAGTAACGAAACCAGGCATCATCTTTGGCAACCTGATCTCCGTGATCGGAGGGTTCCTGCTGGCCTCTAAGGGCAGCATTGATTACACCCTCTTTATCTACACGCTGGTCGGTGTGTCACTGGTTGTTGCGTCCGGTTGTGTATTTAACAACTACATCGACATGGATATCGACAAGAAGATGGAAAGGACCAAAAATCGGGTGCTGGTGAAAGGCCTGATCGCCCCTTCCGTCTCGCTGGTGTACGCCACCTTGCTGGGTATTGCTGGCTTTATGCTGCTGTGGTTTGGTGCTAACCCGCTGGCCTGCTGGCTGGGGGTGATGGGGTTCGTGGTGTATGTGGGCGTCTACAGCCTGTATATGAAACGCCACTCCGTCTACGGCACGCTGATTGGTTCTCTCTCCGGCGCTGCGCCGCCGGTGATTGGCTACTGCGCGGTCACGAACGAGTTCGACAGTGGTGCGCTGATCCTGCTGGCTATCTTTAGCCTGTGGCAGATGCCGCACTCCTATGCCATCGCGATTTTCCGCTTTAAGGATTATCAGGCAGCGAACATCCCGGTTCTGCCGGTCGTGAAGGGCATTTCTGTTGCCAAGAACCACATCACGCTGTACATCATCGCCTTTGCCGTGGCAACGCTGATGCTCTCTCTGGGTGGTTACGCCGGGTATAAATATCTGGCGGTAGCGGCTGCGGTGAGCGTCTGGTGGCTCGGTATGGCGCTGCGCGGTTACAAAGTGGAAGATGACAAAGTCTGGGCGCGCAAACTGTTTGTGTTCTCGATTGTGGCCATCACCTCGCTGTCCGTAATGATGTCCGTGGACTTCATGGTGCCAGATTCACACAACCTGCTGACTTACGTCTGGTAAGCCAAACAGGTCAATAAAAGGGTGCTTCGGCACCCTTTTTTATTCACTGAATCTACTAATAACGCATGTAATATTTGTTAAATAACCCTTTATTTACCACGCCCCTTCCCCGCACTACACTATGGCCTGCTTTTGAACTGAGGTGGTAATGAACGATTATAAAATGACGCCAGGCGAGCTACGCGCGACCTGGGGCTTAGGGACTGTCTTCTCGCTACGGATGCTTGGCATGTTTATGGTCCTGCCTGTTCTGACCACGTACGGTATGGCGCTGCAGGGGGCCAGCGAGGCGCTGATTGGCCTCGCGATCGGCATCTACGGTCTGGCGCAGGCGGTTTTCCAGATCCCCTTTGGCCTGCTGTCTGATCGGGTGGGCCGAAAGCCGCTGATCGTCGGCGGGCTGCTGGTCTTTGTGCTCGGAAGCGTGATTGCCGCCCTCTCCCACTCCATCTGGGGGATTATTCTCGGCCGCGCCCTGCAGGGTTCCGGCGCGATTGCCGCCGCGGTGATGGCGCTGCTGTCCGACTTAACCCGCGAGCAAAACCGTACTAAAGCGATGGCGTTCATCGGTGTGAGCTTTGGCGTGACCTTTGCGATTGCGATGGTGCTGGGCCCCATCATTACGCACACGCTGGGTCTGCACGCCCTGTTCTGGATGATTGCCGTGCTGGCGACCATCGGTATTGCCTTAACCCTGTGGGTCGTGCCGGACAGCAAGAACCACGTCCTGAACCGTGAATCGGGGATGGTAAAAGGCTGCTTCAGCAAAGTGATTGTCGAGCCGCGCCTGCTCAAGCTGAACTTTGGCATTATGTGTCTGCACATCCTGCTGATGTCCACCTTTGTCGCCCTGCCCGGCCAGCTTGCCGCAGCGGGTTTCCCGGCGGCTGAGCACTGGAAAATCTATCTGGTCACGATGCTGATTTCGTTTGTCTCCGTCGTGCCGTTCATCATCTACGCCGAAGTGAAGCGCAAAATGAAGCGCGTCTTCGTGGGCTGCGTGGCGGTCCTGCTGATTGCCGAAATTGTGCTCTGGGGTGCTGGCCCGCACTTCTGGGAGCTGATTGCCGGCGTGCAGCTGTTCTTCCTGGCCTTTAACCTGATGGAAGCGCTGCTGCCGTCGCTGATCAGCAAAGAGTCCCCCGCCGGTTACAAAGGCACCGCGATGGGCATCTACTCCACCAGCCAGTTTCTCGGCGTGGCGATCGGCGGCTCGCTCGGCGGCTGGGTGGACGGCCTGTTTGATTCACAAACCGTGTTTCTCGCCGGTGCGCTATTGGCGACAGTCTGGCTGCTGGTCGCCAGCACCATGAAAGAGCCGCGCTACGTGAGCAGCCTGCGCGTGGAAATCCCGGATGATGTGGAAATCAGCGATGTGCTGAAGCAGCGTCTGGAAGCCAAAGAGGGTGTGACAGAGGTGCTCATCGTCCCGGAAGAGCGCAGCGCTTACGTCAAAATAGACAGTAAAATGACCAACCGCTTCGAGGTCGAGCAGGCGCTCAAAGCGTGAAAAAAAGCCCGGTTAAACCGGGCTTTTTTATATCAATCGCGGAAGTTTTTAAACTGGAACGGTTGCCCCAGATCGCCGCCGCGCACCAGCGCCATTACGGACTGGAGGTCATCGCGGGACTTACCGGTCACGCGAATTTCTTCGCCCTGGATCTGCGCCTGCACCTTCAGCTTGCTGTCTTTAATAAGCTTAACGATCTTCTTCTGCACCGCGCTCTCGATGCCCTGCTTCAGCTTGGCTTCAACAAACCAGTTTTTACCGCTGTGCACAAACTCTTCCGGCACGTCCAGAGACGTCCCTTCGATGCCGCGCTTTAACAGCTTGGCGCGCAGAATGTCGAGCAGCTGATTCACCTGGAAATCAGACTCGCTCAGCACCTTAATGGTCTTATTTGCGTCGTTCAGCTCAAACGACGCCTCAACGCCACGAAAATCGAAACGTGACTCAACTTCACGGGTTGCGTTCTCAACGCCGTTGCGAACTTCCTGGATATCAACTTCGGAAACAATATCGAAAGATGGCATCTTTTCTTCTCCCTTCACTTTTGTTGCGTTGCATAATACCCGCTACGAGGCATAACTCAACAGAAGCTTAGCTGTATAATTAAGCCGTAACACCTGGCGCAGTTGCAGGTGAGGAGGAACAATGAAAATTACGGTGCTCGGATGCGGAGCGCTTGGTCAGCTGTGGCTGACCGCGCTGTGCAAGCACGGACATGAGGTTCAGGGCTGGCTGCGCGTGCCCCAGCCCTATTGCAGTGTAAACCTGATTGGTGAAGACGGAAGCATCTTTAACGAATCCCTCACCGCGAACGATCCTGACTTCCTGGCGCAAAGCGACCTTTTACTGGTGACGCTCAAAGCGTGGCAGGTCTCAGACGCGGTAAAAACGCTGGCCGCGCAGCTCCCCCCCACTTCGCCCATACTGCTGCTGCATAACGGCATGGGAACCCTTGATGAGCTGAAAAGCGTCCCGCAGCCCCTGCTGATGGCGACGACCACGCACGCTGCGCGTCGCGACGGCAACATCATCGTGCATGTCGCCAGCGGCGTGACGCACATCGGGCCCGCCAGAACTCAGGATGGAGATTACAGCTATCTTGCCGATGTGCTGCAGAAGGTGCTGCCGGACGTCGCCTGGCACAACAACATCCGCCCTCAGCTGTGGCGCAAGCTGGCGGTAAATTGCGTGATCAATCCGCTGACGGCGCTGTGGAATTGCCCGAACGGGGAGCTGAAAAATCATCCGCAGGACGTTGCGATTTTGTGTGCGGAAGTCGCGGCGGTCGTTGAGCGGGAAGGCCTGCATACCTCGGCCGACGATTTACGCTGTTATGTCGAGCAGGTCATTGAGAGCACGGCAGAAAACATCTCCTCGATGCTGCAGGATGTTCGGGCTTTACGCCACACGGAGATCGACTACATTACCGGCTATCTGCTAAAACGCGCCCGCGCGCACGGCATTTCCGTGCCGGAAAACGCCCGTCTGTATGACCTTGTAAAACGTAAGGAGAGTGAATATGAGCGCGTCAGCACTGATCTGTCTCGCCCCTGGTAGCGAAGAGATGGAAGCGGTCACCACCATTGATTTGATGGTGCGCGGCGGCATTAAGGTCACCACCGCCAGCGTCGCCAGCGACGGCAATCTGGCAATCACCTGCTCGCGCGGGGTGAAAATCCTTGCGGATGCCCCCCTCGTTCAGGTGGCTGACGGCGATTACGACATCATCGTGCTGCCCGGCGGCTTAAAAGGCGCGGAATGTTTTCGCGATAGCCCGCTGCTGGTCGAGACCGTGCGTCAGTTTCATTTATCCGGCCGCATCGTCGCGGCAATCTGTGCCGCAGCAGGAACGGTTCTGGTTCCGCACGATATCTTCCCCATCGGCAACATGACCGGCTTCCCGGGGTTGAAGGATACGATCCCGGAAGAGCACTGGGTGGATAAACGCGTCGTCTGGGACCCGCGCGTCAACCTGCTGACCAGCCAGGGGCCAGGCACCGCGATTGATTTTGGCTTAAAGATTATTGAACTGCTGGTCGGGCGCGAGAAAGCGTACGAAGTGGCGTCGTCGCTGGTGATGCCGGCGGGGATTTATAATTATTACGAATAGGTGTTCTCCCTATGGGAGAGAGCCGGGGTGAGGGCTTCAGGCCGCACTCCCCGGCAAAAAACTACGGGCGATACACCTTCACGTTCGCAAAGCCCTGTTCGCGCAGATACAGCGCCTGCAGGCGACTCATCACCCCGCGCTCGCACCACAGCAGATACGTTTTGCTCTGGTCGAGATCGCCAAACTTGGTGCTCAGCTTATAGAACGGCAGAGAAACCACGTCGACGCCTTCAACCTGAAGCGGCTTGTCATCCTGCTCGTCAATGGAGCGGATATCCAGAATCGCATCGTTAGCGCCGAAACCGCTCACGGTTTCAACTTCAACGACTTCCTGCTCGGTCTGCTGGGCAATCTCGCGGATGTCGATGTTGGACGCTTCCTCCACCACTTTTTCCAGAATGCTGAAATCGAAGTTCTCTTCTTCCGCTTCGATCTTCGCCTTCACCGCCTTCACCGTTGGGCTTTTTGAGATCACGCCGCAGTATTCCGGCATGGTGCGGGCAAAATCTTCGGTACCGATTTCGCGCGCCAGATCGATGATGTGCTCTTTATCGTGGGAGATCAGCGGGCGCAGGATCAGCGTATCAGACACGTTGTCGATCAGACGCAGGTTGGTCAGCGTCTGGCTGGATACCTGGCCCAGCGCTTCACCGGTGACCAGCGCCTGCACGCCGTAGCGCTCGGCAACTTTGGACGCCGCACGCACCATCATGCGCTTCAGCACCACGCCCATCTGGCCGTCGTCCACTTTTTCGAGGATTTCGCCGACCACAGGTTCGAAGTTGATCGCCACGAAACGCACGCGGTGGGAGCTGCCGAAGCGGTTCCACAGGTAATGCGCGACCTGACGAACGCCGATTTCGTGCGCCGCACCGCCCAGGTTGAAGAAGCAGTAGTGCACACGGCAGCCGCGGCGCATCAGCATATAGCTGGAGACGCCGGAGTCGAAGCCGCCGGAGATCAGGGACAATACGTCTTCCTGGGTTCCGATCGGGAAGCCGCCGATACCTTCATAGCGCCCTTTCACCAGCAGCAGGCGATCGTTTTCGATCTCCAGATTCACGGTCACGTCCGGGTTGGTCAGACGTACGCGCGCCGTCTCAACGTGCTGGTTCAAACCGCCGCCAACGTAACGTTCCACTTCAATGGAGCTGAACTCGTGCTTGCCGCGACGCTTCACGCGCACGCAGAAGGTTTTGCCTTCGATCTGGTCGCGGTACTGCACCAGCGCTTTCTCGAAGATGTCGTGCATATCGCTGAACGGAACATCTTCCACTTCCAGGATATGGTGGATCCCCGGAATACGGGTCAGCGCGTCGCGAATATCCTGACGTTTATTTTCGTCTTTGGCGCGCACTTCAACGTGGTCCCAGTGGCGCACCACGGCGAGGGTTTCGTCGTAGTGCTTTAATACGTTACGAATGTTCCCGGTGAGAATTTTAATAAAGCGCAAACGCACAGATTGGCTTTTGATGGTGATTTCAGGGAACAATTTAATGATAAACTTCATGGCGGCAATGTTTCTTAGGCAAGCGTATTAAGGCTTGTAATGGAAAAGAGTACAGCAGCCCACACCCGTGGCTGCATCCAGGCGCGCAAGTATACCACCATCGCGCCGCTCCTGTGCACATTGCGCGTTATTTGATAATTGCCCTGAGTCCGTTACCATGTCGGGGCTGAGAATATAAGAGTCAATTCACTATGCCGAAGAAGAACGACGCACCGGCCAGTTTCGAAACTGCGCTGAGTGAACTGGAGCAAATCGTTACCCGTCTTGAAAGCGGCGATCTCCCGCTGGAAGAGGCGCTCAACGAATTCGAGCGTGGCGTACAGCTGGCGCGCCAGGGGCAGGTCAAACTGCAGCAGGCCGAGCAGCGCGTGCAGATCCTGCTTTCCGACAGCGAAGACGCGAAAACCACGCCTTTCACACCGGACGCCGAGTAAATGGATTTTGCCAACGAGCTTCAGGCGCGTGTCGTACGCGCCAACGACGCCCTGCGCCGTTTTATTGCGCCACAGCCTTTTCAGAACACTCCTCTGGTTGAAGCCATGCACTATGGCGCACTCTTGGGTGGAAAGCGCCTGCGCCCGTTCCTGGTGTACGCGACAGGCAATATGTTTGGCATCAGCGATAACACGCTGGACGCCCCGGCAGCCGCCGTGGAGTGTATCCACGCCTACTCGCTGATCCACGACGATCTCCCGGCCATGGACGACGACGATTTGCGTCGGGGTCAACCCACCTGCCATATCAAGTTTGGCGAGGCGAATGCCATTCTGGCGGGTGATGCCCTGCAAACGCTGGCATTCTCGATTTTGAGCGACGCGCCGATGGCGGAAGTGGCCGACCGCGACCGCCTGGCGATGATCTCCGAGCTGGCAATGGCCAGCGGCGTGGCCGGCATGTGCGGCGGACAGGCGCTGGATCTTGAAGCGGAAGGACGTCAGGTTAATCTGGAACAGCTGGAGCGTATTCACCGCCATAAAACCGGGGCGTTGATTCGTTCCGCCGTTCGCCTGGGCGCGCTGAGCGCGGGTGAACAAGGGCGCAAAGCCCTGCCGATTCTGGACAGATACGCAGAAAGTATCGGTCTGGCGTTCCAGGTTCAGGATGACATTCTGGATGTGGTGGGCGATACTGCAACATTGGGTAAACGTCAGGGTGCGGACCAGCAGCTTGGCAAAAGTACCTACCCCGCCCTGCTGGGTCTTGAGCAAGCCCAACGTAAAGCCCGGGATCTGATTGACGATGCCCGCCAGTCGCTAAATGAACTGGCCGCGCAATCGCTGGATACCTCGGCACTGGAAGCGCTAGCGGACTATATAATCCAGCGTGATAAATAAACTATATATCTCGATGAGCCTTTGATGAGTTTTGATATTGCCAAATACCCGACACTGGCGTTAGTTGACTCCACCCAGGAGTTACGTCTGTTGCCGAAAGAGAGCCTGCCGAAGCTGTGCGACGAGCTGCGTCGCTACCTGCTCGACAGCGTAAGCCGCTCCAGCGGCCATTTCGCCTCCGGGCTTGGCACGGTAGAGCTGACCGTGGCGCTGCACTACGTCTATAACACGCCGTTCGATCAGCTCATCTGGGACGTGGGGCACCAGGCCTATCCGCACAAAATTCTGACCGGACGTCGCGATAAAATTGGCACCATTCGTCAGAAAGGCGGCCTGCACCCGTTCCCGTGGCGCGGTGAGAGCGAGTATGACGTGCTGAGCGTCGGCCACTCCTCCACCTCCATTTCTGCGGGCATCGGTATTGCCGTTGCCGCCGAGAAAGAGAACAAGCAGCGCCGCACCGTCTGCGTGATTGGCGACGGCGCCATTACCGCCGGTATGGCCTTCGAAGCCATGAACCACGCGGGCGATATCAAGCCGGACATGCTGGTTATCCTCAACGATAACGAAATGTCGATCTCCGAGAACGTCGGCGCGCTTAACAACCATCTGGCCCAGCTGCTCTCCGGCAAGCTTTACTCCTCGCTGCGCGAAGGCGGCAAGAAAGTCTTCTCCGGCGTACCGCCGATTAAAGAGCTGCTCAAGCGTACCGAAGAACACATCAAAGGCATGGTGGTGCCGGGCACCCTGTTTGAAGAGCTGGGCTTTAACTATATTGGCCCGGTTGACGGTCACGACGTGCTGGGCCTGGTGACCACGCTCAAGAACATGCGCGACCTGAAAGGCCCGCAGTTCCTGCATATCATGACCAAAAAAGGGCGCGGTTACGAACCGGCGGAAAAAGATCCGATCACCTTCCACGCGGTACCGAAATTTGACCCGTCCAGCGGCTGTCTGCCAAAAAGCAGCGGCGGCATGCCGAGCTATTCCAAAATCTTCGGCGACTGGCTGTGCGAAACCGCAGCCAAAGACAACAAGCTGATGGCGATCACCCCGGCCATGCGTGAAGGCTCTGGCATGGTGGAGTTCTCCAGAAAATACCCTGACCAGTATTTTGACGTCGCCATTGCCGAGCAGCATGCGGTGACGTTTGCTGCGGGCCTGGCCATTGGCGGCTACAAGCCGGTTGTCGCGATCTATTCCACCTTCCTTCAGCGCGCCTACGATCAGGTGATCCATGACGTGGCGATTCAGAAGCTGCCGGTACTGTTTGCTATCGATCGTGCGGGCATCGTCGGTGCCGACGGCCAGACGCACCAGGGCGCGTTTGATCTCTCCTTCCTGCGCTGTATTCCGGATATGGTTGTCATGACGCCAAGCGACGAGAACGAATGTCGTCAGATGCTGTTTACCGGCTATCACTATCAGGATGGCCCAAGCGCCGTCCGCTACCCGCGCGGCAATGCGGTAGGCGTTGAGCTGCAGCCGCTGGAAAAACTGCCGGTCGGTAAAGGTCTGGTGAAGCGTCGCGGTGAGAAAGTGGCAATCCTGAACTTCGGCACGCTGATGCCAGAGGCGGCTAAAGCGGCTGAAGCGCTGAATGCCACCCTGGTGGACATGCGCTTTGTGAAGCCCCTCGACGACTCTCTGATCCTGAGTATGGCTGAGACCCACGACGTGCTGGTCACGCTGGAAGAAAACGCCATCATGGGTGGCGCGGGCAGCGGCGTGAATGAGGTGCTGATGGCGAACCGTAAAGCCGTGCCGGTGCTGAACCTCGGCCTGCCGGATCGCTTCATTCCGCAAGGTACTCAGGACGAAGCCCGTGCGGCGATTGGCCTGGACGCCGCCGGTATCGAAGCCAAAATCCGTACCTGGCTGGACTGACCCCTCCCCCTTTTCCGCTCCTGCTATGCTTAAACCTGGTGTTTAAACAGCAGGAGCGGAACCGTGCAATACACAACATTAGGAAAAACGGACCTTAAGGTTTCCCGACTTTGTCTGGGATGCATGACCTTTGGCGAGCCCGATCGGGGAAACCACGCCTGGACGCTACCGGAAGAGAGCAGCCGTCCGATTATCAAACGCGCCATCGAGGGCGGCATTAACTTCTTTGACACCGCCAACAGCTACTCCGACGGCAGCAGCGAGGAGATTGTCGGCCGCGCCCTGCGCGATTTTGCCCGTCGTGATGATATCGTCGTCGCCACCAAGGTCTACTACCCGGTGGGCGACCTGGCTGAGGGCCTTTCTCGCGCGCAGATCCTGCGCTCCATTGATGACAGCCTCAGACGCCTGAACATGGATTACGTCGACCTGCTGCAAATTCACCGCTGGGATTACAACACGCCAGTCGAGGAGACGCTTGAAGCACTGAACGACGTGGTCAAAGCCGGGAAAGCTCGCTACATCGGCGCGTCGTCTATGCACGCGTCGCAGTTTGCCCAGGCACTGGATCTCCAGGCGCAGCACGGCTGGGTGCGATTTGTCACCATGCAGGATCACTACAATCTGATCTATCGTGAAGAAGAACGCGAGATGCTGCCGCTGTGCCATCAGGAGGGCGTGGCGGTGATCCCGTGGAGCCCGCTGGCGCGCGGCCGCCTGACCCGTCCATGGGGTGAAACCACGGCTCGCCTGGTATCGGATGAAGTGGGAAAAAATCTCTATGGCGGTACAGAAGCCAGCGATGCGCTGATTGCCGAACGTTTAGCCGGGATCGCCGACGATACCGGTGCCACTCGCGCCCAGGTAGCGCTGGCGTGGCTGCTGGGCAAGCGCGGGGTCGCAGCGCCGATTATTGGAACGTCGCGGGAAGAACAGCTGGATGAGCTGCTGAATGCGGTGGATATCACGCTGACGCCGGAGCAGATTGCCGAGCTGGAGACGCCGTATCAGCAGCATCCGGTGGTGGGGTTTAAATAAGCCCATCTTTTGTAGGCCGGGTAAGGCGGAGCCGCCACCCGGCAGTACAGCGCGCATAAACTTACGCGAAGTGATCGTATCCTTTCCAGTCCAGCGTAACGGGCGCACCGTCTTTCACAAACTTCAGCCCTTCACTCTCCGGCATGATCTGACCGATGCAGGTAAACTTCGCGCCGAGATGCGCTAACGCCACGTCCAGCGTTCCACGGTTGAGCTCAGGCACCGTGAAGCACAGCTCGTAGTCTTCACCACCGGACAGCGCCCAGCGCAGGGCCTGCTCAGGCTCTACATGGCGAAGCAGTTGCTCCGACAGCGGGAACAGATCCAGGTCAACGCGCGCGCCTACGCCGCTGGCCTTCAGGATATGCCCGAGATCCGAGATCAGCCCGTCAGAGAGATCAATAGCCGAGCTTGCCCGTTCGCGCAGCGCCTGGCCGTGCAAAATACGCGGCGTTGGCCGCAGATGGCGTTTCACCAGATACGCCGCGTCGTCAGCATCTTCAACCGTTAAACGGTTCTGCAGGATCGCCAGCCCTGCCGCGCTGTCGCCCGGCGTACCGGTCACGTAGATCCAGTCGCCCGGTTTTGCGCCCGAGCGCTTCAGCGCGCGGCCGAGCGGCACGTAGCCGTGGATCGCCAGCGTCATCGACAGCGGCCCGGCAGTGGTATCACCGCCAATCAGCTGCATATCGTAATAGCTAAGCTGCTCAAAAAGCGCATCGCTAAAGGCTTCCAGCCAGGCTTCATCCACCTCTGGCAGGGTCAGAGCCAGCGTCAGCCACGCGGGATCGGCACCCATCGCCGCCAGATCGCTGACGTTAACCGCCAGGGCTTTATACGCCAGATCGGCAGGATCGATATCCGGTAAGAAATGACGGCCGCACACCAGGGTGTCGGTGCTGATTGCCAGCGTCTGTTTTTCGGGAATATTGAGAAGTGCACAGTCATCGCCAATGCCGGTTTCAACATCAAGACGAGAGGTTCTGACACGGTCGAAATAACGGGCAATCAGGGAGAATTCGCCGCATGCCATACGTTATGCCTCAGCAAATAAAAGAAAAAACCGGAGCCGCACTGCCCGTCAGGCAATGCAGGACTCCGGTTTGCGGATCACTTTTTGTGGGGACGGATCGCAGGTGCTGCTTTATCAAGTACGCCGTTTACAAACTTGTGGCTGTCTTCAGCGCCGAAGGTTTTCGCCAGCTCGATCGCTTCGTTGATGGCCACTTTATACGGCACATCATCACGTTTAGACAGCTCAAACAGCGCGATACGCAACACTGCTTTTTCCACCTGGCCCAGCTCTTCGAGCAGACGGGACAGGTATGGCTTCATCAGGCCATCGAGATACGCGCTATTAGTCGCCACTCCCGACAGCAGTTCGCGGAAGTACAGAACGTCAACGTCTTTTACGTCCTGTTCTGACAGGAACTGGTATTCAACATCAGCGATGTCGTTCTGGGACAACTGCCAGGAGTAAAGTGCCTGGACGGCACATTCACGGGCGCGGCGACGAGCAGCAGGTTTCACGGAATTCCCCTTACAAAAAAATCAGGCCTTGATGGCTTTCAATACATTGATCATTTCAAGCGCGGTCAGTGCAGCTTCTGCACCTTTGTTACCGGCTTTGGTGCCAGCACGTTCGATGGCTTGTTCAATACTTTCGGTGGTCAGCACGCCGAACGCGACAGGAATTTCAGCATCCTGCGCAACGTGTGCCAGACCGTTGCTTGCACCGCCCGCAACGTATTCGAAGTGCGCAGTGCCGCCACGAATAACGGTACCCAGCGCAATCACCGCGTCGTATTTACCGGTTTTCGCCAGCGCGCCCGCCGCCAGTGGCAGTTCGTAAGCGCCTGGAACCCAAACAACGGTAATGTTGTCATCTTTAACCTGGCCGATACGTTTCAGGGCGTCAATCGCACCTTCCAGCAGGCTGTCGTTGATGAAGTTGTTGAAACGCGCAATGGTGATGGCGACGCGAGCGTCCGGGGTAGCTACAGCAGCTTCAATAATGTTCATACTCTTCCTTTACGGGTTCATTTGGCCCCGCAGGGGGGCGGATTTTATCATAATACTTTGCGCACTGCTTCCCTATTTCAGGAGCAATTACGCTGTCGTTAAGTGGAGGCAGACATCCGGGCCTACCGGACGAATCTCGCTAAATTTGAGTTGCGGTGCGTCGGCCAGTTTTTCAAGGCCGGGCAGCACAAACAGGCCGCGCGCGTCGTGACCTAACAGTTTAGGCGCAACGTAAACAATCAGTTCATCCACCAGTCCGGCCTGTAAAAGCGCACCGGCGAGCGTTGGCCCCGCTTCAACCCAGATGCTGTTCACCTGCTGCTTGCCGAGCAGCATCATCAGCACTACCAGATCCAGATGACCGTTATGCTCCGGCACCATAATGCTGCGCACGCCTTCCGGCCATTCGCGCGCATCTTCTTTAGTGCGGGCAATCCAGGTTTCACCCGGCTGCTGCACGATGCGGTGCTCCGGCGTCACGCGGTTCTGGCTATCAATGATAATACGCAGCGGCTGGCGCAGGTTCTCCTGCGGGTACAGCGCCTGGGTATCGGCATTCAGTGCGTCCCAGCGCACGGTCATGGCCGGATCGTCAGCCAGAACGGTTTCACTGCTGGTGAGAATAGCATGGCTTTGCGCGCGAAGACGTTGCACATCGCGCCTTGCCTGTGGTGAGGTTACCCACTGGCTTTCGCCGTTTGCCATCGCCGTACGACCGTCCAGCGAGGCGCCCAGCTTGAGCTGAATATACGGGAACCCCGTGCGCATGCGCTTCAGAAAGCCTTTGTTGATCGCTTCCGCGTCCTGCATCATCAGCCCATGGCTGACGTCGATGCCTTCCTGCTGCAGGCGATACAGACCTCGTCCGGCAACCTGCGGATTCGGGTCCTGCATCGATGCGACCACGCGTGAAACGCCTGCCGCGATCAGCGCTTCGCAGCACGGCGGCGTACGCCCGTGATGGCTGCAGGGCTCCAGCGTGACGTAGGCTGTGGCGCCGCGCGCCTTCTCACCCGCCATGCGCAGCGCATGAACCTCGGCATGCGGCTCGCCGGCACGATAGTGAAACCCCTCCCCTACGATCTCGCCATCTTTAACGATAACGCATCCGACGTTCGGGTTGGGATGGGTGGTAAAACGACCGCGCTGCGCCAGCTTCATGGCTCGCGCCATGTAAATCTCATCCTGCATGAGCTTAATCCTGTAAGCGGGCGATCTCTTCGCCAAACTCTTTGATGTCTTCGAAGCTGCGGTAGACCGAGGCGAAGCGGATATAGGCAACCTTATCGAGCTTTTTCAGCTGCTCCATCACCAGGTTACCGATCATTTTGCTCGGCACTTCACGCTCACCCAAACCACGAAGGTAAGATTTTATGTGGTTTAACGCCATCTCAACGTCATCCGCGCTGACGGGACGTTTTTCCAGGGCCTTCAGCATCCCGCTGCGCAGTTTCTCTTCGTTAAACGGCTCGCGCACGTCGTTGCTTTTCACCACGCGCGGCATTACCAGCTCTGCAACCTCAAAGGTCGTGAAACGCTCGTTGCACACCAGACACTGCCGACGACGGCGTACGGATGACCCTTCGCCCACAAGACGAGAGTCGATGACTTTGGTATCCACAGCGGAGCAGAATGGGCAATGCATACGGTATCCCTGTTATGTGGTTAACTAATTTTCATTTTACCCTGATCTGGCCTGACAACAAAGGAAGAGCTTTTTGAGACAAAGGATCTATGTCTGACACGTTGAGGCTGGCTACCATTAAGGCGATCCGTTATTTCAAGGAAATAAACGCAATGACAAGACGTTACCTTAAAATTTTGCTGGTGGGGAGCCTCTTCACCCTTAGCGCCTGTGCACAGCAAACCGAAGTCCGTCAGATGAAACAGAGCGTGAACACGCTCAATGCGGCGATGGACAAACTGAACAAAGAAACGGTGAAGATCACCCAGCAAAACGCGCTAAATGCCAAATCCAGCAGCGGGGTTTATCTGCTGCCGGGAGCGAATACGCCTGCGCGTCTCAATAGTCAGATTGGCACGCTAAAAATGTCTCTGGTGAATGTGGCGGCGAATGCAAATGGTACTCGCGCAACATTACGCATCCAGGGCGAGTCCAACGATCCGTTGCCCGCCTTCAGCGGCACCGTCGAATGGGGACAGATTCAGGGCACCACTGAGAGCTACCAGGAGGTGAATGTTAACAGTCAGCTGTTCACCGCTCCGGCCAGCGTGCTGGCACCAAGCGATGTTGACATTCCGCTGCAGCTTAACGGACTGACTCCGGATCGGTTAGATTTCATCCGCATTCACGATATCCAGCCCGCCGCGCAATAACCCTCCCTTTAGCGGAGTGAAATGTCACTCCGCTAACATTTACATTTCGTATGGATTGGCAACATAAATGATTGCCGCTACAATCCCGCCCGTTTAAAGTACGCAAACGTGAACGCAATCGATTACGCGTGTGAGAGATATGTGAAACAACACATATTTTTGTGAGCAGGGATTCCTATAATAGGCACCGCAGAAACACGAAATATTTAGAAACGCAATTCGCGCATTTTTCACTCCCGGAAGGGAATTTCAATCAGTGGCATGATTATGAAAAAAACATTACTCGCAGCCGGCGCCGTGCTGGCACTTTCTTCCTCTTTCACTGTTAACGCAGCGGAAAACGATAAACCACAATACCTCTCCGACTGGTGGCACCAGAGCGTTAACGTGGTCGGCAGCTACCACACGCGCTTTTCTCCAAAGCTGAACAACGACGTCTACCTGGAATACGAAGCGTTTGCTAAAAAAGACTGGTTTGATTTCTACGGCTACATCGATATTCCTAAGACCTTTGACTGGGGCAACGGCAACGATAAAGGTATCTGGTCAGACGGTTCCCCGATGTTCATGGAAATCGAACCGCGTTTCTCTATCGATAAGCTGACGGGCACTGATCTGAGTTTTGGTCCGTTCAAAGAATGGTACTTCGCCAACAACTATATCTACGATATGGGCGATAACAAAGGCAGCCGTCAGAGCACCTGGTACATGGGTCTGGGTACAGACATCGATACCGGTCTGCCTATGGGACTGTCCCTGAACGTGTACGCGAAATACCAGTGGCAGAACTATGGCGCTTCCAACGAAAACGAGTGGGATGGCTACCGTTTCAAAGTGAAATACTTTGTGCCAATCACTCAGGTTTGGGGTGGCCAGCTGACCTACATCGGCTTCACCAACTTCGACTGGGGCTCAGATCTGGGTGATGACAAGAACCGTACCAGCAATTCTATCGCGTCCAGCCACGTTCTGGCTCTGAACTACGATCACTGGCACTACTCCGTAGTCGCGCGTTATTTCCATAATGGCGGCCAGTGGAAAGGTGGAGATACCGTGAACTGGGGTGATGGTGATTTCACGTCAAAATCAACCGGTTGGGGTGGCTACCTGGTTGTAGGTTATAACTTCTAACCTGTTCGGGACTGTGCGGGCTGATGCCCTCACCCTGACCCTCTCCCACAGGGAGAGGGAACAAATACAAAAAACGGCAACATTCGTTGCCGTTTTACTTTTACCTCGCCGCCGGGCAAAAAAAGCCAGCTCAAGCGCTGGCTTTTTACTGCTTAACCTTCCGCAAAAAATCCGCCAGCGATCTGTCCGCACTCTCGCTAAACCGCCTCTCCGTCTGCACAATATTGAGACAGCGGTCGAGCCGGAAACAGCGATAGTCGTCGCGCCGTTCGCACCACGCCGCCAGCAGCCAGCGCTCCCCCCAGAAGAACAAGCCCAGCGGCTGGACCTCGCGTTTAGAGAGCTGCCCGGCCTCATCACGGTAATGCAGCGCCAGCACGCGCTGGGCGGAAATCGCCTGATGGATCCTGTCAAAATCGCTGCGGGAGTGGCTTTGCATGCAAAAATCCGGGGCGTAGATCCGCGTCTGCTCTGCCTTTCGACGACTCTCCTCGGACAGGATAGCCAGCACCTTCTCCTGAGCCGACTCCAGCTCGCGCGAAAGCGATTCCCCTCCCCAGGTTTTGAGCAGGCGAATCGCGACGATCAGCGCCTCTGACTCCTTATTTGTCAGCATCAGCGGCGGCAGGTCAAAACCCGACATCAGCCGATATCCGCTCCCCGCCTCACCTTCCACCGGCACGCCGGAAAGCGACAGATCGCGGATATCGCGGTAGACCGTGCGCTCGGACACGCCAAGCCGGTCCGCCAGATGCGCTGCCGTTGTCAGACGCCTGCCCCGCAGGATCTGCACAATCTGAAACAAACGGTCAGCGCGTCGGGTCATCTCTTATTCCGCTCTCAGGCAGGTTGATGGAGGCCGACGCGGTTACCCTCGCTGTCGGTAAACAATGCGATAGTGCCAATACCATGCGGCAGTTCCAGCGGGCCAAACACGCACTCGCCGCCCGCGGAGGCGATGCGATCGAGCGTGACAGCCAGATTGTCAGTATGCAGGTAAATAATAGCGCCCTGCAAAGACGGTGTAACGCCGTCAAATTTTGCCAGCGCCCCGCCGGTATACTGATCCTCATGCGGGAAAACGGCCAGCTCCGCACAGTCCATTTTCTCGCGACGCAGCGCGAGCTGCATCACCGGTTCATAAAATTTGATGGCGCGATCCATATCCGCGACCGGAATTTCAAACCAGTTAATGACGCTTTTCATACATCCTCCTGCCTGTTGTTTGGGTTCAGAAGGAGTCTACGACAGGGCTCCTGACAGCATACTGTCAGGAGTGTTTGTCAGGAGCAGATAAAAAAAATCCCGGTCAACAGACCGGGATTTCGATAACGCGCTAAAGGTCGCCTTACGGCAGAATGGACGGCTGATCCGCCCCTTCTTTCTCGACTTTCTGCTGGAGCAGGTGCTCGCGCTTCATGCCGAGTTTCAGTGCCAGAGCGGATGCGACGTAGATAGACGACGCCGTACCGATGGTGACACCAATCAGCATGGTCAGCGAGAAGCCTTCCAGTACCGGACCACCGAAGAGGAACAGCATCAGGATCACCATCAAAGTGGTACCGGATGTGATCAAGGTACGGTGCAGCGTCTGGGTCAACGACACGTTAAAGATTTCGTACGGCGTACCGCGACGGATCTTACGGAAGTTTTCACGGATACGGTCAGATACCACGATACTGTCGTTCAGTGAGTAACCGATAACGGACATCAGGGATGCCACAATCGTCAGGTCAATCTCAATGTGGAACAGCGACAGTATGCCCATGGTGATCACCACGTCGTGCGCCAGAGCGATAACCACACCGGCCGCCAGTCGCCACTCAAAGCGGAAACCGACGTACACCAGGATGGAGATCAGCGCTACCAGCAGCGCCATCGCACCGGTCTGCGCCAGGTCAGCACCCACGCTTGGGCCGACGAACTCAATACGCTTGACCGCCGCGTTCTGGCTGGTTGTTTCGTTAATCACGCTAACAACCTTGCTGCCCAGCTCCTGGCTGCCGTTGGCATCGTGCACCGGCGGCATACGCACCATGATGTCGCGGCTGCTGCCGAAGTTCTGCAGCAGCGGCTCTTCAAAGCCCGCTTTCTGCAGCGATTCGCGCATCTGGTCCATATCGACCGGTTTTTCCAGGGAGATCTCGATGACCGTACCGCCTGTGAAATCCAGCCCCCAGTTAAAGCCTTTCACGCTCATAATGCCGATGGACAGAATCAGCAGGAAACCTGAAATGCCGAAGGCCCAGTAGTCCCAGCGCATAAAGTCCCAGACTTTACGGCCGTGGTTCAATTGTTCAACAGTATATTCCTGTGCCACAACGCACTCCTCAGATAGACAGCTTTTTGACGCGCTTGCCGCCGTACAGCAGGTTCACGATGGCACGGGTGCCGACAATAGCGGTAAACATTGACGTTGCGACACCGATACCGGTTGTAATCGCAAAGCCTTTGATCGCGCCAGTACCCACTGCATACAGGATAAGAACCTTAATCAGTGTTGTTACGTTCGCATCGAAGATGGAGCTGAACGCGCCTTTATAGCCTTCGTCAATCGCCTGCTGAACAGAGCGACCGTTGCTCAACTCTTCTTTGATACGTTCGTTAATCAGTACGTTGGCGTCGACCGCCACCGCAAGGGTAAGAACGATACCTGCAATGCCCGGCATGGTCAGCGTCGCCCCCGGCAGCAGGGACATAATGCCGATGATCAGCACCAGGTTGGCGATCAGCGCGGAGGTCGCAATCAGACCAAACTTCTTGTAGAAGAAGATCATGAAGAGGATAGAGACCACCAGACCGGCCAGACACGCTTCCAGACCCTGCTGGATGTTTTGCATACCCAGAGTTGGACCAATGGTACGTTCTTCAACAATCTGAATTGGCGCAATCAGCGCACCGGCACGCAGCAGCAGAGAAAGCTGACGCGCTTCGTTCGGGTTGTTGATACCGGTAATACGGAAGCTGTTACCCAGACGAGACTGGATGTTGGCGATGTTAATCACCTCTTCCTCTTTCACCAGCACCGCACGACCGTTTGCATCTTTCTTACCGCTGTCTTTGTACTCCACGAACAGGGTCGCCATCGGTTTGCCGATGTTGTCCTTGGTGAAGTTAGACATGATGTTACCACCCGCGCTATCCAGCGAGATGTTAACCTGCGGCTGGTTGTATTCGTCCTGGCTCGACGTGGAGTCGGTGATGTGGTCACCGGTCAGAATCACGCGTTTGTACAGCACCACTGGCTGACCTTCGCGGGTCTGTTTCACTTCGGAGTCACCCGGAATACGCCCTGCGGCGGCAGCGGACTGATCGACGTTGGAGTTCACCAGACGGAATTCCAGGGTTGCGGTCGCACCCAGAATCTCTTTCGCACGCGCGGTATCCTGGATACCCGGCAGTTCAACCACGATACGGTCAGCACCCTGACGCTGCACCAGCGGCTCAGCCACGCCCAGCTGGTTTACACGGTTGCGCAGAATGTTGATGTTCTGCTGAACGGCATATTCACGCGCTTCTTTCAGACGCGCATCGGTCATCACCGCGCGCAGCTGGTTGCTGCCCTGAGAGGTGATCACCAGGTCACGGTGACGTTGGGTCAGGTAATCTACAGCCTGATCGCGCGCCGCGCTGTCGCGGAACGTGATGCTCATGCCGTAGTTATCTTCTTTACGCACGGTGGTGTAAGCGATGCCTTTATCACGCAGATCGCTGCGCAGGCTGTCGATATTCTGTTCCTGCAGCTTGCCAAGCGCGGTATCCATATCCACTTCCATCAGGAAGTGAACGCCGCCACGCAGGTCAAGACCGAGTTTCATTGGCTCTGCTTTCATCGCAGCCAGCCAACGCGGGGTTGCAGGGGCAAGGTTAAGCGCCACGACGTATTTGTCACCCAGCACGCCCATCAGCGCTTCGCGAGCGCGGAGCTGCGTGTCGGTGGTGTCGAAGCGAGCAAGAATTGCACCCTCTTCCAGAGCCACAGACTTAGCGGTAATTTTTTCTTCTTGTAACGTTTTCTGGACCTGGATCAGCGTTTGCTCACTGGCGGCAACACCGCGCGCGCCAGTGATTTGAACAGCCGGATCCTCACCATACAGGTTGGGAAGCGCGTACAGCAGGCCGACGAGAATCACGACGACCAGCATGATGTACTTCCACAAAGGATAACGGTTTAACACGGCAGTTCCCTTTGGGAAAAGTTGGGATTACAGCGCCTTCATGGTGCCTTTCGGCAGAACGGCAGCTACGAAGTCACGTTTGATGACCACTTCAGTGGTGTCGTTCAGGGCGATAGCAATGTAGCCGTTTTCAGCCACTTTGGTTACGCGACCCACCAGACCACCGTTAGTCAGTACTTCATCGCCTTTGGCAATGGAGTTCATCAGGTTTTTGTGCTCTTTGGTGCGCTTCTGCTGTGGACGCAGGATCATGAAGTAGAAGATCAGACCGAACACAACCAGCATCAGAATCAGAGACATCGGGCTGCCCTGCGCTGGAGCACCTGTTGCCGCTACCGCATCAGAAATAAAAAAGCTCATTCAAATTCCCTCATTATTAAAATTAATCAACGTTCAACGGTGGAACATCCCGCCCCTGACGTTGGTAGAAATCGGTCACGAAGCTCTCTAATTTACCCTCTTCGATAGCCTTACGTAAACCAGCCATTAAGCGCTGATAATAACGAAGATTATGAATGGTATTGAGACGCGCGCCCAAAATCTCGTTGCAACGATCGAGATGATGCAGATACGCGCGAGAATAATTGCGACAGGTGTAGCAATCGCACTCGGAATCGAGCGGGCTGGTGTCACTCTTATGCTTCGCGTTACGGATTTTCACCACGCCATCGGTAACGAACAAATGGCCGTTACGCGCGTTGCGGGTTGGCATGACGCAGTCGAACATATCAATGCCGCGGCGTACGCCTTCAACCAGATCTTCTGGTTTACCCACGCCCATCAGGTATCGTGGTTTATCCGCCGGGATTTGCGGGCAGACATGCTCCAGAATGCGGTGCATGTCTTCCTTCGGCTCACCCACAGCCAAACCGCCGACAGCGTAGCCATCAAAACCTATCTCTACCAGACCTTTAACAGAGATATCGCGTAAATCTTCGTAAACGCTGCCCTGGATAATGCCGAACAGCGCATTTTTGTTCTGCAGCGAGTCAAAACGGTCACGGCTACGCTTCGCCCAGCGCAGAGACATCTCCATGGAGCGTTTTGCGTAATCCCAGTCGGCCGGATACGGCGTACATTCGTCGAAGATCATTACGATGTCAGAGCCGAGATCGTACTGAATCTCCATCGATTTTTCGGGATCGAGGAAAATCGGATCGCCGTTGATCGGGTTACGGAAGTGTACGCCCTGCTCGGTGATCTTGCGGATATCGCCCAGGCTGAAGACCTGGAAGCCGCCGGAGTCGGTCAGGATTGGGCCTTTCCACTGCATGAAATCGTGCAGGTCGCCGTGGAGCTTCATGATCTCCTGACCCGGACGCAGCCACAGGTGGAAGGTGTTGCCGAGGATAATCTGTGCGCCAGTGGCTTCTACTTCTTCCGGCGTCATCCCTTTTACGGTGCCGTAAGTGCCCACAGGCATAAACGCGGGGGTTTCCACCACGCCGCGATCAAACACCAGGCGACCGCGACGCGCGCGGCCATCGGTGGTATCGAGTTCAAATTTCATTTTTTCTCCGACGTCAGAAAAACAGTCCAACGTTGTAAAACGGTGCCGCGGACTTATTCCCCGACACGCTCATTCAAAGCCAGCGGATTGTACGTGATAAACATCGCGTCCCCGTAGCTAAAAAAGCGATATTTTTGTTCTACCGCAGACTTGTAGGCCGCCATCGTATTCTGATAACCGGCAAATGCCGACACCAGCATAATCAGCGTCGATTCAGGCAGATGGAAGTTGGTCACCAGCGCGTCAATCACTTTGTACTGATAGCCCGGATAGATAAAGATCTGCGTATCGCCAAAGAACGGCTCGATAAGATTGCGCTTCGCCGCCTGCGCGGCGCTCTCGAGTGAGCGCACGGACGTTGTACCGACCGCCACGACGCGGCTACCGCGCGCTTTCGCCGCCAGCACCGCGTCCACCACATCCTGAGGCACTTCGGCATACTCAGAGTGCATGATGTGATCTTCAATGCTGTCCACGCGCACCGGCTGGAAGGTTCCCGCGCCGACGTGCAGCGTCACGAACGCCATCTCCACGCCCTTCGCGCGCAGTTTCTCCAGCAGCGGCTCATCAAAATGCAGGCCCGCGGTCGGCGCAGCGACGGCGCCAGGCTTCTGGCTGTAGACGGTCTGGTACAGCTCGCGATCGGCCTCTTCGTCCGGACGCTCAATATACGGCGGCAGCGGCATGTGGCCGATGGCGTTCAGGATATCGAGCACCGTGCGTTCGTCATCGAACGCCACCTCAAACAGCGCATCGTGGCGCGCGGTCATGGTCGCTTTGATGCTCTCATCATCGCCCAGCAGCAGTTCAGCGCCCGGCTTCGGCGCCTTAGACGCGCGAATATGTGCCAGAATACGTTTATCATCGAGCATACGTTCGACCAGCACTTCAATCTTGCCGCCGCTGGCTTTACGGCCAAACAGGCGCGCCGGGATCACGCGGGTATTATTAAAGACCAGCAGATCGCCAGGGTTGAGCTTGTCGAGCAAATCGGTGAAAGTACCGTGCGTCAGCTCGCCCGTTGGCCCATCCAGTGACAGTAAGCGACAGCTGCTGCGCTCAGGCATGGGATAGTGAGCAATCAGGGATTCAGGTAGTTCAAAGGAGAAATCGGCGACGCGCATGACGTATACTCGTGACTTAAAAACAGGCGGCATAGTCTAGTGCTCACACCCTTTTGCTGCAACAACTAGCCGCCCCCGGACAAATAAAACGCATGAATTTTCTCGCTCACCTGCATCTCGCTCACCTCGCTGACAGCTCCCTGTCCGGCAATTTGCTGGCCGATTTCGTACGCGGCAACCCCGCTGAGGACTATTCCCCGGAGGTTGTCGACGGGATTTTCATGCACCGCCGCATCGACGTGCTGACGGATAAGCTGCCGGAAGTGACGGAAGCCAAAGCGTGGTTTCGCCCTGAAACGCGCCGCGTTGCGCCGATCACGCTCGACGTGATGTGGGATCACTTTCTGTCGCGCCACTGGGAACAGCTGTCGCCGGAGATGCCCTTGCCGGCGTTTGTGCGCTATGCCCACCAGCAGGTGTCGATCATTCTGCCCGACTCGCCGCTGCGCTTTGTGAATCTGAATAACTATTTATGGTCGGAACGCTGGCTGGAGCGCTATCGCGAGATGGATTTCATCCAGAACGTGCTGAACGGGATGGCGAGCCGCCGACCGCGACTGGATGCGCTGCGGGATTCCTGGTATGACCTGGATGAACATTACGATGCCCTGGAAGCGCGTTTCTGGCAGTTTTACCCGCGGATGATGGTACAGGCGAAAAACAAACAGCTTTAAATACACGTCATCCTTCAAGCTGCCTCTGCGTTGGCTACGTCTGCTCACCCCAGTCACTTACTTCAGTAAGTTCCCGGGGATTCCCAGACTTGCCGCCTTGATGCAACTTGAATGATTTTGTGTATAAAAATGACATTGATAGGTAAAAGCTGGCGGAACGATTGTCACCACCTCTTTGTCTTATCCATGAACACTCTCTATACTGGCTCGCGTTGCGTTCCAAATAACCTTAGTATCTACAGGAGAATCATATGGTTCTGGTAACTCGTCCGGCTCCGGATTTTACAGCTGCAGCAGTTCTGGGCAACGGTGAAATCGTTGAAAACTTCAACTTCAAACAGCACACCAACGGTAAAGCGACCGTTCTGTTCTTCTGGCCAATGGACTTCACTTTCGTTTGCCCGTCCGAGCTGATTGCCTTCGACAAACGTTATGAAGAATTCCAGAAGCGTGGCGTGGAAGTTGTTGGCGTCTCCTTCGACTCTGAATTTGTACACAACGCATGGCGTAACACTCCTGTCGACAAAGGCGGCATCGGTGCGGTGAAATACGCAATGGTTGCGGACATCAAACGCGAAATCCAGCAGGCTTACGGTATCGAACATCCGGACGCTGGCGTTGCGCTGCGTGGTTCCTTCCTGATCGACGCAAACGGCATCGTTCGTCACCAGGTTGTGAACGATCTGCCGCTGGGTCGTAACATCGACGAAATGCTGCGCATGGTTGACGCGCTGCAGTTCCACGAAGAGCACGGCGAAGTGTGCCCGGCTCAGTGGGAAAAAGGTAAAGAAGGCATGAACGCGTCTCCAGACGGCGTTGCTAAATACCTGTCTGAGAACGTATCCAGCCTGTAATCGGCACGGTTTACGAAAAAGGCCCGCTTATGCGGGCCTTTTTTTATGCCTTACGCTGCGTCTCTCGCCAGATGCGCCAGGCCATGCCCGCCAGCAGAATCACTCCCGCAATCAGCACGCCCCATACCAGCAGCGTGTTCATCCTGCTCTCCCGCTCGGCCGCAGAGGTAGCGGTCAGACGCCCCTCGCCGCCTAACGCGACATCATCCAGAATGTCGGCCTGCGGCAGGTTCGCCATATCATAGGTCTTGCGCAGGTCGGCCGGGATCAGCATGCCGGGCTCCACGCTGGCAGGCTTCGCGGCGCCGTTGCCCCAGGCGAGCAGGTACGGCGCTTTCCCCTGCGCGTTGAACACCAGGTCATAGCGGTCGCGATGTCCCGTGACGCCCGGCAGGTATTCTGGCAGACGCGCATTCAGCGTCGTGATTTTCACTGCCTGCACCAGGCCCCCGTTAAGCGAGACCGGTGGCGACGTTTTACCCTCAAGACGGTAAAGGACCTCTTTCTTCAGAGGATGCCATGCGTCTTTTTCCGTACTCCGCCACGCGATCTCAACGGGAAGGACGCCATCGCCATTCAGTGAGAGGCTGACAGCACTCAGCGGCTGCGGGCGCGCCCAGTGCCACTGCGCTTCGCTTGTCGATAGCTGCTCCCCTTCGCCCTCAAGGTCGATTGCTTCCGGGGCTGCCTGCGCAGGTGCGCTGATTGCGTTTACGCCGGTCAAGGTTATCCCCTGGCTCTGCGCATTCAGCACCACCATGAGATAGCGATTCGCATCGGGATATAAAACGGTATCGGTATCGATCCGATCGAGCTTAAGACGGTCCTGGCCGCTGACGACGTCCAGCAATGGCATATCCTCGCGCAGGGTATACCAGCGCTTAAGATCCTCGCTGTAATAGACCGACGCCGTTCCCTGCCACGGCGTCTGCGGAGTATTCCAGAGCAGCTGCAGCTGGGATATAGCGATCTCGCCCGTCGCCTGTTCCGGCAGGGTCAGCAGATAATGTTGCCCGGCTGCGGCAGCTTTTTGCCCCTCCAGCACAATCTCAACGCCGTTTCCGGAACGGAGCAGGATCTTATCGCTGTCACCGGATCCTTGCGAAGCCGCTAGCGGCGAGGCGTCCAGCGGGAAGAGGCGCAGCGCGGTGGATTGCGCTGGCGTCTGCGGACGCGTCGCGCTGACCAGGCTGAAGGGAACCGGCTCGCCCGACTGGTTAAAGACGCGGACATCATGCAGATCCGGCGACGTGCTTTGCTCATAGACGGCGAGCGGCAGCATCACCCGATACCACTGGGAAGGAACAGACGTATCCAGTGAAAGACCAAAGGCATAGTCCCGGGGCGATTCCGTTTGTCCCTCGTCGCAGAACGCCGGGCCGGAAAGCGCCAGCAGTGCGGTACAGGCTACCGCTTTCATCCATTTCATTTTTCATCTCCTGTTTTGGGCGGTAGCGGTGAGAAATACCCCACGATCAGAACCAGTATCGCCACGCCGATAAACGCCACCGCACGCGACAAACCGCCTCCGCCCGCGCTGTCCACCAGCATCAGTTTAACCATCACCACGCCCAGCAGCACGGCACCGCAGAGCCACTCCTGCCGGGAAGCCCGACGGGTGGCATGGATCATGACCACCAGCGCGCTCAACATCCAGAACAGAGCAAAACTGGT
The DNA here is from genome assembly GCF_034427535.1 of Enterobacter sp. A103. NCBI lineage: Bacteria > Pseudomonadati > Pseudomonadota > Gammaproteobacteria > Enterobacterales > Enterobacteriaceae > Enterobacter > Enterobacter sp. A103. The sequence goes on from NZ_JAXQPQ010000002.1 coordinate 910,482, forward strand.
CTGGATAAGCCGCGAATCCCACAGCGATGCCATATTCCAGGCCACGTCGCCGTACCAGGCCAGGGCGCGCATCAGCGCACCGTTAAGCCACCAGAAGCCAAACGCCATCATCGCGACGGCAGGCCACGGGCGGGCCTGCGAGAGCCACGCCGGGTAGTAGCGATCCACTGCCCGATAAAAGACCACCAGCCCCAGCAATGCGAACGCCGCGCCTTCCTCAAGCGGGTTTATCAGCGGCAGCCAGGTCTGACGATAGACCACGCCGTCCTGGAAATTGGTCACCACCAGCAGTACCAGCAGCGCCACGACCACGGGGATCGGTGCCAGGCAGGCGTAGAGCGCAGGCCACTCCCGGAACGGCCACCCCCGACGCCGTACGGCTGCAGAGAGCCCCATAATCACCCCGCCGCCTGCTGCCATCGCCAGTCCGCTGCCCCAGGCCGCCATGCCCCACGGCAGCGAACGGGTAAACCAGTAAAGCTCCGCGGCCAGCGCCAGCAAAATCATCCAGAACAGCGACAAATGCAGCCCCATCGCGATGCGCGGCAGGAGTCTTTCACCGTCGCGCCGCAGCAGCATCAGCGCGGCAGGAAGCACAACGCACCAGGCGAGATTTGACCAGCCGGCGGCAACGATCTGCTGGTGCCAGAGCTGATAACCCACCATCAGCAGCATAACCGGCCACAGCAGCCATTTGCTGGCATCCAGCTCCCGCCACGCCAGACGAGCCGCCGCCTGCCGCCAGCCCCAGACCGACGCCGCCGTCAGCGCCAGCACGCCCGCCAGAATGGGTAATTCCTTCGTCAGTGCCAGCCGCGATGCGCCCAATAGCGCCACGAGCCAGAACAGCAGCCCACCTGCCAGCAGCGCCCGGCTGACCGGCAGAAAGAGAGTCCGCCACAGCCAGGCCGCAGCCAGCCAGCAAAGGCTGAGGATGGTGAAGATCAGCAGCAGGCTGAGGGACGTAACGCCGTTCGTCTGCGCCCACAGCGCGCTGCCGAGCGCCAGCACCAGCAGCGCCGTCCCGCTATAGTACATGCGACGCTGGTGCTGCTGTACGCCCAGCCAGAGGATACCCAGCCCTTCCAGCGCCCAGGCCATCGCCGTCCAGCGCGCCGACAGCGCCAGCGGAATGGCGAGCGTGGCAAATCCGCCGCCGATGGCCAGCGCCGCCATGACCAGCGGTCGTCCGATGGAGGGATAGCGCCGCAGCGCAAGGAACGCGAGGGTAAGATAAAATGCGCCGTATCCCAGCGCGCTCAGGGCCGGGCCATACTCCCAGTGCCGGGTCATGCCGTACTGCATCCCGAAACCGATCAGCGGCGGGGCAAACAGCAGCACGCCGTCGATAATCTGCTTCCCTTTCTCCTGCGCCCGCAGCGACAGCGCCACGCTCAGGACGCCGAATATCAGCGTATTGGCAATCAGGAACAGCTGGCAGATCCAATAGTCTTCAGGCTGGTAGTCATTCAGCCCCCACAGGCCGCCCACGCCGAACGTAAACAGCAGCCCGAGCAGGTTCAGCTCGCGCCAGTGCTGCCAGATGCTGATAGCGAGAATCCCGATGGAAAGCAGGAGATAGAATGAGAACAGCGCCACAAAGCTGCCGCCCCCGGTGGACAACAGCAGCGGCGCAAGATACCCGCCGAGGCTCGCCAGCATGGCCAGGCTCAGCGCTTTCTGCAACACGGCCAGCCCAACGCTCGCGGCGCAAATCACCACCAGAAGCGCAAAGGCCAGCGTCATCGGCAGCATTTGCCAGAGCCGGAATGCGCCAAACACCGTCAGGTAGAGCACGCCGGTCGCCCCGCCCTGGAGGATCAGCGCATAGACACGCTGCTTATGCCGCAGCCGCCACCCCACCGCCAGCAGAACGATGGCAAACAGCGCCGTTGCCACGAGGCGCAGCTCAAGCGGGAACAGGGAATGTTCAACGGTATAGCGCAACAGGAATGAAAGACCGAGGAAAAGCAGCAGGATCCCAAGCTTCGCCAGCGGATTACCCTGCATAAACCAGCGCGCCAGCGACGTCAGGATACCGCCAAAGGCAGAAGGCTGTTTTGCCGCAGGCGTCGGGGCCGGAGCGGGTTCTGCCACGGCTGCGGGAGTATCGGAACGCCAGGGGTCGACAGGCGCGGGAGCGTCTTCAACCACCGGCGCGGTCACAGCCACTGGCGCGGTAGGCTGCACGGGCTCCGGCGCGCTTTCAGGTACGTCGCGCTGCTCAAGCGCCTCAATGCGCTGGCGTAGCCGGGCGATCTCCTGTCGCGCCGCCGTACTTCGATTAAACCCAATAACCGCAAGCACGGGCGCAACCACCAGCGCAAAAACCAGGAACAAACAGCCAAGGATGTAAAGCTCGTCCATGTTTCCACCTTCACCGTAAACGATCCGTTAAGATTGACACAAATAGTTGCATTTGCGCCATCTTAAAAGGTGGAAACATTAACAGGTCTTAACTGCCGAACCAGATCGTCGCGGATACCGCAGGCAGCGCCAGCACGCCGTCCTGTATCGTCGCCTTGCCCTCTTTATTCTTCCACGTAGCCACCTTCAGCAGCGGTGAATCATCCAGCACCACTTCGCAGGCCTCGCCCCGGTTGATCGCCACGAGCACGCGCTGCTGGTTATAGACGCGAGCAAACACCACGACGTTATCGTGCGCATAGACCACCTGACAGCCGCCGTAGCGCAGAGCGAGACTCTGCTTACGCAGCTTCGCCAGCCGCTGATACAGGCTGAACAGCACCTTGTCATGCTTCTCTGGCTCCCACGGGAAGGTTTTACGGCAGAACGGATCGTTGTTGCCGTCCAGCCCCACTTCGTCTCCATAATAGATGCACGGCACGCCCGGCCAGGTGAAGAGCCAGGTCACCGCCAACGGCAGACGCGCCACATCCTTGCCGAGCAGGGATTTAAAGCGGGCGGTATCGTGGCTATCGAGCTGGTTGAACATCCGCAGCTGCTGCTGATGGGACAGACCGGCGCGATAGTTCTCCATCCACGCCATGCAGGTTTCAGCGTCGATATGATTCGGATCGTAGGAGATGTCGGTGTTAGCGAGGAATCCCCACAGCGGGAAGGTAAAGCCGCGATAGTTCATCGCCGCATCTTCCGCATCGTTCTGCAGCCACTGGCGCGCGTCGCCAAAGTGCTCGCCAAAGACGAACGCCTCCGGCTGGGCCGCTTTCGCCGAGCGCGTAATCCCGGCGACGTGCTGAAGGTTATTCCGCGCCCCGCCCGCTTCACCGAGCATATGCACCACGTCCAGGCGCCAGCCGTCCATATTCCACGGCGCCTTCAGCCAGTGACGGACGATGCTGTCTTCACTGCCGTAGATTTCATTCACGAGCGTTGGCGACTGGAAATCCAGCTTCGGCAGGCTCGCGTAGCCCAGCCAGTCCAGCGCACGGCCCTCCTCGTTAAAGGAGTACCAGTCGCGCTGCGGCGAGTCCGGGTTATGACATGCCCCGCCCATCGACTGGTTATGGCGGTCAAACCAGGCGTGCGAATCTCCACTGTGGTTGAACACGCCGTCCAGAATCAGGCGCATGCCTTCGTTTTGGGTATTCTTTCGCAGGCGCAGCAGCGCCTCGTCACCACCAAACTGTTCGTCAACGTGGCGATAATCTTCGGTATCGTATTTGTGCACGCTCGGGGCTTTAAACACCGGGTTGAGATACAGCGCCGTCACGCCGAGCTTTTTCAGGTACGGCAGCTTTTCGCTGATGCCGTCGAGATCGCCGCCGTAAAAAGTGGATCCACCCGCCTGCGCGGTTAACGGCTCGTCCCACGCTTTCAGGATAATGTCGTGGCCTGCCGCATGGTGGTGATAGATCTTATCCTGGTCGGCGGTGCGTTTTTCGCTGCGCGCAAAACGGTCCGGGAAAATCTGGTAAAACACCTGATCGTTAACCCACTGCGGGCCGTTATCCGGGTAATCGACCGCAAACTGCTCCAGCCGTGCGGGCGGGAAACGGCTAAACCCCTGCGGGGTAAACCACAGCTGGCGGTTATTCCACAAAAGCTTAAAGCTGTAACGGCGGCGCGGCTGCCCGCTATTCAGGTCGATATTCGCCCGCCACGCCGTGATCCCCGGCTGCGGCTGGCTGCGCAGCTTGTGCATTTTCAGGCCGGTCTCTTCGTTATCTATTTCGGCGCGGAGCGTCACGCGTTCAGGCTGATTTTCCCCCGCCAGCCAGAGCGTAATCACAAGGTTGTCTTTGTTTTGCTTAACAAATGGGGCAACCGGAAGGTGCCAGGCGTTTAACATCACGAATCCCCTCTGATGAAATTGACGTCACCTTGCCACAGGGTGGTTAAGGATAGCTCATCGCGTTCGGGATTATTGGGGGAGGAGAAAGGAGGATGAGGCAAAATTCCCTCTCCCAAGGGGAGAGGGGAAAAGGATATTACTGCGCTTCCGCCAGCTGACGGTCACGGCGGCATTTAAACACCCACCCCACCAGCAGCAGGACGATCCACGCGCAGCCCACGTACAGGGAAATGCGGGTATCCGGATGGTAGCCAATCAGGGCAATGATAAACACCAGGAAGATCAGCCCGACGACGGTCGTCGCAACGCCGCCCGGTACTTTGAACTTCAGCGCTTTCGCCTCATCCGGCGACAGACGACGGCGGAACGCAATCTGCGACAGCAGGATCATAATCCACACCCACACCGTCGCGAAGGTCGCCAGCGATGCGATCACCAGGAAGACGTTCTCCGGCATGATGTAGTTCAGGTAAACCGAGAACAGCAGCGCCACGGTCATCACCACAACGGTTACCCACGGCGTGCCGCGGCGTGAAGTTTTGGCGAACACCTTCGGCGCACTGCCCTGCTCCGCCATGCCGTGCAGCATACGGCCCACGCCAAAGACGTCACTGTTGATCGCGGAGAGTGACGCGGTGAGCACCACAAAGTTCAGAATGCTGGCCGCAAAGGCAATTCCCATATGCTGGAAGGTCAGAACAAACGGGCTACCGTTGGTGCCGACCTGATTCCACGGGTAGATGGACATAATCACGAACAGCGTGCCCACGTAGAACACCAGAATACGCATCGGCACCGAGTTGATGGCGCGCGGAATGGATTTCTCCGGATCTTTCGCTTCCCCGGCGGTGATACCGATAATCTCGATGCCGCCGTAGGCGAACATCACCATCTGCAGCGACATGACCATTCCGAGCCAGCCGTTACTGAAGAAGCCGCCGTTGCTCCAGAGGTTATGGATGCCGGTCGGCTGCCCGCCGTTGCCGATTCCCCAGATGATGATGCCGAAACCGGCCACGATCATGATGATGATGGTGGCGACCTTGAAGAAGGAGAACCAGAATTCGAGCTCGCCGAACACCTTCACGCTCATCAGGTTGACGGCGCAAATGATCAGCACCACGCTCAGCACCCAAATCCAGTGCGGCACCGCCGGGAACCAGACGCCCATATAGATGCCAAACGCCGTCACGTCGGCAATCGCCACAATCAGGATTTCAAAGCAGTAGGTCCAGCCGGTGATAAACCCGGCCAGCGGGCCGAGGTTTTCCTGCGCGTAGCGGGAGAAGGAGCTGGCGGACGGGTTGTGAACCGACATTTCGCCGAGGGCGCGCATGATGATATACGCCGCCACGCCGCCGATGATGTACGCCAGCAGAACGCTGGGACCGGCCATTTTGATGGCATCTGCCGAGCCATAAAAAAGACCGGTGCCGATAGCAGAGCCCAGCGCCATAAAGCGGATGTGGCGCGTGCTCAATCCACGTTTAAGTTTGTTAGTGCTTTCCATTTAAATCTTGCCATTCAACACGAAAAAAACAAAAAACCACGGGGCCTTAAGCCCCGTGGTTAAACAGTTTGTTGCCGTTGATTAATGAGCGTTCGATGCGACCTGACGCCCTGCAGCACGGTCCCAGATAATCGCCAGAACCAGTGCAACAACGGTAGGCATCAGCCAGGCCAGACCCTGCTCGGACAGCGGCAGACGCTGTGTCCATGCCGGCAGTATGTGCGCGAAAGCTGATGCTTTAATCCCGTCAAGGATACCAAAAATCAGGCTGATAAACATGGCTGGCGCAATAATTCGTGAAGAGTTGTTCCACCACGGGCGAGTAAAGCTCAGCACCACCAGCACGATACACGGCGGGTAAATCGCCGTCAGCACCGGAATAGAGACCTGAATCAGGTGGCTCAGACCGAGGTTGGACACCGCCATGGAGAAGATACCGAGGATAAACACCAGGGTGCGGTAAGAGAGCGGCAGATACTGTGCAAAGAACTCTGCGCAGGCGCAGGTCAGGCCAACCGCCGTCACCAGACAGGCAAGGAAGATGAGCGCAGCCAGCAGCATACTGCCCGCACCGCCGAAGGTGTGCTGAACGTAGGCGTGCAGGATAGCCGCACCGTTGGCGTTTTGATCGACCAGCATGGCGCTGTCGGAGCCCAGACGGAACAGCGCCAGATAAAGCAGCGTCAGCCCCACGCCGGCCATCAGGCCAGCCCAGATGGTATAGCGGGTCAGCAGACGCGCTTCGGTCACACCGCGGGAACGCGCGGCGTTAACGATAACGATACCAAACACCATCGCGCCCAGCGTATCCATCGTCAGGTAGCCGTTCACAAAGCCGTTAGAGAACGCGGCATTTTTATAGGCGTCCATCGCGTCGCTAATCGGGCCCGCTGGCCAGACGATGGCCGCAACCGCCAGAACAATCAGCGCCACAATTTTCAGCGGAGCCAGGAAGTTACCCACGGTATCCAGCAGCTTGCCCGGATAGAGGGAAACCAGAATCACGATCGCGAAGTAGATCAGGCTGTAGATAAACAGCGGCATCGCGCCGTCACCCGTCAGCGGAGCGATCCCCACTTCAAAGGAAACGGTTGCCGTACGCGGGGTCGCAAACAGCGGGCCAACGGCGAGATAGCAGACGGTTGCCAGCAGAACGCCCGCCACTTTGCCAATCGGGGTGCTGAGGCTATCCACACCGCCGCCGACTTTCGCCAGCGCGACGACGGTCAGAACCGGCAGACCCACGGCAGTAATCAGGAAACCAAACGCGGCGGTCCAGACGTGTTCACCCGCCTGTAAGCCAACCATTGGAGGGAAAATGATGTTGCCTGCGCCAACGAACAGCGCAAATGTCATAAAGCCCAGCGCGATGATGTCACGCGATTTTAAGTGATGGGTCATAAAACCTTACTGCCTGTGGATGTGGTGTTGAAAACATTGAGATTTTCGATATCCCTGACGGGACGATACAGCCGAAAATTTGCTCAATTTCAGCGGGAAATGCTCCCGTCCTGGCGTGGAGAAGAATAGTTTTTCGATTTACCACGCAAATACAGTCGGTCTGACAGTATCTGGGGCGCAATTTAAACGCTTATAACGTTTAAAGGCAAGGTGGGATCGTAAAACCAGAACAATATGCCAGCATGAAAATACAAGTCAGAACAATACGCTATTTATAAGAAAAACCCATGGCTAATCATGCGAACAAAAAACAGTCAGCCGTATAAAATTCATCCGCGTTTCGCTTGACTGCAAAGCAAACGGGCCAGCAGACGCTGACCCGTGGAAAGGTAAAATGACACGCCTGCCGTCAGGCGATCTTTTTGGCAATTAATCGTTCCGGAATAACGAAACTGAAGCGGGTTCCTTTACCCAGCGTACTCTGAATATCGAGACGGCTTTCATGGTGATTCACCGCGTGTTTCACAATTGCCAGCCCCAGGCCGCTTCCGCCTGTTTGCCGGGATCGCGCTTTATCCACACGGTAAAAGCGCTCGGTCAGACGCGGAATATGCTCAGGCGCGATCCCCGGCCCGTTGTCTTCCACGCTAAACTCAGCCCCCGTTGGGGCATGGTGCCAGCGCACCACGATATTCGTCCCCTCCGGCGTATGATTCACCGCGTTATACACCAGGTTGGAAATGGCGCTCCGCAGTTCATCTTCGCTGCCCAGCACCTTCAGCGTATTGTCGACCTCAAAGGTCAGGTGATGCTTTTTGTGGCTTAGCGTCTGCGCTTCACGCTCAACGACCCGCAGCATCATCGGGACATCAATGGTCTCATTTAGCGCGAGCGTTGGCGCCGCTTCAATCTTCGAGAGCGTCAGCAGCTGCTTCACCAGCCCTTCCATCCGGTGCGTTTGCTCGCGCATGGTGTGCAGCGCTTTTTCACGCGGCGCGCCTTCAAGCGTTTGCTCCTGCATCATCTCCAGGTAGCCCTGAAGCACGGTCAGCGGGGTACGCAGTTCGTGACTGACGTTGGCGAAGAAGTTGCGACGCGCCCCTTCCAGCTGGTGCATTTGGGTGACATCTCGCGCCACCATCAGCCACTGCTTATCGCTGTAGGGCATCACGCGGATTTCCAGATGGCGACCATTATTGAGCTTCAGATTGTGCGGGCGGGTAAAATCACGCTTTTTCAGATACAGCGTGAACTCGGGATAGCGCAGAAGGTTGAGGATATTCTGACCATTATCATCGGGCCAGCGCAGGCCCAGCAGCTGTTGCGCAAGGCCGTTACACCAGAAGATCGTCCCTTCTTCGGTCGTCAGAATAACGGCATCCGGCAGCGACTCTGCACCGCTGCGAAAACGCTTAATCAGGCTTCCCAGCTCGCGGCGACGCTTTTTATTACGCATCTGCATCTGATGCAGTCCGTACAGCAGCGGCTCCCAGCTGCCGCTTCCCGGCGGCGGCGTCATACTTCGGTCAACCCACAGCCACCAGGAGAGGCGCAGCAGGTTCCAGAAATGCCAGATCAGCAGCCCGGTGACCGACGCCAGCAGAAACCACGGCAGGTGTCCAAGAAAGGCCCCCAGAAGGAAGGCCGGAATACAGCATAAGATCAGTTCAAAGACGAGCCTTTTCCATGACAGACGTTCCAGCACGCGTCACACTCCTGTCATTGTTCAGAAACGGGTAGAAAAACGATAACCCGTGCCGCGGACCGTCTGCACCATGCGATCGTGGCCGCTCAGTTCCAGTGCTTTTCGCAGGCGGCGAATATGTACGTCAACCGTCCGGTCTTCGACATACACGTTAGTTCCCCAGACGTTATTCAGCAACTGCTCGCGGCTGTAAACGCGTTCCGGGTGGGTCATAAAGAAGTGCAGGAGTTTAAATTCGGTAGGCCCCATGTCGAGGGGATTTTCACCGGTCATGACGCGGTGTGAGGTGGGGTCAAGGCTCAGCCCCTGCATCTCTATCACCTCTTCCACCGCCATCGGCGAAATACGGCGCATCACGGCTTTAATGCGGGCAACCAGCTCTTTTGGAGAGAACGGTTTAGTAATGTAATCGTCCGCGCCGGTCTCCAGACCGCGAACGCGATCCTCTTCTTCTCCGCGCGCCGTGAGCATCACAACCGGGATGTCGCGAGTCAGCGCTTCACGCTTCAGGTGTTTAATAAACTGCAGTCCGGAGCCGCCGGGCAACATCCAGTCCAGCAGAATCAGATCGGGCCAGGGTTCATTCAGCTGGTTCACTGCGCTGTCATAATCTTCCGCTTCAACCGGCTGGAAGCCGTTTTGCTCGAGCACGAAGCACACCATTTCACGAATTGGAGCTTCATCTTCTACGACCAGAATACGTCTCGCCATACTTTGCCCTGTCTTATCTTATTTAAGTTACAAGTTTGTAATTCGGCGCCATTATGCGTCAGATTTATGACAGATTTATGAAAAACAGTACCACGATAACGGGCAAACCGTTGTTTTATTACAGCGGTTATTTTCCCGTCTCTGAACGTTTATAATCCTGCTTTCTCTTTTTTGCCACGGATCAGCTATGCGCATACTTCACACCTCGGACTGGCATCTGGGTCAAAATTTTTACAGCAAAAGCCGTGCGGCTGAACATGAAGCTTTCCTGAACTGGCTGCTGGAAACGGCCCGGACGCACGAGGTGGACGCGATTATTGTGGCGGGTGACATCTTTGATACCGGCTCGCCCCCCAGCTATGCGCGTGAACTGTACAACCGCTTCGTGGTGAATTTGCAGCAAACCGGCTGTCATCTGGTGATTGTCGCCGGTAACCATGATTCCGTCGCGACGCTCAATGAATCCCGCGACATCCTGGCATTTCTCAATACCACCGTCGTCGCCAGCGCCGGGCACGCCCCGCAGATCCTGAAAAAACGCGACGGCACGCCGGGGGCGGTGCTGTGCCCCATTCCCTTTTTGCGTCCGCGGGACATCGTGCAAAGTCAGGCGGGGCTGTCGGGCGCGGAAAAACAGCAGCATCTCCTGCAGGCCATCACCGACTATTATCACCAGCAGCACGCCGATGCCTGCGCCCTGCGCGGCGACCAGCCGATTCCGGTGATTGCGACCGGGCATCTCACCACCGTCGGGGCCAGTAAAAGTGACGCCGTACGCGACATCTATATCGGCACGCTGGATGCCTTTCCGGCGCAGAACTTCCCGCCAGCCGACTACATTGCGCTCGGACATATTCACCGGGCGCAGATCGTCGGCGGCAGCGAGCACATCCGCTACTGCGGCTCGCCAATTTCGCTCAGCTTTGACGAAACGGGCAAGGCCAAATCCGTCCATCTGGTGAGCTTCTACGAAGGGAAACTTCACGCCGTCGAGACGCTGGAGGTCCCGGTCACCCAGCCGCTGGCGGTGCTGAAGGGCGATCTTGCCGCCATTACCGCCCAGCTTGAGCAGTGGCGCGGAACAGCGCTTAACCCGCCCGTCTGGCTGGATATCGAAATCACCACCGACGACTACCTGCACGATATGCAGCGTAAAATTCAGGCGCTGACGGAAGATTTACCCGTCGAAGTCTTACTGGTACGCCGCAGCCGCGAGCAGCGCGAGAAAATTCTGTTAAGCGCTCAACGCGAAACGCTCAGTGAGCTTCGGGTTGAAGAGGTGTTTGAACGCAGGCTCTCGCAGGAGGAAATTGACGACGCGAAGCGCGCAAGACTCAGCGAACTGTTCAGCCATACCCTGCATGCGCTCAATAATGAGGAAGAAAACGCATGAAAATTTTGAGCCTGCGCCTGAAAAACCTCAACTCCCTCAAGGGCGAGTGGAAAATTGACTTTACCGCGGAGCCCTTTGCCAGCAACGGGCTGTTTGCCATTACCGGCGCGACCGGGGCAGGTAAAACCACCCTGCTCGACGCCATCTGTCTGGCGCTTTATCACGAAACGCCGCGCCTGCAGAAGGTCTCTCAGGCGCAAAACGACCTGATGACGCGCGACACCGCCGAGTGCCTGGCGGAAGTGGAGTTCGAGGTAAAAGGCACCGCCTATCGCGCATTCTGGAGCCAGAACCGCGCGCGCAACCAGCCGGACGGCAACCTGCAGGCGCCGCGCGTGGAGCTGGCGCGCTGCGAAGATGGCAAAATCCTGGCCGACAAAGTGACGGATAAACTGGAGCAAACCGCTGCGCTCACCGGGCTGGACTATGGCCGCTTCACCCGCTCGATGCTGCTCTCACAGGGGCAGTTTGCCGCCTTCCTTAATGCCAGGCCGAGCGATCGCGCCGAGCTGCTGGAAGAGCTGACCGGCACCGAGATCTACGGACAGATTTCCGCCATGGTGTTTGAGAAACACAAAGCCGCCCGCAGCGTGCTTGAAAAGTGCGAGGCGCAGGCGGCGGGCGTCGTGCTGTTGAGCGAAGAGCAACAGCAGCAGTTGCAGCAAAGTTTGCAGGCGCTTACTGACGAAGAGAAAACCCTGCTGGTTCAGCAGCAAAGCCAACAGAAAGATTTTCAGTGGCTTACGCGCCATGATGAGCTCGTGCTTGAGCAACAGCGCGTCACTGTGATGCAGCAGCAGGCGCAGCAGGCGCTGACGAACGCTGCGCCAGAGCTGGCAAAGCTCCAGCTTGCTCTGCCCGCCGCCCAGCTTCGACCGCTTTGGGAGCACCAGCAGGAGCAAACCGCGCGCCTGACGCAAACCCAGCAGCGAATTCTCGAAGTAAATACTCGCTTACAAGCCAAAACCGCACTGCGCGCGCGGATCCGTCATACCGCCCAGCGGAATCATGAGCAGCTTCAGACCGAACTGACGGCGCTGGCGCGGTGGCTGGCGGAGCATGAGCGCTATCGCCTGCTGGGGCAGGAGATTGCCGGCTGGCGTGCCCAGTTCTCACAGCTTAACCGCGACAAAACGCAGTTAGCCTCGCTTGCTGCGCGAATGGGTGAACTACGCAACAGGCTGGCTGAGATGCCGGAAAATGCGCTGACGCTGACGGCGGATGAGGTCAGCGCGGCCATGGAGCAGCAGTCCCGGTCACGCACGCTGCGCCAGCGGCTGACGTCGCTGCATGCCCGCTATCAGCCGCTGCAAAAGCGCCTGCGCCAGAGCGGTGAAAGCGTGCAGAAGGCCCAGGCCGATCAAAACAAACTCAACGAAACGCTGACGCTGCGTCGCCAGCAGTACAAAGAGAAACACCAGCACTATCTGGATCTTAAAGCCCTCTGCGAACGCGAAGCGACGATTAAAGACCTGGAAAGCTATCGTTCCCGGCTTGAGGCCGGCAAACCCTGTCCGCTGTGCGGCTCCAGCGAGCATCCCGCCGTTGCGCAATACCAGTCGCTTGAGCTGACGGATAACCAGCGCCGCCGCGATACCCTGGAAAAAGAGGTCGCCGCGCTTAAAGAGGAAGGCCTGCTGGTGCTGGGACAGGTTAATGCCCTGACGCAGCAGATCCAGCGCGAGTCAGACGAAGCGCAGACGCTCTCTCAGGAAGAGCAAGCGCTCACTAAAGAGTGGATGGAGGCCTGCGCTTCCCTGAACATCGCGTTGAATATTCAGGAAGATATCACGCCATGGATGAACGAGCAGGAACAGTACGAGCGCCAGCTTTATCAGTTGAGCCAGCGTCTGACCCTGCAAAACCAGCTAAACGAGCAGGAAGTGCTGGAGCGACAGTATCAGCAGCAGCTGACGGCCGCGCGCCAGGCGCTGGAAAACACCCTGCTTTCGCTATCGCTTAACGTACCTGAAGACGGTAATGAAGCCGCCTGGCTGCACGCCCGCGAAGCGGAATTCGCGCAGTGGCAGGAGAAACAAACGCAGCACGGCGTGCTTCTGGAACGCATAAACGCGCTGAAGCCGCTGCTCGACACGCTTCCGGAAACGAACGGCGAAGAGGCCGAACCGGCCATTCCTGACGGCTGGCGCGACGTTCACGATGAATGCGTGTCGCTACAAAGCCAGCTCAGCGCGCAGCAGCAGCAGGAAAAGCTGGAGCAAGAGCGCCTGCAGCAGTCGCAGACGCAGTTCACCGCGGCGCTCGCAGCGAGCTGCTTTGCCGATCGGGACGCGTTCCTTGCCGCGCTGCTGGATGACGACGCTATTCGCCACCTCGTACAGCTGAAGCAGTCGCTGGAAAGCCAGATACAGCAGGCCGCGGCCCTTTCCGGCCAGGCTAACCAGCAGCTGCAGGCTCATCTGTCGCTGCGGCCGGAAGGGCTCAACGCAGATGCTCCTGCGCTGCAAAGCCAGCTGCAGCAGCTGGCGGAAAGGCTTCGCGAGAACACCACGCATCAGGGCGAGATCCGCCAGCAGCTTAAGCAGGACAGCGATAACCGTCAGCACCAGCTGGCGTTGATGCAGCAAATTGAAGAGGCCGCGCGCCAGGCGGACGACTGGGGTTATCTGAACGCGCTGATCGGCTCCAGCACCGGCGACAAGTTCCGTAAATTCGCGCAGGGGCTGACGCTGGACAATCTCGTCTGGCTTGCTAACCAGCAGCTTAACCGTCTGCACGGACGTTATCTGCTGCAGCGCAAGGCCAGCGACGCGCTGGAGCTGGAGGTGGTCGATACCTGGCAGGCGGATGCAGTTCGCGATACCCGCACGCTCTCGGGCGGCGAGAGCTTCCTGGTCAGCCTGGCGCTGGCGCTGGCTCTTTCCGATCTGGTGAGTCATAAAACGCGAATCGATTCCCTGTTCCTGGATGAAGGATTCGGCACGCTCGACAGTGAAACGCTGGATACCGCGCTGGATGCGCTCGACGCGCTGAACGCCACCGGGAAAACCATCGGCGTGATCAGCCACGTAGAGGCGATGAAAGAGCGCATTCCGGTACAGATCAAGGTGAAGAAAATTAACGGGCTGGGTTATAGCAGGCTGGATAAGGAATTTGCGGTGGGCTGAATGGTAGGTCGGTGCGGTCTGATGCCCTCACCCTAGCCCTCTCCCACAGGGAGAGGGTAAAAACACCAAAAACAGCAACTTGCGTTGCTGTTTTGCTTTTACCTTGCCCCACCCAGGCCCTCTCCCACAGGGAGAGGGAATAAACATTATTTGCTTTTATTCCGGCCACAGCCACGCCGCGCCGCGCACGCCGCTGGAGTCACCGTGGACAGCTTTGCGGATCGGGGTTTCACACTCGCCGCCAAACACCCACTGTTTCACCAGATTCGGTACCGTGGCGTACAGCCGGTCAACGTTGCTCATGCCGCCGCCGAGCACAATCACGTCCGGATCGAGAATATTCACCACGTGCGCCAGGGATTTCGCCAGCCGCATTTCGTAGCGGCTAAGGGCCAGCTCGGCGACCGGATCCTGTTCTTCGACCAGACGCATGATTTCGTTGCCCTTAAGCGGCTGGCCGCTTAAGCGGTGGTAGTCGGTCGCAAAACCGGTGCCGGAGATAAACGTCTCAATACAGCCCTGCTTTCCGCAGTAGCACGGCACCTCAGCGCGGTATTTAAGCTCGTCTTCATCCATCCACGGCAGCGGGTTGTGTCCCCACTCGCCCGCGGTGCCGTTACCGCCGATATGGGCGCGTCCGCCGAACGCCACGCCCGCGCCGCAGCCGGTACCGACGATCACGGCAAACACGGTCTGAGCACCGGCCGCCGCGCCGTCGATGGCCTCAGAGACCGCCAGGCAGTTGGCGTCGTTGGCCAGACGCACTTCCCGGTTCAGACGCTGGCTCAAATCTTTATCAAACGGCTGACCGTTGAGCCAGGTGGAGTTGGCATTTTTAACCACCCCGGTATACGGCGAGATCGACCCCGGGATCCCCATCCCGACGCTGCCGGTTTGCCCTGTCGCCTGCTCTGCCATCTCAACCAGGCTGGCAATCGTCTCGATAGTCTGGTGATAATCATCGCGCGGCGTCGGCAGACGGTGGCGGAACAGCTGCTCCCCCTGCTCGCTCAGTGCGATAACTTCTGTTTTGGTGCCGCCCAAATCGATCCCAATACGCACAAGACTCTCCTCATTATTTTGATTATCAACAGAGTAGAAGCACGCTTCCCGATTAGCAATGCAAGCGATGCGACAATTCGTTATCATGCCCGCTGATTTAACGACAAGGCCGTGGAAATTATCATGCTGTGGTTCAAAAATTTGATGGTTTACCGTCTCAGCCGCGACGTTTCGCTGCGTGCAGAAGAGATGGAAAAACAGTTAGCCGCTTATACCTTTTCCCCTTGCGGTAGCCAGGATATGGCGAAAACCGGCTGGGTTCCGCCAATGGGTTCACAAAGCGATGCACTGACCCACGCCAGCAGCACGGGTCAAATCATCGTCTGCGCCCGTAAAGAAGAGAAAATCCTGCCGACGCCGGTGGTTAAGCAGGCGCTCGAAGCGAAAATTTTCAAGCTGGAAGCCGAACAGGGCCGCAAGCTGAAAAAGACCGAAAAAGATTCGCTGAAAGACGAAGTGCTGCACTCCCTGCTGCCGCGCGCCTTCAGCCGCTTCAGCCAGACCATGATGTGGATCGACACCGTCAACGGGCTGATCATGGTGGACTGCGCCAGCGCCAAGAAAGCAGAAGATACGCTGGCCCTGCTGCGTAAAAGCATCGGATCTTTACCGGTCGTTCCGCTGGCGCTGGAAACGCCGATCGAGCTGACGCTGACCGAATGGGTACGCAGCGGCGCTGCGGCTCAGGGTTTCCAGATCCTTGATGAAGCCGAGCTGAAAGCCCTGCTGGAAGATGGCGGCGTGATCCGCGCGAAGAAGCAGGATCTGGTGAGCGACGAGATCGCCGTCCACATCGAAGCGGGTAAAGTGGTTACTA
Source organism: Enterobacter sp. A103 (assembly GCF_034427535.1). Lineage (NCBI taxonomy): Bacteria > Pseudomonadati > Pseudomonadota > Gammaproteobacteria > Enterobacterales > Enterobacteriaceae > Enterobacter > Enterobacter sp. A103. The sequence continues at coordinate 926,485 of NZ_JAXQPQ010000002.1, forward strand.
AACTGGCGCTCGACTGGCAGCAGCGCATTCAGTTCGTGATGTGCGACGACGGCTCCGTGAAGCGTCTGAAGTTCTGCGACGAGCTGCGCGATCAGAACGAAGATATCGACAGGGAAGATTATGCCCAGCGCTTTGACGCGGACTTCATCCTGATGACCGGCGAGCTGGCCGCGTTGATTCAGAATCTGGTGGAAGGTCTCGGCGGCGAAGCGCAGAGATAACAGGCAAAACGCAGGCCGGGTAAGCGTTAGCGCCACCCGGCTTATTTTTTATTTCAGGTAGCGGCACAGATAAGAGGTAGGTTCAGCGACCTGCAAATGGAACTCGCTGTGGCCAGGGACGTTGAAAACTTGCCCGGCAGCGTAAACTTTCCATTCCGTTTCACCCGGCAGTAAGACGTTCAGCGCACCGCTGACGACCGTCATTTCTTCAGCTTCCGCCGTGCCAAAGGTGTATTCCCCTTCCGCCATAACGCCGACACTGGCGCGGCCAGTGCTGCTGCTGGTAAAACCAATGGATTTCACTTTACCGGAAAAGTATTCGTTACTTTGAAGCATGAACTGGCCCTTATATTTATAGATAAAAATTCACTATAGGGGCCATGCTCATCACCTGTCACGCAAAATCATTACATGAGCAGTTCCGAGGCCAGGCGAGCCATCAGAACGTTGGATAACAGCACGGGCACATCCAGCGCTTTTTGCAGCAGATCACGATGGTGCTGATGGAAACCGAGGCAGTCCAGAATCAAGACATCTGCTCCTCTCTCAAGCAGTTCCTTCCCGGCAGCAATAAGTTTTGCCTCACTGTCCCAGAACGGATTTGCCAGCGCATACAAGGGCACTTTTTCCAGCACGTGCCATTTTGCTTCCTGGTTATCCATGAGCTCCTTAATGGGCACAATCACCCCCACCTGATGACCATCCACGATGGAGGCCACCAGCGGTGGAATGATCCGCATCGGCTCAAGCAAAATCGCATTACGCGCCGTAAGCCCCTTAATGGGCGCGGTGCTCATCAGCAAAATAACGTCATAACCTTGATTATCGAGCACTTCTATTACGCCCTGCAGCGAGCGCTCGATTTTCTGACGCGAAACGTGCGCCAGTTTACCGTCGCTTAATAACGTCGCCAGGGGATCCTCCCCCGCCTCGACAGCGTAGTCTTCCATGACCTCTTCCCGACTCATCTTCCCCAGCAGGCTAAGATGCGTTATCTGTTGTTCAGATACATGCTCGGTTAAGAGCGGTAACACTTCGCTTACAGGGACCACACCAATGGTGAGGATCGCCAACGTTGCCTTCATCTTGATCGCCTTCCATTACTCCAACATCGTGCACACAGGTACAGGCTCACTACGCTGCACAGTTCATTTTTTCAACAAAACAGCACCAAGCGTAGCAGGTGATCCCGACATCGAAATGTAAAGATCGCCTGCCGATACCGGAGTTACTTGTAATAACTAAATATTAACTCCTGCTTAACTTTCCCGATGAGTAAAAAGTGTGATTCAGGCACGATACTGGAACGTTTAGGAAAAGGGTCAGGTTTTATCGGGATCTTCATAGCGCCGTTTCGCATCCAGCGCTTCCTGTTCAGTCTCGTGTTCACTGATCAGCGAGTCCGGCTTGGGGTGATCGGCACGCAGTTGATACCAGGTCACGGTATGACCCGTCTGGCCTTTTTCAACGGTAACAATACGTGCTTCACGCGGATAGGGAGGTCTGGTTGGCATAGCTCATCCTTTTTTTATGTCTGAGCTATAAGTATAGACGCCGGTTAGCTGGCACAAGCCAAACGCAGGGCGGTAATAATCTGAATCACAACGTCTTCGGGAGAGGCTGACGCATCCACCACGTGGTGAGCCGCTTCGCGGTATAGCGCATCGCGTTCGGCCAGCACTTCGCTCACCTCTTCGTTGAGCGGCCTGGAGGTCAGCGCGGGGCGTTGCCCCTCTTCCGGAAAGGCTTCCAGCCGCCCTACCAGAGCCGACACCGGCGCGCTGAGATAAATCACAATCCCCTTTTCGCGCATAAAGTGGCGATTACACTCCGCCAGAACAATGCCACCGCCAGTGGCGATCACGGCAGACGGGGTGGTGACCGCTTTCAGCGCGGCGGTTTCGCGCGCGCGAAAGCTCTCCCATCCCTCTTGCTCAACAATCTCGGCGATGGTTTTTCCGGCCTCGGTTTGCAGCCAGTGGTCGGTATCAACAAACTGGCGATGACACACGCGTGCCAGCTCCAGGCCAACGGTGGTTTTCCCACAGCCGCGGGGGCCAACTAAAAAGATGGGTTGGGTCATGCCAGGTGTTCCCCTTGATGCCGAATGGCTGAAGAGTGTAAAGAAATAATTGCAGAAGATGTTGCGATTACTTTACTGCAAAGCGGTACGGGATGACAACCCTGTGGAGGCCACACTGTACCACAAATTGACAATAATTATCATTACGCTGTGCGGCGCTTCACTTCCAGCAGCCATTTATCCAGCTCGGCAGCGAACTGCTGGCGATCGCGCTGGGAGAGGCTGTCCGGTCCACCGGTCTGCACGCCGCTGGCCCGCATCGTATCCATAAAATCGCGCATGGTGAGCTTCTCGCGAATGGTCGAAGGCGAGTAACGCTCCCCGCGCGGATTGAGCGCCGCCGCCCCTTTCTCCAGCACTTCGGCAGCCAGCGGAATATCCGCCGTGATCACCAGATCCTCCACGCTGCACAGGCGAACAATTTCGTTATCCGCCACGTCGAACCCGGCCGGCACGCGCAAGGAGCGGATGAACCGCGAAGGCGGTACGCGAATATTCTGGTTCGCCACCAGCGTCAGCGGCATCTGAACGCGCTCGGCGGCGCGAAATAAAATCTCTTTAATCACGTTCGGACACGCGTCCGCATCAACCCAAATCGCCATATTGTCTCCCCATAATGACTCTGCCGACTATTGTCGCCTGCATTTCGTTGTTAAGCTATCAATCAGAGAAAACAACGCATAATGACGGAGAATCGTGATGGACAAGAAAATCGGGTTTATCGGCTGCGGTAACATGGGCAAAGCCATCCTGGGCGGTCTGATCGCCAGCGGGCAGGTGCTGCCGGGTCAGATTTGGGTCTATACCCCGTCACCGGACAAAGTCGCCGAGTTGCGCGATCAATACGGGATCAACGCCGCCGAAAGCGCGCAGGAAGTCGCCCAGGTCGCCGATATCGTCTTTGGCGCCGTCAAGCCGAACATCATGATCAAAGTGCTGAGCGATATCACCTCCAGCCTGAATAAAGAGACGCTGGTCGTGTCGATTGCCGCGGGCGTCACGCTCGATCAGCTGGCGCGCGCGCTGGGTCACGATCGTAAAATCGTCCGCGCCATGCCCAACACCCCCTCTCTGGTCAATGCCGGCATGACCTCCGTCACGCCTAACGCGCTGGTGACCACAGAAGAAGTGGCCGACGTGCTGAATATTTTCCGCTGCTTCGGTGAGGCAGAAGTGATTGCCGAATCGATGATCCATCCGGTTGTCGGCGTGAGTGGCTCAGCCCCTGCCTATGTGTTCATGTTTTTAGAAGCGATGGCCGACGCCGCCGTGCTTGGCGGAATGCCGCGCGCGCAGGCGTATAAGTTCGCCGCGCAGGCCGTCATGGGCTCCGCCAAAATGGTGCTGGAAACCGGCAAACACCCGGGTGAACTGAAAGATATGGTCTGCTCCCCGGGCGGTACCACCATCGAAGCGGTGCGGGTGCTGGAAGAGCGCGGATTCCGCTCGGCCGTCATTGAAGCGATGGCAAAATGCATGGAAAAATCAGAGAAGCTGAGTAAATCCTGATTTCTGACCGGGCGTCAGGCGGCCACTTCGGTGCGGCCGCGCCCGGCATTTTTCGCCCTGTACAGCGCCACGTCCGCCGCCTTTAGCCACTCCCGATAATGTCCAAACTGCGGCCCCCAGGGGGCAACGCCTACGCTGATGCGCAGCGCTTCTTTTGGCGCGCACGGCAACGTCAGTTTTTCCAGCCGCTCATGCAGTCGCGACATCACGGCGATGGCGCTTTCCGCCGCGGTCTGCGACATAATCACCGCAAACTCATCCCCGCCAAACCGACCGATCGCATCGCCTGACCGTACCGACCGCTGGAGCTGACGCGTAATAGCAATGATCGCCTCGTCGCCCACGTCGTGCCCCCAGGTGTCGTTGATGTTTTTAAAGTGGTCGATATCAATCAGCAATATCGTGGCGGTGCTGTGGTCGCGCCGACAATGCTCAAATTCATTTCGCAGCAGCATTTCCCAGTGCCGACGGTTAAAGACCCCGGTCATCCCGTCGCGGGTGCTCATCATTTCCAGCCGCTGCTTATGTTCCGCAAGCCTGACGGCGGTTCGGTGGCTGAGCCAGGCAAACAGCATGGGATACAGCACGAGCACGGGTAACGTTAAGCCCCACTCCACGAGGTCGGGGTTGAAGACGGCCACTTTCCCGACGAGTGGCAGGGTCACCAGCGCGGAGAGCAGCGTCAACGCGATCCCCGGGATAAACAGACGACAGCCGCCGGAACCCATCATATTCATCCCCACCATCATCACCAGCGCTGCGGTGGGTAACGCATTCATCCCCATCACGCCTATCCAGAGCCCGGCGATAATGGCATCGATTTTAAGATTGAAAATTTCCTGCTGATGAGGTGAAGCGGCACGGCAGGACAGCTGCCAGGCAAAATGGGGCCAGACGAACGACCACCCCACCAGTAAAAGCCACCAGCCACCGGGTAAAAAATGGGTGACCAGCATCCCCGCAACGGGGAAAAACATCGCCGCCAGCCCGACGGCGCGCGCCAGCCGAACTCGCCGGGCAAACTGAATGCCGGCGCGGTGAGGGTCATCCTGAGAAAGGGTTAGATTCCACTCTTCCCGAATGCGCTTTTTGTTGTAATACGTTTCATCATTCATCATTTTTGGGAATATTCTGAAACATTTTCCCAAATTATAGAGAGGGGGTCTGCGGGGAAAGTATGAAATTTCGGGTGAGCCGCCGAAGCCGCTCACCCGTTTGAACTACACTTTTTTCTTCAGGCACGCGCTCATGAACTTGCTGCGGTCGTCCCCCTTCAGGGACTGTTCGGTTGCTTTCGCATTACACTCGCGCATTTTTTGCTGCTGCGGCGTCAGGCTTTTTTCAGCCGGCTTCGCGGCGCCATTTTTAAGGCAGTCGCTCATGTAGGTCTTGCGGGCATCTCCCTTCAGACTCTGCGACGTCGCCTGTTGATTACAGGTGGTCATACGCTGTTGTTGCGGCGTTAGCGTCTTCTCTTCCGCGTTCGCCGATGCGACCAGGAACAGGCCGGAGAGCAGAGTAACCAGTAATGTTGTTTTCATTGCACCATCCTTTTGTGAACATTCCCTGTAAGTCTGGTTCGTGACAGGAAAAAAACCAGCCGACAGATGTGATTTCCGCCGGGATTTTATCATTTAAGACCCAGCGCCGCCTTCATGGTGTAGAACAGATCCGTTTGATCGGTCAGGCCTACCACGTTTGCCGCGTGCGGGCCGTAGGCCGCAATGCGCAGCTGGGTGCCCGTGTGCTCCATGGACTCTTCCTCAGAGTTGCCGTAGCTCAACACCATAACGGCGCCATCTTTGGTATTCAGCGCCTGCGTCAGGCCCGGGGCTTTGGTATCTGGCGGGATGATCTGGCTGGCATGGGCATGGTCCGCGGTGACGATCACCAGGGTGTTGCCGTCTTTTTTCGCGAACTCAAGCGCCTTCTGCACCGCTTCGTCCAGATCGACGGTTTCGCCAATCTGGCCGCACGGATTCGCCGCATGATCCTGCTTATCGATCGACGCGCCCTCAACCTGCAGGAAGAACCCTTTTTCGCTCTTGCTCAGCAGAGAGATGGCTTTATCAGTCATCGCCGCCAGCGTCGGTACGCTGTCAGTGCGTTTCGGGTTAGGCATACAGGTTACGACAGGTTTATCGATATTGCCGTGATAAGAGGCTTTTGGTCCTTCCCAGCGCACGGGCATGTTGCCGTCAGAGAATAGCCCCAGCAGCGGCTTGTTCTGGTTCGCCTCGGTGATGGCTGCCAGCGAATTTGCATCACTCACCAGCTGATAGCCGCGGGCCTGCGCCTGCTCGCGCAGCGTTTTGCCCTGCCACTCACCCGCCGTTGCGGTTTCTGCGAAGGTTTTCGCGCCGCCGCCGAGGGTCACGTCAGGACGCGCGTTCAGCAGCTGTTCCGTAATAGAGCCTTTGCCGCCTTTTTCCAGCGCGTTCGTCGGGCATTTTTCGCTGGTCACTGACGGACCGTAGCATTTACGCGAAGTCACGTGCGCCACCAGCGCCGCAGGCGTTGCATCCTGAAGTTCAGCGGTGGAGACGTTGCCGGTCGCCAGGCCCGCCGCTTTTGCCATTTCCAGAAGGGTTTGATGATCTTTTTCGTGAATATCCACACCCAGCGCGCCATTATAGGTTTTCACGCCGGTGGACCACGCCGTAGCAGAGGCCGCGGAGTCCGTGACGTAATCCGGTTTACCGGTTTTTTTATCCAGCGCGTAATGGGTATATTGTCCGGTCAGCGGTAATGCGTCGATGCCTTTAAAAAAGCCGCCCGCACCCTCGGCATAATTTCGCGCCGCCGTGATTTCGGAATCTCCCATTCCATCGCCAATAAGCAGAATAATATTTTTCGCCGGCTTATCATTCAGCGAAGCGCGAATAGCGGCAGTTTGATCTTCTGATAAACGGCGTGCGCCGCCAGGCTGGGTGATATCCCCTTTTGCCGCGCGATTATCCAGCACGCTGGTTTGGGCAGTATCGGCATAAACGGCAGGGGTAATTAACAGGGGAAGTAATGCGATGAAAAGTGCGCTCTGTTTCAATTTATTTTCTCCATGTACAAATACATAAAAATAAAAACAGAGCGACTATAGGCATCCTGCATGACAATTCTATGACACGTCGTTACGTCCTGTGACGGTTTAGCTGCGCGGATGCCTTAACAGCTTCTTTACGTACTGGTGGAGCATCTCGGCATCCTCAACCGGAACCTGCGATTCAGGCCTGACGCTGTCCAGCGCGCCTTCCACGCTCTCAATCAACGCCTGTTGATCGGTTTTCGCCATTTGTCGCAGCAGCGCGGTGACCACAATTTCCAGCGCTTCGACCTGAGCAACCAGCTCTTTTGACTCCTCTTCCTTTTGCGCCAGCTTGACCAGCAATTCAGCAATGAGATTTTTCATCGTGCCAGTTCCTTTTTCAGTTTTGTCTGAAGTTAGCATTCTGAATCCATAATGCAAAGAGAAGAAATTTATTATGGTATGCAAAAGTGATGCAGGAATGAAAATAAAGGACCGCCGCGGTGAGCGAAACGTTTTTCTATAAAGAAGCGCCGCATTTTGTTATATAAAAATGCGGCTACCATAAGAATATATAATACATCAACGAAACGATTATCTCGACGATTTCGCTTCCGCCATTTGTCTGCGGCGACGCAGCGCAATAGCCAGCTGGATAATATTGATTAAAACGACAATCGCCGTGGCGGCAAATACCCAACGAAAACCGGCCATCGCGGAAACGGATGCGCCAATAAGCGGACCGGCAACATTCCCCAGATACATAAATGACTGGTTATATCCAAAAATACGCCCCGTCACCTGATCGCTGGAATATTTAACCAGCAGGGTCTGTACCGCAGGCAACATTGCACCATCAGCAAACCCGAGCAGGAATCGCAATACGCCAAGCTGAAGCGGAGAGGTGACAAACGACATCGCGAAGAAGAGCACAACCGCAAAGATCAGCGTCGCCATCAGGATACGCGCCGTGCCGATCCTGTCACCCAGTTTTCCCAGACGCGGCGCGGAAATCAGAGCGGATACGCCCGGCACGGCGGCGATCATGCCGCTCAGAAAAGCGATATTTGTACTTTCCGGCTCCATCGACTTGATAAACAACGCCAGAATCGGACCGACCGAACCGTTACAGAGCTGGATAACCATAGTGGTCACAAACAGGCTGATCATCAGTCCAGGATAGGGCAGCGAGGCGAAGACGGCCTTGCCGCTCAGGCGTTCAGATTTACTGATAACCGGGCGGCCCCCCTCTTTGATAAGAAAGAGCGTGACCAGAAAACTGACCACCAGCAGGATCGCGGTGATGATAAATACCGCGCGCAGCCCGACGTGGTCCGCCAGAAAACCGCCCAGCAGCGGACCGCCGATGACGCCGCTGATCTGTGCCGTGGAGAGCGTACTCAGCGCCCAGCCGCTACGCTCGCGCGGCACCTGAGAGGCGACCAGCGCCATCGCATTCGGAATGTACCCTGACGTCAGCCCCATCACCGCACGCAGGAAAAACAGCTGCCAGACGTTGGTGGCGAAGGCCTGGAGCAGAATGGCAATCGCCATCCCGAGCGAGGCGCGCAGCAGCATCAGTTTTCGGCCTTTACGATCCGCCAGGCTGCCCCACATCGGTGACACAATGGCGGAGACCAAAAACGTGACGCTGAACGTCAGGCCGGACCACATGGAGAGCGCTTCATGCGAGGTCACCCCCAGCTGCGAGACGTACAGCGGCAGGAACGGCAGGATCTGGCTGATGGCCAGCCCGGTAAAGAAGCAGCCGAACCAGACCGAGATGAGATTAACTTTCCAGGATTCCATAAAGAAATAGTCTTCATTTTTAGGCGAATTCGCCTACAGATTAGCAAGTTACGCGTTTTGACGTCGCACCAGAGATGCGGCCCGCCTGACTTTGGTGTTTTATCTTCCCAGTCATCATATTTGTGAAATAAGTCACAATTCATCCATTTTCTGGCGGAATATTATGCTTCACCGACAGAGTCCGAAACCGCGCATTCCCAGATGAAAATGGTTGGCATGCGCCGCGTTATACTCCGGCCCCAGGCCGTTTCCGTAGTAGCCGCAGCTTGCCGCCAGCATGGCCTTCAGCCATGGCTGCGTTGTTGTCGCCTTCCAGCCGTTCAGTACCGTGACGCGTTCCCCGTTCGCCAGCCGAAAGGCGGCGATATCCAGCGCCTCAGCCGTGGCATGCTCACTGCGTCGCGCGTCGGGGCGGTGGTAAATATTGCGGCAGGCAAAGCTGCCGAGGTGGTCGATACGCGCCAGGTCGCTGCCCGTATAGCGTTTTGTCAGCGGCCGGGCCTGCTGGCTGATAAACAGCGCAGAGCTGAGCGCCAGCGGACAGCTGGCAAGGAAACTGCTGTTCAGGCTGACCGGGCCGAAATCACGCACGCGCACGACGTTGTTGAGCGGGCACGCGCCGCCGCTGTCGGCCACCGGCTGGGTGCGGATGAGATCTCTTTGGTTAGCCTGCGAAAGCAGGCTCGCGCACGCCTCGGGGGTTAAGCGCCGGAGCTTATACTGGGTGATACGGCCCGGCGGGTCGTCAAGCGTAAGCGGCATAAAAGGGTTGTAGTAAGGCGGCAACCAGCGGTAACCCACCGTTGCAACGGCCACAATGATGAAAATGGTCAGCAGCGTTTTTCCTTTCACTCTCCCCCCTCAAGATTCCCCAAAACATTATGGCAGAAGGCCGCGAAACCCGCCGGGCATCGTGGTATGTTATTGGCTTTTCGTCAGACTGGAAGAGAGTGAGATGGCTAAGCAGCGCGTAGGTATTGTCTTTGGGGGAAAATCAGCGGAGCACGAAGTGTCATTGCAATCGGCCAAAAATATCGTTGATGCGATCGATAAAAGCCGTTTCGACGTGGTGCTGCTGGGCATTGATAAACAGGGGCAGTGGCACGTTAACGATGCCAGCCAGTATCTGCTGAATGCTCACGATCCGGCGCATATTGCCCTTAATCCTTCGGAAGTAAGCGTCGCCACCGTACCCGGCGTCGTGAAGGGGCAGCTCATCGACGCCGGCAACGCGCAGGCTCTCGCCCAGATCGACGTTGTCTTCCCTATCGTTCACGGCACCCTGGGCGAAGATGGTTCCCTGCAGGGCATGCTGCGCATGGCCAACCTGCCGTTCGTTGGCTCGGACGTCCTCGGCTCTGCCGCGTGCATGGACAAAGACGTCACCAAACGCCTGCTGCGCGATGCCGGGCTGAACATTGCGCCATTTGTGACCCTCACCCGCGCCAACCGCGACAAGCACAGCTTCGCGCAAATCAGCGGAGAGCTGGGTCTGCCGCTGTTTGTGAAGCCGGCAAACCAGGGCTCCTCCGTGGGCGTCAGCAAAGTCACCAGTGAAGCAGAGTTCACGCAGGCTGTCCGTCTGGCGTTTGAGTTCGACCATAAAGTGGTGGTTGAGCAGGGCATCAAAGGCCGTGAAATTGAGTGCGCCGTGCTGGGCAATGATTTTCCACAGGCGAGCACCTGCGGCGAAGTGGTCTTAAACAGCGACTTCTACTCGTACGACACCAAATACATTGATGACAAAGGCGCGCAGGTTGTCGTTCCTGCGGATATTGATCCGGCGATTAACGATAAGATCCGGGCGATCGCCATTCGCGCTTATCAGACGCTCGGCTGCTGCGGCATGGCGCGCGTGGATGTGTTCCTGACGCCGGAAAACGAAGTGGTGATCAATGAAATCAACACGCTGCCGGGGTTCACTAACATCAGCATGTATCCGAAACTGTGGCAGGCCAGCGGCCTGAGCTACCCGGAACTGATCACCCGCCTGATCGAACTGGCGCTGGAGCGTCACGCCGCCGACAGCGCGCTTAAAAGTTCCGTAAACGGTTAATCGGCGCGCTTCGCCTCATCCGCTGCCGTCTCTTCAGGACGACGGCGGATAATCAACCCCGCCAGCCAGAAACTTATCACCCAGGTCACCAGCCCGACGGCATAGGTTTGCCATCCTTTTGCTTCAAACCCCAACAGGCCCACGACACCATTAAGAATAAAGATCAGCCCGATAGCAAAGGCGTAGTAGTGCCAGTCACGGCGTAGTTTGGACGTGAGCTTCATAACAACTCCGGCAGGAAAAAAAGACATCCTCTCACAGTTTTACGGCCAGGTCTGTGGCAGATACGGAAATTCTGAAACGCGACGCAATTTCACTTAAGTGATGAAATTGTGATGTGCTGCAGAAATCGACAATCCAGGAGGATTCCGGCGCGTAAATTACCACGATTCTGATATTGACAAATGCGATGACCTGTCAAACTCACCCCGTAAGACGCGTATTAAAACAGAGTGATACCACGGGAGGTCAACATGGCTGACTTTACATTGTCGAAACCGATTTTTGGCGGCAAACCAAAAACCTCCACGGCGGGTAATATCGCTTATGCCCTGTTTGTCCTGTTCTGCTTCTGGGCCGGCTCACAGCTGCTCAATATGCTGGTCCATGCGCCGGGCGTTTATGAACACCTGATGCAGGTGCAGGATAACGGACGCCCGCGAGTTGAGATTGGCTTTGGCGTCAGCACCCTGTTCGGCCTGATCCCCTTCCTCGCGGGATGTATGATTCTGGGCGTTGTGGCGTTAGTTCTGCGCTTTCGCCGTCGCCGTTAAAGCCCCATACAGCGCGCCCGGCGATCGTCCACGCGTTTTGCGAACCATGCGGTGGTCAGGTTACGCGTGATCTTCGGGCTTTCCAGCTGGATCCCCGGCAGGATAGCCCTCGGTAACGCTTTCCCACTCTTCTTCTCTGCAAGCGCAAACACCTTCTTGTACAGATCCGTTTTCTCAAATGCCAGGCTATCGCCTTTCTCAAGCTGACGACGAATGTCGCTATTGCTCAAGCCAAGCGTGGTAGATAATTTCCGTACTGCCAGCTCGGTGCTTCCCGCCTCGCTGCTGCCGTAAGCGATGAGATCGCCGTCCAGCGCGAGCTTAACGCCGCTTGCGCGGCTGACTGCACTCTGGAATGCCGCGTTACGGCTGGCGTACCAGCCCGCGTTAAAGTCGGCAAAGCGGTACAGCGGCTCATTGTAGTTCGCCGGATAGTTCAGCAGATGATACGTGCCAAACCACAGCCCACCGCGCAGGGAGAAGACCTCCTGACGTACCGTACCGTCGATTTTCCACGGGTAGCCGTCGGTATGCTTCTCCGCGAACGCAATGCTCACCTGCATCGGGCCACCGGTATGTACCGGGTTCAGCGAGCCAAACAGCTTCTGCCCCATCGGGACCATACTGATGAAATCATCAAAGATGGCGCTGAGCTGTTTTTCGGTTTTCACCGCGTCCAGCCGTTCGCTGTAGCTTTTGCCGTTCGGCGAGGTGATTTTAAGCGCGGTATGCACGAGGAAAACCGGGATATGCATGGACTCCGCGCGGCGGTCGATCTCTTTCCAGGCAATTTTGTTCAGGCCCGGCACCACCGGGTCTGACTGGTACATCGACTCCTGCTGCGCCACCGCCAGCACCGAGCAGATATTCTCCTCGGTCGGTGCAATCTTTTGGCTTTCAAAGGTTTTTGCCAGCGCATCTGCCCACGCGTTGCGATCCTTCACGCTGGCGGACATTTTCTGCCGCACAACGCTCGCCACATCGACGGGCTTCTCCCCCTTTTTGAGCGGAGCGGCCCCTTTTTCGGCACAGCCTGCCAGCACAAGAGCGGCCAGCAAGGACAACGGTAACGCGCGCGGTACGGCAAAAGACATAGCAACTTCCTGTATTAGCTAAATGTGTTAGTGACTTCCTGCAGGTCACGATCGTCCAGCTCACGTTCAAAACTGCGCAGACGTTTGTAGATGGACATCAGTTCTACCAGGGTGGTCCAGGAGCTGATCAGGTACTGGAACGAACCGCGAACCTGACCGAAAACGTTGGTGATCTGCGTCATCAGACCGAGCGTAATCGTACCCGCAACAATCGACGGGAACAGCAGGAACAAACCGAAAACGTTATCCACCTGCAGATACAAAATACGGGCAATGTTGAAATACATATAGTGGAAGTAGAGTCGGAAGTAGTTACGACGCACGGCGCCAAACAGCTCGCGGACGGTTGGCGGCGAGGCGCGGTTGGCATCGTCTTCACCGTAAACCAGCTCTTTACGGTAAGCGGCTTCCACGCGTTGATTTTTAAACTCCAGTCCCGGCAGTTTGATCCCGACCACCGCCAGCAGGCCCGTGCCCATCAGCGACCAGACGATCGCGGCAATCACCAGACCATAAGGAATATGGCCGACAATCGGCAGATCCGGCACGTGCGCCGAGAGCGTCACCAGCACAGGCAGGAAGGCGATTAGCGTCATGATGGCGTTGATAAAGCTGACGCCCATGTCTTCAAGGGTGGAGGCAAAACGCATGGTGTCTTCCTGCACACGCTGTGCGGCACCTTCGATATGGCGCAGGTGCTGCCAGTGCGCCATATAATGTTCGTTCATCGCGGTACGCCAGCGGAAAACGTAGTGGCTGACGAAGAAGTTGTTCATCACGCCGATAATCACCGCAATAAGGGCGATACCGAGGAAGACGCCGACTTCATGATAGAACTGGTTGATGGTCACCTTATGCGGCGAGCTCAGCGCGGTCTGGATCAGATCGTAGAACGGCGCATACCAGGCGTTAACCGCCACGCCCACCTCCACGAGGAACCAGGTTACAAAGATAATTAGCGATGTGCCGAGGATAGACCAGTACTGCCAGCGGTGCGGAGAATACATAAACCAGAACAGGGCAAACAGCCCTACGCACACCGTGTAGTAGGCGTAAAACAGCAGATAGCTGAGCGACCAGAAGCGCGCCGCGCTAATCGGCACCTCGCCCGTTGCTCCCGTGATGCGCGTCAGCCATGCGCCGCCGCCCGCCTGCCAGAAAATGACAGCGATGAGTGCCCAAATAAATGCCGACAGGAAAAAAGGCCCCGGCTTTGGGAAAAAAGACTTAAACATAATGCTTCCTTCTTGTTGTTATGGCTGTTGCTGTGCACAACACGTTACCACACGAAAAACCTGCCCAGGCCAGCCTCCCGACTCAGGCAAAAAGGTCAGACCCGAGGGTTGATTATTAGTTCGCTTTCCAGTTTTCGAGAATTGTTTCGGTGCGTTTCACCGCGAGAGGATTCGCCGGCGCGATGAAGTTACGCCAGACGTCGTTGTGGTGGTTAATCAGGATCCGCGCATCTGCCGCCGGGCGATTGGCGGTAGTATGGGCATCTTCCGCCACGGTGATGTGATAACCCCGGCTGACGCCGTTCTTGATCGTCGCATCGACGCAGTAATCGGTGGCGCAGCCGCAGATGACAAACTCGCGAATGCCCTGCTCACGCAGCAGCGCCTCAAGCACGGTGTTATAGAAGGCATCACAGGCGGTTTTGGTCACATATAGCGCGTCAGCTGGCTGATGGAGTTCAGGCAGTAGCGCAAACCCTTCACTTCCCTCTTCCAGGCCCCCTGCCTCGGTATGCTGAATAAAAATGACCTTGTCGGCTGCCTGCGTAAGCTGGTTGATCAGAGAGACACATTTTTCGCGCTGATGACGAGGGGTTTCAAATACCCCGTTCTGCATATCGACAACCATAACCACACGCTTCTCAGACATACCGTTCTCCGTAAGATTGAGTGACACTGGTGCCTATCATAAGCCCGATGTCACAAAATGGGAGATGGCTCGTAAGTAAATTGTTCATATTTACCCATGGTTACGTTTTTCTCGCTATCGTTATGCAATTCGGGGCATTGCGCGGTACCGATTAGTAGTATAAATACCCATTACTTTCTTCATTCACTTCATGGATGCTTTTCGTTGAAACGTTGTCTGCTCTCTTTTGCCGCGCTGTGTGCGGTGAGCTTTTCTACCGCCCAGGCAGCCCAACCGCTGACGGCGCCCGTTTTAGCTTCAGATATTGCCGACCGCTACGCGAACCTTATCTATTACGGCAGCGGTGCGACCGGGATGGCGATGGTCGTCATCGACGGCAACCAGCGTGTGTTCCGCAGCTTTGGCGAGACGCGCCCAGGAAATAACGTTCACCCGCAGCTGGATTCCGTTATCCGCATCGCGTCCTTAACCAAGCTGATGACCAGCGAAATGCTGGTGAAACTGCTCGATCAGGGCGTGGTAAAACTCGACGACCCGCTCAGCAAATACGCGCCTCCAGGCGCCCGGGTTCCAACCTATCAGGGTACGCCGATTCGGCTTGTGAACCTTGCCACCCACACCAGCGCCCTGCCGCGTGAGCAGCCAGGCGGGGCGGCGCACCGTGACGTATTTGTCTGGCCAACGCGCGACCAGCGCTGGAGCTACCTGAGTACCGCCACGCTGAAGGCGGCGCCGGGTTCGCAGGCCTCTTATTCAAACCTGGCCTTTGACCTGCTGGCGGACGCCCTTTCAACGGCGGCTGGCAAACCCTACACGCAGCTTTTTGAAGAGCAGATAACCCGTCCGCTGGGTATGAAAGACACCACCTTTACCCCATCTCCGGATCAGTGTCGTCGCCTGATGGTGGCGGAGAAAGGCGCTAGCCCCTGTAATAATACGCTCGCGGCCGTGGGCAGCGGCGGGGTCTATTCCACGCCTGGCGACATGATGCGCTGGATGCAGCAGTTCCTTTCCTCAGATTTCTACGCACGCAGCAGCCAGGCCGATCGCATGCAGACCCTGATTTATCAGCGCACTCAGCTGCAGCGCGTCATCGGGATGGACGTGCCGGGTAAAGCCGACGCGCTCGGTATGGGCTGGGTCTATATGGCTCCGAAAAATGGCCGTCCGGGTATTATTCAGAAAACCGGCGGCGGCGGCGGATTCATCACCTATATGGCCATGATCCCGCAGTCAAACGTGGGCGCATTTGTGGTGGTCACCCGCTCCCCGCATACGCGTTTCGTCAATATGAGTGACGGGATTAATAACTTAGTGGCTGAACTGAGCGCCAATAAAGCCCAGGTTCTCACCGCGTCTAACTAATTTTAATATTCCGTGGGCAAGCGGTTGATGCTGACCAGCTTGCCCCGGCTCATGTTGATATAGTTTCCCTGCCTCAGGGCGGCAAGCACCTCGGCAACAACGGAACGTGAAATTCGTGTGCTCTGTTGAATATGATTCATCACACCGATTTTTGAACGCAGCGTTTCATCCCATTCCGCCATATTCAGCAGCATCGAGCGGATCTGGTGATAGGAATTATTTCCCACCAGCTGCTTATCGCGTTTCTCAAGAATGTAAGTTATCCAGGATAACCAGCAGAAGGCCTCTTTCCAGAGTGAATACTGCTGGATGAGTTGACGGGTGGTTTCCGTGGGCAAATAAAAACCGGTACAGGCCGTTTTAGCAATCACCCTGTATTCGTGAGAGTGATTAATCACCACCGTAGACAGCCCGAATATAAAAGGGGCAGTCGCAATCCCCACCAGCAATTCATCAGAAGTTCGATAAACCTCAATAACGCCGGTTTGTAATACGATCGTACAAGGCTCATTCCATTCGCCTGACGTAATTAATTGCTGGGGCGCACATGTAAAAGGGGTACTGGCCGCTGTTAAATACTGTTCGAGCCGGCGTAATTCAGAAAGCGGTTTCGCATTAACGTTCATGCAGACCTCAAGTCATCCGTATTTGTCGGTCCAATATTATTTTTATTGCTTCTATAAAAAGCGGGGGAGATAACCACTCCCCCGCTTTTATTCATTACCAGGTATATTTCACGCCCAGATTTGCGCCCCAGTTCTGATCAACGTCGCCGCCGCCCAGATAAGTGGCATCGGTGTACGCACTGAAGTTCTTCGTGAAGCTAAACTGGGTGCCCAGCCCTACCCGCACAGCGGAGCCTTTCACGCCGTTATCAATGCTGTCACCGTTAATATCGGCATTGTTATCGGCGTCGTCATAGACGTAGGCAAGTTTGAAGTAAGGCGTCAGAGCCTGTTCGCCGCCGTAGTTGAAGGTGTAACCCGTATCAACGCCGAGTTCATAACGCAGGCTATCGTAAGATTGCCCATCGACGCGCATGTCATTGCTCAGACGATAATCATCGCCAGACTGGAACAGGCCAGATACGGCTGCATATGGCGTAACGTAGCCAGAGAGGTTTGGTTTCCAGTCATAGCCCAGCTTCAGCCCAAAACCAACAGCATCATTCGTGGTATTGCCGTCAACGTACTGACCGTTGCTCATGTTGGCAGAGAGATCGCTGTTGAAGCGGGTGTAGCTCAGGGAGCTGTCGAGGAACAGATCGTTCATGAACTTCGCTGACGCATAGATCATCGCAGTCTGGCTATCCTGATCGACCTGACCGGTACGATCGCTGGTATCACCCTTCGCGAAACCTGCCGCCCCACCGACGATCCATTTTGCATTATTACCGTCAATCTGGGTGTCCAGACCCACCATAATACCGCTCACGTCCTGCTCGTAGCTGATAACGCCATTGTCACTGTCGAAGTTGCCACCGAAGTAGCTCACCCACGCCCCGCCGTTATCCGCCAGGCCGTGACGGCTGTTGGTCAGACGCGTGCCGACGGTATCCTGCTGCAGATTCCAGATATTGGTATTGGCAGATGGGATGCTCAGCGCCATATTGGCAGAGTCGGTCAGCTCTTTCTGCTGAAGGACAACGGCGTCACCCTGCTGCTGCGCCTGATAGGTGTAAGCACCTAAATCGGCTTTGTTTGCGGCAGTAAAGCTGGCTGTGGTATCCGCGTTATTGTCATAGACGCGAATAATCTCTTTATTTTTGTAATCGGCAACGGAACCGGCACCGGTCGCATCGTCGATGCGCACCTGGTAGTTACCTGCAACATCACCGTTCACTGACAGATGGCCATCTGAGTTAATCGCCACAACACCATAGTCGTAATCGGCATTGTACTTATCGTTAGTGATATAGCGTGCGTTGTTCAGATCGCTGTTCAGGACGTAATCACGACTGGCAACGTTCAGCACCCCGCCATCGGTCAGTTCCATATTATGCGTATCAACCTGACCCAGCCCCAGCGCCAGCTCAGCACCGTTATCCACGGTGATGGTGTTGGCATACAGTTCGGCCGTTTCTTCCGTCAGTGCCGCACGGCTATAGCTGTCCAGATACAGATGGTCGGTCGCCACAGCACCGCTGTCTCCAATATTCATTGATGAAGCATTGGTCAGGGTGATGGAGTCCGCCAGCAGATCAGAGTCTTCAACGTTAACCTGAGACTGGTTGTTTACCGTCAGCGTGTCGATGTTTGAAAGCTTGCGGGTATCCCACTCAGAGCCGTTATCCAGCGCGATGTTAAACAGCCCGCTCTGATACACAGCTTCACCCGCAACGTGTCCGTTGCTGTCATAAATGGAATCCGGCCAAATGCTGTTAGGGGATAAGCTACTCCAGTCTACGTTGCTGTAGCCCAGTCCATACATCTGCGCTGGGCCGATAGCCTCGACGCTGGACTGTGCTGCGCCGACCCATTTGCTGCCGTTGGTCAGGGTGACATCCAGCTTATCGGTGCCATCCCAGCCGTTGGTGGTTGGGTTATAGACACCGTCTGCAGTCGTATCCGTTGCCGGATCGCCGTTCGGATAGAAGTTGTTGTCGAAGGTGCTGGAGAACAGAATATCGCCAGTAACGGTGGAATGATCGAACGTGGCAGTGGTCTGCATCGCGTTATCAGACGCGCTAGCGGCAACGATCAGCGCCGCATCATCTGCTGCCGTGGCATTCGTTTCACCGTAGTCGCTCGGCTTCGCGGTTTGACCGTAGAACCCGCTGGTCCCCAGATCGCGGTACGCGCCTGAGGTCAGAACGGAGTCTTTCACCACCAGCGTGTCGGTAAATACTTTGCTGCTGTTGGCTACGCCTTCCACACCGTCGTAAGGGGTATTATCCGGCTCCTGATAACCCTGCGTCAGGGTAATACCGGCAATGTGGGAATTGTTCTGGATAACAATATCGGACTCCACATCCAGGGTAATCGCATTACCCAGATTATACGTATCCAGATAGTGTCTTTCCGTATTTTCCCCATTCACAACATCATACGCATAATGCTCATAGGTATCGTTAATGGTGGAATTATCTACGGTCAGGCTAAAACGATCGTATTGAGAATGGTTGGTGCCATCGGTATCCAGGCCGTCAGCACACGAGGGGGTCATACATTCAGAGGTAATCATGCCATTAATGGTACTGTTGGAAATGCTTAACGCATTCGCCCGACCATTGATGCCATCATCCAGATAGTATGTTGAAATAACACCATTCACGGTGCTTTTATTAATCACCGGATAAATATCACCGTCATGGGTAGCGCCTGAGTAATCCCAGTCGGCATAGCCATAATACCAAGGGGTGGAAGCGGTATTATCGTATCCGAATGTATTATATGTCGTACCGGAAATATCCTTCGCATTTGCCTGAGAAGCGATAGCCAGGGTGCAGGCTAATGCAAGTTGAGATACAACGAGTTTCTTTTTCCATGTTTGCATTGGGTCATCCCTCCTCAGGGACGTAAGCAAGTTTGTCCATCAATGATTTTGCAATGTTTAATTGCGGAGGGAATTATGCATTTTCATTTCGAAAAGGTTCAATGAATGTTTCCATTAAGTCCGTATCCAGACTAATAACACATCAAAACCGAGAAAGCATCTGTCACTACAGATAAATATTATAAAAACAAAGCATTAAAATACAGACACAACAATAAGACACATATAAAAATATATAATGAATCATTTTCAATGATGTTTTCTATTTAATATAAAAACAATATGAATAACTCATCTCCATTTCGGCGTTATACTGCCCTGCATTATATATTGATGCCAGAAAGGCAGACCCATCACATTTTACAAAAATAAAATGCCCACTTTTACCAAAACACCTGTCTTCACTTTGAGGTACACTAGCCTTCTTTGTTCCACAAACATCAGGCATACCATGACCGATTTAATTGCACGTCCCCGCCGCCTGCGCAAGTCACCTGCACTGCGCGCTATGTTTGAAGAGACAACCCTGACCTTAAACGATCTGGTGTTGCCGATTTTTGTCGAAGAAGAGATCGATGACTACAAAGCCATCGAAGCCATGCCGGGCGTAATGCGCATTCCGGAGAAATATCTGGCGCGTGAGATTGAACGCATCGCCAACGCGGGGATCCGCTCGGTGATGACCTTCGGCATCTCTCACCATACCGATGCCACCGGCAGCGACGCGTGGAAAGAAGATGGCCTCGTTGCCCGCATGTCGCGCATCTGCAAAGAGACCGTGCCGGAAATGGTGGTAATGTCAGACACCTGCTTCTGCGAATATACCTCTCACGGCCACTGCGGCGTGCTGTGCGATCACGGTGTCGATAACGATGCCACCCTGCTGAACCTCGGCAAACAGGCGGTCGTGGCTGCCGCTGCGGGTGCGGACTTCATCGCGCCCTCTGCCGCAATGGACGGACAGGTTCAGGCGATCCGTCAGGCGCTGGACGCGGCGGGCTTTACCGACACCGCAATCATGTCTTACTCCACCAAATTTGCCTCCTCATTCTACGGCCCGTTCCGCGAAGCGGCCGGTACGGCGCTGAAGGGCGATCGTAAAACCTATCAGATGAACCCGCTGAACCGTCGGGAAGCGATTCGCGAATCCCTGCTCGACGAAGCCCAGGGCGCAGACTGCCTGATGGTGAAACCAGCGGGCGCGTATCTCGATATCCTGCGCGACATCCGCGAGCGCACCGAGCTGCCATTGGGCGCTTACCAGGTCAGCGGCGAGTACGCGATGATCAAATTCGCCGCGCTGGCCGGTGCGATTGACGAAGAGAAAGTGGTCCTCGAAAGCCTCGGCGCCATCAAACGCGCAGGCGCGGATCTGATCTTCAGCTACTTCGCGCTGGATCTGGCCGAGAAGAAAATTCTGCGTTAATCCGCTCTAGCGCCGGGTAGCGGCTTCACCTTACCCGGCCTGCTCTAATCTTCACCAAACTGCAATACAACCGACATCTGCGCCTTCTACTGTCTTCGCAAGACGGCAGGAGGAGTAACCATGTTTAGCCTCGATAGCGTTCTCGACGATCTTTGGCCTCAGGCGAGGCCTGCACCCTGGCAAAAAAGTCTGTTAAAAAGACTGTTTTACGAAGACGAATTTCAGCAATTTGCCGCAGCACACCGCCACCTGAAAGGACTGGATATGGTGGAGCAAGTTCTGGAACACCTTGATATTCTCTGCACCGTTTCCGCCCGCGATCTTGAACAAATCCCCGAACATGGCCCGCTGGTCATTATTGCCAACCACCCGACGGGTACGCTGGACGGCCTGGCGCTGATGTACGCCGTCTCCCGCGTGCGACGCGACGTTAAAGTCGTGACCAACCGGATGCTGACCCACCTTGAGCCCCTCAGCTCGCTGTTTATTCCGGTGGACAATATGGGCGGCAGGACGGCGAAATCGTCCCTGGTGCAGATGGAACAGCATCTGCAAAACGCAGGCGTGCTGATCTTCTTCCCGGCCGGAGAAGTTTCCCGCCCCACGCGCAAGGGCATTCGCGATAAAAAATGGCACTCTGGCTTTATCAAACTCGCCAGCAAGCTGCGCGCCCCGCTGCTGCCGGTGCATATTCAGGCGCATAACAGCCTGCTCTTCTATGCCAGCACGCTGGTCTCCCCGACGCTGTCCATGCTGCTGCTGATGCAGCAGATGTTCCGCCGCCGCCATAGCCAGCTGCCGATTAAAATCGGCCAGCAGATTGCCTGGCATCACTGGCACAGCGCCACCCTTTCGTCGCGTGAGATGGCCGAACAGTGCCGTCAGCATGTGATGCGTCTTGGCAAGGGATTGCCTGGCGTCTTTAAAACCCAGTGCGCCATTGCCCGTCCGGAAGACCGGGCCACCCTGAAACGCGCGCTGGCGCGGGCCGAATGTCTGGGCAATACCAGCGACGGTAAAACCATCTATCTTTGGCAGCGCAACGGTCAGGAAGACGCCCCGCTGCTGCGCGAGCTGGGCCGCCTGCGCGAGATTGCCTTTCGCGCGGTCGAGGAAGGGAGCGGCAAACGCCGTGACACCGACTGCTACGATGATGATTATCTGCACCTGATCCTGTGGGATGATGAGGATCTGGAGATCGTCGGCGCGTATCGCTTTATGCCGACCGCCAGACAGGTTGAACGTCGCGGTCTGGAAGGGTTGTATAGCTATAGCCTGTTCCACTACGACGACAAAATGCAGGACGTGCTGGAGCACGGTATTGAGCTGGGGCGCAGCTTTATTCAGCCGCGCTACTGGGGACGCCGTGGCCTGGACTATTTATGGTCCGGCATTGGGGCCTACCTGGCGCGTTATCCGAACTACCGCTACCTGTTTGGCCCGGTCTCCATTTCCGGCGGCTTACCGCCTGCCGCGCGGGATCTGCTGGTAGCCTTTTACCGCCTGTGGTTCCCGGCAACGCATCCGCTCGCCGCGTCACGTCAGCCGTATCCCGCATCGCTGCCGGACGTGCTCGCGCAGTTTGGCGGCATGGATTACGTGGACGACCTGACAAAGCTGAAATCCCTGCTCGGCAATCTGGGCTGCGGCATTCCG
Source organism: Enterobacter sp. A103 (assembly GCF_034427535.1). NCBI lineage: Bacteria > Pseudomonadati > Pseudomonadota > Gammaproteobacteria > Enterobacterales > Enterobacteriaceae > Enterobacter > Enterobacter sp. A103. The sequence continues at coordinate 948,878 of NZ_JAXQPQ010000002.1, forward strand.
CCGCTCTACAAGCAGTATTCCGAGCTGTGTGAACCCGGCGGCGTGCAGTTTATTGATTTTGGCAGCGACCCGGCATTTAACGACTGCGTCGACGGACTGGTGCTAGTGGATTTGTGTTACCTGAAGGCGAACCGGTATCAACGGTATATAGAGGCGCATTTAATACCCTCACCCCAGCCCTCTCCCTAACAGGGAGAGGGTGAAAACCGCACCGGGCAGTCCCCTCGCCCCTTTGGGGAGAGGGTTAGGGTGAGGGGATCATGGCGCACGGTAGAACGGCTTATCCCCCAGGATCGTCGCCCGCTGCATAATCCGGCGCTGCGGAAGATAGTCCGCATTGGCGTAGTGCTGCGTCACGCGGTTATCCCAGATCGCCAGGTCATTCTCCTGCCAGCGCCAGCGCACCTGAAACTCGGGCTTGGTGATATGCGCGAAGAGGAAGCTTAACAGCGCCTCGCTCTCTTTCTCGGACACGTCCACAATGCGCGTCGTGAACCCTTCGTTCACGAACAGCGCCTGCTTGCCGGTGACCGGATGGGTCCGCACCACCGGGTGCAGCAGCGGAGGATGTTTCGCAACCGCCTCCTGCCAGCGCTGATGTTCCTCTTCCGTTTTACGGTACTTGTACTCCTGGAACGATTTTTTGAAGTCGTGCTCCGCCCGCAGCCCGCTCAGCAGCGTCCGGAACGGCGCGGAGAGCGCCTCATACGCCGCAATCCCGCTGGTCCACAGCGTATCGCCGCCGGTTTCCGGCAGCAGCTTCGCCGCCAGAATCGCCCCGGCGGGCGGCGTCTCGATAAAGGTCACGTCGGTGTGCCAGTTGTCGTTGTCCGGCGGGTTATCGTTGTGGGTGTCCAGAACGATAATCTCCTCCACGCCTTCTGCATGCGGATAGACGGGGTGGATATGCAGATCGCCAAAGCGCAGAGCCAGCGCGCGCTGCTGCTGCGGGGTGATCGCCTGTTCGCGCAGGAAAACGACCTGATGGCGCAGCACCGCGTGGTACAGCTGCTCGAACTGGTTATCGCTCAGCGGACGGGTCACATCCAGGCCCGACACCTGCGCGCCAATATACGGCCCCAGCGGGGTAATGGTCAGACGTTCACTCATTGTATTTCTCCATGCCAGGGCGTCAGGCGACGCTGTAACGCGCGCAGCCCCAGTTCTAATCCGAAGGCGATCGCGGCGATCACCGCGATCCCTGCCAGCACCACGTCAGTCGCCAGGAACTCTCCCGCCGACTGCACCATAAAGCCAAGGCCGCGCGTGGCCGCAATCAGCTCTGCCGCCACCAGCGTGGACCAGCCCACGCCGAGGCCGATGCGCAGCCCGGTTAAAATCTCCGGCAGCGCGCCCGGTAAAATCACGAACAGCAGCACCTGCGTACGGCTGGCACCCAGCGACTGCGCCGCGCGGATCCGCACCTGCTGGGCGCTCTTCACGCCCGCCAGCGCCGACATGGCAACCGGGGCGAAAATGGCCAGATAAATCAGCAGGATTTTTGACGTTTCACCGATGCCAAACCAGATCACCATCAGCGGCAGATAGGCCAGCGGCGGCACCGGACGGTAAAGCTCAATCAGCGGATCGAGAATACCGCGCACCGTCGGGCTTAAGCCCATCGCGATCCCGACCGGTATCCCGATAATTACCGCTGCCAGCAGCGCCACCAGAATACGCGCCAGACTGGCTCCAAGGTGCTGCCAGAGCGTGGCATCCATAAAGCCCTGCGGCCCGGCGATGGTAATGAGTTTGGCCAGCACCTGGCCCGGCGGCGGCAGAAACAGCGGGCTGACCCACTGCTGGGCAGCAACCGCCCACCACACCGCCAGCAGCACCAGCAGCGTACCGACGCTCAACGTGATTTGGCGCGAGAAAGGCCAGCGCAGCGCCAGACGCGTGCGGCGCGTTTTTTCACTGAAGACGATGCTCATGAGAAAGCCTCCCGTTGTTCAAACACGCGGCTTAAGACGTATTCACGCTGTTCGATAAACAGCGGATCGGATTTGATGCTGCGCACGGGCTCTCCCGCGACGTAGCGGCGGGCGAAATCCAGCGGCAAGCGCTCCAGCACGCGGCCCGGCCCCGGCGAGAGCAGCACCAGCTCCGTCGCCATAAACACCGCCTCTTCGATATCGTGGGTAATCAACAGCACCTGCTTGCCCGTCTCGTGCCACAGGCGCAGCAGCAGGGTTTGCATCTGCTCGCGGGTGAAGGCATCCAGCGCCCCGAACGGCTCATCCAGCAGCAACAGCTGCGGATTCGCGGCCAGCGCGCGGGCAATACCGACGCGCTGACGCTGACCGCCGGAAAGCTGCCAGATAAAGCGTTTTTCAGCCCCTTCCAGCCCCACTTTTTTCAGCATCGCCCGCGCCGTTTCCAGCCGCTGTTCGCGGTTGATGCCCGCAAGCTGTAGCCCAAACGCCACGTTTTCCTGCACGTTGCGCCAGGGAAGCAACCCTTCGTTCTGGAAGACCACGCCGCGCTCGGCGCCCGGGCCTTCCACCTTTTTGCCTTCCAGTTGAATGGTGCCATGCTGATAAGGGACAAACCCGGCGATCAGATTCAGCAGCGTGGTTTTTCCGCACCCGGACGGGCCCAGCACCACCAGCAGTTCACCGCTGTCCAGCGTCAGGTTGATATCCTCCAGCGCGGGTTTCCCGCCGTAATCGGCGTACAGGTTCGTAATATTCAGCATGGCGGACTCCTTATTTCACAAAACGATCGGTCACGTACTGGCTGTAATCCGGGGCTACCGCAGGCACTTTGCCCTGCTCTTTCAGGAAGGTGGCGGTATCCACAATCGCTTTGTTCACCGGCCCGGTCAGCTGCTGCACCTGCTGCGCGGGCGTCAGATAGGTATTGCCTTTCACCAGCCCCGGCACGTCCGCTTCCGGCACGCCGCTCAGGCGGGAGAGTTTTTCCAGGTTGGCGGGCTGCTTCAGCCATTCATCCGGGTTGCTGATATACGGCTGCTGGGCGTCAATCGCGCTTTTGGCGAAGGCTTTCACCACTTCGGGATGTTTCTCGGCGAAGTCCTTGCGCACGACCCACACGTCGAGGGTTGGCGCGCCCCACTGGCCCACTTTTTCAGAGTCGGTCAGCACGGTGCCGTCTTTTTCCAGTTCGTTCACTGCCGGAGCCCAGACGTAAGCCCCGTCAATATCCCCGCGCTGCCAGGCGGCGATAATCGCCGGCGGCTGCAGGTTGATGATTTGTACCTGACCCGGCTTGATGCCCCAGTGTTTGAGCGCCGCCAGCAGGCTGTAGTGGGTGGTGGAGATAAACGGCACGGCGATACGTTTGCCGATCAGATCTTCCGGTTTGGTGATGTTCTTCTTCACCACCAGCGCTTCAGAGTTACCGAGCTGCGAGGCGAGCAGGAAAACCTCGATCGGCACCTGCTGGCTGGCCGCAACCGCCAGCGGGCTGGAGCCGATATTGCCGATCTGCACGTCGCCGGAGGCTAACGCACGCACGACGGACGCCCCGCTGTCGAACTTGCGCCAGTCGACTTTCGCGCCGCTCTCTTTCGCAAAGATGTTGTCCGCCTGCGCGACTTTCGCCGGTTCCGCAGAAGTTTGATACGCGACGGTGACGTCCACCGCCTGCGCCTGAAATGCCCACAGCGCCAGTGCGCCGAGAAGTGTGATTCGCGATGAAATTGCCATAATGTCTGCTCCCCTTGTTGTTATGAGGGCAGTATTTCCGGCGCGGGAATTTTGATAAAGGAATAAAAATGAATCGCTCATAACGATTCGTTTTTAGATAAAAAGCGGGAAAGGATAGTTGGTTTTGTGCGGTTCGTTTTTTCCCCTCTCCCCGTGGGAGAGGGTCAGGGTGAGGGCATCAGCGCTGCGCGTTCAGCTCAGCAATGTCTTTCGGCGTGGTGCGACAGCATCCGCCAATCAGCTTCGCGCCGGCTTCCAACCACTGCGGCAGATACCCTACCAGCGTCTCGCACGCTTCACCGTGGTGGTGCCAGGTTTTGGTTACCGCGTCATAATGCTCGCCCGAGTTCGGATAGACCACCAGCGGCAGCGACGTCAGGCTTTGCAGATGCTTCAGCGCCGCCGTAGTGTTTTCCAGGGCGATGCAGTTAATGCCCAGCGCGACAATCTGCGGAGAGTTTGCCAGCGCGCTGACCACCTCGCGCAGCGGCGTGCCGTCGCTCAGGTGTTCGCTGTCGCGCAGGGTAAAGGAGAACCACGCCCGGGCGCGGGGGTACCCGGCCAGAAGCGCCGCCAGCGCCTTGATCTCCACAAACGAAGGCAGCGTTTCGCAGGCCAGCAGGTCAGCGCCCGCATCCAGCAGCGCTTCCACGCGCGGACGGTGGAAGGCAGTAAACTCCTCGATGCTGCGCACGTAGTCGCCGCGATACTCTGATCCATCCGCCAGATACGCGCCGTACGGCCCCACGGAGCCCGCCACCAGCAGCGTGCCCGCATGCGGGTTTTCAGCCAGATACGCTTCGCGCGCCTTACGCGCCAGCTCCACGCTTTTACCGATCAGCGCGCGGGACTGCGCCTCGTCCAGACCGCGCGCCGCAAAGCCCGCAGGCGTGGCCTGATAGCTGGCGGTGATCGCCACCTGTGCCCCCGCGCGGTAGTAATCGAGATGCACTTCGCGAATGAGTTCCGGGTTTTCCACCAGCACTTTGGCTGACCAGAGGCTGTCTGCCAGGTTACAGCCGCGCGCTTCCAGCTCCGTCGCCATCGCGCCATCCAGCACCACAAACGGCTGTTTTTCGAGGATGGCGGTAAGCGGGTTATTCTGCGACATGTTCAGGCTCCTGCGATGTCATATTTCGGGTCAGGTAGTACGCACCATAACACAGGGCGACAAACGGAAGCCCGCAATAAAGGGCAATGCGCTGGCTCGGGTCAAACCACAGGCCGACACAGGCCACCACGCAGAGGATAAAACCGAGCACCGGCACCAGCGGATACCACGGCGCGCGGTACTGCAGCGCAGAGAGCGGCTGGCCGGACTGCAGATGACGGCGACGGAAAACGAAGTGCGACGCGCAGATGCTGATCCACACCGCCACCACCGCAAAGCCAGAAATCGCCGAGAGCGCGACAAACACCGTGTCCGGGGCCACGACGCTTGAGAACAGCGCCAGCACGCCGCCGAGCATAGAGACCGAGAGCGCCGTCAGCGGCACGCCGTTTTTGTTCACGCGGGCAAAGCAGCGCGGCAGCGTTTTCTCGTTCGACAGCGACCACAGCATGCGCCCGGAAGCGTACAGTCCCGAGTTCGCCGCCGAGAGGATCGCCGTCAGGATCACGAAGTTAACGATGTCTGCCGCGTAAGGAATACCAACCTTTTCAAACACCAGCACGAACGGGCTCTTTTCCACGCCCGCCTGCTGCATCGGGATCAGCGCCGCCAGCACAAACACGGTACCGATAAAGAAGATAATCAGGCGCGCAATGGTGGTGCGGATCGCAACCGGAATCACCTTGTGCGGATTTTCCGTTTCGCCCGCCGCGATGCCGATGAGCTCCGTCCCGGAGAAGGCAAAGTTCACCGCCACCATGGTCATCAGGATCGGCAGGCCGCCGTGCGGGAACCAGCCTTCGGCGGTGATGTTGCTTAAGCCCGGCGCGGGGGAACCGTCCTGCATCGGGATAAAGCCAAAGACCGCCGCCCCGCCAAGGATAATAAAGGCGATGATGGTGATGACTTTCACCAGAGAGAACCAGAATTCGCCTTCCGCAAAAAAGCGCGTAGAGATGACGTTCAGGCCAAAAATCACCACGCAGAAGACCACGCACCACGCCCAGACGGGCACCTGCGGGAACCAGTACTGCATGCAAAAGCCCGCGGCGGTGAAGCTAGAGCCGAGCGCCACCGTCCAGGTGAGCCAGTAGAGCCACGCCACGGTGTAGCCCGTCGCCGGGCCAAGATAGCGGGCGGCATAGACGTGGAACGCGCCGGTTTCCGGCATCGCTACGGAAAGCTCGCCCAGACACTGCATCACCAGCCAGACCACCAGCGCGCCTATCAGGTATGCCAGCAGCGTGCCCGCCGCCCCGGTCGTTGAAATGATGTATCCGGTATTGAAGAATAACCCTGTCCCAATCACGCCACCCAGCGAGAGCATAATCAGGTGGCGTGTTTTCATGGTGCGCTTAAGCTGCCCATTTTCTTGTTGTGTTTGCATATTACCTTCTATACGTATGGACATCTAAACATCCAAAGAAGGTGTGTTATACCGCGATTGTTAATAAAAAGCTAGATGACCAGACGCAAACGGGCACGCCTCGCGCTGAGTCTGGGGTGGGTCGTGAGGATCACATAGAGAATCGGACGCCAGGCCATAAGCACCTCCGCAAGCAGATACTTACAGCATGGTGCGGGAAGCGGCGATCTTCGGTCAGTCGAAAGTGGTAACGATGAACCCTCGGATCATACTTTTACGCTTCCCTCATGGTATGTCGCCACCAGGCAGGCATCATGTCGTCGAAGGAGTGATTTTCCGGGGCAAACTCCGGCTGGTCCGGATCGTCAAACACGCCAGTAAATAAGGCAACGGTGGGTGAATCATCAATCGCGCCAATTGAACTGCCGCAGGTGGGGCAAAACGCCCGGCTGGAGTAGTCCGACGATCGCCATGTCGCCGGACGTCCGCCCGGACCGATCCACTGCACGTTTTCCGCCGGAAACTCAATCCATACGACGGTTTGTGCGCCGGTGTGTTTCTGACAGATATCGCACGAGCAGGTGTGCACATTGCCCCCATTCGCAGCGGTAAAGCGAACCGAGCCGCATAAGCACCCACCTGAAAAGACCTTTTCCATGCTGTCGTCCTGAGCTGTTTAAAATCTCATCAAAACATAACACATTATTGAGGTCTGTATGCCGGGTCAGACGCGAAGCCATCGCCCAGCACGCCAGCGGCAGAATTATTGGTAAATCCTCAAATCAGTTCTATAGTCGACTCTGCTTATTCGTTACCAGGAATCACTATGCGCTTTAATGGACTGACCAAAGGTTTCTTCATTTTTATTCTCGCCCTCGTCACCTGGGCCTTCTTCGACATACTGTCGCCCTACTTCTCCGCGATACTGTGGGCCGCCATTCTGACCGTCATCTTCAATCCGGTAAAAAACAGGCTGCGCGCCGCGCTGGGGGATCGCAACGGGCTCGCCTCGCTGTTGACCATTGGCATTATCTGCCTGATCGTTTTTATTCCGTTGATGGTGATCCTCTCCTCGCTCGCCATTGAGCTGAACGTGGTTTACACGAAGCTTCAGGAGAACAACACCCAGTTCCCGGAAGTGGTGGCGAGCATATTTAACCATCTGCCTGACTGGGCCAGCGGCTTCCTGGCGGATCACAACCTGACCAACGCGGCGCAGATCCAGAAAAAACTCTCTGATGTCGCCCTGCAGGGCGGGCAATATCTCGCCGGCAGCGCGTTCCTGATTGGCAAGGGCACGTTTGGCTTTGCGATTAGCTTCGGCATCATGCTTTATCTGCTGTTCTTCCTGCTGAAAGACGGCCCGTATCTGGTGCGCCAGATCCTTGACTCCCTGCCGCTGTCTGATTTCGCCAAGCAACACCTATTCGCCAAATTCGTCGGCGTGTCGCGTGCCACGGTAAAAGGAACGGCGGCGGTAGCGGTGGTTCAGGGCATCCTCGGCGGGATTGCGTTTGCTATTGCCGGTATTGACGGCAGCGTGCTCTGGGGGGCGCTGATGGCCTTCCTCTCGCTGGTGCCCGCCATCGGCTCGGCGATTGTCTGGGTGCCCGCCGCCATCTTCCTGTTCGCCACCCATCAGCTTTGGCAAGGGCTGTTTATTGTCGGCTTCTTCGTGATTATCGTCGGGCTGGTGGACAATATCCTGCGCCCGCTGCTGGTCGGGAAAGACACCAAAATGCCGGACTACCTGATTCTGATCTCCACCCTCGGCGGCATGGAGCTGTACGGCATTAACGGCTTTGTGATTGGGCCGCTCATTGCCGCGCTGTTTATCGCCTGCTGGAACCTCTTCTCAGGGCGCGATCACGAAGGTAACGCCGAAGAGCTGGACCCCGACTTCATCGAAGAAGGAAAAAATCCTCCAGAATTGTGAGGATGTGACGATATAGACCACACCAGGCGGCGCTGTGCCGCCTTTTTTTTCGCCTTAAATCAAACGTTTTCTATAATTTGAAAGAACGCCATCCTACTCATGTCGTAAAAGGATCATCAGGTGCGAATCGCGACGATAACAAACTGGGCCTATGGTGCCACGGTCTGCCTGACCATCGCCTCCGGCATCATCATGCTGATGGCGTCCAGCGCTGATACCCTCGAGCGTCAGGCCGTTGAACAACGGCAGAAATTTGATCAGCTCACGGAAGATATCGAAACCGATATCTGGGCCCAGTCTGATTTAGCACGGCTGTACGTCATTAAAAAAGATCCTCAGGTTCTCAAGGAATATAACCAGGCGGAAAACAGCCTGAAGAGCATCGAGCTTCGGCTGGAAAAGTTGCAGGATAACGGCGCATCGGATGAAGAACTGGCCCTGCTGCATGAAGGAATAAAGATCGTCGATGAGCTGCAGGACGAGCAGCAAACCGCCCTTTCCAGCCTTGAGCGAGGAGAAGACGCGCAGGCCGTTGCGCTACTCTACGGTGCGCCCTATGAGCAGGAGCTGGAGCGCGCGCAGAACCAGATCGATCACTTCCGCCAGATACTCGACAAACGCGTCATCGCCTCCGTTCAGGACGCGACAAAAAAATCGAAAGCGCTGCGTACGGCCTCTGAGCTGATGGTCGGCCTGACCGCCCTGCTGTTCCTGTTTGTTCTCGGCTTTATATTAAAGCGCCGCGTGCTGCGTCCCGTGGTGCGCCTGAGCGACGTGGTGCACCGCCTGGCATCCCAGGATTACGCGGTTGAAACGCCCAATTTCAACCAGATTGATGAGATTGGCGACATGGCCCAGGCCATCCGCATCTTCCGCGAAAACGGCCTGGCGCGACAGCGTCTGGAAAAAGAGCGCGATGCCGACTGGGCCATCCGCGAGCTGCTGGCGCGCATGACCCAGCGGCTGCAGGGGTGTGAGAACTTTAACGATGTGATTAACGTGGCGGAGCTGTTTGCGCCTAATATCGCGCCGGGTATCGCGGGCCGACTTTACGTCCTTGACCGCGATCCGTGGCAGATGCGCTGCGTCGCGCAATGGCTTTCACCGGTTGGTGAAGAGACGACGTTCCACCCGGACGAGTGCTGGGCCGTGCGCCGCGGGCAGAGCCACCCGCCGGTAAACGGTGAGCCGGATATCGCCTGCTACCATCTTCCGGCATCGCAAGCTGAAAGCTCGCTGTGCGTGCCGCTTATCGCCCAGGGCGAGGCCATTGGCCTGCTCTCATTCCAGAATATTACGGCGGACAACGCCCCATCCCGCGCCTATCTGGAACTGATGGCCGAAGCGCTCGGTCTGGCGCTGGCCAACCAGCGTCTGCGCGACGCGTTGCTGGAAAAAGCCTTGTTCGACCCGCTCACCGGCCTGCGTAATCGTCATCATCTGGAAGATACCCTGCAAACCCAAACGGCACAGGCGTTGCGTACCGGCGAGCCGTTAAGCTGCATGATGATCGACATCGATCACTTCAAGAGCATCAATGACCGCTTCGGCCATGAAGCGGGCGATCAGGTGATTAAAAGCGTGGCGTCAATTGTTCAGCGGGCCGCACATGACAACGGACTCGCATTCCGCTACGGGGGCGAGGAGTTTCTGGTCCTGCTTCCCGGTGCCGATGAACCAGAGGCGCACGCCTGCGCGCAGAAGATTTACAATAGCGTGCATGAGCTGTCGCTTCGCTACGGGCTGACCGAGATTGGGCCGGTGGATGTGTCGATTGGCATTGCCAGCTACCCGCAACATGCCCAGACTGACAACCTGCTGCGCGCCGCGGATGTGGCCTTGTACCGGGCGAAAGAGCTGGGCCGCGCGCGGATTGTGAGCTTTGGGATGCTGGAGGCGGGTTAGCTATTATTTTCACGCCACTGCTTTACCATCTCATCCGTAACTTCATTTTTATAACAAATGGGAGCATAGCCTCCCGCTTTACTCCATGCGCTGCGTCTGCCGCAGGCGCTTCCGTTTCTGGCCCGGTTAAAAGGACAGGCGCATACTCCTGGATAAGATGCGATCGACTCTGCAATAACGTTCTCTTTAACCTGTTCACTGGAAACTGAACTGTTTTTTGCCATAGCGATGTCCGCAACAAAAAAGCAGCACACAGCGCAAAGCACCATCAAGAATGGTCTTTTTTTCATTTTTTGATTCGTTTTAAGGAAAGGTGTGCACACGATAAGCGGCGAATGAAAGAGATAATCTGATTTACATCAATGAATCTAATTCGTCAGGAACAACAAACCTTACACGTTCTCGCTTGAGAAATAGAAAACTTTAAATTACATATTTCGTCGCTATTTCTCAGTAAGAACCTGTCCTGCCACAATTACCGTTGTGATAAGTAGCCCTCCTTTGTGACGGCGAAAAGGTTTAAACTTTTCGTGATATTCTTTCTTTACGCCCCTTAATTTTTATACTCAAACCATATTCGCCACTGTATTAACACATGTCACGCGCAATACGTTGTGCATGACATGTGAAGATATTTTGTTATGGAAAAACGTCTATGTCGAAACTGGATTTGAGATCCAAAAAAACCTGGGGCGCGCTGGCATCGATCGCCGTTGTCGCCGGTACGCTGGCATTTGCTTTTGCATGGACGGCGGGCTGGCTTGGTTCACGCACGGTCAGCCAGGCACTGGTGGGTGAAACACCGAAACCCTTCCCGCCGGGTTTTCGCCGCGCGCATGGAAAAGGCATCTGCTTTGCTGGCACCTTTACGCCAAACGGCTCGGCAAATTCTCTTTCAACCTCCCGCCTCTTCTCACAGCAGGAAGTGCCCGTGGTGGGCCGATTCTCTATTGGTACTGGCGATCCCCATGCCCCGGATAGCACGACCAAAACCCTGAGCATGGCGCTGCTGCTGAAGACAGATGACAAGCAGCAATGGCGAATGGCGATGAACAACGAGCCTTTCTTCGCCACGCACAGTCCGGAAGGTTTTCTGGCCTTGCGAAAAGCCACGGCTGTCGATGCAGCCACTGGCAAACCGGATCCACAGCGTCTCGCAGACTTTTTGAAAGCGTACCCGGAGGCGGAGAAATACCTTAAATGGGCGGCACAAAAACCCGCGCCCGGCAGCTTCGCGGGCGCGACGTTTTACAGCATTAACGCCTTTTATCTTGTGAACTCGCAGGGAGATCGCCAGGCCGTTCGCTGGATGATGCGTCCGCACGAGCCTTTCCTTTCTATGAGCGATGAACAACGACAGAAAGCCGATGACAACTTCCTGTTCGAAAACCTGCGTCAGCGCCTGGCGCAGAAGCCACTCTATTGGGATTACGTTTTGCAGCTCGCACAGCGGGGCGATCCGGTGGATGATCCTTCCCAGCCATGGCCGGACGATCGCAAACAGATGGTTGCCGGCACGCTGGAAGTGACGCGTGTCGAAGCACAATCCGAGGGCGCGTGCCGCGACGTTAACTTTGACCCTTCGATTGTTCCTGCAGGCGTTGCGGTGTCTGATGATCCCATCTTAAACGCCCGTTCCGCTGCCTATTCCCACTCTTTCAGTCGCCGTGAGCGGGAAATCGGCTACGGCAAGGCCACCGAAGCTGTGCAAAAGCAGGAGGTAAAATGAGCTCGAATAAAGATATGCGAGAGCATGCGCCGCAGCATTTCAATATCCTGGCGCGAAGCCTGCATTGGCTGATGGCGGTGATGATCCTGGCCATGCTTTTCATCGGTGCCGCAATGATGACGTCGTTACATCACCGGATTTGGTTAATCGACCTGCACCGGCCGCTGGGTGTCGCCATTTTACTGCTGGCACTGGTGCGTCTGGTCAACCGGCTCCTTAGCCGGACGCCCCCACTTCCTGCTGATTTGCCCGTCTGGCAGGTGCTTGCAGCAAAGGCATCACACTGGATGCTGTATGGGTTAATGCTGGCAATGCCGCTGCTGGGCTGGGCGCAACTGTCGGCAGCCGGGCTGCCGATTGTGATGTTTAGTGGCCTCAACCTGCCGGCGATTGCCCCGAACAGTCCAGCACTGTATGCCTGGTGTCACGACGCCCATAGCCTTCTGGCAAAGTTGCTTTTTGCTGTGGTGCTGGTCCATATCTCTGCCGCACTCGTTCATGCGTGGATCTACCGGGACGCAGTGTTTTCCAGCATGGCGAAAGGGGGGAAGTCGGCGTCAGCCATCCAGGATGACATGAAGTAAGGCAAGCGATATGGGACACGCACCATCAGAATGGTCGTGTCCTCGCTTATCGTCGTCATCCTGAAACAACGGACACAACCGGGGTGCGTATTTAGTCTCCAGATTCGCGCCCCAAAAAGCCAAGGACATCCTAAAATTGTCGCGGAAGTTAATATCCATCAATTAAAGCGATTATTTTTTAAACAGAAGAGCATTTATGCCCGCAATTTTAGCTTTTATCAAAAAGTTAAGCGTCGCTCTAGTATCAAACACCCTGTCACCCGCAACACCTAACCCATTGATTAAAATGGGTTTATATCAACAAAAACGATAAAACCCCTTACTCCTCAACAAAATATATAAACTCGTGTGATATCTAAATTATAATTCTTATACTTATGTTCAAAAGGTGGAGGTCAAAATGCGATTAACCCTACTGCTGTTATGCTGTCTCGTACAAAGTGTAACCTGGGCTGGCGACCTGCCAAAACCAGTTGGTAAACCCATTTTAACGATTTACGGTAATATAGAAAATACCAATGAAAATGGAAAAGCAGTGTTTGATCTCGCCAGCCTTGAAAAACTCGGAGTAGTGAGTTTCGAGACGACATCTCCCTGGTATAATGGTCGTACGAAGTTTGAGGGTGTTCCAATGAACAAACTCATGGAGTATGTGGGTGCGAAGGGAACTAACGTTAATGTTATTGCGCTCAATGATTACTCTACCGTGATCCCTCTCAGTGACTTTAAAAAATACAACGCCATACTTGCCTTAAAGGTCAATGGCGAATATATGCGCATCCGCGATAAAGGCCCATCGTTCATTGTATACCCCTATGACAGTCTTCCTGAGTTGAATAATCAGATTTATTACTCACGATCAGCATGGCAGGTTAGCAAAATGAAGATTGAGTAGTCGTTCAGGAGAACATAATGAACAGGATACTGGTTGGTATCATTTTTTCTCTTTTTATCACGACAGGATATATTGCATTCCTTGTTTACGATCGCCAGCAGGAATTGCAAAAACTGACTCAATACACTGAGTCCTGGTCCGTGGCACAACTGGTATCAGAGTATTACCGTTTTGAATCATGGCTTGGTCTATACGCAACCGATACCGATGACGTTACGATAGACCAGGTCCGCATGCGTCTTGAAATTATGCTCAGCCAGAGCGATTTAATGAAAGGGGGTGATTTAGGTCGCTATATTGACAGTGATAAAGCGCATCAGGAGCTCGCTTTGCGCTTAGAGAAAATACTGGCCTATCTGGATAGCCATCTTGAAAAAATGAGCCACCCAGAACTACAGGCATACCTGACAAATATGCATGACCTTGATGCGCCGCTGAGCCAGCTTTCTGCAACGGCATTGACGAAAGATATTAACACGGTTAATGAATCCAACCATAAAATACAAATCCTGTATTATATTTATTCGGTACTTTCATTATTACTGGTGATATTAAGCTTTATTCTGGGTTTCTTAATGATCTACCAGAATAAAAACATTCTCAAAGCGCACATGCAGGTTAAAAGCCTTGCTGACGAACTGCAAATATCAAAAGAAACGCTGCAAATTCAGAACTCGAAGCTGGAATATGATGTTTATCATGACTCCCTCACCGGCATGAAAAACCGCCTTTTCTTCTGGGACGATCTCAACAAAATTAATCTTCAGGCAGATAAAAACCATATCCCCGTCACGGTGATGTTATTTGATTTAGACCGCTTCAAAGAGGTCAACGATACCTATGGCCATGATGCCGGAGATTTGCTGTTGAATCAGGTATCCAGACGCCTCACCTCAATGAGCAGCGCCACTGATACGTTTTACCGTTTGGGCGGAGACGAGTTCGCCCTTTTGTCCAGTGGCCTCACTGAAGCTGCCGCCGTTTCGCGTGCCAAAGAAATCAGCGAACATATCAGCCAGCCCTATACGATTAATAACCAGCTGATAAAAATCGCCACCTGTGTGGGTATCGTTTTATCTGATAATGAACGGCGCTCTGACTACCTTTATAAATTTGCCGATCTGGCGCTCTACGAAGCCAAAAAAGAGGGCTCACAGCAGATAAAAGTCTTCCGTCAGTGGATGCTGCAAAAGTTGCAGGAAAGCAGAACCCTTGAACATGATATGGCACTGGCGATCGATAACCATGAATTCGTTGTTTATTACCAGCCTATTGTCGATTCATTCAGCAATGAAATTTACGGCTATGAAGCGCTTATTCGATGGATACACCCGGTGAAGGGGCTACTGTCACCCGATTACTTTATTTCCGTCGCTGAAAAAACGGGGATGATCAACCAGATCGGCAAAACCGTGCTGGAGCTTGCCTGCCGGGAAGCGGTTTCCTGGGCGGTTCCGGCAAGGATCTCTGTGAACGTCTCACCCGTTCAGCTGGGCACGAAATCCTTTACGGCAATGGTACAGTCCATCCTGAAGGAGACAGGACTTCCGGCGAACCGTCTTGAATTAGAGGTTACGGAGTCATCGCTCTTCAGCGACAGCAACACGCCGATCACTATTCTCAAAAAGCTGAGAACGCTGGGTGTAAGAATTTCAATCGATGATTTCGGGACGGGTTATTCGTCGCTCTCACGTCTGAGTGAACTGAATTTTGATAAAATTAAAATCGACAAATCCTTTGTGAACCCGATATCCACGCAGGATGATGCCCTTAATATCGTTAAATTGATAACCGGCATGGCGAAGAGCCTCAATATGAGGGTCATTGCAGAAGGTGTTGAAACCGAAGCGCAGCTTGAACGTCTTCAGGCGCTAGGCTGCGATCTCGTGCAGGGATATCTGTTCGGAAAACCACAGGCTGAGATTGACAGGAAGATTAGATACGGTTGAAATGGTTGCGCGGCTTTTTCTGGCCCAAAACCCTTTAATCGATTGATAATCAAAGGTTAAACAATGAAAAAAACAGCCCCGGAATATACGCCTGTTGATTTATCTCGTTGGGCCAGGAAGGAGCATTTTGAAGTATTCCAGTCATTTGCTGAGTGTACAATTAACCAAACGGTTCTGATCGACATCACCGCGCTGCGAAAACATATCAAAAAAGTCGGCTGGAAGTTTTATCCGACGATTATTTTCCTCCTCTCTAAAATCATGAACCGGCATCCGGAATTCCGTATGGCCGTGAAGGACAATGAGCTTGTCATATGGAATGAAATTCATCCCAGCTATACCATTTTCCACCCTGAAACAGAGACCTTTTCTTCATTGTGGAGTCACTTCGACGGCAATATTCATCACTTCCAGAACACCTATGCAGAAGATGTTGCGCGCTATGGCAATAACCTTTCTTATTGGCCGAAAGAAGAGTCCCGGGAAAATGTCTTTTTCGTATCGTCTATTCCCTGGGTGACGTTTACGAACTTTACGATGAACATTGCGCACATGAAGAACTTCTTTTCCCCTATGTTCACGTTTGGAAAATACTACGAGCAGGATGGGAAAGTGTTGTTGCCTATGGCGGTACAGGTACATCACTCGGTGTGCGATGGTTTCCATGTGGCAAGGATGTTTAATGAGTTGCAGGAGATGTGTGATGGTTTGCCGGAGCTGTCGGAGGAATGTAATGGCTGATGCACAAGGGACAAATGTTGTTTATTTGATTGTCGGAAGACTGCTTTAAAATATGGTGCGATAATAGGAACAAAATCATCAACACAAAGGCATTGATTTTTAATCACTTTACTTAATTCGATCTTTTAACATACCCCCATAAGTACCCCCAAATGTTTGCATGTATGACTTAATTGCAGATCAGAACAACAAGATCAATCACTGCAATCGGCTCTGATTAAGTGCCTTATCTACAAAGGATGCTATTCAGGCCTTTTTTTAGTAGCGCTCAAAAGTATCAGGTATCAGCCTCATAGCCGAGCTCATTCACTGTAGTGATGTGATGCCCCCTTCCCTGAAGCAGGCAGTGCCATACTTTACTGTCTCCGTTTGCTACGAGAGTATATAACATGAACCTGGGCAGACTTGCCCACACAGATTTAATCACGTCGTTTGCCTCGCGCCGACTAGGCCGCACTAGTAGATCTGGGTTTATTTTAAATGACACTAAACGCCTTTTACTATGCTGGCGCATTTCAGTCCACTTCGGAATGGTTCGATTGACCGACGTTGCACTGCTCGCACATAACCTGCAGGTTAGACAGTTTTTAACACCAGAGACGGGTATTTGCTACGTGGCTTGATATGACGTTGGTCGTAGTTGCTTTCAGAAGTAAGTCACGCTTGAAATATTAGGCTGCCGCTTGCCAGGAACGCAGTCAGGTGTTCAAATTTTATGCGGCAGTGTCGACTTCCATATAAGCCGTCAGAAATATCGTCCAACGTTCGTCCAAGTTGGTGGAGTTAATCGGCTTAACTGTCTTGATAGTCTTACCTTCATAAGCAGCCAGATCAGGATCGCTTTCCAAGATGGTGAGACTAAAATGTATTGTCATGGCCAGCGGATCAATCGCGCACATTCCAGCGTCAAACAAAGTATGCAAGTCGGCACGGAGCAGCAGGCCGTTTTTAAAGCTCGCACCACCTTTGCGGGCGTGCGCCAACAGGTGAGCCGCTTCGCAACGCATCAGGCTTGCACCGGAAATCACGCAGCGTTCAAAACAGTTCAACGCCACGTCAACACGGAATTGTGCCTGTGTACGGCGGCGCATACCGTAAAACGGTATATCGCCTTTAGCGTCGCGTTCCACCAGCTGACGAATTCGCGATTTACGTGGTTTGCGTACTCCCGATATGCGCTGTTTTGACTGGCTTGGCTCCTCTTCTTTTGGACTTGAAATAACGACATCAGGCGCTGTTTCGGTAACTAATACCGCTTTTGTTGTATCAGAAACACCCTCAACTGGATCGGCACCGTAAATTTTGTTGTAAAACGGTTTTGTATATTCCAGCTCGTTCTCCAATTCAAGTTTAGGATCCGACTCAGGCACTAGCAGAACCAGTTTAGGCGTGGCCAGCAGAAGGAATTCAGGCATTGGAGCGAACATTTGCGCCACCGCTAGCAACTCATCCTCGGTTAACGATGCAGTAGCTAAAAAAAGCGCTATGCGTTCTTTCTCGGGAATTCTGTTGAGTTTCTTATGGTTCATCCCTACCCAGCGGCGATACGATAGCACTCTCATATGTGGGAGGCCTTGAGCAATTTCCAATGGGTATTTTGGATAAAGCATCTGCGGTAAATTTTTCGCTGAAACTGATGTAATTTTCTCTTCTGTAAGAGTTGTGTCTTTACGCATTAGTTTTGCTGTACGTGCAACCGCGGCTGCACGCTTTGCCTGTAATGCCTCAGATTCTGCCTTTTGCTTATTGATCTTCGCTATCTTGCGATCTGCGTCGGCGTTACCATATAGCTCCAACTGTTTGAGAGTGGCGATCACCTTGCTCTTATCCATCCCACGAGTGAAGGTATATGTCTTACCCTTCCAGTTAAAGCGCACGTCATGCTGTTCAATGTGCACGCTCGCATCACCCTGATCAGTTTTTTCAAAGAAAAATTGAAACTCGGCGCGGCTTATCTTCATGATTTCGCATGCTGCTACCGTGGCCTGTGAGTGAGCTAGCATGTACGTAGAATCACGCGGACCGCAATGAACGGTGTTCCAACAACCCGGAGTCCAATTTCCGAAAGCGTAGTGATTTGCCTTCCAAACTCGTCGAGTATAATTAGCACGACTAATGACGTGCTTATAACCGTTGTGTTCACGAATAATCATTTCATTTCCCCGCTCGGCACGGCGATATTTTGGCCTGCCAGCTGTTGTCAACTTCCGCGCAAACGGCGTTATATTAACGGCGAACGGCCTTACAAGTACTTATGTAGTCTTCCAGTTCTCGCGAGGCTATCAGTTCGCAGCCTTCCAAATCACGGTGTTGGCTTCAAACGGTAAGCTTCGTACCAGGAGCTGACTTTCAACGCCGCAAATCACGGCAGACAAAAGTTACATTGCGAGGTCCGAGCAGCGCAGCTTTTTGGCTGTCCGTGTGTATTTGCCTTGCTAAACCCCGTTGTTCAAATGGCTCGACGCCCATCATTTTTACACGCCACGCCTTCGAGAGTATTCACTTAATCGCTGGTAACGGGCGTCTTGTTCTAGCTGTGCATCAGCTTGCACTATTTGATCCAAGCATTGCCCCAACTCCTGAGGGCCCCACTGTTGGTCGACAATTACGGCATTCAGTAGGCCCAGTGCGTCCGCTGGATACCTGCTGCACATACCAGATTCGTGCAATAGGTGAACAACGTAGTGCGGGTGTTCGATCGGTTGCAGCCAGTCCTGCACCGCAGTCAAAGCCACCGGGAATTCACCTCGGGCGGCAATCACCATACGAGTCAAAGACTCGGAGATACGTGGGGTGGCCAGACCGCGAGATTTTGGCCAGATCTGTTGCCAGAATGGCTGGGCACGGTTTTTCCAATAGTCCTCACTCTGATCGGCCGTACCTTCAAGCGCTTGAGAGAGTGCCTGCGCGGACTCCTCCAGACCCTCTTGTGGGAGCGCGCCAATTGCCGATCGGAACTCCTCCACGGTGTATCCCTCGATTGGGCCCAATGCTGCATAAGTCAGAAAGGTTGCGAATTGCTGGCGGTGCTCACCAAGATCCACATAGTGGTTTGCGCTCTCCAATAACTGTGACTTGAAAGCTGTCAGCAACGGCTGGTACAGACGCGGCGACCAGAGGAAGCCTTCCCACACGGCTTTTGCTTCGATGGGATTGCTCCAGCTAAATAAGGGCAACAGGTTCTGTTCAGTCCAAGGGCGATCCACGCGGAAAAATGTGATCAGCCACGAACTCAGCAGTACCCGGGCATGGCGAAATCGATCTATCCGCACGTCACACAGTGTGGTGAAGATGGGCTTCAAGTCAGCAGGAAGCAGATCATTGTCGTTCGGGTTCTGCTTGAACCACAGGGAGATCAGTGCCTGCGTGACGTGCCCTATGGGATGGTTGATCGCCGAGCCGACAGGGTCATAGGTCTCGATTCCGTTTTTGATGGTGCGAGACTCAGCTCCTGTTTCCAGTGCTAGGACACGGCGACAAAGGTTCAGCAGGATGTCCTCTTGGTGTTGGTGGCTAATCTTTGAGGCTACCCTCATCCACCAAGTGACAGCATGGTCAATCTCCTGAAGTACTGCATCGGGCATAGTCTGTACCAGCGGTGCGGCGTATCGCCAAGAACGCAACACCATCCCTTCTTCGGCCCAAGTCTGCAAAGCTTCACGCCACCGGTCCAGAGGCCACACTCCATCTTGTGATAGCTCACGTAATGCGAACAGACTATGAAAAAAACGCGTGCGGCAAACATCACGCCACGTGTCTTCGTAGAAAGGCCGGCTTTCTGGCATTGGCTTTGCGAGCCATTGCACCAGTTCCTGCCGCTTACGGGGTGCAATATCGACATCTCTGCTGTCCTCGTAGTCTGGATCACCGGTGCCGCTCATCCAGTGAGAGAACTCGTCTCGCTCGTTGGTTGCCAACTGCCATTGTGGGTAGGCAGTAGAAATTTCCGCCAGGCGTGCCGCCGCCGACAGCCCCAAAACGAGGCCCGATGTACTGAGCTTGGCAAGATGTAGCCAGACGGAACGTGCCACTAAGTCTTTCCAACGTTCGGCTTCCAAGTCATCCCGGTACATCTCGCGCGGAGGTCCAGCCAAGATGGCTGCTTCCAGACGGTCTTGTGCAATTCCTGCTAAATTACGCCCCTGCAAAACAAACAGCCTGAATACCTCCCGTCCGGTATTTGTGGACCACAGCCACCACGCACCTTCCTCCAGCAACCAATTTACCCACCTTTCGGGCGGTATGCTGTCGTCTTGGCTCGCTGCAAACAGAGCCAGACGTTTAAAGGTAGGGTAAGTAGGAATAGAAAAATCTAAGGGAAGAGTGTGTTGTTCAGACATGGTTACGTCAGCTACGCCATCTTTGATAGGGAGCTATGCCAACCCGCAAATGCATTACTGTGGCATAGCCCTGTGTTTTATACGTCTACTGCAGTCTACTCTTTTTTAGTTAAAACACTTATCCGAGCAGCTAAGCTGACTTTCCGAACCTGCCATGGACGAGATTTCCATTCTTCTCAAGGCTGTCTATGTAATCCGCATACCACTGCAACATCTCCCTGCGACCTTCCAGATACTGAGCGTGATTGTAGGTACCACGAATCGAGTTTTTATCGACGTGTGCAAGCTGTGTTTCAATCCAGGCGGTGTTGTATCCCTGCTCGTGGAGGATGGTACTCATGGTATGTCTGAAGCCGTGGCCAGTAACACGACCGGTATAGCCAATACGCTTAAATACCTGATTGATACTAGCTTCACTCATGGTCTTTCGTGGGTCATTACGACCCGGAAAAATCAGAGGATAACGCCCCGTCATTTCGCGGATGCGCTCAATGATGGTTAGTGCCTGTCTGGATAAAGGCACAATATGTGGGCGGCGCATCTTCATACGTTCTGCCGGGATGATCCACACCGCAGATTCTGTGTCGATTTCTTGCCATGTAGCACCTCGTAGTTCCCCCGTTCTTACGCCAGTGAGAATCAACAAGCGCGCGGCCAAAACGATTAAAATACTGCCCGAGTACTGGGAAAGAGACTCGAAAAATGCCGGAAGCTCGGAAGTGTTCAGGAAAGGATAATGGTTGGACTCGTGTCCTTGCATTGCACTGGTAAGATCAGGGGCTGGATTGTATTCGGCTCGACCAGTAACGATCGCATAGCGGAAGACCTCGCCACAGCGCTGTCTGACCTTTTTTGCCTTCTCTGTTGCTCCCCTGCTTTCCATGCGGCGAAGCACATTCAGTAATTCGAGTGGTTTGATGTCCGCAATAGGCTTTTTGCCGATGTAAGGGAACACGTCTTTGTTGAAAGCTTCCATAATGTCCGAAGCATATCCTTCAGACCATTTATAAAGCTTGCTGGCATGCCATTCACAAGCGATTTCCTGAAAGGTGTTTCGGACACTAGCCTCTCGGGCTAGTTTCTCTTCTCTCTTCACTACATTGGGGTCAATCCCACCAGCAATGCCCCTTTTAGCCTCTTCACGTTTACTACGAGCTTCAGCCAAAGTTACGTCGGGATAAACCCCAAGAGCAAGCAACTTCTCCTTACCGGCAACACGGTACTTAAGTCGCCAATAGCGTTTTCCATTAGAGTTAACCAGAAGGTAAAGTCCACCGCCATCAGAGAGTTTGTAAGGCTTATCTTTTGGCTTTGCGGTATCAACCTGGCGTGCGCTAAGTTTCACTGGGGGTATCTCCATAAGACCGAACAGCATATACCCCCGAATGTACCCCCATATGCATGTAGATTTTGGGGTGTGTCAGTAGACGCCAGAATACAATCGAGAGCTGGAAGACGCAGATTATAAGGGGTTTAGGTGAACTTGAGTAGACTTTGAGAGATGCTTGAATGGTGCCGATAATAGGAGTCGAACCTACGACCTTCGCATTACGAATGCGCTGCTCTACCAACTGAGCTATATCGGCCCTGAGAGGCCGGTTACGAGCGTAACCACGGGGCAAAAGGTTAGATCTAACCGGGTGATGCGTCAATGCCCTTTTGAATCAAACGGCTATTTTTGCATCACCCGTGATTATTTACGCACGAATCGTATCGTCGCCGAAGCCGATCCACTTGTAAGTGGTCAGCGCTTCCAGCCCCATCGGGCCGCGCGCGTGAAGTTTCTGCGTGCTGACCGCCACCTCAGCGCCGAGGCCGAACTGGCCGCCGTCGGTGAAGCGGGTGGAGGCATTCACATATACTGCTGAAGAATCCACTTCGTTCACGAAGCGATCGGCATTGCGCAGGGTGCGCGTCAGGATCGCGTCAGAATGCTGCGTGCCGTGTTCACGAATGTGCGCAATGGCGTCGTCGAGATCGGCAACGATTTTCACGTTTAGATCCAGTGACAGGAACTCGTCGTCGTACTGCTCCGCTTTTACGGGAACAACGTTAGCCGGGCCTTCCTGAAGCAGTGCGAGCGCATTGGCGTCAGCATGCAGCGTCACGCCGCTCTCTGCCATCTGTTTGCTCAGGGCCGGCAGGAAGGTGTTTGCAATATCCTGATGCAACAGCAGCGTTTCAACGGTGTTACAGGTGCTTGGACGCTGGGTTTTCGCGTTAACGATAATCTTCAACGCCGGTTCAATCTCCGCACTGTCGTCCACCACGATATGACACACGCCGATACCGCCGGTGATCACCGGAATCGTCGACTGCTCGCGGCACAGCTTGTGCAGGCCCGCGCCGCCGCGTGGGATCAGCATGTCGATGTATTTGTCCATGCGCAGCATTTCGTTGACCAGCGCGCGGTCTGGGCTCTCGATCGCCTGTACGGCACCCGCCGGTAAGCCGCACTCTTCCAGAGCCTGCTGAATGACTTTCACCGTCGCGGCGTTGGTGCGCCATGTCTCTTTCCCACCGCGCAGAATAGCGGCGTTACCGGTTTTCAGGCACAGGGATGCAACATCCACCGTCACGTTTGGACGGGCTTCATAAATAACGCCGATAACGCCGAGCGGCACGCGGCGGCGCTCCAGGCGTAAACCGCTGTCGAGCAGCCCGCCGTCGATCACCTGCCCTACCGGGTCGGCAAGATTGCAGACCTGACGCACATCGTCGGCGATGCCTTTCAGGCGTGCCGGATTCAGCGCCAGACGGTCGAGCATCGCTTCGCTCAAGCCGTTGCGACGCGCTTCCAGTAAATCCTGCTCGTTGGCGAGCAAAATTTCCTGAGACTGGGATTCCAGATAATCAGCGATTTTTTCCAGCACGCGGTTTTTCTCGCGGCTGGAAAGGAGCGCCAGTTTGTAAGAGGCAGCCTTCGCGGCAGCGCCCATTTGTTCCAGCATGTTCTGGCTCCTTAACGAATAATCATGTCATCGCGATGCACGGCAACCGGACCATATTCATAGCCCAGAATGGCGTCGATCTGCTGCGAGTGGTGACCCGCGATGCGGCGCAGCGCGTCGCTGTTGTAACGGCTTACGCCGTGGGCGATGTCGCGGCCTTCGAGGTTACGGATACGGATCACTTCACCACGGGAAAAGTTGCCTGTCACGCTTTTAATTCCTTTAGGAAGTAATGAACTTCCTCGTTCCAGAATCGCGGCGGTAGCTCCTTCATCGACGACGAGTTCACCAGCAGGAGGCGCGCCAAATATCCAGCGCTTGCGGTTTTCCAGCGGGGATTCCTGGGCGTGGAAGCGTGTGCCGACGGAGATGCCTTCCATCACGTCACCAATCACGCCTGGGCGGCTGCCCGCTGCAATGATGGTGTCGATACCGGCGCGGCATGCGACGTCAGCGGCCTGCAGCTTGGTCCCCATTCCGCCCGTTCCGAGGCCTGAAACGCTGTCACCGGCGATGGCGCGCAGCGCATCGTCGATGCCTTGAACGTCGGTAATCAGCTCGGCTTCCGGATTCGAGCGCGGGTCGGCGGTGAACAGCCCCTGCTGATCGGTCAGAAGCAGTAATTTATCGGCACCAGCCAGAATCGCGGCCAGCGCCGAGAGGTTATCGTTATCACCCACTTTGATTTCAGCGGTAGCTACGGCATCGTTCTCGTTAATGACCGGAACAATGTTGTTGTCCAGCAGCGCGCGCAGGGTATCGCGGGCGTTCAGGAAGCGCTCTCTGTCTTCCATATCCGCACGCGTCAGCAGCATCTGCCCGACGTGGATGCCATAGATAGAGAACAGCTGTTCCCAGAGTTGAATGAGTCGGCTTTGACCCACGGCGGCCAGCAGCTGTTTGGAAGCGATCGTCGCGGGGAGTTCGGGGTAACCCAGGTGTTCACGCCCGGCGGCAATCGCCCCGGAGGTCACAATCACAATACGATGCCCTGCGGCATGTAACTGAGCGCACTGACGTACAAGCTCAACAATGTGGGCGCGATTTAGGCGGCGCGATCCGCCTGTTAAAACACTGGTACCGAGTTTTACCACCAGCGTCTGGCTGTCACTCATGATTCTCTGCCGTTCAACGATAAGGGAAAGTAATGTCGAACGAACGTTTTAACAGGAGTCAGCCCCGTTGCCAACTGCCTTAGCACATCGCGAAACACTTTGTTGCGCGGGATCAGGAAGCCTAGCGGGAAATTTTGACAATTTTATTACCGAAATAATAAATCACAGTTTTTTAAAATTATTCTTAGTTTGTCATAAAAGTTTCATTCCAGAACGATAAAACCCTTCCTGTTTTTTCACGGGACTTAAGCATGAGCTTATCGTCCAGCGAATTTTTTAGCGCGTTTATAAGACAGGATCGAAAATGAAAAAGAGCACTCTGGCATTAGTGGTTATGGGCGTAGTGGCTTCTGCATCCGTTCACGCAGCTGAAGTTTATAATAAAGATGGTAATAAACTGGACGTGTACGGCAAAGTGAAAGCCATGCACTACATCAGTGATGATGCCACCAAAGATGGCGATCAGACTTACGTTCGTTTCGGTTTTAAAGGCGAAACGCAGATTAACGATCAGCTGACGGGCTATGGCCGTTGGGAATCTGAATTTGCAGGTAACAAAGCCGAGAGCGACTCTACTCAGAAAACGCGTCTGGCGTTTGCGGGCCTGAAGCTGAAAAACTTTGGTTCACTGGATTACGGTCGTAACCTGGGCGCCCTGTATGACGTCGAAGCATGGACCGATATGTTCCCTGAGTTCGGCGGCGACTCTTCCGCGCAGACCGATAACTTCATGACCAAGCGCGCTACCGGCCTGGCCACCTACCGCAACACCGATTTCTTCGGCGTGGTTGATGGTCTGGACATGACGCTGCAGTACCAGGGCAAAAACGAAAACCGTGACGCCAAAAAACAGAACGGTGACGGTTTTGGTACCTCTCTGACCTATGACTTCGGCGGCAGCGATTTCGCCGTCAGCGGCGCCTACACCAACTCTGACCGCACCAACGCTCAGAACCTGCTGGCGCGTGGCCAGGGTCAGAAAGCAGAAGCCTGGGCAACCGGTCTGAAATATGATGCGAACGATATTTATCTGGCTGCAATGTATTCTGAAACCCGCAATATGACGCCAATTTCCGGCGGCTTTGCAAATAAAGCGCAGAACTTTGAAGTTGTCGCACAATATCAGTTCGACTTTGGTCTGCGCCCGTCCCTGGGCTATGTCCAGTCTAAAGGCAAAGATATCGAAGGTATTGGCGACGAAGATCTGGTGAAATATATTGACGTTGGCGCGACCTATTACTTCAACAAAAATATGTCCACCTTTGTTGATTATAAAATCAACCAGATTGACGACAAAAATAAACTGGGCGTGAGCAGCGATGACATCGTTGCTGTAGGTATGACCTACCAGTTCTGATGATGTGAAATAAAAAAACCGGCTTGATGCCGGTTTTTTTATTGTCGGGATTAATGCGGTCTGGTGCCCTCACCCACGGGGAGAGGGAGAATTTGTAGGCCGGGTAAGGCGAAGCCGCCACCCGGCGCTGTGACACCATCAGGCAGTCAGCTTCACCGCTTCGCTGGAAAAGTCATCCGCCGGTTCGAACTTGAGATCCAGGGTAGCCAGCAGTGCACGTGCCTTATCGTGAAACTCTTTTAGCGTATATTCCAGGCGGTCAATCACTTCCTGATCTTTAATCGTGGTCGCCTGCCAGTTGCCGTCTTTATTAAACAGGCCAAACTGGTAGCTATACGTAAAGCGTTTTTCCTCTGCTTCCATTTCCATCCACCAGCCCCAGAATTCACGTT
Organism: Enterobacter sp. A103; assembly: GCF_034427535.1. NCBI lineage: Bacteria > Pseudomonadati > Pseudomonadota > Gammaproteobacteria > Enterobacterales > Enterobacteriaceae > Enterobacter > Enterobacter sp. A103. The sequence continues at coordinate 974,920 of NZ_JAXQPQ010000002.1, forward strand.
TTTCGGGTGCAGGCTTCACGTTGACGCATACAGCCAGGCAGTCGAAAAAAAAGCGATTCTCTTCACACTGCTCTTCTCGAATATACGGGCCGAGAGCCATAAACTTCTTAATCAGTCTACTTTTCGGGTGTCCACTCGGTAACGTCATTGCGATCTCCTTTTGTGAAGCCACTGTTTTACCAAACCAGCGAAATTTAGCAATCTATTAACACAATCTCTGAGCGATCCAGCGCGTAATCTCTTTCAGTGATTTGTCGAAATTCTGATAGACCGGGCTGAACGGCACCTCAAGCAATTTGCCATCCGCAGATGACGAAGTGATTAATCGCGACTCTTCTTCCGGGCTGAACGGATCGTTTTTCCAGAACCCTGACAGCATTGGTGTTGGGCAGCGACGTCCCAGCAACCCCTGCGTTTTTAACGAGTAACGATTGAGCTCAACGCGCAGCGCTTCGTCTGATGCATCATGCATGCCAAGACGGCTGGCCAGCACATCAAGGTACATTTCAGGTACGCTCCCCTGGCGTGCAGGATCGCTGAGCAGAGCGTGTACTACCGGGCCGAGGCAGGCGACGGCTTTCAGACGAGAAGATTCAAGGTAAGCCAGACGCACCGCGACGTTCGCGCCGAAACGGAAGCCGAATGCCGCCACGCGGGTGTGGTCAACCCACGGAATGTTTTCCAGCGCTTTTAGCGCATGCTGGTGCAGCAGGCTGGAATCCTGAGTCAGTTTCCATTTGGATGAGAAACCAATTGAAGGCATATCAAGCGTCAGCATCGCGATCCCTTTTGGTGCGAAGTAACGCTCATACAGGCTGTAATAATCAATTTGCAGCGAATCCAGCCCGCCGCACATGAGGACGGTCGGGAACGGACCTTCACCTTCAGGCATATGCAGGAATCCGGTAACGGACGCGCCCCCTGAAATGGTGAACTCAAGTTCACGCATCCGGCCCGGCAGGCGTTGAGCCGCCTCCTGATAGGCGCGATTCGCCAGCGCCTGAGCCTGCTCCGCCAGTTCATCCCCTTTTAAATGGGGGTAAGCGGCAATGCCGTAAAGATTAGCGGCGTGCAGCCAGTGCTTGCCGCTGCGCGTGGCATCCTCTTCCTGGCTGGCTTTTTGCTGCCAGAGCATCGCCTGTTTAGACCACTCGTAGATCCAGTTTCCGCCACGGTAGCCCACCACCGTATCGTAGAGTTCGCTGTCGGTACGTTCGGCTTCACTCATCACGATACGTGCCTGCACATCGAGGATTTCACGGGGGTCAATACCGCGCCAGATCCACATCAGGCGGTTAATCATGCGATACCAGTGAGGCACGTTTTTACCGTCTAACGCGGACTGGACGGCAGGCTGGGTACCCGGATTGAAGCGACGCACCAGCGTCGACGTTTCAGGGTGTTTGAAACGGGGTTTGAAGAGAGTCTCGGTGAGATTCGCCTGCGTCATTGCGTTGCCTCCATGAATACGTCGTATAGAGACTATTGTAACGCGTGGCAGGCCAAAAAGAACAACGCCCGACATCGTCGGGCGTGTAAAGTTACGTACTGGTATTAACGGCCTGAAATAGGCGGTACGAAGACCACGCCCATATCCCATGGCTGTTCAATCCAGGTGTCCTGGGGGATATCAATCACGTAATCGTCTACCAGCGGGCGGCCAGCAGGCTTCGCGAAGATAGTGACGAAATGTGCTTTCGGATACATTTCGCGGATAGCAACCGCAGTACCACCGGTATCCACCAGGTCATCAATAACGATGAAACCTTCGCCGTCGCCTTCCGCACGTTTCAGCACGGTCAGCTCGCGCTGGTTGTCATGGTCATAGCTGGAGATGCAAACGGTATCGACATGACGAATACCCAGCTCACGTGCCAGCAGCGCCCCCGGTACCAGACCGCCACGGCTGACGGCAATAATGCCTTTCCACTGTTCGGAAGGCATCAGACGCGCAGCCAGTTTGCGTGCGTGAATCTGCAACATGTCCCAGGTGACGACGTATTTTTCGCTCATGTGAAGTGTCCCAGCCTGTTTTTATACGGCTTAAAAAGTGTTCGAGGGGGAAATAGGTTGCGCGAGATTATAGAGATCTGACGCACTAAAAACCAGTGTTTAGCGCCCTCTGCCTGAGTTTTTACATGCTTTATGCTACCAGCCAGCAGAGAAAGTGGTATTCTCAGTTTCATCTCGCAAGCCTGACTTGTGGTAACTATTAACCTGCTAACCCTGTGACCTGCAACCCTGTTTGCAGCGCCTCGACAAGGAGACTTATCGTGTCTGAACTGTCTCAATTATCTCCGCAGCCGCTGTGGGATATTTTTGCGAAAATCTGCTCCATTCCACACCCTTCCTACCATGAAGAACAGCTTGCCGAACATATTATGGGCTGGGCGAAGGAAAAAGGTCTGCATGCTGAACGTGACCAGGTTGGCAACATTCTGATCCGCAAACCGGCTACCGCAGGCATGGAAAACCGCAAACCGGTTGTGCTGCAGGCGCACCTGGACATGGTGCCACAGAAGAACAACGACACCGTTCACGACTTCACCAAAGACCCGATTCAACCGTACATCGACGGCGACTGGGTGAAAGCACGCGGCACCACGCTGGGCGCGGATAACGGCATCGGTATGGCCTCTGCGCTGGCCGTGCTGGCCGACGACAGCGTTGAACACGGTCCGCTGGAAGTGCTGCTGACCATGACCGAAGAAGCGGGCATGGACGGCGCGTTCGGTCTGCAGGCGAACTGGCTGCAGGCGGACATCCTGATCAACACCGACTCTGAAGAAGAAGGCGAGATCTACATGGGCTGCGCGGGCGGGATTGATTTCATCTCTACCCTGCCGCTGAAGCGCGAAGCGATTCCTGCTGGCTTCCAGACCTTCAAGCTGACGCTGAAAGGGCTGAAAGGCGGCCACTCCGGCGGCGATATTCACCTGGGTCTGGGTAACGCCAACAAGCTGCTGGCGCGCTTCCTGGCAGGCCATGCGGCCGAGCTGGATCTGCGTCTGGTAGACTTCAACGGCGGTACCCTGCGTAACGCGATCCCGCGCGAAGCGTTCGCCACCGTAGCGGTTCCAGCGGCAAAAGCGGACGAGCTGAAAAAACTCTCCACCGTATATCTGGATATCCTGAAAAACGAACTGTCGGCGAAAGAGAAAAACCTGACAGTGGTGCTGGAATCCGTATCGACGGATAAAGACGCGCTGACCGCGCAGTCTCGTGACACCTTCGTTCAGCTGCTGAACGCGACGCCAAACGGCGTGATCCGCAACTCTGACGTGGCGAAAGGCGTGGTGGAAACCTCGCTGAACGTGGGCGTGGTGACCATGAGCGACGACAGCGCGGAAATCATCTGCCTGATCCGCTCGCTTATCGACAGCGGTAAAGAGTACGTGGTGAGCATGCTGGAATCTCTGGGCACGCTGGCGGGCGCAAAAACGTCTGCCAAAGGCAGCTACCCGGGCTGGCAGCCGGATGCAAGTTCTCCGGTGATGGCGCTGGTGCGTGAAACCTATCAGCGTCTGTTCAACAGCACGCCGAACATTCAGGTGATCCACGCCGGTCTGGAATGTGGTCTGTTCAAGAAACCGTATCCGGACATGGACATGGTATCCATCGGGCCAACCATTACCGGTCCGCACTCGCCGGATGAGCAGGTTCATATCGAAAGCGTCGGTCACTACTGGACGCTGCTGACTGAGCTGCTGAAAGCGATCCCAGTTAAGTAATACCCTTACCCCAGCCCTCTCCCACAGGGAGAGGGTGAAAAACGTAGGCCCGGTAAGCGTAGCGCCACCGGGCTTTTTTACAACCCCAGAACCAGCTGGCGCTCTAGCTGCGGATCCAGCAGCGTAACGTGCAACCCCACCAGCCTCACCCCTCGCCCGCCCCGGCGCTCTTCCCATGCCTTTTTCGCCGTCGCGATAAGATCGTCTTTATTCAGACGCGGCCAGACGTGTTCCTGCGTGGTCTGCTGGAAGTCGTTGAATTTAAGCTTGATGCCCTGACGGGCAATGAGCAGATCCGGCTTCACCTTGCTTAAGCGTCGTTCCAGCTCAGGGTAAAGCTGTTCCGTGATAATGGTTTCGCATTCGGACCAGTCATGAATATCTTCAATGAGGGTGCGCTCAACGCCGACGGATTTCCGCAGCCGCTCGCTGTTCACATCGCGATCGTCAATTCCCTGGCTGCGCTCCCACAGCACGCGGCCAAACTTTCCAAAGCGCTTGAGCAGCATGGCGAGATCGCTTCGCTGCACGTCTTCGCAGGTCCGTAGCCCCATGCTTTCCAGCTTTGCGGCGGAGACTTTTCCCACGCCGGGGATTTTGCCGAGCGGCAGCGTTTTCAAAAACGCCGGCACCTCGTCAGGCGTGATGACGTATTGACCGTTGGGCTTATTTAAATCGGAGGCGATTTTGGCGAGGAATTTAACGGGCGCGACGCCCGCCGATGCCGTCAGATTCAGCTCGTTGAAAATCGTCTGGCGGATCTCCTGCGCCATCAGCGTGGCGGAGCCGTGGCAGTGCACGCTGTCGGTCACATCCAGATAGGCTTCGTCCAGCGACAGCGGCTCTATCAGAGAGGTATAGCGGGAGAAGATTTCCCGAATATGGAGGGAAGCCTCTTTATAGGCTTCAAAACGGCCTGGCAGAAGCGTGAGATGAGGGCAAAGCTTTAAGGCCATCGCCGTTGGCATCGCGCTGCGCACGCCAAATTTGCGCGCAGGATAGTTGGCGGTGCTGATGACACCACGCTGAACGCGGCTGCCGCCAATGGCGATGGGAATATCCCGCAGCGCCGGGTTGTCACGCATCTCCACTGCGGCAAAAAAGCAGTCCATATCGACATGGATTATTTTGCGCATAGTAAGCCCTCACTCATCACTGGATAAGTATACAGTAAACAAATGAGGGTTGAGAAGCAGATGTGAGAACGCCGGGTGGCGGCTTTGCCTTACCCGGCCTGCAAAAAATTAAATAATGCGCTGCTGTTCGCGGGCCATCCTTTTCTTCCGCGCATCGCACGGTTCCGGACAGTCGCAAACCTTTTCCATCCCAATAGAGGAAATACCGCCGCAGCTACCCTGAATGCTTTTCCTCTTAACGATCCAGCCTAACGACATGCCGAAGACGACAAGCACAAACACCACAAAGGTTGCCAGAAACGTCAGCATCATCAGCCTCCAAAGTCATCGAGCATGATGTTCTCATCTTCGACACCGAGATCTTTCAGCATTTTAATCACGGCGGCGTTCATCATCGGCGGACCACACATATAGAACTCGCAGTCCTCAGGCGCCGGGTGCTGTTTGAGGTAGTTTTCATACAGCACGTTGTGGATGAACCCCGTATAGCCCGTCCAGTTATCTTCCGGCTGCGGATCGGAAAGCGCCACATGGAAGGTAAAGTTCGGGTTTTCACGCGCCAGCTGTTCAAACTCATCTTCATAGAACATCTCGCGCAGCGAGCGCGCCCCGTACCAGAAGCTGATCTTACGCTGGCTCCCCAGCCGCTTGAGCTGGTCAAAGATGTGCGAGCGCATCGGGGCCATACCGGCACCGCCGCCGATAAAGACCATTTCCGCATCGGTATCTTTCGCGAAGAACTCCCCGAACGGGCCGGAGATCGTCACCTTATCGCCAGGCTTCAGCGACCAGATGTATGACGACATGACGCCCGGCGGTGCATCCGGCACATTCGGTGGCGGCGTGGCGATACGCACGTTGAGCATGATAATGCCCTTCTCTTCCGGATAGTTGGCCATCGAGTAGGCGCGCAGCGTCGGCTCTTTCACCTCAGATACAAAGCGGAAGAGATTGAATTTGTCCCAGTCGGCGCGGTACTCATGCGGCACGTCAAAGTCCACATAGGCCACAGCGTGCTCCGGGCACTCAATCTGAATGTATCCTCCGGCGCGGAACGGGACATGCTCGCCTTCCGGCACCCGCAGCTTCAGCTCTTTAATAAAGGTGGCTTTGTTATCATTAGAGATAACCTCGCACTCCCATTTTTTGACGCCGAAGATCTCTTCCGGCAGCTCAATCTTCATGTTCTGACGCACCGCGACCTGGCAGGCCAGACGACAGCCCTCTTTTGCCTCACGCTTTGTGATATGCGCCAGTTCGGTTGGCAGAATATCGCCACCGCCCTCTTTTACCGTCACGCGGCACTGCCCGCAGGAGCCGCCGCCGCCGCAGGCTGAGGAGACAAAAATGCCGTTACCGGAGAGCGTGTTGAGCAACTTGTCTCCCGCCGGCGTGCGGATCTGATTCTGCGGCTCGTCGTTAATATCAATGACCACGTCGCCGGAATTTACCAGCTTCGCGCGCGCCGCCAGAATAAGCCCTGACAGCACCAGTACAATTAGCGTGAACATCACCACGCCAAGGATAATTTCCATCTGTTTGCCCTTATAGCTGCACACCGGAGAAGGACATAAAGCCCAGCGCCATCAGCCCGGTGGTGATAAAGGTGATCCCCAGGCCACGCAGACCCGCAGGCACGTTGGCATATTTCATTTTCTCGCGGATCCCCGCCATGGTGACAATCGCCAGCATCCAGCCGATACCGGAACCAAAACCGTACACCACGGATTCACTGAAGTTGTAATCACGCTGCACCATAAACGAAACGCCACCGAAGATGGCGCAGTTCACCGCGATCAGCGGCAGGAAGATCCCCAGCGCGTTGTAGAGCGACGGGAAATACTTATCGAGGATCATCTCGAGGATTTGCACCAGCGCCGCGATCACCCCGATAAAGGTGATGAAGTTCAGGAAGCTGAGATCAACCCCTTCCACCAGCGCGCCGTCCCGCAGCACAAAGTTGTACACCAGATTGTTGATCGGTACAGATAAGCCGAGCACCACGGTGACCGCGATACCGAGACCAAATGCCGTCGACACTTTTTTGGAAACCGCAAGGAACGTACACATGCCGAGGAAAAACGCGAGCGCCATGTTTTCAACAAACACTGCCCGCACAAACAAACTCAGGTAATGAGCCATCGTCGGTTACTCCTTTTCCTGCTGTTCTGGCTTCAGCGTACGAATCAGCCAGATCAACAAACCGATAATGAAAAATGCGCTAGGGGCCAGCAGGAACAGGCCGTTTGGCAGATACCAGCCGCCGTTCTGCACCGTGTCCAGCACCGTGATGCCAAACAGCTTGCCGCTGCCAATCAGCTCGCGCAGGAACCCAACGGTCAGCAGGATCACGCCGTAGCCCAGGCCGTTGCCGATGCCGTCCATAAAGCTCGCCAGCGGCGGCATTTTCATGGCGTAGGCTTCCGCACGCCCCATGACGATACAGTTGGTGATAATCAGCCCGACAAACACCGAGAGCTGTTTGGAGGTTTCGTAGGCGAAGGCGCGCAGCAGCTGATCGACCACGATCACCAGCGAGGCGATGATCGCCATCTGCACGATGATCCTCACGCTGTTGGGGATGTGGTGGCGGATCATCGAGATAAACATGCTGGAGAACGCCGTGACCAGCGTGACCGCCAGCGTCATCACGACTGCCGTTTCCAGCTTGGTCGTCACCGCCAGAGCAGAACAGACACCCAGCACCTGGAGCGTGATCGGGTTATTGGCTAACAGTGGGCCAATGAGCACCTTTTTAACTTCTTTCAGTTCACCGGTATCAGCCATTGTTCAGCGCTCCTTCACGTACGTTTTTCAGGAAAGGACCAAAGCCCAGCTCGCCCATCCAGAAATCAAAACTGTGCTGCACGCCTTTTGAGGTGAGCGTAGCGCCGGAAAGCCCGTCAACGGCGTAGTCGTCACCGGGACGTGCCGCCCCTTTCATCACCTTCAGCGCAGGCAGGCCGTCATCGTCGAGCACTTTTTTGCCGACAAACTGTGCCCGCCAGTTAGGGTTTTCAACTTCGCCACCCAGCCCCGGCGTTTCACCCTGGTCGTAATACGTAATGCCTTTGACCGTGCGCCCATCGGTATCAAGGGCCACAAACGCGTACATCATTGACCACAGACCGTTACCGTAAACAGGCAGTACCACTTCCTGAATGCGTTTTTGGGGATCGCGAACCAGATAGATTTCGGCCAGGTTGCTGCGACGCTTAATCCCGGCGGGATCTTGCGATGCCTCCAGCGTCAGGCTCATCTGCGGATCTTTCAGCGCCAGCGCCTGGTTGAATTTTGCCGGGTCTTTATCCAGCAGTTCACCCGTTTTTAAATCCACCAGACGCGCCGAAATACGTTCAGCAAAGACGGCCGAAACGTCGTCCGCGCTCATTCCTTCCTGCATCAGCCCGGCGACGGCCAGGATGTTGCGCTGTTTATCCAGCGCACGTTGCTCCTGCTGCAGGGGTTTTAACCCCACGGCAGAGCCGGCCACGACAATAGAACAGACCAGACAGAGCACCAGCACCACCAGCAGCGTTTTGCTGATGCTGTCGTTATTTTTAACCTCAGCCACGCGCCTTCCTCCGCTTAATGTTGGCCCGCACCACCAGGTAATCGAAGAGCGGTGCAAACAGGTTGGCAAACAGAATGGCCAACATCATCCCTTCCGGATACGCCGGGTTGACCACGCGGATCAGAACGCACATCGCGCCAATGAGCACGCCATAGCTCCATTTACCTTTGTCTGTAAACGAGGCAGAGACGGGGTCCGTCGCCATGAACATCATGCCGAACGCAAAGCCACCCAGCACCAGATGCCAGTACCAGGGCATGGAGAACATCGGATTGGTGGTCGAACCGATAACGTTGAACAGGGTGGCGGTCAGCACCATGCCGATCATCACGCCCGCAACGATCCGCCAGGAGGCCACGCGACCAAAAAGAATGATCGCGCCGCCAAGCAAAATCATCAGCGTGGAGACTTCTCCGATGGAGCCCGGAATGTTGCCAATAAAGGCATCAAACCAGGTGACTGGCTGACCCGTCGCGTTGTTAACCAGCGTTTCGCCGCCGTGTGCCGCCCACTGTGAAAGCGGCGTTGCGCCGGAAAAACCGTCTGCCGCCGTCCACACGAGATCGCCCGAGATTTGCGCCGGATAAGCAAAGAACAGAAACGCGCGTCCCGCCAGCGCCGGGTTGAGGAAGTTCCGCCCGGTGCCGCCGAAGATCTCTTTGGCAATCACCACGCCGAAGCTGATGCCAAGCGCCGCCTGCCAGAGCGGTAGCGTCGGGGGAACAATCAGGGCAAACAGAATAGAGGTCACGAAGAAGCCTTCGTTGATCTCATGTTTACGGATGATGGCAAACAGCACTTCCCAGAAGCCGCCCACGACAAATACCGTGATGTAAATCGGCAGGAAGAACACGGCACCCAGCGTCATCATGCTCAGCCAGCCCGCGTCTGCGGCGAAGCTCACCCCTAACGACTGGGCCAGACGGTAGTGCCAGTCGGACTGGATCACCTGCGCCAGCTGCTGTGCATCGTACATGTGGTGCAGTGCCGGAATGGTCTGCAGGCCGACGTTGTACATTCCCCAGAACATCGCAGGGAAGACCGCAAACCACACCAGGATCATCATGCGTTTCAGGTCGATAGCATCGCGAACGTGCGCCGCCCCTTTCGTCACCAACCCCGGCGTGTAGAAAATGGTCGTCGTTGCTTCATACAGCGGGTAGTACTTTTTGAGCTTTCCTTCGGTAAAGTGCGGCTCAATTTTTTCAAAGAGGTGTTTTAAGCCCATCGGTTATCCTTCCTGCTCAATGCGGGTTAACACCTCGCGCAATACCGGTCCATATTCGTATTTGCCCGGACAGACATAGGTACAGAGCGCCAGATCTTCCTCGTCAAGCTCCAGACAGCCCAGAGCCTGCGCGCCGTCGGTATCGCCAGCAAGCAGATCGCGCAGCAGCACGGTGGGCAGAATATCCAGCGGCATGACGCGTTCGTAGTTGCCAATCGGGACCATGGCGCGCTCGCCGCCGTGGGTGCTGGTTGAGAAGCTAAACAGCTTATTACGCAGGAAGTGGCCCAGCGTGGTTCGGGTGACGGAGTATTTTTCTGCGCCTGGCAGAACCCAGCCAAACAGCTCTTTTTCACGCCCTTCCTGCACAATGCTGACCTGCAAATGGAAGCGTCCCAGGTACGCGTGCGCATTGGCCGCATGGCGGCCGCTGAGGACCGAGCCGGAAATCAGGCGGTTTTCGCCCTCTTTCGTTTCCCCCACCAGCAGTTCGTTGATGTCAGCACCCAGCAGCGTCTTCACCAGGCGCGGATTTGCAGCCTGCGGTCCGCCGATGGCGATTATCCGTTCAGCGCAGAGCTCACCCGTAGTAAAGAGCTTACCGATGGCGATGACGTCCTGATAGTTAAGGTGACAGACCTGTTTCGCCAGGCTGACTGGCTCAAGGAAATGGATGTGCGTCCCGACCAGCCCCGCCGGATGCGGGCCAGAAAATTCATTAAACGTGACCTGCCCCAGCGGATGCCCGCCAGGCTTGCCGCCGCCGGCCTGGCAAACGTGCACTTTTCCGGATGTGAGGCGGGTTAAAACGGTTAGACCAGCATCAAAAGCTTTTCGCTGCGCCAGGATAATCGGTTCCGGGTCCACGCTGAGCGGGTTGGTGTCGATGGCCGTGACGAAAATCGCGGCCGGTTCCGTGCCCGGAACAGGGGATTTGCTGAAGGGGCGCGTACGAAGCGCGGTCCATAAACCGGATGCCAGGAGCTGATCCTGAACGGCGTCGCGGTTCAGCGACGCGAGTTCTGCGGTGTCGTAATGGGCAAACTCACGCTTTTCATCGCCCTCAATGCGGATAACCACCGACTGCAGAACGCGCCGTTCGCCACGGTTGATGGCCACAACGGTGCCGCTCGCGGGGGCCGTGAACATCACGCCGGGATTTTTTTTGTCCTCAAAGAGCGGCTGTCCTTTGATAACGCGATCGCCCTCCTGTACCAGCATTGAAGGACGCATACCCAGGTAGTCTTCGCCCAAAATGGCGACATGACGGACACTTGCGCCTGTCGAAACGTGCTGCGCTGGCACGCCTGCAATCGGCAGATCAAGTCCTTTTTTAATTTTAAACATGTGGTTAGCAGGTTTCCATGAACAACAATCCAGTGGGCGCAAAGTGTAACATTTTCCCCTTCACGCGGGCAGGGAATCCGCCGTCACGCGCGCCAAATTGCGAGCTAATGCGCAAAGTTCCTGGAGCCATCGCAATTTTGATGGTTTATAAAGTAAAACTAATTTGTAAACTCACCGCCCGGCTCTTGCGAAAATCTATAGCGGTGCTAATGTGAGCGCTCCTAACAGAATAATCTGATTTCGGGTCTCTTTTGCCGTCCTGGCAAGTTGGTCATGGTTTTATCAAGGAACTAGTAGTATGCGTAAAATCGCATTGTTCATTGCGATGCTTCTGATGCCGTGCATGTCGTTTGCCGGACTGCTCAGCAGTAATAGCTCAACGACGCCGGTCAGCAAGGAATATAAACAGCAGTTAATGGGATCGCCGGTTTATATTCAGATCTTCAAGGAAGAGCGCACTCTCGATCTGTTTGTCAAAATGGGCGAGACATATCAGCTGCTTGATAGTTACAAAATTTGTAACTACTCCGGCGGACTGGGGCCAAAACAGCGTCAGGGCGACTTCAAAAGTCCGGAAGGGTTCTACAACGTTCAGCGCAGCCAGCTCAAGCCTGACAGCCGCTTCTATAAAGCCATTAACATCGGCTTCCCGAATGCCTATGACCGTGCACACGGTTATGAAGGTAAATATCTGATGATCCACGGCGCCTGCGTGTCTATCGGCTGTTATGCGATGACCGACTCCGGCATTGATGAGATTTTCCAGTTCGTGACGGGCGCGCTGGTCTTTGGGCAGCCTAACGTACAGGTCAGCATCTATCCGTTCCGCATGACGGACGCCAACATGACGCGTCACAAGTACTCATACTACGCGGATTTCTGGAAACAGCTGAAGCCGGGTTACGACTACTTTGAGCAGACCCACAAGCCACCAGTGGTCTCTATCGTCGATGGCCGTTACGTGGTCAGCAAACCGCTGAGCCACGAAGTCGTCCATCCACAGCTGGCGTCAAATTACACGGTCCCCGAGACAAAATAGCACCCACTCGCCTGGCATAATCTTTTGCCAGGTTTCGTTGCCCGTCAGCGGCTGCGTTGCGATAACAGTGACCACATCGTTCGGTGTGGTCTCCTTCTGAAAGTCTATCTCCACATCCTGATCGAGCAGCGTCGCAACGCCAAACGGCGCACGGCGGGTGATCCAGAACAGATTCGTCGAGCAGAACGCCATCACATAGCGGCCATCAGAGAGCAGCATGTTGAACACGCCTTTTTCACGCAGTTCAGATGCCAGCGTCGCGATGTATTTGAACACGGCAGTCATGTTGCCGGGCGTGCGGGGATAGCGCTCCGTCAGCTTGTGCAGCAGCCAGCAGAAGGCTTTTTCGCTGTCCGTCTCGCCGACCGGGCGGAAATTGCCCGTCTCCAGCGACTTATAGCCCGTGAGCTGCCCGTTGTGTGCATAGGTCCAGTTACGGCCCCACAGCTCGCGGGTAAACGGATGGGTATTTTCCAGCGCTACTTCGCCACGGTTAGCCTGACGGATGTGGGCGATCACCGAGCGGGACTTGATGGGATAGTCCTGCACCAGTTTGGCAATCGGTGAGTTAAAGCTGGGCTGTGGATCTTTGAACGTGCGACACCCTTTGCCTTCGTAAAAGGTGATGCCCCAGCCGTCTTTATGCGGCCCGGTTCCTCCACCGCGCTGAACCAGCCCGGTGAAGCTAAAACAGATATCGGTTGGCACATTGGCGCTCATCCCGAGCAGTTCGCACATAACAACACCTCCACAACAGCGGGGGGCACCGGAGCCCCCCAGCGAAGTCTTACTTAACCATCTCTTTTTCGATCAGCTGGATCAGGATGTGGATCACTTTGATGTGAATTTCCTGAATACGGTCAGCATAACCGAAGTGCGGAACGCGAATTTCGACATCCGCTGTACCGTCCATCTTACCGCCATCTTTACCGGTCAGGGTGATGACCTTCATCCCTTTTTCACGCGCGGCGGCGATCGCTTTGATCACGTTGCCGGAGTTACCAGAGGTAGAGATCCCCAGCAGCACGTCGCCTTCACGGCCTACCGCTTCAACGTAGCGGGAGAAGATGTGGTCGTAACCGAAGTCGTTGCCTACGCAGGAGATGTGGCTTACGTCTGAAATCGCAATCGCCGGGTAGCCCGGGCGGTTTTCGCGATAGCGTCCGGTCAGCTCTTCTGCGAAGTGCATAGCGTCACAGTGGGAGCCGCCGTTACCGCAGGAAAGCACTTTGCCACCGGCTTTGAAGCTGTCGGCCAGCAGGACCGCTGCGCGCTGAATAGCGTGAATATTGGCATCATCTTTCAGAAAGTTCGCCAGCGTTTCCGCCGCTTCGTTCAGTTCGTTACGAATAAGATCCTGGTACATGAGGATAATCCTTCAGTATTGATGAAATAACACAGTGGAGTGTACCGGATAGCGGGAAAAGCGAGAAGCTAAAGCCATGCGAATCGTCCGGCGTTTTGATTTTTTGTGCCGGCTAAAACGCGAACAATGTGAACCAGGTTGTAATTATTTTGTAAACACATTGCTAAAGGAAATAACATCAACTACAACCATATCATCACAAGTGGTCAGACCTCCTACAAGCAAGGGAGCTTTTCTTTATGATGATTTTGAGCATTCTCGCAACCGTTGTTCTGCTCGGTGTGTTGTTCTATCACCGCGTAAGTTTATTCCTGAGCAGCCTGATTCTTCTGGCCTGGACGGCTGCGCTTGGCGTCGCAGGTCTCTGGAATATCTGGCTTTTAGTCCCTCTTGCCATCATCCTTCTGCCGTTTAACCTGGCCCCGATGCGTAAATCAATGATCTCTGCGCCGGTGTTCAAGGGCTTTCGCAAAGTGATGCCGCCCATGTCGCGTACTGAAAAAGAAGCGATTGATGCGGGCACCACCTGGTGGGAAGGCGATCTGTTCCAGGGCAACCCGGACTGGAAAAAGCTGCATAACTATCCGCAGCCGCGTCTGACCGCTGAAGAGCAGGCCTTTATTGACGGCCCGGTGGAAGAAGCGTGCCGCATGGCAAACGACTTTGCCATCACCCATGAAATGGCCGACCTGCCGCCAGAGCTGTGGGCGTATCTGAAAGAACATCGCTTCTTCGCGATGATCATCAAGAAAGAGTACGGCGGCCTGGAATTCTCCGCTTACGCTCAGGCTCGCGTCCTGCAAAAGCTGGCTGGCGTCTCCGGGATCCTGGCGATTACCGTTGGCGTGCCTAACTCCTTAGGCCCGGGCGAACTGCTGCAGCATTACGGTACGGAAGAGCAGAAAGATCACTACCTGCCGCGTCTGGCACGCGGTCAGGAGATCCCTTGCTTCGCGCTGACCAGCCCGGAAGCGGGTTCCGATGCAGGCGCGATCCCGGATACCGGCGTGGTCTGCATGGGCGAGTGGCAGGGCGAGCAGGTGCTGGGCATGCGCCTGACCTGGAACAAGCGTTATATCACCCTGGCGCCAATCGCCACCGTGCTGGGTCTGGCCTTTAAGCTCTCTGACCCGGAAAAACTGCTGGGCGGCGAAGAAGATCTGGGCATTACCTGTGCGCTGATCCCAACCTCTACCCCAGGCGTTGAAATTGGTCGCCGTCACTTCCCGCTGAACGTGCCGTTCCAGAACGGTCCGACCCGCGGTCAGGACATCTTTGTGCCGATTGACTACATCATCGGCGGTCCGAAAATGGCCGGTCAGGGCTGGCGTATGCTGGTGGAATGTCTGTCTGTGGGCCGCGGCATTACCCTGCCGTCGAACTCAACCGGCGGTCTGAAGTCGGTCGCGATGGGGATTGGCGCTTACGCCCACATCCGCCGTCAGTTCAAAATCTCCATCGGCAAGATGGAAGGTATCGAAGAGCCGCTGGCGCGTATCGCGGGCAACGCCTACGTAATGGATGCCGCGGCTTCTCTGATTACCTACGGCATTATGCTGGGCGAAAAACCGGCCGTGCTGTCCGCGATTGTGAAGTACCACTGTACCCACCGCGCGCAGCAGTCGATCATTGACGCGATGGATATCGCGGGCGGTAAAGGCATTATGCTCGGCGAAGGCAACTTCCTGGCGCGCGGCTACCAGGGCGCACCGATTGCCATCACCGTGGAAGGTGCAAACATCCTGACCCGCAGCATGATGATCTTCGGCCAGGGCGCAATTCGCTGCCATCCGTACGTGCTGGAAGAGATGGCCGCCGCGCAGAACAACGACGTGGATGCCTTCGATAAGCTGCTGTTCAAACATATCGGTCACGTGGGCAGCAACAAGGTACGCAGCTTCTGGCTGGGCCTGACGCGCGGTCTTACTAGCGCGACGCCGACCGGCGATGCGACCAAACGTTACTACCAGCATCTGAACCGTCTGAGCGCCAACCTGGCTCTGCTGTCTGACGTCTCCATGGCGGTGCTGGGCGGTAGCCTGAAGCGTCGCGAGCGTATCTCTGCCCGTCTGGGGGATGTACTGAGCCAGATCTTCCTGGCCTCTGCGGTCCTGAAGCGCTACGACGACGAAGGCCGTCAGGAAGCGGATCTGCCGCTGGTGCACTGGGGTGTTCAGGATGCGATGTATCAGGCTGAACAGGCGATTGACGACCTGCTGGCGAACTTCCCGAACCGCTTCGTGGCGGGCGCTCTGCGCGCGGTGATCTTCCCGACCGGGCGTCACCATCTGGCGCCGTCCGACAAGCTGGACCACAAGGTGGCGAAGATCCTGCAGGTACCGAGCGCAACCCGCTCCCGTATCGGTCGTGGTCAGTATCTGACGCCGACGCCGCATAACCCGGTGGGTCTGCTGGAAGAGGCGCTGCTGGACGTGATGGCTGCCGATCCGATTCACCAGAAAATCTGTAAACAGCTGGGCAAAAACCTGCCGTTTACCCGTCTGGACGAACTGGCAAAACAGGCGCTGGCCGGCGGCATTATCAATAAAGATGAAGCCGCTCTGCTGGTGAAAGCCGAAGAGAGCCGTCTGCGCAGCATTAACGTGGATGATTTCGAACCGGACGAGCTGGCGACGCAGCCGGTAAAGCTGCCGGAGAAGCACCGCAAACCTGAAGCGGCGTAACGCGTTTCGCTTATACAAACCCCGCCTCGCGCGGGGTTTTTTATTGCCACATTTTCTCGTAATGACGTGCTACAGTGTCAAAAAGCGGTCTTTTGAGGAGTCTGTATCGTGCCTGGTTTGAAGATTTCGATTTTGCAGCAACCTTTAGTGTGGATGGATGGCCCCGCCAACCTGCGCCACTTTGATCGTCAACTGGAAGAGATTACCGGGCGTGATGTGATTGTCCTGCCGGAAATGTTCACCACCGGCTTCGCCATGGAAGCGGCACAACAGTCAATGCCGCAGGATGAGGTGGTCGCCTGGATGCATGCCAAAGCGCAGCAGACCAACGCGCTGATCGCCGGGAGCGCCGCCCTGCAAACGGATCGCGGGCCGGTGAACCGCTTCCTGCTGGTGGAGCCGGAAGGGAAAGTGCATTTTTACGATAAACGCCACCTGTTCCGCATGGCGGATGAGCATCATCACTATGAAGCGGGTCACGAGCGCGTGGTGTTCGAGTGGCGCGGCTGGCGTATTTTGCCGCTGGTCTGCTACGACCTGCGCTTCCCGGTGTGGTCGCGCAACCGCAACGATTACGACCTGGCGCTGTATGTTGCCAACTGGCCTGCACCGCGCTCCCTCCACTGGCAGTCGCTGCTGGTAGCGCGCGCGATTGAGAACCAGGCGTACGTGGTGGGCTGTAACCGCGTGGGAACCGACGGCAACGGGCATCACTACCGCGGCGACAGCCGGGTGGTGAATCCGCAGGGCGAGATCATTGCCACCGCCGAGCCGCATCAGGCGACGCGCATTGATGCCGAGCTGTCGTTGACGGCGCTGCAGGAGTATCGCGAGAAGTTTCCGGCCTGGCAGGATGCGGATCCGTTTAGCATTGGCTGAAATTTTCCCCTCACCCCGCCCCTCTCCCAACGGGAGAGGGAGGATAAAACATTAACTCACCAGCGCCTGCCCGTCTTTGCGGCTTTCCGTCGCGGCCACGTAGTGTCCTTCCGGCAGACGGTAAATCACCTGCGCCCCGCCGAAGTTGTAATCCTGAAGCGGATCTTCCACCACGATCTGATGACCCCGCTCGCGCAGCGCGGCGATGGTATTGCGATCGAAGGTCGATTCAACGATCACCTCCCTGCCCTGCACCACGCGCCAGCGCGGGGCATCGATTGCCGCCTGTGGGTTTTGCCCGTGCAGCATAATGCGCAGCGCCATCTGCATGTGCCCCTGCGCCTGCATCGGGCCACCCATCACGCCGAAAGACATCAGCGGCTGGCCGCTGCCGTCCATCGCAAAGCCCGGAATGATGGTGTGGAACGGTCGCTTGCTGCCCGCCAGCGCGTTCGGGTGATTGGGATCCAGCACAAACCCGCAGCCCCGGTTTTGCAGGCTGATCCCCGTATCCGGCACCACGATGCCTGAACCAAAGCCCATGTAGTTGGACTGAATAAACGAAACCATCATCCCGCTGGCGTCGGCGGTGCTGATGTAGACCGTGCCGCTCTGCGTCGGGGAACCGTAAACGAAATCAGAGGCGTGCTCGTGATTGATAAGCGCCGCGCGCGACTTCAGATAATGGTCGCTCAGCAGCTCTTTCGCCGCGAACGCCATATGGTCTTCATCCGCCACGTAGCGGTCGAGATCCGCCAGCGCCAGCTTCATCGCCTCAATGGACAGGTGCAGGGACTGCACGGAATCCGGATGATGCTTCTCAATGCCGCACTGCTCCAGAATGCCGAGCGCAATCAGCGTGGCGATCCCCTGGCCGTTTGGGGGCAGTTCCTGCACCGAACCGCCCGCGAAGTCGCGCGACAGCAGCTCTACCCAGTCCACACGATGGTTTGCCAGATCTTCAGCCGTCAGGTGCGCGCCGTGTTCTTTGGCAAAAGCGGCAATTTTCTGCGCCAGCTCGCCGCGATAAAAGGCTTCACCGTTGGTGCGGGCAATCAGCTCCAGCGAGTTCGCCTGCGCCGGGTTACGGAAGATTTCCCCCACGCGCGGGGCGCGGCCTTCCGGCGCGAAGCAGGCGCTGAAGCCCGGCTGATCTTTCAGCTTGCTATAGCCGCGCTGCCAGAGATGGCCGATCAGCGGGGAGACCGGGAAACCGTTGCGCGCGTAGTCAATGGCAGGCTGCGCCAGCGTGGTCAGCGGCAGCGTGCCGAAGCGTTCCGCCAGCGCGACCCAGCCGGATACCGCACCCGGCACGGTCACCGCGTCCCAGCCAATTTCCGGCACCGCGGTTTTTCCGGCAAACAAATCCGCATGCCAGCTCGCAGGTGAACGACCGGACGCGTTCAGGCCGTGCAGCTTTTCACCGTCCCAGACGATGGCAAAGGCGTCGCTGCCGATCCCGTTGCCGGTCGGCTCAACCACCGTCAGCGCCATCGCGGTGGCAATGGCCGCATCCACGGCGTTGCCGCCCAGCTGCAGCATTTTCATTCCCGCCTGCGCCGCCAGCGGCTGCGACGTGGCGACGGCGTTACGGCCCATCATTGGCGGGCGGCGTGAAGCGTAACCGGATGTAAAATCAAGCGCTTTGGTCATCATGACTCCTTAGTCGTGGCGCGGATCGAGCGCATCGCGCAGCCCGTCGCCGAGTAAATTAAAGCCCTGCACGGCGAGGAAAATCGCCACGCCGGGGAAAACGGACATCCACGGCGCCTGCTCCAGAAACCCTTTCGCGGTGTTGAGCATAGAGCCCCAGGACGGATTGGGCGGCTGCTGCCCCAGCCCCAAAAACGACAGGCTGGCTTCGGCGATAATTGCCGAGGCGATGGCCAGCGTGGCCTGCACCAGGATCGGCGACATCACGTTTGGCAGGACGTATTTGATGATGATCCAGCGGTCCGGCAGGCCAATCGCCCGCGCGCCGTCGATGTACTCTTCGTTGCGAATGGCGATCACCTGCCCGCGCGTCAGGCGGGCGAAGATCGGCATCGCCGAAAGACCGATGGCGATCATCGCGTTGGTCAGGCTCGGCCCCAAAAACGCCCCCAGCGCGATCGCCATGATCAGGAACGGACAGGCCAGCAGCGCCTCGATAAACCGCGAGATCACTCCGTCCCACATCTTCTGGAAGTAACCCGCCACCAGCCCCAGCGGCACGCCGATGACCACCGCGATAACGACCGACATACAGCCTGCCATCAGCGAGGTGCGCGCACCCCAGATAATGCGGGATAAAATGTCGCGCCCCAGCTCGTCGGTGCCGAACCAGTACATCGCCGACGGCGCTTTGCGCACCGCCAGGAAGTTGGCTTTGACCGGGTCGAACGGGGCAATCCACGGCGCCAGCAGCGCCACCAGCACAAAGAATCCCACCACCACCGCGCCAATCACCGCACTTTTGTTGGCAAGGAATTTCTTCAGCACCCGGTTCTGCGCGCGCGGCAGCGCGGGCGTAACGGTTTGCGTCGTCAGTTCCGCCATGGTTAACCTCGCATTTTCGGGTTGATAAGGATGTAGAGCACGTCGGCCAGCAGGTTCAGCATCAGGAAGCCGATCGCCACGATCAGCACTACGCCCTGCACCACCGCGTAGTCACGGTTAAATACCGAGTCGACGATCATCTTGCCGAAGCCCGGAATGGTGAAGACCTGCTCGGTCAGCACCGCGCCGCCCAGCAGCTCGCCGAACAGCAGCGTGGTGAGGGTGATGACCGGTACCAGCGCGTTGCGAAACGCATGCTTCAGGATCACCGCCTTCGGCAGCAGCCCCTTAGCGCGCGCGGTGCGGATGTAATCCGCCTTCAGGACCGCAATCATCGAGGCGCGGGTATGGCGCATCAGCGTCGCCGCGAGGCCCGTTCCGAGCACGGACGCGGGCAGCAGCAGCGTGCGCAGGTTCTGGAGCGGATCTTCACTGAACGGCACGTAGCCGGACGCGGGCAGCCACTGCAGGTTCACCGAAAAGACCAGAATCAGCAGGATCCCCAGCCAGAAGTGCGGGATCGAGATCCCCGAGATCGCCACGAAATTCGCCCCGTGATCGACCCAGCTATTTTTGTTCACCGCCGCGAGGATCCCCATGCTGATGCCAAACACCAGCGCGATAATCATCGCCAGCAGAGACAGCTCCAGCGTGACCGGCAGCTTGCTGGCGATCAGCTGCGTCACCGGTTCGTGCGTGCGTAAGGAGACGCCCAGATCGCCCTGCAGCGCGCGCGTCAGCCAGTGGAAATACTGCACGGGGATTGGCGCATCGAGGTTCAGCTCCGCGCGCAGCTGGGCGATGACCGCCGGGTCGCGCTCCTCCCCGGCCATGGCAATCAGCGGGTCGCCGGGCAGCAGCTTTTGCAGCCCGAACACCATCATGCTCACCAGTAGCAGGGTTGGTATAGCCAGCAGCAGACGTTTGCAAATCAGTTCCAGCATGGGTTCTCCTCGGGACCTTTATTTCGCCAGCGTCAAACCCGCCAGACGCACGATGCCGTCCGGGTACGGCTTAAAGCCCTGCACGCTTTTGTTCAGCCCGAAAATGCGCGGCTCGAAGTAGAGGTAGGCAATCGGCATGTCGGTTTGCAGCTGCTTCACCACCTTGTCGTACAGCGGCTGGCGTGCGGCCTGGTCGGTGCTCTGGCGCGCCTGGGTCAGCCACTCATCGACCTGCGCGTTGCTGTAGCGGCCGTCGTTGAGCGTGCCTTTGCTGTTGATAAAGCCGTAGATGCTGCCGTCCGGATCCGGGCGTCCCGACCAGCCGGAGAAGCTCAGCTGATAGTCGCCGCTCTGCTGGCGGTCGAGCAGCGTGGCGAATTCGGTCATCTGCAGGTTCAGGTTAAATCCGGCCTCGGCGACCATCGCCTGCAATACCTGGCCTACCTGCTGTGAGGTTGGGTTGTTCGGCACCAGCAGGTTGACGGTCAGCGGCGCGGTGACGCCTGCCGCCTTCAGCAGCGCTTTGGCTTTGTCGACGTCACGCGGCGGAACCGGCAGGTTAACGTGATACGGGCTGACCGGGGAAAACGCCTGGTTTGCCGGGGTGTAAAGCCCTTCGAAGACCACCTGGTTTAACGCATCGCGGTCGATGGCCTGAGAAAATGCCTCGCGCACGCGGGCGTCCTTGAACGGATCGTTGGCCGGCACCTTGCCGTTGTTGATGTTGAAGGTAATGCCCTGATAGCCGAGACCGGTTACCTTCGCCAGCGCCAGCTTGCTGTCGGCTTCGACCGTTTTAACGTCACTGGCGGCGATGCCTTCGGTCAGGTCAAGATCGCCCGCGCGCAGGTTCGCGAGGCGCACGGAGGCGTCCGGGATCGGCAGATAGATAATTTTGTCGAAGTGGTAAGCGTCTTTGTTCCAGTAGTTGTCGAAGCGGGTCAGAACGATGCGGTCCTGGGACACGCGGCTGTCGAATTTATACGGGCCGGAGCAGACCGGGTGGGCGGCAAAGTCCGGCTTTTTCGCCGCCTCCGGGGCCATCATTGCCCCGGCGCGGTCGGTGAGCTGCATCAGCAGCGCGGCATCGGGGGTCTTCAGGTGCAGCGCAATCTGCATCGGGCCGGTGACCTCGACCGATTCAACGGAGGAGATCTCGCTCTTACGCAGGGAGCCTTTCAGGGTCAGGGCGCGGTCGAGGTTGTATTTTGCCGCGGCGGCATCGAATTTCTCACCGTCGTGGAAGGTAACGCCTTCCCGCAGATTGAGCGTCAGGGTTTTACCGTCCTCACTCCACGCCCAGTCTTTAGCCAGGCCGGGGACGACCTTCAGGTTTTCATCCACGTCCACCAGCCTGTCGCACAGGGAGGCAAAGACGAAGCGGCCATAGTATGTGCGCGCCAGATGCGGGTCGAGCATGTCCGGGTCAGCGCCCAGACCGATTCGCAGCACGCTTTCAGAATGCGCGGGCAGCGCCGCGCCAAGCAACATAAAACTTCCCAGTACGGTCAAAAGAGAATTACGCATTGTCATTATCATGAGTTCCTTGAAGGAAGGGACGAGTGAGTGGCCGCGTGTTCAAATAGCGCGCGGCGGCGCAGAAAGGCGGCGGATGGCGGTGCGATCTGAATAACGCTGCGATCGCGGTTGATCTCCTGCCAGCGATGACAGGCAACCTGACGCCCGCCGTCGAGTACCTGATTGATCGGCTCGACCTGGCGGCATTCATCGGTAACGTACGGGCAGCGGGTGTGGAAACGGCAGCCGGACGGCGGGCTGGCCGGGTTGGGCAGATCCCCCTGCAGCAGCGGCGCGTCGCGTTCAACGCCCGGCTGCATCTGCGGTGCCGAAGCGATCAGCGCTTGGGTATAGGGGTGCAGCGGCGCGTCAAAAATCTCATCCACGGTGGCAAGCTCGACGATTTGGCCGAGGTACATGACCGCCACGCGGTCGCTCATATGGCGGATCACCGCCAGACCGTGGGCGACAATCACCATCGTCAGCCCAAGCTGGTGCTTCAGGCTTTCCAGCAGGTTGACTACCTGCGCCTGAACGGAGACGTCCAGCGCGGATACCGGCTCATCGCCCAGCAGCAGCTTCGGTCCCGAGGCCAGCGCGCGCGCAATGCCGATACGCTGGCGCTGCCCGCCGGAAAACTCGTGCGGATAGCGCCCGGCCCAGGCGGCAGGCAGGCCTACGGTTTTGAGCAGCTCGGCAACGCGGTACTGGCGATCCGCTTTTTTCATGTTCTGATGCAGCCACAGCGGCTCCCCGACGATCTGCTCCACCGTCATGCGCGGGTTGAGCGAGGCAAAGGGATCCTGAAAGATAATCTGCAGCTCGCGCCGGAGCTGGTTCAGGCGGGCACCGGCGGCGTCGGTGATCTCCTCTCCCTGATAAAACACGCGCCCTTCGCTGGCGGCCAGCAGGCGCAGCAGCAGGCGGCCAAGCGTAGATTTCCCGGAGCCGGACTCGCCGACGATCGCCAGCGTTTCGCCCGGCATCACGGCAAGCGAAACGCGATCGACCGCGGTGACAAACCGTGCCGGGGTAAAGAGTTTTTTGGGGCCGGGGAAAAGCTTGCTGAGGTCACGGGCTTCAAGAATGGGCGTGGTCATGCGATTTCTCCCAGGGCAATGTGCTGTTCGAGCGGCACGCGGAAGCAGGCCACCTGATGGCCCGCGCCGAGCGCAGTGAGCGACGGTTTTTCAGCATGGCAGCGGGACTGCGCAAACGGGCAGCGGGTGGCAAAACGGCAGCCTTTCGGCATGGATTCCGGGAGCGGGACCGCGCCGGGAATAGTGGAGAGCTGGCCCTTGCGTGCGCCCAGCGAGGGGATCGACCCCATCAGACCGATAGTGTACGGGTGCTGCGGATCGGCGAATATTGCCTCCACGCTCCCCTGCTCCACCACCTGCCCGGCATACATCACCGCGACCTGCTGGGCGACTTCTGCTACCACGCCCAAATCGTGGGTGATCATCAGCACCGCCGTGCCGGTTTCCTCTTTTAAGGCGTTGAGCAAGGCGAGGATTTGCGCCTGGATGGTGACGTCGAGCGCGGTGGTGGGTTCATCAGCAATCAGCAGTTTGGGGTGGTTAATCAGCGCCATCGCAATCATTACCCGCTGGCGCATGCCGCCGGAAAGCTGGTGGGGATATGCTTTCAGGCGCATCTCTGCCGCCGGGATCTGTACCTTCTCGAGGATCTGCAGCGCGACCTTCATCGCCTCCGTGCGCGAGACGCTCTGGTGCCGCATAACCGCTTCGCTAAGCTGATCGCCCAGCGTAAACGCCGGATTGAGCGAGGTCATCGGCTCCTGGAAAATCATCGCCAGCTCGCTGCCGCGCAGGTCGGCATATTCCCGCGGTGAGAGCTTTCGCAGATCGTGGCGCCGAAACTGCATCTCACCGCTGACAATCTGCGCGCTGGCGGGCAGTAATCCCATCAGCGCCAGGGAGGTGATACTTTTCCCGCAGCCGGACTCCCCCACCAGCGCCAGCGTTTCGCCCGCCCTGACGGCCAGCGAGATACCATCAAGCACGCTAACCGGCGAGCCAGCAAACGTAACGTTGAGGTTTTGCACCCGCAATACGGGCGCGGCGTCCTTAAAGGGTATTGTCGTCATGGCGTGAAGTCGTCCTCAAGGTGGATCGCCTGAATCAGGGCGGTTTGCAGGCTGAGCAGGTGTTCGCGCATGGCGGCCGCGGCTTCATTAGGCTGGCGATGGATAATCGCAGACATGATCTTATGGTGGTGGTCGTTATAGCTGTCGACACGTTCGGGGGTGCGTGCCAGCTCGCGCAGATGCTGCCAGCCCGGTTCGCGCCGAACGGCATCAATAGCATCAAACAGGCCGAGCATCAGACGGTTGCCCGCCGCCTCGGCAATCGCCCGGTGAAAAGCGCTGTCCCAGAGTTCGTTGAGATCGCGGTCGTCCGGGCTGACCTTGTCGATGCGTTCCAGCATGCGCTGCATGAGCGCGAGGTTTTCCCTGGTGGCACGCAGTGCCGCAAGCCGGGCTAAGCCGGGTTCGAGCTGCAGACGAGCTTCCATCACTTCCAGAAGGTTGGTTTGCTGAACCAATCCCTGAAGGGCCAGCGGTTCAACAGGTGCCGCCGGGCCAATAAAGGTCCCTTTGCCCTGCTTACGCCAGATGCGCCCCTCTTCTTCCAGCACGTCCAGCGCACGACGTACTTCACGTCGTCCTACGCCGAGAGTGTCCGACAGCTCACGTTCCGTGGGCAGCGGTATGCCTGGTGTTGACTCATGCTGGTTGATAAGCCCGCGCAACTGTTCAAGCGCGGTACTGGAATTGGCCAGAAACCGTGACGGTTTTTCCATATTGGTTCGCTCGCTTTTATCATGACTTTATTTTTATTAACGATAAGTTATTGATATGGAATGAAGCTTATCGTGCTAATGATTAAGCAATAACCAAACCAATACGCAATTGGTTCGGTATATTTTTGGAAAGCAGGAGATAACCAGATGATTCTGCGTGAATTATTTTTACAGAAAGAAACATTCTGAATGAGGTGCGAAGAGAGGAGTGATGGAGAAATGCACAATTACAGTGCAAATTATGCACTACATCCGTGCAATTGTTAATAAATTGCACTATGAATATTAACTTTTTGTTAACGATAAGAGAGAGAATGAGATTACTGAAGGCTGAAACGACGAAAGCCTGAATCATTTCTGATTCAGGCTTTCTGAATAGTGGCGGAACGGACGGGACTCGAACCCGCGACCCCCTGCGTGACAGGCAGGTATTCTAACCGACTGAACTACCGCTCCACTGTTCCCGTTTGGGGAACGAGGCGCATATTACGGTGCGCCTCCGATCTCGTCAACGCTTTTTCTCACGTTTTGAATCGTTTGCTGCAAAAATCGCCCAAACGATGATTTTACAGGCATTAAGGCGTTTTTTCAGGCGCGCCACAAACAGCTGCCGCCCTTCTTCTGGACCAGATCAAGCCGGGATTCGTGGTTAAGAAGCTCTTCGTCACTGGCTAAAATAACCCGCAACCGACTGGCCTGACGGACAACACGCTGAATGCCCGCTTCGCCTTGCGTCTGCTGGGATTCATTTTCCATACTGAACTTCATTGACGTCTGCCCGCCGGTCATCGTCAGATAGACATCGGCCAGGATCTGGGCATCGAGCAACGCCCCGTGGAGCGTTCGCTTGGTATTGTCTATCTCGTAGCGCGAGCAGAGTGCATCCAGGCTGTTACGCTTGCCGGGGAACATCTTCCTTGCCAGCGCCAGGCTGTCCGTCACCTTACAGAAGGTGTTCGTCTTCGGAATATCACGATTAAGCTTGCTGAATTCATAATCCATAAAGCCGATATCGAACGATGCGTTATGGATGACAAGCTCGGCGCCCTTGATGTATTCCAGGAACTCGTCAGCGACATCCGCAAAAGTCGGCTTATCCAGCAAGAACTCATCGGCAATCCCGTGAACGCCGAATGCTTCCGGATCCACCAGCCGATCGGGTTTGAGGTAGACGTGGAAGTTGTTCCCCGTAAGACGACGGTTCACCACTTCAACGGCACCGATCTCGATGATCTTATGCCCTTCGTAGTGCGCGCCGATCTGGTTCATACCGGTGGTTTCGGTATCGAGGACAATCTGGCGAGTAATTGCAGTGCTCATAGCGGTCATTTATGTCAGACTTATCGTTTAACTGAACGTTTCGAATACAGGAAGTCTACCAGAGATGCGTAAACAGGTAGAAATTTTCACCGATGGATCTTGTCTCGGTAACCCAGGACCCGGCGGCTACGGCGCGATTATGCGCTATCGCCAGCACGAAAAAACCTTTAGCGAAGGCTATTTTCTGACCACCAACAACCGAATGGAGTTGATGGCGGCCATCGTGGCGCTGGAGGCGTTAAAAGAACATTGTGACGTGGTGCTAAGCACCGACAGTCAGTACGTGCGTCAGGGGATCACCCAGTGGATCCATAACTGGAAAAAACGCGGCTGGAAAACCGCCGATAAGAAGCCGGTCAAGAACGTCGATCTCTGGAAACGTCTTGATGCTGCGCTGGGCCAGCACCAGATTAAGTGGGAGTGGGTTAAAGGCCACGCAGGCCACCCGGAAAACGAACGCTGCGACGAACTGGCGCGTGCTGCGGCATCCAATCCCGCACATGAAGATGCGGGCTATCAGCCCGACGTCTAATCGGTTTTTTTGTACTGCCGCGTGGCGCCCACGGTCTGGCGGATGGGCGTTTTCGACTTGCTCTGCTTCATGGGGTTAAGCGTAAGGGGAATGGTTCGCTTACGCGCAACGATAAACTGCAAACAGCCCAACGCGGGGAGATGGGTGCTCAGTACCACGCCCCCCTGCCGCGCCCAGGGCAGCACCTGAAAACCACCGTAGCAGAGCACTTCAAAATTCAGCAGTGAAAGCCAGTCGAGCTGACGCATCATCGTGAACATCCGGCTGTTGTAAGGTGGAGTCCGGCGTAGCACCGGTACTAGCTTACGCAGGCCCATCAGGCTTAGCGGATTGAATCCGCTAAGTACCAGCCAGCCGTCATCAATCAGCACGCGATCGGCTTCGCGAAGCAGACGATGCGGATCGCTGCACCAGGGTAGCGTATGAGCGAGCAAACATGCATCGACGGATTTTTCCGCAAACGGCAGATGCAACGGGTCTGCTTTCACCTGAACCGGCGATCCGCCGAGAGAGACGTTAACCTGATGCGAGATAGCGCAGCTTTCGGTATTGATTTCCGCGCTGAGATTGCCAATCTTAAGCAGGTGAAAGCCATACATTTTCGCGAGCCAGGGCTTCAGCTGCTGTTCTAACGCTTCGCGATAGTATTCACCCCAGGGCAATTCCGCCCAACGTTCCGGTGCTGCGACAGTCTGAGGTATCCTTGCCGGTTTCATCAAAACACCCGCCACGCTCTAAGAGGTAATGTATGAATCTTATCAGTATTCCAGCGTTTCAGGACAATTACATCTGGGTTTTGGTTGACGACGATCGCCGCTGCGTCATTGTCGATCCCGGAGAATCCGCCCCTGTACTGCACGCCATAAAAGACAACGGCTGGCAGCCAGAAGCCATTCTGTTGACGCATCATCATAACGATCACACTGGCGGCCTGCCTGAACTGCGCGCTCATTTTCCGCATCTTGTGGTTTACGGACCGGCAGAGGCACAAGATAAGGGAATCACGCATGTAGTCGAAGAAGGCGAAAATATCCTCATACGCGAGTGGGAGTTTTCCGTATTTGCCACACCAGGTCACACTTTGGGACATCTGTGTTTCTACAGTAAGCCTTATCTTTTTTGCGGCGATACGCTCTTCTCCGGAGGCTGCGGAAGACTGTTTGAAGGCACGCCAGCTCAAATGTATCAGTCTTTACAGAAGATTAACGCGCTACCCGATGAGACGCTCATTTGTTGCGCCCATGAGTATACATTAGGAAATATGAAGTTTGCAGTGAGCCTCTTACCCGAGGATCGAGCGATTCAGGATTATTATCACAAAGTGAAGGAGTTACGTGCAAAAAACCAAAAAACACTCCCCGTAATTCTGAAAAATGAGCGCCAAATTAATTTATTTTTACGCACAGATGATATTGATTTAATTAATAAAATTAACCAAGAAACAAATTTGCAACAACCAGAACAACGATTTGCATGGTTAAGGTCAAAGAAAGATAACTTCAGATAATTGCGGGTTGCCTTTTCAAAATTTCGCCGTTATCATCGCTCGTCTTTTAAGCAACTATTGACACACACATGAAGGCAAAAGCGATATTACTCGCCTCTGTCCTGCTTGTAGGTTGCCAGTCGCAAAACGGCAGCAACGTACAACAGCACGCACAGAGCCTTTCTGCAGCTGGTCAAGGGGAAGCAGGGAAGTTTGCAAGTTCGGCGCGCTGGATGGACGATGGAACATCTTACGCGCAGGATCAAGACTTGTGGACCTCTATTGGCGACGAGCTAAAGATGGGAATTCCGGAAAATCCCCGGATTCGCGAACAGAAACAGAAGTATTTAAGTAATAAGAGCTATCTCCACGATGTAACGTTACGGGCAGAGCCGTATATGTACTGGATAGCCGGGCAAGTTAAGAAACGTAACATGCCTATGGAGCTGGTACTCCTACCCATAGTGGAGAGCGCTTTTGACCCACACGCGACGTCTGGCGCCAATGCCGCAGGCATTTGGCAGATCATTCCGAGCACCGGGCGAAACTATGGTCTGAAACAGACCCGCAACTATGATGCGCGTCGCGATGTTGTCGCTTCAACGACAGCCGCTCTCGACATGATGCAACGTCTGAACAAGATGTTTGACGGCGACTGGCTGTTAACGGTCGCAGCGTATAATAGTGGCGAAGGTCGTGTACTGAAGGCAATGAAAGCGAATAAAGCACGGGGTAAATCCACCGATTTTTGGTCGCTCTCACTGCCACAGGAAACAAAGATTTACGTACCGAAAATGCTGGCATTGAGCGATATTCTCAAGAACAGCAAGCGTTACGGTGTACAACTGCCAACACCAGACGAAAGTCGTGCACTGGCGCGTGTTCGCCTAAGCAATCCAGTTGATATTCAACAGGTTGCTGATATGACGGGTATGTCGGTAAGTAAATTGAAAACCTTTAATGCTGGCGTTAAAGGCTCAACCCTGGGGGCAAGTGGCCCGCAGTATGTAATGGTTCCGCAGAAACATGCCGAGCAGTTACGTGAGTCTTTAGCTTCTGGTGAAATCGCCGCCGTTCAGTCAACGCTGATCGCGGATGCATCATCAGTTAACAGCCGCAGCTATAAGGTTCGTTCAGGTGATACGCTTTCGGGCATCGCGTCACGTCTTGGCGTGAATGCGAAAGATCTGCAGCAGTGGAATAATCTGCGCAGTTCCGGCCTGAAAGTGGGTCAGACTCTGACGGTAGGTGCAGGTAGCAGCGCACAGCGTCTCGCCAGCAACAGCGATAGCATTACCTATCGCGTGCGCAAGGGCGATTCACTGTCCAGTATCGCAAAACGGCACGGCGTGAACATCAAGGATGTGATGCGCTGGAACAATGATACTGACAATCTGAAACCTGGCGACCAGCTGACGCTGTTTGTGAAGAACAGCGCGACGCCAGACTCCTGATAGCACGATCGAAAGATAAAAAGGCACCGATTCCCCTCGGTGCCTTTTTTGTTTATTCCGCTTTTTGCGCTTCAGCCATGATGGTATCGCTGGTAAACGAGCCATCGTCCTGCAGTTCAAAGTACGCCTTTACCTCCGCGGACGCACTCTCCTGATACAGTCTGATCGCCTGGCTCAATGCTTCCGGGGTGCGCATACGCGCGATCCAGGAGCTGAACTCCAGCGGTAAACGATCGGTAATCAACGCGCGCGCGATCAGCCCCGCTTCAGTGATAAGCGACAACCACTCTCCGCTGGCGTAATTTTGCACGTGCGAGGTATCGCGCAGCGCTTCTACCGTCTGCAGCCAGATATTGCGCACCGGGTGTCCGGGAGACATCACATCCATAATGATGAAGGTGCCGCCCGGCTTCAGAACACGTTTGACCTCGCGCAATGCCTGGCCGACATCGTGCCAGTGGTGCGCGGAATAACGGCTGATCACCACCTCAAACGATGCATCATCGAACGGTAAGGATTCGGCATAGCCCTGGCGCGTATCGATGTTGTTCAGCCCTTTCGCTTTTGCCGCCCCAGCAACGACGTCCAGCATCTGGCTGGATAAGTCATACGCGGTAACGTGCGCGACCCGCTGCGCAGCCGTAAAGCTGGCATGCCCTGCCCCGCAGCCTAAATCCAGCACGTGCGCCTGCGGGAACGCCGCCAGACGTTCACCGAGACGCACCAGATCGCGGCCAGAAGCATGCACGGCACTGCTCAGATAGGCACTTGCCTGAGAACCAAACTGTTTTTCTACGTTGTCATGATGGGAGCGTGTTGTTGTCATCGTACTGTCCTTTGTGAGTGAAAAATAAAGGGCAGCACCCGCACAGGCCTGCCCCACGGCAGACCTGACACACCATTATTTATCAGGTTTGCCGGGACTGAATTCGACTAGTAGAGGGTTATGATCCGAGGCGCGCGTCACCAGGACCGAGGCATCATGCACGCTCAAACCACGATAGAAGACAAAATCGAGAGGACGACCAAAGGCTTTTTTGCGCTGGTCATCGCTAAAACGAACTTCACGCAGCGACATTTCGCGCGCAAAGCGATACAGCGCATTCATGCGCGGACGGCTCCAGGCATTGAAATCGCCGGCCATAATGATGGGCCCGCTGTGATGGGCAATCTGATCGCCGATCGGAAGTAACTGCTTACTGTAGACATCCACGCCCAAGCTGAAGTTTACCGCGTGGATATTCACGACCATCAGCATTCGGGTATCCGGCAGCGGATAGACCGTCACCAGCGCCGATTTTGCCAGACGCAGGATAGGTTCACGTTCGCGCAGTGGACAGCAATAGACCGGATGTGCTGCTGAAAGCGTCATCACACCTGAGGGGTGTTGTGGCAGGACAAACGCAGGCACCTGGTCGGCGGCAAGATAGTTCGTGGTGGCAAAGCGTACCAGTTCAGGGGTGGTTTGTGCCTCCTGGAGCAGAACCAGGTGGGCATCTTTTCCAAAATTCTTGAGCACCGATAACCATTCGGCACGCTGCTGCTTAAAGATATTCCACACCAGTACACGGATTTTCTCATCACTGCTTAACGGTGTGCCGGCGGGTAATGCCTGGCTTATGCTCGCAAATGACCCCGGAGGCAAGATCCTCTCCGCGGGCATTCCGGCAACATAACGCATGGCATAGGTATTTTTTCGCACTTTTGGAAACAGCCTCTGTAACATGAACCAGCCCGGAAAACGGACTGGTTCTAATGTTATAGGGACTTTAGGTCATACTTTCAACGCAATTTCTGAGAAACCGCTTTCCAGTTTTGTAAGCAAGCACTTACTGATGTTACCCCAGCGCGACCCGGGCTGGCTTATCGAGACGTCCACTCAGGCCAATCAGCAGGAAGGCGACCAGGACAATCACCGCGCCAATCCACGGAGTCTGGGCTAATCCAATATGCGCTACGGTTTGTCCGCCAATGATGGAGCCCAGCGCAATGCCGATATTAAATGCGGCAATGTTCAGACCGGACGCCACATCCACGGCATTTGGCGTATAGAGCTCGGCTTTCTGGACAACGTAAACCTGAAGCCCGGGGACATTACCAAAGGCAAAGATCCCCATGACCAGCACAGTGACCAGCGCGGCGTAGTGTACCGAAGCCGTGAACTGGAAAATCATCAGCAGAACCGCCAGGGCGGCGAAGATGAATTTCAGAGCCGATACCGCACCATGCTTATCTGCAAGCTTGCCGCCCCAGATATTGCCAACGGCAACGGAAATACCGTATCCCAGCAAAATCCAGCTCACGGCATTGGGTGAAAAGCCTGCCAGGTCCTGCATCATCGGCGCCAGGAAGGTGAAAGCCGTGAATACGCCGCCATAGCCCAATGCAGTTACCGCGTAGATAATCAGCAAACGCGGATGCGTGAGCACCTTCAGCTGATCGCGCAGGCTGGCGCTCGCCCGGCCTGGGATATTCGACGGTACCAGCAGCAGGCTGGTCACCAGGGCGATGGCACCCAGTAAGGAGACGGCAAGGAACGTTTCACGCCAGCCGAAGTGTTGTCCGATAAACGTTCCCAGCGGTACGCCCGTAACGAGTGCAACGGTCAGTCCACCAAACATGATCGCAATCGCTGAAGCCGCTTTCTCTTTGGGCACCAGGCTGGTTGCAATGGTGGAACCAATCGAGAAGAACACGCCGTGTGCAAGGCCGGTTAACAGACGCGCAATCACCAGCGTGGTGTAGTCCGGCGCCTGCCAGGCCAGAATGTTGCCAGCGGTGAACAGCACCATCAGCGCGACTAACAGCTGCTTACGCGGAAAACGTCCGGTCAGGGCCGTCAGCACTGGCGCACCGACGGCGACGCCCAGGGCGTAGATAGACACCAGCAATCCGGCGGAAGGCAACGAGATCGCAAGCTGGTTAGCAATAGTGGGAACCAGACCCACGATAACAAATTCGGTCGTGCCAATTGCGAAGGCACTGATCGTCAGGGCAAGTAGCGCCAGTGGCATAAAATACTCCGTATCATCAGGATTAAGATGACAGGCAGTATGCGCCAGTGCTTAAATAACAAAAATGGTCAAAATCTCAATAGAATTTTGCAGGTGGTGCAAAAATGAAAGCAACATCGGAAGAGCTGACAATCTTTGTCGCCGTCGTTGAAAGCGGTAGCTTTAGCCGCGCGGCCGAACAGCTG
Organism: Enterobacter sp. A103; assembly: GCF_034427535.1. Classification (NCBI taxonomy): domain Bacteria; kingdom Pseudomonadati; phylum Pseudomonadota; class Gammaproteobacteria; order Enterobacterales; family Enterobacteriaceae; genus Enterobacter; species Enterobacter sp. A103. Next base: position 1,007,721 of record NZ_JAXQPQ010000002.1, read on the forward strand.
GGTCAGGCTAACTCAGCCATCAGCCGTTCGGTAAAAAAACTGGAGATGAAGCTTGGAGTGAGTCTGCTTAACCGAACGACGCGGCAGCTGAGCCTGACGGAAGAGGGAGAGCGTTACTTCCGCCGTGTGCAGTCGGTATTGCAGGAGATGGCTGCAGCGGAGACGGAGATTATGGAGACCCGCAGCACNCCGTGTGCAGTCGGTATTGCAGGAGATGGCTGCAGCGGAGACGGAGATTATGGAGACCCGCAGCACGCCGCGTGGGTTGCTGCGCATTGATGCGGCCACGCCGGTGGTGCTTCACTTTCTGGTGCCACTGATCAAACCTTTCCGCGAACGCTATCCGGAGATGACGCTATCGCTGGTCTCCTCAGAGACGTTTATCAACCTCATCGAACGGAAAGTGGATGTGGCTATCCGGGCGGGAACCCTTACAGATTCAAGCTTGCGTGCCCGCCCTCTGTTTGCCAGCTACCGCAAAATTATCGCATCGCCAGAGTATATTGCCGAACATGGGAAACCGGAGACGGTTGAAGATTTGAAGCAGCATCTGTGCCTTGGCTTTACGGAGCCGGTGTCGCTGAACACCTGGCCTGTCGCCTGTCATGATGGTCAACTTCATGAAATTACCTGCGGATTATCCTCAAACAGCGGGGAAACGCTGAAGCAGCTGTGTCTCGAAGGAAATGGTATCGCCTGCTTGTCAGACTATATGATTGACAAGGAGATAGCCCGGGGTGAACTGGTGGAGCTAATGGCCGATAAACGCCTGCCGGTCGAAATGCCTTTTAGCGCAGTGTATTACAGTGACAGAGCGGTGAGTACGCGCATTCGTGCCTTTATTGACTTCCTGAGTGAACATATAAAAACAGCTCCCGGAGGAGCTGTATGAGGGTTCAGGTTACAGAGGGCGGGTCAAACTTAATCCCAGTCAGGAGCTAAACCTTCCGGGCTTACCAGGCGATCGTTGCACTCCAGCGCTGCGATCGCTTTTTTATCGTCTGCATCCAGATGAAGATCCGTTGCTAACAGGTTGCTGGCCAGGTTTTCACGCTTAGTTGATGATGGGATCACGGCATAACCTTCACCGATTGCCCATGCCAGAATCACCTGCGCAGCAGTCGCGTTATGTTTCTCTGCGATACGCGTAATCACTCCATCTTTCAGCGCTTTACCGTAGGCCAGCGTCATGTAGGAGGTGATGTGGATCCCGTGCTGTTTTGCCCAGTCCACGACTTTGCGGTTTTGAAGGTATGGAGACAGCTCAATCTGGTTGGTTGCAATATTTTCTGCACCAACAGCAGCAATGGCTTTTTCCATCAGCGGAATGGTGAAGTTGGAGATCCCAATTTCACGGGTTAAGCCCTGCTTTTTCGCTTCCAGCAGCGCCTGCATGTATTCTTCTACTGAGACGGCATCATTCGGTGATGGCCAGTGGATAAGGGTCAGATCTACGTAGTCAGTACGCAGTTTTTTCAGACTCTCTTTCAGGCTAGGGATCAGCTTATCTTTGCTGAGATTCTCTATCCAGATTTTCGTGGTGATAAACAGTTCGTTACGCGGTACACCACTCTCTTCGAGAGCTTGTCCAACTGCAGCTTCGTTTTCATAGATCTGTGCCGTATCAACTGCACGATAGCCCAGTTCGAGTGCGGTTTTAACCGATGCGATAACAACGTCGTCTTTCAGGCGGAAAGTGCCCAGACCAAATGCAGGGAGAGTCATACTATTCCTCAATCATTATGTTCGTAAACTGAGGAAGATTATCGCTGGCGTTGTTATAGAGAAAAAGAGCGCAAAACGCAGAGGATTTTTGCTAATTTCGCAATAATTAAACGACAGATAAGAAAAAAGCCCTGAGCGTTAGCTCAGGGCTTTTAATAAGTGGCGGAACGGACGGGACTCGAACCCGCGACCCCCTGCGTGACAGGCAGGTATTCTAACCGACTGAACTACCGCTCCACCGAAGACTGCTGTAACCACCGGATTTATGCACCGGC